>NZ_JAIEWN010000006.1:38364-116662 GCF_019599295.1 Oscillochloris sp. ZM17-4 | reverse complement strand
ACGTGCCGGGCCGCCGGCGCTGCCCCCAATCGGCATCCTCGCCCTCGCCGCGCTCGGCGTCGCGCTGATCCTGCTGGGCCTCGGCCGGCTCGGCGGGATCGCCGCGGGCGCGAGCCGCAACCTCGACGCGATCATCGTCACGCCCGCGCCCACGCCCCAGCGCCAGGCGGCCACCTCGCTGCTCACCCTGCCCACCGTCGCGCCCGCCCCCGGCCAGCCTGCGGCACCGGCCCCGGTCACGGTCCTGCTCCTCGGCAGCGACCGCCGCCCCGGCGAGGAGGCCACCCCGCGCTCCGACGCGATCATCGTGGCGCGGGTCGAGCCGGCCCGCGGCCGCGTGGCCATCCTCTCGCTCCCGCGCGATCTCTGGGTGGACATCCCCGGCCACGGCCAGGGCCGGGTCAACGCGGCCTACCTCTGGGGCGAGCACGATGGCCCGCCCGGCGCCGGCATGGCCCTCGCCAAGGCGACGGTCGGCGACCTGCTCGGCGTCCCGATCGACTACGCGGCCGCCGTGGACTTCCGCGGCTTCATCGGCCTGGTCGACTCGCTCGACGGCGTCACGGTGGATGTGGAGGCGCCCCTGGTGGACGACTACTTCCCCACCGCCAGCTACGGCGTTACCACGGTGCGCTTCGCGCCCGGCCTCCAGCAGATGGACGGCGCGACCGCCCTGACCTACTGCCGCGTGCGCCACCCCGACGATGACTTCGCCCGCCACCGCCGCCAGCAGGCGGTGCTGCTGGCGATCGCCGCCCGCCTGCGCGAGCGCGGCGGCCTCGACAACCTGCTCGCGGCCGAGCACCTCAGCGGCGCCCTGGTGGGCTTCGTGCAGACCGATATGCCGCGCGATCAGATCATCGGCCTGGCCTGGGCGCTGCGCGGCCTGGATCTGGCGAGCGTGGAGCGCTACAACCTGGGCGAGGACGGCGTGACCTTCGGCGTCGAGAACGACCGCTACGCGCTCCAGGCCCGCCCCGGCGTGATCGCGGCCATGGCCCGCCAGCTCGTCGGCGCCACGCCGTGACAGAGGGCTAGCGCCCAAAAGCCCCCGCAGGCAGGCGGCTGTGCTATGATGCCCGCAGACCCACCTGTCACCGAGAAAGTGAGCCTTCACATGAAGCGAAGCTTCGCCGCCTTCGCCTGGGCCAACCTTGGCTATAACCTGCTCGTCATCCTCTGGGGCGCGTTTGTGCGGGCCAGCGGCTCGGGGGCCGGCTGCGGCGCCCACTGGCCGCTCTGCGATGGCCAGGTCATCCCGCAGGCGCCCGGCGCCGAGCAGCTGGTCGAGTTCTCGCACCGGCTGACCAGCGGCCTGGCCCTGCTCCAGCTCGGCGCGCTGCCCGGCGGGGTCAGCCAGCCGATCGGCGGCGGCCCGCACCCGATCGTCCAGCTACGGGTGATCCACCCCATCCTGGGCATCCTGGTCGGCCTATCGAGTCTGCTGCTCGCCCGCGCCGTACTCCAGGCCAGCCCGAGCCCGGTCGCCCGTCGGCTGGCCTACGGGCTGGCCGGGCTGTTCCTGCTCCAGATCCTCGGCGGCGGGCTCAATGTCAGCCTCAAGGCTCCGATCTGGATGCAGCTCATCCATCTGCTGATGGCCGACCTGGTCTGGATCGGGCTGGTGCTGCTCGCCGCAGTCGCGCTGGCCGAGCGACCCGCCGAGGTATCTGGGCAGGCCCGCCCGGCCGCCGGGCGGCTGGCCACCGGCGACAGCTGATCGCACGCTGAGGTGGACATAGCCGATAGCCGATAGCCGATACGCGGCCATGTTCAGCGCGGAGCTGTGCGCCCGGCGCATGGGCGTCTGATGGACGTATGCCTATGATGACGCCAGCGCTATCAGCAGCGACACGATGGCGTCGAGCAGCCGGATCGCGGCCAGGATGGCGACCAGGACGAGCAGGTTACGTTTCATTGTCTGTGCTCAACGCGCCACCAGCGGCAGATGCGTCGCATAGGGGTAGCCCAGCGGCCCGCCCGGGTCGACGATCGTCCCGTTGGCCGCCAGGTCGCTGTCGCCGCGCCCGCCGTCCACAAAGTGCAGGGTGACGATGTTGCCGTTGATCTCGGCGCCGGTCGTGCCGTCGTAGCTGAAGTCGTACCAGTGCGGCGTCGGGTTGCCCGGCGTCGGGCCGTACTTCCACCAGCTCTGCACGCCCGCGCCGGGCAGCGTCACCGTGACCGTGGCGCTGCCGCCCGCCGGCAGGTCGGTCAGCTCGAAGGCGAAGTATCCCAGCGAGAAGGTGCCGGCCGGCGGGCTGCCCGGCGCGGGGTTGGCCACCGCCCGCACGCTGGTCAGCGTGTAGTTCGGGTCGGCGACGAAGGTGACGGCCCGGCCGTCGACCGAATTGGCGACCGAGGTCACATTGGGCTGAACCGAGTCGGGGATGCCGTCGCCATTCCCGTCGCCGGAGTTTGGCGCGCCCAGCTCGTCCCAGTCGGTCACCCCGTCGCCATCGTTGTCGCGAGTCGGGTCGGCGCGCACCACGACGAACCGGCCGTCGTCTAGCAGCGCCGAGAATGCGACCTGGCCGGCGTTGTTGATCGGGATGGTGCAGGAGCTGCGGTCGTCGTGCGCGGTCGAGCCGAGGAGGTAGGTGCCCCAGCCCGAGAGAACGGTCGACGAAAACGCCACGACCCGGTTCGCCAGGAAGTTCGGGCCGGTGAAGATCCCGATCTTCAGTCTGTTCATCGCGCTGATCGCTCCGCTGTAGGCGTAGCGCCCCTGATCGTTGATCCCGGTCTGGTTCACGCGGTGGCCGTACTCCGTCTGTGCGGCGATCGAGCCCCAGGTGATGGCCGGCGAGGAACTGACTGTGTGGAAATTCTCGACGATCAGGCCCGAACTCGTGTCCCTCACCAGCTGGCTGTAGGCGACCTGGCGTTGGTTGTTGAGAGTCATCGGGCCAAAAAAGGTAGTCACTGGGCGGGTGTCGTGGGGCAAGATGTCGTTCGCCAAAACCGAGGAACCCCAGTGCGAATACACCCACAGCTTGTATCGGGTGTACGGGTACCCGCGGATAGCCTCCACAAAAGCGTAATCGCCACGGTCATTGAGCCCGATGTTATCGATCCGATTGTCCGTGTGATAGAGCTCAGTCCGCTGGCCCCCCGCGAACAGGAGCAGGCTGACGCCTGGCAGGGTGTCCGATGTGTGGACTGTAGCCAGAACCTGATTGAGGTTGTTGAGCACCGGGTTGCCGTATCGCTCGAAGGTTGAGCCGTCGACCGCCTGCGATGCCGAGGCCAGCTGGACGCGGGCGCCGCTCGGGTCGATGAGGTGCAGGACGTTGCCGCTCGTGTGGCCGAGAACGGTATCGGTCGAATCAAAGACAACCGATTCGGTCGCCAGCCAGCCGGCGTCGTTGATCGAGAGACAGGAGCCCCAGACTTGCTGCAACGGCTCGGCCACCGGCGTCAGATCGCTCAGCCCGAACCGTCTCGTGGTCGTCGTGCCGTCGCCGACAAAGGCGGCCCAATCGTCGTACAAATAGGTGTTGTTGCCATCGACGCCGTTCCCGTGGCTGGCCCAGAACGCGACTTCACCGTTCTCGTTCATGTCCACGCCGTGAACTTCGTCGTAGTTGGCCAGCGCGCCCACGCCGGCCTCCGCGATCAGGGTGTAGGTGTACGCCGTTCCGCCCGTAAAGCGGAACCGCGTGGTGTTGTTCTCGGATCGCGGATCGTTGATCGCAGGCGTGACCGCGGCGGTCGTCTCAATCAAGCCCGTCGCCGCGATCGAGAGTTTGGCCGTGACGAAGACCTGGGCCTGCTGGCCCGGCGCCAGCGGCGCGACCGTACACGAGATCTGGCGCTGCCCGCTACAGGTGACGCCAGCATCGCTGGCGATACCGATCTGAAAGACCTCGTAGGGCAAGGTGGCGCTGACCGTTGCACCGGCGGTATCCGGCCCGGCGTTGCGCACCGTCAGGGTGTACGTAAAAATGACCTCGGGATCGACCGGCACCGGCCCAGCAGTCAGTTCGACGGCGAAATCGGCGCAGGCCGGGTTGGAGGTGGTCGCGGTATGGACGGCTGTGTTGTTAGCCAGATTGCTGTCATACGCGCGCGCGGTCACCGATGCGCGGTTGGCGAACGTGGCGCAGGTCGCACCCCCAACCTGAACCGCGATCGTCACGGTTTGCGCGGCGCCGACGGTCAGGGTGCCCAGGTCGCACCGGACCCGCTCATTGATCAGCTGGCAAGCGCTGGAGCTCCCGCCGGCCACGAACGTGCCGCCGTAGGGCAACACGTCTTCGATGACGACGCCCGGCGCGCCCTCCGGCCCGCTGTTGGTCACGGTCAGGTCGTAGCTCACCGTGCTCCCCGGGGTCAGCGGCGATGTCGGGCCGCTCATCGTCAGAGCCAGATCGGCGCGGCGCGGCGGCGTGACCGCGACGATCCGCAGGCTGTCGAAAAAGGGGCCTGCGGAGCCGATGCCGCCCATGTCTTTCAGGCGTATGGCCGCGATGGCGCCCAGCAGCCGACCGTTATCGCCGAGGTCGGTCTCGGAAGCCTTGAACAACGTCCACTGCTTTGTGGCGCCAGAGAACGTGAACGTCTTGGTATCGCCTGTGCCTTCGAAGACCACGCGCCCGCGCCCAACCGCGCCCCCATTGAGTGAGGGCGCTCCCCAGCCCCATATCTGGGCCTCGGTCACGCTGGCGGTGCCAGGCAGGTTGAACGTGATGCGATCTTCATTGAGGGCATACAGCGTAAAGGTCCCCGACGGGGACGGCGGCATAGGGTCATCCGGGAACCACCCGGAACCGTCCCACTCATCAGGAAGCGTAAAGCTGTGATTGAAGTACGGATTCGATTGTGGGTTCCAGAAAACCCCATTGCTGCCCTCGAAGTCTTCGATCATGACATAGGTCTGTCCGGCGGTTTGCGCGGCGGCCGGCGTGGCGCCCGGCAGCCCGGTCGCGGCCAGCGCGACGGCGAGCACCAGGGTCAGGGCCAGCAGGGGTCTGACTGGTCGCATATGCTCTCGCTTCCTGTTCGGCGTGAAAGGATGCGCCCAGCATAGCGGCCCGCGGTTTCCAAACCTGTTTCCATGATGACAAGGCGACAAGATGACACGCTCACCCCGTCAGCCCGTCACCCCATCACCCCATCACCCCGTCACCCTGTCATCTCCATCACCCGCGCGTTCGGCGGGTAGGCCAGAAACCGGGCCAGCAGCTGCGGGTCGTCGATCTGGGCGGCGAACTGGCGCAGCGTGTCGTGGGCGCGGCGGGCGGCGGCCAGCGCCGCGCCCGGCAGCCCGGCGGCGGCCAGGGCCTCGGCGCGGCACATCAGCACGTCGGGCTGCTCCCAGACGTAGTACTCGCCGGCGAATGCGTCGAGCAGGGCGACGGCCTGCGCCGTGCGCTCCAGCGCGGCCGCGACATCGCCCTGGGCCAGGGCCAGCCGGCCCAGCCAGGCCAGGTCGCTGACCTGGTTCTGGCGCTCGCCCGACTGGAGCCGCAGCGCGCGGGCCTGGCCCAGCCGGTCGGCTGCGGCGTCGATTCGGCTGCGGCGCAGCTCGATCCGCCCGGCCAGCTGGGCGGCCCACCCGGCGACCCAGGTGTCCTGCTGGGCGAGGGCCTGGTTCAGCACATCCTCATAGATTGCCAGCGCCGCCGGCGCATCGCCGCGCATATCGTGGGCCGCGCCGATATAGAGGGCGGGGCGGATGGCCCGCAGCGGCAGGCCGATCTGCTCGTAGATCGCCCGCGCCTCGGCGGCGAACACCTCGACCATATCTGGGGCGCAGTAGAAGGCCCAGGCGGCGGCCAGGCTGAGCAAGGCCTGGGCCTGGCCGAGCTTGTCGCCGCGGGCCCGGCTGATCGCCAGGGCCTGCTGTGAGGAGCGGATCGACAGGGCGATCTCGCCCAGGTTGAGCGCCGCCCAGGCCAGCCCGGCCAGGCAGCGGATCTCGCCGGGGCCGTCGTGCTCCTCGCGGTAGAGCGCGAGCGCCTGCGCGTAGCGCGCGCGGCCCTCGCGGTTGCGGCTCAGCGTGATCGCCGCGCTGGCCGCCTCGGCCATGGCCAGCGCCGCCAGGGTCGGCTCCTCCAGATAGAGAAACTGGCGGTGGGCGTCGAGCATCACCGGGATGGCCTCGGCGTAGTCGAGGGTCATCCGGGCGCGCACAAAGGCCAGCTTGGCGGCCCGCAGCGGCGATGGGTGGCGATCGAGCAGCGCCTCGGCCTGCTGCAGCGCCGCCGTCTCTTCGGCCGCAGGCTCGCCCAGCGCCCAGCTATACGAGAGCCACCACATCAGCTGATCGAACAGCTCGGGCTCGGCCGCATCGGGGTCGAAGTCGGGCCAGAGATGGCAGTGGGCAAAGGCCTCGCGCATCGAGCCGATCATGCGCATCATATCGCGGTAGGCGAAGATCTGGCGGGCGTGGGCCGCGGCGTGCGGCGCCCAGGCGAAGGCCAGGTCGAAGGCCTCGCCGCGCAGGGCGTGGTAGAGGATGCGCCCGGCCAGCTCCTGGCGGCCGGCGAGCGGCCGGCGCGCCGCGCCGCGCCCCAGCCAGTCGGCCATGCGCCGGTGCAGCCGCTGCCTGCGCACGGTCGAGAGCGTCGCGTACACCGCCTCGCGCACCAGGTCGTGGTGAAAGCGGTAGCGCACCGGCGCGGCATCGTCTGCGGCCAGCACCAGCCCCGCCGCGAGCGCCCGCTCAAGCGCCTCGGCCGTCTCTTCCTCGGTGCGCGCGCTGAGCTGCTGCAGCTGGGCCAGCCCGAGGCCATCGCCGGCCACCGCCAGAGTCTCCAGCACCTGGCGGTCGCTCTGCGGCAGCCGCCCCAGCCGCCGCAGCACCAGGTCGTGTACGCCGGCCGGGACGGGCAGCTCGGCCGGCAGCTGCGCGGCGCCGGCCAGATCCTGCAGCACGGCGGTGACAAACAGCGCGTTGCCGCCCGTCGAGCGGGCCAGCAGCGCCGTGAGCCGGCCGCGCCCGTCGGGGGCCAGCTGCGGGCAGACATGCCCGGCCAGCGCCGCTATGTCGGCGGCGGCCAGCGGGCCGAGCTCCAGGCGCGGGATGGCCCGCCGGGCGAAATCGTCCAGAAGCATCATCAGGGCCGGCGTATCGGCGGCCTCCTCGGCGCGATATGTGCCGATCAACAGCCAGGGGAAGCGGCCGATGCGCTGCGAGACGTAGTGTAGCAGGCGCAGGCTGGCCTCGTCGGCCCACTGAAGGTCGTCCAAGAGCAGCAGGCAGGGGCTCGGCTGTCCGGCCGGGGTGTGGGCGAGCAGATCGACGACGGCGGTGAACAGCCGCTCGGGCTCGTCGATCACGCCGGAAGCGCCTGCTGCCGGGGATAGCCGACGCGCCATCCCCGGCAGCAGGCGGCTCACGTAGGACTGGGCAGCGGGCGGGATCTGCTGCAAGGTGGCATCGTCGAGCCGCTGCACATGGGACTCAAGAATCTCCAGCCAGGGCTGGTAGGCCAGGGCGCGCGTGGACTCGTAGCAGTGGCCGGCGGAGACGGACGCCGCCGGGATATGGCGTGTCAGCTCGTGCGTCAGCCGGGTCTTGCCGCCGCCGGCCCGCGCGGCGATCATGATCACCCCCCCCTGCCCGGCCTGGGCCCGCCTCCATGCGGCGTGGAGCGCCGCCAGCTCGGCGGCGCGGCCCACAAAGCCGGCGGCGGGCAGGGGCGCGCTGGGGGCGGTGCCCTTCTCCTCGCGGTGGTAGGGCCGCGCCAGATCTCCTCCCATGACGGCGAGATGCAGCCGCTGGAGGGCGTCGGTCGGCTCGACGCCGAGCTCGGACCGCAGCAGGGCGCGGCACTGCTCGTACTGGCGAAGCGCGGCGTCGCGCTGGCCGGTCTGGGCGTAGAGCCAGATCAGCTGGCCGTGGGCCTCTTCAAGCAAGGGGTTGTGCTGGCCGAGCTGGCGGGCATACCCCAGCGCCGCGCCCAGCTGTCCCTGGGCGATGTGGCGCTCGATCAGCGCCATCAGCCCGCGCTCCTGGAGGTGGCGCATGTGCGCCCGCTGCCCCAGCAGCCACAGCTCAAACTCGGGCGCGTCGCTCAAGGCCAGCCCATCGAGCAGGTCCGCGCGGTACAGCGCGACGGCTGCCTCCAGCTGGGCGATCGGGCGGGAGGCCACATCGCCGCCGAGCGCGCCCTGGAACGCGGCCACATCCACCCACACCAAGCCCTCGTCGATCCGCACCGACTCGTCATCACCAAGCAGCGCGGCCGCGCCGAGCTGCGTGCGGATGCGGCTGAGCAGCACCGCCAGCGCCCGCGCCGGCGCGTTCGCCCCCTGGCAGAAGAGATCCATCAGGGCGCGGCGCGGCTGGGCCTTCCCCGTGATGGCCAGATACGCCAGCAGGGCGCGATCCTTACGCCGCAGCGCCGGCGCGGGCTGCTCGGGCGCGATCCTGAAGGCGCCCAGGAGATGGAGCCGTAGCGGTTGGGGTGCGCACATGACAAACGATCGTATACGGTGGGTGGCGTTCGGATAACGATAGTATACCCGCTCTCGCCGGTGTCTAGGGCTCAGCCCCCTGTGTTGACAGGGCATGTGCAACGTCCTGCGCGCCCCCCTGGCTGGCGACTGACGTCGCGCCGGCAGGGCGCGCTGCGCCAGGCGTCGGCCTGCGCCGACGCCGGATCCGCCCACGAAGGTGGGCGGTCGGCCGCAGGCCCCCGCGACGCGGCTTCAGCCGCCAGCGACGGTGCACATGCCCTGCCTGTGTTGAGAAAGATCCCCCAAACATATACTGTCCAACCAGTGAAGGACAGCTATAATTAGCATACCCCAAAGATATTATTCACGAGATGCACCAAGCAAGGAGGGCACCGCCAATGAAGACCGTGCGCAGAATCCTGGAATCCCGGCCGCTGCGAACCTGGTCGACAACGCCGGAGAGCTCGGTGAGCGACGCCCTGCGCCTGATGGCGGAGAAGGACATCGGCGCCCTGCTCGTCAAGGACGGCCCCCGCCTCGTCGGGATCGTCACCGAGCGCGATGTCGCTCGCAAGATGGTGCTGGAGGGCCGTCCGAGCGACAGCACGCCGGTACGTGATATCATGACCGAGCGGGTGCTCTTTGTCGGCCTCGACCACACGATCACCGAGTGTATGGCGCTGATGAACGAGCGCCGCATGCGCCACCTGCCGGTGATCGCTGGTGAGCAGGTGATCGGCATGATCTCTATCCGCGACGTGATCGCCGAGCTGATCGCCGAGAAGGCGTTCCAGATCGAGCAGCTTGAGAGCTACATCTACACCATCCCGCCCTACCACGCGGCGTAGGTGGATTGTGGATTGCAGATTGCAGATTGCAGATTGCAGATTGCAGATTGCAGATTGCAGATTGCAGATTGCAGATTGCAGATTGCAGATTGCAGATTGCAGATTGCAGATTACCTCTGCGTCGTACCCTTGAGTGACCGATTAAACCCGCCGCAAGCCGCCATGCTTTAGCCGAGCGGTTAGGCGGGTTTCTCGCTGGCTTTAGCTAGAACATCGCAAGCAATGATATTCCCTTCATTGCTTGCGATGTTCTGTGTTATGCACTTGTGTTCTAGGCGTAATTGTTGTATAATTACGCCTATGGAATACCGAACGATCAAGGTCTGGATGTCCACCTACCAGAAGCTACGCTTACTGGCTGCGCTTACGGGCGAGACGATGCTTGCCGCACTTGATCGGCTCGTTATGCGCGAGTTGGAAGCCCGGCAGAAGGAGCAACGCGGTGACTCGCAAATCAGACGAACCGAAGATTGAGATTGCATGCGCTGGATGCGGTCGCACGCAGCATGTACGTCCATCGAAGATCATCAAATGCGACGGCTATACCTGTTCTCACAGTTCGTGTAAGCTCAACCCTGACTTCCATGTGCCACGTCCGCCAGAAGGCTGGATATGCGTCATCGAGATGAACGCGGCGGGCGCTTTTTACGGTTGGACTATTCGAGAAGCCAGCGAGGAGGAACGGAGATCCGTGGCGCGGGCGCGTGCGATTCTTGCGGCAGGTCTTGCGAGTCTCGGCTCATGATTCGCACGCACATCCTTGAGTGCCACCTGCCCCGCAGCGAAGCAGACGCGCTTAACCGCGAGAGCGGGCGGGTCTACACCGACACCCTGGTGTGGCACTACCGCATCTATCGGCGCACCGGCCACTGGCTCTCGCAGGGTGCTGCCGAAAAGCTGAACGACTCGCTTAGCCCGACCACGCTGCACGCCCACAGCCGGGACGCCGCACAACAAGCCTTCTACAAGGCGTGCAAGACCGCCAAGGCCACCCGCGCCGAGGGCGGGAAGTATCCACACAAACGGAAGTTCTACCGCACCACAAGCTGGAAAGCGACGGGCATTCGCCTCAAAGACGGCGGGCTCCTGCTGGCTCGTGCCCGTGGGCTGGAGCCGGTCGCCGTCGTGCTGCCGTCCGACCTCGCCACTATGCCCAAGACGGCCTTTGTCGAGATGCGGCTGGTGTACGACCTGATCGCCAAGCGGCATCGCTGGCATCTGGTGGTAGACGACGGGGTGGAGACGCCCCTGCGTAGCGAGGGGCAGACCCTCGCCGCCGACCTGGGCGAGATCCACCCGGCGGCGATTGCCAACGAGGCGGGCGACGTGGTGATCTTTACGGCCCGCGACCTGCGGGCGCTGAACCAGTACCGCAACAAGCGGCTCGCCAGCCTTCAGACGAGGCAGAGCCGCCTCACCAAGCGCAGCCGCCGCTGGAAGAAGCTGCAGCGGCGCAAGACCTACCTGTTGGCTCGCAATGATCGTCAGCGGCGCGATATTGAGCACAAGGTCACGCGGGCGATCACCAACCACGCCAAGGCCGAAGGCGCGAAGCGGCTGGTGGTAGGCGACATCCGCGACATCGCCAATGGAAAGCGGCTGAACCGCAACGCCCAGCAGAAGGTGAGCGGCTGGTCGCACGGGCGACAGATCGCCTTCCTGGTCTACAAGCTCGCCGCCGAAGGGGTCGCCCTGGAGCGGCAGAGCGAGGCGTATAGCTCCAAGACATGCCCCGCCTGTGGTCATCACAACAAACCCAAGGGACGCAACTACCGCTGCGCCCGCTGTGGGTTTGTCGGCCATCGGGACGCCGTAGGGGCCGTCAATCAGGAGAGTCAGGCGGTGCATGGTGAGTTCGGCCATGTACAGGTTGGCTCCGTCAAGTATCGGCGTGCATTTGTGCGCCGTAGTTCCCCAGACACGGGGCATGTAGCTCGGGAGGTACATCCAACGGATGGCTCACGAGAAGCCGTGGGGCTTTAGCCCCTGCGGAGTGTCACCCGCATAGGTGCTGTAGCTAGAACGCGTTGGAACGCCATGCGCGGCAATCTGCAATCCAAAATCTGCAATCTGAAATGGTATAATGCCTGAGCGCCCCGATCACGTCTACGCCGCGCGCGCCGCGCGCTTCGCCGCCAGCCGCAACCGCTACGCGCTGCGCTGGGGGCGCATCGCCAACCTCCGCCTGGTCGCCTTCGTCGCCGCCCTGGCCGCCGCCGGCGCCGGCTGGTGGCGCGATGCGCCCTGGCTGATCTGGCTCGGCGCGGCGGGCGGGGTCGCCTTCCTGGCCCTCGTCGCCTACCACCGATACCTGGGCGACCTGCGCCGGCGCTACACGATCCTGCACGACCTGAGCGCCGATGGCCTGCTGCGCCTGCGGCGGGACTGGGCCGCCCTGCCGCTGCGCCGCCCGCCGCCCCCGGCCACCCCCGACGCGACCGCCTTCGACCTCGACCTGCTCGGCCAGGCCTCGCTCCAGCACCTCCTGAGCACGCCGCAGACCCACGTTGGCCAGGCGACGCTCCAGGGCTGGCTGCTGCGCCCGGCCGCACCCGCCGTGATCCGCGCGCGCCAGGAGGCCGTGGCCGAGCTGGCTACGGCCATCGACCTGCGCGATGAGATCGCCCTGCTCTGCCGGCTCGCCGCCGAGGGCCAGCCCGCCTACGAGCGCTTCACCGCCTGGGCCGCCGGCCCGCCCTCGCCCCTCGGCCGCCCGGCGATCCGCGCCCTGACGATCGGCTCGCCGGCCCTGCTCGTGCTCGCCGCCGCTGCCCAGGCGGCCGGGCTCACCCCCTGGCCGCTCTGGCTGGCCTTCCTCGGCCTGAACATCATCCTCACCATCGCCCTCGGCGCATACACCCTTGAGCCGCTGGCCCAGCTCTACGACCGGCACGACCTGCTGGCCGCCTACAGCCGGCTGCTCGGCCTCGCCGCCGACGCCCCGGCGGCCGCCCCCGAGCTGCGCCGCATCCAGGCCGAGCTGGCCGCCGGCGGGCTGCGCGCCGACGCCCAGCTGCGCCGGCTCAGCGCCATCGCCACCCTCGCCGAGTACAGCCGCTCGATCCTCTACCCGCTGCTCCAGTTCGGCCTGCTCTGGAGCTTCCAGGTGATCGCCCTAGCCGAGGGCTGGCGCCGCATCTCCGGGCCGCGCCTCGGCCCCTGGCTGGCCGCCGTGGGCGACCTAGAGGCCCTGGCCGCCCTCGCGGCCCTGCGCCACGACAACCCCGGCTGGGCCTTCCCCACCCTCGTCGAGGGCGGCCCGCCGACGATCATCGCCCGCGGCCTTGGCCACCCGCTGCTCCCCCCCGAGCGCTGCGTGACCAACGACGTGCAGATCGGCCCGCCCGGCAGATTCCTGCTGATCACCGGCTCGAACATGTCTGGCAAGAGCACCTTCCTGCGCGCCGTGGGCATGAACGTGGCGCTGGCCCAGGCCGGCGGGCCGGTGTGCGCCGCCGAGCTGCGCCTGCCGCCCATAACCCTCGCCACCAGCATGCGCGTCCAGGACTCGCTCGCCCAGGGGGTCTCCTACTTCATGGCCGAGCTGCGTCGCCTGCGCGAGATCGTGGACGCCGCCGAGGCGGCCCACGCCGCCGGCGGGCCGGTCGTCTGCTACCTGCTCGACGAGATTCTCCACGGGACGAACAGCGCCGAGCGCCAGATCGCCGCCCGCCGCGTGATCCGTCACCTCGTCTCACTCGGCGCTATCGGCGCGGTCTCCACCCACGACCTGGCCCTGGCTGATGATGGCTCTATCGCCGCATCGGCCGATCTAGCCCACTTCCGCGAGCAGATCGCCGAGGATGCGGGAGGGGCCACGATGCGCTTCGACTACACCCTTCGCCCCGGCATCGCCGCCACCACGAACGCCCTGCGCCTCATGGAGCTCGTCGGCCTGCCGGTCGGCGAGCCTTCGTGCGGCGGGCAGAACGGCTGAGCCAGCATTGATGCGCCTGATCGCCTTCTGATGCGCTCTGCGCTCTGCGCTCTGTTATCGGTGCTAGTAGCGTTTGCCAAAAGTAATAGTTTATTTTTCGTTAAGGCCATGATATACTTCCCGCAACCGACATGGCACCGTGTATGTATATGAGTGCGCTTTCACTACAGACGCTGGTTCCGCTACAGTTGGTTATACCAGCGTGATAGAATCGAAATCGTACCGGCACCCTGCCCCATCTCTTTGGACACACCAGCATTGTCAGGGAGCAATCTTGTGAAGCTTGAAGGCACCACCGAGGACATCCCGCTGCGCGAACTTATTGAGATGATCGCCTACAGCTCGGTGACAGGCGTGCTCAATATCTACACCGACTCGGCATCCGGCCATATCTACTTCCGTGACGGCCACCTCTACCACTGTGACTCGCGTGACAGCGCCGGGCTAGATGCCCTTGCGGGCCTGTTTGCGCTTCATCGGGCCAACTTTAGCTTCGTGAGTGATGTGACGAGCGACCAGGAGTCGCTCTGGGGCGATATGGACTACCACCTGCAGACTGCCGAGCGCCTGGCGCATCGCTGGGCGGCAGTTCGGCCATCCATCACCTCGCTCGACCTCATCCCGGCGCTGATTATCCCCTTCGAGCTGGCCATACGTCGAGTCGGCCCGGCGCATCATCAGATCCTCGACCGGATCGATGGTCAGCATACGATCAGGGCGATCACCGATGATCTCGGCTGGGCGATGATCGATGTCGCTGAGGCGATCGCGCAGCTGTCGCGGGATAGCCTGATCGACCTGCGGCACCAGGGGCAGGGGCAGGAGCCAGAGCCGGCCACCCCCCAGCGCGGCGGGCTCTTCAATCGGCTGCTGTCACGGGCCAGCGAGCCGGCGCGGCAGGTAGGCCCTGCACCCCTCACGATCTCGGCCGAGGAGATGGTGCTGCGCGTCCTCCGCAGCTAGATCGCCGTGCGAGTCTCAGGATGGGCCGATACAGCGACACCCGCGCCAGGGCGCGGGTGTCGCTGTGCGCATGCCCTGTTCGCCGCCCCAGGGCATGTGCATCGTCCTGAGCACCCCCCCGGCTGGCGACTGGAGTCGCGCCGGCGGGGCGCGTTGCGCCGGGCGTTGGCGCAGGCCGACGCCGGATCCGCCCACGAAGGTGGGCGGTCGGCCGCAGGCCCCCCGCGACGCGGCTTCAGCCGCCAGCGACGTTGCGCATGCCCTATCAGCCGCCCGCAAACACTTGCCACCTATAAGCACGTCATGCTACAATATGGCCTGCCTTATGCCGCAAGAAATCAGCGTGCCCGCCAGTGTATAAGGGCGGCGCCCCGTCTGAACTGTAAACGCTATGCAGCAACCGCTCGTGATCGCGATCGATGGCCCGGCAGGCGCGGGGAAAAGCACGCTCGGCGCGCTGCTGGCCGATCGCCTCGGCTACCTCTACTTCGATACTGGCGTCATGTACCGAGCCCTCACCCTGGCCGCCCTGCAAGAGGGGGTCGATCTCGCTGTGCCCGAGGAGGTGGAGGATCTGGCAGCGCGGATTGTGATCGAGGTTGCTCCGCCGCGTGAAGCTGACGGCCGCCAGTACACCGTCCTCGCCGATGGGGTCGATGTGACATGGGCCATCCGCAGCCCTGAGGTTGAGCGCGGGGTCTCGCTCGCCGCCCGCTACCCCGGCGTCCGCCGCGAGATGGTCCGCCAGCAGCAGGCGATCGGGCGCCGCGGCCGGGTGGTGATGGTCGGCCGCGATATCGGCACCGTTGTGATGCCCGACGCCCCGCTGAAGATCTACCTGGAGGCGTCGCTCGACGAGCGCGCCCGCCGTCGCGCCATCGAGCGACGCCAGCAGCGAGACCCGCGCCCCCTCGATGAGGTGCGCTTTGACCTCGCCCGCCGCGATGATATGGATCAGCATGTGCTCCGCCCCGCCGCTGATGCGGTGATGCTCAAGAACGACGGGCTCTCGCCCGAGGCTGAGGTGGACTGGATCATGGACTATATCGCCGGGCGCGCAGGCTGACACGCCGCCCCGCCACACCCATCGGCAACGCTCAATCTCGGAATCTTGAGGAGCCAGCGTATGGTGAACTTTCTCAAAGACCTGCTGCTTGAGGATGCCTCTGAGGCGCTGGATCTGAGCGAGGGTGAGCAGATCTTGCACGTGACTGGGCGGCACTGGATTGTCCTGCTCACACGCCTGATCGGGCCAGTGCTCGGGATCATCTTCTTTGGCGGCCTCGCCTTCTATCGCAGTATCGGCGGCAGCTTCCTCGTCACCGATACCGGCGAGCCGGTCGGCTTCGACTTTTTTAACTGGCTGCTGATCGGTGTCGCCATGGTGCTCGCGCTCCTCTGGACCTCGCTGTGGATTCGCACCTCGGGGAAGAAGAAGCCGATGGCGGGAGATCTGCGCACGCGCAATATCTTGCTCGGCGCCGGCGCGGTGCTGCTGCTGGTGATCTACTACCGCTATCAGGGCGGGCGGCTGCTCTTCATCGACCCGATGATGTTTGTCAGCCAGACGCTTGATGCGGTGAATATTATTCTGTTCATCCTGGCGGCGATCTGTCTGCTCTTCACCTTCTTTGGTACCTACGACTGGCTCAACGATGAGCTGATCCTGACGAATAAGCGCGTCGTCTACGATAACGACGAGGTCTTCATCCCCAAGCTGATCGAGCGGCGCGTCCAGGAGCAGATCTATATTGAGGATATCCAGGATGTGGTGGCCTCGACGAAGACCTACAGCCAGCACTGGCTGGGCTATGGCGTTGTGATCGTCAAGTCGGCCCGTATCGGCTCCCAGATCACCTTCGAATCGGCGGCGAACCCTAAGCTCATGCAGCAGAAGATCATGGGCGAGGTGAACTCCTACCGTAAGCAGCACACGGCCGCCGAGTTCGACCGCATGATCGAGACGAAGGTCTATAACGCCCAGGGCGAGAAGAAGGTCTTCAAGAAGGATATCAAGACATCGCAGGGAGTCCGCTGGCTGCGCTGGCTCTTCCACGAGAACCCCGAGATCAACGAGGATAACGGCACGATCACATGGCGCGCCCACTGGATCTTCGCCGTGCGCGCCCTGATCGGCCCGGTGCTCATGCTCTTCGGCGGCCTGCTGGTGATCGCTATCGGCACGAGCCTGCTTCAGCCCGGCCCGGCCCTGATCGGCGTGGCCACGGCCGCGCTGATTATCTCCTTTGTGGCCTGGGCATCCTGGGAGATCGAGGATCATCGCAACGACCTCTACATCCTCAGCCAGACAAATGTGATCGATATCGAGAAGAAGCCCTTCGGCCCCGAGGACCGCCGCCAGGCCAGCCTCGGCGCGGTCACGAATGTCTCCTTCGAGACGACCTTCATCAGCAACCTGCTCGGCTACGGCAATGTGGTGCTGGAGACGGCCGGCGGCGGCGGGAAGTTTACCTTCGACCACGTGCCGCGCCCGCGCGATGTCGTTCAAAAGATCAATGACTACCAGCTCGCCTTTAAGCGCGGCGAGAAGGAGAAGAACCTGAACGATACCCTGAGCCTGCTCAAGCACTATCACGACGCCCAGCAGCGCCACCAGGAGCTGACCGCGCCGCCTGCGGCGTAGTGTTAAGCGTTGAGTGTTGAGTGTGGCACTCAACACTCAACGCTTAACACTCAACACTCAACACTGAATACGAGCATGCGAGGGAGCTATCTTGACTCGATTCTTTCGATTTACCCTGCTCTTCCTGCTCCTTCTGGCCCCGGCGGGGGCGGCGCGGGCCGCGCAGCAGGATCCGGTCTCCCTCGATGTCCGGGCCGGCTATGATGGCAGCGGCCAGTACCACGTCGGCCACTGGTTCCCGGTGAGCCTGGTGGCCGCCAACGATGGCGGGGATCTGCGCGGCACCATCGAGTGGCGCTTCCCCGGCGACAGCAGCCCGTCCTTTCGCTACGAGATCGATCTCCCCCGGGGCGCCCGCAAGCAGGTGCGCATCCCCGTCGTCACCAACACCAGCGCCCGCGCCGCCGATCTGCGCCTGATGGTGGACGGCGCGCCGCTGCTGAGCCGCAGCGTGCGCCTCGCGCCGATCGATACGAGCGAGGTGGTCGTCGGCGTGCTGAGTAGCGACCAGACCCTGCTCAACAGCCTGGGCACCGCGCAGCTGGTGATCGGCTATACGACGGCGCTGAGCCATCTGCGCGCGGACCTCCTTCCCGAGGATGCCACGCTGCTTGAGGGCCTGGATGTGATCGTCATCCACGATGTGGCCCCGACGACGCTCACCGCCAGCCAGCGCGGCGCGCTGGAGCGCTGGGTGCGCCTGGGGGGCACGCTCCTGGTGAGCGGCGGCCCCGACGCCGCGCGCACCGCCGGCGACCTGGGCGACCTCCTGCCGGTGCAGATCGGCCCCGGCCTGCGGGCGGATGTGTCGACCGACTCGCTGGAGCGCCTGGCCGGCAGCAGCGGGCTCTCCAGCCTTGTCCAGGGCATCACGGCCAACCAGATCACGCCCCTGCCCGGCGCCCGCGCCATCGACCGGGACGGGCTGATCGTCGCCGGCGCGGTCGGCGCCGGCAAGGTGATCTTCGCCGCCTTCGACCTGGCCGCCCTGCGGGCATGGCGGGGCGAGCCCGATCTCTGGGGGCCCATCCTCACGATCGAGGACCGCATGCAGATGGGCTACTCGTTCCGCTGGCGCAGCGAGAACCTCGTGCGCGACACGCTCCAGCTCGCCTCGCTCAAGCTGCCCTCGCCCGCCATCCTGCTGCTGCTGATCATTGTCTACATCGTGGTGATCGGCCCGGTGAACTTCCTGGTGCTGCGGCGCATCCGCCGGGTCGACCTGGCCTGGATCACGACGCCGCTCCTCGTGGCGGTCTTCCTGCTGGCGGCCTACGGCGCGAGCTTCATCCTGCGCGGCACGCGCCCGCAGCTCTCGCAGCTGGCCCTCGTCCAGAGCTTCGAGGGCGTGCCCGGCGGCCAGGCGACCGCCTTCGTGAGCATCTTCTCGCCCCAGCGGCGCAGCTACACCCTGGGCTTCGCCCCGGAGGCCCTCGTCTCGCCCGGCACCTTCGAGAGCTTCGAGTTCAGCACTATCCCGGTGACGATCAGCGATAGCGCGGTGCAGGTGCCCGACCTGCTGGTCGATGTCTCGTCGCTGCGCACGCTGCTGATCGAGCAGCCGGTGGCCGTGACCCCAGACGTCGAGAGCCAGCTCTCCCGCGATGCTTCGCGCGTCACCGGCAGCCTGCGCAATGCGAGCAGCGAGACGCTGCACAACGCGCTGATTGTCTCGGGCGACGCCGCGCAGTCGGTCGGCGATATCGCTCCTGGGGACACGGTCGAGGTGAACCTGGCGCTCAACCTTCAGATCTTCCCCGACCAGACCGTCGCGCCCTCCGGGGCGCTGTTCAACCAGCAGCAGGTGCTCGCGACCCTGTTTAGCTACGATAGGTTCGCCTTCGGCGGGCCGACCTTCCAGGGCCAGCAGGGCCTCCCCGAGCGCGACGCCGTCTACCTCCTGGCCTGGCGCTCCGCGCCGACGATCACGGTGGCCGTGGACAGCGACGGGGAGCTTCAGAAGGGCCTCACCCTCTACCTGATTCGGCTCAACACCTAGCGGCATGGGATCTGAGTGTAAAGGCGCAGCAGCGCCGCGCTACTGCGCCCCAACGGAGCCTCTTATATGACGACCATTGTCGAAACCAAAGAGCTCACCCAGCGCTACGGGGGCACCACCGCCCTGAGCAGCCTGAGCCTCCAGATCCCACAGGGCGCGGTCTATGGGTTTATCGGGCCGAACGGCGCCGGCAAGACCACGACGATGCGCATTCTGACCACCCTGCTGCTGCCGAGCAGCGGCGAGGCCTGGGTGGCCGGCAACTCGGTGGTGCGCGACCGCGCCGCCGTGAGGCGCTCGGTCGGCTTTATGCCCGACTTCTTCGGGGTCTATGAGGCGATGAAGTCCTGGGAGTACCTGGACTTTTTCGCGGCCTCCTACGACATCCCCACCGCCCGCCGCCCGAAGCTGATCGACGACCTGCTGGCGCTCGTCGACCTAAGCCACAAGCGGGACGCTGAGGTGATGGGGCTCTCGCGCGGCATGAAGCAGCGGCTTAGCCTGGCCCGCACCATGCTCCACGACCCGGCCCTGCTCATCCTCGACGAGCCGGCCAGCGGGCTCGACCCGCGGGCCCGCGTCGAGCTGCGCGAGCTGCTCAAGGAGCTGCGCAGCATGGGCAAGACGATCATGATCAGCTCGCACATCCTCACCGAGCTGGCCGAGATGTCGACCCACATCGGGATCATCGAGCGCGGGCACCTGCTGGCCTCCGGCGATGTGGCGACGATCATGCGCTCGCTCCAGCCGCACCGCACCTTCGCGGTTCACCTGCTGAGCGACCTGGCCGAGGCGGCGGATCTGGCCCGCGGGGCGCCCCACGTGCTCGACGTGCGCCTGCTGCCCGAGGGCGAGCCGCCCCAGATCGAGATCGATGTGGACGGCGACGACCATGCGGCGGGCGAGCTGCTGGCCCGCCTGGTACAGGGCGGCGCGATCGTGACCCACTTCGCCGGCCAGGTGAACGACCTGGAGGACATCTTCATGCGCGTCACCCAGGGCAGCGCCTACGGCGGGACGAACTAGGGCTGCCGCCCGAAAAACTGTATTGGGTTGTGGAAATGTCCCAGCTTCGCTGGGACATTTCCACAACCCAATACGAGATTCTTGGCGCTGTGTCCCTACTCGATGGCGACGATACGCAGCCGCTGCTGGGCGAAGGCCCAGGCGATGCCGGCCTGGAGGTTGGCCAGCGTCTTCAGCTTGCTCAGATCGACCCCCAGCTGCACCAGAGTCTGCGCAATCTCGGGGCTAATGCCGACAAGGGCCACGTCGCAGCCGAGCAGCTGGCTGGCGCGCGCGGTCTGCACCAGGTGCTGCGCCACCTGCGTATCGACCATCGGCACGCCGGTGATATCGAGGATGATACAGCTGGCCTGCCGCTCAGCGATCGCGGTCAGCAGGCCCTCGGTGATGTTCATCGCCCGCCGGCTGTCGATCGCGCCGATCAGCGGGAGGGTCAGGATGCCCTGCCAGATCTGGATCACCGGGTTCGAGAGCGTCTCGATGATCATGCGCTGGCTGGCGATCTCCTCCTGGGCCTTGTCGGCGCTCTGGCGCTGCAAGATCTCGCTAGAGACATCGCGCAAGATGGCGATCAGGTGCGTCACCTCGCCGCTTGCGGCCCGCATCGGGAAGTAGGATGCCTCGATCCAGACCGGGGCGGTGGCGGCGGATTGCAGGCCAGTCGCGGTGCCGTCGTAGGAGTGGGGGGGGAGCACCACTGTCTCGCCCTGCATCACTCTGCGGAACATCTCGCCGCTCCCCTGTGACGCCAGCTGCGGGTCGGTGACCATATTGAAGTGGCCGACCCACTCCTCGCGGCGGAGACCCCAGAGCTTGGCTTGGGCCTCGTTCATGGCAACTTGCAGTCCGGTTGAATCGTAAGCGCTGACCGCAATCGGCAGTTGCTCGAAGATGTCGGCGAATGCGGTGATAGGCAGTTGATGGAGATCATCTTGAGCGCTCATGCGACAGATCCTTCATCCTATTCTGAGTGATGACATATGAGCATACGAATATTTACTAGTATAGCCGCAAATTTATGCACGAGCAAAGGAAAAAGGGCAGTAATTCAGCAATCCTGGCCAGCGGTGTGCAACATGCGCCTATGGCTTCTCGTCGTAGATGATAGCGGATCGTGTGTGATGAGAGCGGAGGAGCGAAGATGCAGACCGACTATACGGATCAGGACACCGAGCGTGCGCGGCAGGCCGAGCGATCATCTGCCGGCGTGCAGACTCAGCAGCTTCAGATGCCCAGCGGCGCGGGCTACGCCCCGGCGGGGCAGATCGGCGCCGCCCCGGCGCAGCGCGCCAACCCTCTGGCGCTTGGCATGATCGGGCTGGGCGTGCTGCTGCTGCTGTCCCGCGGGGCGACCGCGCCGATGGAGCTCACCGGCGGCATGGTCCTGCTGACGATCTCCTCGTGCTTTTTCTTCTTCGGCCTCTGGAAGCGCCTCTACGGCCTGATCATCCCCGCCTGCATCCTGGCCGGGCTGAGCGTCGGCGTCACCTTCGCCAACCTGACCGCTGGTGTCTCTGTGCTCTGGGGCCTGTCTCTCGGCTTCCTGGGCGTCTTCGCCCTGGGCCGCGGCCTCTTCGGGAAGCGCACCCAGTGGCCGATCTACCCGGCGGTGCCGCTCTTCGCCGTGGGGCTGATCGTGGCGGCCGCCAACCTGCCCTCGATCCTTGGCCTCGGCATGATCTGGGGGCCGCTGCTGCTGATCGGCGCCGGGCTCTACCTGGGCTGGTTCCGCCGGTAACGGACCCTGGTACGATTGCAGATTGCAGATTGCAGATTGCAGATTGGGCAAAGCGCGCTCAGGCTATGCCATCTCGGGCTGGATCCCGACCAGCATCGCCTGTATGCCCATGAGGCGGCAGCTATCGACGGTGGCCATCAGCGCCTGGGCGGTGGCCGTATCGAAGGCGGCGAGCCCGGTGACATCTAGGATCAGCACGCGCGTATGGCGGCGGGCGATCTGCTCCAGCAGCCCCCCGGCCAGCGCGGCCAGCCGCTCCTGGTGAAACGAGCCGACCAGCGGCGCCACCACGACCTCATCGCTGATCGGGATGATCGGAGCGGCCAGGGCATCCACCGTGCGCAGCAGCTCCTGGTTGAGGGTCTGCTCGTCGCGCAGCTGCGCCTCGCGCAGGTGGATCTGATCGAGGCTGGCGCGCAGCTCCTGGTTGAGCTGCCCCTGCTGGTCGAGCAGCACCTGGTTCTCGGCGAGCTGCCGCTCGCGCGCCGCGCCGAGCCGCGAGACCGCCTCGTACGAGCGCTGCTCATCAGCGGTGATCACCGAGATAATCGAGGACATCATGATCATCACCAGGATCTGGATGCCGAGGTTGAACCAGAGCAGATCGGGCCGCACCATGAGCTCGACGGGGATGACCCCGCTGATCTGGAGCCAGGCGCTGGTGACCAGGATGGCGAGGGTGATGACCACTACGATGGCCGTCGAGCGCAGGTTGCGCAGGATCAGGGCGACGACAAGCGGCCAGATCTGGTAGAGCGTCCAGGTGGAGCCGCTGAGCGTGCCGCTGAGCGGGTCGACGATCACCAGGAGGACGATCATGGTCATGATGTTGGCGTAGATGATCGGCTCGATGATCGCGCTCTGGCGCAGCCAGTAGATGGCGCCTGCGGCCAGCATGCCGATCCCGCAGAGCGCAACGAAGAGCAGGAGCAGGTGAGGGAAGACCAGGGTGCCGAGGATGAGGATGAGCGACAGGATGCCGAGCTCAACGAAGGCGAGAGCCTGGATACGGAATGCAGTACGGTCGAGGGAGTTGTGCATAGTTGCGGCAGCAGGTCATGTAGGGCGGCGCACGCTCCAGATCTGCGGGCGCGGCCCCGCACGTGCCATACGGTGCCTGCCGCATTCCATCGCCATCATACCATACCCGCCGTGATGATAGCACGCCCCAGGGGCGTGCTATCATCACTTCATCCAGAGCAGCACAGCGGGAGCACGCATGCACACATTTGAGATCACCATCCAGCGCCAGGGCGAGGGCGAGGGGGCCTGCCCGGTGATAGCCGAGGAGCGCCGCGACGGCGGGCAGCTGCCCATCCGCGTCGAGGGCGCGCTGCGCCTAGACCAGAACGAGCTGCTGGCGATCGAGGGCGACGTGGCGGCCTACGGGCAGGCCCTGGGCGCGGCCCTGTTCGGCGGCGCCGTGCGCGACGCCTTCGTCGAGGCGCTGGCCCGCGCGGACGCCACGCTGCGCGTCCTGCTCTTCATCGAGGATGTGCCCATGCGCGGCCTGCGCTGGGAGCGGCTCTACGCGCCGATCGACGGCGGCTGGAAGCTGCTCGCCACCTTCCAGCGCGCCCCCTTCTCGCGCTATATGCCCAGCCTGACCGACCGGCGCTTCCCGCCGATCGGCCGGCGCGACCTACGCGCGCTGATCGTGGTCGCCAGCCCCGCCCCCGGCAATCGCTTCCAGCTGGCGCCCTTCGACGTGGCCGCCTCCACCGCCGGCGTCCGCGAGTCGCTCGGCCCCATCCCGTCCACCCTGCTGGCCGACATCGACGGTGCCGATGGGCCGCCCACGCTCGATGAGATCTGCGCCCGCATCACCGCCGAGCCCACCACCATCCTGCACCTCGTCTGCCACGGCCGCGTGCTCAAGGGCGGCGACCTGGTGCTCTTTCTTGCCGGCGCCGACGGCCCCAGCAGCGTGGAGGCCGTGACCGGGACCCGGCTTATCGAGCGGCTGAGCAGCCTGGATGGCGCCCGCGGCCTGCCCCACTTCGCCTTCCTGTCGACCTGTGAGAGCGCCAGCCCCGATGCCGACGAGGCCATGGGCGGCCTGGGCCAGCGCCTGGTGCGCGAGCTGGGCATGCCCGCCGTGGTGGCGATGACCGACAAGGTGAGCGTCGTCACCGCCACCGCGCTGTCGGCGGCGATCTACCTGCGGCTGCGCGAGCACGGCGAGCCGGACCGGGCGCTGGTCGAGGGGGCGGTGCGCCTGGCCGAGCGCGGCGACGCGATGGTGCCGGTGCTGTTCAGCCGGCTGGGCGGGCTGCCGCTGTTCAGCGACACGCTGGATCGCGCGCTGACCCCGGCCGAGCTGCGCGCCGGACTCGACGCGCTGGAGCTGCTGCTGCCCGCGCGCGCGCCGACGCTGGCGGACGAGCTCGGCGAGGCTTTGAGGAGGTCTTCACCCTTTGCAAAGACGAGGATGACCGCCGGGCCTTCTTCGACGAGCTGCTGCGCCAGGTCGGCCCGCTCATGGTGATCATCACCCTTCGCGCCGACTTCCTGGGCGAGGTGGCGCCCTACCCTGCGCTGCGCGATATGGTGACGGCCCGCCAGGAGCTGATCGCCCCGATGACCCCCGAGGAGCTGCGGCGGGCCATGGAGCGCCAGGCCGCCGCCGTGGGCCTGCGCTTCGAGGCCGATCTGGGCGGCCAGATCCTCGACGACGTGCGCGATGAGCCGGGGGCCATGCCGCTGCTCCAGCACGCCCTCCAGGAGCTCTGGCAGCGACGGCGCGGCTCCTGGCTGCGCGCGGCCGAGTACCGGGAGATCGGCGGCATCCAGCAGGCGATCGCCCATAGCGCCGACCAGATCTACGACAAGGCCTCGCCCGAGGACAAGGAGCGCCTGCGCGCGATCTTTGTGCGGCTGACCCGCCTGGACGCCGAGCGGGCCGAGGGCGCGCAGCGCGACACTCGCCAGCGGGTGGTCCTGGCCGATCTGGTGCCCGCCGGGGCCGACCCGACGCCCACCCGCGCATTGGTCGGCCGCATGGCCGACGCCCGCCTGCTAGTGACGGGCATCGGCCCCGGCGGCGAGGAGACGGCCGAGGTCGCCCACGAGGCGCTGATCCGCGGCTGGCCGCGTCTGCGGGCCTGGCTGAGCGAGGACCGCCAGGGTCTGCTGCTGCGCGAGGCGATCCACAGCGCGGCCCGCGAGTGGGCGGCCGGCGGCCAGGACGAGGACTTCCTCTTCCGGGGCACCCGCCTGGACGAGGCCGTGGCCCTGGCGGCGCTGGCGCGCTTCGCGCTGAACGCCCAGGAGCAGCAGTTCCTCGATGCGGCGACGGCCCTGCGCGCGCGTGAGGCCGCCGGGCGCGAGGCCGCCCGCGAGCGCGAGCTCCAGGCGGCACGGGATCTGGCCAACGAGCAGCAGCGCCGCGCCGACGAGGCCGCCGCCGCCGCCGCCCGCCAGCGCCAGCTCTCGCGCGTTATGGCCGGGATCGCCGCCGTGGCCGCCGTGGCCGCCATCGCCGCCCTGGGCTTCTGGGGCCAGGCCAACTACCAGCAGGGCCGGTCGGACCTGAACGCCCAGCAGGCCCAGACGGCCGCCGCCGAGGCCCAGGCCCAGAAGTCCACCGCCGAGGTGGCCAACGATCTGGCCCAGGCCCAGAAGGCGACCGCCGAGGTCGCCAACGATCTGGCCCAGGCCCAGCAGCAGACCGCCGTAGCCGCCAGCGACCTGGCAAGGAGTAACGCCCTTGAGGCGGCCGCCCAGGCGGCTATGAGCGCGGGCAACCTCAGCGAGGCAATCGCGATCGACCGTGAGCGCGCCACGCGCAGCGGCGACAACACCGAGGCCCTGCGCGACCTGAGCCAGGTGGCCTACCCGCCAGGCGTGCGCACGCAGATCAACCTCAGCCAGGAGAAGGCGGGCACCTTTATCTACACGCTGGCGCTCAGCCCTGACGGCAAGCTGGCGGCCACCGGCAGCGGTGATGGCGTCCTGGCGATCTGGAACCTGAGCGACGGCAGCCTGGCGAGTACGAGCGCCGGAGGCGAGGCTGACGCCATCAACAGCCTGGCCTTCAGCCCCGATGGCAGAAGCCTGGCGGTGGCTCGCGCACGGCGCGGCGTGACGATCCAGACCCTCGGCAGCGAGCGCGACCTGGGCAGCACCACGGGCGGCTCCCAGGCGCTCGCGGTGGCCTATAGCCCGAACAGCACCTCGCTCGCTGTCGTGACTGAGGGCGGCCAGGTGCAGATCTGGGACACGGCCAGCCTCCAGATCACCGCCACGATCACCGGCCAGGGGCCGATCAGCAGCGTGGCCTTCAGCCCCACCGGGCCAGACCTGCTCACCGGCGACCTGAATGGCACCGCGACGCTGTGGGATCTTACGAGCCAGACGCCGATCGTGCGCTTCGACGGCGGGCAGAACGGCGGCAGCCGCAATGAGCAGGGCGAGCGGGTGCGCCACAGCGACCAGATCACCAGCGTGGCCTTCAGCCCGAATGGCAGCCTGGCGATCACCGGCTCGGCCGATCAGACGATCGGGATCTGGGACGTGGGCCGACGTGACCCGGCGGCGATCGGCTTCCTCACAGGCCACACGGCAACGGTTAAAAGTGTGCAGTTCAGCGATGATGGACAGCAGATCATCTCGGCCTCGGATGACGGCACCGTGCGGCTGTGGAGCCAGCTCAGCCTGGGCGAGCAGCTGCGCCTAGAGGCCCACAGCTCCGGCGCCTACCTGGCCCTGTTCCGGCCGCAGAGCAGCCCGCTCCAGGCGGTGTCGCTGGGCTACGACGACGTCGGCCCCGCCCTGCGGCTATGGGACCTCACCGACGGCCGCGAGGTCGCCCGCATCTACGCCTCAGGCGCGGTCGACACGGTCGCCCTGAGCGATAACGGCGCGCTGGGCCTGCTGGCATCCTCCGAAGGCGTGGTGTCGGTCAGCATCGGTGTCTCGGGCACCCAGACGCTCCAGAGCCTCTCCATCGATAACCCGGCCCTGCCGGCGGTGGCGGCGCTGAGCGGCGATGGCAGCCTAGCCGCAGTGGGCGGCGCCGACGGCACGATCACGCTCTGGAACCCGCGCTCGGGAGAGACGCTGGGCACGCTGGAGGGCCACAGCGATAAGATCCTGAGCCTGGCCTTTGACGCCAGCGGCGCGCGGCTGGCCTCGGGGGGGCTCGACAAGCAGCTGAAGATCTGGGATGTAGCCACTCGGAGCCAGAGTCGGTCGGTCGACCTGACCGCCCCGGATGACCCGAGCATCCCGGCGGTGCTTGAGTCGGTGGCGTGGAGCCGCGACGGCAGCCAGCTGCTGATGGGCACGAGCGAAGGTGTGCTGCGCTGGGATGTGGCCCAGGGACAGGCCCACATTGGGGATAGCTGGCCAAGGACATCGACCCTGGCGGTGGCATGGAACCAGGATGGCAGCATGTTCGCCGTAGGCTCAAGCAACAATGTCGTGTGGGTGTTCGACGCGAGCAGCGACGAGGAGCTACACTCCTTCACCCACCGCGGGCCGGTGGTGGGGGTCGCCTTCTCCACAGACGGCACGCAGGTCATCTCGGCGGCGACCGACCGCCGGATCTCGCTCTGGGATCTGGACAGCAACGCCGAGGCGCAGTTTATCGACATCACCGATGGGACGATCACGAGCCTGGCGATCGACCGCGACTCGGGCGACATCCTGATCGGCAGCGGCAGCGGGGAGGCGCGGATCTGGCGCTTCGACAGCCTGGACGCGCTGCTCGGCTGGGTCGCGGCGAACCGCTACGCGCCGGAGCTCACCGACGAGCTGCGCGCGCAGCTCGGGCTGTAGCGCCGGGGCTGCGCGCCCCATGCGCATCAACGTTAGGGCTGCCGCCCTAAAACCCGACGTTGTTTTGGCCAACATGGCCAGCTTCGCTGGCCATGTTGGCCAAAACAACAAGGAATTCCGAGAAGCTGGGGCTTACGTTGATGCGCATGGGCGTAGCGCCCCCAGCGGGGGTCCCGGGGGCTGGCCCCCGGGGCGCAGCACGCTGCGTCCCTACCGCAGCCGCTTGCTCTCGCGGTCGTAGGCGCCCTCCAGGTCGTTCGGCCGGGTCGCCGGGATCGGCCGCACGCCGGTGATGAAGGCCGCCCGGTCGAGCATATGCGTAGCCACCGGCGCCGTGAGGAAGAAGAAGGCCACCAGGGCGAGCATCTTCACGCCGGTGAGCAGGTCGGCGAAGGAGACGGCCACGCCCAGCAGCACCCCGGCCACGCCGAGGGTGCCGGCCTTGCCGACCGCGTGGACGCGGGTGTAGAGGTCGGGCATGCGGATGATGCCCACCGATGAGATCAGGGTGAACAGCACGCCCACGGCGGTCAGGGCCACGGCGAGTATCTCGATAAGGGTCATCAGCTGCCCCCCTCCTCGATGTAGCGGGCCAGGGCCACCGTGCCCAGGAAGCCCAGCACGGCGACGACGATCACCGCGTCGATCAGGATGGACTCGTCGGTCAGCGCGGCGGTGATCGCGCCGATGCCCACCACGTGGATCATGACCATGTCGAAGGCCACCGCCCGGTCGGGGATGCTCGGGCCGATCAGCAGGCGGGCCATGGTCAGCACCAGCGAGATCACCAGCACCGCCAGCAGGCCGCCCATCAGGGTCGCGAACAGGCTCATGGGAAGATCTCCATCACGCGGCGCTCGAACTCGTCCTTGATCTCGGAGCGCAGGGCCGCCACATCGCGCACGTCCATCGCGTGGATATACATTGTCTGCCGGTCGCTCGACACGTCTAGGGCCACCGTGCCGGGGGTGATCGTCACCACGATCGCCAGCAGGGTGATCCCGGCGTCGCTGCGCACGTCCAGCGGCACGCCGACGATCCCCGGCCGGAAGTCGTGGCGCGGGCTCAGCACGATCCGGGCCACCTCCAGGTTCGAGCGCACGATCGCCACGATCACAAACCAGATGAAGCCGAGCACGCGCAGGGTGAAGGCCACGTAGCCGACGTGGGCCCGCCCGGCGGCCGGGCTGGGCGCGGGCGACCCCTGCCAGCGCAGGGCGCCCTCGCTCAGGCCGATGATCGCGAAGCCGACGCCCATGCCCACCACGAAGTCGGGCCAGGTGAAGGAGGTCTGGAGCACCATCCAGACGATGGCGAGCATCAGGTTTAGGACAAGCATAGGGGCCTCACTTCATCAGATCCGACACGGCCGCCTCGCAGCCGCCCGCCCCGCAGACGGCCTGCGCGTAGCCGCTCAGGTCGAGGGCCTGCGCGCCGGCCTGCGCGCTCAGCGCGGAGATCGGGCCTGCGCCGACGCCGATCGCCAGGCTCAGCAGCACCAGCAGCGCGCCGGGGAGCAGCAGGCCCAGCGGCACCCGCGGCAGCTTGCTCATATCCTCGTAGGACTTCTTCCAGAACACCTCGTTCCAGATCTTCAGCATGGAGAAGAAGGTCAGCAGGCTGACGCCGGCGGCCACCCCGGTGATCAGGAGCTGGCCCTGGGCCACGCCGGCCTGGAGCAGGGCCAGCTTGCCGAAGAAGCCGCTCATGGGCGGGATGCCGGCCAGCGAGAGGATGCCCAGGAACCAGAAGGTCGCCAGGGCCGGCTCGCGGCGGGCCATGCCGCCCAGCTTCTTCAGGTCGCCCGTGCCGGCCACCTGCTCGACGGCCCCGCCCAGGAAGAACAGCGCCGCCTTGACGATCATCACGTGGGTGGTGAAGAGCAGGCCGGCGGCCAGCCCGGCCGCGCTGGCCAGCCCCAGCCCCATGATGCTGTAGCCGATCTGGCTGACGATGTGGAACGAGAGGATGCGCCGGATGTTCATCTGGGCCATGGCCCCGATCACCCCGACCACCATGGTGACGCCGGCCAGGGCCAGGATGAGCGGCGCGATCAGGGCTAGCTCGCCCGGCAGGACGATGCCGAAGACCCGGTAGAGCGCGTAGACGCCGACCTTGGTCATCAGGCCGCTAAAGATCGCCGTCACGGCGGGCGGCGGGGTGTGGTAGCTGTCGGGCAGCCAGAAGAACAGCGGCGCGATAGCGGCCTTGCTGCCGAAGGCGAAGAGGAACAGCCCGGCGATCGCCGTGCTCAGGCCGGGCTGGCGCAGGGCGGCCATGCGCTCGCCCAGGTGGGCCATGTTCAGGGTGCCCGCCAGCCCGTAGATCAGGCCGCAGCCGATCAGGAAGGCCGTGCTGCCGAACAGGTTGAGCACCACATACTTCAGGCCGCCGACCAGCTGGGCGCGCGTGCCGCCCAGGGTGATCAGCCCGAACGAGGCCATCAGCAGCACCTCGAACCACACATAGAGGTTGAACAGGTCCCCGGTGAGGAAGGCCCCGCTGACGCCGAGCAGCAGCAGCAGCAGCAGCGGCTCGTAGAAGGGCGAGTCGTAGATCGGCCCCGTGCTGGCCCGGCCGTAGAGCAGCGTGCCCAGCATCAGCAGCGCCGCGACGAGCAGCATCGTCGCGCCGAGGGCGTCGGCCACCAGCGAGATGCCGAAGGGAGCCGGCCAGCCCGAGGCCTGGGCGACCAGGCGCCCGCCCGAGATCACCAGCCAGAGCAGCCAGCCGCCGTAGCCGACGTTGAACAGCACGCTCGCCAGGACGGCCGCGCGGGCCAGGGGCCGCCGCTGGCCCAGCAGCACCGCCAGGGCCGCCCCGAAGATCGGCACGATGAACGGGAGAAAGAGATGGTTTGCCATAGATCACCTGTAGGGCCACAGCAGCGCGGCCCATGTCATCGGGGCCTCGCAGCGCAACAGGGCGCGCTGCTGCGGCCCTACTCAATCATATCGTCCAGGTCGTCCGAGCCGACGGCCTGGTTGGCCCGGTAGGCCAGGGCCAGGACGAAGGCCATGATGCCGAAGCTGATCACGATCGCCGTCAGGATGAGCGCCTGCACCAGTGGGTCGGCCACGTTGGCCGGCGGCAGGCCGGCGTCGTCCACGATCGGCGGCGCGCCCCGGCGCACCCCGTCGCCCATGGTGAAGATCAGCAGGTTGACCCCGTGGCTGAGCAGGAGCAGCCCCAGGATGAGCTTGACCACGCTGCGCCGCAGCATCAGGTAGATCGCCCCGGCGAACAGGCAGCCAATGGTTATCGCGAGGATTAAGACCATGACAGTATCTCTTGGTCTGTTGGCGAGCATGGCCAGCGAAGCTGGCCATGCTCGCCAACAGACCATACGCTTTTACGCCCGCGGCGCGCCCTCGTCCCTGGCCGGCCCCCGCTCCATGGGGAAGAGCAGCGGCTCCTCGGAGAGCAGCAGGGCGATCTGCGTCGTCACCCCGATCACCGTCAGGAAGACGCCCACGTCGAAGAGCACCGGCGTGCCGATCTTGCCCACGCCCGGGATGGGCTCGGGGAGCCAGAGGGCGGTCAGGAAGGGCTGTCCGCCGAGCAGCGCCGGCAGGCCCCAGCTCGCCGCGAAGATCACGCCGACGGCGGCCATGGCCAGGTAGTTGGCCGGCAGCACGCGGCGGGCGAAGGTCGGCCCAAAGGCCACCATCTGCAAGATCACCGCGCAGGAGGCCACCAGCCCGCCGATGAAGCCGCCGCCGGGCAGGTTGTGGCCGCGCAGCAGCATGAACACCGAGAGCAGCAGCAGGATCGGCAGCATCAGCCGGGACACGCTGCGCAGGATGACGGAGTCGTACATGAGCTATGCGCCCTCCTTCTGCCCCCCCTCTCCCCTGCTGGGAGAGGGGGCTGGGGGGGGAGGGGAAGCCCGCCGCATCCGCAGCAGGCCGTAGATCCCGAGCAGCGCGGTGAGCAGCACCGTGATCTCGCCCAGCGTGTCGAAGCCGCGGAAGTCCACCAGGATCACATTCACCACATTGTGGCCCTTGCCCTTCTCCAGGCTGTTCTCCAGGAAGTAGGGCGCGATCGAGCCGAAGGCGTCGCTGCCGGCGGTGGCCAGCACCAGGCCGGTCATCAGCAGGCCCACCAGCGCGGCCATGGCCGCGTCGCGCGCGCGCGCCCATGGCGACGAGAGGATCTCGAAGCGGGCCGGCAGCACCGAGAAGACCAGCAGCAGGAAGACCGTAGAGAGCACCTCGATCAGCAGCTGGGTCAGGGCCAGGTCCGGCGCGCTGAAGAGGATGAAGAAGAGCGAGACCATCGCGCCCACCACGCCCACGGCGATGATCGCGCCGACCCGCGAGCGGGCTCTGATCGTGGCCACGATCGCCACCGGGATGAGCGCGGCGGCGAAGACCTCGTAGGGCTGCAGCTGCGGGTCGGGGGTGATCGGGATGGCGCTGGCCGCGCCGTAGATCGCCAGGGGGATGCCCACGGCGCAGAGGAAGGCGGCGGTGGTGTACAGGATGTAGCGGCGCAGCTGGCCGGCCTGGATGGCGGCGGTGAAGGCCGTCGCCCCGGCGAGCATGGCGTCGGTCAGCCGGTCGAACAGCCTGGCCCCGTCGGCCCAGGCCGGCAGGGGCGAGGGCAGGGCGGCCAGCCGCCGCTCGAAGCGAGCCAGCAGGGCGCCGCCGAGGATGGCCGCCGCGCTCACGCCCAGGGCCACGTTCAGCCCGTGCCAGAGGGCCAGCTCCAGCTCCAGCTCCTTGCCGTAGACCGCCGAGGCGGCCGGGGCCAGCAGCTGCGAGACGAGGGGCAGCAGGCCGAGCGGCAGCAGCAGCGAGAGCGCCGCCGGGACCGCCGGGGCGGCCAGCATCCCCAGGTGCGGGTCGAACACATGGTGCTGGAGCACATCGGGCGAGGGCTGGCCCAGGAAGGCGCCCTTGAACAGGCGCCAGGCGGCCACGATGTAGCCCACCGCGCCGACGACGATCGCCGCCAGGGCCGCGTAGCGCCAGGGCGCATCCAGCGGGCTCTGGAGGGCCGCCTCGATCATGATCTCCTTGCCCACAAAGCCGAAGAAGACCGGGATGCCCATCTGCGAGAGCAGGGCCAGGGCGGTGAAGGCGGCCGTGCCCGGCATAAAGCGGCGCAGCCCGCCCAGCCGGTTCAGGTCGCGCGTGCCCGTCTCGTGGTCGATGATCCCGGCGATCATGAACAGCGCGGACTTGTAGAGCGCGTGGGCCAGGATGTTGACCGCCAGGGCCTCGGCGGCGTACTTGCCGCCGAGGCCGATCAGCATCACCAGCCCGCCGAGCATGCTCAGGGTGGTGTAGGCCAGCAGAGCTTTTATGTCAAGCTTACGAGTCGCCACCAGCGCGCCGAAGGCGAAGGTGAAGCCGCCCACCAGCACCAGCGTGCCGCTCCAGAGCGGCGTGCCGCCCAGGCCGGGGGCCAGGCGGGCCAGCAGGTAGATCCCGGCCTTGACCATGGTGGCCGAGTGCAGGAAGGCCGACGCCGGCGTGGGGGCCTGCATCGCGCCGGGCAGCCAGAAGTGGAAGGGGAACTGCGCCGACTTGGTGAAGGCGCCCAGGAAGACCAGGATCATCGCCGGGGCGTAGAGCGGCCCGGCCTTGATCGCCTCGCCCGCGCCGATGATCGCCTCGAAGGTGTAGGCCTCGCCCGGAGGGACGCCCGCCCGCCGGGCCGCCTCGCCGAGCAGCAGCAGGCCCACCAGCAGGGCCAGCCCGCCCCCCGCTGTGATCAGCAGCGACTGCTGCGCGCCGCGCCGGGCGTCCGGGTAGTCGTGCTTATAGCCGATCAGCAGGTAGGAGGTGACCGAGGTCAGCTCCCAGAAGAGGAACATCGTCAGCACATTGCCGGCCAGCACCAGGCCGAGCATCGCGCCCATGAACAGGATCAGGTAGACGAAAAACCGGCCCAGGCCGGGGTCGCTCTGCATATAGTGGCCAGCGTAGCCGAAGATCAGCGCGCCAATGCCGCTGATCACTAGGCCGAAGAGCAGGCTCAGGCCGTCGAGCGTAAAGCGCAGCTCCACGCCCATCGCGGGCGCCCAGGGGATGGCCTGGGTGATGTGGGCCTCGCCCGCCACCGCCGGGAGCTGGGACAGCAGCAGGGCGAAGATGGCCGCCGGGAGCAGGGCCAGCCCCCAGCCCACCAGGGGCCGTGGCCCGCGTCTGGCGAGCAGCCCGAGCGGCGCGGCGGCCAGCGTGATCAGCACGATTGAAGCGAGCATCCCTCTCCCTTATCATCAGCCGGCGTCAGCTTGTGGAGTATACTAGAGATATGTGATTTGTCGGGGCGCAGCAGCGCCGCGCTGCTGCGCCCTTACAGCCCATTGTACCTGAATTCCCAAAGGCCCTCGTTATCTCATTGTGTATGGAGAGCGCATGCGTCGGCTACTGCCCGCCCTTCTGTTCACCCTCACGGTCATCCTCAGCGGCTGCGGCGCGCCGCTGCCCGAGACTCATATCACCGTCGTGGCCACCGAGATGCAGTTCACCCCCGACAAGGTCGAGGCCCACGTGGGCGACCAGGTCTTCCTGACGTTGAGCAACAAGGGCAAGCTGGCCCACAACCTCGTCATCCTGCTGCCCTCGGGCGACCGGTCGATCGCCGCCACCGACGGCGTGGACGCGGTGATGATCTTCCCGGCACGCACGGCGGGCACCTTCCGCTTCTACTGCTCGGTGCCCGGCCACGAGGCCATGCAGGGCGAGATCACGATCCTGCCCTGATTCAGATGGCTTCGCGCTGCGCTCGGCGCTGGACAAATGCCCGCGCGCCGAGCAGGGCGAGGGTGATCGCGGTCAGCGGCAGGACAAACAGCTGCATGGCCGCGCTGAAAGCCGGCAGGGCGTCGTGGTTGGCCGCTGACAGCATCAGGTAGGCCGTGTAGGCCGCATAGTAGGCGAGGAACAGGCCGCCCTCCCAGCGGGCGATGCGGTAGCCGGTGAAAAAGATCGGCAGACAGGCCAGCAGCACCGCGATCATCACCGGGATGTCGAAGGCCATAGCCGCCGGGGAAACCGTCACGCCATCGGGAGCGATCACGGCGGTTAGCCCGAGGATGCCCAGGATGTTGAACAGGTTGCTGCCCACCACATTGCCCACGGCGATATCGCGCTCGCCGCGCAGGGCGGCCACCAGCGAGGCGGCCACCTCGGGCAGCGAGGTGCCGGCGGCGATGATCGTCAGCCCGATGATCAGCTCGCTCAGGCCGAGGGCGCGGGCCATGGCCACAGCCCCGTCCACGAGCCAGCCCGAGCCGACCACCAGCAGCACCAGGCCGCCAGCCACCAGGCCCAGGTTCATGGCCAGCTGGCCGCCCCCGGTCGGTCGGCCCTCCTGCTGCGCCGGCGCCTCGGCCGAGGCCGCGCCCTCACGCAGCCCCTGGCGCACCTGGAAGACGATGTAGGCCAGCAGCAGCCCGAACATCATCAGGCCATCGAGCCGGCCCACCCGCCCATCAAGGGCCAGCAGGGCCATCAGCAGGCCCGCCCCGATCATCAGCGGCACATCGGTGCGCACCAGCTGGCGCTGCACCACCAGCGGCACGATCAGCGCCGAGACGCCCAGGATGAACAGCACGTTGAAGATGTTGCTGCCCACCACGTTGCCCACGGCGATGTCGGCCTGGCCGGAGAGCGCCGACTGGGCGCTCACCGCGAACTCGGGGGCGCTGGTGCCGAAGGCCACCACCGTCAGGCCGATCACCAGCGGCGGGATCCCTGCCGCCCCAGCGAGGCGCGAGGCCCCGCGCACCAGCAGCTCGGCCCCGCCGATCAGCAGGCCCAGGCCGATCACAAAGAGCACCATCGTCAGCGCATCCACACGTTTGCTCCCTACTCCTGCCGGTGGCACACAAAAAGAGGCCACCAGGCACACCTATGCCATGGTGGTCTCGCCATAAGCGCAGATGCGCAGACGGGCCGCCGGGGTCTCCCCGAACTGACGACGGCCCGCTCGAAGCCGAGCGGCTACTCCCCAACCGCTATCGAGTATAGCCGCCGCGTGCCGTGCCGCGCTAGGGAAAATATTCCCACAACCGCCAGATCTCAGCGGAGAGGCTGTAGCAATTCAACATTCAACATTCAGCATTCAGCATTCGCCCTACCTCCCGGCCAGGCCCGCCGTGGCGATTCCCTCGATAAAGTAGCGCTGGGCCAGCAGGAAGATCAGCAGCGTCGGCAGGATGGCTAGGGTCGAGCCGGCCATGATCAGGTCGACGCGGACGGCGTAGAGCGCCTGGAGGTCCACCAGCCCCTGGGTGATCACCTTCTTGCTCGGGCTGCTGATGATGATCAGCGGCCAGAGGAAGCTGTTCCATGCGTAGAGGAAGCCGAAGGTGGCCAGGGTCGCCATGGCCGGGCGGGCCAGGGGCAGGAAGATGCGGAAGAGCACGCCCCAGCGGCTGGCCCCGTCCATCAGCGCGGCCTCCTCCAGGTCCTTCGGGATGCTCATGAAGAACTGGCGTAGCAGGAAGGTGCCGTAGGCGGTGAAGAGCCAGGGCACGATCAGCGCGGTGAGCTGGTCGACCCAGCCGAAGAGCAGCATGATCCGGTACATCGGCACGATCAGCACGGCGAAGGGCACCATCAGCGTGCCCAGGTAGGCCCCGAAGAGCAGGTCGCGGCCGGGGAATTCTAGGCGGGCGAAGGCGTAGCCGGCCAGCACCGAGGTGATCACCCAGCCCAGCACCACCAGCGCGGTCACGATCACCGTGTTCACCAGCTGGGTGCCCAGCGGCACGATGTTCACCACCTCGATATAGTTGCCGAGCTGGAGCACCGAGGGGAAGAGCTGCGGCGGCACCTGCACCACCTCAGAGGAGGTCTTCAGCGATGAGGCGACCATATAGATAAACGGGAAGACCATGATCAGGCCGCTGAAGCTCAGGAACAGGTAGGCCAGCGCCTTCTCCCACGGCCGCTGCAAGACTTGACCGACCATGATGGCACCCCCTATTCGTAGTTCACCCAGCGGTCGGAGACGCGGAACTGCACGAAGCTAATGGCCATAATGATCAGGAACAAGATCCAGGCCAGGGCCGAGGCGTAGCCCATGCGCGTGTTCAGGAAAGCCTCGCGGTAGAGCAGGGGCACCACCGTCAGCATCGAGTCGGCCGGGCCGACCGTGTTGCCGCGGGTCAGGCCGAGGGCCACCGGAACGTCGAAGATCTGCAGGCAGTTGATCAGAGTCGTCACCAGCACGAAGAAGGTGGTCGGCGAGAGGATGGGCAGGGTGATGTTGAGGAACTGCCGCCAGCGGCTGGCCCCGTCCAGGCTGGCCGCCTCGTAGAGCTGGCGCGGCACGCCCTGCAGGCCGGCCAGGAAGATCACCATGTTGTAGCCCACCGTCTTCCAGGTGAAGATCAAGATCACGCTGGCCAGCCCCCACTCGGGGCGGGTCAGCCAGGGGATGGGCTCGAAGCCGAGCAAATGGATCGCGTAGTTGACGAAGCCGAAGTCGAGGTTGAGCAGGTAGCGCCAGAGCAGGCTGACGCCGACCACCGAGGCCACCACCGGGATGAAGAAGAGCACGCGGAAGAAGGATCGTCCGATAATCTTCTCGTTGAGCAGGATGGCGACGATCAGCGCCGGGACGGTGGAGAGGATGAGCGTGAACAGCGAGAACACGAAGGTGTTGCGCAGGGCGATCCAGAAGGTGGCGTCGCTGAGCGCCTTCAGATAGTTCTCGAACCCGATGATCTTCGTGTCGCCAAAGAGCCGCGCGTTCGTGAAGCTCAGATAGAGCGAGATGCCGAGCGGGATGGCGAAGAAGATCGCCACGCCGATGATCGTCGGCAGGAGCATGCTGTAGGCGTCGAGCGTCTCGCGGAGCTGCTTGCTGCTGCGGCGGCTCCGCACCGAGCCTGAGGCAACCGTTGCCTGTGCCTGTTTACTCATCAAGGCCTCCCTTGTCGCCTGCCGGCGGGGCTGGGGCGGCGACGCCGCCCCATGATCTGTTGTGTGGACATGGGCGGCGCAGCCGCCCATGTCCACACAATGCCGGTTTGGGGCTGCGCCCCAACGGACACCCTTACTTCGTGAAGGTGTCGGCCGTCTGCTCGCAGGCCTGATTTCCGAACTCCTCGGGGGTGATCTGCCCGGCGATCATCTGGTCCCAGAGGCTCTGCACCTTGCCGCTGAAGTCGCCCCAGTTGCCGTCCCAGACCGGGGCCTCAAGGGCGGCGTAGGAGATGCCGTCCAGGTAGGCCTGGTTGTTGGCCGGCGGGGTGGCGCCGAGGAAGGCGTTGACGGCGGCGGCGTCCTTGCGCGGAGGCACGTTGGTGCCCAGGGCGGCGACCTTGCCGGTGGCCTCGGCGCTGGTCAGCACCTTGAGGACCTCCCAGGTCGCGTCGGGGTTGGCGGTCTTGGCGTTCACCAGGTAGGGGCCCCAGAAGAGCCATGTGCTCTCGACCTTGCCCTTCGGCATCGGGGCCACGTCCCAGTTAAACTTGGCGTTGGTGCGCACGCCGGGGGCGAACCAGCGGCCGTTGAAGTACATGCCCACGTTGCCGGCGCTGAACAGAGCCTCGCCGTCGGCGTCGCCGGCCGGCAGCAGCTTCTCGTTGTACAGGTTCTGCGCGTAGGCCGCGCCGGCGATCGCCTCGGGCGTGTTCAGGCCGCAGCCCTTGCGGTCCGGGGTCAGCGGGCTGCCGCCCTCGACGTTGACAAAGTAGCCCCAGCCCGGGCCCCACCAGTTGCCGAAGCCGAGGCCGTACTGCTGCTTGGCCGGGTCGGTCAGCTTCTTGGCGGTGTCGAGCAGGGTGTCGAGGTTCCAGTTGCCCGCCGCAGCCAGCTCCTTGGGGGTCTGCAGGCCGGCGGCCTTGAACATATCCTCGTTGTAGTAGACCACCATCGTCGAGATGTCGCGCGGCAGGCCGTAGATCTTGCCGTCGCGGGTCAGCTCGCCGATCACGTTGTCGTAGAAGTCGCCGATCTTGAAGCTGCTGTCCTTGTCCATCAGCGGCTTGAGGTCGAGAATCTGGCCGGTGTTGACGAAGTCGGCCAGGTTCGCGCCGCCGATCCAGAAGATGTCGGGGGCGTTGCCGGCGGCCAGCTCGGTCTGGATCTTGGTGAAGTAGTCACCGTTGTTGGGGGCCGGGTCGTAGGTGACGGAGATGCCCTTGTCCTTGAGCTGATCGTTGGCGAGGGTGTTCAGCTCCTCGTAGACCTTCTGCTCGGCGGCGTCGCCGGGGCGAGTGCGCCAGCGGACGGTGGCGGCGGCGGGGGCGGCCGGGGCGGTGGTGGCGGCGGGGGCGGCCGGGGCGGCGGCGCCGCCCTGGGGGGTGGTCGAGGCGCCACAGGCGGCCAGCATCGTGGCGATGATCATCAGCAGGCTGAAGATCGTCAGGGATCGCTTCCAGTACATCGTTGTTCCTTTCTAAATCTGTCCGTTGATACACCACCTTGCGGTGGGGTGTGGGGGCGGCTCCGCCGCCCCACGGTATTTTTTGTCAGGCTTGGGTGGCTTCGCCACCCAAGCCTGACAAAAGCAGGGTTTGGGGCGCAGCCCCAGAACATGTCATCGCACCTCCTTCATAGGTCGCGCGGCTGGCCCGTGCTGCCGCGGACGATCAGGTCGGTGGGCAGCGCCGCGGGCGGCGCCAGGGGCGCGCCGTCGAGCAGCTGAAAGAGGGCGCTGGCGGCGGCCGTGCCGAGGGCGAAGCCGGGCTGGCTCACGGTGGTCAGGGCCGGCGTGAGCAGCGTCGCCAGGGAGATATCGTCGAAGCCGACGACGGACAGGTCGTCGGGGACGCGCAGGCCGTGGTCGGCGGCCGCGCGGATGAGGCCGAGGGCCATGCGGTCGTTCAGGGCGAAGATCGCGGTCGGCGGCGAGCCGCCCTCAAGCAGGGCGCGCCCGGCGTGGCCGCCGCTCTCGATCGAGAAGTCGCCCAGGGCCATCAGATCCTGGTCGAGGGCGACCCCGGCCTCGGACAGGGCGTCGCGGATGCCGCGCTCGCGCTCCTCGATCGCGAAGGGCCGCCAGACGCTGCTGATCACGCCGATGCGCCGGTGCCCCAGGCGGAGCAGGTGGCGCGTGGCCTGGAGCGCGCCGCCGTAGTCGTCGGCGTGGACGGCGGGGGTGGCGCTCTGCTGGGCGTAGCCCACCACGACCCAGGGCGAGCTCTCGGCGGCCAGGGCCGCGGCGAAGGGCTGCACGTCATTCGTCTCGACGATGATCGCGCCGTCGATCATGTCGCTGCGCAGCATCCGCACACAGGCGCTCGCCGCATCCACCGCCTCGCGGGCCGTCGAGAGCAGCAGGTTGTAGTCGTGCTCGTTGGCCACCGCCTCGATCCCGCGCATCAGCTCGAGCAGGTGCGGGTCGAGGAAGAGCTGGTCGGAGGTGTAGGGGATGATCAGGCCCAGGATCGACGAGCGCTTCCGGCTGAGCCCGCGCGCCCGCTGGCTCGGCACGAAGCCCGTCTCGGCGATCACCCGCTCGACCCGCGCCCGCGTCTCTGCGCTCACGTAGGGCCGGTTGTTCACCACCTTCGAGACGGTGGCCGGCGAGACCTGGGCGATCCGAGCGATGTCGTCGATTGTTGGCATGAGTTGTGGCCGATAGTTGGGGCTCGATTGCGCCAATTATCACAAAAACTGTAAAGGGTTTCTGTGTGGGCAGGCGCGTGCGCAGACGGCGGGCATAACGCGAAGAACTTTTATGGAGTGCCTCATAGAAAGGCACCATAAAAGCCCGAAACGACATGTGCGCAGCACACCTGCGCGCCTCTTCACTGAGCGTATAGGTCGATAGTAAAACGGTTTCCGGAAGTATACACCGCCCAAAAAGAATTGTCAACCATCAGTAGGAGCGAGGGTTGAGGCCGACACCGAGGGCCAGCAGCATGAGCAGGGATGCCCCGCCATCGGGGTTGCCGGTGTTGGGCAGGCTCGCCGGCGGGGGCGCATCGACGGTCAGCGAGACTGAGCTGCTGTTGTTGCCCGGGTCGTCCGTGGCGCTGTCGGAGATGATCGTGGCGACATTGCTATTGTTTGGCGGGGCGGCTGAGGCCACCACCCGCGCGGTGATCGTGACCGTCACAACCTCGCCTGGGGCCAGGTCGCCAATATCAACCCGGATAGTCGCCCCGCTTACGGTGACGGTGCCTCGGGTGGCGCTGACTCCATCGAGGGCGAGGAAGCTGGGCAGCGTGTCCTCAACGACCACGTTGCTCGCTGGTGCGTTGCCCAAGTTTGTCGCGGTGAGGGTGAATTCGACGGTGTCGCCGACCTGCGCGGCGCTAACACTCACCGACTTGGTGATCGCCGGATCAGCGATCTGTATGACGGGCGTCATCGTCGCCTCCGGGGTGCTGGTCGGCACAGGCGTGTTCGTGGGGTTGCTTCCGCCGCCGCCGCCGCTAGGGACGGGGGTGCTGGTCGCGGTTGGCGGGGAGGGAGGGCTGGTCTCCGTTGGCGGGATGGGGGTGCTGGTCGCGGCGATGATCGGTGTCGCGGTGCGCGTCGCAGGCTCAACAGACGCGGTCTCTGTGACGAGCATGCTGGGAGCGGCTCCCACAGGGCCGGCGAGCGCCATCAACAGCGCGGTGAGCATGAATGCGAGGCCGGTGACAAACAGGGCCACCCGCGAAAACGCGATGTTCATTATCTCTGCTCCTTCGCAACTCATCAGTCCGTATGACAGGCCTCATCACCCCAGCGCGGACGGAGACGAACGTGATATGTTCTGGAATAGTACCATACTCAACCGTGATCTTATTAGCGTATGGCGAGCGGCAGATAGACCTGGTAGCCCCCGGCATCCGCCGCCGTTGCCGGTCTCGCGACCGGGCCGTAGCGCGATGCTGCCCCGCCGCTCTCGCGCTCTACCAGCCAGTAGTAATACGTCTCGTCGGGCGATGCGGAGCTGTCGGCGTAGCGGTAGCTCGCCCCGCCCCCGCCGACCCCCTGGGCCGGTATGATCGGCCCTAGTCGCACGGCGCCTGCCTGATCAGCTGTGGCGGCGCGCAGGATCTCGAAGCCGACCGTGCGAATCTCGCTGCCGGTGGACCAGAGCACCGTCACTGCGTGCTTATCTGTCACGACGCGAAAGTCGGTGAGCGTGATCGCCGTTGGTGGGCCGCCCCCAGGCGATCCTCCCGCCGGAACATCGGTGGGGTCATCCGGCTCGGGCGTGCTCGGATCGTCGCTTGGGGTGTCGGGCACGTTATCGCCGCGCACGACCGCCTGGTTGGCGATCGTGGTTGTGCCCGCCAGGAGCGTGTTGTTGACCCGTGCGGTGAAGCTGACCTGGGCGCTGTCGCCGGGCGCGATCATGCCGATCTGCGCCTCAACATAGCGGTCGCCCAGGCTATTCCCGTGAAGCACCAGCCCCCCCGCTGGGTCGATGGCGACGGTGCCGATCACCAGCGTGGTGTTTGCGTCTGGCGCGTCGCGCAGCAGGACGCCCGTCGCCGTCGTCGGTCCGGTGTTCGTGATGCTGATCGTGTACGCGATCTCGTCAGCCGGGTCGGCCTTCCCGTCGCCATTGTTATCCCGCGATAGGCTCGCAGTCTTATCGACTACGATGGAGGGCAGGGGGGCCGCAGCGGGGATCAGGTCAAGATCCTCGGCGCGCTCCGTTGGGCGGGGGTTCCCCAGGAGATCGGTGTAGTCCATCGTCGCCACGTTGAGCACCTGACCGCTCGCGCCCGGCTGCACCTCGGCGACGACCTCCACCTCGCCCGATGCGCCGGCGAACACCGGGTCGTCGAGGGTGAAGGTCACATCCTGGCCGCTATTTGCGCAGCTCCCGGACAGGCCCGGCGTCATCAGCCGGCAGCTGAGAAACCCGAGGCTCAGGGGAAGCGTGTCGGTGATCATCACGTCGAAGGCGGCGCCCGGAACCTGCTTTGTGGTGGGGGAGTTGTTGCTAAAGCGGATCGTGTAGGTAAGCACATCGCCGGCAGACACCAGGGTGCGCTGGTTATCTTTACTGATCGCCATATCGGGCTCGGGCACTGGCTCGAGGAAGCTCGGCACGCCTGTCTGCCCCTCCTGGTTGAATTGGTTGTCGTCCTTCACGCAGGTCACCAGTCGCCACCAGCCGGGCTCGGGGTTGAGCACCACGTCGCCAGTGCCGCGGCTCGTCTGCGTGCCGCCGTTCCAGACCGAGGAGCCCGATACGGTCCCCGCAATGCTCCCGGGCGCTGGATTCCCCTGGAGGTCGAGCGTCGCGCTTGGCGGGTAGTAGGTGACCCGCTCATTATTGTCGAGGTCGAAGTTATGGAAGCTTACATCGGGCAAATTGGGGCGCACATACTGGTAGTTCAGCAGGCACTCAACCTGGCCGAGCTCGTTGTGCTGGTAGGTCGTCTGCTCGATGCTGATCGCGAGCTCATCGCCGGTGCCGGCGCTGCCGTCGGGGTTGTCGTAGTTCGCCGGCATGGCGTTGTTCGGGTCGCTGTCATTGTCGTGGCCGACGCGCAGGCGCCAGCCGTTCTGGTCGTCGCCGAGAGTCTCGGCGCGCAGCAGATAGGTGCCGCATGCCACCGGGGCGGGCAGCGTGTAGAAGCGCACCCACTGCTCGGCCTGGCCTGTCACCGGGGTAAAGGGGAGCTGGATGAGGCTGCCTGGGGCGCCTGGCCCAGGCGTGCTCAGCCCGCCGTATGGCGTATGCTGATCATAGAGCTCGAAGACGGTATCGCTGAGCGTGGCTCCCCCGACCTCGTCGATACGAGGCGGCGGGGCGAAGGTGTTGATCTCCGGGCTGAACAGGTCGATGTGTACATCGAGCGTGGATGGCCAGCGGCATGGGATCTCTATGCCGAGGTAGTGGTACCCTCCGCCAAATCCGTTCTGGTCGCTGCTGTACCAGTCCCCAAGGCCGATATCTGCGCTGGCGCCGTTGGTCTGGATGAAGATCGGCAAGCTTACGGGTGGTAGCTCAGCCGCCTTGGAGGCGGGGGTGGGCATGGCGGCGACAAGTATCAGCGTAACCGAGAGAAATACGAGTGCATGAGCGTAGCACAGGGAAGAAATGGATTTCATACTACTGACCTCCGGAGCAGGCGAGTGGGCAAAAAAACCGGCTGCCGATCAATCGACAGCCGGTTGCACCACTCGCTCTGCGTGTCTCTGGTGCCCAGTTTCGCCAGCGCACAGCCCAGGCGAAGCGAGATCACGCTTCATTGCATCTGATATTTATAAGTTAGAGCGCTTGTCCGAAAAGGACGCGCATTATACCACAGTACAAACGTAGGCCGATAGTATATTAGGGGGTATGATCAGGGCATGTGCAACGTCCTGCGCGCCCCCCTGGCTGGCGACTGACGTCGCGCCGGCATGGCGCGCTGCGCCGGGCGTCGGCGCAGGCCGACGCCGGATCCGCCCACGAAGGTGGGCGGTCGGCCGCAGGCCCCCGCGACGCGGCTTCAGCCGCCAGCGACGTTGCCCATGCCCTGCCAACCCCCAACACCCAGCCCCCATGGTATGATACCTATACTATGAACCGCCTCACACGCGCCGCAGCCCTCGCCCTGGCCGCCCTCGCCCTCGTGGCCTGCGGGCTCTCGTCGCGCGCGGTCGCCGTGCACACGGCGATGCCTGTGCCCAGCGCGACGGCGGCCGCCGTGCCCACGATGCCCCCCGTGCCCACCGTCGCCGCGCCCACGGAGCTCGCCCAGGCGCCCACGTCCACCGCCGCGCGGCCCTCGACGGCGCGGCCCACCCGCCCGCCCACGCCCGCGCCCACCATCGCCCCCCTCGACCCGACGCCCACCCTGGCCCCCCTGGCCGCCGATGAGCGCGAGCGGATCTTCCAGGATATCTGGCAGACGGTGCGCGATAACTACCTCTACGAGGACTACCGGGGGGTGGACTGGGAGGCGACGCGCGAGGAGTACGCGCCGCTGGTCGCGGCGGCCACGACGCCCGACGCGTTCTACGGCCTCATGCGCCAGATGATCGACCTCCTGGGCGACGACCACTCGCGCTTCGAGTCGCCCCAGGAGGTGGCAGAGCAGCAGGCCGAGTTCGCGGGCAAGCTGCGCTACGGCGGCATCGGCGCCGAGATCCGCGATGTGGAGGAGGGCGGCATGGTCAGCAGCGTGGTGCCCGGCGGCCCGGCCGAGCGCGCCGGGATCAGGCCGCGCGATCTGCTCACCTCGATCAACGGGGTCGCCTACCTCGACAGCGCGGCCTTCGGCCCCAGCGGCCCGATCGGCGAGGTGCGCGGCCAGCCCGGCACCGGCGTGCGCCTCGGCATCATCTCGCCCGGCCAGGCCGAGCGCGTCGTCATCGTCATCCGCGAGGTGATCGACCTCGACGCCTTTAACCGGGTCACCGCCCAGCGCCTCGACGGCGGCACGATCGGCCTCGTCACCATCCCCAGCTTCTATGTCGAATCGGTCGACGCCCACGTGCGCGAGGCCGTGGAGGGGCTGCTGGCCGCTGGCCCGCTGGAGGGGCTGCTGATCGATGTGCGCTCCAACTCGGGCGGCTACGTCCACCTGATGGCCAACACGATCGCGCTCTTCCATGACGGCGGCTCGATCGGCAGCACCAGCGGGCGAAACGAGAGCGACGATCAGCGCATCCCCGCGGGCAGGACGATCCCAGGCATGGGCGGCGTGCCGATCGCCGTGCTCACCGGCCCCGAGACGGTCAGCGCCGCCGAGATGTTCGCCGCCGGCATGCAGGTGCTCGGCCGGGCCAAGGTGGCCGGCCTGCCCAGCGCCGGCAACACCGAGAACCTCTACGCCTACGACTTCGAGGACGGGTCGCGCATCCTGCTGGCGGTGGTGGCCTACCGGCTCCCCGACGGCACCCTGATCGAGGGCCGCGGCGTCATCCCCGACCGCACCGTCGACGCGGAGTGGTGGCGCTACCCCCCCGATGCGGACCCGCAGATCATCGCCGCCATCCAGGCGATCCGCGCGCCGTAGGGACGCAGCGTGCTGCGTCCGCCCCTCACCTCCACAGGAGCAGGGCCAGCGGCGCCACCACCAGCACGCCGATGAACGCCCCCAGGGCCCGCCGGTCGCCCAGGATGCGCTCCTGGAGCCGCAGCAGCCCGCGCTCGAAGGGCGCGTAGGCCGCCAGCAGCACCAGCAGCGAGAGCGCCGCCACGCTCACCATCTCCACCAGCACGATCGTGAAGGCCGCCGGCCCGCCCACCAGCAGCGCCGCCACCAGCGTGTCGATGAAGGTCGTGATGTTCGCGCCCATGATGTAGGGCACCACCCGCTCGCGCCGCAGCAGCCCGCGCGCCGCCAGCGGCACCAGCACCGAGATCGACACCGAGACCGAGAGGGTCAGCCCGGTGACGACGGCGCCCAGGGCGAACATGGCCAGCGGCCGCCGCGAGATCTTGTCCAGGTGCTGAAACAGCCCGTGGCCGCCGCTCATCGAGGGCAGCGCCCGGTCGAGCAGGTTGAAGGCCAGCAGCAGCGCGGCGACCCCCACCAGCAGCAGGCCCCAGGGTGGCAGCCGCGCCGCCAGCAGCCCCACCAGCGGGTCGATCAGCCAGTCGAGCAGCGAGGCCAGCGGCGCCGAGGCGCTCACCTGCAGCTCGCCCAGCAGGCCGCTGCCCAGCAGCCACGAGCCGATCGCCAGGGCCGGCAGGTAGATCGCCGCCGTCGTGATCATCGCCAGCACGCCCACCGCCAGCCCGTCGGTGTTCTGGCGCACCCGCGCCGCGTAGACCGCGCCGGTGATCAGCACGATCAGTGCCGCCCCCAGCCGCGAGCCGGTGATCATGGTGAAGGTCTGTAGCGCGTCGAGCGTGCCCGCCGCAAAGAGCGAGACGGCCACCGCCGCCACCGGCGACCCGCTCAGGAAGAGGTAGGCCAGCAGCCAGCCCAGGCCCAGCGAGGCGACCGGGCCGCCGACGCGCAGGAAGCCGACCACCTCGCGCCCGTAGCCGCCGGCGCCCTTCTTGAGCAGCTCCAGGGCCACGATAAAGAGCAGCAGCCCGAGGATCAGGGCCGCGGCCCGGCCCAGCGCCGCGCGGGCGCCCCCCTCGGGAGGCATCACCGGAAGCGCCTCGGCAACGTCGGGGTCGGCGGACGGGGGTGGGCGATCAACATCGATCAACCTGGCCTCCTTTCAGACATCGCTGTCGGGCCGGTTGCGCATAGGTGCGCGCACCATTATACTGGCCCCGCCAATGAGAGAGCAAGAGAGGAGCGCAGCCGATGAGCGCAGCGAGTGCCCTCGGGCGAGTCGTCCAGGTGAACGTGAACCCGCGCGGCGGCGTGCCCAAGCGCCCCGTGCCCGCCGCCGAGCTGACGGCGCAGGGGGTGGCCGGCGACATGCAGCGCGACCGGGAGCACCACGGCGGGCCGACCCGCGCCGTCTCGCTCTTCGCCCAGGAGCGCATCGCGGCCCTGCGCGCCGAGGGCCACCCGATCACGCCCGGCAGCGCCGGCGAGAACCTGACCGTGGCCGGGATCGACTGGGACGCGGTGCGGGTGGGGGACACCCTCCGGGTCGGCGACTGGGTGGAGCTCGAGGTCACCGGCTACGCCGCGCCGTGCAGCACGATCGCCGAGTCCTTCATCGATGGGGAGTTCACGCGCATATCGCAGAAGCTGCGCCCCGGCTGGAGCCGGCTCTACGCCAGCGTGGTCAGCCCCGGCGAGGTGCGCCCCGGCGACCCGGTCGAGCTGCGGCACAGATAAATGGCAATACCGCACGTATATGGGATAGCCGCCCCCGGCATAGGTAGGGCCGAAGCATGCGCACCGGAGGAATCTGCGTGTCGCACATGCGTGGGGTGCGCATGCTTCGGCCCTACGGTGCCCCCGGCGGGGTGGGATAGCCGCCCCCGGCATAGGTAGGGCCGAAGCATGCGCACCGGAGGAATCTGCGTGTCGCACATGCGTGGGGTGCGCATGCTTCGGCCCTACGGTGCCCCCGGCGGGGATGGGTCGCCCCGGCGGGCGATGCGCCACAGCGTCCCTTCTCTATGTTATCGAGGCGTGAGCCGCATGCCGGCCTGCCCCGAGGGCTCAGGCTGGCGCAGCCGCTCCTCGGCGAGCGCGGCCAGCTCGGGCAGCACCAGGCCGGGGATGTAGAGCCCGCCGGCGCGGATGCGCTGAAACCGGATGTTGGGCTCGGCCATCAGCCCCTTGCAGGCGTCGCCGGTGAGCCAGCGCAGCAGCGTGTCGAACTGCTCGGGCCGCATCGCCTGCTCCGCGCCGGTCAGCAGGGTCAGGGCGATGCCGCGCAGCTCCGAGCCCTCCTCGGGGCCGAGCGCCGCCGGCGGGATGGCCACGATCGCCGCGACCGCCGCGTCGGGCTGCACCAGCACCCGGACAAAGTTCTCGCCCGGAAGCGGCCCGCTGGCGTCAAAGCCCACCACCCGGCCGGCCATCGCGCCCGCGCGCGTGCGCCACACCGAGTCGCGGATCTCCACGCGCATGCCCACATCGAAGGGCTGGTTCTCATACCATGCCGCATTCATCCCGGCCCGCTCCCAGGGCATCTGCTGGTCGCTCATCGCTCGCTCCTTGGGTTGTCTGGGGTTTTGCCAGATTATAGCACGCGTTGTCATATACTCACGCCACAGATCCGGCGGCGACGAGCAGCACCGCCAGCGGCTCCGGCTCGGCCTCGGCCTCGGCCGCCGCGCAGGCGGCCAGATCGGCGGGCGCGAGCAGGCCGTCCAGACGCGCCGCCAGCCAATCCCACCCGGCCAGGGGCAGCGCCGCGCCGGCCAGCCCGCGGCCGGGCGGGTCGAGCAGGTAGGCCCGCAGATAGACCCCGGCGAAGCCCGCCGCGAGCAGGGACTCGGCCAGATGATCGCCCAGGCCATCGGCCGGCGGCGGCGGGGCGCGCTCGGCCCAGGCGGCGACAAGCCCGGCGGGCCAGGGTCGCGGGCGCGCCCAGAGCTGCGCCGCCGACGCCACCACCAGCGTGCCCCCCGGGCCCAGCACGCGCCGCGCCTCGGACAGGGCCAGATCGGGGCTGCCGAACAGGTCAAGGGCGGCCACACACCAGCCGAGCCCGGCGCATCGGTCCGCCATTGGCAGATCGCGGGCGTCGCCGACAACCCACGCGCCGGGGCGCAGCCGCGCCGCCTCCGCGAGCGCCGCCCGGTCGATATCGACGCCGACCAGCAGCCCGCCGGGGGCCAGGCGCTCGGCCAGCCAGCCGGCCTTCAGGCCCGGCCCGCAGCCGATATCCACGGCCAGCCGCGCCCCCGGCGGGCTCGCCAGGGCCAGGGCCGCCCGCAGCAGCGCGGCGTGGGGCGCGTGGAGATCATCGAGGAGGTGTCGCATACTCTCTGTAAGGGCGCAGCGAGCGCCGCTATGATCGATTACCATACCAGTGAAGTGACACGCTTGTGTAAGGGCGCAGCAGCGCGGCGCTGCTGCGCCCCGACGGGCACCACCAACTCATCATGACCACAGGGAACGTCATGCCCACACCAATCACCATCGCCCAGCTCCGGGCCTACCGCGGCCCCAACATCCACGGCCCGCTGCCGGGCGCGCTGCTGCGCATCACCTCCGCCGCCGACCGGGCGCGCCGCCTGCGCGCGGCCGTCCGCGACGGCGCACAGGCCATCGGCCTGGTGATCGCCTACCTGGAGGCCGAGTCCCGCCCGCTGGGCGACGGCTTCCTGCTTGAGGCCCGCTTCAGCACCGACGAGCCGGAGATCGGCGCCGAGCTCTGCCGCTACATTGTAGCCGGGATGCGCGCCGAGGCCGCGGGCGACGAGGAGTGGGACCGCGACGGGCCGCTCTACGCGCTCCAGGCCCGCCGCCGGCGCGAGGCGCTGCCCGTGCCCGCCCTCCAGCTGCTCGCCGAGGCCCGCCGGCGCGGCCTGCCCGCCATGCGCCTGCCCGACGGCCGCCTCCAGATCGGCTACGGCGCGCGCGGCTGGGCCTACGACCCGCGCTCCGATACGGCGCCCGCGCCGCCCTGGGGGCGGCTCGGCGCCATCCCGGTCACGCTGATCACCGGCGACGCCCTGCGCGCCGCGGCGGTGGCGCTGGCGGCCGCCGCGATCGCCGCCGCCGGCGTCGCCGCGCGCGCCGAGGACGGGCTGGGCTTCGACGCCGCCCGCAGCCTGCTCGCCGACCCCGCCGTCGAGGCCGCCGTGATCGGCCTCGACACCGACAGCCTCCTGCTCCACGGGCTGCCTGTCGACCGCTGCGACCAGGCCGAGATCTGCGACATGGGCGGGCCGCGCCCCGGCTCCGCCGCCGACGACGAAGAGTGGCTGCGCGCCCTCGGCCTGCCCATGCTCCTCGCGCCCGGCCCCGTCCGGCTCAACCTCGCCGACCAGCGCCTGAGCGCGCTCATCCCCTACGCGCCCAACGGCGTCATCGGAGAAGGCTCAGGGGAGGGCGAAGCCCTCCCCTGAGCCTCCGGTAACTCCCAGGCCCGCGCGCTTAGGACGTCACGCCCTCCAGCTTATCCTCCAGGTCGGCGTAGATCTCGCGCAGCTGCTCCAGGGTGGCCTCGTCGGCGTCCCAGAAGCCGCGGCTGTTGGCCTCCAGCAGGCGGCGGGCCACGCCGGCGGCGGCGTGCGGGTTGAGCGCGGCCAGCCGCTCGCGCATGGCCTCGTCGAGCAGGTAGGTCTCGGCGACGCCCTGGTAGACCCAGCCCTCCACGGCGCCGGATGTGGCGCTCCAGCCGTAGGTGTTGCTGACGCGCACCTCGATCTCGTGGGCGCCCTCGTAGCCGTGGGCGAGCATGCCCTCGAACCACTTCGGGTTGAGCAGCTTGGCCCGGCTATCCAGGCGCACCATCTGCTCCAGCGAGCGCACCCGCCCGCCGCCAGGCCCGCTGAAGGCCTCCACCTCGGCCATCATCACCGTCGGGCGGGTGCCGCGCAGCTTCTCCACGCTCTTCGTCACCCCGCCCAGGTACTCGTAGTAGTGGTCCACGTCGCTGATGCCGACCTCGACGCTGTCTACGTTCTGGAAGGTGGCCTGGACGGTGCCCAGCGCCTGCTCCAGGATGGGCCGGGCGGCCTGCCACTCGCCGCGCTTGTCCATCGCGAAGCCCTTGCGGGTCATGAACACGTCGCCGATCTGGGAGTCGTCCTCCCAGGAGCCGCTCTCGACCATGTTGTTGACGTTGGCCCCGTAGGTGCCCGGCGCGTTGGAGAAGACCCGGCAGGCGGCCTCGTCGATGCTCACGCCCAGCTCGGCGGCCTGGGCCAAGGTGTGCTTGCGCACGAAGTTCATCGCCTCGGGCTCATCGGCGGCGGCGGCCATACGCACGGCCTTATCGATCAGCTGGGCCTGCATAGCCATCAGGTCGCGGAAGATGCCGCTGACGGTGGCCACCACATCGACGCGCGGGCGGCCCAGCTCCTCCAGCGGGATGAGCGCCACATCGGCCACCTTGCCCAGCTCGTCGCTGATCGCGCGGGCGCCCAGCAGGGACAGGGCCTGGGCCACGCCCTCGCCCTCGGTCTTAATGTTATCGGTGCCCCACAGGATGAGCGCCACCGTCTCGGGGATCTGGCCCTGCTCCTTCGTCAGGCGGGCCAGCAGATCGTCCACCACCCGTGCGCCGCTGACCTGGGCCGCCGCCGACGGGATGCGGTAGGGGTCGAGCCCGTGGATGTTGCGCCCGGTGGGCACGACGGCCGGGTTGCGCACCACATCGTTGCCGGGCGAGGGCGGGGTGTAGCCGCCCGAGAGGGCGTTCAGCAGCCCCGAGGTCTCGTGGTCAACCGTCAGCTTGCCGCGCAGGTCGCCCAGCAGGCGCCAGGTCGCGGCCAACGAGTCGGGCGGCACCTGCGCCGTCTCGTACAGGTAGAGGTTGGTGGAGGCGATTGCAGATTGCAGATTGTAGATTGCAGATTGGTCTGTCTGCAAATCTGCAATCTGCAATCTGCAATCTGCAATAAACCTGCGGATGGCCTCCTTGCAGATCGTATCAACCTGGCGGTAGCGGTCCTGGGCCACCGGGTCGCGGCTGAGGCCGGCGCCCAGCTCGGCGTAGGAGAAGCCCAGGCCGGCGGCGACCCGCTCGGGCAGGGTGGGCGCGCCCGGGTCGGGCCGCTGGAAGGCCGCCACCAGGGCCAGGGTGTCCACCAGCTCCTCGGTCGAGGGTGCCCGCCCCAGCACGTGCAGGCCGATCGGGATGAGCCGCTGCTCGACCTGGAGCAGCTCGTGGCTGAGCGCGGCGATGTAGCTGTCCATTGCAGATTGCAGATTGTAGATTTCAGATTGTTCGGTCTGCAATCTGCAATCTGCAATCTGCAATCGCTCGGCCTGCACCTGGATATCCTCAAGCAGCTCTGGCGACGGCTTCGCCCGATACATATCGATGCTGTCCTTGAGGACGCGCAGGCCCTTGTAGAGCCCGGCCTGCTGCACCGGCGGCACCAGGTAGCTGACCAGGGTGGCCGCGCCGCGGCGGCGGGCGATCGTGCCCTCGCTGGGGTTGTTCACGCAGTAGTAGTAGATGTTGGGCAGGCCGCCGAGCAGGCGGGGCGGCCAGCACTGCGGGCCGAGGCCGGCCTGCTTGCCGGGCATGAACTCCAGCGCGCCGTGGGTGCCCATGTGCACCACCGCGTCCGCGCCAAAGACCTTATCGATCCAGGTGTAGAAGGCGGCGAAGCCGTGGTGCGGCGCGGCGTCCTTGGCCATCAGCATGCGCATCGGGTCGCGCTCGTAGCCGAAGGTCGGCTGCACGCCCACAAAGACGTTGCCCAGCCGGCGGCCGAGGATCTGGAAGCGCCGGCCGTCGCTCAGCAGCTCGCCGGGGGCCGCGCCCCAGAAGGGCTCGATGTCCACATAGTCGGGGAAGAGCTTGCGGTAGTCGTCGAGCGAGAGGAAGGCGCCCACGGCGGCGTCGGTGCCGTGGACGAGCGGCGCGCTGGACGGGTCGCCCTTGCCCTCGACCAGCATCTGGCGCAGCTCGTCGGCGCTGGCCGGCAGGTCGATCTGGTAGCCGGCCGCGCGCATCTGCGAGAGCAGTTCGTAGGTGCTGGCGAACACGTCCAGGTAGGCGGCGGTGCCGATGCTGCCCAGGTTCGGCGGGTAGTTGAAGAGCACCAGGGCCACCTTCTTCTCGGCGTTGGCCTTGCGCCCCAGGGCGATCCGGCGGGCCACCCGCTCGGCGAAACGGTCGACCTGAGCCTGCACCGGCACGGCCACGCCCGAGTCGCTCGACGGCCCGCCGTAGACCAGCGGCTCGGCCGCGCCCTCCAGCTCGGCCAGGGCCACGTTCATAGCGATGTGCATCGGGTTCAGGCCGCGATCGTCGGCCAGCCAGCTATCGACGCTCTGGAAGACCAGCGGGATAGTCTGGAGGAAGGGGAGGTTCAGCGCCTCCATGGCCGCGCGGGCCTCGTCGGGCTTGCTCTGGGCCATGCCGCCCACCAGGGCGAAGCCCGAGGTGGTGGCGATCAGGTCGATCGTCGGCTCGGCCCGCCCGCCGGCGGGCTGGGTGAAGAAGGCCTCGATCGCCGGGCGGCCATCGAGGCCGGCGGTGTAGACCAGGCGGGCCTCGACGCCGCGCTTCTCCAGGGCGTGGATGAGGCCGGCCAGGTGGCGCACATTGTCGCCGAGGACGATCACGCGCAGCGAGAGCAGCCCGGCCACGCCCTTATCCAGCTTGAGCCGGCGGCCCTTCTGCCACTTCTGGTAGCTCTTCATGTCGGTGAAGGGCTTGGGCGCGTCCGGGTGCCAGATCGCCACATCCGGGAAGATCTCGGGGTCCTCGACCGGCAGCTTGCCCTTGTAGCCCGGCACGTAGCGCTCGATCAGCATGCAGAGCATGCGCTCCATGTTCTTGGGCGTGTTGTGGACCCAGAACTGGTGGGCCGACACGTAGGTGTGCAGGTCGCGGAAGCGGCCCGGCAGAAACTTGAGGATCTTGGTCAGCCCCTTGACCAGGTTCATCTGGCGCGAGACCTCGCCGTGGCCGTGCTTGGGCTTCAGCGACTGGAGGATGCTGCTGATGCCCCCCTTCTCCTTCTCCTTCTCCTTCTCTTTGTCCTTATCCTTACCATCGCTGATCATGCCCAGGTTGAACTTGCCCAGGTGGGTGAGCCGGATGAGCGCCGGGTTGCTGATGATGATGCAGACCGGGCAGCTCACCTTCGCCAGCTGCTCCACCAGGGGCCGCACGATCGCCTCGCCAAAGATCATCCCGCCGAAGATAAAGTCGGCCCGCGCCAGGTCCTCCTCAAGCCGCCCGCGCATGGCCGGGTCGCTCAGCTCCGAGGTCATGTAGACGCCGACCGACACGTCGATCCCATGCTCGCGCGTGATCGCGGCGGCCGCGTCGCGCAGGGCGGTGGTGTAGTTATCCTGCGTGGTCACAAAGACAAAGCGCATCTCGCGTCTCCTTAGGCCAGTCCAGAGGCGAATAGTCTAATCTGAGTATTTGCTGCTCCCATAATCCTAGCGCGAGATCCGCATGACATATGTGAAGGTTTCGTTATTATACGTCGCCGTTAGATAACCGGGCGTCACCGGCGTAGGGTGTCCGCCCGCCGCCGGTGACGCCGCCCGCACCAAGGTAGGGCCGAAGCATTCGCCCCTGTCTCCTCCCGCCCGCGCGATGCATCCGAGGCGAATGCTTCGGCCCTACGGGAATGCCGGTGACGCATGCACCCCGCACTCCCCGCCGGCAATTGCGACCCCATCCAACCACCGATATAATGCACCCAAGAGGAGATCTTATGCAGATCATCGACAGCCCGCAGCACACGCGGCACGACCCGCCCTTCGAGATCCTGGACGGCGAGCGCACACCCTACTTCGAGGCGCCGCGCCGCGCCGCGATCATCGCCGGGGCGCTGGCGGCCGCCGGCTTCCCCGCGCCCACCGCGCCGCGCGAGTTTGGCCTCGGGCCGCTGCTGGCCGTGCATCGCCAGGATTATGTCGAGTATCTGGAGCGCGCCCACGGTCGCTGGGTGGCGGCGGGGCTCTCGCCGGACGGGGTGATGCCCTGCACGCTGCCGCTGGGCGGCATGGCCGGGCGCTCCACGGCGCCCACCGCCGAGGCCGGGCGCTACTGCTTCGACCTGAGCGCGCCGATCGTGGCCGGCACCTACGCCGCCGCCCGCTGCGCCGCCGACGCCGCCCTGACGGGGGCAGAGGTATTGCTGGCTGGCACGCGGGCGGCCTACGCCCTCTGCCGGCCGCCCGGCCACCACGCCATGCCCGCCCTGGCCGGCGGCTACTGCTACCTGAACAACGCCGCCATCGCCGCCCACCACCTGGCCGCCGCCGCGCAGCCGCCCGACGCCGAGGTCGACCGGCGGCCCTGGGCCATGGCCCCCCCCAGCGTGGCCGTCCTCGACATCGACTACCACCACGGCAACGGCACCCAGGCCATCTTCTACGAGCGCAGCGACGTCCTCTTCGCCTCCATCCACGCCGACCCCGACCGCGAGTACCCCTACTTCCTGGGCTTCGCCGACGAGCGCGGCGCCGGCCCCGGCGAGGGCTACAACCTGAACATCCCGCTGGAGGCTGGGGTGGACGACGCACGCTACCTGGCCGCCCTGGAGCAGGCGCTGGAGGCGATCGCCGCCTACAGCCCGCGCTACCTGGTCGTCTCCGTCGGGCTCGACACCTTCGCCGAGGACCCGCTCGGCGACTTCGCCCTGACCTCGGCGGCCTACCCGGCCATCGGCGCGCGGATCGCCCAGCTCGGCCTGCCCACCCTCTTCGTGCAGGAGGGCGGCTACGCGGTGGAGGCATTGGGGAATAATGTGGTGGAGTTATTGCGGGGGTACGAATCGTAGGGCCGAAGCATTTGGCCAAGGCGCAAGCGCCTTGGCCAAATGCTTCGGCCCTACTTGATGGCCCCCATATTCAGCACCGCGTAGATCGCCAGCATGGCCAGGCTGTTCTGCATGGCGTGGTAGAGCATGCCCGGCCAGACCGAGCCGCTGCGCTCGCGCAGGAAGGCCAGGCAGAGGCCGACGATGAAGAGGCCGGGCATGAGCACGGGGATGGCGTGGACAGCCGAGAAGATCGCGGCGTTGGCCACGACCGCCAGGGGCGCCGCGAGCCGCCGGCGCAGCAGCGGGTAGAGCATCCCGCGGAAGAACAGCTCCTCGACGAAGGGCACCAGCACCGCGATCAGCAGCAGGCCCGCCCCGAGCTCGCCCAGGCTCATCGCCTTGCCCCCGCTGATCGCCTCGACCTGCGGGTTCTCGAACGACCCGGCCACCCGCGTGATCAGCAGGTTCACCGAGAGCAGCGCGCTCAGCCCGACCACGAAGATCAGCGGCACCAGGGCGAAGTTGAGCCAGCTGGTGCCGCGCAGACCCAGGGCGGCCCAGCCCGCCCGCCGCGCCCCGAATAGGTACATGCCGAGCAGCAGGGCCAGGTAGAGCCCCACCCCGGCCACGTAGGCCACCGGCGAGAGCAGCCCGCCGCCGGGCTGCAGGCCCAGCGCGGCCGCCACGAAGCGCGCCAGGATGATCACCGCCGCGCTGCCGGCCACAAACACCAGCAGGGCCAGGCCCAGATCGCGCCAGCCGAAGCCCGGCCCATCGGCGGGCGCGGCCGGCGGCGCGATGATCTCTTCTTCCATGCGTATACCAATTCTGCTATTCATAATAAAGACGCGGCGCGAAATCGCGCCGCGTCTTTATTATACCCTCAGTGCCTCAGTGCCTCAGCCCCTCAGTGACGCCACCGGGTTCGTCGCCTCAAACGCGGCGATGTCCGCCTCCTGCTGCTGGATGAAGCCGAGCTGGTCCACCCCGTTGAGCAGGCAGTGCTTGCTGAAGCCGTCGATCGGGAAGCCCACCTGCTGGCCGCCCGGCAGCGTCACCGTCTGGGCGGCAAGGTCCACCGTCAGCGTCGTCTGCGGGTCCTCCTCGCAGAGGCTGACCAGCTGGTAGTAGGTGTCCTCGTCCACGACGATCGGCAGCAGGCCGATCTTCAGCGAGTTGCTCTTAAAGATGTCGGCGAAGGAGGGCGAGATCACGGCCTGGAAGCCGTAGGCCTGCAGCGCCCAGGGCGCGTGCTCGCGCGAGCTGCCCGAGCCGAAGTTCTTCCCGGCCACCAGCACCGTCGCCCCCGCCGACTCCGGCCGGTTCAGCACAAAGTCCGGGTTCGGCGTGCCGTCGGCGTTGTAGCGCCAGGTCTCGAACAGGCCGTCGCCGAGGCCCTCTTTAGTCGTAACTTTTAAGAAGCGCGCCGGGATGATCTGGTCCGTGTCGATGTTCTCCGCCGGGATGGCGACCACCTTGCCGGCAAAGGTATTGATCGGGTCCATAAGTATTCCTCGTTGGGGCGCAGCAGCAGGAATGCGGCTGTGCCTACAGCACAGCCGCATTCCTGCTGCTGCGCCCTTACGCTGGTATGCTCTAGCCAAGGCTACATCATCGTCCGCGGGTCCGTCACCACGCCGGTGACCGCCGCCGCCGCCGCCGTCAGCGGGCTTGCCAGCAGGCTGCGCGAGCCCGGCCCCTGGCGGCCGACGAAGTTGCGGTTGGAGGTGCTGACCGCGTACTTGCCGGCGGGCACCCGGTCGTCGTTCATGGCCAGGCAGGCCGAGCAGCCCGCCTCGCGCCACTCGGCGCCGGCGGCCTTGAAGATCTCATCTAGCCCCTCGGCCTGGGCCTGCTGGCGCACCTGCTGGCTGCCGGGCACCACCATCACCCGCACGCCCTCGGCCACCTTGCGGCCCTTGAGCAGCCCCGCCGCCTCGCGCAGGTCGCTGAGCCGACCGTTGGTGCAGCTGCCGATAAAGACCATGTCGATCGGGTGGCCGAGCAGCGGCTTGCCGGGCTCCAGGGCCATGTAGGCCAGGGCCTTGTCGAGGGCCGCGCGGGAGCTGGCGTCGCCCATCTCGTCCAGGGTCGGCACCGTCCCGGTGATCGGCATGCCCATGCCGGGGTTGGTGCCGTAGGTGATCATGGGCACCAGCTCGTCGGCGTCCAGGGTCATCTCGTGGTCGAAGGTCGCGCCCTCGTCGCTGGGCAGCGTGCGCCAGCGGGCCACGGCGGCCTCGAAGTCGGCGCCCTTAGGGGCGAAGTGTCGCCCGGCCACGTACTGGAAGGTCGTCTCGTCGGGGGCGACCATGCCGGCCCGCGCGCCGCCCTCGATGCTCATGTTGCAGATCGTCATGCGCTCCTCCATCGAGAGCGCCCGGATGGCCTCGCCCATGTACTCGAAGACGTAGCCGGTGCCGCCGCCCACGCCGTACTTGGCGATGATCGCCAGGATGATATCCTTGGCGGTCACGCCCGGCCCGAGCCGGCCATCCACCCGCACCGCGCAGGTCTTCGCCTTGCGCTGGAGCAGGCACTGGGTGGCCAGCACGTGGCCCACCTCGCTGGTGCCGATGCCGAAGGCCAGCGCGCCGAAGGCCCCGTGGGTGGAGGTGTGGCTATCGCCGCAGACGATCGTCATGCCGGGCTGGGTCGCCCCCTGCTCGGGGCCGATCACGTGGACGATGCCCTGGTTCTCGCTGCCCAGCTCGAAGAGCGGGATGCCGAACTCGGCGCAGTTGGTGCGCAGCTGGTCGAGCTGATTGATCGCCTGCGGGTCGATCACCGGGATGATCCCCTGGGCGTTGCGCGGCGTCGTCGGCGTGCTGTGGTCCATCGTGGCCAGGGTGCGGTCGGGCCGGCGCACCTTCAGGCCGCGCTCGCGGATCTCGGTGAAGGCCTGCGGCGACGTGACCTCGTGGATGAGGTGCAGGTCGATGTAGAGCACCGCCGGGGTGTCCGCCGTCTCCGGGCGCACCTGGTGGGCGTCCCACACCTTCTCGAAAAGGGTCTTTGGGCTCATAACAATATATTCCTCATACGTATGATGTAGGGGCGAAGCATTCGCCACGTATCTCAATCCGGTATCGCCAGGGCGTCAGCTGGCGAATGCTTCGCCCTACGAGATCTCCCCACGTATCTCAATCCGGTATCGCCAGGGCGTCAGCTGGCGAATGCTTCGCCCCTACTGTGTCACCACCTGCTGCGCCCGCAGCAGCGGCAGCTCCAGGCTATCCCAGAGCGCCTGGTAGCTGGCCTCGATGATATTCGGCGAGGCGCCGATCGTGCTCCAGCGCTCGTCGCCGCGCGCGCTCTCGATCAGCACGCGCGGGGTGGCGGCGGTGCCGCGGTGCTCGTCGATGATCCGCACCTTGTAGTCCACCAGGCGCACCTCGGCCAGCTCGGGGTAGTGCGGCAGCAGCGCCTTGCGGATGGCCGCGTCCAGCGCGTGTACCGGCCCGTCGCCCTCGGCGGCGGTGTGCATCAGGTCGTCGCCGACGCGCACCTTGACCGTGGCCAGCGAAGTGATCTCGCGGTCGCCGCGCTTCTCCACCGTCACGGTGAAGTCGAGCAGCTCGAAGGGCGGCTGGTAGTCCTCGGCGCTGCGGCGCACCAGCATCTCGAAGCTGCCCTCGGCCGCCTCGAACTGGAAGCCCTTGCTCTCGCGCTCCTTGATCTGCTGGAGCACGGCCCGCTCGTTGCCGTAGACATCCAGGCCCAGCTCGTCGGCGCGCATCTTCACGTTGCCCCGCCCCGACAGCTCGCTCACCACCACCCGCTTCTGGTTGCCCACCAGGGCCGGGTCAATATGCTGGTAGCTGTGCTCGACCTTGGCGATCGCCGCGACGTGGATGCCGCCCTTGTGGGCGAAGGCGCTGCGGCCCACGTAGGGCGCGTGGGTGTCGGGGTTGAGGTTGGCCACAGCGGCCACCACGTGCGCCAGCTCGCTCAGCCGGGCCAGCTGCGCGGCGCTCACGCACTGGTGGCCAAGCTTCAGCTGCAGGTTGGCGATCAGCGGGATCAGGTCCATGTTCCCGCAGCGCTCGCCGTAGCCGTTGATCGTGCCCTGGACCTGGGTCGCCCCCTCCTGCACGGCCGCCATGGCGTTGGCCACGGCCAGCGCCCCGTCGTTGTGGGTGTGGATGCCCAATTGCAGATTGCAGATTGCAGATTGTAGATTGCCGGGCTCTGCAATCTGCAATCTGCAATCTGCAATCAGGAATTGTCGCACGGCGCGTACGATCTCGGCGACCTCGTTGGGCAGCGAGCCGCCGTTGGTGTCGCAGAGCACCAGCACATCCGCGCCGGCCCCGGCGGCGGCCTCAAGCGTGCGCAGCGTATACGCCGGGTCGAGCTTGTAGCCGTCGAAGAAGTGCTCGGCGTCATAGACCACCTCCTTGCCCATGGCCTTGAAGTAGGCCACGCTGTCGGCGATCATCGCCAGGTTCTCATCAAGCGTCGTCTCCAGCACCCGCTCGACGTGCAGCACCGAGCTCTTGCCCACCAGCGTCACCACCGGCGTCTGCGCGTCCACCAGCGCGCGGATGTTGGCGTCGTGCTCGCAGGAGCCGCCGGCGTGGCGGGTGCTGCCAAAGGCGGCCACCTTCGCCTGGCGCAGCGGCGTCTCGCGGATGCGCTGGAAGAACTCGGCGTCCTTGGGGTTCGAGCCGGGCCAGCCGCCCTCGATATAGTGGACGCCCAGCTCGTCGAGCAGGTAGGCGATCTTCAGCTTATCCTCGGCCGAGAGCGAGAGCCCCTCGCGCTGCGTGCCGTCGCGGAGGGTCGTGTCGTAGAGAAATATCTGCACAGTAAGCCCTCAAAGATCATATATGCTCACGATTGCGCGCCTCGGGCGCGCAATCGTGAGCATATAAACCTATTTCCACCGCGGGTAGCTGCCGAACACCTTGAACATGCCCGACTGGGCGGCGATCCGCTCCAGGGCGCGGGCGACGTGGGGCTCCTCGCGGTGGCCGTTGATGTCGACCAGGAAGATGTACTTGCCGAGCACCGCCCGCGAGGGCCGCGACTCCAGCTTGGTCATGTTGATCTGCTCGGCGGCCAGCTCCTTCAGCGCGTCCACCAGCGTGCCGGAGCGATCCTCGGTGAAGGCGAAGCAGAAGCTGGTCTTATCATCGCCGCTGGGCGGCGCGTCCTGGCGGCCCAGGCCGATGAAGCGGGTGACGTTGCCGGTGCTGTCGGCGATATCGCGGGCCAGGATGGTCGCGCCGGTCAGCTCGGCGGCGCGCAGGGTGCTGATCGCGGCGGCCGGGCGGGTGTCGGCCAGGGCCTCGGCGGGCGCCGCGCTGTTCGAGAGCGAGGCCACCGTGGCCACCCCCGGCAGCACGCGCTCGATGAACCTGCGGCACTGGCCGAGGCTCTGCGGGTGGGCGTAGAGCACCTTCACATCAGGCAGCCGCATCCCCTCACGCACCACCAGGTACTGGCGGATGGGGATGACGATCTCGCCCGAGATCTGCAGCGCCGTCTCGTGGATGAGCAGGTCGAGCGTGAAGTTGACGCTGCCCTCAAGCAGGTTCTCGATCGGCAGCACGCCCACGTCGGCCGCCCCGGTCTCGATCGCCGTGACCACCGCCGGGATGCTGGCCAGCGGCAGGTAGCTTGTCTCGCCCGCCGCGTAGGCGATCGCCGCCTCCTCGCTGAAGGTGCCCGCCGGGCCAAGGTATGCGATTGTGTTCATAATTGCAGATTGCAGATTGCAGATTGCAGATTGCAGCTCAATCTGCAATCTGCAATCTGCAATCTGCAATTCCTAGCCCGCGCTTCCGCTGTCGAACAGATCCGCCGGCAGGGCGCCGGGGTCGTCGGCGTAGCCGGCGGCGTAGGCCACGGCCTCGGCCTTCATGCGCTCCTGGCGCACGGCGAGCATCTTGTTCAGCGCGCCCATGTAGGCCTCGGCGGCGGCCACGATCGTGTCGGTGTTGACGCTGTAGCCGGAGAAGATCTGCTGGGCGGCCCGCTTGCCGGTCAGGTTGATCGTGGTCGGGTCGCTGCCGCCGCTCGGGGAGGCCCCCTGCTCGCGGATACGCACCGTCACCTCGGCCACCGCGTCCAGCCCCTCGGTGATCGCGTTGATCGAGAACTCCATCAGCTCGTTGGGCCGGTTGATCAGCCGGTTGATCGCCTTGTAGATCGCGTCGACCGGGCCGGTGCCGTGGGCGCTGTCAGTGCGGCTCTCGCCCTCGGGGCCGACGAGGCGCACGGTGGCGGTGGGCACCATGCCCATGCCCGAGCTGTACTGCACGTGCTCCAGCTTGTAGATATGCGGGGTGTGCTGGGTCTCGCCGACGATCAGCGCCTCGATGTCGCGGTCGTCCACCTTCTTCTTGCGGTCGCAGAGATCCTTGAAGCGCACAAAGACGTGCTGGAAGTCCTCGTCGGTCAGGGTGTAGCCCAGCGCCTCAATGTGCTTGCGGAAGGCGTGGCGGCCCGAGTGCTTGCCCAGGATCAGCGCGTTCCCGTCCAGGCCCACCGTCTCGGCGCTCATGATCTCGTAGGTCATGCGGTTCTTGAGCACGCCGTCCTGGTGGATGCCGGACTCGTGGGCGAAGGCGTTGGCTCCGACGATCGCCTTGTTCGGGGGCACCGGCACGCCGATGAAGCTGCTCACCGTGCGCGAGCTGCGGGCCAGCTCGCGGGTCTCGACCTGGGTCTTCAGGCCGTAGAACGCCTCGCGGGTGTGCAGCGCCATGACGACCTCCTCCAGGGAGGCGTTGCCGGCGCGCTCGCCGATCCCGTTGATCGTACACTCGATCTGGCGCGCGCCGCCATAGACGCCGGCCAGCGAGTTGGCGACGGCCACGCCCAGGTCGTCGTGGCAGTGGGTCGAGATCACCACGCCCTCGGCGCCGGGAACGTTCGCGCGGATGGCCGCGATCAGGTCGCCGTACTCCTGCGGCGTCGAGTAGCCCACCGTGTCAGGGATGTTCAGGGTCGTGGCCCCGCACTCGATCGCGATGCGGATAGCCTCGAAGAGATACTCCGGGTCGGAGCGGGTGGCGTCCATCGGCGAGAACTCCACGTCATCGCAGAGCGAGCTCGCGTAGGTCACCATCTCGCCGATCAGCTCCAGGGCCTCGCCGCGGGTCTTGCGGAACTGGTGCTCCAGATGGATGTCCGAGGTGGACATGAAGGTGTGGATGCGCTTGTTGGCGGCGGGCTGGATCGCCGTCCAGGCCTTGTCGATATCGTCCTTGTTGGCCCGGGCCAGGGCGGCGATCGTCGGGCCGTCGGGGGTGCCCACCTCGCGGGCGATCTCGTGGACGGCGGCCCAGTCGCCGGGCGAGGCGGCGGGGAAGCCCGCCTCAATAATATCGACCTTCATGCGCGCGAGCTGGCGGGCGACCTCCAGCTTCTCCTCCAGGGTCATGGTGCAGCCGGGGGCCTGCTCGCCGTCGCGCAGAGTCGTGTCAAAGATCCGTACGTGATCTACATCCATCTTAGGAAACCTCCGTATATGTGGGATGTAAGGGCGCAGCAGCGCGCCGACCCAGCCTAGGCGCGTGTGCCATACGAGCATGGCGCGCTGCTGCGCCCCTACGCGGTGTTACGCCCCGCCCTCGCCCGGGCGCACCTCGCGCGGGCCGACGAAGGGCATCATGCGGCGCAGCTCCAGGCCGATCTGCTCGATCGGGTGGTCGACATCATTCTTGCGGAAGGCGTTGAAGCGCTGCCGCCCGGTGTGGTTCTCCTCGATCCAGTCCTCGGCGAAGGCCCCGGTCTGGATGTCGGTAAGAATCTGCTTCATGGCCGCCCGCGTCTCGTCGGTGACGATCTTCGGGCCGGCGGTGTAGTCGCCCCACTCGGCGGTGTCGCTCACCGAGTAGCGCATGTAGTTCAGGCCGCCCTGGTAGAACAGGTCCACGATCAGCTTCAGCTCGTGCATGCACTCGAAGTAGGCCACCTCGGGCTGGTAGCCGGCGTCCACCAGGGTCTCGAAGCCGGCCTTGACCAGGGCGCTCACGCCGCCGCAGAGCACGACCTGCTCGCCGAACAGGTCGGTCTCGGTCTCCTCGGCGAAGGTCGTCGTCAGCACGCCGGCGCGGGTGCTGCCGATGCCCTTGGCGTAGGCCAGGGCGTCGGCCAGCGCGCCGCCGCTGGCGTCCTGCTGCACGGCCACCAGGGCCGGCACGCCGCCGCCCTGCTCGTACACCTCGCGCACGCGGTGGCCGGGCGACTTGGGGGCGACCATGCTGACATCGATGCCCTCGGGCGGGATGATCTGGCCGAAGCGGATGTTGAAGCCGTGGGCGAACATCAGCGTCTTGCCAGGCGTCATATACGGCGCGATATGCTCGCGGTAGACCTCGGCCTGCATGGTGTCGGGCACCAGGATCATCACGATCTGGGCCTCTTTAGCCGCGTCGGCGACGGTCATCGCCTTGAGGCCGGCGGCCTCCACCTTCGCCCAGCTCTTCGAGCCGGCGTAGAGGCCGACCCGCACGTCCATGCCGCTATCGGCCAGGTTGCGGGCGTGGGCGTGGCCCTGGCTGCCGAATCCGATGATCGCGATCGGCTTGCCCTTCAGCCGCTCAAGGTCCGCCTGCTTGTCGTAGAAAAGCTCCGCCATGATGTCGCATTCCTCCAGATACACACATGCTACAGGGTGGGGGTGCGGGGGCGGCGACGCCGCCCCCGCATACGTCATTTTTGTTGGGTGTGGGCGGCAAAGCCGCCCACACCCAACAAAAATTGGGTCTGGGGCTTCGCCCCAGGGCCTTCTAGTTCACGCTCGACGCGACGCCGTTGCCGTTGGCCTGCTCGACATACTCGCCGGCGTTGTGGCCGCGGACGCCGCGCACCATGGCGATCCGGCCGGTGCGCATCATCTCCTTGACGCCGTAGGGCCGCACCACCTCGATGAAGTTCTCCACCTTCGAGGGCGTGCCGGTCATCTCGATGATCATCGTCGTGGTTCCCACGTCCACAATCTTCGCCTCGAACACCCCGCACATCGAGACGATCTCGTGGCGCGTGGCGGACGGCGCGTGCAGCTTGATCACCACCATCTCGCGCTCCACCGTCGGGTCGAAGGTCACATCGCTGACCTTGATCACCTCGATCAGCCGGTAGAGCTGCTTGGTCACCTGCTCGACATCCTCCGACTCAACGACGATCGTCAGCCGGCTGATCTCCGGCTGCTCGCTGTGGCCCACCGCCAGGCTCTCGATGTTATAGCCGCGTCGGCGGATCAGGCCGGCCACCCGGGTGAGCACGCCGGGCTGATCCTGCACCAGGGCGACGATTGTGTGCTTACGCATAACGATTATCCTTGGTAGGGCCGAAGCAGGAGCTGTGTCACTGCGGTGCTTTCAGGCAACGCTTGGCGCTGCTCCTGCTGCGCCCTTACGAAATGTATCTACGCCTCGGACTCGATCATCTCGCCGATCGACTTGTTCTGCGGCACCATCGGGAACACGTTCACCTCGCGCTCGACCTGGAAGTCGATCAGCACGGGGCCGTCGGTGGCCAGGGCCTCGTCGATCGCCGTCTGCACGTCTGCGGTGCGCTCGACGGTGATGCCCTTCCAGTAGTAGGCCTCGGCCAGCTTGGCGAAGTTCGGGCCGCTCAGCGGCGTGCCGCTGTAGCGCTTGTTCTCGAACAGCTCCTGCCACTGGCGGACCATGCCCAGGTAGCCGTTGTTGATCACCATCACCTTGACGTTCTTGATGCCCTCCTGGATGATCGTCGCCATCTCCTGGTTGGTCATCTGGAAGCCGCCGTCGCCGCAGACGACCCAGACCGTCTTCTCGGGGTGGGCCACGGCCACGCCGAGGGCCGCCGGCACCGAGAAGCCCATGGTGGCCGCGCCGCCCGAGGTGATGTGGGTGCGCGGGCCGGCGTTGAAGTCGAGCAGCTGCGCCGCCCACATCTGGTGCTGGCCGACGTCCGTCACCAGCACGTAGTTGCCGTTCTTGGCCATGGTGGCGTTGAGCGCGTCGTAGACATCGTGGGGCGGCAGGGTCATGTTCTCCGTGGCCGAGCGGTTCTTATACTGCTGCTTGCCCTGGTGCTTATCCTGCAGGTCGCGGATGTGCTCCATCCAGTCCGAGGCGTGGCCGTGCAGCTGAGACAGCTCGTCCTGGGAGGGCATATCCTCAAGCAGGGCCAGCAGCACGTTGCGCGCGTCGCCGACGATCGGCACTGTCACCTTGACGTTCTTGCCGATCTCCGAGGGGTCGATATCGACGTGGATGACCTTGGCGTGGGGCGCGAAGGTGCTGGCCTTGCCGGTGACCCGGTCGTCGAAGCGGCCGCCGATGTTGAAGAGGACATCGCACTCCTGGATGGCCTTGTTGCTATGCACCCAGCCGTGCATGCCGGGCATGCCCAGGTTGAGCGGGTGCGACTCGGGGATGGAGCCGATGCCGTGGAGGGTGGTGATCACCGGCACGCGCAGCTTCTCGGCGAAGATGCGCAGCTCATCGCTGGCCCCCGACATGACCACGCCGTTGCCGGCGATGATCAGCGGCTTCTTGGCGTGGGCCAGCAGCCGCAGGGCCTCGCGGATCTGCTTGCGGTTGCCGTGGTAGTTCGGCTTGTAGCCGGGCAGGTTCAGCTTGAAGTCCCAGTTCGGCACGACGCTCTTCTGCATCGCGTCCTTGGTGATGTCGATCAGCACCGGGCCGGGGCGGCCGGTGGTGGCGATGTGGATCGCCTCCTTGAAAACGTAGGGCAGATCCTCGGCGCGCTTCACCAGGTAGTTGTGCTTGGTGATCGGCATCGTGATGCCGGTGATGTCCGTCTCCTGGAAGGCGTCCCGGCCGAGCACCGTCGAGGAGACCTGACCGCAGATCGCCAGCAGCGGGGTGCTGTCCATCATCGCGTCGGCGATCGGGGTGACCAGGTTCGTCACGCCGGGGCCGGAGGTGCCGATGCAGACGCCGATCCTGCCGGTGGAGCGGGCGTAGCCCTCGGCGGCGTGGCCGGCGCCCTGCTCGTGGCGGCAGAGCACGTGGCGCAGCTGCTCGCGGTACTCCCACATCGCGAAGTAGAAGGGCATGATCGCCCCGCCGGGGACGCCGAACATCACATCCACGCCCTCGCGGATGAGGGCCTCGCACATGATCTGTGCGCCGGTACGATTCTCTGGCATACGTCCTCCTTGATAATGTTGAATGTTGAATGTTAAATGTTGAATTGCCGGGCATCGGCACTCAACACTCAACATTCAGCACTCAACATTCAGCACTCAACATTCAACATTCAACATTACTCCAGCACCGCCCCGTTGCTCGCGTTCGTCACCATGCGGGTGTAGCGCGAGAGCCAGCCGCGCTGGTACTTGGGCGCCGGGGGCGTCCAGGCGGCCTTGCGTTCCGCCAGCTCCTCGTCGGACAGGGCGACGGCCAGGGTGCGCGCGCCGAGGTCGATCGTCACCATGTCGCAGTCGGCGATCAGGCCGATCGGCCCGCCCTCGGCGGCCTCGGGGCTGACGTGGCCGATGCACAGGCCGCGGGTGCCGCCCGAGAAGCGGCCGTCGGTGATCAGGGCGGTGGTGCTGGAGAGCTCGGGGATGCCCTTGACCATGCTGGTCAGCGAGAGCATCTCGCGCATGCCGGGGCCGCCGCGCGGCCCCTCATAGCGCACCACGATCACATCGCCGGGGTTGATCTTGCCGTTCACCACGGCGTTGGTGGCGGCCTCCTCGCTGTCGAAGCAGCGCGCCGGGCCGTGGAAGTTCATCTCGTGCTGCTCGACCGCGCCCACCTTGATGATGCTGCCCTCAGGGGCAAGGTTGCCGAACAGGGCGCTCAGGGCGCCGCGCTCAGAGTGCGGGTCGCTGGCCGGGCGGATACACTCGCGGTTGCGGATCTCGACGCCCGCCAGGCTCTCGCCCAGCGTCCCGCCCATCACTGTCAGCGCGTCCAGATTGAGCGCGCCGGGCTTCTGGGCCAGCTCGGCCAGGATGGCCGGCACGCCGCCGGCGTCGTGGACATCCTGGATATGCCACTGGCGCGGGCCGTCCCAGGCCGGGGAAACCTTGGCCAGGTGCGGCACCCGGTCGGACACCTCGTTGAAGCGGGCGACCGGGTAGTCCAGCCCGGCCTCGCGGGCCAGGGCCAGCACGTGCAGCACCGTGTTGGTCGAGCCGCCCATGGCCACATCGAGGGCCATCGCGTTATCGATCGCGTCAGCGGTGACAATATCGCGGAAGCACAGGCCGCGATCGACCAGGGTCAGGATCTGGGCGGCGGCCCTGCGGGCCAGCTCGTGGCGCTCGGGCGAGATCGCCAGGATGGTGCCGTTGCCGGGCAGGGCGATGCCGAGCGCCTCGCAGAGACAGTTCATCGAGTTGGCGGTGAACATGCCCGAGCAGGAGCCGCAGGTGGGGCAGGCGATCTGCTCCAGCTTGAGCAGCTGCTCGTCGGTGATCTTGCCCGAGGCGCGCTTGCCCACCGCCTCGAAGACCGTGATCAGGTCCGACTTGTTGCCGTCCTCATCCACACCGGCGGCCATGGGGCCGCCGGAGACAAAGATCGTCGGGATGTTCACGCGGGCCGCCCCCATCAGCATGCCGGGGACGATCTTGTCGCAGTTGGGGATGCAGACCATGCCGTCGAAGCAGTGGGCGGAGATCACCGTCTCCACGCAGTCGGCGATCAGCTCGCGCGAGGGCAGCGAGAAGCGCATGCCGTCGTGGCCCATGGCGATCCCGTCGTCCACGCCGATCGTGTTGAACTCAAAGGGCACGCCGCCGGCGGCGCGCACCGCCTCCTTCACGACGCGGCCGAACTCCTGGAGGTGCGCGTGGCCGGGGATGATGTCGATGTAGGAGTTACAGATCGCGATGAAGGGCTTGCCGAAATCCGCCTCGTCCTTGATCTGGCCGGTGGCCCGCAGCAGGCTGCGGTGGGGCGCGCGCTCGAAGCCGCGCTTGATTGTGTCTGATCGCATAGCCGAACCCTTTTTGACGCAATGCGAGACCGGGCGGCGCAGCCGGCTGGCTGCCCGCGCCGCCACCATGGCGGCATACACGCTGCTATAAGACGCTCTGGGGCCGTGGGAAGAAGTGATGCCGTCGGACAGGTGCCCCGCCGTGGGGATGTGCGCCGCCGCCCACCGCGCTGTGGGCATCCCGGGCGCGAGGCGCTGCGCCGGGGCTCGCGACGTATAAAAAAACCTCCCGCGTTTCCGTGGGAGGTTCAGTCTCGCTGCTGTACCGGGTCGCTACGCTTCCCCTCCCAAACGGTTGTCGCTCCACCCAATAAGGAGGAGTACCAGGCCGCTAATAAGGAGGATGTTTACAAATAGAGACGCCATCGGTATGTGCAACCTTTACAACTGACGAACATCGTGAGGATACCATAGGCTCTAGGAATCGTCAAGCAAGATCGCGGCGCAGGCAGGGCATCTGCAACGTCGCTAGCGGCTGAAGCCGCGTCGCGGGGGCCTGCGGCCGACCGCCCACCTTCGTGGGCGATCCGGCGTCAGTCGCCAGCCAGGGGGGCGCGCAGGACGTTGCACATGCCCTGGCGGCGCAGGGTAGCACCTTCATTACCAGACGGATAGAAGGCGACACCGGCGAATCGCCGGCGGCGGGGTATACTGAAAGTGTGTCCTTCGCGGAACTGACACAACAAGGGAGTTGAGCCATGTTCCAGACAATTATGGTTCCCCTCGACGGCTCGCCTACCAGCGAGCAGGCCATCGCGGCCGCCGCCCGGCTCGCCCAGGGCAGCTCCGCCGCGCTCCACCTCGTCCACGTCCACTCGCCATACACCACCGCCCCGATCAGCATCGAGGGCCTCCCGGTGATCGACGAGGAGCTGCGCTCGCTCGCCGTCGACCACGAGCTGGCCTATCTGCACCGGACGGCAGACGGCGTGGCCGGCACCTTTCACAAGCCGGTCATCGCCCGCCTGGAGGGGCCGGTGGCCTTCCGGCTCGCCAGCTACTGCCACGCGATCGGCGCCGACCTGCTGGTGATGACCACCCACGGCCGCAGCGGGTTCACCCAGCTCTGGCTGGGCAGCGTGGCCGAGGCGCTGCTGCGCAGCCTGCACGTGCCCATGCTGCTGCTACGCCCCACGCCCGAGGCCGCGACGCCGCAGCCCTTCCGACATATCATCGTGCCGCTCGACGGCTCGGCCCTGGCCGAGCAGATCTTGCCCCACGCCGTGGCGATGGCCGAGCACGACGGCGCCGAGATCACGCTGCTGCGGATCATCGAGGGCCACCCGGCCCACATCCTGGGGAACCCGATCGACTATCGCCCCCACGAGAGCAGCGTCACCGAGCAGCGCGACACGGCCGAGCTCTACCTGAGCCGCCTGGCCGCGGAGCTCCTGGCCGGCGGGCACCCCGCCCACACCGCCATCGAGGCCGCCGACGGCCCGGCCCAGGCCATCCTCGCCGCCGCCGAGGGGCGCGGCGCCGACCTGATCGCCCTGGCCACCCGTGGGCGCAGCGGCATGGCCAGCGCCCTCCTCGGCAGCGTGGCCGACAAGATCATCCGCGGCGGCGCGCTGCCGGTGCTCGCCCTGCGCCCCAGCCACCCTGACGGGTGAGACGATTTCGGGGAGGGTTTCACCCTCCCCGCCCCCCACCTAGCATAGAACCCGCGAGCCGAAGCGCGCGCGGGTTCTATGCTATACTGGCGGGCGCCGACAGCCGGCAATGACAGGCTAACGCGGTGATGCCCACTGATAGGGCTGAATAATCGGAGGAATTATGTCGACTCTGATCGAGGAGATTATCGCCCGCGAGGTGCTCGACTCACGCGGGAACCCGACGGTTGAGGTGGATGTGCGCCTGGAGAGCGGCGACGTCGGCCGGGCGATCGTGCCCAGCGGCGCATCCACCGGCGCCCACGAGGCCCTGGAGCTGCGCGACGGCGACAAGGCCCGCTACGGCGGCAAGGGCACGCTCAAGGCGGTGGAGTTCGTCAACAGCGATATCGCCGAGGCCCTGGAGGGGCTCGACGCCGCCGACCAGATCGGCATCGACAATGAGCTGATCACCCTCGACGGCACGCCCAACAAGGGCCGGCTCGGCGCCAACGCCATCCTCGGCGTCTCCCTGGCCACCGCCAAGGCCGCCGCCGCCGCCTTCGGCCTGCCCCTCTACCGCTACCTCGGCGGGGTCTTCGCCCACACGCTGCCCGTGCCCATGATGAACATCATGAACGGCGGCCAGCACGCCACCAACTCCACCGACTTCCAGGAGTTTATGGTCATGCCCGTCGGCGCCGAGAGCTTCCGCGAGGGCCTGCGCTGGGGCTCCGAGATCTACCAGAGCCTCAAGAAGGTGCTCCACGACCGCGGCCTCGCCACCACCGTCGGCGATGAGGGCGGATTCGCCCCCAGCCTGCCCTCCAACGAGGCCCCGCTCCAGGTGATTATGGAGGCGATCGAGAAGGCTGGCTATAAGCCCGGCGAGCAGGTCATGCTGGCCATGGACCCGGCCACCACCGAGATCTACAAGGACGGCAAGTATCACCTCACCCGCGACAACCAGGTGCTCACCAGCGCCGAGATGGTCGACTACTGGGTCGATATCGCCGCCCGCTACCCGCTGATCTCGCTTGAGGACGGCCTCGCCGAGGACGACTGGGAGGGCTGGAAGCTGCTGCGCCAGAAGCTCGGCCACAAGGTCCAGCTGGTCGGCGACGACTTCCTCGTCACCAATGTCACCCGCCTCCAGAAGGCGATCGACGAGGACGCCGCCAACTCTATCCTGATCAAGCTCAACCAGATCGGCAGCCTCACCGAGACGCTCAGCGCCATCCAGCTGGCCCAGCGCCACGCCTGGACCGCCGTCGTCTCGCACCGCTCCGGCGAGAGCGAGGATGTGACGATCGCCGACCTGGTGGTGGCCACCAACGCCGGCCAGATCAAGACCGGCGCGCCCGCCCGCACCGACCGCATCGCGAAGTACAACCAGCTCCTGCGCATCGAGGAGGAGCTCGGCGGCGGCGCTAAGTACGCCGGCCGGGCCGCCTTCCAGGTGAAGTTCTAGGGGACAGGGGACAGCGAACAGGGGACAGGCGGGCAACATCTCTGCCCACTTGTCCCCTGTTCGTTATCTACACCACCAGGCGAGACCACCTGTCCCCTGTCCCCTGTCCCCTGTCCCCTGTCCCCTGTCCCCTGTTCCCTATTTCCTACTGCGCCCAGAGCGGCCAGCGGTCCTGCGCCGCGTTGTTGGTGATCTGGGTCACGTTGCTGCTGTCAAACCGCATCGTGTAGATCTCGTAGTCGCCGTCGCGGTCGCTGGCGAAGGCCAGCCACACGCCGTCGGGCGACCAGGTCGGCGCGTCGTCGTTGGCGAGGCTGATCGTCAGCGTGCGCTCGCCCCCGCCATTCTCCGTGTTGATCGTGTAGATGTTCCAGTTGCCCTCGCGGTTGCCGGAGAAGGCGATCGTCTTGCCGTCCGGCGACACCCGCGCGAGGCGGTCGTCGCTCTGGTTGTTGGTCAGGTTGACGGTGTTCACCAGGTGCGCGTCCACGCCCCAGGCCGTATCGTTGTTGTAGGCGATGTCGGCGCGGTAGATGTCGAAGTCGCCGTCGCAGTTGCTCGCCCAGTAGATCCGCCGGCCGTCAGGCGACCATGTCGGCGTCTCGTTCACACAGCCCTGGCTGGTCAGCTGGGCCGGGCCGTTGGCGGTCGCGCCCATGATGAACAGCTCCTGCCCGCCACCGCCCATCCGGTCGCTCACGAAGACGATCTTGGTGCCGTCCGGCGAGTAGCTGGCGTTGTAATCGTTGGATGTGCCGTTGGGCAGGTAGCCCGGCCAGGGGCCGTTCGGCGGCGGCGGCGTGCCGTCGCTGTAGCTCAGCCGGCGCACCTTGGCGTTTGCGCTATGGTCGCCGCTGTAGAAGGCGTTCACATCAAACTCGTAGATCTGGCGGAACTGCGCGTTGCTGCGCCGCGAGTCCACGAGCAGGGCGATCTGGGCCGGGTCCCAGCTGCGCCGCCACGAGAAGGCCACCGTCTCCTGGGCGTTGTTGGTCATCCGCACGCCGCCGCCGACGTTGTTCGATGTGTACAGCTCCCAGTGCTTGCCGCCGGTGTCGATGTCCGAGGCGTAGACCAGCGGCATGCTCGGCTCGGGCGAGGCCCAGGGCGTGCCCAGGTGCGGGTAGCGCCACTGGAAGTAGTGCTGGCCCACGTTGCCCATCTCCACCTTGTAGCCCGCCGGGTTGGTCGGCACATAGGTCAGTACGCGCCGCTCGAAGAGCTGCACCAGCACGTCCTTGGTCTCGCCGCCCACCTGCGCCCGCGTCCAGTAGGCGTCGCTGATCGGCAGGCCCATCGCGAAGAGCCAGTCCACCACCGGGCCATTCTCCACCCGGCCGGTGTCGATCTTTCCCCGCAGGTTCATGAAGTCCCAAAAAACCTGCGGGATGTTGTGGCCGGTGACGCTGTTGTACTGGACGATCTTCGTCTCGGGCAGGGCCAGGGCAGGGTTCAATCCCAGGTTGCCGCTGCGGTCGAGGGTGGTGGCCACCGTCTCGCCGAGCCGCTGCGGGTCGCGGTAGCCGTTCTCGATCGTGGCCACGCCGGCGAAGGCCCCGTAGCCGGGCGCGCTATCGTTGGCGCTGCGCGGGTTGCCGGCCACCGGCACATCGGCCGGCTCGCGCTGGTCGTAGTCGTAGGGGTTGTTGGCGAGCTGCACCCGCCCGCTCACCAGCTCCTTCACCAGCAGGCCGTTGGTGACGCCCTGGCTGGGGCCGGAGCGGTCGGCCGGGTTGTTGAGCTCCATGCGGGCCTTGTCGAAGTACTGCACGGTGCGCAGGCCGTTCTCGCTCTCGCGGTAGAACTCGGCGTAGTCGAACCAGGGGCCGGGCCCCCAGTACCAGCTGCGCCCGCCGCGCACGGCCTGGCCGTCGGTGCGCGCCCAGACGGTCGAGAACCGCGCGTCGGCGAACTGGTTGCGCGCGCCGTCGAAGGGCGCCGCGCCGGCCGAGATCGCCGTCAGGGCCAGGGCGCCGAGCATCACCGCAGCGACAACCGCGCCGCCGCGCCGCCGAAGTGTTCCGAGCATCATACGCTCCTCCTTCTGATATGTGATAGTATGCTGCGTACATCCAGACGATCAGAGAGAACTGTACGTTCCAACCCGTTCTCGCTGTGTGTTGCATCTATCGTGCCACCACTATAGCGCGCGGGGACGCGACAGGGAATGACGGGCGGATCGTGTGGCGCTCGTGAGGATCTGAAGGGAGTGTGAGGGGAATATCAGGATTGTTGTTGCCAGCAACAACACTGTGCACAGAGAGGGTGTGGGAGAGCGAAGCTCTCCTACACCCTCACTATGCACAGAATCAGAATTCTGGGGCGTAGGTAGGGCGCATCGCGATGCGCCCTACCTACGCCCCAGAATTCTCATCGCCAGCGCCCGCTCCTCCGCCCCCACCCCGCCCAGCAGCCAGAGCGCCAGGGCGTAGACCGGCGGGGCGGCCAGGATGGCCAGGGCGGTGCCGAGGGGCGCGCCGAGCGGCAGGCGCAGCGCCAGCATGGCCGCGCCCATGGCCAGGGAGGCCAGCAGCGGCCGCCAGGAGAGCCGGGACACGCCGGGGGCCAGGCCCTCGCCCGCCAGCAGCGGGCGGAAGACCAGGTAGAGCACCAGCTCGGAGAGGATCGTGATCGCCGCCGCCGCGTAGAGCCCCCACTCGGGCCGGTCGAGCAGCAGGCTGGCCGCCGGTATCGCCGCCAGGTTCAGCGCCAGGTTGACGGCCGCCCCGATCACGAAGGCCCGCGTGATCGCCGCCTGCCGGTTGACCGCGATCAGCACGTACTGGAGCAGCCCGTTCGCGAAGGAGAGCGGCAGGAACCAGGCCAGGATCGCCAGCACCGTCACCGAGGGCAGGTACTCGGCGAACTTGCTGCGGGCGAAGACCCAGACCAGGTCGCTCGATAGGACACACATGCCCATCGCCAGCGGGAAGGCCAGCAGCAGCAGCAGCTGGAGCGTGCGCCGCTGCGCGTCGGCCATGGCAGATCGTTCGCCGGCCGCCCGGCGGGCCAGCAGCGGGAAGACCGCGAAGGTGACGGCGGGCGGCAGCACCAGCGCGATGTTGAGCAGCTGGTAGGGCAGCGTGTACTGCTGCACCAGGGCGTCGGCCCGCGCGCCGCTGAAGCCGCGCACAATGAACATGTCGAAGCGGAAGAAGACCGCGCTGAGCAGGTTGTTCAGCATCAGCGGGAAGGCCTGCGGCACAAGGGCGCGCATCGCCGGCGGGTCCCAGCTGAGCGTGGGCGCGAAGAAAGCCCCCATCTGGAGGCCGAGAAAGAGCAGCGCCGTGATCGAGCTGACCCCGACGGCGGCCCAGGCCAGGCCGACGATGCCGAGCCCCAGGGCGAGGACGCCGATCCGGGCCAGGAAGCTGATCACCGCGGTGATCAGCTCGATCAGGGCGGGCACCTCCATGCGCTCGGCGGCGTTGTACAGCGCCGTCACCGCCCCCGAGTAGGCGCTCGGGATGAGCGTGAGCAGGAGGACCCAGTTCACCGCCTGCGCCTCGGCGCTGAGCGGCGCGCTCAGGCCGAGCCGGCTGAGCGCGCCGTAGGCCAGCGCCACCAGCAGCGCGACCGGCGCGGCGGCGATGGCGACCAGCAGCAGGCGCAGGGTCAGCGTGACGCCGAAGAGCCGGCGCGCGGCCCCCGGCTCGCGCGCCACCTCACGGGTGAGCAGCACGCCCAGGCCAAACTCGCTGAAGGTGGCGAGGTACTGGACCACCAGCAGCGCGGCGACATTATACGCGCCGAGCTCGGCCAGGCCGAAGCTGCCGACGAGCAGCAGCAGCACGATGGTGTCGAGGCCCTTGACGAGCACGCGCAGCCCGAAGGTGACGGCGCTGTTCTTAAAGATCCGCCGCGCCGCGTTCCCCGGGTCGTCCCGGTAGAAGCGCCGCCAGAGCAGCGCGCCCACAGCGGCGGCGATCAGCACCCCGACGAGAATGGCGATGATGATGTAGATGCGCAGAGATCGCTACCTGTCTTGCTCATGCGGTCTGCGACGCGGCGCTAGCGCTGCGTCGCAAACCAGACACTTCTCCCATCGCTGATCAGCTCGACCGTGCCGTCATTCTTCTCGTGGTAGAGGGCCGGGCTGACCAGGCGGCGCTCGGCGTAGCTGAGCAGGGCCGGCTCGGCGGCCTCGTAGGCGCTGGTGAAGGCGACGGCGCGCGGGCGCAGGGCGGCCAGCAGGGGCGTGTCGAACTCGCGCTGCCAGGGGTAGGCTATGGCGGCCAGGGGCTTGCCCGCGGCGGCCATAGCCGCCGCATCGCCATCCGGCCCGCCGCCGTGGATGAGCACCCGCGCCGCGCCGTACTCGACCAGCAGCACCGCGCCGCCCCCCTCGCCCGCCGACACCCCGAGCACCGACAGGGTCGCCCCGCCGCCCAGGCCGATCCGCGCGCCGGGGCGCAGGGCGCGGAGCGGCGCGCCCTGCGCCCCCACCAGCCGGAGCCACTCGCCGGCCACGCCGCCCGCGGGCATCCCCGGCGGGCCAAGCACAAGATCGGGGCGGTAACGGGCCAGGGCGGCGACCTGGCCCGGCAGATGCGCGCCGTCGGCGCGGGTCAGCGCCACCGCAGCCATGTCGCGCCGCCAGAAGGGCATCAGCCGGCCCAGGGTCGTCGCCATCAGCGCCGGGTCGCCCCCGCCATCGATCAGCGCGAAGCGGCCCGACGGCGCCTGCACCAGCACCGCGTCGCCGGGCGTGTCGAGAAAGTAGACGTGCAGCCGCCCGTCGGGGCGCTGCGCCCAGGCCACCGCCAGCAGACAGGCCAGCATCAGCGCCAGCCAGCGCGCCGCCCGCCACAGCCGTGATCGTCGATCATCCTTCGGAGCATCCATCCGCCGCCTCCCGTACCTATCGGCACACCAATGCATGTACCGTGGGAGCGCTTGTTAGGATGCGCAATCTGCAATCTGCAATCTGCGATTGCCCTACGCCTGAGCCACCACCTCGATCTCGATGCGGGCGTCCTTCGGGAGCCGGGCAACCTGCACCGTCGAGCGGGCCGGCGGCGCGGCGGGGAAGAACTCGGCGTAGGCCGCGTTCATCGGGATGAAGTCGCCCATATCGGCCAGAAAAACCGTCACCTTGGCGACCTTCTCCAGAGAGCTGCCGGCGGCGGCGAGAACGGCGGAGATATTCGTGAAGATCTGGCGGGTCATCGCGGCGATATCGCCAGCGACGATCTCGCCGCTGGCAGGGTCGATGGGGAGCTGGCCGGAGAGGAAGATCATGTCGCCGACCCGGACGGCCTGCGAGTAGGGGCCGATCGCGGCGGGCGCGTCCGAGGTGCTGATCACAGTGCGCTGCATACATACTCCTTCATTCACATCGCGTTGGGGACGCGCCATTATAGCATCAGGCAAGGGGACAGGGGATAGGCAGATTACAGCACTCACTAATGCGCGCTGCCTGTCCCCTGCCCCCTGTCCCCTGTCCCCTGTCCCCTTAGCTCACTCGCCGCCGGTCGGCTCGTAGCGCAGGTGCGGGCCGTCGCCCTCGCGCAGGCGCCAGGCGCCGGGGGAGCGGGCGAGGCAGATCACCGTCAGGTGCCCGGCCTGGCCGATGCGCGTGGCCTCGCCGGCGTCGGGCATCCAGACACTGCCCACCGAGGTGCGCCGCCGCGAGATCGGGATCACGCAGTCGACATAGGCCCCCGACGGCGCGCCGCCAGCGTCGCGGCAGGCCCGCACGCCCATCACATGGGCGCTGGTGACAACGCCGTGCCGCATCAGCAGATAGTCCTCGCGCACATCGCGGTAGATCTTCCAGCAGGCGGCCACCGCCCGCAGCCCCAGGACGAGCCCCAGGATCAGCCAGATCAGCGGGTCGACGTGGAGGAAGAGTAGCACCACAGCGGCGGCTAGGCCGAAGATCAGGACTGGGTCGAGGTAGAAGCTCGGCGGGCGCTCAAGCATGTACTCGCCGATCAGGTTCGGCAGGAAGAAGAAGGGCAGCCGGCGGGGCGGGCTATCATCCAGCAGCCGATGGTCCACAAGGTCAAGAACGTCGGGCACGGCAGGCTCCCTGGTGTGATTACAGATTGCAGGCCCCCACTCGCCTTGGTACTACTACCTATTGTAGGATCTTTGCCATACAGTTTCAAGTAGGCATCTGGTACCAAGTTTGTCATCTTGGGCGGCAAGCATATGCGATAATAGCGCCAATCTGCAATCTGCAATCTGCAATCTGCAATCAGGGAATGGTCATGCCCGGCTGCTACAACGACCTCGACCTGAGCCCGAACCCGCTGGAGATCGCCCGCCTGGCCCGCGCCGCCGGGGCCGGCTACATCGACCTGACCAGCAGCAACCCAACCCAGCAGGGCCTGCTCTTCCCGCCCGCCCTGCTGCGCGCCGCCGCCGAGGGCTACTGGGAGACCCGGCGCTACGCGCCCGACCCGCGCGGCAGCCAGGCCGCCCGCGCCGCCATCGCCGCCTACTACGCCGGCCGCACCCCACCCCTCGCCCTGGTCGGCGACGACATCTTCATCACCGCCAGCACCAGCGAGGCATACGGGCTGCTCTTCGCCCTGCTGGCCGACCCCGGCGACAACCTGCTGGCACCCGCCGTCACCTACCCGCTCTTCGAGTACCTGGCCGCCATGCGCGACATCGAGCTGCGCCCCTACGACATGGTCGAGTCTGAGGGCTGGCGGATCGATGGGGAGTCGCTGCTGGCCGCCGCCGACAGCCGCACCCGTGGCGTGCTGATCATCTCGCCGCACAACCCCACCGGGGCGATCGTCAGTGCGCCGGTAGCGGCCCTGAGCCGCCTGGGGCTGCCGATCATCTGCGACGAGGTCTTCGCGCCCTTCCACTACGCCGCGCCGCCGGCCCCGCCCCTGGCCGCCCTGCACCCCGAGCTGCCGGTCTTCACGCTAAACGGCATCTCGAAGATCTTCGCGCTGCCCGACATGAAGCTGGGATGGGCGGCGCTCAGCCGGGAGGCAGCCGGGTACGGCGCCCGCCTGGAGCTGCTCAACGACACCTTCCTCGGCGCCAACAGCCTGACCCAGCACATGCTGCCGCAGCTCTTCGCCGGCGGTATGCCCTTTGTCGAGATGATGGCCGGGCGCGTCCGCGAGAACCTCGACTACGCTCTGGCCGCCCTGAGGGGCCACCCGCGGCTGCGCGCCGCCGCGCCCGATGGCGGCTACTATCTCTTCCCGTCCGTCGACGGGTGGGACGACGAGGAGACTCTCGCCCTTCACCTGCTCGACCACGGCGTCCTCACCCACCCGGGGTTCTACTACGGCGAGGTGACTGGCGTCCACCTGATGATCTCCGCCATCACCCGGCCCGACACCTTCCG
>NZ_JAIEWN010000006.1:36830-38264 GCF_019599295.1 Oscillochloris sp. ZM17-4 | reverse complement strand
TCAGTCGCCAGCCGGTGGGGCTTGACCCAGGACTTATTCGCGCTAACAATCTCTTTTCCACTTCGCTTTACACTCTCACCCCCGGCACAGTGCGAATCGCCCATTGTGTAGGCGTTGGCTATTGCATCTGTGCGTAGCCTCGTGTATACTTATCGCGATCGGCGGCAGCGCGGCGCCGATCATATCTTCCTGTCCCATGCACACCTCAGGAGCCGCAGTGGCAGATCGCCCGACAATGCCAGCCGTGCCCACAGATGACACGGATCAGGCCCTGCTCGATGCGCTCCTCACCGGGGCCGTCCCGAGCAGGCGCGAGCAGCTCCGCCCGGCCCGCCTCCACTCGGCGTCCGAGCAGCGTCGTGTGGCGCTCAAGCCCTATCTGCTGCGCACATGGGTCGATCATACGCTCCATATCGCCGAGCGCGCGCTCGTCATCGCAGCCGCCAGCGTCTTCCTCTACTGGCTTGCCGACGGCTACGGCCGCGACTGGCTCCACGAGCTACGCAGCGCGCAGCCAGCTCAGGCGGCCGTGGCATCCGCCGCGCCCACGCCGACCCTACGCCTGCCCCACACCGCCCCGCCCGCCGTGGCAGCCGACCTGCCGGCCCTCCCCTTCACCACGCCCGATATGGCCAGCCCGCCGGCCGAATCGGACTTTATGGCGCCCCAGCAGGTGCTCGCAATGCCCGCCGCAGCTGACCCGCGCCCACAGCGCCTGATCATGCCGGCGCTGGGCGTCGACACATCGGTGAAGGAGGTCTTTGTCGTCGATGGGGCGTGGCAGGTGGCCGACTACGCGGCCGGCTACCACCACGGGACGACCCTGCCGGGCAACACTGGAAACACCGTGCTCTCAGGCCACGCCGGCCTGCGCGGAGGAGTCTTCCGTGATCTGGGCGACCTGCGGCCCGGCGATGATGTGACGATCGAGACCGGCGGGTGGAGCTACACCTACCGCGTCCGCACCCGTAAGGCGGTCTGGCCCACTCAGATCGAGGTGATGAACCCGACGCCAAACCCCGTGCTCACCCTGATTACCTGCACCAACTGGGATACACAGCGCCTGATTGTAGTCGCTGATCTGATCAGCTCTCGACCGCACAGCTGAAGCGAGGAGATGCTATGCAGCCGCCTGCCAAAGGCCGCCCCCCCATCCGAACTGGCCGTGGCCGCACACCAACCCGCTGGACGGGATGGGAGATAGCGCTGATCACGCTCAGTGTGCTGATGATCGCATTCCCGCTCTACGCCGAGGCGACCCGCTGGGTTATGCCGCCCCTGGCTCCCGCGCAGGAGAGCACACCAAGCGCGGACGCCGTCGCAGGCGAGACAGCCGCTCCGGAGCCGCCCACCGCGGAGCCGCCCACCGCGGAGCCGCCCACCGCGGAGCCGACTACCGCAGAGCCGCCCACCGCGGAGCCGCCCACCGCAGAG
>NZ_JAIEWN010000006.1:13749-36730 GCF_019599295.1 Oscillochloris sp. ZM17-4 | reverse complement strand
CACCTGGCAACATACAAGTCTTTAAGCTCGCATCGGCATCTGAGGTCGCCCCAGGACAGAGCTTCAGCTACAGCATCTCGGTGGCCACCACCAACACCAGCGACACATCAGTGCAGATGAGCGATAGCCTTGATGGAAACCTTGAGGCGTTAAGCGCCAGCACCAGCGCAGGCAGCTGCTCGGTTGGTCAGACGATCAGCTGCTCGTTGACCGTGCGCAATACGAGCCCGGCCTCGATCACAATTCAGGTTCGGGTGCGGGGCACCACACCAAGCGACACAATCATCACGAATGTGGCGAACGCCAACGGCAGCCGATCCGCGAGCGTGAACGTGCGGGTGATCGGCGTGGCCATCCCGGTAGTCGGCACGCCGACAAACACGCCCACCGGCACAATCACGATCGTGCCACCCTCGCCGACGAACACGAGCGGCGGCCCATCGCCGACAAATACGGTTGTGGTCTTGCCGCCGACCGACGTGCCGCCAGCGACCAACGTGCCGCCGGCGACCGGCGTGCCCCAACCAACATCAAAGCCCAGCGAGCCCAACCCATCCCAGGGCACCAACAACAAGCCCAAACCCACGGTAACGCCGCCGCCGCCGCCGCCGCCGCCGACCCCAGAGCCGGCCGTACCCACCGAGCCGCCCACAACGCGGCCGGTGGTGGCCCAGCCTGCCGTCGTGCGACCGCCGGCATCTCAGCGCACGAGCACAAGTGCCGCCCAGGCACAGCCGAGCGCGACGAGCTCCGTGAGCGCGGCCGGCCCCGCGTCGAGCGAGCTCTTCTTCCGGCTCGGCAGCGACTGGGGGAGCGCCTACCCCGACCAAGAGGTGAACTTCACCCTGGTGATCCGCAACACGCGCGCGGCGGACGCAAGCGGTGCCAACAACCTGCGCAATGTGACATTGCGCAGCGTGCTCCCGAATAACCTTGAGGTTCGCGGCGCTAAGTCCGACCGGGGCGCCGACCCGACCGTCGCCGGCAATGAGGTTCGCTACACGATCGCCGATCTCGCCCCCGGAGAGGGCGCGGAGGTGACGATCGCCTCGCGCATCAGGGGCGACGTGATCGCGGGCACGCTGCTTGTGGCGCAGGGGCAGCTCCAGTACGATGGGGTCAGCGCGCCGATCTTCTCAAATATCGTCAGCGTGCTGGTTGTCGGGGCGAGCCAGGGCCAGCCGGCAGCCACAGACACCGCTACTGCAGCACCCTCACAGACCGCAACACCCACGACGACGACCGCCGCCTCCGGAGGCGTCCTGGGGGCCGCCGCCGCCACAGACACACCGACCGTCACGACCACAACCGCGCCGACGCGCGTGGCGGACGGGCAGGCGCCCGCGCCGGCGCCGCTCCCCGAGACAAGCGGGGGTGTCCCGTTTGGCGGCGTCTTGCTAATGGGAATGACGCTGCTCCTTCGCACCTGGCGATTGCACCGCGCCCGTGAGCGGATCTAGAGGCACACAAGAAGCCCGGCACCTAAGGTGCCGGGCTTCTTGTGTGCCCAGGGCAGATGCAACGTCTGGGGCTTTGCCCCAGCCCTATGCGTTGTTGGATGTGGGCGGCTTCGCCGCCCACATCCAACAACGCATATATCGTTACGAGGTTGTGCGCTGGGAGGAGCGGCGGGGCTGCCAGCCATCGAGGGCCAGCCAGAGCACAACCGCGAGGAGCAGCCAGTGCAGCTGATCGCGGACAGCGACGAGGAGCGAGACGACCTGGCGCGAGGCGGGGAGAGCGTCATAGAGCCGCTGGAGGCCAAGCGCCGGCGCCGCCTGGAGCTGTGTAAGCATCGCCCCAAGGCCCAGCTCAACGCCGATGGCGCTATATAGCTGCCAGGCCACAGCGAGCGAGAGCCCGATCGCCACGGCCGTCAGCAAAAGCACAAACATACTATACCAGGACTTCGGCCGGGCCATGCGCGGCACGCTCACCACCGGCGCGCCGGGCACCAGGGCGAGCAGCTGGGCGCTGAGCATCGGCGGCACCTCCCAGCGCAGCTCCTGGCATAGGATCTGATCCAGAGTATCCTCTGGCTCGCGGGGTGGCAGCTCAGATTCAGATGTAGTGGTGCTCATCGTCTTACCTCCCAGCCAGGCGGAACATCAGGTTGAGCGGCGCGATGCGGGGCGTCTGGCTCTGCGGCTGGCTCTGCGGAAGCTGCGCCACCGCCCGGGCGGCGGGGGGCTGCTCCTGCGTCTCCAAGATCGTCGCCAGACGATCTTTGCCGCGCCGGATGTGGCTCTTCACCGTGTTAAGCGGAATATCGAGGATAGACGAGATATCGGTGTACTTCATATCCTCAAAGTAGTACAGCGTCAGCACGAGCCGATAGTGCTCCTCAAGCTGGCCGAGGGCGCGGCGAACCTGGTCGCGCAGCTCGCGTGAGTCGAGCGCCTGGGCCGGGTCCGACCAGCGGTCATCATCGGCGACGCCGGCGATCTGGTCGATCTCCTCCTCATCGGCTGCCGGCGGGGCGATCTGAACCTGGCGCCCGCGGCGCCGCAGCTCATCGCGGCAGAGGTTCACCACCAGCCGATAGAGCCATGTGGTGAAGCGGCTCTCGCCGTTATACTGCGGCAGCGCACGGAACAGCCTGATGAACGCCTCCTGGGTCAGGTCGGCGGCGTCCTCGGGGTTCTTCAGCACGCTCATAGCGATGCTATAGACGTAATGCTGCTGGCCGATCACCAGTTGGGTGAGCGCCTGCGAGTCGCCCTGCTGGGCGAGGGCGATCAGCTCACGGGATGGTTCTGCCACCGGGTACATTCTCCTGGCGCATCTGCGCCATCGTCGTCAGATGGGGCACACCTGGAGTATGCCAGAGCTATTGCCCCACCACATCAAGCCGCTGGCCGATTCAATACTGGACCATTGGCCGAGATGGGTGTATGCCATCTTCTGGGGCTATGACGATGGACGGGGGGAGAAAGTTGCGCGGGGGGGAGGCAGATCTACGGAACAGGGTCGTGGCCGCCCGCAGCCCAGGGGTGACAGCGGAGGATGCGCTTTAGCGCAAGCCAGCCGCCCTTCAGGAAGCCATATTTACTGATTGCCTCGAAGCCATACTGTGAGCAGGTTGGGGAGTAGATGCAGCTCGGCGGCGTCCACGGGGAGATGGCGACTTGGTAGAAGCGGATGAGCTTGAGGGCGAGCCAGCGAAGCATAATAAGGATGAAGGATGAAGGATGAAGGATGAAGGATCATCCTTCATCCTTCATCCTTCATCCTTACTCGAGGGGCTCTTTGCCGATGCTGAAGCTGCACGAGGGGGAGCCCTGCGCCATACAGGTACACTGCTCGACGGCGAAGCGGCGTCCGCCGGAGACCCATGCGGTCGCCTCTTCGATAATGCCGCGGGCGACATAGAAGACGGGCCCGGGCTCGGGGCGCACGATACAGTTCGAGCACTTGGTGATGTGGTAGATGAACTGGCCGCGCTCTTCCTCAACGTGGCTCGCCTGATCGCTGAAGCGATCAAATGTCTGGGCGGTGGCGTTGAGCGCGATCTTCAGCTTCATGGTGATCGGCATGAGCTTCAGCGCCAGGTCAGCCATGCCCAGGAGCGGACCAAACTCCTTGAGGCCGAGGGAGAAGGCCACACGACCGGCGCGCAGCTCAAGCCCGCGAGCCCCGCGAGGCCCGTACATCGTTCCGAGGGCGACCGACGTAGCCGAGATCGCCTCGAAGGGGAACTCGCGCTTCAGATCGTTCGGCGGGTATGCGTCCAGATATTGCGGCAGGTCAGCCAGGCGAAGCAGCGCCTTCACACCGTTTTGCCCCATCACCTCTTCGAGCGACAGGAAGGTTAGGCGGCCAATCTTATTAGGGTAGTGCAGGCCACGGAATGCTTCTACGCTCGTCATGGGCTCTCTGGCTCCTTACACAGCTACGAGGAGAACGGCAGTGTAGACGCTGCGACGCTCACACTATACCAGAAAACTGCAACTGTCGCATCACTGGCGCACCGTCTCCCATACCAGGTGGGACAGCTCGGGCATGATCAGTTTTTCTAGGGCGAGACGCACAGCGCCGGTGGATCCGGGCAGACAGAATAGTAAGGCACCAAGGTACGTGCCTGCGATCGCCCGCGATAGCATTGCCCCAGGGCCGATATCATCATAAGAGATCATGCGAAATAGCTCGCCAAACCCCGGCAGACGCTTTTCGAGCAGGCTATCGATTGCCTCGATTGTGCTATCGCGGCGAGCGATGCCAGTGCCACCGTTGGTAATGATCAGCTTACAGCCTTCAGACACAAGGGCACGAACTAGCTCAACGATCTGCGCTGGCTCATCACGAACTACCTCATATCTTACCACATCATGGCCGGCTTGTGTGAGCGCAGCGAGGATAACAGCACCGCTTGTATCCGTCTCGAACGTGCGAGTATCGCTGAGGGTAAGAATACCACAGCGAATCGGTTCGGAGCCTTCGACACGGGCACGCTGTTGATGTTCGTGGTATCCCATGGGGGTGTATAACGCACATGGACGCAGATATATCAAGAGTTGCCCTATGGTACCACTAGTACGTTAACGTGTCCACTAGCAGTTGTAAAACAATAGGCTGGGAGATGTCGGCTGCTGTGCCGCCGACATCTCCCAGCCTATCAGATCGCACCGCAGATAGGCCGCCGCCGCTAGCGCGCGCCCACAGCAGCCGCGAGCTCGCGCTCGACAATGTTGACGATCAGGTCGTCGAGGCGCTCGACGCTATAGGGTTGGCCGCCGGCCTCCAGGGTGGTGCTCTCGCCCGGCGCGCCGGAGCTCTGGCCGGGCTGGTAGGTGAGGAATACGAAGCCGCCCATGGTCTGCTGGGCGAGCTGGCGGAAGACGTACTCGGCGGGGGCGTCGGTGTTGCTGGCGGCGATCGGGTAGATCTTCACGCCGCGGGCCGCCGCCTCGCGCGCCCCATCCAGGTAGGTGAACTGCTGCTGGCTGTCGATGTGCGGCCCGGCGTCGGCAACCAGGAAGACCAGGCGCACCGCCGGCTGCTCGCTCCAGCTGGAGCGCACCACGGCGTCGTACATGGCCTCGTCCACGGCCTCGGGGGTGTCGCCGCCGCCCTTGGCGGAGAGCTGATTGAGCGAGGCGCGGAACTGGCCCAGGTCGCCGGTGAAGTCGACCGGGCTAGTCACGTAGTCGTCGCCGTGATCTTTGTAGGCCACCAGGCCGTAGCGGATCTGCGGGCGCGGGGTAAAGCCGTCGATGCGCTGGGCGATGCTGTCGATCGTCTGCTGGATGCGGCCGAGCTCGTCGCCCATGCTGCCGGTGGTATCGAGCAGGAAGAGCAGGTCGAGGCGCAGGGCGGAGTCGCGCTGCACGCCGCGCAGGCCGATCTCGACCTGCCCGCCCGGGCTGCGCTCAAATGTCGTCTCGGCGCTGGCGTCGCCGTACTCGGCCACGGCGCGGAAGCTGGTGGCGTTAGGGCTGACGCCGAGGGTGCGGGGCAGGAAGATCGTCTGCCCGCCGGCGTAGGTGCGGCCGGTGAAGACCACCTGCTCGTCGGCGTAGACCGTCACGCGGGCGTCGAGGACAGGGCGCTGGTTATCGTCGATCACGCTGATCAGGTAGCGCTCGCCCACGTCGGCCGGGCGCACGCCGCCATCTTGGTAGGAGCGGAGGTAGGCGAGGTAGTCAGCGAACTGCGCGTTGTCGTTGATCTCGCCGGCCTTGAGGCTGGCCTCCTGGCCGACCGGGCGCGGCCCGGCGGCGCTGGTGGTGCCCGAGTCGCCCGATCCCAGCGGCTCAGGCGCGCCCTCTGCCGCCCCGATGGCCGGCGGAGCGGCGGCGTCGGCGGCGGGCATCTCGGCCGCCGGGGCCTGGGTGGCGGCGGGGGCCTGAGCGGCGGTGTTCTCGCGGGCGGCCGTCGCGGCGGCGGTGGGCAGGGACTGCGGGGCGGCGGCGGGCGTGCCGCCGCAGGCGGCCAGCAGGGAGAGGGCCAGGGCGAGCAGGAGGGCCAGGGCGGCGCGGCGCCGGGCGGGGTGCTGTGTCATCGGGAGCCTCCTCGGTGGGGAATCTGACATTCTGTGTCAGAGACGGCCCAGAGCCAGAGAAGGTTCCCCTCGTTTGGGGCTGCGCCCCTCAAACCTGCTTTGTTAGGTTGTGGTGGCTTCGCCGCCACAACCTAACAAAAAAACGTGGGGCGGCTTCGCCGCCCCACACCCCCGCCAGGAGGTCACTCCTCCCAGAACTGGCGCACCCAGCCGCGGGCGGCCAGATCCTCGCGCAGCTCAAGCATGGCGGTGTAGGTGGGCAGCAGGAAGAGGGTCGCGCCGGCGGGCAGCCCGGCCAGGGCGGCGTCCACGGCGGCGGGGAGCTCGGGGGCGATGTGGATGCGCCCCTCGGGGAGCCCGGCGTACTTCAGGCGCACGGCCATGTCATCGGCGCGGGTGCCGCTCACGGTGACGCGCGCGGCGCCGGCCAGGGACTCGAACTCGGCGTCCCAGAGCCAGGAGACATCGGTGCCGTCGGCGTAGCGGTCGTTGATCGCGATCAGGAGGTGCAGGCCCTCGGCGGCGGCCGATTCGCCGATGAGCATGCGCACCGTCTCGGTGGCGCCGACGGGGTTCTTGATCAAGGCGATCAGCATGGGCGCGCCACCGGGGCCGGCGCTGAGCCGCTCGATCCGGCCGAAGGCGGCGCTAAACTGCTCCAGGGCGCCGCGCACGACGCGGGGGGCCACGCCCAGGCTGGTGGCGGCGGCGCAGGCGGCCAGGGCGTTCAGGGCGTTGTAGAGGCCGGGCAGGGGCAGGTCAAGCTCCATCGCGCCGCCGGGGTAGGTGATGTAGCTGCGGCTGCCGGCGGTGCCCTGGAGCTCCAGGCGGGCCAGGCGCACATCGGGGTCGGGGCGGGCGTGGCCGCAGCGCGGGCAGCTATAGTGGCCAATGTGGGCGTAGAATGCTAGGCTGAAGGTGTAGCGCGCCCCGCAGCGGCGGCAGAACTGCGAGTCGGCGATGTGCGCGCCGGCCCCAGCGGCGTGGCGGGCGTCGTCCAGGCCGTAGTAGACCACGCGGGCCGCCAGGTCGCGCCCGAGGTCGGCGACGGCCGGGTCATCGGCGTTGAGCACCAGGGTGGCGTCGGGAGGAAGATCGGCCAGGGCGGCGCGCCAGGTGGCGGCCACCGTGTCCACCTCGCCGTAGCGGTCGAGCTGGTCGCGGAAGAGGTTATGGATGAGCACCAGGCGCGGGCGCACCTCGGCGACAGCCTGGGGCAGGGCGGCCTCATCGGTCTCGAACAGGCCGATGCTGGCCCGCAGCCTGCCGGCCCAGCTGGCGTCGGCCACGGCGGTGGCGGTGAGGCCGGCGATCAGGTTGGCCCCGGCGCGGTTGTGCAGCACCCGCTCGCCGGAGGCCGTGAGGATCTCGCTGATCATGCGGCTGGTGGTCGTCTTGCCATTCGTGCCGCTGATCAGCAGGGCTCCGTGGGGCAGGCCGGCGCTGAGGTCGCGCAGGATGTCGGGGGCGATGCGGCGGGCCAGGGCGCCGGGCAGGGTGGTGCCGCCGCCCTGGCCCAGCCGGCGCGAGAGCTGCCCGGCCACCTTGCCGAGGGCCACGGCGAGGGGCGTGAGGATGGTCATCGATACTATCTCCATCTTAGCGGATCAGCACCAGGGTGCCGGCGGCGATCATGCCGAGGCCGACGGCGCCGCGCCAGTCGGTCGGCTCGCGCAGGATGACCCAGGCCAGCAGGGCGATCAAGATCACGCTGCTCTTATCGATCGCCGCGACGTAGGCCGTCGGGCCGATCTGGAGCGCCCGGAAGTAGCAGAGCCACGAGAGGCCGGTGGCCACCCCCGAGAGGCCGAGCACCACCCAGGTGCGGGTGCCGATCCGGCCCAGCTCGGCCACCTCGCCGCGCCCGGCCGCGATCAGCCAGGCCATCACCAGCACGACCACCGTGCGGATGGCGGTCGCCAGAGTCGAGCTGACCTGCTCAACCCCCAGCTTTACCAGGATCGTCGTCAGCGCGGCGAAGACAGCCGACAGGAGCGCGAAGCCCCACCATGGCAGCAGATCCAGTCCCATAGGTTTCTCTTTCAGCTTCAGAAGGCGGCCCGCATCAAGTGTACCACCAGCAGGATTGCAGGTGGCACACTGCAGAGGGGGTACCACTTGCGCACAAACGACTCGACCTGGGGCGCGGTGAAGGGCTCGACGGTGAGGATGCGCACGCCGTTGAGCGGGTTGTTCACATAGCCGTGCGGGCGCGAGGTGATCACCACATAGTTGTTGTTCCAGCGGCCAAGCTGGGCCTGCACCCAGGCCGCCATCAGCTTGCGATCCTGGGCGTCGGCGATCTCATCAAGGCCATCGAGCAAGACAATGCAGCTCCCATCGCGCAGATGCGAGGTGAACCAGCTGGCGCTCGCCGCCGTCAGATCGAGGCGGCTGCGCGCAAAGACGGTGATCAGCTGGGCGATATCGACCTGGGGGTTGGCCTTGATCGCGTCCAGATGATCGCGCAGCACCAGCAGGATGGGCATCAGCTCGCGGATGGGAGGGTTAAAGGTGAGGTGCTGCCGGCGGACAAACGTCAGGGCGATGTGCTGAAGAAGGGTGGACTTGCCGCCGCCCGGCATGCCGAGGATGACGAAGTGGCGATGCTGGCTCTCGGGCCTGAAGAAGGACGGCAGGAGCCGGCGGGGAGGGATCGCCAGATGCTGCCAGATGCTCTGCAAGGCCGCGGCATAGTCCTTGGCGGGGTCCGTGGGGCCCGGCTGGGCGTCCGTGAGCGACAGGAAGGGCGGCTCAAAGATATGCTCCTGCTCCAGCGTGTTCTGCTGGTTCTGCACGCCGGTGGCCAGCAGATCGCGGTAGCGGCCATAGATCGCCTCGCGATACTGGCGCTCAAACGACCCCCGCCGCCTCGTCCGCCCAGGGCTCGGCGGGCGGGCGGCCGCGGGCACCGGCTGGAAGAAGCCGCGGATCTCGAAGCCGGCGTACACGCCGATGAACAGGATATAGGACAGCAACGCCATCTGCGCGCGATCTGGACCGAGCGTCCCATCGAGGGATGTGCGGATCGCCCCGTTGTTTACCCGATCCAAGAACGAGAAACCAACACCCAGTAGGATAAACACAATCAGAATAATGTGTCGCTGGTTCATTAACAACTCGATAGTACGCACACTTGTCGTATGTTGTTATGAATAATAGCATATTATGTGGCTCTGCGGCAGCCCTACGTCGCGTTATACCGGTTCATCCCCGCCGTAAAGCCCTCGCGCAGGATGAGCTCCACCGCGTCGGCGACCCGGTCGCAGAGGTCGGGCACCTGCGCGTCCTCGTCCTTGGAGAAGCGGGCGAGCACATAGGCGGCGGCGTCCATCCTGCCGGGGGCCTGGTCGATGCCGACGCGCAGGCGAGGGAACTCGTTGCCGCCGAGCTGGCCGACGATCGAGCGCATGCCGTTGTGGGTGCCGGGGCTGCCGCGCTCGCGCAGGCGCAGCCTGGCGAAGGGCAGGTCCATGTCATCGTAGATCACCAGCAGCTCGCGGGCCGGCTCGACCTTGTACCAGGTGCGCAGGGCCGACACCGCCCGCCCGCTTTCGTTCATGTAGGTCTGCGGCTTGGCCAGGGCCACCCGCTGCCCGCCGATGCTGCCCTCGGCCACCAGGCTGTTCGCCCGCTTCACCCGGAACTCCAGGCCGTGCCGGCGGGCGATCGCGTCCAGACAGGCGAACCCGATATTATGTCGCGTGCGGTCGTACTTCTCGCCCGGGTTGCCCAGGCCAACAATCAGCCACATATAATTGTAGATTGCAGATTGCAGATTGCCACATATAATTGCAGATTTTAGATTGCAGATTGCCGCTTGTAATCTGCAATCTGCAATCTAAAATCTGCAATATCAAACCGGCTGGCCGAGGTAGCCCCACCACATGCGGTCGGCGGCGGCGCGGGCGTCCACGCGGGCGCCGAAGGGGGCCAGGGCCTGGGCGACGCGCACCACATCGCGGGTGAGCAGCTCGCGCGCCCCATCGCCGTGGCGCGGGTCCACCGCCTGGGCGAAGTCGATGATGTAGGGGCGGCCCTGCCAGGCCAGGATGTTGTAGGACGAGAGGTCGCCGTGGATGCGGTGGCCACCGAGCAGCAGCTCGATGCTCTCCAGCAGGCCGTCGAGCAGCCCCTGGGCCTCGCCCCGGTCCACGTCGATCTCGCAGAGCCGCGGCGCCACCATCTCCTCGTCGCCGATGTACTCCATGAGCAGGCTGTTGCCGACCTGCGAGTAGGGGCGCGGGGTGCTCACGCCGAGGCCGAAGGCCAGCTCCTGGGCGGCGTACTCGTAGCCGATCCAGCTCTCCACCTGGAAGGCGCGGCCCTTGGCGCTGCTGCGGCTTGGCACGCCCTTGCCGGTCAGCTTCACCTGCTTGCCCGACTCGTTGCGCACCGTGCGGCCCTCGCGGTACTGGGCATCGTTGCTCAGGCTGCGGAACATGCGCGGCCGGTAGACCTTGGCGGCCAGCAGGTCGTGGGCGCAGGCCGGGCCGCCCGAGCAGCAGAAGACCGTGGCCTCCTTGCCGCTCTTCACCTCGCGCAGCACGTCGGCGATCATATCCTGCTCGTAGAAGGCGGTGAGCGAGGAGAGCACCCACTCGCCATCGCGCCGGCCGACCAGGGCCTCGGGGGCGAAGGGCGCCTTGGCGCCCTCGTCGTCGCGGGCCTCGCTGAGCCAGCGCTGCACGTCGGGGTTGGACTCGAAGCTGTGCTTGGCCACGCCCTCGCGGGCGGTGGCCTTGCGGCGCTTCTGCTCCTTGTGGCGGGTGCCGTAGGCCGGCGCGGCGTCCTCGTCGGGGTCGATCTGAGACTTATCGGTGATAGTGTAGCGAGCCATAGACTCCTCGGGTGCGCTGAGAATCAAAAGACGGCGGGCAGGCACCGTGCGTGTGCCGCAGCCGCCGCAGGCAGGCGAGGAGCGGGGCATGCGCCGGCGGGCCGCGAGAGTCGCGGCGGGCCGGCGGCGAGGCCCAGGCTATCGGCCTGAATGGGTCAGCGAGCTGAGGGGGCACACACGGGGGTATTCAGGGCAGTGATCACCTTCGCCATATATGCCTCCTTCGGAATTGCAGATTGCAGATTGCAGATTGCAGATTGCAGACGTAGTTGTCACTATAACCGGGCTGTCAATAGGACGACATCAGGCGGAGGGCGGAGCGCCCAATCTGCAATCTACAATCTGCAATCTGCAATGGTGTAGCGCTGGTAGGGGCTCTCGCAGGGCGGGCCGTCGCTCAGGTAGAGGGCGCCGGCGCTCAGGTCGATGATCGCCGAGGTGACGCTCTCGTAGTGCTCCTCGGGCGGCTCCTCGGGGTCGATGTGGAAGCAGATTCCGTAAGGGTGGCCCTGGTGGTCGCGCAGGGCCGCCTGGAGGTCGGCCATGGACAGGGGGCGATGATCGTCGAGCAGCTCGGCCATGCGCTCAAGGCGACGGTAGGAGTGGGGGCTCTTCTCGACCGGCGGCTCGGAGACGGCGAGGGCGGCCGGGTCGACGAAGTGGTTGGTGTGGACCAGGCAGCCGCTGGCGCAGCCGGTGAGCGCCGCCGCGTGGGGCGAGGTCTCGATATTGATCACCCGGTCGGGGGCCTGGGCGACCACAAAGTTCCCCGAGCAGGAGCGGTCGCTATCGGTGACGACACGGGTGGCGGCGTCGAAGCTGCGGGCGCGCAGGATCTCGTAGCAGCGCACGTGGAAGGGCTTACGCAGGCGGGCCCAGTCGTCATCGGTGGAGGTGAGGCCGTTGATCAGCAGGCCGACGCCGGCCGCGTTGAGGCCGATCTTGCCGCCGACGATGCCGGCCTCGGAGAAGCAGAGCACCTCCAGGCCGTCAGGCTCCCGGCTATGGAGCACGGCCCCGCGCACGCCGGCCACCCAGTCCCAGTTCTCGCCGATGATCAGGTGGCCGTCGGCGCTGGCCTCGGGCAGCACGGCGAAGGCGGTGCAGCCATCGGCGACGGCGTTGACGCCGAACTGGTAGTAGAACAGCTCGTAGCGCACGTTCAGGGCGGCGATCTCGGCGTAGCTGAAGCCGGAGCCCTCGGCCACGCCGCGCATGCCGGCGGCGTAGGCCGGGCTCTGCCGCGCGATCGCCTCGGCGTAGGCCGCGGCCCGGCGCAGGGTCTCCTCACGCGAGAGGCGCAGCTCGCGCTCGAAGCGGGCGAAGTAGATCGCCATATTCTCGGCGATCGCGTCGCGCAGGGCCTCGCCGTGCTGGAGGCCCTGCTGGTATGGCGTGCCGGTCAGCCGCACCAGCGGGAGGGTCATCGCATCGCTCCTTAGACAAGGTGGCAGGTGGCAGGTGGCAGGTGGCAGGTGGCAGGTGGCAGGTGGCAGGTGGCAGGTGGCAGGATCCTGCCTCCTACCTCCTGGTCACTCGCTTCGCAGGCGGTTCACCAGAAAGATCCAGGTCGGCTGCCTGGCGAAGCCGAGGGCCTCGTTGATGCTGAGCATGCCGCGGTTGGTCGACTCGTTATCGGTGATGATGATCGGCGCGCCGACGCGCTTGGCGTAGTCGATCGCCCGCAGCTTGAGGGCCAGGGCGATCCCGCGCCGGCGGTACTCGCGGCGCACTGCGGTGAAGCCGGTGTCCAGATTGGGCGTGCTCTCACGACGCCAGAGGGAGCTCAGGCCGGCATACTGCCCGTCGACCACAGCGAGGAAGTGGGCGTCGGGCAGAAAGTTCGGCCCAGTAAAATACTTGCGCCACTGCTCGAAGCTCGCCGGCGTCTGCGGCTCGGGCGAGGGCTCGTCCGCGATGCACGCCACATCGAGCTCGTGGTAGCGCCGCCAAAAGTCAGCGTCGCGGGCCTCAAGCTCGGCCGCTGTGAAGATCGCAACGCCGCCGGCCATCACCCGCTCGACGTGGCCGGCGAAGCGCCCGGGGTCGAAGGCGGCCACATCTAGGCGCGACTCCCAGGCCCGGTGGCTCTCCACGAAGCCGCGCCCGGCGGCCCAGCCCAGGCTCTCCTGGTCGTCCTCGCGGACGCCGTGGCGCAGGCTGATCGGCTCGCGGGGCGCGATCTCCGCCATCAGATGGTCATAGAGCTGCCCGCCCACGCCGCGCCGGCGCAGGTCGGGGTGAACATAGACCCCAAGCTCAAACTTCTGCGGGTGGAACATCCATGACATGTTGCCGCAGTTTCCGACGCCGATGATCGTGCCGTCGTGCTCGGCGACCAGGCGCAGGGCGAAGCACCTCGGGTCACGCTTGCCATCCTGCTCGCGCAGCTCGTCGGCGGTGCGCGGGTACTCGGGGTAGGCCGCGTTGCGCACGGCGGCCATCGCCGCGTAGTCATGCTCGTCGCCCGCGAAGGGGCGGATGTGGAGAGGCATGAGGTGTCCTTTATGGCCCTCGCCCCCGGCCCCTCTCGCGCTACGCGGGAGAGGGGCTGGGGTGAGGGCATCAAAGCTGCTTCACGAAGGTGATCCAGGCCGGCTGCTTGACGAAGCCGAGGGCCTCGTTGATGCTGAGCATGCCGCGGTTATTCGCCTCGTTCCAGGTCTTGATCACCCGCACGCCGTGCTCCCTGGCGTAGGCGATGTCGCGCAGCTTGAGGGCCAGGGCGATCCCGCGCCGGCGGTAGGCCCGGCGCACCCCGGTCAGCCCGGTGTAGAGCTCGCCCGAGTCGGCCTGGCTCCGCCAGAGGGCGCTGGAGCCGACATAGTCGGGGCCATCGAGGGCCACGAAGTAGCCGTCGGGCAGGAAGTTGGGGTTGTTGAAGATCCAGGCCTCGAAGGACTCGCGGGTCGTCGCGGTTATCGGCTCGGGGTGGGGCACGTCGCGGGTCAGCTCCACATCCAGCGCCCAGAGCTTCTCACGGCAGTCGGGGTCGCGCTCAAGCAGCTCGGCCAGCGGGGCGATGCGCAGGCCGTCGGCGCGCAGGGCCGCCTCGTGGCCGGCGTAGGGCGCGGGGTCGAAGGCGGCCACGTCCAGGCGCGACTCCCACTCGCGCATGTCCTCCCGGTAGCCGCGGCCGGCCAGAAAGCGCAGGCTGCGGGCCGCATCCTCGCGGGCGCGGGCGCGCAGCGAGATCGGGCCGTGGCGATCAAGGGCGGCCACGACATGGTCGTAGAGCGCCGCGCCAACGCCCCGGCCCTGGAGCGCGGGGAGCACGGCGATGAAGACGCCGAACTTGCGCGGGTGGTACATGCCCTCAAACTGATGGTAGTTGCCGTAGGCCACCGTCGCGCCGTCGAGCTCAGCCAGCCAGCGCTCCATCTTGATATGCGCGGGCCGGTTGGCGTCGCCGAAGCGCCACTCGTCAACCGTGTCCGGGTACTCCGGGAAGACGGCGTTCACCACATCCACGGCGGCGGCATAGTCGGCGTCGCCGCCGCTGAAGGGGCGGATGACCAGACCGGCGGGCGCGGGGGCTCGCGGGGCGATCTTCTCACGGCTCAGGGACATCGCGGTGCCTCCGTTCTCGCCGGCCACGGCGGGGGATGAGGGTGCAGGGTGCAGGGTGCAGGGTGCAGGGTGCAGGGTGCAGGGTGCAGGGTGCAGGGTGCAGGGTACAGGGTACAGGGTACAGGGTACAGGGTACAGGGTACAGGGTACAGGGTACAGGGTACAGGGTACAGGGTACAGGGTACAGGGTACAGATGGAACGTATCAACAAGCGATACGTGCCACCAACCTGTCAAGCTGGTTTGAACCTTGTCTACCCGATCAATAGTAGCCGCATAGCCGGCGCGGGCCATCGGCCATTGGGCGCAGGCGAGGTCGGCTGAAAGCCGGAGATGAGGCGAGGGTGACAGGGGGATGGTGAGGCGGCGGGCGCAAGCACGCTGCGCCCCTACGCGGGCGGCTCCGGGGGCACCTGAAAGACCAGCCCCGTCGCGTCGCGGATCTCGCCCTGGCGGTTCGTCGCCTGGTCCTGCGGCGACTCGCCCTCGGGCAGGGGCGGGTCGGTCTCGCGCACGTAGGTCGGCGTTTGATCAGACTGGAGCAGGGCCAGGATGGCGGGCTTATCGCGCGCCAGCTCCAGGGCCGTCTCGGGCACACAGTCGCCCCAGGTCGCCTGGTCGCGGCAGGCGCCGTGCTTGAGCAGCACCCTGACGCCGGCGGGTGAGTTGTCGACGATGGCGGCGATCAGCATGCCCCACCATGTGCCCCAGGTGTCGGTGAAGAGGGCGTTATCGTCGATGCGCGAGGGGTCGATCTCCAGCAGCTTGTCGAGCAGGTCCCAGCTCTGGCTCTCGCAGGCGGCCCTGAGGTGGGCGCGGGTCACGGTGAATGGTCGCATGGCGTCCCCATCTGATATCAATCTGTGAAGCTCTGCTCGTATGGTCATTATACAGCGCGGCAACAATTGGTAACATCCCGCTCACACCGATCGGCTGGAAGCGGGGCGTGCGGCGTGGTACAACATGGGCATAGGAAACACACCCTTGAGGAGGGACTATGCGCCGCACATTCGTCTTTATAACACTGATCATCAGCTCGCTGCTGCTGGGCGCCTGCGCGACCCAGCTCCCCACCGCCGACGAGATCGTCGCCAAGATGGAGGCGGCCCGCGCCAGCACCAACGATATCCACGCCACGGTGGCGATCGACTTCAGCTCGCCCGACCAGACGGGCAGCATGGTGATCGAGGGCTGGATGCAGAAGCTGCCCGATGCCGCCGACGGCCAGCCCAAGGCCCGCGTGCGCGCCGAGGTGCGCGAGGCCAGCCAGGCCGAGCTAGTCGGCACGATCCTGGTGAGCGACGGCGAGCAGTTCTGGCTCTACAACCCCGCCCAGAACACCGTCGTCACCGGCACGGCCGCCGAGATGAAGGACCAGGCCCCCACCAGCCCGGCCGGCGCCACCCAGATGCTGCAGGATGTGGTGCAGAAGGGGCTCGACGCCGTAGACCTTGAGGTGCTCGGCGAGGAGCAGGTGGCCGGCACGAACACCTGGAAGGTGAAGGTGACGCCCAAGCCCGAGACGACCGCCAACCTCCAGCTGGCCGGCGTGATCGAGGCCACGATGTGGGTGGACGAGGCGCAGGCCATGCCGCTCAAGCTCAGCGTGGACGCCAGCGACTTCGGCAGCGGCAACGTCGAGGTGCGCTCGATCGAGGTGAACGCCGGCGTCAGCGCCGACCTGTTCAGCTACACGCCCCCGGCGGACGCCACGGTCGTCCAGGCGGCCGACCTGGCCGCCCAGATGGCGCCCAAGGCGGCCACGCTCGACGAGGCCCGCAGCAGCGTCAGCTTCACCCTGCGCGAGCCGGGCTACCTGCCCGCCGGGCTGGCCCTGGTCGAGGTGCGCGTGGTCGGCACCGACACCGTGATCATGAACTACAACGGCGAGAGCGCCAGCATGAGCCTGGTGCAGAGCAACGGCGACGTGGGCGACAGCCGCGAGCCCCCGGCGGGCAGCAACATCCAGCAGATCAGCGTGCGCGGCCAGCCGGCCACCCTGATCACCGGCGCCGACGGCCAGGGTAGCCTGCTGACCTGGGACGAGGGCGGGATCAAGACGGTGATCGCCGGCACGCTCAGCGGCGACGAGGCGGTCAAGGTCGCCGAGGGGCTGAGGTAGCCACCTGCGGCGGGGGTGCGGGGGCGGCTGCGCCGCCCCCGCATCTTTTTTGTGTGCGAGGTGTGCGGCTGCGCCGCACACCTCGCACACAAACTGGGTGTGGGCGTAGCCCACAAGTGCGCTACAATACTCATAACTATGGCAGACCCACTGATCACAACCACCGCCCTGGCCCGCAGCTACCAGATGGGCAAGACGAGCGTGGCCGCGCTGCGCGGCGTGGATCTGACGATCCAGGCTGGCGAGTTCGTCGCGCTGGTCGGGCCGAGCGGCAGCGGCAAGAGCACGCTGCTGCACCTCATCGGCGGCCTGGTGCGCCCGAGCGCCGGCGAGGTCTGGGTGAATGGCCTGGAGCTTGGCCGCAGCAGCGACAAGCAGCTGGTGGCCTACCGCCGCGACACGCTGGGATTCATCTTCCAGAGCTTCAACCTGCTGCCGATCAAGTCGGCGTGGGAGAACGTGTCGGTGCCGCTGATGCTGGCCGGCGCGCCGCCGGCCCAGCGCAAGGCCCGCGCGGTCGAGATCCTCGGCCAGCTCGGGCTGGCCGCCCGGGCCGACCATCGGCCCTCCGAGCTGAGCGGCGGCGAGCAGCAGCGCGTGGCGATCGCCCGCTCGCTGGCCAACCGCCCGCGCCTGCTGCTGGCCGACGAGCCCACCGGCAACCTGGACTCGCGCACCGGCGGCGAGATCCTGGCCCTGCTCCAGCGCCTGGTGCGCGAGGAGGGGCTGACCATGCTGCTCGTCACCCACGACATGGGCGTGGCCCGCTTCGCCGACCGGATCGTCCACCTGCGCGACGGGCTGGTCGAGCGAGTTGAGACTATCGAGCCGGAGCTGGCCAGATGATCACCGCCCTGATCCTCGACTTCGACGGGCTGATCGTGGACACCGAGAGCCCGGCGCTCCAGAGCTGGCAGATCGTCTACGCCGAGCACGGGCAGGAGATCGACCTGGAGGTCTGGCAGGGCGCGCTGGGCACGAACCACGGCTTCGACGCCCTGGCCCACCTGATCGGCCTGGCCGAGGCCGCCGACCCGGCGCGCGGGGAGGAGCTGCGGGCGCGTGGGCCGGAGATCCTGTCCCGCCGCCAGCAGATCAAGGCCGAGCTGAGCGCCGCCCAGCCCCTGCTGCCCGGCGTGACCGAGCTGCTCGACCAGGCCGACGCGGCGGGGCTGCCCTGCGCGGTGGCCTCCAGCAGCGGGCGGGGCTGGGTCGAGGGCTGGCTGCGCCGCCACGCGATCATCGGGCGCTTCGTGTGCGTGCGCACCGCCGACGATGTGGCATACACCAAGCCCGCGCCCGACCTGTTCCTGGCAGCGGCGGCGGGCCTCGGCCGCGCCCCGGCCGCGTGCCTAGTCTTCGAGGACTCGCCGAACGGCATCCTGGCCGCCACGGCCGCCGGCTGCCCGGTGGTGGCCGTGCCCGGCGCCGTCACCGCGCGGCTCGCCCTGCCGCCCGCCGGCCTGCGCCTGCCCCGCCTCGACGCTATGCCCCTGGCTGAGATCATCGCCGCCGTGGCGTAGCGCCCTCGTCGATCACCCGGAAGAACAGCTCCACCGCCGCCGGGTCGAGGTGGCTGCCGGCGATCGACCGGATGTGCGCGCGCGTCCGCCCCTCGTCCCAGGCCGGGCGGTAGGGGCGATCCGAGCGCAGGGCGTCCCAGATGTCGATCACGGCGAAGAGCCGGGCCGCCAGCGGGATCTCCTCGCCGCACAGGCCGCGCGGGTAGCCGGTGCCATCCCACTTCTCGTGGTGGCAGTATGGGATGTCGAGGGCCGGCCGCAGGAATGTGATCGGCTCAAGCAGGCTGTAGGCGTAGGCCGGGTGCAGACGCATCAGCCGCCACTCCTCATCGTCGAGCTTGCCGGGCTTGAGCAGCACCGCGTCGGGGACGCCCATCTTGCCGATATCGTGGAGCAGTGCGCCCCAGCGCATGTAGCGCACCTGCTCGTCGCTCATGCCGGCGGCGTGCGCCAGCAGCACCGCCAGATCAGTGACGCGCTGCGAGTGGCCCTCGGTCTCTTTATCGCGCAGGTCGAGGGCGCGCGACCAGCCCTCCAGGGTGCTGTCGTATGCCTGGAGCAGCTCGCTGTTCGAGCTGCGGAGCGCCGTCACCAGGCGCGCGTTCTCGATCGCCACGGCGGCGACGTTCGCCGCCAGGCCAAGCATAGTGGCGTGGGCCATGTCGTAGCAGCCGGGGGTGAAGCTCTGCACCTGGAGCACGCCCACCACCCGCTCGCGCGCGATCATCGGCACAATCAGGCTCGACTCGGTCATCTCGCCCTCCGTGCCTATCTCTACCACCAGCGCCGTACGCTGTTGCAGCTCCTCGAAGCTGCCGAGAATAACTGGCTGGCGGGTATGGATCACCGTGCTCTGGGTTCCCTGGCCCAGCGGCTTCAGCGGCAGCGGCGGCAGCTCGGCGGGATCGAGCTGCTCGCCGTCGAGGATGGCGAAGGCGCAGGTGATCTGCTGGAGCTCGGCGTCGAACAGCGAGAAGATCGCGCCGGCGACCTCGGGCAGCAGCTTGAGGGCGACCTCGTAGAGCAGCTCGAAGATCCGCTCCAGGTCGAGGGTCTCGGCGAGGGCGCGACCCAGCGTGTTGATCGCCTCCAGGTCCTCGGCGCGCTCACGCGCCGAGGAGAGCCGGATCGCATTGACCAGGGCCTGGGCGGCCAGGTCGGCGAGCGCGCGCAGCAGCGCCAGCTCAGCGTCCGCGAGGCCGTCCCGGTTGTCAGGGAGCAGGATCGCCAGGGCGCCGACCGGGATCCCCTCGCGCCAGAGGCCGACCACGGCGGCCCGGCCGGGCCCGGCGGGGCGAATAGATGGAGCGGGCGGCGCGGGGGCGTCCGGGGACGGGATGCGCAGATCCGCCAGCTGCACATCGCAGCCGTGGGCGGCAGCATAGCGGATCACGCGCCGCTGCTCGTCGTAGGCCCCGGCGGCCACGCCCGCGACGCCAAGGGTGAGGGCGACCTCATCGCAGATGATCTGGAGCGCCGCCTCCGGCTGAAGGTCGGCGTTGAGCCGCGCGATCAGGCGGGGCAGAGCGGCGATAGCGCCATGTGTGCTGTCGTAGAGCATAGGTGCCAGGCTGTGACGAAGGGGCTACTAGGCAAAAGCGTTTTGGATCAAGACAGAGCCCTTCAGCATAAACATGTACCACATTGCCGTATCAAACACACAAAAGAGGGGGGCGACGGCCTCCCGTCGCCCCCCTCAGCGTGCCGCGGTGTCTAGAGCGCCCGCCAGCCCGCCTCAGGCGGCGCGACGGCGGCGACCGGCGCCGGGGCCTGGGTGAGCGGCCCCTGCTGCGCCGGCCAGCCCTTGGAGAAGTAGTCGCCCATAATGATCACAAACATGATCGCCAGCCAGACGAAGGCGCTCATGGCGAAGACCTGGGTGAGCCGGCTGCTCACCTTGACGTGCATGAAGAAGTAGATGATCAGGGCCGTCTTGGCGATGGCGATCGCCATGGCGATGCTGACGCCGATGATCTCGGGCATGCCTGGGATGAAGGTCTTCTCCACATACCAGGCGCCGACCGTCAGGGCCATCAGCGCCATCAGCGAGATGAAGACCATCCAGTAGGTGCGCACCGAGATGTGGCCGTAGTTACCCTCGCGCTCGTGCCCGCCCTCGTGGGAGGCGTGATGCATGGTTGCCATATATGCTACACCAGATAGAAGAGCGGAAACAGGAAGACCCAGATGATATCGATCAGGTGCCAGTAGAGCCCGCCGATCTCCACCGGGGTGAAGTACGCGGGGCTAAACTTGTTGCGCGCGGCCATCCAGGTGATCCCGCCCATCACCGAGATCCCGATGATCATGTGGATGGCGTGCAGGCCGGTGGCGCAGAAGTAGAGGAAGAAGAAGAGCTGGTGGGGCGACTTCATGCCGGGCTGGTGGGCCACGGCCGCCTCGCCGGCCGCCGCGCCGCTCTCGGCCGCCGCCTCGGCGGGGAAGAGGAAGTTCGCGCCGGGCACCAGGCACTCCGCCTCGCCAAGCCGCTCGCCGCCGGTCACCCAGGCGAGCGGGTTGGCGTAGCCGGCGCAGTGGGCGAACTTCTCGCCGTACTCGGTGAACTTGATCCCCAGGAAGGCCGCGCCCAGCAGGATCGTCACCAGCAGCAGCGTCACCAGCTGGCGCTTGTTGCCCTGCTCGGCGGCGTGGACCGAGAGCGCCACCGTCAGCGAGCTGACCAGCAGCACCACCGTGTTCACCGTTGCCAGGGGCGTGTTCAGGTGCGGCGCCGCCGCCGCCCAGACCTCGGGGTAGGCCCAGCGATAGACCGTGTAGGCCAGGAAGATCCCGCCAAAGAGCATGATCTCCGTCACCAGAAAGGCCCACATCCCCAGGGTCGCGGCCTCTTTCTGCTGGCCTGGGGTGTCGTAGTGGTGCTGGAGCGCCGGGTTATGCTCGTGCCCGTGGGTTGTCGTCGCCAAGGATGTTCTCCTTCTCGGTGCGTGTGGATACCCCGTCTGCTGTAAGGGCGCAGCAGCGGCCCCCTACAGCCCTGGCATCCCCTAGCCATCTGGGCCGCTGCTGCGCCCCTACAACGGCGATCCCGGCCGCCAGGCCTCGGCGTCCTTGATTGCGGCCTCGGGGTGGAAGGCGTAGGCCTCCTCGGTCACGATCGGCTGGGTCTCAAAGTTAAAGGTCGGCGGCGGCGAGGTGGTCTGCCACTCCAGGCCGGGCGCGTCCCAGGGGTTATCGCCGGCGATCTTGCCGTAGCGCAGCGAGAGCAGCAGGTAGACGATCGGGATGATGAAGCCGATCCCGAGGATGGTCGAGCCGGCCGTCGACATGACGTGGTAGATCTGGAACTCCTCGGGGTAGACGTGGTAGCGCCGCGGCATGCCAAGGTAGCCCATCACAAACTGCGGGAAGAAGGTCATGTTGAAGCCGACGAAGACGACCAGGGCCGAGATGGTGCCCCAGGCCTCGTTGTACATGCGGCCGGTGATCTTCGGCCACCAGTAGTGGATGCCGCCCAGGTAGGCCATGATCGTGCCGCCGACCATCACGTAGTGGAAGTGGGCCACCACGAAGTAGGTGTCGGTGACGTGGATGTCCACCGCGACCACGCTGAGGAAGATGCCGGTCAGCCCGCCGATGATAAACAGGCCGATGAAGCCGAGGGCGTAGAGCATCGGCGTGCGGTACGAGATCGAGCCCTTGTAGAGCGTGGCCGTCCAGTTAAAGACCTTGATCGCCGAGGGGATTGCCACGAGCATAGTGATGAAGCCGAAGACCAGGCCGGAGTAGACCGACTGGCTGCTCACGAACATGTGGTGGCCCCAGACCAGGAAGCCCAGGATGGCGATGGCGATCGAGCTGAAGGCGATGAACTCGTAGCCGAAGACGCGCTTGCGCGAGAAGGTGGCGATCAGCTCGCTGATCACGCCCATGGCCGGCAGGATCATGATGTAGACGGCCGGGTGCGAGTAGAACCAGAAGAGATGCTGGTAGAGCAGCGGGTCGCCGCCGAGGGCCGGGTCGAACACGCCGACGTGCCAGATCCGCTCGACCATCACCAGCAGCAGGGCGATCGCGACCACCGGGGTGGCCAGGATCTGGATGAGGCTGGTGGCGTAGTGGGCCCAGATGAACAGCGGCAGGCGGAACCAGGTCAGCCCGGGCGCGCGCATCTTATGGATGGTGACGATGAAGTTCAGGCCGGTGAGGATCGACGAGAAGCCCATGATGAAGGCCCCGGCGATCGTCAGGATCACGTTTGAGTTCGAGTAGCTGGTGCTAAACGGGGTGTAGAAGGTCCAGCCCGTATCGACGCCGCCGAAGACGGCCGCGCTCAGGGCGAATAGCCCGCCGCCCATGTACAGGTACCAGCTGAGCAGATTCAGCTTGGGGAAGGCCAGGTCGCGCGCGCCGATCATCAGCGGGATGAGGAAGTTGCCCAGCACCGACGGGATGCCCGGGATCAGGAAGAAGAAGACCATGACCACCCCGTGCAGGGTGAACATGCGGTTGTACATATCGGCCGACATTAGGTCGCCCTGGGGCGTGACGAGCTCAAGGCGCACCATCGAGGCCGCCGCCCCGCCGATCAGGAAGAAGAAGTTGATGCTGAGCAGGTAGAGGATGGCGATGCGCTTATGGTCGACGGTGAGCAGCCACGACTTGATCCAGGCGGTCGCGGTGGTCGCGCGGTTGGTTATATAGTTCTGGGGGAGGGCGGTTGTGCTCATTGCTTAGTTCCCTGCGCTTCCTAGGGACTTGACGTACTCGACCAGCGCGGTCACCTCATCGTCCTTCAGCTGGCCCTGGTAGGGCGGCATGATCGGGTTATAGTCCTTGACGACCTTGGCCGTCGAGTTGAGGATCGACTCGCGGATATAGGCCTCGTCGGCCTTCACGGTGCTACCATCAGCGAGGGTGACGGTGCTATTGTACACGCCCTGAAGGCTCGGGCCAAGGCCGACGCCG
>NZ_JAIEWN010000006.1:7320-13649 GCF_019599295.1 Oscillochloris sp. ZM17-4 | reverse complement strand
GGGAAGGGCCAGGGGGGGGCTCGTCGCGACCGGCCCGCTGGCGGCGGTGGGCTCGCCGACGGGAACCACCGTGGGCACCGTCACGCCGGCCGGCGCCGTCCCGCCGCGGTTCGAGAGCGACTTGATGTAGGCGAGCAGCTGGTTGACCTGGTCCTCGCTGAGCTGGCCCTCGTAGGCCGGCATCACCGGCTGGTAGCCCTGCACCACCTGGGCCGCCGAGTTCAGGATCGACGTGCGGACGTAGTTCTCATCGGCCAGCACCGTGCTGCCGTCGGCGAGCTGCTGGTCGTAGCCGAAGACATTCTTCAGGCTGGGGCCGAGGCCGCCGCCGGCCATGACGTGGCAGCCCGCGCAGCCGAGGCTGGTGAAGAGCTGCTCGCCGGCCACCACCATCGGGTCGCTCAGGCTGGAGCCGATCTGCGGCTCGGACGAGACGCTGTTGGTGTTGACGAGCACCTGGCCGGCCTGGACACTGCCGTCGGGCATGATCACCTGGCCGGGCGTGGTGAGCCAGGCCTGATAGTCGTTCAGGCTCATCACCGTCACCGTGCCGCCCATCACCGAGTGCTCGGTGCCGCAGTACTCGGCGCAGAACAGGTGGTACTCGCCGGTCTTGGTGGCCTCAAACCAGAGCGTGGTGTAGCGGCCGGGCAGCACATCCTGCTTCACGCGGAAGGCCGGGATGTAGAAGCTGTGGATGACATCCTGCGAGGTCATGATCAGGCGCACGGGGCGGCCGATCGGCACGTGCAGCTCGTTATTCTCGCGCTTGCCGTTGGAGTGCTGGGTGTGCCACATCCACTGCTTGCCGATCACATAGACGTCGATCGCGTCCTTGGGCGGGGTGCGCATCTGCACGTACAGGAACGCGCCCCAGAAGAAGACGCCCAGCGCCAGGATCAGCGGCAGGATCGTCCAGGTCAGCTCCAGGCGCAGGTCAGAGGTGACCGGGTTCGAGCGGTCGACCTTCTGGCTGCGGTGGTAGCGGACGATCAGGTACAGGATGACGAAGGGCAGCACGCCGGCGAAGAGCATGCTCAGCGCCACGAGGACAAAGTAGAGCAGATCGGTCGGGCCTGCGAAGGTCGATGCCTGATCCGGGAAGAATTGAAATCCTTGCATACGCGCTTCCTAGTCTGCTGCCGGCAGCGCCGGCATCCTGAGGTGTCTGTTGGGGCGCAGCAGCGGTGGCCGCTGCTGCCTGTTGGGGGCGCAGCAACGGCGGCCGCTGCTGCGCCCTTACGGCAGATCCGGTAGATCAGCCCGCCTGGGGTGTCGGCCCGCCGGGCTTGCGGGCGAGCATCACGATCATCCCGATGATGCCGAGGACGGTGAGCACCCCGGCGACGCGGATGATCGTCATCACCAGGCCGGTGTACGAGCCGGTGGTCGGATCATAGTGGTAGCAGAGCAGGAGCAGCTGGTCGGTCAGGCCGCCGATCTTATTGTCCGACGACTCGACCAGGCCCAGGCGCAGGTCGCTCGGGTTAAACTCCACCCCGAAGAAGTAGCGCGAGATCAGGCCCTTGGGGGTGAGCACCACCAGGCCGGCGGCGTGGGCGTACTGGTCGATCGTCTCGTCGTAGACATAGTGGAAGCCGACCGCGTCGGCCAGCCGGTCGATCGAGTCCTGGGTGCCGGTGAGGAAGTGCATGCCATCGGCGGCCCCGTCGCGGCCATAGGTGGACAGCGTGGCGGCCTTGACGTTGGCCGCCATCATCGGGGTCTCCTGGGGGTCGATGCTGACATTCACCACCTGAAAGTCCGCACCGGCGTTCAGGGTCACGTCCTGGAGCGCGTCGACCATGCCCTTGCGCACGAGGGAGCAGAGCATGGGGCACTCGTAGTAGCTCAGCTGGAGGATCACCGGCTTGGCGCCGAAGTAGTCGCCGAGCTGCACGGTGCGGCCCTGCTCATCGACAAATGTCAGGTCGAGGGGCACCTGCGCGTCGAGGCGCTGATCGAACGAGACATCGTGCAGCGGGTCGGGCTTGCCGCCCTGCGCGAGCGCCCCGGACGGGGCGAGCGTAAGGGTGAGCAGCATGATCAGGCCAGACAAGACAAGACTGCGACGAAGGTTCATATTATTGCCCACCCACGCCGCGCTCTAGCACGAGCTCCATGGCCCGCTCGATCGGGATGTGCGCCTTGCCGGCCTGCTGATCATCCCAGCCGTAGCTCTCGATCCGCTTGGTGGCCTGCTCGACGATCAGGCTCCCATCGACGACGGGGTTCTGCTCCAGGCGCGGCGCGGGCGGCAGCTGGACCATCATCGCCGGGCTGGTCGGGACATCGTTGCCGGTGGCGGTCAGCGGGTTGCCGGTGGAGGCGAGCATGATGCCCATGACGATGAAGGACACAACGATCAGCACCCCGATGCCCACCGCCGAGAGGATGAGCGGGCCAGGGTTGGCATCCTTCAGCTCGTGGCCGACCGCGATGCTCTCCGGGTCGGCGCCGGGCTCATCGTGGCCGTGGCCGTGAGATGTTGTGCTCATACGCGCGCCCCTCCTAGCGATGGCAGATGTAGCAATTCGTGAGCCGGCCGTCGGTCGGGATCTTATAGTCGATCACCAGCTGCTGGCGGTCGGCCAGGGGCAGCGAGTCGACCGTATAGTCCACGTTAAAGACCTCATCGCGCGGGCGGATGTTCTGCGCCGGGTCGCGGTGGCAGCCGAGACACCAGCCCATATAGAGCGGCTGGGCCTTCGAGGTCAGCGCCATCGCGCCGATATTGCCGTGACATGTCGTGCAGCCGATGCCCTTGGCCACATGGATCGAGTGGTTAAAGTAGACGAAGGCCGGCAGGTCGTAGATCCGGTTCCAGATAATCGGCGTATCGTTCGCGTAGCTATCGCGCACCGGCTGGAGCAGCGGGCTAGTCGTCCAGACCTGCGAGTGGCAGGACATGCAGGTCTCGGTGGCGGGGAAGCCGGCGGTGGCGGCGCGCTCGACCGTGTTGTGGCAGTAGCGGCAGTCGATCTTCAGCTGGGAGACGTGGTGCGCGTGGCTGAAGGCGATGGGCTGGGCCTTGGCCACGCCGGCTTCGGTGTACCAGGGCGACAGGTAGAGCCCGATCAGCGCGGCGACGACCCCGAAGAGCAGCAGCGAGATCCCGATCAGGGTTACTCTGAATGTCGCGTTCGCAGTGCGCGAAAAAATCTGTGCAGGCATGTGCGCTCTCTATCTAGGGATTCCTACTCGCCCGCCTCGACCTGCGCCTGCTCCTCGGGGGAGAGGCTCGTGACATCCGTGCTCTGGCTGAGCTGGAGGGCGCGGATATAGGCGACCACGGCCCAGCGATCCTCGGGGGAGATGCGGCCGCCGTAGCCGTACATCCGGTTGATCCCGTTGGTCGCCACATCGAAGAAGTAGCCGACCGGCACGGTGCGCAGGCGGTCGTTATGGTACGAGGGCACCACCAGCGGGCCGCGGGCGGCGATCACGCCCTTGCCGTCGCCGAGCAGGCCGTGGCATGGCGCGCAGTAGGAGTTGAAGACCGCCCGCCCGCGGGCCAGCAGGTTGGCGTCGAGCGTGATCTCGGCCGGCAGCTCCGTCACCAGCTGGCCGTCCAGCTTGCCGGTGAGCAGCGCCGAGTCGGGGTTGAAGGTGCCCATCGACACGGTGTTCGGCACCGGCGGCCGCATGGCGCGCCCGTCCTGGAAGAAGTCGCTCGGCTGGTTTGGCTTGTACTTCGCCTGGTCGTACATGTCGATGTGACAGGCCGACAGGATCAGCAGCAGCGGCAGCCAGGCCAGGCGCGCGATACGGGAGATCGTTCGGTTGTGGGCAGCTCTCGCCATAATGTACTCGCTTCTAGGACTCGTGGTCGGGGCGCAGCAGCGCGGCGCTACTGCGCCCTTACAGAAGCCCGTCACCCCTCGCCGCCGCCGAGCGTCGCGTTCGGGTTGCGCATGCGAGCCAGGTAGCTCATGCGCGGCTGCGTGTTCAGATCATCGAGCAGCGTATAGTTGTGCGGCTCCTGCTTGAGCGTGGCCACCTTGCTCTGTAGGTCGTTCTTATCGCCGAAGGTGATCGCCTGGGTGGGGCAGACCTGCTGGCAGGCGGTGAGGATCTCGCCGTCGGCGATCGGGCGGTTGCCCTCAACCTGGGCCTTGATCCGGGTCAGGCTGATCCGCTGGATGCAGAAGGTACACTTCTCCATCACGCCGCGGGTGCGCACCGTCACATCGGGGTTGCGCATCAGCTTGAGGCTGCCGGTGTTGTTATCGCTGTACTGGAAGAAGTTAAAGCGGCGCACCTTGTAGGGGCAGTTGTTCGAGCAGTACTTCGTGCCCACGCAGCGGTTGTAGATCATGTTGTTGAGGCCCTCGGCGTCGTGGACGGTGGCGACCACGGGGCAGACCAGCTCGCAGGGCGCTTTCTCGCACTGCTGGCAGGCCATGGGCATCACATAGGTCTCGGGGTTATCGTAGTCGGCGCCGGCGAAGTAGCGGTCGATGCGGATCCAGTGCATCTCGCGGCCCATCGAGACCTCGTGCTTGCCGATCACCGGGATGTTATTCTCGGCCTGGCAGGCGATGGTGCAGGCGTTACAGCTGGTGCATGCGCCCAGGTCGATCGTCATCGCCCACTGGTTGCCCGTGCTGTAGTCCACCCCGGGCAGGAGCGAGTCGTACTCGTGGGAGGGGGTGCCGAACTCTTCGATGTGAACCTCGGCGGCGAGGTAGCCGGGCTCCTCCTTAAACTTCTCGATCTCGCCGACGCGGACGATATCGCGGCCCTCCATCGTCCAGTGGTCCTGGGTGCTCACCAGCAGGTAGGATCCATCGGTGGTGCGGGCGTTGGCGGCGGCGAACCAGAGGGCGTCGCTGGCGCGCAGGCTATAGACATTGAAGCCGGCGCCCTCGGCGACGCGGCCGCCGGCGCTGCGGCCGTAGCCCAGCTGCACCGTGACCGTGTCCTCGGCGTGGCCGGGGACGATCCAGACCGGCAGCTTGAGGCTGCGGTCGGCGACGATCAGCTCGATCATCGACCCGTTGATGTTGGTCAGCTTCTCCAGGGCGTGCTGGCGCTCGATATCGTCTGCGGCGCTGAGCAGGGCCGTGTTGTAGCTGCCGTTGGTATCGAGGTTAAACAGCTTGATCGCCGTCTTGACACCGATCAGCGCGGCGTTGTCCCAGGTCAGCTTGGTGATCGGCGAGGGCAGCTCCTGGAGCCAGCCGTTATTGGCGTAGCGCCCGTCGTAGATGGTGGGCGAGGCGCGAAAGATCACCTCGTAGCCCTCGGCGGCGGCGGGCGCGGCCAGGCTGAGGCCGCCGGCGAGGCCGACGCTGCGGGCGGGCAGGGTGCTGCCGGCCACGGTGCCACTGTTCAGGCTGCTCTTGAGGAAGGTCTCGAACTCGGCGTCGGGCAGGCCAGTGCGCTGCTTCCAGGCCGTCGCGACGATATCGTAGTCGCTGGCGGCCGTCTGCCCGAGCAGGTTCGCCATCAGCTCGCAGGGGCTGCGGCTGCCGTAGAGCGGCAGGATGAGCGGCTGGATGATCGTGGTCGTCCCGTCGAAGGCCCGCACATCGCCCCAGGACTCGAGGGCGTGGGACATGGGGATGAACCAGTCGGCCAGGGCGGCGGTCTCATCGGCGTAGGGGCCGAGCACCGCCGTAAACTTCGCCATCGCCATCGCCTCGCCGAAGGCCAGGTCGGCGGGGGCGGCGAAGGCCGGGTTGCTATCGATCACCACCAGGGCGTCCACCGCGCCGGCGCGCAGCTCGGCCGCCAGGTCGCGCAGGGCGGCGGTCTGGTCGCCGGGGCGGGCGGCCACCGGGTCGGTGTACTCGACCGTGGTGCCGACGGCGCCGAGCAGCGTGTTCAACACGTGGGCCAGGGCGTGGACGACCGGGGGCTGGCCCTCGCCGGCCAGCACCAGGGACTTGGCGCCGGCGGCGCGCAGGTCGTCGGCGATGGCGGTGACGAAGGGGCCGGCGGCCTCGGGGAGGCCGGCGGGCGCGGCGATGCCGGGGACGCCGAGGGCGCTGGCGACCGCGAAGGCGACCGCGGCCACCTGGCTGGCCTTCACCGGTAGGCGGTGGTCCGCGACGATGCCGGTGTTCGAGAGCACCGGCTCGATCGCATAGATCCGGCTCATCTCCGACTCGGCGACGCGGACGCTGCGACGGCCCATGGCGTCGCGGGCGTAGCGCACGCGGCCCGGCCCCTCGGTGAGAAAGTCGGCGTCGAGGGCGACCACCAGGTCGGCCTGGTCGAACCGGTAGCGCGGCTCAAGGTACTCGCCGAAGGCCAGCTTGGTGCCCTCGTAGGTGTTCGAGCGGCCGACCGGGTCATACTGCACCCACTTCGCGCCGGGGAAG
>NZ_JAIEWN010000006.1:0-7220 GCF_019599295.1 Oscillochloris sp. ZM17-4 | reverse complement strand
GCATCGATAACCGGCACCTTATGCATCCGGGGCGAATGCTTCGGCCCTACGGTCGCACGGACAACAGCAGAAACACCTCAACCGGCGCGGCCTTGCCCTTGACCTGGATCTCGCCGAGCGGCTGCACGTCCACATGCTCCCTCACCAGGGCGTAGGTGCTGGCGTTGATCAGCACCTGGCCGCCCTCGGCGCGCGACTGGAGCCGCGAGGAGAGGTTGACCGTGTCGCCGATCGCCGTGAAGTTGCGGATGGCCTCGCTGCCAATGTTGCCCACCAGGGCCTCGCCGCTGTTCACGCCGATGCCGAAGCGCGGCATGTCGCCGGCCTCGGCGGCGATCGGGGCGATCGCCCGCTGCATGGCCAGGGCCGCCCGGCAGGCCCGCAGTGCGTGGTCGGCCTGATTCGCCGGCGCGTTGAAGAGGGCCATCATGGCGTCGCCCATAAACTTGTCGATCGTGCCGCCCTCGGCCAGCACGGCCTGGGCCGCCGCGCCATAGTAGCGGTTCAGCAGGGCCACTAGCTCGGGCGGAGAGAGCCGCTCGGAGAGCGTCGTGAAGCCGCGCAGGTCGCCGAAGAGCACGCTGATCTCGCGCACCGCCCCGCCGAGCGCGGCCTGGGACGGGTCGGCGATCAGGGCGGTGGCCACGCTGGCCGGCATGTACTGGCGGAAGAGCAGGTCGATCTGCTGGTAGAGCCGGGTGTTCTCCAGGCTCACCGAGAGCTGGCCGGCCAGGGTGCGCAGCAGCCAGCGGTCGCGCTCGGCGAAGGGGCCGGCGGCGCGGCGCACCTCCAGCAGGCCGGCGGGCGCGCCCTTGACCGTCAGCGGCAGGGCCAGCAGGCCGCCCGCCTCGGCGGGCCTGCCCTCGCGCATGGCCTGGCCGTGCAGATCCGCCCGCTGCGCGGCGTCGGGGTCGGGCAGGCTGACGCCGCTGCGCAGGCCGGCGGCGAAGCTCAGCCGGCCGCCCTGGAGCAGCCCGATCTGGAACTGCGCGTCGCGGAAGGCCGCGCTGGCCAGGCCCAGCGCCTGCTGGAGCAGCCGCAGCTCCTCCTGGATGACGCTGCTCTCCTGGCCGATCGCCACCAGCGCGCCCAGGCGCTCGATCTGCTCGCGCTCGTGGGCCAGGGCCTCGGCGGCGCGCTCAAGCACCGCGCCCTGGCCCTCGCTCAGGCCAAACTGGCGGGCCACCTCGCCGCCCAGGGGCGCGTCATCCGCTAGGTCGCCGCCCTCGGCCCGCCGCTGGATGCGGCCGACCAGCGACTCCAGCGCGCCGCTGTACTCCTGGCGGATGCGCTGGACCGTCTCCTCCATGTACAGGCTGTCGAAGATCGGCCGGGCGCTGCCCTCGCTGCGGTACTGGCGCAGCACGCTGAAGGCGATCATGCCAAAGGCGATCAGCAGCAGCAGGTGCCACTGCCACCAGCTCAGGTGCCAGGTGTCGCCCAGGCCCACGTTGAGCGTCGTGACGGCCAGCAGGGCGCAGCCGCCGAGCAGGGCCGCCAGCACGACCGTCGGCCGGCGGCGGAAGCGGCCCAGGTAGCGCGTGGCGGCGTAGGCGTAGAGCCCGGCGCTGGCCAGCATGGCCACGGTGGCCGACCACTGGATGGCCGGGTCCACCACCCGCCCCAGCAGGCAGGCGAAGAGCGGCAGCTCCAGCGCCTCGGGGTCGGTGGCGCCAGCGAAGGGCGGCAGGCGCAGCAGGGCCAGCAGGCCGAGCGCCGCCCAGAAGGCCAGCGTCCCGCTGCGCAGCAGCTCCTGCCAGGCCACCACCAGCCGGGCCTGCGCCGGGCTGAGGTCGAGCGCGCTGGCCGCCACAAAGATCGCGGCGATCACCAGGCCCACCGGCGTGGCGATCACGAAGCCGATGCCCGGGCCCGCCGCCAGGATGTTCGGCGTCGCCAGGGCGTGCAGCAGCAGCGCGGTGGCCGCGTTCAGCACGCCCAGCGCCAGCAGCAGCACCCGGGCGTCGGCGCGGCGGCGGCCCGCCTCGCCCATCAGCAGGCCCACGGCCATGGCCAGCGCCCCGGCGGCGGCGATGATCACGAGGTGCGGCAGGTTCCCCGAGGCGGCCGCCGCCTCGCCCGGCAGGCGCACGTCGATCTCCGGCATGATCGCCAGCACGGCCATGGTCAGGATCGCCAGTGCCGGCACGATCACCCAGGGCCACGCCCGGCGCGGCCCCGGCGCTGCGCTCACTGTCTGCTGCATATGGCGTCACTCCCAGATATGCGCGCTCAGGCACATACCGCACTGACTGTGGGAGAGCGAAGCTTTCCCGAACTGTGCGCGGTAGCGTAATACATTCTCACCGGCTATCAACGTTATGCCCCTCGCATTATATGCGCCCCGCGGCCGCGCCGCCCCCGAAGCTCACAATTCTCTCATCTTCGCCCGTGTTGCTTGACAATGATGAAATAGGGGGCGTATACTTCCGTTGCCCACGCATTAGTTTCAATAGCAATTATCAGCAGCCGACCGACGAGCGCCGACCACCAGTGCCAAAACACTGGTCATAACCGGTCGCCAGTCGTCGGGCGTCGGCCATCAGCCGTCGCTCACCCTAACTGACAGCGCCTGTCAAACGCAAAGGAGCACCCGTGAGTCGCCAAACCGCCTACCGTTGGCTCAGCCTGACCTTGCTGCTCGGGCTCATGCTCAGCGCCCTGGCCCCCATGTCCGCCCCCCGCGCCCTGGCCGCCCCCGCCTCGGTCAACCTCGCCGGCGACCTCCAGTCTGAGGCGACCGCCGGCGCCTGTGGCGACTGGGACCCCGGCTGCGCCGGCTCGGCCTTCAGCGCCCAGCCCAACGATGTCTACCTCTTCCAGTCCGCCACCATCCCGGCAGGCGACTGGCAGTACAAGGTCGCCCTCGGATCATGGGACGTGAGCTACGCCGGCAGCCACCGCAACGCCGATGGCAACACCACCATCACCACCAGCGGTGGTGCGGTCCGCTTCTACTATGATGATAAGACCCACGCCGTGATGGACAGCGCCAGCGACCCGATCTACACCGTGCCCGGCGACTTCAACAGCGAGATCGGCTGCGCCGGCGACTGGGCGCCCGACTGCCTGGGCACCCTGCTGACCGATGTGGACGGCGACGGCGTCTTCACCACCTCGGTGACGGGGCTGCCCGCCGGCAGCTATAGCTTTAAGGTCGCCACCGGCGAGAGCTGGGACAACCCGAACTACGGCGACAGCAGCGGCAATAACCTGGGCTTCACCGTGAGCGGCCCGGCCACGGTCACCTTCAGCTTCGACAGCGCCACCAACACGCCGAGCGTGCAGGTGGTGAGCGCCCTGCCCTCGCCCGACAACAACGTCGAGTGGGACGGCCTGCGCCACGACTCGCGCGACCCGCTCTACCGCAGCCCGGCCGGCGCGGTGAAAGCCGGCACCCCGGTCACCATCCGCTTCCGCACCTTCCACAACGATGTCACCTCGGTGACGCTGCGGGCCTACGATGTGAACGGCGGCAGCCAGCGCTTCGTGCCGATGGCCCCGGCGGCCACGGACGTGAGCTGCTACCAGGCCGGCATGGAGGCGCAGCGCTGCGACTTCTGGGCGGCCACGCTGAGCGAGGCCAGCCCGAATAACCTCTGGTACCGCTTCATCGTCAGCGACGGCACGGACACCGATTTCTACGGCGACAACACCGCCGCCCTGGACGGCGGCCTCGGCGCGGCCACCGACGACGCGGTGGACAATAGCTTCGCACTGATGTTCTACGACCCGGCCTTCAGCTCGCCCAACTGGGCGCGCACGGCGGTGATCTACCAGATCTTCCCCGACCGCTTCCGCAACGGCGACCGCGAGAACGACCCGCAGACCGGCGACGTGCGCTACGACGACCCGGTGATCGCCCTGGGCTGGGGCACCCTCCCCGAGGGCTACTGCCGCAACTACACCGACGGCGCCACCAACTGCGCGCCGCGCTTCGGCAGCCAGCCCGGCGACACCTCAGGCAAGGAGCAGCCCCGCGGCCGCGACTACTTCGGCGGCGACCTGGAGGGCGTCAAGGATAAGCTCGACTACCTCAAGAAGCTCGGCATCACCACGATCTACTTCAACCCGATCTTCGCCGCCGGCTCGAACCACCGCTACGACACCCGCGACTATCTGCGGATCGACCCGGCCCTGGGCGACAACAAGGACTTCCGCGACCTGGTGCGCGACGCCAAGGGCAAGGGCATCAACATCATCGTCGACAGCGTGTTCAACCACATGTCGTCGGACAGCGCCTTCTTCGACCGCTACGGCCACTACAGCGCGGTGGGAGCCTGCGAGAGCGCCAGCTCGATCTACCGCGGCTGGTTCAACTTCCGCGCGCCCGCCGGCATCGAGCCCGCGCCCTGCGCCCCCAGCGTCGCCGGCGGCGACGACACCTACTACAACGGCTGGTTCGGCTTCGACTCGATCCCCGAGATCAAGAAGTCTGTCCCCGCCGTGCGAAGCTACTTCCTCACCGGCCAGAACAGCGTCTCGAAGTACTGGCTGCGCCAGGGCGCGGCCGGCTGGCGCCTCGATGTGATGGGCGACGCCAGCTTCCCGGCCGACTACTGGCCAACCTTCCGCAGCGTCACGCGGGCCACCAAGCCCGACAGCCTGATCATCGGCGAGCTCTGGCAGAAGGACAGCACCCTGCTGAAGAACCTGCGCGGGGAGACCGCCGACACGACGATGAACTACCGTCTGCGCGACGCGGTGATCGGCCTGCTCGCCCCCGGCGCCTTCGACTCGAAGGGCTTCGGCGACAGCGGGCGGGTGATCGCCCCCTCGGAGTTCGCCTCACGCATTATGTCCATCCGTGAGGACTACCCCGACGCGGCCTACTACACCCTGATGAACCTGCTCGACAGCCACGACACCGAGCGCATCCTTTGGACGCTCACCCCCGGCGCGGCCACCACCGCCGATAAGGAGCTGAACCCGGCCAACGTCGCGGCGGGCAAGGATCGCCTGCGGCTGGCCTCGCTCATCCAGTTCACCATGCCCGGCGCGCCCACCGTCTACTACGGCGATGAGGTCGGCATGACTGGCGGCGACGACCCCGACGACCGGCGCACCTACCCCTGGAAGGACAAGGGCGGCAGCCCCGACAGCGCCATGTTCGACTACTACCGCGGCCTGGGCAAGCTGCGCGACAGCTCGCCGGCCTTCACCCGTGGCGACATCCGCATGCTCCTGGCCGACGACGCCGCCGGCGTCGTGGCCTACGGCCGGCGCACCGGCAACTACGGCGCCCTGGTGGCCGTCAACCGCAGCGGCGTCGAGCAGACCGCGAGCGTCCCGGTGGCCGGCTACCTCCCCGACGGCACCCGCCTGCGCTACGGCCTCGGCGGCCGCGGCTGGGTCACGGTGCAGGGCGGCGCGGTCGCCCTGACCCTGCCGGCCATGGGCGGCGCGGCCCTGACGACCTTCGGCGCCGACCTGACCGCCACGGCGGCCCCGGCCGGCCTGGCGGTGACGGACGAGGGCACCGGCCAGGTGGCCCTCAGCTGGGGCCGCGTGCGCCACGCCGCCGGCTACAACGTCTACCGCAGCCCGGTGAGCGCCGGCGGCTACCTGAAGCTGAACGATGCCCCGCTGGCCGGCACGAGCTACACCGACACCACGGTGGAGAACGGCCGCATCTCCTACTACGTGGTCAAGGCCCTGGACAACAAGGGCAACGAGAGCGCCGCCTCGAACGAGGTCAGCGCGCTGCCGCACTACCGCATCGGCTGGGCCAACCTGCAGTGGCCGCCCACGATCAGCCACACCATCAGCGCCACCAGCCGCACCGACACCATCTACGGCCAGGTCTGGATCGACGGCGTGACCGGCCTGCCCGGCGCGACCCCCGGCCTGCTCGCGCAGGTCGGCTACGGCCCCGAGGGCAGCGCCCCGACGGGCTGGACCTGGGCTGACGCCAGCTTCAACGGCGACGCCGGCAACAACGACGAGTTCATGGCCAGCCTGCTGCCCGAGGCCGTCGGCAGCTACGACTACGCCTACCGCTACAGCACCACCGGCGGGCGCGACTGGCTCTACGCCGACCTGGGCGGCCCTGTCGCCGCCGGCGCCCTGCCGGGCAGCCCCGGCAAGCTCACGGTCAGCTCCAGCGGCGACACCACGGCCCCGGCCGTGCCCGCCGGCCTGGGCGTCGTCAGCGCCTCGCCGGCCGGGATCGCCCTGACCTGGGACGCCAACCAGGGCGACGCCAGCCTCTACGGCTACGAGGTGGCCCGCGGCGACGCGCCCGGCGGCCCCTACACGGTGATCGGCCTGACCACCGAGGCCAGCTACACCGACCTCGACGTCAGCCAGGGCGCCAGCTACGCCTACGTCGTCCGCGCCGTGGACGGCTCCTTCAACCGCTCGGCCTTCTCGCCAGAGGTGTTGGCCACCGCCGAGCTGCGCACCGTGACCCTGAACTACACGGTGGCGGTGCCGGATACGACCGACGCCACCGGCCGGAGCGTCTTCATCGCCGGCTTCCTGGATCGCCTGGACGGCGGGCTGCCCCAGTGGGACCCTGCCGGCGTCTCGCTGACGCGGGTGGACGCCACCCACTGGGCGATCAGCTTCACCGGCAAGGAGGGCACCCAGATCGAGTACAAGTACGCCCTCGGCTCCTGGGACTACGTGGAGAAGGACGGGGCCTGCGGCGAGATCGCCAACCGCCTGCTGACCCTCTCCTACGGGGCGACGGGCGCGCAGGCGGTGAATGACACCATCGACAACTGGCGCAACGTGGCGCCCTGCGGGAACTAGCCAGCCCAACGTCCCTGCGCACAAGGGCGGCGCCGGCCATCTGGCCGGCGCCGCCCTTGTGCGCAACAAACCCTCCCGCCCCGCCGTCATACTGGCAGACGCGCGAAGCCGGACGCCACGGGGCGGACGGGCGCGAGAGAGGAATAAACCATGGACAGCACCAAGCGCATCACCCGCAGCCAGAGCGACCGCATGCTCGGCGGCGTGGCCGGCGGGCTGGCGGCATACTTCGGGATCGACCCGCTGATCGTCCGGATCATCTTCGTCGTCCTGAGCCTGATGAACGGCTTCGGCACGATGCTCTACATCGCCCTCTGGGTGCTCGTGCCCAACGAGGACAGCGCGACCGACGCCCGCGGCAACGTGCAGGTGGCGGTGAGCGAGATGCAGGCCGCCATCGAGCAGCTGGTGGCCCGCGTGCGCGCCGCCTTCACGCGGTAGCGTGAGGGGACAGGGGACAGGGG
>NZ_JAIEWN010000059.1:13418-26107 GCF_019599295.1 Oscillochloris sp. ZM17-4 | reverse complement strand
GGGGGGCGGCGTTGGGGCCACCACATGGGCGTCGCGCACCTGCATCGTCTCGATCCCGGCCAGCCGGGCCGCCCGCAGCGTCTGCGGGTCCGAGCTGATCAGGGTGAGCTCTACCCTACCGCGCGCCGCCAGGGCGTGCAATCGCTCCAGCTGCGCCTGCTGCTGTAGGCCGGGCACCCCGTCGGGCACGAGCAGCTGCGCCTGGAGCGTCCCCGACTGACCGATCTTCTTCAGCAGCGTGTCGGCGGTGTCGTCCGGCAGCGCGAGGATCAGGGCGGTTGTATCGGCGACCATGCCTTCCCCTCCGGGGAATGTTGAATGCTGAATGCTGAATGTTGGGCATTCAACATTCAGCATTCAACATTCAACATTACTTCTTCTGCTCCGCCACCAGCGCGGGCGCGCGGGCGATCGCGTCGGCCAGCTTGCCCAGATCGCGTCCGCCGGCCTGGGCCATCTCGGGTCTCCCGCCGCCGCCGCCGCCCACAATCTGGGCCAGCGCCTTCACCAGATTCCCGGCGTGGTAGCCCTGCTTCACCAGGTCGGGCGTGACCATCGTGAGGATCTGGGGCTTATCGCCGATCGCCGCGCCGAGCACGACCACGCCGCTGCCCAGCTTATCGCGCAGCCAGTCGCCCATCTCGCGCAGGCGGTTGGTGTCCTCGGCCTGCACCTCGGCGGCCAGGATGGGCGCCGGGCCGGAGCGATCAACCGTGTCGAGCAGGCCCTCGATCGAGGCGCGGGCCAGCTTGCCGCGCAGGGCGTCGAGCTCCTGCTGGCGCTGCTTGCCCTCGCCGATCAGCAGCTCGACCCGCTCGGCCACCTGGGATGTCGGCACGCCGAGTCGCGCGGCCAGGTCGCGCAGAAGCTCGGCCTGCTGCTCGGCCCACTGCTCGGCGCCGCGGCCGGTCAGCGCCTCGATGCGGCGCACGCCGCTGCCAACGCTGCTCTCGCCCACCACCCGCACGTAGCCGATCTCGCCGGTGCGCCCGACGTGCGTGCCGCCGCAGAGCTCGCGCGAGTCGCGGGTGGAGAAGGGGGCAGGTGGCGGGCTCTGCGGCCCGTCCCCTGTTCCCTGTCCCCTATCCCCTATCCCCTGTCCCCTGTCAATCGTCACCAGCCGCACCCTATCGCCGTACTTCTCGCCGAAGAGCGCGATCGCGCCGGCGTCGATCGCCGACTGGTAGTCCATCACATCCCAGGAGACCGCGCCGTCGGCGCGCACCCAGGCGTTCAGTCGGCTCTCGATCTCGCGCAGCTGGGCCGGCTCGACCGCGCGGTTGTGGGTGAAGTCGAAGCGCAGCCGGTCGGGGGCGACCAGCGAGCCGGCCTGGGCCGCGTGCTCGCCGACCACATCGCGCAGGGCGCGCTGGAGCATGTGGGTCGCCGTGTGGTTGCGCTCGACATCCGCGCGGCGAGCGGCGTCCACCTCGGCGCGCACGGGCTCGCCGGCGGAGACGACGCCGGACTCGACCACGCCATAGTGGACGGTCAGGCCCGGCGCGGGGCGCTGGGTATCCTCGACGCGCACGGCGCCGGCGGGGCCGTAGAGGTGGCCGCTGTCGCCGACCTGGCCGCCGCTCTCGGCGTAGAAGGGCGTGCGGTCGAGGACGACCTGCACCTGCGCGCCGGCCGCCGCGCCGCTCACATCGTCGCCGTGGGCCACCAGGGCCAGGATCGTCCCGCTGGCGGCGGTGGCCGTGTAGCCGAGGAACTCGGTGCTCGGCAGGCCCTTATCGGCCCAGAGGTCGGCGTCGCCGCCGCGCTTAAACTGGGCGGCCGCCCGCGAGCGCCCGCGCTGCTCGGCCATGGCCGCCTCGTAGCCGGCCTCGTCCACCGGCAGCCCGGCGTCGGCGGCGATGCGCTGGGTCAGGTCGAGCGGGAAGCCGTAGGTGTCCTTGAGCACGAAGGCGTCCGCGCCGGGGACGGCCGCGCCGCCGGAGGCCTGCACCTGCGCGATGATCGTGTTCAGCCGCGAGATGCCGCCGGCGAGCGTCTTGAGGAACTGCTGCTCCTCGGCGTCGGCCGACTCGAGGATGAACGCGCGCCGGTCGACCAGCTGCGGGTAGGCGTGGCCCATCTCATCGATCACCGTGGCGATCACCTCGGCCATAAAGGGCCGGGTGAAGCCGATGCTGCGGCCCTGGTAGGTCGCCCGCCGCAGGATGCGCCGCAGCACGTAGGAGCGGCCGTTGTTGCCGGGCAGCACGCCGTCGGCGATCAGGAAGGCGATCGCCCGGCTGTGGTCGGCGATGGCGCGGTACTGGGCGAAGTGCGCCCGGTAGTGGGCCTCGTCACTGCCCAGGGCCGCGATCACCGTGTTGATGATCGGCACGAAGACATCGGTCTCATAGGTGCTGTGGACGCCCTGCAGCGCCATGGCCATGCGCTCAAGGCCCATGCCGGTGTCCACCGAGGGCTTGGGCAGCGGCTTCATGGTCGCCCGCTCGTACTGCATGAACACATTGTTCCAGATCTCGACATAGTCGGGGTCGTCGCTGTTCACGCCCTCGGCGCGCATCTTCGCGAGGTCGTCCCCGATATAGATTGTGATCTCGGAGCAGGGGCCGCAGGGGCCGGTGTCGCCCATGACCCAGAAGTTATCCTTGCGGCCGAAGCGCAGGACGCGCGAGGGGTCGGCGCCCTGGGCGACCCAGAGCCGCTCGGCCTCCTCATCGGCGGGCACCTCATCGTCGCCGGCGAACACCGTGAACCAGAGCCGCTCGACGGGGAGCTGGAACTCCTCGGTCAGCAGCTTCCAGGACATGGCGATCGCCTCGGCCTTGAAGTAGTCGCCGAAGGAGAAGTTGCCCAGCATCTCGAAGAAGGTCTGGTGCCGCGGCGACGGCCCGACCTCCTCAAGGTCGTTGTGCTTGCCCGAGACGCGCAGGCACTTCTGGGCGGTGGTGGCCCGGGTGTAGGGGCGCTGCTCGTGGCCGAGGAAGACATCCTTGAAGGGCACCATGCCCGAGTTGACAAACAGGAGGGTCGGGTCGTCGGCCACAACCAGCGAGGTGCTGGGGACGATCGTGTGGCCGTGACGCTCGAAGAACCGGAGGTATTTCTCGCGGATCTGCGCCGCGCTGAGCTTCTGGGTGGTCATCTGAGAGGGCCTGTTCGGTTAACGGGTTACATGCGAATATGCGCGCAATGATAGCACGCTACGACAAGCGGTGTCAAACATTAATGCCGGGGTTTACCGGCCAGAGCGCAGGTCGGTCGGTCTCCGCTCAGCGCCCCCCGGCGCCCGAATCCTGCCCCCCGTCGAAGCTCAGCGGCGTGGTGAGGGCGGCGGCGAGCGAGTCGCCCTGGCGCAGGCGGTAGATCGGCACGCGCAGCTCGGCCACCCGGCGCAGCGTCGGCTCGGGGTCATACCAGCCGCCGAAGCTCTGCGGGTCCACGAAGAGCACGGCGGCGCGCACGCCGCGGTAGATATGCTGCTGGAGCGCGCCGACCCAGCGCTCGTCGACCGAGGAGGTGATGATCAGCAGGGTGCAGTTGCGCCCGAAGCGCTGGCTCTCGGCGAGCAGCACCTCGGCCAGGGACTGGGGGCTGTGGGCGCGCAGCACGGCCAGGGCCTCTAGAATCTTGAAGAGCTGGCGCGACTCGCGCTCGGCGGGGATGACCTCGCGGTGCTGCCCCCAGGCCACCATGCCGACGATCCGGTTCTGCGCGAGCAGGGTGCGGGCCAGCGAGGCCGCCGCCATCACCGCGTACTCCTCGGTGCTCTCCAGCACCTGGGCCGGGCCGGGCCGCTCGGTCGGCTGTCGGTCCCACCAGGGCGCCGCGCTGCGCTCGTCCTCCTCGGCCCTCCCGCGACGCGCGGCCCGCGCGTCGCGCACCACCGCCCGCTCCTGCATGTCCAGCACCAGGTAGATGTCGGCCGAGGGGTCGAGCTCAAACTCCTTGACCATCAGCTGGCCGGTGCGCGCCGTGCTGCGCCAGTGGATGCGGTTGAAGCTGTCGCCCGGCACATACTCGCGCACCGTAGCCACATTCGGCGTCACATTGAAGGTGCGGGCGCGGGTGGACTGGCCGCCGGGCAGCTCGGCGCTGGGCAGCTTAAAGCTCGGCAGGTCCACCATCTGCGGGTAGACGACGATCTCGTTGGTGGATGTCACCGTGCGCGAGAGCCGCACGATGCCGAAGGGGTCGCCGCTGATCAGGGTGGCCGGGCCGAGCCGGAAGCGCCCGCGCATGGTGCAGAGGGTGCGGGCCAGCCAGCGGCCGCGCTGGCGGCCGCCCAGGTAGGTGACGAAGCCGGCGCCGTGCTGGGGCAGCTCCGACTCGTCGCGCATCTCGATCCAGAGCTTGGGGATGCGCCAGCGGTTGCGGATGCTGATCCGCTCGCGGGCGAACTCGCCCACGTTGGCCCGCAGGGTCAGCGTCTCGCGCTCGACAAGCAGCCCGCGCAGGTTCAGCCAGGCCCACAGCGCCGAGAGCGCGAGCAGCCCGAGCAGCAGGTAGCTCAGGTGGAAGAACAGGCGCAGCCCGGTGCCCTGGGCCGCCAGGAAGCAGAGCCCGCTCAGCAGGAGGACGGTGAGTGGTCGGAGCATAATGCTGAATGCTGAATGTTTAATGGTGAATGATACATTCACCATTAAACATTGCCCTCACCGCCGTGTCAAGCGCCGCCCCGTGCTATACAGGGCTTCTGCAACGTCACCTCCCGGTGGGGGTGCGGGGGCGGCTTCGCCGCCCCCGCAGTAGTTTTGTATTGGGTTTGGGCGGCGAAGCCGCCCAAACCCAATACAAAACCGGGTCTGGGGCGAAGCCCCAGGACTTTGTAGAAGCCCTACCGTGCTATACTCTGCCCGAGAGGCCTGCTATCGGGAGATGATGATGATCTACCACATCGCCGCCCGCGCCGACTGGGATGCCGCCCAGGCCGCCGGCCAGTACACGGCCGACAGCCTGGCCACAGAGGGCTTCATCCACTGCTCGACGGCGGCGCAGGTGCTGGGCACGGCGGCGCGCTTTTTCGCCGGGCGTCAGGACCTGCTGCTGCTGGAGATCGACCCCAGCCGGCTCGCCGCCGAGCTGCGCTACGAGGAGGGTGAGCCGGGGGTGCGCTTCCCGCACCTCTACGGCCCGCTGGAGCTATCCGCCGTCGTCGCCGCCCGCGCCTTCGCCCCCGACGAGGGCGGGCGCTTTAGCCTGCCGCCGGGGCTGAGCTAGCAGCCACCTGGCGACGCCGGATCCCTGCGACCCGCCGCCCGCCCAGATCGGCGAGCAGCTCCAGGGCGGCTCGCTCCAGCTCGGCGGGCGGCGCCGCCGGCAGCAGGCCGATCTGCGGATCGACCTCCAGCACCACGTCGGCGAGGCGCACGCCGAGCGGGACCAGGTGCCCGCCCGCGAGCTCGCGGTGGAGCAGGGTGCCATCCTGGCGACCGCGCAGCGTCTGGATGAACCAGGGCACATCGTTCTTCTCGGGCGATCCGGAGGCGTTGCCGGCGACCGTGTCGCCCGCAAAGGAGATCAGGGCCGTCAGGTGGAACAGCTCGTCCTCAACGATCAGGCGCTGGGTCTCGGCGCGGGTCGGGCGCACGCCCAGGCCGAGGGAGTCGAGGATCTGCGGCAGCACAGGTAGCGGCAGGGCCGCGGCGGTGTCGCCGATATCGGGGGCCATCAGCAGCGACGGCTCGTCGATGATCCCGCGGCGCGCGGTGGCCTTGCTGCGGCCGGGCGGCAGATACAGGCCGCTGGCCGGATCGGTGTAGGCCTCCAGCAGGGCGATGAACTTGCAGCCCAGGCTGTGCCCGACCCAGAAGTGCGGCACATCGTCGATCTCGGGCAGCTTCTCGCGCACCTGGTCGCGCTCAGCCAGCAGCGACTCGGCGACCGCGACGTGGTTGAAGCTGAACTCGAAGGGCACGGCGATGATCGTGTAGCCTGCGGCGAAGAGGTTCTCTAGGAAGTAGTCATAGGTGGTCGCCGGGATCAGGCCGAAGAACTGGCCGCCGTAGAACTCCACCACCCCGATCGGCTTCGGGTGACGGGCGACCAGGCTGTGGGCGATTCGCTCATAGTGTGGCGTCATGCTCGCTCCTCACTGGTTTTGGCCAAAACAACAAGAAATTTGTGCCTATCTGTTGCCAGCAACAACACTGCGCACGGTGAGGGTGTGGGAGAGCGAAGCTCTCCCACACCCTCACCGTGCGATCGCGGCGAGCGCCTCGGCGCGGGGCACGGCCCGCTGCCCGCCGCCGCGCAGGTCCTTCACCACCACCTCGCCGCGGGCGATCTCGTCGGGGCCGAGGACGAGGGCGTAGCGCACGCCCTTGCGGTCGGCGTCCTTGAGCTGCTTGCCCAGGCCGCCGCTATCGAGGCTGATCAGGGTGTTCACCCCGCCCGCCCGCAGCTCGCGGGCCAGCTCCAGGCTTGCCGCCGCCTGCTCGGGGCCGAAGACGGTGACGTAGGCGACGGCGGTGGTGGCCGGGCGCGGGCCGATCTCCAGCTCCTCCATCACATCGTGGAGCCGGTCGATGCCGAAGGCCAGGCCGACGGTGGGGATGGGACGGCCGGCGAACTGGCCGACCAGCTCGTCGTAGCGGCCGCCGCCGAGCAGCGAGCCCTCGGGCCAGTGCGGCGTGATCGTCTCGAAGACCAGCCCGGTGTAGTAGGAGAGGCCGCGTGCCAGGCGCGGGGCCACCTTGTAGCGCTCGGCGGGCACGCCCATCTGGCCGAGGCCGGCGATGATCGCGCGCAGGTTCTCGATGGCGGCCATCGCCCGCTCGTCCCCGGCCAGCCGCTCGGCGAGCGCCGCCAGCACATCGGCGGGCGCGCCCTCGATCTGGACCAGCTCAGGTAGTCGTTCCAGACCCAGAGGAACTGGAAGATGGCGAAGGAGGCCAGGGCCGGCATCGAGAGCGGCAGGATCAGCTGGGTGAAGATCGTAAAGTGCGAGGCTCCGTCGATGAAGGCCGACTCCAGGATGTCGCGCGGGAGCTGGCTGACATAGTTGTAGAGCAGGTAGATCGCCAGCGGCAGGCCGAAGCCGGTGTGGGCCAGCCAGACCGCCAGGTAGGTGCCGTTCAGCTTGAGGCTGACGTAGTCGCGCAGGATGGGGATGAGCGCCACCTGGAGCGGCACCACCAGCAGGGCCACGACCAGCGAGAAGAGCAGGAAGCGACCGGGGAAGCGCATCCAGGCGAAGCCGTAGGCGGCGAAGGCCGCGATCAGGATGGGGATGACCGTTGCCGGGATGGCCACCGTGAGCGAGTTGATCAGCGCGCCCGAGAGGTCGTCGCCCTGGATGGTGCGCTCGCTGCCGTCAGCGTTCTTGATCACAACCTGCTTGCCGGTCAGCACCGTCGCATAGTTCTCAGTGGTGAAGTTCGTGTTGACCGCCCACGTCCCGGCCTGGATGGCCAGCAGGCGACCGCGGCGGTTCTCCCAGGTGGCCTGTCGGCCGTCGGGCAGCTTCACGCCCAGGGCGATGTCGTCGACGGAGTAGGAGCCGCCGCCGAGCTCGGGCGGGAAGACGATCGGCTGGCGCAGGTCGATCTCCTTGTCCAGCTGGAAGGTCTCGACCGTCTTATACTCCTGGTGCGGCAGCACCGTCCACCAGCCCGAGGATGAGATATCGTCGCGCAGGCGGAACGAGGAGATCAGCAGGCCCAGGGTCGGGATCGTCCAGGCGATGCAGATGATCGCCAGCACCGTGTTGACGATAATCTTACCGATCAGCTGCTGGCGCTTGGCGCTGGCCTTGCTGGCGCTGGCGGTGGATGGGGCGGTGATAGCGGCCATCAAAACACCTCCTGCTTGTTCAGCTGACGCAGATTGTAGACCATCACCGGGATGACGGCGATCAGCAGCACGATCGCGATCGCCGAGCCGCGGCCGTTGTCGTTGGCCGTGAAGAGCTTGCGGTAGAACTCCACCGCGATCACGTTGGTGCCATACTGGCCGCCGGTCATGACGATCACCACATCGAAGATCTTCAGCGTGAGGATGAGGATCGTCGTGGTGACGGTGACCAGGGTGCCCTGGATGGCCGGCACCATAATCTGGAAGAAGATCGTGACCTCTTTGGCCCCATCGACGCGGGCGGCCTCCAGGATATCCTCGGGGATGCCCTTGATCGCCGCCGAGAAGATCACCATGGCGAAGCCGGTCTGCATCCATACTAGGATGGCGATCAGGAAGAAGTTATTCCAGGGCTGCACCAGGCTCGTCCATGCCTGGGGCTGGCCGCCGAAGCCGGAGACGATCGCGTTGAGCAGACCAATCTGAGGCTGGCCGGGCGGCGAGAAGTAGTAGATGAAGCGCCAGATCACGCCCGCGCCGACGAAGGAGATCGCCATCGGCAGGAAGATCAGCGACTTGGCGACCGACTCGAAGTTGCTGCGGTCGGCGAGGACGGCGATCAGCAGGCCGAAGATCACGCAGCCGGCGGTGCCGAAGATCATCCAGAGCAGGTTGTTCTGGAAGGCCGTGAGCATGGTGCGCTCGGTGAAGGCGGCCACATAGTTGGACAGGCCCACAAACTGGGTCGAGTCATTATTGAAGAAGCTAAAGTAGAATGTGCGCAGCGTGGGTAAAAAGAGGAACCAGCCCAGGAGCAGCACAGCCGGCCCAACAAAGACAAAGGGGGTCAGCTGACGCCGCGCAGCCACTGGCAGCTGCTCTACCGTAAAATTTGCCGAGAAGAAGACGGCGGCGGCGCCGCCGACGCCCCAGACGATCGCGAAGATGCCGGTCAGCAGCTTCGGCATGCTATTATCGCGCTGGGTGGCGCGCAGAAAGTCGAAGCCCCACCAGAGGGCGGCGAACAGCGCGACGAGCAGCAGCAGGGCCAGCGCCAGGCGGCCGACATTCATCTCATCGTGCTCAGACGCAGCACGCTGCCGCGCATCCACATCAGTTGTTTGCATACTACGCTCCATTGCGATACGACAGTTCCGCCGGTGCTGCGCTCCAGGCCCAGCTTTTTCCCGCTGGGTGGCGGCGAGGCCACCACCCAGCGGAAAAAATTCACGCTACTGCGGCCAGGCCGCGTCGATCTCTTTCATCGCCTCGTCGAGAGTGATCGTCCCAGCGACGTAGGCCGTCATGCCGGACCAGAAGGAGCCGGCGCCAACCTGGCCGGGCATCAGGTCGGAGGCGTCGAAGCGCACGCTGCTGGCGTCGAGGATGATCTTGGCCACGCCGCGGTCAACCTCGTTGGTGTACCAGTCGAGGCTCGAGTCGGCCTGGGGCGAGATCGCGCCGCCCGACTTGATCCAGTTCTCCACCGAGAGGCCGCTGGAGAAGAAGGACAGCACCGCGCGCACCTCGGGCCGGTCGTTGAAGGCGGCCATCAGGTCGCCGGCGACCAGCACCGGCTTGCCGTACTGCGGGTCGATCGGCGGCATGTAGAAGAAGTCGTAGTCCACGCCAGCCTTGGCCGTCTCGGGGAAGAAGCTGGTGATGAAGTTGCCCTGGTGGTGCAGCCAGCAGCCGGGCGGGTTATCGAACATCGGCTTGGGCGCGTCGCCGAAGTTGGTGGTGACGATCGAGGCGCGGCCGCCGAGCACGTAGTTATCCTTGAACCAGAGGTCCGACATGACCTGGGCGGCGTTCTTCACCTCAGGCGAGTCAAACTTCAGCTCGCCCGTGACCCACTTGTCGTAGTTCTCAAGCGAGGTCGTGCGCAGCATGATCTCTTCCATCCAGTCGGTGGCGGCCCAGCCGGTGGCGGCGCCCGACTCGATGCCGATGCACCAGGGCGAGTCGCCGTCGGCGACGATCTGGTCGCTCAGGGCGAGCATCTCGTCCCAGGTGGTCGGGATGGTGTAGCCGGCCTCATCGAAGGCCTTCTTGGGGTACCAGATCAGGCTCTTGGCGTTCACACGCTGCCAGACGCCGGCGGTGATCGGGCCGCTTGGCCCCTCGATCTGGGCCATGTCGAGCCAGCTCTGGTTGTAGTTCTTCTTCAGCCAGTCGGCGCTGATGAACTGGCTGGCATCGACGACCTTGCCGGTCTTGACGAAGGTGGCCAGCAGGCCGGGCTGGGGGAAGTCGACGATGTCGGGCGGGTTGCCGCCGTCGACGGCGATCTTGATGCTGGCCTCAAACTCCTTGGAGCCGGCGTACTGGATGGTGATGCCAGTGGCCTCCTCGAAGGACTTCATGGCGTCAGCGAACTTCACCGCGTCGGCGTCGACGAAGGGGCCGGTCATGGTGACCGTGGTGCCCTTCAGCTTGCCGGCGAGGGCGTCGTCGAGCTCCTGGCTAATGCCGGCGAGCCCGGCGGCGTTGAGCGCGCCGCTGGCGGCGGGGGCCTCGGCGGTGGGCTCAGCCATCGCCTCGGTCGGCTCGGCGGTGGGCTCAGCCATCGCCTCGGTCGGTGCCTCAGTGGCGGCCATCGCCTCGGTGGGCGCGGCGGCGGCCTCGGTCGGCGCCGCCGGGGCGGCGGTCGGCGCGGCGGCCGGCTGACCGCCGCAGGCGGCGATCATGGAGCTGACCATCACAAGCAGGATGGCGAGCGAGAACTTGCGAAGCATTGAGTGTCCTCCATCATTGGTACACATAGGCTAACGGTGCCGATAGGAAGATACAGATTGCAGATTGTAGATTGCAGATTGAGCGCATTGACATATGCTTTGCCACCGCAACCTGGAACGCACATCTGAATCTTTACACTAGTAGAAATCTGCGCGATCAGCGCCACATAATCTCGATCACCCCCTTTCGATTGCAGATTACAGATTGCAGATTAGATCGGACAATCTGCAATCTGCAATCTGCAATCTACAATCACATTGGCGCGGTAGTGCCGCGTGCCACCAGCTCGATCGGCAGCACCTGCGATGGCGGATCCGGCGGCTCGCCGCCGATCAGGCCCAGCAGGATCTCGACGCCACGCTGCCCGCTCATGAACAGCGGCTGGCGCACGGTGGTCAGTCCGAGGTACTCGGCCACATCAATATCGTCAAAGCCGATGACAGAGAGATCTTCAGGGACGCGCAGCTGGAGATCGCGGGAGGCCTCAAGCACACCCATGGCCTGCGTATCGCTGGCAGCAAAGATCGCAGTCGGTGGCTCAGGGAGCTGTAGCAACTCCCGTGCCAGCAGGCGCGCCTCGGAGCGGCCATGCACCCCGTAGCGCTGATACTCGGGCCGCAGGGTGGCGTCGGCGGCGTCAAGAGCCTTCAGGTAGCCGAGCTGCCGGTGGCGGCTGCTGGTAAAGTTGAAATCCTGCACCTCCGCCTCAGAGTCGCCCAGAAAGCCAATCCGCCGGTGCCCACGATCGAGCAGATGGCGCACCGCAAGCTCGCCCCCGTAGATATCATCAATGCACACGCCGTACATCCCCTCGGCGGACGTATCGATCAGGCCCACCGGTACGCCCGCATCGCGCAGGAGCTGCACCTCGCCCGCACGCGGCGTGAGCGAGATGATCAGCGCTCCGTCGGAGCGGTCGTGGCGCGAGACATCATGAAGGCAGGCGTCGCGCCGCGCGGACGTCTCGACATTAAAGACAACCAGGCTGTAGCCGTTGGCGTGGAGCGCCGACTCGATGCCGCGCAGTCGCTCGACCACCGAGGGCCGGGTGAAGAAGGGGGCGATCACCGAGACGGTGAGCGTCTTCCCTGACGAGAAGCTGCGGGCGATCTGGCTTGGGGAATAGCGAAGCTCGGCGATCGCGTCGAGGACACGCGTGCGCGTGGCCGGGCTCACCAGGGGGCTGTCGTTCAGCACACGTGAGACGGTGCCGAGACCAACACCCGCCAGGCGCGCCACATCGCGAATCGTCGCAGCCATCACACCTCCTTGTGTGCTGTCTTCGTCTGCCTGAGTACATTCGTAATCTTGGAACTGGTTCCATAGTAGCAGAGAATCGCCGGCTGTCAAGCACATCACTGAGGCACTGAGGCACTGAGGCACTGAGGCACTCATACCTCACTACCTCAGTGCCTCAGTGCCTCAGTGATGCTCTGTGGTAAAATTGCCGCCCATGAGCACACCGCCCGCCAAAACGATCCGCGTCGCCATGCTCGCCCGCGTCGTCTACCCGCTCCACGGGTTCGGCGGGATCGAGCGCCACGTCGGCCACCTCGTCACCCACCTGGGGCGCCTGGGCGTGGCCGGGACGCTGTACGTCCAGCCGCCGCCCGACGGCCACCGCCCGACGGCCGCCGAGATCCCGGCCCTGGCGGGCGGGCGCTGGTCGCTGGCCACCCTGCGCTACGACCGCACCTCGCCGCTGCTCCCGCCCAACGGCATCCTCGGCCGGCAGATCAACTACCCCTGGTACAGCTGGCAGCTGGGCGTCACCGCCGCCGCCGCCGCGCGCCGCGGTGCCTTCGACGTGGTCCACAGCCAGGGCCTCTGCGCCAGCGGCTACGCCGCCATCCGCACGCGCGACCCGCTGCTGCGCCGCATCCCCTTCGTGGCCAACCCCCACGGCATGGAGGAGTTCCGCACCCCCGACTGGCGCAAGTGGCTGGCCTACGCGCCCTTCCGCGCGCTCTACGCCTACGGCCACCGCGCGGCCGACCGGGCGATCGCCACAGACGCCTGCACCAAAGATGATCTCCCGCGCTACCTGGGGGTTGAGCCGGCGCGGGTGGCGGTGGTGCCCTCGGCGATCGATGTGGACGAGTGCCTCGGCTTCGTGCGCGATGACCTGCGGGCCGCGCTGCGCGCGCGCCTCGGGCTGGGCGAGGCCGGCCCGGCCCTGCTCAGCGTGGGCCGGCTGG
>NZ_JAIEWN010000059.1:0-13318 GCF_019599295.1 Oscillochloris sp. ZM17-4 | reverse complement strand
GAGCAGCAGGCCCGCGATGCCGGCATCGCCGCGCACGTCACCTTTGTGGGCAAGCTCGACGACGCCGAGCTGCACAGCCTCTACGAGGAGGTCGATCTGGTGATCCACCCGACCTTATATGAGGGCAGCTCGTTAGTCACCTTAGAGGCGATGATCCACCGCAAGCCGATCATCGCCAGCGCGGCCGGCGGCATCCCCGACAAGGTCTTCAGCGGGCGCAACGGCTACCTGGCGCGACCAGGCAGCGTCGATGACCTGGCCGAGAAGCTGCGCGCGGCCCTGGCCAACCGCGCGCGCTGGCCCGCCTGGGGCGAGGAGAGCGTCAGAATCGTTACGTCAACCTTCGCCTGGCCGGTGGTGGCGCGGCAGACGGTGGAGCTGTACCGGGAGCTGCTCTGTGAATGTTGAATGTTGAATGTTGAATGTTGAATGCCGCAAGCTCTTGCGAAGTAGCACAGCAAGACGATAATGAGAGGGGCGATAATTCAACATTCACCATTCAGCATTCAACATTTGCACAAGCAAGAGGAGATCCCTATGCGACGGATCGCCCTGCCCCTCACCATCGCCCTGGCCCTTCTGGCCGTCGGCGGCGTGGCCCTCGGCCAGATCGCCCCGCGCGCCTACCTACCCCTGGTGGCCAACGGCCCGGCCGGCCCGCAGCTCGCCGGCTGCCCGGTCTTCCCCGCCGACAACGCCTGGAACCAGGATGTCTCCGCCCTGCCCGTCGACCCCGGCTCGGACGCCTACATCGCCAGCATCAGCGCCGGCGGGAGCCAGTTCCTGCACGCCGACTTCGGCGAGAACCAGAGCTACGGCATCCCCTTCGTGGTGGTGCCGCCGAGCCAGCCGCTGGTGCCGATCACCTTCGTCGAGTACCCCGACGAGAGCGACCCCGGGCCATACCCGGTGCCGCTCAACGCGCCGGTCGAGGGCGGCGGGGCTGGCGACAGCCACGTGCTCGTGCTGCGCCAGGGCGAGTGCAAGCTCTACGAGCTCTACCACGCCAGCCAGGTCGGCGCGGGCTGGGAGGCCGGCTCGGGCGCGGTGTGGGACCTGCGCAGCAACGCGCTGCGCACGGCCGGCTGGACCTCGGCCGACGCGGCGGGGCTGCCCATCCTGCCAGGGCTGGCGCGCCACGACGAGGTCGCCGCCGGGGAGATCCGCCACGCCCTGCGCTTCACCGTCTGGCGCTCGCAGCGCGGCTCCATCCTGCCGGCCACGCACGCCGCCGGGGCCACCGACGACGCCAGCTTCCCGCCGATGGGCCTGCGCCTGCGCCTGAAGGCCAGCTACGACATCTCCGGCTTCACCGGCCAGTCGCGGGTGATCCTGGAGGCGCTGCGCCGCTACGGCATGATCGTGGCCGACAACGGCACGAGCTGGTATATCAGCGGGGCCACCGACCCGGGCTGGGTGGACGACGACCTGAACCAGCTCAAGGGGGTGCCGGGGAGCGCGTTTGAGGCGGTGCAGACGGGAGATATTGTGCATTAATGAAAGGAGGGGTTGGCGGGGAGGCTTCGCCTCCCCGCCAACCCCTCCCCATAAAGCTATGGACAACACTCAGCATTCAACATTAGTCGCCATCGGCGGCGGCGGCGGGGCCTCCCAGGTGCTGCTCGCGGCGGCGCCCCACTTCGCCCGGCGGGCGGCGGTCGTGGCGGTGACGGACACCGGCCGCAGCACAGGCGTGGCCCGCGCGGTGGGCGGGATCCCGGCCCCCGGCGACCTGCGGGCGACCATCGCGGCCCTGGCGGCCGACCCCGGCGCCCTCTGGCCGCGCCTGCTTGAGCAGCGCTTCCGCGCCCCCGATCACCCCGCCCTCGACGGCATGGCCTTCGGCAACCTGCTGATCGCGGCCCTGGCCCAGCTCGACGGTCCGGCGGCTCTTCCTCGACCCGCCGGCCACGGCGCACCCGCAGGCCCTGGAGGCCATCCTCACGGCCGACCTGGTGACGCTCGGGCCGGGCAGCCTCTTCACCTCGGTGCTGGCCACGCTCCAGTTCGGCGGCGTGGTCGAGGCCCTGCGCTCGACGGCGGCGCGGGTGGTCTATGTGTGCAACTCCACCACCCAGCCCGGCCAGACCGACGGCATGGGCGCCTACGACCACGTGGCCCGCTTGGAGGAGCTGCTCGGGCCGGGGCACCTCGACGCGGCGATCATCAACCGCAGCCCCGGCCTGCCCGAGGATCGTGTGGCGCGGCTGGCCGCCGACGGACTACGGCTGCTCGACCCCGACGACGCCGAGATCGCCGCCATCGCGTCCCTCGGCGTGCGGCCCCTGGTCGACGACTACAGCGAGCCGCCCGGCGCCGACCGCCAGCTCTGGAACAAGCAGGACACCCTGCGCTACGACCCGGCGAAGGTCGGCGCGGCCCTGCGCGATTTCTTGCAGACAACGAAAAAAGAGGGTAACGGGTAGGGCCGCAGCGCGCTGTGGCCCTACCCGTTACCCCACGCGCGCCTTACGCGAGCGCCAGCTCCTCGACCTCGACCTCAGCCTCAGCCGCGCGCGCGGCCAGCGCCATGCGCGCCGCGTCCCACTCGTGGTAGCCCGTCTCATAAGCCTCGACGCCGAGGATCTCGGCGGCGATATAGGCGGCCGTCTGCGGCGAGATCCGGCCGTTCTCCAGGCCCTCCTCAAGGGTGGACAGCAGCTCACGGTACTCCATACACAACTCCTTACGCGCTCGTACATTGAGAGAGCGACCATGGGGCGCCGTTGCCCCAGATCGCCCTACGTAGATAGCGTGATGATACACGCTGCCCTCGTTTCGCGCAAGTGAGTTCTTCCCCGTTTACTGGGCCGTAGAAAGCGTATGTCTAGCACAGCTGCGGCAGCAGGATCGTGAACGTGCTCCCCGCGCCCACCGCGCTCTCCACCTCAATGCTCCCGCCGTGAAGATCGATGATCGCCTTACAGATATACAGCCCAAGCCCAAGCCCCGGCGCGGCGTGCGAATCCGCCCCCTTGGCCCGGAAGAACCGCTGGAACAGGTAGGGCCGTGAGCTTGCGGCGATCCCGATGCCATGGTCGCGCACCGAGATCCGCGCCTGGCTGCCGTAGGACGTAACCCAGATCGCAATGTCGCTGCCCGCAGGGCTATACTTTTCCGCGTTCTGGATCAGATTCTGGATCACCTGCTCGATCCGGAGCGCGTCGCCGGACACCCAGAGCGGCGACACATCGGCGCTCAGCCGGAGGGTGTGCGACGCCATGCTCGGCTGAAGCGACTGAACCACCTGCTGGACCAGGACGCTCAGGTCAAGCGTCGTCTGGGAGATACGGAGCAGCCCGTTATCCACAGCGGCCACATCAAGCATCGCGCTGAGCAGCCGAGCGAGCCGGAGCGACTGATCGACGAGCACATCAACCGACCGCCGGTCGCGGGGGTCGGCGGCCTCACGGGCCGCGAGCCGACGCTGGAGCATCTGCGCCTGGCCCAGGAGCACGGTGAGCGGCGCGCGCAGCTCGTGGGCGGCGATGGCGATCACCCCATCGTGCGAGTCGAGGGCCTGCTCGGCGGCGCGGCGCAGCTCGCGCTCATGCTCCACCTGGTGCTCAGCCTCTATGGGCGTGCTGATCCCGACCCAGCGGATGATCTCGCCCGCCGCGCCGTACTGCGGCGCGCACTGCATGCGGAACCAGTGGTGGCTGCCATTGGCGCAGCGCAGCCGGTGCTCGATGACAAGCGGCGTGCCGCTCCTGATCGCGGACTGCCACCGAGAGAGGCTCGCGACTCGGTCATCGACGTGCAGCGCGGCGGCCCAGCCCAGGCCGATGAGCGAGGACTCGGGGTAGCCAGTGTAGGCGCAGAACGACGGGTTCACATAGTCCCAGGCCCCATCGGGACCGCTCGTGAAGATCATCGCCGGGAGGCTCGCGAGCAGCTGATGCTCGCGCACCAGGCCCAGCACATCCGCCGCGTCATACTGGCTGTACGACGCGCGCTCCTGCGTCACACTAACGGAAGGCTGGCCTGCCTGATGCATATACCCATCAGCGCGGCCCGTGCGGTTCTTGGTTGACATACAGTACACCTCCCGCGAGATCGCGCAATCCCAGTGCCCCCGACGAACCATCTCTCTATGATCTATTCCCCCTACTATATGCTGCGGTCAGAGCCACCGATAAGCGCAGTGTAGCAGCAGCAGCAGCGCGCACCTATCGGGAATGGTACGACTCTCGCGTGAGGAAATCCCTGACAACGCAAGCCTTCACACGCGCTACCGCAGAGGTCACGATGTGGAATGTCCTGTCATTCTGAGCGAAGCGAAGAATCCCGGCCGGGACGCTTCGCTTCGCTCAGCGTGACAGCGTTACTTCTGGGGTATTGCCTTCACACCAAGGCGCGGCACCCGCCCATAAGCACGGTCACTATCGATGAATGTGGCTCGTCAGATCGCGCAACAGATAGCTATCCTGCTTCGTGTCAACATAGAACTGCCAGCGGCCAGCCTCGCGCGTTCGCGTGAGATCGCCGGGCTGGCTCACGGCATCGTGCAGCGTCGCCCAGTAGCTCTCCTCCGGCATCAGCCACTGTACACAGATGCGCTCATCTGCAACCGCGAGCGACAGCTGCGGGACGCCGCGGATTCCGATCGCCACGCCGCGATTCGCGTGGAACGTACACGTGATGGTCGACCCATAGGACTGATCCAGCCAGCGCAGGTAGTGGAGGAAGATCTCATGAGACTGGAATGTATTAAACGCGAGTGTGCGCGACCAAGCGTTGATGCTCGGGTACACGCTAGAATCGGGAATATGCATACATGCGGGCTGCTCCATCAGCCATACCAAGGATTCCCATCGCTGAATGGGGCAGGCTCTGCCTCACACGCCTGGCGGTCTGTGAAGCGTAGCACAAAACGCCCCGCCCGAGAAGCAGGTTTGGCGGCATGGGGCGTCTATCGATTTCACTGACATCGTCAGTGGGACACCCTACAGGACGTGCCAGGGAATCCCTTACAGAAATGTGAGCGGTATTGACCCTCGCCTAGATCCAAGCAGCCTTTTTGGAGAAGATACTGCGTGCTGCCGCATCGCCCAACCCCAACCCCCAACCCCCAACCCCTGTGCTGAAAGCGCCCTAGGCCGCCAGGTCGCGGATGCGGCGCTGGAAGCGCCACCAGGTCAGCGCCGCCGTGATCGGCGCGGTGACGAGGAAGGCACCCCAGACGCCGGGGAGGCTACCGCCGATGAAGCGCAGCAGCAGCCAGGCCAGCCCCACGGCGCCCCAGACGCCCAGCGAGCCGATCACCAGCGGGAAGCGGGTGTCGCCGGTGCCGCGCAGGGCACCAGAGCCAGCCATCCGCACCGCCCAGAACGGCTGGGTCAGCGCCATCACCCGCAGCCCGGCCGCGCCCACCGCGATCACTGCGGGGTCAGGCGAGAAGAGCCGCATGATCGGCGTCGCGCCGAGGAAGATGATCGCGCCGAAGCCGCTCATCCAGATCAGCGCCCAGGTGGTGGAGATCTTGCCCACCGCCGCGGCGCTGTCGAGGCGGCCGGCGCCGATGCTCTGGCCGACCAGGGCCGTGGCCGCGAGGCCAAAGCCGATGCCGGGCAGGAACGAGAAGGAGAGCGCCGAGATAGCGATGCGCTGGGCGGCCAGGGCCGCAGTGCCCAGGTGCGCCACCAGGATCGTCAGCACCAGGAAGCCGGTTGTCAGCAGCACCTGCTCCAGAGATGAGGGGATGCCCAGGCCAAGCACCTGGCGGGCCAGCGGCCAGGCCGGGCGCCAGCCCCCCGGCCCCGCGATGCTGACCCCGTTGCGCCCGCGCCAGAGCGCGCGCAGCATCAGCGCCAGGGCCAGCCCGCGCGACATGAACGCCGCCCAGGCGCTGCCGACGGCCCCGAGGGCGGGCAGGCCCCAGTGGCCGAAGATCAGCCCGTAGGCCAGGCCGACATTCACCACGTTGGCGACCATCGTCACCAGCATCGGCGTGCGCGAGTCGCCCGCGCCGCGCAGCACGCCGCCGCCGATCAGCAGGGCCACCAGCACGGCCCCGGTGCCCATGGCCACGCGCAGGTAGTCGGTGCCGATCTGGGCCACGTCCGGCTCCAGGCCGAAGATGCTGATGATCGGGCCGGCCAGCCAGAAGCCGACCAGGGCCAGCGGCACCGAGAAGATCCCGCTCCAGATCATCGACTGGCGCGCGACCAGCCCGGCGCGGACGAGGTCCCGCGCGCCCACCGCCTGGGCGACCAGGATCGAGCTGCCGACCGAGAGCGCCGAGAGCGCCGCGATCACAAAGAACATGATCTGGAGGCCGCTGCCGACGCCGGCGAGGGCGGCCGCGCCGAGCCCGGCGACCAGCACCGTGTTGACGATGTCGAGCGAGGTCTCGAGCATGTTCTCGCCGATGACCGGCCAGGCCAGGCTGAGCACCCGCCGGCGCAGCACGGCGGGGGTCTCGGCATCAGCAGGCGGCTCTGTCTCGTGGCGCGTCATCTCTGACGGCGCAGACGACGAGACAAGGCCTGGGGATGGATCAGGCGGCACGAGGTGTCTTTCCTATTCGCTTCATGCGGTTGAGCTAGAGGAGACTATACCACACCCCGCCCTCACACGACGAGGTTGATGAACACCGAGGCCATGATCAGGACAACGATCAGCAGCAGGATCCCGCCGATGATCGCGCCGACGATCGCCAGGGGGGGTATGGTCCGGGCGGGCAGGATCGGCTCGCCGCCGAGCACCTGGCGCACCGCGCGGACGATCTGGCCGATGATCGCATCGTCGCTCTGGGGCTCCACCCCGGCCCAGTCCCAGCCCTCGGCGGGTACGGGGATCAGCAGCTTGCGGGCCGGGCTGGCCCCGACGGCCTGGGCCACCGCCGCGCCGGCGGCCGTCGGCACAGCGGCCTGCCAAGGACCGATGATCAGGCCGGCCTCGGCCAGCTGGGCTGGCGGAGCACCCCGTGCTGCTGGCGCCCGCCACCGACCTGACCCTGGCCCAGCTGGCGGATGTGGCCGTCGAGCAGCGGGCCTTCGATATCGCCGAGAGCCTCCGGCAGGCCCGCCGTCTGCTCGCACAGATGGGGGGGGGCCAGCCTGACCAGCAGACGCCGGACGCCGAGCTGCTGGCGCCCGCCATGCCCGAGCCGGCGATCCAGGCGCTCATGCAGGCCCAGAGCGGGGCCGAGCTGCTGGGCGTCGTCGAGGCCCACCCGTCGCTGCTGCGACCTGAGGCTGACAGCCTGCTGGCCGCGCGGGTCAACGAGGCCCTGGACGAGGGCCACGACCGGCTGGCCAGCGCCCTTGAGGAGCGCCGCGAGGCCCTGGCCGAGCTGCGGGCGGCGCGCGCCGCCGAGCCCCCCTCACCCGACCAGCAGGGGCCGACATTAGAGGAGGCGATCGAGGCCCTGCTGATCGCCGATGGCGAGGAGGCGATGGTCGAGGTGATCGACCTCTACCCGGTGCTGCTGGAGGAGGTGGCCGCCCAGGCTCTCTGGCAGTTCGCCAGCGAGGCCCGCGCCGGCGGTGATGAGGATCTGGCCCGCTACGCAATCGAGTGTCGCGAGATGCTGCGGCGCGTCCGCGAGGAACTTGGAGAGTAATTGCAGATTGCAGATTGCAGATTGCAGATTGGCTCAATCTGCAATCTGCAATCTGCAATCTGCAATGGGGAGTGGCTATGTTACAACGCACGCCATTATTCGAGAAGCACGTCGCCTCAGGCGCACGGATGGTCGAGTTCGGCGGATGGGAGATGCCCGTCCAGTATAGCGGCATCATCGACGAGCACAACGCGGTGCGCCAGGGCGTCGGGATGTTCGACATCAGCCACATGGGCCGCCTGATGGTGCGCGGGCCGCAGGCCGAGGAGTACCTCCAGAACCTCGTCACCTGCGATGTGGCGAGCATCCCCCTGGGCCAGTCGAACTATGGCCTGCTCTGCCGCCCCGACGGCGGGATCGTCGATGATATCTTCATCTACCACCTGCCCGACGAGTTCCTGGTGGTGATCAACGCCTCGAACCGCGAGAAGGACTGGCAGTGGCTGCACGCCCACACCGAGGGCTTCGATGTGGAGATCGTCAGCCGCTCGGACCGCTGGGCGATGCTGGCCGTGCAGGGGCCGGGCGCCGAGGAGCTGATGATCCGGGCCGAGGAGTCCGGGGCCGGCAGCCTCGGGGCCATGCCCTTCCACGGGGTGGCCCTGAGCTCGCTCTTCGGCTACACCACGATGGTGTCGCGCACCGGCTACACCGGCGAGGACGGCTTCGAGCTCTTCTTCGACGCGGTACACGCCGAGGAGTTCTGGGATAAGCTGGTCGGCCTGGGGGCGACGCCCTGCGGCCTGGGCGCCCGCGATAGCCTGCGCTTCGAGCCCTGCCTGGCGCTCTACGGCCACGAGATCGGCGACGATATCAACCCCTACGAGGCCCGCCTGGGCTGGGTGGTCAAGCTCGACAAGGGCGAGTTTGTGGGCCGCGAGGCCCTGGCCGCGATCAAGGCCGCCGGCGTCAGCCGTAGGCTCACCGGCTTCGAGCTGGTCGGCAAGGGCGTCGCCCGCGGCGACTACCCGGTACACGCCCTCGACGGCGAGCCGATCGGGTTTGTCACCACCGGCATGCCCGCGCCGACGGTCGGCCGGCCCCTGGGCATGGCCTATGTCCCCACCTCCCTCAGCGCCGAGGGCAGCGAGTTCGATGTTATCATCCGCGGGAAGCCCGTGCGCGCGCGGGCCGTCAAGATGCCCTTCTACAAGCCGCAGTATAAGAAGTAGGGGACAGGGGACAGGGAACAGGAACCAGGCCCAGGCCACAATCACTGTTCCCTGTCCCCTGTCCCCTGTTCCCTAAGGAGCAACACACCATGAGCCACAACGTCCCGGCGGAGCTGCGCTACAGCAAGTCTGATGAGTGGATGCGGGTCGAGGGCGAGGAGCTGGTGATCGGGATCACCGACTTCGCCCAGGACCAGCTTGGCGATATCGTCTACCTGGAGCTGCCCAAGGTGGGCGCGACGATCGCCCCCGGCGACTCGTTCGGGGTGATCGAGTCGGTGAAGGCCAGCTCCGACCTCTACGCCCCGGTGGGCGGCGAGGTCGTCGCGGTGAACGAGGCGCTGGACGATAGCCAGGAGGCGATCAACACCGACCCCTACGGGGCCGGCTGGATCATCCGCGTCCGCCCCTCCGGCGCGGAGGAGGATGGCATCATGGACGCCGCCGGGTACGCGGCGTTCTGCGAGGATCGCGGGCATTAGTAAGGGCGCAGCAGCAGGCGCAAGCGCCTGCTGCTGCGCCCCTACCCATGACGATACACCATGAAATCTCACTATATCTCCATCACTGAGGCCGAGCGAGCCGAGATGCTCCAGGCGATCGGGGTCGCCACCACGGACGACCTGTTCGCCGATGTGCCCGCTGAGAAGCGCTTCCCCAGGCTCGACCTGCCCGCGCCGATGTCGGAGCCCGAGCTGGTGCGCGAGCTGCTGGCCATGAGCGGCCAGAACGCCAACGCACTCAGCAAGAGCATCTTCCTCGGCGCCGGGGCCTACAACCACTTCGTGCCCGCCGCCGTCGACCAGATCCTGCGCCGGGGCGAGTTCTACACCGCCTACACGCCCTACCAGCCCGAGGTCAGCCAGGGCACGCTCCAGTCGATCTTCGAGTACCAGAGCCTGGTCGCCTCGCTCACCGGCATGGAGATCGCCAACGCCTCGCACTACGACGGGGCCACCGCGATCGCCGAGGCGGCGATCATGGCCCTGAATGTGACCCGCGGCCGGCGCAAGATCGTCGTCGCCCGCGGGGTCAACCCGCAGTACCGCGCCGTGCTGCGCACCTACCTCCAGGCCCTCGATGTGACCGTCACCGGCGATGAGACGCCCGACACGACCACCGACGACGCCCTGGCCCTGGTGGACGACCAGACCGCCCTGCTGATCGTGCAGAGCCCGGACTTCCTCGGCCGCATGCACGACCTGCGCGGCCTCGCCGCGCAGGTGCAGGCGAAGGGCGCGCTGCTCTGCGTCCACTTCGACCCGACCGCGCTCGGGCTGTTCCAGACTCCCGGCGAGATCGGCGCGGACATCGCCACCGCCGAGGGACAGCCGCTCGGCATCGGCCTGAACTTCGGCGGCCCCTACCTGGGCATCTTCACCACCAGGCAGAAGTATGTCCACAAGATCGCCGTGCGGATCGTCGGCATCACCAAGGATGTGGACGGGCAGATGGCCTACGTGCTGACCCTGCGCGCCCGCGAGCAGGACATCCGCCGCGAGCGGGCCACCAGCAACATCTGCACCAACCAGGGCCTGATGGCGCTGGCCTCCACGGTCTACATGAGCCTGATGGGCAAGCAGGGCATGCGCACGATGGCCGAGCTCTGCTACCACCGCGCCCACTACGCCGCCGCCGAGATCGCCAAGCTGCCGGGCTACCGCATCCTGGGCGACGGCCCCTTCTTCAAGGAGTTCGCCGTGGGCCTGCCGCGCCCCGCCGCCGAGGTGAACGCCGCCCTGCGCGATGCGGGCATCGTCGGCGGCTACGACCTCTCGGCCGATGAGCCGCAGCTCGGCGACGCCATGCTCCTCGCGGTGACGGAGATGAACAGCCGGGCCGATATCGACCGGCTGGTGGGGATTCTGCGGGATGTGGCGTAGGGCCGAAGCATTCGCGTTTGTCGCTACGCGACAAACGCGAATGCTTCGGCCCTACGGGGGCATGATGATCTCGGACACCGCCAGGACAATCCTCTCCCACGCCATGCCCGGCGCCCGCCTGCGCGAGGCGGCGGCACTGGGAGACCGCACGCTGCTGCTCGCGATCGGCGAGGGGCGGCGGGCGGTGCTGCGCCTGGGCGGCGAGGCCGACGCCTGGGCCGGCAACCCGCTGGCGGCTGAGGCGTCGGCGCTGGCGGCCATGCGCGCCGAGATCGACCTGCCCCTGCCCGAGCTGCTGGCCTACGACGACGGCGCGGGGATGGGCAGGCCCTACCTGCTCTGCTCACACCTGGAGGGCGTGCCGCGCAGCGAACGGGAGAGGGGGGCTGGGGGGGTGAGGGCCATGGCGGGGCGGTAACGTAAACGTGGCCCTTCTGAAACATGCCTTGGGGCGTATCTCCCCGCCGACTGTATGAGGCGCGCGCAAGCAACACTATATGCTCTGGTACCTGACACCGTACGCGATCATCCCCGGCGTCGCCGCCATCATCTCGGCGTCCGTGTTCGTGCTCGTCTGGCGGCACCACGGCACCGCCCTGGCCCGGCCGTTCCTGATCATGCAGGCGGTGATCATCGTCTGGTGCGTCGCCCAGGCGCTGGAGCTCTCGTACGGCGCCTACGGCGGCAAGGTGATCCTGACGGTGGTCCAGTACCTGGGGATCGCCACCCTCCCGATCGCCCTGCTGTGCTTCGCGCTGATCTACAGCGGCAGGGAGCGATTGGTCACGCCCTGGCTGGTCGCGGGGCTGGCGGCGCTCCAGCTGCCGACCTACCTGGGCGCGCCGACCAATATGCTGCACCGGCTGTTCTGGAGCGACATGGGCCTCCAGCGCCTGCCGGGCGCGGTGGTCCTCACCGTCGCCTTCGGCCCGCTCTGGTACTACCACCTCATCGTCAGCTACACGCTGATCCTGATCGGCACGGTGCTGATGGTGCGCGGGCTGCTGCGCGCGCCGCCGCTCTACCGCCGCCAGGGGGCCGCCATCCTGGTCGGCGTCTTCCTGCCCTGGGTCGCGAGCATCCTCTATGTCACCGGGGTGCGCCCGTTCGGCTTTATGGACCTGACCCCGCTCGGCTTCGCCCTGAGCGGCGTCGCGCTGGCCATCGGCATCGCGCGCTTCCAGATCCTCGACCTGGTGCCGACCGCGCGCGACGCGGTGATCGAGTATATGGGCGACGCGGTGGTGGTGCTGGACGCGGGCCGGCGGATTGTCGATGTGAACCCCGCCGCCCTGCGCCTGATCGGGGCCGACGCCGACGCGGTGCTGGGGCGCACCGTGGTCGATCTGCTGCCCGACCACGCGGATCTCGTCGCGCAATTCAGCGGCCTGGATTACGCGGCGACGACGATCAGCGTCGACCGGGGCCGCGGGGTCGAGCACTACGACCTGCGCATCTCCACGGTGCGCGGGCGGAGCGGCCTGGTCAGCGGGCGCCTGCTGGTGCTGCGCGATATCGGCGACCAGAAGCGGACGGAGCAGGAGCTGCAGGCCGCCAAGGAGGCCGCCGAGGAGGCCAGCCGGGCCAAGAGCGCCTTCCTCGCCAACATGAGCCACGAGCTGCGCACCCCGCTCAACGCGATCATCGGCTACAGCGAGATGCTCCGCGAGGACCTTGGCGAGCACGATGAGACGGTGCAGTCTGACCTTGGGCGCATCGCCGGGGCCGGGAAGCACCTGCTGGCGCTGATCAACGATATCCTCGATATCTCGAAGATCGAGGCCGGGCGCATGGAGCTCTCGCTGGAAGAGCTGAGCCTGCGCCCGCTGCTGGACGGCGTGATCGCCACCGTCGAGCCGCTGGCCCGGCAGCGCGGGAATACGATCTCGCTCCAGACGCCCCCGGCACTGCCGCGACTGATCACCGACCCGACCCGGCTGCGGCAGATCCTGCTGAACCTGCTCTCGAACGCGGCCAAGTTCACCCAGGGCGGCCAGATCTCGCTTGAGGTCACGCTGCGCCCGGGCGCGCCCGATGGGGCGCACCCCGAGATGATCGCCTTTGCGGTGCGCGACACCGGCATCGGCATGACGCCCGCGCAGATGGACCGGCTGTTCCAGCCGTTTGCCCAGGCCGACAGCTCGACGACGCGCCAGTACGGCGGCACGGGCCTGGGCCTGGCGATCAGCCGCTCCTTCGCCCGCATGCTGCACGGCGACATCTGTGTGGAGAGCAGCCCCGGCGAGGGCTCGACCTTCACCCTGATCTTCCCGCCGGTGCCGGCCGGGGCGCCGGGCGACGCCGTCCGTCAGCCGTGATGCGCCGCGCGGCGCTCACGGCTCCATCCGCTCGCCGAGCAGCAGCCAGTCGAGCGTCACGCCGAGGACGGCGCGCAGCGCGATGATCTCGGGCACGTTGGGCAGCGCCTCGCCGTTCTCGATCCGGCTGTACTGCGCCCGGCTGATGAACACCTGCGCGAGCTCCATGCGCGCCCGCATGTGCTCCTGCGTGAGCGCCAGCTCGCCGCGGCGCAGCCGCACCCGCGCGCCGATCGCCCGCGCCAGCGCGCGCTGGATGCTCTGGTATTCCTCTGGCAGATCCTGCATCCGCTTGGGCATAGTTGCTCCAAGGGATACAATCTCACAGATGGGATAGCAGAAGTCCCATAGATGGGATGTTCGCGATAGACAAGGTTT
>NZ_JAIEWN010000058.1:6547-27076 GCF_019599295.1 Oscillochloris sp. ZM17-4 | reverse complement strand
GTGAGATCGAGGCGGCGCACCAGGGCCACGGCCTCGGGGGCGCCCTGCTCGCGGCCCATGCCGTTGTCCTCCCACTCGATCGAGAGCGGGCCCTGGTAGCCCACATCGTTCAGGGCGCGGAAGATTCGCTCGAAGGGCACGCCGCCGCGCCCCGGCGAGACGAAGTCCCAGCCGCGGCGGTGGTCGCCGAAGAAGAGGTGCGAGCCGAGCACGCCGTTGCGCCCGTTCAGGTTGCGCACCGACTCCTTGACGTGCATGTGGTAGATCTGCGCGCCGTACTCGTAGACAAACTCGACCGGGTCGAGCATCTGCCAGTAGAGGTGGCTCGGGTCGAAGTTGATGCCGAAGCCGGGGCGGTAGCCGACCGCGTCCAGAGCGCGGCGGGTGGTCCAGAAGTCGTAGGCGATCTCGCCGGGGTGGACCTCCAGGGCGAACTTCACCCCGACCGAGTCGTAGACATCGATGATCGGGTTCCAGCGGTCGGCGAACTCGGCAAAGCCGCGCTCGATCATCTCGGGGGGCACCGGCGGGAACATGGCCAGCACGTGCCAGATCGGCGAGCCGGTGAATCCGGTGACGACCTTTAGGCCGAGGGCGGCGGCAGCGTGGGCGGTGGCCTGCATCTCCTCGGCGGCCCGCCGGCGCACCCCCTCTGGCTCGCCATCGCCCCAGACGCGGGGCGGGACGATGCTCTTGTGGCGCTCGTCGATCACCGCGTCGGCGACGGCTTGGCCGACCAGGTGCCCGGCCAGGGCCACCAGCTTCAGGTCGTGCTGCTCCAGCAGATCGGTGATCTGGCGCACGTAGGCGTCGGACTCGGCGGCCCTCACCACATCGACGTGATGCCCCCAGCAGGCCAGCTCCAGACCGTCGAAGCCCCAGGACCTACACAGCGGCGCGAGCTGCTCCAGGGGCATATCGGCCCACTGCGGCGTTGCGAGTGTGACGAGTCGTGACATGGATTCCTCCTCGTTGGGCACGCAGGCGTTGGGACGTGCCCGTATCACCCTATTATAGACGGCTTTGGCGCAAAAATGCCCTATGAAGTTCGGATGGTCTGGCCCCCCTCTCCTGTGGCCGAAGGCCACAGGAGAGGGGGCTGGGAGGTGAGGGCCGTTCGGCGGCAGACTGCCAAGCTGCTACGAGCCTTGTCTTAGTGTCGCCTTTTATCGAGACTGTTGCGCGTACTGTCGGGGTATGTCGGCGATTGACGTTGACAGTGTGAGCGTGCTATTATTCGGTGGACACTGCTGCGGCAACGCCGCACCTGAACAAGGAATCCCGCTCGCATGCAAGATCTGCTCAGCCGCCTCGACCCGACGATTGCGATCATCCTGATTGTGGCCGGCGTGCTCGCGCTGGTGATCGTCGTTATCCTCACCAGGCGCCTGCGGCGACGCCAAGCCCCGCTCGACGACTCGATGGGAGTCTCGCCCGGCCTCAGCGGCCCTGTGGACTACACCTCGCTCCCGCTCGACGATGAGCCGAGCGGGTGGCGAGATCGCTTTGCCAACCTCTCCCTAGCCGGTAAGATTCTCGTCATCCTCGTGCCGATCCTAGCGATCCTGGGGATCATCGTGCTGGTGCTCACCCTGATGCCCGGAAGCAACCAGGCGCCTCCGCCCGCCCAGCTGCCCACCGCTGAGCCGGTGAGCATGACGGTCACCAAGGCCGATGTGATCCGGGTCAGCCCGGTGACGGTGAGCATCGCCGCTGAGACCACCGGGCTCGACGATGGCACCAAGGTGAGTGTGGAGCTGCTGGCCGACGGGCAGCCCTTCCCATTCCTCCGCCCCGAGGATCTGCAGGGCGAGGTTCGGCGCGGGCGCGTCGAGATCCAGGCCCGCAAGCTTGACGAAGCCGCCGCGCCCGCCGAGGGGCCGGTGTACCGCGTGCGTATGAGCACGTCCGATGGCCAGGCTAGTAGCGAGCTTGACCTGACAGTGCCGCCGAGCTACGCCGCCATCTTCTATGGCAGCGAGGCCGTCGCGCCGACCGCCACGCCAGCGCCGACCGCCACGCCGACCGCCACGCCGGAGGTGGCCGGGGCGACGCCAGAGCCCGCCGCCACGCCCGTTCCCGCGCCGCCCAGCGGCCCCGAGGTGGGCGTCGGCAACGGGGGCAACGTCCGCGCCCTGCCGATCGTCACCGCCAACAACCGGGTCGGCGGCGTGGACGCCGGCAACACCGTGCAGCTGGTCGAGCGCACGCCGAACGGCCTCTGGTATCGGATCACCTTCACCAACACCGACGACGGACAGCAGCAGGTCGGCTGGATCAGCGCGTCCCTGCTGAGCATCCCCGCCGACGTGCAGGCGCAGATCCCGGTCGCCACCATCGTCAGCGTCTTCCAGAACGGTGCCATCTACGCGAGCCCGGACTCCGCCAGCACCGAGCTCGACCGGGTCAACGTCGATGAGGTGGTGGACCTCAAGCAGAAGACGGCCGACGGCGACTGGTATCAGGTCGAGAATGTCCGCGGCAAGCTCGGCTGGGTGCCAGCAAACCTCCTCGGCATCCCTGAGGATGGGCTGGGCCGCGCAGCGCCAGGAGCGGCTCGGCAGCGATCTGGCCGCGCTCCAGGGCGAGGAGGCCGAGCTCTCGGGCCGCCGCGCCGCCGCCGAGGTCGCCGCCGCCGAGGCCGAGCTGCGGCTGGCTGAGCTGCGCGCCCGCCAGGAGGCCGAGGCCCAGGCCGACCGGGCCGCCCAGGAGCGGGTGGCCGGCCTGCGCGCCGCCGCCGGCTCCGCCGAGGGCCAGCTGCGCGCCCAGCGCACCCTGCTGGCCGCCCACGAGCGCAGCCTGGCCGAGGGCGAGCGCCAGCTTTCCTCTGTGGCGGCCAGCGTGGCCGAGCTGGAGGCTGAGCGCGGGAGGATCGGCGCGGCCCACGCCCGCGTCGAGGCTGAGCACCACGCCCTGCTGTCCGAGATCGATGCCCTACGCGCCCAGATCGACCCGGCCGAGGAGGCCCTGCGCGCCGACGAGCTGGCCCAGGCCGACCTGGAGCGGCGCGAGCAGGCGGCCACCGCCGCCCTGCTTGAGCGCGAGTCCGCCCATGGCCGCGCCGCCATGGAGGCCCAGCGCGCCGGGGATCGCCAGGACGCCATCTACGAGCGGGCCGCCGCCGACGATATTGATGTGGAGGCTCTGGATGTGCCCGCTGAGGGCGCGCCCGCCGAGGAGCTCCAGCCCGAGATCGACGCGCTCAGGGCGAAGATCCTGCGCATGGGCGCGGTGAACCAGCTGGCCCTGGAGGAGTATGAGGAGGCCGCCGAGCGTCACCGCTTTCTCAGCGAGCAGGTGGCCGACCTGCGCGAGGCCGAGGGCTCGCTCATGGAGCTGATCACCGCCCTGGAGGGCGCGATGAGCCAGCGCTTCATCACCACCTTTCACGCCGTGGCCGCCGAGTTTGAGCAGAGCTTCGTGCGGCTGTTCGGCGGCGGCTCGGCGAAGCTCCAGCTCACCGGCGGGCCTTCTGGCAACGGCCATCTGCCCGAGGATGAGCCCGACGCGCCGACGCCCGCCGGACGCGGCCAGGGCGTCGAGATCATTGTGCGGCCGCCTGGCAAGAAGCAGCAGAGCATCTCGCTGCTCTCCGGCGGCGAGCGCACGCTCACCGCAGCCGCGCTGCTCTTCGCTATCCTGAAGGTCAACCCCAGCCCCTTCTGCATCCTGGATGAGACCGACGCCGCCCTGGACGAGTCGAACGTCGGGCGCTTCCGCGAGGCTCTGGCGGCCCTGTCCGACCAGACGCAGTTTATCCTGATCACCCACAACCGGGGCACGATCGAGGCCGCCGATACGCTCTACGGCGTGACGATGGGTGACGATGGCGCGTCGAAGACGATCTCGCTCAGGGTTGAGGAGTATGTGTAGGGGTTGGGGGTTGGGGGTTGGAGGTTATAGATGGACGTGGCAATCTGGCGGGCGATCGAGGGCGGGCTGACCTGTGATATCACCACGACCGGGCGGTCGAGCGGGCTGCCGCGGCGGATCGAGATCTGGTACTTCGTGATTGATGGGCAGGTTTACATAAGCGGAACGCCGGGGACGCGCGACTGGTACGCCAACGTGCTAGCGGAGCCAGCGATCACCTTCCACGTGAAGGAGGGCGCGCACGCCGATCTGGCGGCCCGCGCGCTGCCCATCCTTGATCCGGCCGAGCGGCGGCGGATCATGTCTAGGGTGAAGGCGGCCAACAGCTACTTTGCGGGCGACGACCTGGAGGCATGGGTGGCCGGCAGCCCGCTGGTGGCGGTGATGTTTACGGCGTAGGGACGTAGTGCGCCGCGTCCCTACGCGGCGTGCTGGCGGCGGATGGCCGGCTCCACCGGCACATTCGGCCCGCAGTAGGCCAGCCGCCCGCGCTCCCAGCGGGCCAGCCCGGTGGCGCAGAGCCAGGCGGCGACGGTGGCGGATCGGCGCAGCGCGGTGCTCTGGGCAAGGGGCGCGAGGCTCTGGAGGACGGCGGCGATCTCGGCGCGCCGCAGGCCGTCGCCTGTGCGCATCGCCACCACCACCGATCGGGTCGGCTCACGCTGGAGCAGCATGCGTCGCAGGGCAGTGCGCTGATCGGCCTGGTTGTAGTAGGCGAAGGCCCGTCCAAACGGCGTCAGCTCGACCGGCTCGCCGGGCTTGCAGGGCTTCACGAAGCCGAGGATACGGGCGGCCTGCGTGTAGTAGAGCCCCTGGCGGGCGACCTTCGTGCCTATGTAGACGCCGATCTCATCTGGCAGGGACTTCCCGCGGGCGATGGCCTCGGGCACCCGCGCAACATCCCAGAGAACGTCAGCCTGTGGGATATCGATGGTCTCGTGGTTCATGGTTGTCCTCGCTCGTGCTTGTATTTCTGTGCTCCAACCTACCAATCTGCCAGCCGAACATCCGTTTGGTTTCTATGTTCTATAATAGCCTAGACTTTGCGATTGTCAAGATGCTTTTACCGTCCACAAAAAAACTGGTTCTGCTGCGGCGCGGCGTCGCCGCGCCGCAGCAGAACCAGTTTTTTGTGGGAGAGCGAAGCTCTCCCACACCCTCACCGTGCCCAGCGTTGTTGCTGGCAGCAAAACCAGTTTTTTGTGGGAGAGCGAAGCTCTCCCACACCCTCACCGTGCCCAGCGTTGTTGCTGGCAGCAGAACCAGTTTTTTGTGGGAGAGCGAAGCTCTCCCACATCCTCACACAGATTCGGTCAGCCCCTGGCGATGATCACCCGCACCTCGTGCGCGCCGCCGGCGGCGTCGAGCGGGATCTGGCCGTCCGCTAGCTCCACGCCGTCGAGGCTCACCGTGCCTGCGCCGCGCCCGCGCTCGACCGTGATTTGGTAGGTCGCCGCGCCGACCGTGTAGGTCGCCGCGTAGCCCGGCCACTCCGGCGGCAGGCATGGGCGTACTGTCAGGGTGTCGCCCCGGCGGCGCAGGCCGAGCAGCTGCTCGATGCCCAGGCGGTAGAGCCAGCCCGCCGAGCCGGTGTACCACGTCCAGCCGCCGCGCCCGGCGTGGCCCGGCGCGGTGTAGACATCGGCGGCGATGGTGTAGGGCTCGACCATATAGCGCTCGGAGTGCTCGGCGGCGTGGCGCACCGGGCTGATCAGGCGCAGCAGCTCGGCCACCCTCCCGCCCTCGCCGAGCATGGCCCATGCCCAGATCGTCCAGATCGCGGCGTGGGTGTACTGGCCGCCGTTCTCGCGCACCCCCGGCAGGTAGCCCTTGATGTAGCCGGGGTTGTGGTCGCTCTTGTCGAAGGCTGGGGTGAAGAGCCGGATCAGCCCGGCCTCGTGGTCGACGAGCTGGGCGTCGACGGCGTCCATGCCCGCGCGCGCGCGCGCCGGGTCGCCCGCCCCCACGATCACCGCCCATGACTGGACAAGCGAGTCGATCCGGCACTCCTCGCTACGATGCGAGCCAAGCGGCGTGCCATCGTCGTAGAAGGCGCGCAGGTACCAGTCGCCGTCCCATGCGTGGGCCTCGATGGCGGCCCGCAGCCGCTCGGCCTCGGCCCGGTAGCGCTCGGCCCGCCCGCCGTCGCCGCGCCGCTCGGCCAGCTCGGCGAAGGGCAGCAGCACCGCGATCAGGAACCAGCCGACCCAGACGCTCTCGCCCTTGCCCGCGCCCACGAGGTTCATGCCATCGTTCCAGTCGCCCGCACCCATCAGCGGCAGGCCGTGGGGTCCCATGCGCCCCAGCCCGTAGTCGATCGCCTTAGTGCAGTGCGTGTAGAGCGTGCCCTCGCGTGACGAGACAACCGGAAGGTCGTAGTACTCGGCCTCGTCGGGCTGCAGGAGCCGCCCCTCCAGGAAGGGCGTCGTCTCGTCCAGCACCGCCACATCGCCCGTCGCCTCGCAGTAGTGCTGCGCGACATAGGGCAGCCAGAGGTAGTCGTCGGAGAAGCTGGTGCGGACGCCGCGCCCGGTGGGCGGGTGCCACCAGTGCTGCACGTCGCCCTCGACGAACTGGCGGGCGGCGGCGCGCAGGATCTGGGCGCGGGCCACCTCGGGCGCGGCGTGGGCCAGGGCCATCACGTCCTGGAGCTGGTCGCGGAAGCCGTAGGCCCCGCCCGACTGGTAGAAGGCCGAGCGCGCCCACACCCGGCAGACCAGGGTCTGGTAGAGCAGCCAGCCGTTCAGCAGCACGTCGAGGGCCGGGTCGGGCGTATGCACCTGGGCCGCCCCGAGCAGCGCGCGCCAGCCGGATACGGCGGCCTCGTGGGCGCGGGCCGCCGCGCCCGGCTCGCGGTAGCGCGCCACCAGCTGCAGCGCCTCGTCGGCGTCGGCCCCCTGGCCGAGCAGGAAGACGACCTCGCGCTCCTCTCCGGGGGCCAGATCCACCGCGCAGCGGATGGCGCCGCAGGGGTCGTGCCCGACGCCGGCGTGGCCGGAGAGGCTGCGCGCGGCCATGCCCGCCGGCCGCCTGAGGTCGCCGTTGCGCCCGATGAACTCCGTCCGGTCGCCGGTGTAGCTCAGCTCGCGCTCGCTGGCGGCGAGGAAGGCCACCCGCCCGCCGAGCTCGACGTTGTAGGCGTTGCGGGCCAGCAGCGCGGCGGCCTCCTCGTCATACGAGGTGACGATATAGGGGGCCATCTGGGCGCGGAAGACGCCCAGCACCCACTCGGCGTAGAGCGTCGCCGTCAGCCGCGCGGGCTGCTCGCCGTGGTTGCGCAGCCGCAGGCGGAAGATCTTCACCGGGTCGTCGGCGGGGACGGACAGGGTCAGCGCGCTCTCAATAGCGCCGCGGCGGCGCTCGAACACGCTGTAGCCGAAGCCGTGGCGCACGCGCACGTGCCCCGCGCCGGCGGGGCGCGGCGTGGGCGACCAGATCGCGCCGCTGGCCTCATCGCGCAGGTAGAGCGCCTCGCCCAGCGGGTCGCGCACGGGGTCGTTCGACCATGGGGTGAGCCGGTTCTCGCGGCTGTTGCCGGCCCAGGTGTAGCCGCCGCCGCCCTCGGTGATGATGAAGCCGAAGCCCGGGTTGGCCACCACGTTCGTCCATGGCGCGGGCGTCGTGCGGCCGGGGGCCAGGTCGATCACATACTCGCGCCCGTCGGGCGTGAAGCCGCCGTAGGGCGAGGGTAGGACGAGGTCGATCGGCGGGAGTCGCCCTCGGCGCGCGGCCGACGTGAGGCCAGCAGCGCGTCGTGCTCGGGCACGAACTCGGTCTCGACGAACAGGTTGGCGAAGGCCGGGTGGGCCTCGTCGGCGGCGGGCGGGGCCAGCACCACCTCGCTGTAGCTGGTCAGCTCCAGCTCGCGCGGCGCTGCGGTCAGGTTCGTCAGCGTCACCCGGCGCAGCTCGGCCTGCTCCTCTGGCGAGACCACCACCTCCATGCGGGTGTCGATGCCCGCCACGCGCTGGCGAAACTCGGCCCGGTCGAGCCCGTAGGTCACCTGGTAGCTCTGGGGCTTGTGGCGGGTCGGCTGGTAGCCGGTGGACCAGACGGTGCCGCTGCGGGCGTCGCGGACATAGATGAAGCTGCCCCAGCTGTCGCAGGTGACATCGGAGCGCCAGCGGGTGACGGCTATCGTATCGAAGGAGCTGCCGCCGCCGCCGGCGGTGGTCAGCATCACGCTGTAGCGGCCGTTGGAGAGCAGGTGGGTGTAGGGCACGGCGGTGAAGGGCGTGGCGAACTGGCGGGGCGCGGGCGGGGCGGCGAAGGCGACCTGGGGCTCGCGCGCGGTGGCCCGCACCGTCTGGGCCGGCCTGGTCTGGGGCACCCGCTCCTGGAGCAGCATCTCGGCAGACTGGACGAGCGGCTCGGCGTGGAATCGCCGCTGCATGACATTATCGTGGAGCGCGTTGGCCAGGGCGAGCAGGCTCATGCCCTGGTGGTGGGCCATAAACGAGCGGATGATCGCGCGGCGCTGGCCGGGCGGCAGCCGGCTGGGGGTGTAGTCGGCCGCCTCGTAGAGCCCATAGTCGCCAAGCATATCGTCGGCGATCAGCGCGCGCAGGTTGGCCAGCGCCTCGGCAGGGCGCACCGGCAGCGCCAGCACCGTCGCGTAGGGGGCCACCACCAGATCGTCGTCGAGGCCGCTCTTCAGGCCCAGGCCGGGCACGCCGAAGGCGTGGTACTGGTAGTTCATCGCCAGGTCGCGGGCGTTGTAGGCCGACTCGGAGATGCCCCAGGGCACGCCGCGCTCCTTGCCGTAGGCGATCTGGCGGGCGACGGCGGCGGCGTAGGTCGTATCAAGCAGCGTCTCGGGGTAGCGGCGCATCAGCAGCAGCGGCATCAGATACTCGAACATGGTGCCGCTCCACGAGAGCAGCGCCGCGCCTAGCCCCACCGCCGTCAGGCTGCGGCCCATGCGGAACCAGTGCTCCTGCGGCACATCGCCCCTGGCGATCGCCAGGAAGCTGCCCATGCGCGCCTCGGAGGCCAGCAGGTCGTAGTACGATCCGTCGCGCCGACCATCGGCCACGCTGTAGCCGATGGCGAAGAGGTGACGCCGGTCGTCGTAGAGGAAGTCGAACTCCATCAGATCGACCTGCTCGGAGCAGGCGCGGGCGATGCGCGCGTGGCGGGCCAGCAGCTCGCAGGCGTCGGGCGCGCCGTCGTCCGCGAGCTCCGCCAGGGTCGGCGGCGCATCCTCGTGCCGGGCCGCCGGCACCAGCGTGTCGATGTCATCGAGGAACCCGCGGGCCTGGGCGCCGAGCCGCTGGGCCCACTCGGCGGCCGGGCCGGCCACATGGAGATCGCCCACCCATGCCACGACCTCGTCCAGCAGCTCGCGGTAGCCGCCCACCGTCTCGGGCACGTCCTGGAGCGCCGCCACCAGATCGGCGACGGCCCGGCGCGACACGGGCGACTTGGCGAGCTTCTCCTCAAGCAGTGCGAGGGTGTCGATCATGCCGGAGATCGCCAGCGGGCCGATCAGCGGGAGATCGCCCAGCGCCAGGTAGCTCTGGCGCAGGGTGAGCAGGGCGCCGGCCAGGTTGCCGCTGTCCACCGTGGAGACATAGGCCGGCGGCAGGGGGCGCAGGGTTCGCGTGTCGTACCAGTTCAGCAGGTGGCCCGCGTGGCGCTCCAGACGCCCCACCGTCGCAAGAACTCGCTCGGTGCGCGCGGTCAGCTCCAGCGCCCCGATATAGCCGAAGTCGTGGGCGGCCACATCGGTGAGCAGCTGGAGGCCAATGTTCGTCGGCGAGGTGCGGTCCGCGATCGCCGGCTGCGGCGTCTCCTGAAAGTTATCGGGCGCGAGGAAGTTGGCCTCGGCGCGCACAAAGCGCTCGAAGAAGGCCCATGTGGCGCGGGCCAGATGGCGCAGCAGCAGCTCGTCCTCGGCGCCGATCGGCAGGGGCGCGTCGATGTGGGGGTGATCCAGCCATGCGGCCAGGGCCGGCGCGGCGAGCCAGGCGGCCAGCACCGGCAGGGCGGCCAAGGCGTCAACATAGCGTCGTCCGGGCAGGGCTACGAGGGCCGCGCCCACGACGGCCAGCGGCATGCCCCGCCGGAGCACCGGCGTGTGCGAGCGCTGGAGCCGACCCTGGGACTGGGCGGCGGTCTCCCACTCTAGCAGGTTGCGTCGCGTGCCCAGCATGCGCGTCAGCGAGCGGGCGATCGCGTCGAGGTTGAGCACTGCCTGATCCGGCAGGAAGGCCGTGTTGAGCGCCAGACGCCGCGCGCTGAGCTGGAGCTCGCGCCCCCTCGCCCGCAGCGCGCCCATATTGGCCGGGTCCAGGGCGACGGCGCGGGCGGCGGCGGCGAGGTCGAAGGCCAGGGGCGCGGCCAGATGCGCCAGGGCCAGCCCCGCCCAGGCCATCGGGCGGCCGGGCAGCCAGCGCCATCCCGCGATGAGCAGGGCGACGGTGGCCGGCGGGGTCAGGCTGCGCCGCAGGTTATCGTAGATCTTATAGCGGGCGATGGCCGGCAGCACATTCGGCTGCCAGCCGTCGCGGCCGGGCGTGCGCGGCAGCAGCCACGCGGCGATCTGCCAGTCGCCGCGCACCCAGCGGTGCTGGCGAGCCGCCCAGGCGGCGTAGGTCGTCGGGTAGCTGTCCACCACCTCCACATCGCTCAGCAGGCCGACGCGGGCGTAGAGGCCCTCGATCAGGTCGTGGCTAAGCAGAGTGTTCTCGGGGAAGCGCCCGCGCAGGGACTCCCGCAGCGCCGCCGGCTCGTAGATGCCCTTGCCGGCGTAGATGCCCTCGCCGAACAGATCCATGTAGGCGTCCGAGACCGCCGTGGTGTAGGGGTCGACGCCGATATTGCCGGCGAACACGCGGGCGAAGCGGCTGGCGGTGGCGCTGGGCAGGTCGATGCCGACACGTGGCTGGAGGATGCCGTAGCCCTCGGCCACCAGGCCGGTCGCCGGGTCGAGCCGGGCCTGGTTGAGCGGGTGGGCCAGGGTGCCGATCATGGCCTGGCCCACATCGCGCGGCAGCTGCGTGTCGGCATCAAGGGTGATCACATAGCGCACCCGCTCCAGCAGGCTCATGTCGCCGACCATGGCCGCGTAGGAGGTCTCGCGGTCGCCGGCCAGCAGTGCGTTGAACTCATCAAGCTTGCCGCGCTTGCGCTCCCAGCCCATCCAGAGGCCCTGGCGCTCGTTCCAGATCCGGCGGCGGTGCAGCAGCATGTAGCGATCTGGCCCGTGGCGCTCGGCGAGCTGGCGCATGCGCTCAGCGGCGACCTCCAGCAGCGAGGCGTCCTCGGGCATAGTTTCCTCAGGCGCGTCGGCGAAGTCGGTCAGCAGCGCGAAGTGCAGGTTCTGATCCTGGTTGGCCAGGGCGATCACCTCCAGGCCATCGAGGAGCCGGCTCACGCTGTCCGGGGTCAGCAGCAGGGTCGGCACGACGACGACCGTCGTCAGCTCGGGGGGGATGCCCTCGGCGAGATCGAGGCGCGGCAGCACGCGCGGCGGCAGCAGGCTTGTCACCGCGCGGTTGACCAGCTCGGCGGCGAGGGCGCTCGCCGGGAGCAGCGCGAGGGCGAGGCCCCATAACGATGTTTTTCCAGACCATTGTAGGGGCGAAGCAGCGGCCCCGGAAAGGCTATCGCTGTTCGCCAGGCATTCTGAGGGCGCTGCTTCGCCCCTACCAAAACCGCCTGCCGCCAGCCGCAGCCCGCCGGCCACCGTGGCCGCCGTGGCCCCGCCGATAGCGCCCAGGTAGCAGGCGGTCGGGTGATCCATGGCGATGCGGAGGGCAGCATCGGCGAGCGTCGGGCGGTAGCCAAGCTCACCCTCGAAGGCGGCGCGGCCCTTGTCCACCAGGTAGTAGCCGATATGGCGTCCGCGAAGATCATCATCAGGCGCCGCCGCCGCGCGAGCGATCAGGCGTCGGGCGACCTCGTCCTCACCCAGCTTCGCGCGGAGGGCCAGATCCTCAACCGCGTGACGGTAGCGGTCGCGGGTGGCGAAGGTGCTGCGGGCATAGGCGCCCGCCGGGTCGCGGCGCAGGATCTGCTCGATCTGGCTCACCCGCTCGAACCAGTCCGGCCAGTCGAGGGCGCTGATCGCCCGCATGCTGCCGATGGTGTTGCCCACCGAGACCTGGTTGGCCGCCTGGCGCTGGTGCTCCTCGTGGACGAGCGACTCGACCGTCTTGTGCGGCGTGACCGGCTGGGTCTCCAGCCAGCTCACCAGCCGGCCGATGTCGTGCTCGCCCTCGTGGGCGCGCAGGCGGCGCAGCAGCTGGGCGGCCAGGGTGAGGGGCATGGACGGGTGGTGCCGGGACAGCTCACGCAGCACGCTCGCCTCGTGGGCATCCTCGCCCGGCGTGCCGAGCAGCCGCTCGGCCCAGACATCAGCCTCGGCGCGCAGCGCGCGCACCTGGAGCACCTGGGCCGACAGTCGGCTGAGGTTCTTCACCAGCCCGATCCGCAGCATGATCGCGATAGCCCACAGCTCCCCCATGCGCAGCGGCGCGACCGACTGGTAGGCGTTGAGGAAGCGCAGCAGGATCTCGGCGTCCACCCGCCCATCGGTATGGCCGATCAGCTCCAGCGTGATAGCGTAGACGCGGGGCAGCCCGGCGAGCGGGCCGCGCCGCAGCTTCGGCAGCTGGCGGTAGTAGCCCGGCGGCAGGTCGTGGCGGATCGCGCGGATCTGGTCGTTGACGACGTGAAAGTTATCGATCAGCCACTCGGCGGCCGGGCTAATTGGCACGCGCCGCCGAATATCCTCGCCGAGGAGCTGGTGGGCGGCCGTGATCTGCCGCCCGTCGCGCTCAAGCGCGACGCGCAGCGGGTCGCCGCCCCAGGGCAGCACGGCGGCGTCGCGGTGGGCGGCGGCGAGGGCTCCGGCGTAGGCGTCGAGCAGCGCGGCGCTGAGCAGATCGCCGCGCAGGGGGGCGAAGGTGGGCTCGGTGAGCGGGCCTTGGTCGGGCGGTGGGCGGAGGCGTGCGGTGATCGACCGAAAGCCTCCCGCGAGCGCAGCGCGGGTGTTCTGAAAGATGATAGGCTCCTTGCTGGGAGGGGTTTTTGGGGGGGGGCTCCCCCGAGAGGGAACAGTTAGCCCCCGGCGGTGCGCCCGCGCAGCATCAGGCTGTCGTCCCGGCTAGAGTGCCGAGTCGGCTGGCCCACGCGTGGGCCGAGATCGATGATCTGGACACACAGATCGCGCCCCCTGCTCGCAAGCTCTGCGGTGAACTCCAGCTCATCGCGCAGCGTGTGGACGATGTCGTCGAGCGGGATGCCGCTGGCCCGGCCCTGGGCGATCAGATCGCCAAGCCGCGATTCGAGCGCCTCAAGGGTGAGATCTGACTCAGGGGAAAGATCGCTCAGCGAGTTGAAGAGCTCGCACACCGGGCAGATCACGCCGGGTGCGTCGTTGGCGGGCGCAGCGAGCGGCGTGCCACAGTTAGCACAGCGAAGTGACGGAAGATCATGCATGGTACACCTTTTTGGGCGCAGGCCCGGCGAGGCACCCGCAGGTTGTGGTCGGCAGAGGCCGCCTCTCCGACACCTGTACTAGCATATTCCGTGCCCGGCAGGCGCATGCCGCGCTGGCGCTGCTGCGGCGCGGCGAAGCCGCGCCGCAGCAGCGCCAGCCTACGCCTCCCGATCCGCGCCCCGCCATCCCCAGAGCAGGGAGATCCCGTAGCACAGGAGCACCACATCGCGGGCGACCTCGACCGGGATGACGGGCAGCCGCCCGAAGTGCAGCGAGAAGTCGCCGAAGGCGTGCAGGATGATCAGCGGCCAGATGGTGTTGGTGCGCAGACGCAGGGCCGCGTAGCCGAAGCCGCCCGTGGCCGCGCCCACAACCTGGGCCAGCACGATCGCCGGGCTGGCCCGGAAGGACAGGTTGGCCAGATGGCTGAGCCCGAAGAGCAGGCCGCAGATCATGGCCGCCCGCATTGGCCCAAGCCGCCGCAGGGCATAGAGCGTGACCCCGCGCCAGAGCGTCTCCTCGCGCAGCCCCACCAGCAGGTAGCCGGCGGCCAGCGCCCCGGCCACGCCCAGCTCATCGCCGCGGAAGCCGAGCGCGAACGGCAGCGCGAAGATCATCGCCGCCGGCAGCCAGAGCAGGCCCAGGCTGCGCCAGGCTGCCGGCCGGTTGAAGCCGCTCTCGCGCCACCAGCCCAGCCCGGCCACCAGGCCCATGGTGATCGCGGTCAGCGTCACCAGCGCGGCGAACTCGGCCCAGAACGGTGTTAGCGCAGACTGGAACCCCAGCTGGAGCCCTATGTGCAGCAGCATGTCGCCGGCCAGGATCCCCACCGCCGCCACGACTGGCTGCCGCCTGAAGAACCCCGCCATCCCCGCCTCTCCCCCCCGTACCATCGCTGACATCGCATATCCCTCCTTCAGCATTTCACATGTAACGCTCCGCATTCCGCACTCCGTGTGTCGTGCTCAGCCCTATGGCGCCGGCCCGCCCGCCGAGTCGTCTGGATCGACCCGATCCACCGAGAGGAGCTGCAGGTTCATATCGTGGATCTTCTGCAGCAGCCCAAAGAGCGCGGACTGGTCGGCCAGATCGCCGCCTAGCGAGGTCGTCCCGTCGGGGCGGCGCTCCAGCTCCAGCGGGGCCAGCCATTCGGCCCAGCGGTCATCCAGGTGGCCCTCGACTGTGATCTGATAGGTACTCATCGCTCCCTCCCCTCCTTATGAGGCCGCCCCTACCCGCGCCGCCTGATGGCCTGCCGCAAACCTCTGGCGGTAGAAGCGCATCCAGAGATAGATCCCCGGCAGCCCAATCAGCGTCGGAAGCGCCCAGGCCAGCCAGCTCCACTCCGGCGGCATGTGCGGCGAGACTTGCTGGGCCGTGAAGGCGGTGACGGTGCCGATGTAGCCGGTAAGCATGCGCAGCATGTGGATGAACCACCAGCCGTTGCGCCGCGGGTCGGGTCGCAGGAAGCCGTAGATGTCTGCGCCGGCGAATCGCAGGCTGGCTAGCCCGAAGGCGACGGACAGCATGGGGAAGGCTGCCGGCAGGCCACGGATGTCGGCGCTGGCCGGCACGCCGAAGCTGGTCCAGCCGGCCATGACGGCGACGCCCCAGGTTACGAAGCCTGCCCCGGCGGCGGCCATAAGGATGGCGCTGGCCCAGTCAAAGCGGCTGGCCGGCTGGCGCTCGGGCCGCTTGCGGAAGAGCACGCGGTATCCCGTGAGCGCCGCGTAGAAGCTGAAGATCGAGACCACCAGCAGAAAGGTATTTGGCCGGTAGAACAGCACACCAATCGCGGTGACAAAGATCGCAAACATGGCCCAGAAGTAGATCTTGCCGCTCAGGCGGTGGGCCTTGCCTCCCTTCTTGGCCACCATCGCGGCCGGCCCGGCACAGAGGGCGACAATTCCACCCAGGACGTGAATGATCAGCATGGTGCGAACAAGCAGGTTCGGGTCGTTCATCGGTTTCTCCTCCAGCGATGCGCGGTTACTGGGGGCAAGCCTACCGGTTGGCCGCCGGGCGGGCCTCTATCTACAGATAGAGCCAGCGATAGAGATTGCGCAGCGAAGGTTGGCGGGCAGGATCTACCCTGCGGTAGAGGCGCGGGGCGGGCGGGCGGCGTATGCTGGGGACAGCGACGAGGCGTAACGCTGAAGGAGACACGCGATGAACGAGATCACGACGGGTGAGCGCAGCCGCTACGAGGAGCGCGCGGCGCGGCGGCAGATGCGGCGCACGCGGCGAGCCGAGCGGCTGGGCGGATCGATCGCGGGCGGGGTCTTCCTGATCGGGCTGGGCATGCTGGCGCTGACCGGCTGGTGGTGGCCGGGGATCATGCTGGTGGTCGGCCTGGCCGGCGCGGCCGAGCTGGCCCGCCAGGGCCACATGGACGCCGCCCTGAGCACCTTCGCCCTCTGCGCCGCCATCCCGCTCGGCATCGCCCTGCTCTCGGCGATCCACATCCCCTGGCTGCCGCTGGGCGCCTTTGTGCTGATCGCCCTGGGCCTGCTGGCCCTGGCCCGCGCCAGCAGCCGCTAGGCGCTACAGAGCGTAGAGCGCAGAACGTAGTGATCTTGCGCTGCGCGCTGCGCGCTACGCCTGGGCGGCCGCCGGCATGGCGCGGGAGATCGCGAGGGCGACGATCGTCGTCGTCACCCACAGCGCGCCGGCGGCGAAGAAGATCAGCGGCGCGTGGGCCTCGGCGACCACGCCCGCGATCAGCGTCGAGAGCGGCGCGAGCAGCTTCCCCGCGCAGAGCGTGACCCCGAGCACGCGCCCGAGCTGCGCGCGCGGCGCGCGCTGCTGGATGCTGCTCTGCATCAGCACGTCGATCGCCCCGATGCCGCCGCCGAACAGCGCGACGAGGGCCAGAAAGAGCGGGGCGGTCGGCGACGCGCCGACGGCGCTCAGCGCCACGCCGGTGCCGAGGATGCCGCTGAAGAGCAGCGGCTGGCGCCAGGCTGGGCGGGCCAGGGTGCCGGCGAGCAGCGTGCCCGCCAGCGAGCCGCCGGCGAAGAGCGCCATCGCCGTGCCGAGCAGCCCCGGCCCGCTGAGGAACACCCTCTGGGCCATGGCCACGAGGCCCACCTCCAGCGGGCCGGCGACCGCCAGGTTGCCGAGCAGAAGCAGCGCGATATACAGGGCCAGCACGCGATCGGCGCGCACCGCCGCCGCCGTGGCGCGCAGGTCGGCCGCCAGCGACACGCGCTGCGCCGCCGCCGGGCGCGGCGTGGGCCGGATCAGCCAGAGCAGCCCGGCGACGCCAAGGAAGCTCGCGCTATCGATAGCGAAGGCCAGCGCCGCGCCGCTGCGCTCCAGCAGCGCGCCGCCGAGCGCCGGCCCGGCGATGCCGCTGATCAGCACGCCGCCCAGAAAGATCGCGTTCGCCCGCTCCAAGACCTCGCCGGGCACCAGCAGCGGCACCATCGAGTAGGCCGCCGGCGTGAGCACTCCCTCCAGCGCGCCCACGGCGACGGCGATCAGCGCGTATGGCCAGAGCGCGTCCACGCCCGCGCTGGACAGCCCGATCAGCGGCAGCAGCAGGATCGCCAGCAGCAGGTTCACGCCTATGAGCACGCGCCGGTGCGAGAGCCGGTCTGCCAGGGCCCCGCCAAAAGGCATGAGTAGCGCCCGCGGGATGGCGGCCAGGGCCAGCACCACGCCCAGGGCCGCGGTCGAGCCGCTGCGCTGGGACACCAGCCAGGTCAGCGTGATCAGGTAGCACTGGTCGCCGATCTGCGACAGGCTCTGCCCGGCCACAAACAGCCCGAAGTCACGTGGAGTGCTCCGCATCATCCGCTACCCTCCTCTCGGCAGATCACGGCTGGTCGAGTCCCCGGTCCTCGTGTGCTCCTGATCAGCGCTGGTCATCGTCACCTCGGGCGCGCGGTGGCACCTGACTGGCACCCTCGTCGAGCAGGCCGAAGGCGCGGGCGCGGGCGACCGCGTGGGTGCGGTCGCGCGCTTCCAGCTTGCCATACAGGTTGTGCAGGTGCGTCTTGACGGTGCCGACGCTGACCACCAGGGCGGCGGCGATCTCCTGGTTCGAGCGGCCCTCGGCGACCCAGCGCAGGATCTCGTGCTCGCGCGGGGTGAGCGGCTCGGCCAGCGGGGCGGGCGGCGGCGTGGGCGGCGGGGCGGACGGTGTGGCGGGCGCGGCAGGCGCGCCGAGCGCGCCCAGCAGCTGAGCGCGTAGGAGGCCCGCAGGCCCCTGCGCGCGGCTCGCTCGCAGCAGGGCGGCCAGCGGCGGCCCTGCATCCAGAAAGACCCGCCGCGCCGCGATCGGCGCGGCCAGCGCGAGCGCCTGGTCGAGCGCGCGCTGCGCCGCCTCGGCCTGGCCCAGCGTGACGTGGGCCAGGGCCTCCAGCACTCGCAGCTCCAGCCCGAGGGCCGCCTGGCCCGCCGCATCAGCGCGCTCGCGCTGCGGCCCGATCTGCGCCAGCGCCTCGCCGGCGCGCCCGGCCGCGATCAGCAGGCGCAGGTACGTCGTCAGCGCGAAGGCCTGCGAGGAGAACAGGGCCGCCGTCGGCGGGGCATAGCGCTGCGCCCAGCGTGCGGCGGCGGCCAGATCTCCCTGGGCGAGCGCCACCCGCGCCGCGACGGCGTCGGCCCACTCGACGACCAGCGGCAGGTGCAGCTCCAGGGCGGCGAAGCGGGCCATCGCCGCGCCGGCCGCGCGGGCGGCCTCGGGCTGGCCCTGGGCGATGCGCAGCAGCGCGAGGGCCGCGTAGCCGAAGGGCAGCGCGTCGCGCAGCTCGCCCTGCTCGGCCAGGGTCATGCCCTCCACAAGCAGCTGCTCGGCCGCGCCCAGATCATCACGGGCGTAGGCCAGCTCGCCCATGCCGATCAGCGCCCAGCCCGCTGCGGGCAGGCGGGGCTGCCCCGCCTGTGCGAGGGCCTGCGCGTACGTCTCCGCTGCGGCGTCCCAGGCGCCCAGGCTCTGCTGGAGCGCGCCCAGCAGACAGCGCGTCACAGTCGCGGCGTAGCGGTCATCGGCGTCCTGCAGCGCGATCGCGGTCTGGTAGGCCCCGACCGCATCGCGCAGGCGCCCGCCGAGGTGCATGGCCAGGGCCAGGCTCAGGGTCGCGAACCCGCGCAGGGCGTCCTCGCCCGCTGGCAGCAGGTCCAGCGCCTCGTGGGCGCGGGTGATCGCCGCCGCGTAGCTGCCGCGCACGCGCAGGATCTGGCTCTCCAGGGCCACCAGCCAGCCCTGAAGCTGCGCGCGCTCGGCGTCGGCGAGGTGCGCTCCGGCGAGCGACTCCGTCGCAGCCTGGAGCAGCGGCGGCATGGCCTCAGGGTCGGCGGCGGCAAACAGCGCCCGCGCCATCAGGAGGCAGAGTGCGGGCGATCCGCGCACCACATTGTCCGGGAGGGCGCGCAGCAGCCGGATGAGCTGGGCGAAGCCGCCGCGGCGCAGCAGCGGCTCGGCCTCGCGCGCGATCAGCTGCGCGGCGGCGGCGACCTCGCCCCCGGCGAGAGCGTGCCGCACCGCCGCGTCGAGGTGGGCCGGCCCCAGCGCCTGGAGCTGCTGGGCATACCAGGCGCTGGCCCGCCGGTGCAGCTCCGGCACGATCTCCGGGGCGGACTCGCGCAGGCGGGCGCGCAGCACATCGGCGAACAGGTGGTGGTAGCGATACCAGCGCCGCTCAGAATCCAGCGGGATGAGGAACAGGTTGGCGCGCTCAAGCTGCGCAAGGATGAAGGATGCGGGATGGAGCGTGAACGATTCAGTGTGCTCGTTGCTCACTGCCTTGACTTCATCCTTCACCCTTCTGCCTTCATCCTTCACAACCGCATCGCACAGCGGCCCGCAGAGCCGGTCGAGGATCGCCGTCTGGAGCAGGAAGGCGCGCATATGTGGCGGCTGATGGGCGAGCACCTCATCGGCCAGATAGTCGACAATATAGTGGTGGCTGCCGGCGAAGGCTGCGACGAACGCCTCGGGGTCGGGCTGGTCGCGCAGGGCCAGCCCCGCCAGCTGCAGCCCGGCGAGCCAGCCCTCGGTGCGGGCCTCCAGCCGCGCGATGGCGGCGCTGCTCAGGCTCATTCCGGTGGCCACATCGAGCAGCGCGCGGGCCTCCTCCCTGCTACAGCGCAGGTCGGCGGCGCGCAGCTCGGTCACCAGGCCGCGCGCCCGCAGCCGGGCCAGGGGCAGGGGCGGGTCTGCGCGGGCCGTGATCATCAGGTGGAGCTGCGGCGGCAGGCGCTCGATCAGCAGCGCCAGCGCCTCGTGGATGGCCGCCGCCTCAATAAACTGGTAGTCGTCGAGCACCAGCACGTAGGGGCGGCCGGGGCCGTCGCCTGGCGGCAGGGCCGCCAGGCTATTGATCAGGGTGGCGACGACCACCGCGAGCGGGGCCGGCTGCGGCGCGTGGAGCATCGTGAGCGCCGCCGCCCCGCATCCAGGCGCGAGGCGGTCGCAGGCCGCGCAGACGTAGGCCCAGAAGCGCGCGGGGGCGCTATCCTCGGCGTCGAGCGCGAGCCACGCGGCGCGCGCGCCGCTCGACGCCAGCCACGCGCCGATCGCCGTGGTCTTGCCGGAGCCGGCCGGCGCCGAGCGCAGCGAGGAGGGCCAGGGCCGTGCGGGCGATCTTCGGGGTGGGTGCCATCGTATTGCTCCTCTGTCAGGTCACGTCAACAGAGCCAGGGTAGCGCCCAAACCTGAAGAGAATCCGCAGATCGCCTGCACATCTTCTGAAGATAGCTCCTGGGTCGCAGTATCGCCCGGCGGCTGAAGCCGCGGGCTCTTGTTTGACGAAGGCCGCCTGCGCGGCCTTCGTAGACTCATGACAGGCCGGGCGCGCGCTTGAGGGCAACTTCAGATTCGTGTGGTATGCTCTCGACGGGCGACGAGCGACGAGCGACGAGCGACGAGCGACGACATGACTCAGCGCATTCTGGTGGTGGACGACGACCGCTCGATGGTGGGCGTGCTGCGGGGCTACCTGGAGCAGTCCGGCTACGCGGTGATCACGGCCTACGATGGCGACACGGCCATGCGCCTGATCCGCGCCGAGCGCCCCGACCTGGCCGTGCTCGACCTGATGATGCCGGGCCACGACGGCTGGGCGATCACCCGGCTGGTGCGGGCCGACGCGAGCCTCGCCGCCCTGCCGATCATCCTGCTGACCGCGCGGGTAGACGACAGCGACAAGATCCTGGGGCTTGAGCTCGGCGCCGACGACTACATCACCAAGCCCTTCAAC
>NZ_JAIEWN010000058.1:0-6447 GCF_019599295.1 Oscillochloris sp. ZM17-4 | reverse complement strand
TGGCCGTCGAGGCGGGGGCGCTCACCCCGGCGCAGATGGCCGAGCGCGATGCGCTCCTCGCCCGCCTCGCGGGCGGCGGGTAGGGGCGGGGCGAAAACCGCAAGCGGTGCGGGCGTGATCGGCCTGGGGCGAATTGGAGATAATGCGCCTTATCTCTGATTATCTCCAATCGCCCCCTGATACCAGCGCCATCCGTCGCCCCTGCGCGTTCGGGCATTTGGCGGAATTATCTACAGTTATTCGGCGGCCCGTGCGGCGGCACTCGCACGGGCTTGCTGATTACACTGTACCGTGTTATACTAGAACATGCTCCCCGCACGTACCGAAGGCGAACCCATGCCCACCACGATCTCCAGCCTGCTCCACGACTTCACCCTCACGCTGCGCCACAAGGGGCGCACGGCGGCCACGATCAAAGCCTACGCCTGCGACCTCCGCGCCGCCGCCGCCGCCTTCCCCGGCGACATCAGCGAGATACCGCGCGCCGCCCTGGAGGCGTGGCTGGCCGAGGTGCCGACCGCGAGCACCCAGGCCCGCAAGCTGGCCAGCCTGCGCACCTTCTTCGCCTGGTGCCTGGCCCGCGAGCTGATCGCCCGCGACCCGACCCTGGGCCTGGAGGCGCGCAGCACCACCCGGCGCCTGCCCCGCCCGGTCAAGGGCGACGGCGACCGCGCGGCGCTCGACGCGGCCATTGGCAGCGCCACCATGCCCTACCGGCTGATCTTCACCCTGCTGCGCGAGGCGGGCATGCGCGTGGGCGAGGTGCTGGCGCTCAACGTCTCAGATGTGAGCCTGGCCCCCGGCCAAGAGGGGCTGCATGTGCGCGACCCGAAGAACCGCGTGGAGCGGGTGGTCATCCTGGGGCCGAACAGCACCGAGAAGAGCGTGCGGCTGCTCCGGCGGCACCTCAAGGCGCTTGGCCCGGACATGCCGCCGACGCACCCGCTGTTCTGCTCGAACCGCAAGACCCGCACGCGCTACACCACCGTCGTGTGGCACTGGAACAAGCTCTGCGCCGGCGCGGGCCTGATCGACCCCGAGGGCAAGCCGCGCTACACCATCCACCAGCTCCGCCACACGGCGGCCACCGAGCTGCTGGAGGAGGGCCACAAGATCGAGACGGTGCAGCGCCGCCTGGGCCACCGCGACATCAGGACGACGATGGGCTACGCCGAGGTGAGCGATGCGGCGATACGCGCCGAGCTGGAGGGCGGGCCGAGGCGATAGCCTATGGCGTGTCCTTTAGCGCAGTCATTCCAGTAGTAATCCCCTGGCGGGGATTGAGGTCTTTGGGATCCACAACGGACGCCGAGCAGATGGACACCGACAACGCCAAGTAGTAATCCCCTGGCGGGGATTTTGGTCTTTGGGATTCACCTCATCGGCCTGGGTGGCCCGCACCACCCGGCTGATCTGCGTAGTAATCCCCTGGCGGGGATTTTGGTCTTTAGGATGGCGTGTAGCGTGTCGTTTCAGGGCACCCTAGACGATGCCGTAGTAATCCCCTGGCGGGGATTTTGGTCTTTGGGATCAGTATTGGTATGGTGTTTGTAAGAAGTTGGGGCATTGACAGCATAACGTAGTAATCCCCTGGCGGGGATTTTGGTCTTTGGGATTGACCGACCCCGACTGGCGCGAGCGGTTCCGTCTCGCGTAGTAATCCCCTGGCGGGGATTTTGGTCTTTGGGATCCATTGTGACGGCGACGCGGCGGCCCGGCGATCCTGTGGTGTAGTAATCCCCTGGCGGGGATTTTGGTCTTTGGGATGGTGGTGTGCCACACCGCGCTCTATGCGAACATGCTTGCGGGTAGTAATCCCCTGGCGGGGATTTTGGTCTTTGGGATCTAAGTTGAACGCAGCGCCCACAGGTGCTGCTGCCATAGGTAGTAATCCCCTGGCGGGGATTTTGGTCTTTGGGATTTGACGCATGTGCAGTGCGTCGAGCTGTTCAACTTTCTGACGTAGTAATCCCCTGGCGGGGATTTTGGTCTTTGGGATTCGATCTGCCGGGCAACGACAGCGCCGAGTACATTCTTGGGTAGTAATCCCCTGGCGGGGATTTTGGTCTTTGGGATTATGCACGCTGGACTACCACAGCGCCTATGTCCTCGGGTAGTAATCCCCTGGCGGGGATTTTGGTCTTTGGGATAGACGAGATCGAGGCGATGGAGGATGAGGGCTACGATCGTAGTAATCCCCTGGCGGGGATTTTGGTCTTTGGGATCCCATCGCAGATGACGCCGCCAAGGCCGCCAAGGCCCCGAAGGTAGTAATCCCCTGGCGGGGATTTTGGTCTTTGGGATGGCAGACTACTCGCACCAGCGCAGTGTCCTGCTGGGTAGTAATCCCCTGGCGGGGATTTTGGTCTTTGGGATCCTTACCCGCCGAACGCCTGATCAGTTGGTTCATCGTGGGTAGTAATCCCCTGGCGGGGATTTTGGTCTTTGGGATGTAAGTCGTCTTTTGCGCAGCAGATAGGCTGTCATGTGGGTAGTAATCCCCTGGCGGGGATTTTGGTCTTTGGGATTCCGCCTCGGGGTCGGGCAGCGCCGCCTCGGCCGCCGTAGTAATCCCCTGGCGGGGATTTTGGTCTTTGGGATTTTAGCACTCACCGCACCGTAAATCATGGCGTAGACTCCTGTAGTAATCCCCTGGCGGGGATTTTGGTCTTTGGGATCAGATCGGCAAGGATCGCTGGGAGCCCGGCCTGGCGGGCAAGCTGTGTAGTAATCCCCTGGCGGGGATTTTGGTCTTTGGGATATCAGCCCATCGATCTGCGCCCGCTCGCGCAGCACTTCGAGTAGTAATCCCCTGGCGGGGATTTTGGTCTTTGGGATATTAGGGCGCGCGTCGAATATCAAGGTGGTCGCTGACGAGGGTAGTAATCCCCTGGCGGGGATTTTGGTCTTTGGGATCCTGCTGATGCGCGGCTATGGCGACAGTCGGCCCGACCATGGTAGTAATCCCCTGGCGGGGATTTTGGTCTTTGGGATATCCTCGATCGCGCCAGCGAGGTGGACCTTGGTGCGCCTGGTAGTAATCCCCTGGCGGGGATTTTGGTCTTTGGGATCCAGGTGTATGTGCGCAGTGGCGGCAAGAGCTAATCACTGTAGTAATCCCCTGGCGGGGATTTTGGTCTTTGGGATATCAGCGTCTACGGGGTCAAGGTCGAGATGGGGGAGCAGTAGTAATCCCCTGGCGGGGATTTTGGTCTTTGGGATGCAATAGGAGCACCTACGATGAAACCCCAACCCGACCCGAAGGGGTAGTAATCCCCTGGCGGGGATTTTGGTCTTTGGGATAGGGAGTGCCTGCTGGTCTACCTGGGTATCCTGTGCAAGCGGTCGGTAAGTAGTAATCCCCTGGCGGGGATTTTGGTCTTTGGGATCGTCTTCGAGGTCACGCAGCGCAGCGGCATGGGCGAGCTGGGTAGTAATCCCCTGGCGGGGATTTTGGTCTTTGGGATGTAAGCGCGATAGGAGTCTGGGTTACGACCGCGAGCGGCCGTAGTAATCCCCTGGCGGGGATTTTGGTCTTTGGGATATGGTGATGAGGCGCGAGCCCATTCGAGTCGAGGAGGCGAAGGTAGTAATCCCCTGGCGGGGATTTTGGTCTTTGGGATCGAGATATGCGGGAGTGTTGGCGGGCGTCGGCGGTGTGGGGTAGTAATCCCCTGGCGGGGATTTTGGTCTTTGGGATGGCGAGGGACGCCGCCCTTGCCGCTACGTCTTGGGAGGTAGTAATCCCCTGGCGGGGATTTTGGTCTTTGGGATCCTCAAGCGCCCGCCTTGCGTCCCCGCCCTGCTCCAGGGTAGTAATCCCCTGGCGGGGATTTTGGTCTTTGGGATAAGTAACCATAGCCTAGCACGCCTCAACGGCCCTCAGAAACGTAGTAATCCCCTGGCGGGGATTTTGGTCTTTGGGATTTCGCCTGCTCACAGAGCAGAACAAGGATGTCGTTCCTGGGTAGTAATCCTCTGGCGGGGATTTTGGTCTTTGGGATCAGGAAGAGGATACCCCCAATGCCGCACAAGCAACGTAGTAATCCCCTGGCGGGGATTTTGGTCTTTGGGATAAATTACCACCCATGCTCGGATTGACTCGGCTGCGGCATCCGTAGTAATCCCCTGGCGGGGATTTTGGTCTTTGGGATTGTCACCGCCGCTGGTGCCCCCGGCAAGATGGTCACCGAGTAGTAATCCCCTGGCGGGGATTTTGGTCTTTGGGATCAGGTAGAGGCTGACAGCGCTGGCGTACTGCATGTCAAGTAGTAATCCCCTGGCGGGGATTTTGGTCTTTGGGATGACGAGTGACGACAGCGACACGACAATGACCTACTACGGTAGTAATCCCCTGGCGGGGATTTTGGTCTTTGGGATACAGCGACGCAAGCGGCACGGTGCGCGCCGTGCTCCTGGGTAGTAATCCCCTGGCGGGGATTTTGGTCTTTGGGATGGCTGGCGTTCTTGAGCGGTCGCAACGCGGTATTCTTCGTAGTAATCCCCTGGCGGGGATTTTGGTCTTTGGGATGAGATCGCCGACGCCCAGGCCGAGGCGGATGAGCTCTTGTAGTAATCCCCTGGCGGGGATTTTGGTCTTTGGGATCCTTCAGCAAGCTGCTGGCCGAGAAGCTCGACGCCCTGGGTAGTAATCCCCTGGCGGGGATTTTGGTCTTTGGGATCCTTTTGCATAGGCGGTGACGATGGACACAACAGAGCTGACTGTAGTAATCCCCTGGCGGGGATTTTGGTCTTTGGGATTCGCTTGGAGTTGAGTGCAACGAACCTCGATACGTATGTGTAGTAATCCCCTGGCGGGGATTTTGGTCTTTGGGATGCTGCTCTGGCCCAACAAGGCCGCCGTCTCGGCGGATAACAGTAGTAATCCCCTGGCGGGGATTTTGGTCTTTGGGATACATTGACACTGCGGTTATTGTTGCGCATCAGATTACAGATGAGTAGTAATCCCCTGGCGGGGATTTTGGTCTTTGGGATCCTCGTGGCCGCCCTGCTTCTCCTGCCCGGTATGATGGTAGTAATCCCCTGGCGGGGATTTTGGTCTTTGGGATGGAACATACCACATGTTATCTGTCATGGCGTAACCTCAACGTAGTAATCCCCTGGCGGGGATTTTGGTCTTTGGGATCTGGTACGAGCGGGGCGCTCCCAGGGCTGGCGAGATCGACATGTAGTAATCCCCTGGCGGGGATTTTGGTCTTTGGGATCGAATATATGGAGCGGCAGGCCACGCTGAAGGAACTGACGTAGTAATCCCCTGGCGGGGATTTTGGTCTTTGGGATCTTGAGCATCAGCCGCGCCCGTTCGCGGTAGGCGGCGCGGGGTAGTAATCCCCTGGCGGGGATTTTGGTCTTTGGGATTGAACCTGCTGCTTATCGCGCTTGACCAGGGGAGGCGCAAATGAGTAGTAATCCCCTGGCGGGGATTTTGGTCTTTGGGATGGATGCACAGCGCCGGCTGGAGCAGGCCGAGCACCGGGTGGGTAGTAATCCCCTGGCGGGGATTTTGGTCTTTGGGATCTACTACACCCCGCCCTCGATTCGATCCACGTTCTAGGTAGTAATCCCCTGGCGGGGATTTTGGTCTTTGGGATAGAGAACATCAGGTACTCCGGCGACAACGACTTCATCATCGTAGTAATCCCCTGGCGGGGATTTTGGTCTTTGGGATTCAGGATGTCGAGCCGGGCTTTGCGCGTGACCTGTTCACGCGTAGTAATCCCCTGGCGGGGATTTTGGTCTTTGGGATCGCATCCATGCCGGCACTCGGCCTCATCCTCACCTCTGCCGTAGTAATCCCCTGGCGGGGATTTTGGTCTTTGGGATGGAACAAGGGGCGCATCTTCGCCAACGACATGTCTTTCGGGTAGTAATCCCCTGGCGGGGATTTTGGTCTTTGGGATCGTCGTGATTCTTTGGATGGTGCGATGTCCGAACTCTCGGTAGTAATCCCCTGGCGGGGATTTTGGTCTTTGGGATCCGAGATATGCGCCATCTTCGACCGGTACGAGGCGTGAGTAGTAATCCCCTGGCGGGGATTTTGGTCTTTGGGATCAAGTTCATCCTTTGGTTGTAACGCGGGTAGACTGTCAAGTAGTAATCCCCTGGCGGGGATTTTGGTCTTTGGGATATCTACGCGGTGCTGGAGACGCTGGACATATTCACGCCGTAGTAATCCCCTGGCGGGGATTTTGGTCTTTGGGATAATGAATATCGGCGCTTCCTTTAGTTTGCGCGCAGTTTCGGTAGTAATCCCCTGGCGGGGATTTTGGTCTTTGGGATGCCCAATGGGTGAAAGCCCTCACAGTTCAGGGGATCTCGTAGTAATCCCCTGGCGGGGATTTTGGTCTTTGGGATGTAGTTCATGCCGTCAGACAGGTTGCTGTCTGACATTTCCGTAGTAATCCCCTGGCGGGGATTTTGGTCTTT
>NZ_JAIEWN010000057.1:17228-30557 GCF_019599295.1 Oscillochloris sp. ZM17-4 | reverse complement strand
GGGGCACTCCCTGCGCGTCACTGAGCTGACGGTGGCGATCGCGCGGGCGCTGGGCCTGGACGAGGAGCAGATCGTCCACATCCGGCGCGGCGCGCTGCTCCACGACATGGGCAAGCTGGGTGTGCCCGATCACGTATTGCTCAAGCCGGGCAAGCTGGATGAGGAGGAGTGGGCGCTGATGCGCCGGCACCCGGAGCTCGCCTACGAGATGCTGTCGCCGATCACGTTTCTCCAGCCCGCGCTCGATATCCCCTACTGCCACCACGAGAAGTGGGACGGAACGGGATACCCGCGCGGCCTGAGGGGCACGCAGATCCCGCTGGCGGCGCGGATCTTCGCGGTGGCGGACGTCTGGGACGCCCTGACCAGCGACCGGCCCTACCGGGCCGCCTGGTCGAAGGAGAAGGCTCTGGCCTATATCAAGGAGCAGAGCGGCAGCCACTTCGAGCCTGAGACTGTCGCGGTGTTCCTGCAGGTGATGCAGGAGCGAACGAAGGCACGCTAGCAGAGCCTCTGCAACGTCCTGGTGCTTCGCCCCAGACCCCACTTTTGTTGGGTTTGGGCGGCTCCGCCGCCCAAACCCAACAAAAAATAATGCGGGGGCGGCGAAGCCGCCCCCGCACCCCCACCGAGAGGTGACGTTACAACATCATCAGGGCGCGGCGACGGGCAGGCCGGCGGCCTTCCACGCGTTCATGCCTCCGGTGACGTTGGTGACGTCGTACCCGCGGGCGAGCAGGTCGTTGCAGGCGGTCGTGCTGCGGTTGCCCGAGCGGCAGATACAGGCGATCGGCTGGTCGCTGGGCAGCTCGGCCAGCCGCGAGTCGAGCTGGTCGAGCGGGATGAGCGTGGCCTGGGCGACGTGGCCGTCCTGGGTGAACTCCTCGGGCGTGCGCACGTCGAGCAGGAACAGGCTCTCGCCGGCGGTGAGCTTGGCGTTCAGGTCGGTGACGCTGAGCTGGGTGAGGGTCTTCGGGCCGGAGGATGAGCTGGTGGCGGCGGGGGCGGCGGCCCCGCAGGCGGCCAGGGCCAGCGCGCCGAGGACGAGGATGAGCAGGCTGAGGGTGCGGGCTCGCATAGGGTTCTCCTTTAGGCAAGATTTCAGATTGTAGATTGCAGATTGCAGATTTGGTGTAGTAGAACGCCATTCACGGCATCAAACTGTAAAGCAACCTGAAACCTTGTCTTTGATGCGATTGCGGATTCTGCAATCTGCAATCTGCAATCTGCAATTACACAAGGGCGGCGCGGGCGGCCATGAAGGCTAGCTCGCTCATAGTGGGGTTGGCGGCGAAGGTGGCGGCCAGCGCATCGACCGGCAGCTGGTGCTGGATGGCCATGGCCACCGGGGCGAGGATGTCGGCGGCGTGGGCGCCGACGGCCGCCCCGCCGCGCACCTGTCGGCTGTCCGGGTCGTAGCTGAGGGCGACGTAGCCCTCGCCCGCGCCGGAGAGGTGGCTCTTCAGGGCGGCGCTGAGGGGCAGGCGCACGGTGCGGGTATCTGGGCCATTGACCTGGCCGACCTGGGCGACCTGCGGGTCGCAGTAGGCTGCGTGGATCACGGCATCGGCGCAGAAGGCGGGGGCGTCGGCCCCGGCGGCGTGACGCCCGGCGGCCCAGGCCTGGGCCATGGCCCGGTTAGCCAGCATAGGCCCGCCGGCCGCGTCGCCGACAAGGTAGACGCCCTCGGCGGCGGTGCGGCCGAGCCCGTCGGCGGGCGGCGGCCCGGCGGCGGGGTCGAGCCCGACGGCGGCCAGGTTCAGCCGGCCCAGGTCGGGGCTGCGGCCGACGGCCAGGAAGGCCATCGACGCAGGGTGGCGCGCGCCGTCGGCGGCGATGATCGCGACCCCCGATTCGCCGTGCTCGACGCGGACGGCCCGCTGGCCCTGGCGGATCTCCACGCCGCGCCGGCGCAGGGCTTCGGCGAGCATCTGGCCGGACTCGGGCGCGAACTCGGGCAGCACGCCCTTCGGCCCGACCACCCAGGTGACGCGCACGCCGAGCAGGCTGAAGAGCGAGGCGAACTCGCTGCCGGTCACGCCGCCGCCGACCACGACGATGTCGGGCGGCAGCTGGGCGATGGTGTTGGCGAAGCGCGGGGCGATCACCCGCCTCCCGTCGGGGCGCATGTCGGGCGGGAAGCGCGGCGCCGACCCGGCGGCGATGATCGTCGCGTCGGGCTGCAGGGTGGCGACCTCCAGGCCCGCGCCGTCGCGGACGGACAGCCGCCCCGGCCCGGCGAATGCGGCGACGCCCTGGATGACGGCCACCTCCAGCTCGGCCAGGGCGGCGGCCTGCTGCGCGCCCCAGGCTGCGGAGACCGCGCCGATGCGGGCCAGGATGGCGGGCGGGTCTACGGGGGGGCCGCCGGCGGATGCCGCCTCGGCGGCGGCGATCCAGACCTTGCTCGGCACCAGGCTCGCCCAGCCGGCCCGCCCGCCGATCGGCCCCTCGCTCACCAGGGTCACGCGGGCGCCCGCCCTTGCGGCGGCCAGGGCCGCCTCGACGCCGGCCGGGCCGCCGCCAATAACTGCGATCTGTCGTGTCATAGATGCTCCGTCAGAAAGAAGGCCTATGATGCTGGCGCGAGCGTAGCTCGCGCCAGCATCATACACCCTCTTCTAGATCACCTTGGGCAGGTTGACGGCGAGCAGCACGATGCCGAGCAGCACGACCAGCCCGGCGAAGCCCTGGCGCAGCCGGGCGGCGGGCAGGCGGTGGGCCAGCCAGGAGCCGGCGAAGAGGCCCGGCACGCCGCCGGCGAGCAGCATGGCGATCAGCGCCCAGCTGATTGTGCTCTGGCCAAGGTGGCCGAGCAGACCCGCCATGCTGTTCAGGGCGATCACCACCAGCGAGGAGCCGACGGCGTCGCGCATATCCATGTGCAGCACGAGCACCAGGGCCGGCACGATCAGGAAGCCGCCGCCCACGCCGAGGAATCCGGTCAGGAAGCCCACGGCGCTGCCGGCGAGCAGCACCTGCCACCAGACCGGCGGGGTGAGGTTGACCTCGCCCTTGCCAGCCCCGCCGCGCAGCATGATCACGGCGACGACGAGCATGAGCACGGCGAAGAGCACCAGCAGCAGCGGGCCCGAGAGGAAGCTGGAGAGCCGCGCTCCCAGGAAGGCGGTGAGCAGCCCGGTGACGCCGAACATCAGGGCGGCGCGCAGGCGCACGTGGCCGGAGCGGTTGTGGATGGTGGCGCCGGCGAGCGCGTTCAGGCCGACGATCACCAGCGAGCCGGTGACGGCGGCGTGGGGGTCCTGCCCGAGCAGATAGACCAGCGCCGGCACCGTGAGGATGGAGCCGCCGCCGCCGAGCGTCCCCAGGGCGATGCCGATCAGGGCGCCGAGGAAGATGGAGAGGAGTGTCGTGGCCATATAAATGTCCAGGGTGGCAGGGGACAGCGCGCCGCGCCCATACACGGGCGCGGCGCGCTGCGCTCCTGGCTATAGGCGCTCGAAGAAGTCGGAGGCGCAGAAGTCGAAGGTCTCTAGCGAGTCATCGTCGTAGCCGGCGGCCCGCAGCTCGGCCTCGGCCCGCTCGGTCGTCCATCCCTGATGGTGCTGGCGGTAGAGCATCCACATCAGGCCGACGCGGGTGGCGCTGCGGCAGTGGAAGACCAGCCGGCCGGTTTCGGGGTCGGCGACGATCTGGGCCAGCTCGGCGACGTGATCGGGCTCCAGGGCGTAGGCCGGCCAGGGCCGGTAGATGTAGCGCAGCCCGGCGGCCTCGGCGGCGGCGCGCTGCTCGGCGGCCCGCGCGGCGTCGCCGCGCAGGTTCAGGACGGTGCGGTAGCCCTGGGCCGCCAGCAGCTCCCAGTCCTCGGGCTGAGGCTGGGTCGCCAGCAGCACATCTGGCGTCACGGCGTAGCTGCGCAGCTGGGCCGCCTCGGTCTGGTGCTGGAGCGTGGTGCAGGGAAGCTCGTGGGTTGTCATCGCCTTAGCCCCGCTTGCTCGGCAGGCCGGCCCGCTGCCAGGCGATCATGCCGCCGGAGACGTTGGTGACGTTGGCGAAGCCCTGGCGCTGCAGCATCTCGCAGGCCACCTGGCTGCGGTTGCCCGAGCGGCAGATGCAGACGATGGCGGCGTCCTGGGAGAGCTCGCCGAGGCGGGTGGCCAGCACCGGCAGGGGCAGCAGGCGCGCCCCGGCCACGTGGCCGTCGTTCTTAAACTCGTCGGGCTGGCGGACATCCACCAGCACGATCGGCTCGCGGGCGTCGAGCTTCGCCTTCAGCTCGCTCACGTTCATCGTCTGCACGGCCGGGCCGGAGTTGCTGCGGAAGAGGTTGCGGAACATGGATACGGTTCCTTTATAGAGAGATAGCTTCGTCGGGTGATACTGTCGGGGCGCAGCAGCGGTGGATGGGACAGCTTTCACGGGGTGACTTCGGGCTGCTGCGCCCGTACGGATTATTTAGATAAACAGCGTGACCTTCGAGCGGGCGGCGTCGGCCATAAAGGTGGCCACCCCGCCGGTCTCCAGGCCGTCGATCAGCTCGGAGTCGGCGATGCCCATCAGCTCGCGAGACATATCGCAGACGACCATGCGCACGCCGAGCTCGCGGGACATCTCGAACAGCTCCTCGACCGAGGAGATATCGCGGTCCTTCATGATCTTGCGGATGAGCTGGGCCCCGGCGCCCAGGAAGTTCATCTGCGACAGTCCGAGCTGCCCGGTGCCCGATGGCAGCATGGCGGTGAAGCCCTTCTCCAGCAGGTTCTTGCCGGCGAAGACCTTCTCGCGCTTCCTGACCGCGCCGATGCCCCAGAAGGTGAAGAACATGTTGACCTCAAGGCCCATCGAGGCGGCGCCGGTGGCGATGATGAAGGCCGCAATGGCCTTATCGAGCTCGCCCGAGAAGACCACCATCGAGACGCGGTCCTCGATGCTCTGGGCGGGCGTTTCCTCAAGGCTGCTGACGCGCTGCTCCAGCTCGGCGATGCGGGCGAGCAGGGCCTCGGTCCCCATCTCGGGGGTGTCGATCATCATTGGGGGTGCTCCTTACTATCATTCATTTCATTGGGCCAGCCGTCGGGGCGCAGCAGCGCCTGATGAATGCTCGGCAGGGAAGTCTCCGAGGCTGCTGCGCCCTTACTACGCCGTCCTCCGCAGATAGTGGACGTACAGGTTCACCCCGCCATCCTCGACCGTCTCCTGGGAGATGATCTCGACGTTCTTGGCCGTCTTGGCCCAGCCCTGGAAGTCGGCGATGGAGCCGCGGTCGGTGGCGACCACCTGGAGCACCTGGCCGACCGCCAGGTCGCCCATGGCCTTGCGGCTCTTCACCAGCGGCATCGGGCACTTGGCGCCCTTCACGTCGAGGGTCTGATCAAAGCTGCTCATTATCGTTATCTCCTCTCGGGGCCACAGCACGCTGCGTCCCTACGATATATATGCGATATAAGAAGGTTACTCAGCCAGGGCGCAGATATTCTTGCCGAGCTCCAGCTCGCTGGCCTGCTCCTCGGTGGGCGTGGAGAGGCCGATGTTGACCCGCTTGATCTCGACGTACTCGGGCGGGAAGACCGGCAGGTGGCTGAGGACGAAGGCGCTGAACTCCTCCAGGGTGCGCGGCCTCAGGGCGTCGTTATGGGTCAGCAGCGTGCTATAGGGCTCGGCGAAGATGCCGCCGCCGGCGTCCTCATCGATTGTGCTAAAGTGGGCCGGCAGGATCATGGTCTCGGCGGTCAGGTAGGGCGGCAGGCGGCGGAACATGCTGTCGTAGAGCATGGGCGTCCATGCCTCGCCGCGGCCGCCGAGGTCGGGCCGGCCGAAGGAGCGCAGGAAGATGCCGTCGCCGGTGAACAGATAGCGCCCGCCGTCCGGCGCCGTCGCCAGGTAGTTCATCTGGCCGAGGGTGTGGCCGGGGTACCAGATCGCGGTGATGGTGATCTGGCCGACGCTGAACTGCTGGCCGTCCTCCATCGAGGTGTAGGCGATGGTGGCCGGCAGCATGTCGATCGGGTGGATGGCGTCGTAGGCGTGGACGTAGTAGGGCGCGCCGCTGGCCTGGCTGAGGGCCGGCCCGCCGCTGATGTGGTCGGCGTGGACGTGGGTGTCGAAGATGTGGGTCAGCTCGGCCCCGGCATCGGCCAGCGCCTGCTGGTAGACATCGATATGGCGCAGGGGGTCGATCAGGGCCGCCTTGCCGTCGCTGACCAGGGCGAAGCTGAGGTCGCCGCGGGCGGGGCGGGCGATCTGGACGATCGTGCCCCAGTCGGCCGAGACCACCTCGCGCACGTCGTAGAAGTTGCCCCAGCTGACGAAGCCGCCCTGCAGGTAGCCGGCCTTGATGCCGCGCTCCTGAAGCAGCCCGGCCACGTACTGCGAGGAGCCCTCCTTGGCGCAGATCACCAGGACCTCGCGGTCGGCCGGGACGCGGGCGCACATGCCGTCCTCGTCCTCGATGAACTCGAAGTAGGGGATGTTGACCGACTCGAGGTTGCGGTGGCCCTCGACCCGCATGCGCTTGTACTCGTCCGCGTTGCGCACGTCGAGGATAAACAGCGGCTCGCCGCTGAGGACGCGGTCGTAGAGCTCGCCGGCAGTGAACATTGTCTCGGTGGCCTGTGCATCTGTGGTGGTCATTGCCTCATACCTCTCATTTCTTGTGCGCGTCGGCACAACTTCATCTCACGCTCTTACAATAGCAGCTGATGGTAAGAGGCGTACGATGGTTCTGTAAGGGTATGGTAAGGCTGTGGGGGGCTGGGGGCTGGGGGCTGGGGGCTGGGGGCTGGGGGCTGGGGTGAACCCTCAACCCCCAACGCTCGCCAGTGATCGCAGATCGGCCAGGGCGTAGTCGTCGAGGCGGTAGCCGACGCCGATCTCCTGGGGCGCCCAGGCGCGCCACTGGTCGAGCCCCTCGCGGCGGTAGCGCCGGGCCAGGGCGGTGACGCCCACGCAGATCGCGCCGAAGAGTTCGGCGTAGAGCAGGGAGAGCTCCGAGCCGCCGGCGAGCAGCTCGGCCACGGCCGCGTCGCTGGTGACGCCGGCCTGCTCCATGGCCGCGAAGATGCTAAACTCCAGCTCGGCCAGGTTCGCCGCGATGTCGCCGCGCAGCAGCTCGCCGCGCGCGGCGAGGAAGCGCGCGGCGCCCAGCTCGTGCAGGCGCAGCCAGCCGTCGCGCACAGGCTCGGGCAGCCAGAGGATGCCCAGCAGGAAGGGCAGCATGCCGTGGCGCAGGAAGAGGCCGCGGCCCTGGGTGCTCGGCAGGAAGGGCAGCAGCAGATTGGTGCCCAGCGTGGCCCGCAGCAGGTGCTCGGCAGTGAAGCGCTCGTCGGCCAGCGCCCGCGCCTCGCCCGATGGCCCGAAGCTGTGGGCGTAGGCCGTGGCGAAGAGCGCCCAGCTGTCGAGGGCGTGGATGGGGATGGGCCGCTCGTGGGGCTTGAACCAGACCGGCATCAGATGGCCCCAGCCGCCATTCGTCTCCGGCGTGGTGATCACCGCGTAGGCTGGCAGCTCGCCGCGCCAGAGGTGCTGCAGCCCGTAGACCGAGAGCGCCGCGATCGCCGGGGCCTGCAGGTCGGCCAGGGCCTGGCGCACCTGGCCGCCCGCCACGCCGAAGCGCGCGCGGGCGGCCAGGTAGGTCGCGAAGCTGGGCAGCGGATCGCTCACTGCGGAGCCTGGGCCTTGAGGGCCATGATCGCCGCCGTCCAGTCCTCGGCGCTCACGCCGGGCGACTGGGCGTTCATGCTGGCGTAGAACTCGCCCACCCGGGCCAGAACCGCAGCCGGCTCCAGGCTCACGCCGCGCATAGCCTGCTCGAGCGCGCCGACGGCGAAAGCCGGCAGCATGGTGAAGTCGCCGGAGAGGGTCAGGTCGTCGATGCGGCCCTCGCGCAGGCGGGCGGTGGCCCGGATGAGCCCGCCGGGCGCCTTGTGGGCAGCCTCCAGCAGGTAGACATCGGCGTGGATCTTGACCGCCCCGCTCTGGCGCAGGCCGCCCTTCATGTAGCGCCACTCATCGGAGAGGAAGCGGGCCTCGATCTCCTCCGTCACCTCCAGCTCGCGCGCGGTGGGCTCCTGGATCTCCAGGGGCGCGCCGAGCGCCTCGGCGCAGTGGCGCATGTAGGCCCGCGTCACCTGGGCCCGGTCGGGAGCCTCGCCGAGCTCGCGGCGCATGGTGGTCATATACTCGTTGAGCGACTGGATGATCTTGTCGCGCATCTTCTCGGAGGGCACCTTGAGCACGCGGGCCATCAGCGCGAAGTTGAAGTCGAACATCAGGCTGCCCACCACCACATCGGCGCTCCCCATCTGGGCCGCGCCGGTGCCGCCGATCTTGCGCCCGTTGACGTGGATGTCGTTTACCGGGCGCAGGGTGGCGTTGATCCCCAGCTCCTGGTAGGTCTCGACGAGCGGCTGGATGTAGAGCGCGAAGCGGCGCTCCAGGTCGAGCGGCAGGCGGTTGCGCTGGAAGACCCACTGGGTGAAGAGCTGGTCCGAGTCGAGGTAGACCGCGCCGCCGCCGACCTCGCGCCGGTAGATCGGCAGGCCCTGCTCGGCGCAGTAGGCGGTGTCCACCTCCTTCTCAAGCTCCTGGTGGTAGCCGATGCAGGCGTAGGGCGCATCGGGGCTGACCAGGATGATCGTGTCGGGGGTCTCCGGGGTCATAGCGTAGGCCACGCCGTGGTAGATCGCCTGGGAGCGCAGCGGCGGCACCAGGCCCATATCGAGCACGCGGATCGTCTTCACAGTCACCTCCCGGTGGTGTGGGGCGCAGCCCCATGCGCATCAACTTAAGCTCCGGGCTCCCCGGAATTTCTTGTTGTTTTGGCCAAAATGGCCAGCGAAGCTGGCCATTTTGGCCAAAACAACACCGGTTTTTAGGGCGGCAGCCCTAACGTTGATGCGCATGGGGCGCAGCCCCACGGCGTTCTTATTGTTTATGGGTGGCGAAGCCACCCATAAACAATAAGAGATTATACATCCTCACAGCGGTAGCAGCGGATCTGGTTGTCGCGGATGCGCTGCTGGAAGTGGGCCACGGCGGCCGCGCCGGTGATCAGCTCGGCGCGGGCGGCCGGCGGGTCGAGCAGGCGCACCTTCACCATCCAGCCCGCGCCGTAGGGGTCGGTGTTGGCCAGGGTGATCGTCTGCTCGTAGGCCGTGTTGACGGCCAGGATCTCGGCGGCGAAGGGCACCACGAAGGGGCCGACCCACTTGGCGCTCTCGATGGTGGCCGCGCTCTGGCCGGGCCTGACCCGCTTGCCCACGCCCTTGAAGCGCACGTAGAGCAGCTTGCCCGCCGCCGTCTGGGCGATGTCGCTCATGCCCAGGGTGGCCGTGTCGTCACCCTCCAGCCGCACCCAGAGGTCGTGCGCGGGGTGGTAGTACAGCTCCTCCGGGATGTCGCAGCCGGCGTAGATTGCCATTGGTTTCCATCACCTTGTAGGGCCGAAGCATTCGGCATTGTCGCTTTGCGACAATGCCGAATGCTTCGGCCCTACTTGGCGCAGTCGATGCCCTGGGCCTTGAGGAAGGCCTCGTAGTCGGCCACGGCCTGCGCGCCGGTGACCATCCCGGCCTTGTCGGCGGCCCAGTTGCTCGGGCGGATCTTCACGAACCAGCCGGCCCCGTAGGGGTCCTCGTTGAGCAGCTTCGGGTTGGCGACGACCGCCTCGTTGGCGGCGACGATCTCGCCGTCCACCGGCGACTTGATCGGGCCGACCCACTTGCCGCTCTCGACGGTGCCGCTGCTCTTGCCCTTCTTCACACTCTTTCCGGCCCCCTTGGGCGTGGCCGTCACGATGGAGCCGGCCAGATTCTGGGCGGCGTCGGTCATGCCGATGGTGATCGTCCCGTCGTCCTCGGGCCGCACCCAGACGTGCTCTTGCACGACGTAGTAGAGCTCCTCGGGGACGTTGCAGTTGTTCGCGGTTGACATAAGATTTCTCCAGTTAGGGCGCAGCAGGGTGATTGCGGCGGCCCAGCACGCTGGGCCGCCGCAGTCACCCTGCTGCGCCCTTACGACTCTCTATCAAGATCCACACCCACCTCGGGCGCGTGCCTGACCAGCACGTGGAGCAGGATCTGGTCGAAGGCGACCAGGGCGATCTCCGATCGGAACTCCTCCAGGAAGCGCGGGTTGCGCCCGCGCGGCTTGACCTGGCGGCTATACGCCAGCCCGCAGAACGGGCAGGTGACGACGAAGGCCATCTTGCCGCTGGACTCGTCATGGGTGGTCGTCACATGATCCATGTGGGCGTCGACCATGTGGCGGTGGATGGTGGTGCGCTCGCCGAACTCCTGGCAGAACGGGCACTTCATGTCCATGTTACCCTCACCCCTTCGCCCGGTAGTTGGCCGCCGCCCCGCCCGCCAGCGCCTCGACCAGCTGGAGCATGGCCGCGCCGGCGGGGGTGATCTGGGCGTGGTCGGTGTCGATCATACGTGCGGCCAGCCCCACCTGCACGAGGTCGTTCAGCCGCTCGGCGAGCAGCAGCCGGCCCATGCCCGTCGCCGCGATCAGGTCGTCCAGCGAGCGCGACTCGCTGCCGCCCAGGTTGCTGAGCACCGCGAAGCAGGCCACGTCACTGGAGGTGCGCAGGGCGCGCAGGGCTAGATCCTCGGCGGCCTCGTCCAGCTCGCCGGCGGCGAAGGTTGCCAGCCAGCCGCCGGTGCCGGACTCCAGCCGGTCCAGCCGGTCGATCACGGCGGCCAGCCCGCGCAGCCGGCCGGCCAGCCCGGCGGCCAGGTCGGCGATCAGCTCGTCGGCGCTCACGCCGGCACCTGCGCGGCGTCGGGCAGGCCGGCGGGCTCGGCCAGGCCCAGCGCCTCCTCCAGCACCTCGATGATGTCGCGCACCACGATCTTGCCCTCGTTTCCGCTGGTCTTCACCGCGTCGGTGTACATCACCACGTCCTTCGGGCAAGATACCACGAACAGCAGCTGCTCAGCGTCGCCGGCCAGCGGCCCAAGGGTCGCCAGCGCCTCGCGGATGCGGCTCTCGGCGGGGCGCTCGCCGGCGGGCGTGCTGCCCAGCCAGATCTGGCCGCCGCCGGCCCCGCAGCAGTAGGAGTTCTCGCGGTTGCGCGGCATCTCGGCGAAGCGCAGCCCGGCCAGCTCCAGCAGCCGCCGCGGCGGCTCGTAGCCCTGGTTGTAGCGCCCCAGGTAGCAGGGGTCGTGGTAGGTGGCCAGGTAGCGCCCGAGCTTCTCCGTCACCTGGAGCTTGCCCGCCTCCAGCAGCTCAAGCAGCACCGCCGTGTAGTGGTGGACCGGGTACTCGGCCCCGAACTGCGGGTACTCGTTGCGCAGCGTGTTCAGCGAGTGCGGGTCGGTGGTGATGATCTGCTTGAACTGGGCCTTGCCGAAGGCCTTCATGTTCTGCTCGACCAGCATCTCGAACAGGCCCTCCTCGCCCACCCGGCGCACATCGTTGCCGGCGTTGCGCTCCTCGTTGTTGAGGATGCCGAAGTCCACCCCGGCGTGGCTCAGCACCCGCGCCACCTTCTGGGTTAGCGGGACGACCCGCTGGTCAAAGGATGCCGTGTCGCCCACGAACCAGAGGTACTCGACCGGCTCCTTGGTCGCGTCCTTGATCGGCACCCCGGCGTCCTTGGCCCAGCGGGCGCGGGTGCGCGCGGCCTTGCCGAACCAGTTGCCGTTCTTGCCGATGCCCTCCAGCGCGCCCTGGATGCCGCTGTCGATCTCGGCCGTGTCGTAGATCATGCGCCGCCGGATGTCCACAATGTCGGCCATGGGCTCGTTGCCCACCGGGCAGACTCGCACGCAGGCGTAGCATGTGGTGCATGACCAGACCGCCTCGGGCGAGATCGCCATGGCCAGCAGGGGCAGCTCGACCTGCTCGCCCTTGGCCAGGGCGCGGAAGTTCTGGTTGAACAGGTAGCGCTTGTTCACCTCCAGCGCCGCCGGTGAGAGCGGGCGGCCCGAGCCGTGGGCCGGGCAGACCTCCTGGCACCTGTTGCACATGATGCAGGCGTAGGCGTCGAGCAGGCGCGGCCAGCCGAGGTCCTGCACCTGCGCCGCGCCGGGGGCCATGTCGTCGGGCGCGCCCTTGGGCACCGCCGGGTCGAGCAGGCCGCGCGGGCCGGGCTTGATCAGGCCCAGGTTGAGCGGGGCGACCATCAGGTGGATGTGCTTGCTGAAGACGAAGTAGGGCAGGAAGCAGACGATCAGGCCGATCGCGGTCCACCAGGTCAGGTGGACGCCCAGGCTGAGGGCGCCCTCGGAGAGCCCGCCGAAGGCCAGCGAGGTCAGGCTGGCGAAGGGCATGAACGGGTCGGCCCGGCCGGCCTCAGCCAGGCGCAGGGCCTGCCCCAGGAAGCGCGAGCCGACGTGCAGCATGATGAAGGTGCCGACAATCGCCGAGTCGCGGCGCACCCCGCCAGCCGTCACCCCCGGGTGCAGCAGGACGCCCTGGTTGAAGCTGAGGCGCTTGTCGTTCATGCCGAAGCGGCGCACCAGGAAGGCCACCATGCCGACCAGGGTCAGCACGCTGAGGATGTCGGCCACCAGATTAAACAGGTTGGCGATGCCGCCGATCAGCCCACCGGCACCGTTGGCCCCATAGGCCAGGGTAAAGCCGGGGATGAAGCCCTCGAACAGGTCGGCGACATTCACCAGGAAGTAGAAGCTGAAGCCGAAGAAGATGAAGGCGTGGAAGGTGCTCAGCACGGGGCGGGCGCGGAAGATCGGCCGCTGGAGGCCGACATCGACCAGGGCGGACATCAGGCGGCGCGGCACGTCCTCGCGCGGCGGCGCGGCCCGCCCGCTGCGCACCAGGGCGAAGATCCCCCGGAAGCCGACCGCCGTCAGCCCGCCCAGGACGACGACCAGCAGGATGAAGGCGATCTCTTCGGCGAGTGATAGCACGGTATATCCCCTTGCAGGGGCGCAGCAGCGGCACCGAAACGTATCAGGAACTCCTGATGACCACCTGTGCCGCTGCTGCGCCCTTACGCTGCGCCCTACCCCAGCGCCTCAAGCAGCGCCTCGGCCACCTCGAACAGGTCGCAGGTGCTGCCGTAGTGGGCCACGTCGAAGATCGGCGCCTTGGCGTCGGAGTTGACCGCCACGATCAGCTCGGCGTCCTTCATGCCCTCCAGGTGCTCGGGCGCGCCCGAGATCCCCAGCATGAGGTAGAGCTTGGGCTTGACGCTGAGCCCCGACTTGCCGACCTGGCGCGTCTTGGGCAGCCAGCCGGCGTCGATGATCGGGCGTGAGCCGGACAGGGCCGCGCCTAATGCGCCGGCCAGCTCCTGGGCCAGCTCGATGTTCTCCTGGCCGCCGATGCCGCGCCCGACCGAGACCAGCTTGTCGTAGGTGGTGATGTCGATGTCGCCGGCCTCGGGGCGGATCAGCT
>NZ_JAIEWN010000057.1:7186-17128 GCF_019599295.1 Oscillochloris sp. ZM17-4 | reverse complement strand
CCTCGGCGGCGAGCTGGTTGACCGAGGCGACGCAGGGCAGCCCGCTGCGCACGGCCAGCCACGCGGCCAGATCCATGCCGCTGGAGGTCGAGCCGAGCAGCGTCAGGCGCGGGGCGCGCGCGGCGATCAGCGCGGCCACCACCCGCCCGTAGGCCTCGGGGTTGAAGTTGGCCAGGGCCGGGTCATCGATGCAGAGCGTCGTGTCGCTGTTGAACCCGCCGGCCTGCCCGGCCATGCCCGACCCCAGCAGGGCCACCGTCACCTTCCCGCCCAGGGCGGTGGCCAGCTCGCGGGCCTTGCCCGTCATCTCATAGGAAATATCGGCGATCTTGCCGTCCAGATGCTCGGCGATCACCAGAATATCATTGCTCATAGAAGTTTCCTATTGCAGATTGCAGATTGCAGATTGGGCACAGCCCCTTCATCGGCTATCGGCTATCGGCTATCGGCTATCTAGATCAGCCCCCGCTCGTTCAGGATGGCGATGATCCGCGCGGCGACGGCCTTGGCGTCGCCGGCGATCATGTCGGCGTGGCCGGCGGAGACCGGCCTGGTCATCGAGCGCACCGCCAGCCCCGACTCGATCCCATCGTCGGCACCCTCGATCTCCTCGATCGTGGCCGTCTTCGCCAGCTGGCGCACCTTGCTCACCGGGGCGTAGCGCGGCGGCTGGCTGGCCGCCTGCACGCCGACCACCGCCGGCAGCTGCACGCTGAACTCGGCCATCAGCCCGCCGGCGTACTCCTTATGCACGGTGGCCGTGCGGCCAGACACATGCACGCTGTTGACCACGCCGACATAGGGCAGGTCCATCAGCGCCGCCAGCATCGGGCCGAGCTGGCCGTCCAGGTCATCGGGGGCCTGCACGCCGGTCAGCACCAGGTCGGGGGCCATGGCGATGATCGCCGACGAGAGCAGGCGGGCCTGGGCGTGGCTGGTCAGCCCCGGCGCAAAGTCGCCGGCCACCTTGGCGCAGGCGTCGGCGCCCTTGGCCAGCGCCGTGTACAGCACGCCGTCCAGCTCGCCGGTGGCGTCCACTCCGATCACCGTGACCGCGCCGCCGCCGGCCTCCTTCACCAGCACCGCCTGCTCGATCGCCTGCTCGTCCCACTCGTTCAGCACAAAGTCCACCGCGTCGAAGTCCAGGTTGGTGCCCTCGGCGTTCAGCTCGACCTCGTCGGCCAGGCTGGGCACCTGCTTAATCGCGACAACAATCTTCATTGAATAGTTCCTCAAGAGGTTTGTATTGTCGTGCCAGCGAAGCTGGCACGACAATACAAACCATCATCCTCGCATCGACAGGTCCAGCAGCTCCAGAATATCGCGCACCTTCAGGCTATCGTTGCCGGTGCTCTTGGCCGCGTCCTCGAAGCGCGAGACCTCGAAGGGGCAGCAGACGGCCAGGATCTCGGCCTCGTACTCGGCGGCCTCGCGCACGCGCCGCTCGGAGAGGCGCATGCTGGTGTGCTTGGCGGTGAACGAGTCCAGCCACATGCCGCCGCCGCCGCCGCCGCAGCAGTAGCCGTTCTCGCGGCAGCGCCCCATCTCCACCAGCTCCACGCCGGGGATGGCCTGGAGCAGAGCCCGCGGCGCGTCGTACTCGCCGTTGTGCCGCCCCAGGTAGCAGGGGTCGTGGAAGGTCACGCGGGCCTTGACCTCGTGCTTGAGCAGCGGCCGCAGCTCGTCCAGGTGCTCGGCCAGGAACTGCGTGTAGTGCTGCACCGGGCGGTCGAAGCCCAGCTTGGGGTACTCGTTCGTAAAGGCGTTGTACTCGTGCGGCCCGGTGACGACCATGCGCTGCCACTCGTAGCTGTTGAAGGCGGCGATATTGTCCTCGGCCAGCATCTCGAACAGGCCCTTCTCGCCGGCCAGGCGCTGCGAGTCGCCGTCGTCCTTCTCCTCCCTGCCGAGGATGCCGTAGTCCACGCCGAGGGCGGCGAAGATGCGGGCGGCGGCGCGGGCCGCGTCGATGCCGCGCGGGTGGTAGGAGGGGTAGGAGCCCACGTACCAGAGCACGTCCACCGGGCGCTTGATGGTTGACATAACAGGAACGGGCACGCCAGCGTCCTTCGTCCAAGCGTCGCGCTTACGCTGGGCCTGGCCGAGCGGATTGCCGAACTTGGCCGTATCCTCAAACGCCTTCTGCAGCTCGGCCGGCACATTCCCGGCCAGCACCGCCTGCTCGCGCACAGCGGGCATGATCTGGATCATGTCCACCTCTTTGGGGCAGACCCGCAGACAGTTGCGGCAGGTCGTGCAGAGCCAGAGGTCGTCGGATGTGAACAGGTCGATCCCGAGCTGGGTCTTACGGTGGATCTTGCGCGGCGAGTAGTCGCCGACAATATCCACCGGGCAGACGGCGGTACACTTGGCGCAGCCGTAGCACCACTCCAGCGACTCGCCGCCCTGGAGGGTGGCCACCTTCGCCAGGTTATCCGGGTCATAGTCGAAGATCGCGCGCTGGCCGAACATGCGGTTCCAGTGGCCAGAGATATCCATGCCCTCGACAACAAGGTGCTCGTGCTCTTTGACCTTGTCCTGGAGGACCTTCTGCTGCTCAATCGGCTGGGGCATACCATGCTCCTATACCACTGAATTACTGAGGCACTGAGATATTGAGGCACTGATTCTGGTGGCTCACTGCGCTCGCATCTTCCGCTCACACCTTCCTCATGTAGCTCAGAGACTCAATACCTCAGTGTCTCAGTGTCTCAGTGTCTCAGTGATAGACGCCTAGCAGCCGGCGGATGAGGTCCGGCAGCGGCGGGACAACCTTGTTGAACTCCTGGGTCATGCGCAGGCGCAGGGTGGTGTACATATACACCGCGTAGACGCAGGCCAGGAACACATCGATCCCGTAGTCGCCCGCGCCAACCGAGCGCATGCCGGCGGCGTCGCCGGTGGCGCGCACGAAGGCGATCGTCACCCCGACCTTCACATAGGTCTCGCCCACCGTGCGCCCGTGCAGGTCGCACTCCTCCATCGTCACCAGGGGCAGGGCGCCGGTGCCGGCGCGCGGCTCCCACATCCAGCGCGTCCAGAGCCAGTGCTGCTGCGGGTCGGTGAAGTGCAGCAGCTCGCTGGCCAGGTCGCAGAAGACATTCTCGGTGAGCGCGCTCTGCTCGGCGCTCTGGCTGGCCCGGCTGTCGGACGACTTGCGCGGGCGGAGGACGCGCACGTCCTGGAACCAGCCGGAGAGCGAGTCGACGAACTGCTGGAAGCGCGCCTCGACCGGCGCGGCGTCATAGAGCAGGTGGCCGATCGCATCGCGCAGCGGCGCGGCCCCCACCTGGGCCAGGATCTCGGGGGCGCGCCGGCGGGTGGCGAAGACCGCGCGCAGCAGCCCGCGCAGCTGCTCCTCGCTGAGCGCGGGCAGCGCCTCGCGGCTGAGCAGCGCGCGCATGCGCCGGCCCTTCTCCTGGAGCGCGGCCTCGACATCGCTCAGCTCGGCGTCCTGGATGGCGGCCAGCGTGGCCGTCATAAACTCCTGCATCGCCGCCAGGTCCACCGGCTGGCCGCCGCTGCTGATCATGCTGATGTTCGGCGTGGTCATGATCTTGTTCCTGGTGGGGGCGCAGCAGTGGCCCGAATACCTCACGGCCACTGATATGCATCCGGGGCCACTGCTGCGCCCTTACAAACCCTACGCCATCACCAGCCGCCGCAGCAGCCCGGCCGCCTTGATCGCCGCCGCCCCGGCCATGCCGATCGTATCGTCCAGATCCTTCGGCCCGGCGGCCGCCCCGGCCACATAGATCCCCGGCACCGAGGTGGCCACCGGGTCCAGCGCCGAGTGCGGCACGTCGATAAACTTATACTTGTTCTGGGCCACCCCGAAGAGCTGGGCCATCTGGCGGGTGCCCTGGCTGGCCTCCATTCCCACCGCCAGCACCACCACGTCCATGGGCACCTCCATGGGCCGGCCCATGGTCGTGTCCTCGCCGCGGATCAGCAGCCGGTCGCCCTTCTTGATGATCTCGGTGATGATCCCCTTGACGTACTGGACGTGGTGCTTCTCCTGCGCCGGCCAGTAGATCTCGTTCTCCCAGTAGCCGTACATGCGCATGTCGATGTAGAAGATGAAGACCTTGGTGGTCGGCGAGAGCTGGCGCACCTCGATCGCCTGCTTGGAGGAGATCCCGCAGCAGACCTTCGAGCAGTACTCGTTGCCGATCTGCCGGTCGCGCGAGCCGACACACTGGATGAAGCAGACCCGCTCGGGCACCTGGCCGTTGGAGGGCTTGAGGAAGCTGCCCTGCTTGAGCATGCCCTCGGCGTCGGCCAGGGTGATCACATCGGCGTACTCGTAGTAGCCGTACATCTGCGTCTCGCGGCCGGGGTCGAAGTGCTGGAAGCCGGTGGCCAGGATGACCGCCCCGGCCGCGACCACCTCGCTCGCCCCGCCGCTGGCCAGCGTGACCCGAAAGTCGCCGGCCTCGCCCTCGGAGGCCGTCACCGCGCTGCCCAGGCGCACATCGACCAGCGGGTTATTCGCCACCCGGGCCACCATCGCGCCCATCATCTCCTCGGCGCTGTGGAAGCCGTGGGTCAGGGCCGCGTAGTTCTCGGCGATGGGCGTGCCGCCCAGGAAGTCGCGCTGCTCGACCAGCGTCACCTTCGTGCCAATATCGGCGAGCAGGCGGGCCGCCTCCAGCCCCGCCGGGCCGCCGCCGATCACCATGACATTGTCTGCGGGCATATGTCGCTCCATGCATAGTAAGGGCGCAGCAGCGGCGCCATACGGATGGGGGCGAAGGCCAAGCATGGGATGCCGCTGCTGCGCCCCTGCCAGGATGGTCGGCACCTCAACCCCAACCCCCAACCCCCAACCCCCACCCCCCAACCTACCCGACATCCTCCCAGGAGAGGTACTTCTTCTTCCCGGCCTTCAGGTCGTCCAGGTCCTGCTGGAACTCGGCCCATGCCGCCTCGTGGTCGATGCCCATCTTCTCCAGCAGCGCGCGGTAGTCCGTCGAGTGCCAGTGCAGCTGGCAGACCCGGAAGGGGTGCGCGCCCATGGCCAGGGCGGCGAACTGCGCGTCCGACATCACCGGCACGCCGACGTTGGCCCCGTGCGCGGCCCCGGTGGCGAACTGGCTCTTGTCCAGCGTCGTCACGCAGCCGGTGTCGTGGGTGATCACCACATCGGGGTTAGCCTCCTGCTTCATCACCTCGATCTTGCGCAGGGTGGCGAAGGAGCGGGTGAAGTCGCGCGAGACCAGGATGTGCCGAAAGCCGAAGCCGCAGCAGTCGAACCAGGTCGAGTAGTCGCGCACCTGGCCGCCGAGGGCCACGATCGTCGCGCTGACCGTGGCGGTGCGCTGGCCGCCGTAGATCTCCTCGTCGTAGATCGCGTCCTCCTGGACCAGCTTGTAGTAGTGGCAGGCCGGGTGGACGACGGTGGCGACGTTGGAGAAGTCGCGGGTCTGCAGGGCGGCGATCTTATCGCGCACCGCGTGGATCCACTCCGAGTAGTGGACGATCTCCTCGGGCATCACCAGCGGCTTGCCGAACTTGGCCAGCACATCGCGCACCTGGCGGCGCAGGTCGCCGTGGTGCATCAGCTCCTCGCGGGTCTCCTTATAGTGGCCGTAGGAGGTGCCGCAGTGGATGATCGGGAAGTAGCCCGTCTCGTAGGCGGCGGCGAAGTTGCGGTGGGCGACGGCGGCCTGGGCGGCCGAGTTGGAGGTGGCCGAGGCGTAGTAGTTCCAGGCCGTGCAGGAGGTCTGGTCGGTCGGGTCGATATAGTCGAAGCCCAGCTTGCGCACCAGCCAGAAGATCGAGGTCGAGTAGCCGGGGATGTGGCCGCACTGCCCGCACGACTTGTGGTGCCAGGTCGTGTTCAGCGGGATCTTCTTCATGCGACCGTACTTGGTCATCACCTCGATGTAGGGCTCGGGCACGCGCTGGACGATCAGCTCGCCGTCGGCCTCCAGCTCATTGATGATGTCGTGATAGTCCTCGGTGGGGATGTCGCCGCCGCGCTCAAAGCGGCGCGTCGTCTTCGTCAGCGCCTCTGTGGGAATACCCATGCCTACCTCCGGTTGGGGTTTGGGGCGGCGAAGCCGCCCCACAGAACTTTTAGTGTTGCGATTTGGCGGCGAAGCCGCCAAATCGCAACACTAAAAGTTAGATCTCGTAGCCGGCGTCCTCCAGGACCTCCTCCATCACATCGCTGAGGATGAGGTTCAGCCCCTCGTCCACGTTGGCGATCATGTCCATGACCCCGGTGGTGTACCAGATCAGGTAGAGCTCGATCAGCGTCGTATCATCGACCTGCCAGCCCGTCTTGGTGGTGTGCAGCGTCTCGGGGGGCAGGGCGCGCCGCCAGAGGTCGAGCTCCTCAGAGACCCGGCGCACCTGCGGCCCCCAGTCGGGGAAGGCGTCGGGCTGGAGCATGTCGGGCGAGACCTGGGTGCCGGTGCCCATGATCTTGTAGACGATCCGGCTGTAGCCCTCCAGGGCCTGCTTGGCCGAGCGCAGGCCGTTGTTGACGGCCACCTCGCGCAGGATGGTGATCAGGCCTCTTGCGCGGCGAGAAATCGTAGAAGCGGGCCGAGGGGCATGCGGCCACGCAGATCCCGCACTCGTAGCAGCCGTAGAGGTAGTCGGGGAAGCGGGCGTCGGCCTTGACCTCCTCCCACAGCCGGGACTTCTCCTCGTAGGGCACCTCGGGGTACTTGTCGGCAAACAGGCCCATGGGCTGCTCCTCTCAGAACGAGATCACCGCGTCGGCGTTGAGCGCCATCTCGTTAAATGCCGCGCCGCCGATCATCTTCACGCCGTCGATCATGTCGGCCATCGTCAGGCCGTGCAGGTCGAGCGAGGGCTGGCAGACATACAGCTCCACGCCCATATCCAGCGCCTGGTCGATGAAGTAGCGCAGCTCCTTGCCGCCGCCGCCCGCCTTCGGCACGATCACCGTCTCGGGCGCGCCCCTGGCCAGCAGCTGCGGGCCGTTCATCGTGAAGTAGATCCCCACCTCACAGTCCATCGCCGCCGCCGCCGTCGCCAGGAAGAACGGGGTGGCGCTGCGCTCAGGCGTGGCCGTCCCGTGGGTCTGCACGTAGAGCACCTTCTTGACGTCCTCGTCGTCGCTCACAGGGTATGCTCCTTCTCATATTGTGTAGGGCCGAAGCATTCGCCATGGTGCCTGCCTGCGCGCCAATCCATCCGGGGCGAATGCTTCGGCCCTACATTTACACAAACAATGACACATTCGCGTCGGAGGCGAACTCCAGGAAGGTCGCCGCGCCGCCGATCTCGACCCCGTCGATAAACGTATCCTTGCTGAAGCCGAAGACATCCATCGTCATCTGGCAGCCGATCATGCGCACCCCGAGGTCCACACACATCTCGCGTAGCTCGCCGACGGTGGACACCCCCTTGTTCGAGAAGGTCTGCTTCATCAGGGTGGTGGCGGCCACGTTGAAGCCGGGCAGCGACATGAGCGCGGTGGGGATGGGCAGGTCCATCTTCTGGAGCGAGTCGGGGCCGAAGGGCAGGCGCATGGGCATGGCCGGGTTGCCCAGGGGCGACACGCTGGCCGCCGAGAGGTCTTTCTGGAGCAGGGTCAGCCCGTAGAAGGTGAAGAAGATCGCGACATCCCAGCCCATGGCGGCGGCGGCGCTCGCGAGGATGAAGGGCGGGTAGGCCCAGTCGAGCGTTCCCTTGCTGGCGATCAGCGCCAGGCGGGTGGGCTGGTTCGGGTCGCTCTGCGACATAGGAAGCCTCCCTCTGAATTGCAGATTGCAGATTGCAGATTGTAGATTGCAGCGCCAAATCTGCAATCTGCAATCTGCAATCTGCAATTACTTCTTGCGTCGGAAGTGGAAGATAAATGTGTCGCCCTCGGTGTGGCTGTCGATCAGCTCGTGGCCGGTCTGCCGCGACCAGGCCTGCATGTCGGGGACGGCGCCGGGGTCGGTGGCGACCATGCGCAGCACCTGGCCGACCGCGATCTCGCGGATGGCCTTGGCCGTCTTCACCACCGGGACGGGGCAGAGCATGCCGGTGCAGTCCAGCACCTTGTCCGCGTTGAGCAAGGTCATCGCTCCTCCTTAGTGTGGGTTTTTGGGTACACGAAGCCGCGCCCCGCCGTTGTGGGGCAAGAGAACGCCGTGGGCCGTGCCTGGGTCAGGTATCAAAAAAACACCCGGCGCGGGTGCGCCAGGTGCAGGTTAGCTGAGGATATCTGCGAGATTCTTGCGCTGGGCCAGGTTGGCCGCGAGGACGGCGCGCAGCAGGTCGAGAGCCTCGATCACGCGCCGGTCGGCGATCGAGTAGTAGATGTTCGAGCCCTCACGCTCGGTGTTGACCATCAGCCGCTCGCGCAGCACCTTGAGGTGCCGCGACGCCGTTGGCTGGTCAAGCCCCAGGCTCACCGCCAGCTGACCGACGTTCTTGCGCCCATCGACCAGCTCGTAGAGGATGCTGATCCGTTTGGGGTCAGAGAGCGCCTGGCAGATCTCTGCGTGGAGCTGGTTGATCTCTTCCTCGAGACCCTGGTTCATTGCACTGCCGCCTTGCTGTGCAGATGCGCATATACGATTATGCATATATCTCTATCGGTGATGTATTATAGATCGCGCGGCGATAAGAATCAAGTCCCATCTTAAGGAAATGACAACCATTTTTTTGGGTGGATGGGGCCGTAGGGGCAGCTCGCGAGCCGCCTCTACCCCTGTTGGCCCGCTGCAGCCAGGGGCAGGCTCAGCGTGAAGGTGCTGCCCTGGCCGGGGCCGTCGCTGGCGGCGGTGATGTCGCCGCCCATCGCCCAGGCCAGGTGCAGCGAGATCGTCAGGCCGATCCCACTGCCGCCGCTGGACCGCGCCCGCGAGGGGTCAACCCGGTAGAATCGCTCGAAGACATAGGGCAGGGTCTCGGCGGGGATGCCGATGCCGGTGTCGTGGACGACCACGCGGACGGTGTCGGGGTTGGCGATCAGGCGCACGGTGATGCAGCCCTCGGGCGGGGTGTAGCGGATGGCGTTGCCCACCAGATTCACCAGAATCTGCGCGACCCGGTCGGGGTCGGCGAAGACCATCGCCGGCGCATCGTCGTCGCCCTCCAGCTGGAGGCAGCCGTCCATCACCTGGGGCCTGAGCTGGCCCACCACGCGGCGGGCGATATCGCGCAGGTCGAAGCGCGAGAAGCGCAGCTGCTCCTGGCCGGCCTCCACCCGCGAGAGCGCCTGGAGGTCGTCCACCAGGCGGCGCAGGCGGCGCACCTCGTGCCGCATATCGCCGAAGGTGGCGGGCGAGCTGGGGACGATCCCGTCCTGCAGGCCCTCCAGGTAGCCCTCCAGGCCGGCCAGGGGCGTGCGCAGCTCGTGGGCCACGTTGCCGATCATGGCCACGCGCTGGCGCTCGACCTGCTCAAGGTTCTGGGCCATCTGGTTAAAGCTGAGGGCGACGGCCTGCAGCTCGGCGCTGTCGGGCGTAGCCACGCGCTGGTCGTAGCGGCCGTCAGCGATCCGCCGGCTGCTCGCCGTGATCGCGCCCAGGGGCCGCAGGATCGCCCGCGCCAGCAGCAGGCTGCTCGCCAGCCCGGCGGTCGTGGCCGCCACGGCGGCCACGACCAACGAGCGGAGCACCGCGTCGTGGAAGGCGGGCTGGAGCGCGGGGGAGACGCTGCGGGTGGCCAGGACATCGGCCGTGACTGTCAGCGTGACCACGCCGACCACCACCACGAGCATCTGCGCGCCGACGATCCGCCAGCGCAGCTGGTGCCAGATTCGCATAGATCTGCCTCCGCAGGTGGGGCGCGGGGCGGCTGCGCCGCCCCACAAAGAGAGGGTGCTCAGGGAAGCCAACGCATCGCTGGTGTCCCGACCCCAGCGCATCCCGGCTCCCTTCTGCCGCTGGGCCACGATCTGGGGGTGTCACGAATCTTCTTGCAACGGTGGCCATGGCGGGCGGCTGAAGCCGCGTCGCCGGGGCG
>NZ_JAIEWN010000057.1:0-7086 GCF_019599295.1 Oscillochloris sp. ZM17-4 | reverse complement strand
GCGATGCGGTGGCCGGGCTGGCCGGGGGCATCGTGAGAGGGCCGGAGGCGGAGGCGCTGCGACAGCCGCCCGCCCGCGGCGCCGTTCACTCGGCGGATATCGAGTACGCCATGGCCAACCTGGGCACCAACGCCGTCTATGCGTGGGCCGCTGAGGACGAGGCTGTCTCAGAGCTGCTGCAGGCCTGCTACGTCAACTTTGTGCGCACGGGCGACCCCAACGGCCCCGGCGTGCCGGCCTGGCCGGCCCTCAGCGGCGACGAAGGCTCCCAGATGATGGTGATCGACCAGCACCCGCGCGCCGAGCCGGAGCGGCACCGCGATCGCTACCTGCTCCTAGATGATCTGTTGGGGTAGCGCGGTGGTAGCGCCCCTGCAATTTGGTATATGGGGGGTGGGCGGCTAGCCGCCCACCCCCCATATACCATGGGTTTGAGGGCGACAGCCCTCAGCTCGCCGTCGCGGGCGCGTCGATAAAGCGGTAGCCGACCCCGCGCGCCGTGCGGATCACCGTCTCGCCGGTGATCGCCTCGATCTTGCGGCGCACCTGGCCGACGTACACGTCCACCACCCGGTCGGTGCCGAAAAAGTCGGCGCCCCAGACCATCTCGATCAGGTCCTCGCGGCTGAGCGCGCGCTCGGGGTGGCGGGCCAGGGCCAGCAGCAGGTCGAACTCGGTGGGCGTAAGGTCGAGGGGCTGGCCGCCGGCGCGGGCCTCGCGGCCGGCCGGGTCGATCTCGACGTGGGCGAAGCGCAGCAGGCTGCTCTTCGGGGCCGCCCCGCGCCGCCGGCGCAGGATGGCCGCGACGCGGGCCGAGAGCTCGCGCGGGCTGAAGGGCTTGGTCAGGTAGTCGTCGGCGCCCACGCGCAGCCCGGCCACCCGGTCGGCCTCGTCGCTGCGCGCGGTGAGCATGAGGATGTAGACGTCGGAGTCCTCGCGCAGGCGGGCCGTCACCTCCATGCCGTCCATGCCGGGCAGCATCAGGTCGAGGATCACCAGGTCGGGCTGGCGCTGCCGGGCCATGGCCAGCCCCTCCGGCCCGGTCTCCGCGCAGAGCACGCTGTAGCCCTCGTGCTCAAGGTAGGCCCGCGCCACGTTGCGGATGCTGGCCTCGTCGTCGACGATCAGGATGGTGCCGGATGTGGTCATGGGAGTAAGGGCGCAGCAGCTCGGCCTGACTCTTACCGACAGTGCATTGGCTGCTGCTGCGCCCTTACATTATAGATCATCCGCCTGCATCCGCATCTCAGCTAGGAGCGCGCGGCCGGCGGCCAGCCGATCCAGCCAGCGGCGGGAGCTACCCTCCCACGCCGGGTGCCGCCCCGCGAGATCCTGGATCGCGGCCTGCTCGCCGGCCAGCAGCTCGTCGAGGGCGGCCAGCAGGGCCGGCACCGCCTCGAACTGCCCCGCCGTCTCGAAGAGGCCGCGCAGCATCTGGAAGCGCTCGCCGATCGGCGTGGGCAGCCCCAGCCCGCGCCCGACCGCCATGATGTCGGCGCGGCTGAGGAAGACCCCGACGATGTCAGGCGTGATCAGCTGGCGCACCACCCGGTTGAGGCCGACCTCGTCATCGTTATCATGTTCACTATGTCGAGCCACGAGAGAGATAACCTCGCCCCTAGCTCCGCAGCGTGCGGGTGCAGACTGGCACCCATGCGGACAGGTGCGTGCGTAGGCAGCTGACCTGTAGCTCGTGCGCTCGACCGGCCTCCAGGATATCGCCAGCCTCCAGGGCGGCGGCCTCCAGATCGAGCAGGTGGGCCATCAGGCCAAGCTCGATGCCCAGGTGATCCGGCGCGCCGGCCGTCCGCGCCGGGATCCCGTAGCCGCTGGCGGCGCACAGCTCCACGACACGGTCGGCGGCATCGGTATTCAGCATCAGCTCGCGGTCCACATAGAGTGACTCGTAGGGGTAGACGTTGCGCCCGAAGATCCGCTCGTACTCTATTGCTAGGGGTTGGGGGTTGGGGGTTGGGGGTTGAGGGGCGATGTGCTCGGCAAAGCCGGGAAGCTCGCGCAGCTCGGCGATCAGCGCCGCGTCGGGCGGGGCCAGGTAGAGGCGGGACAACAGGTGATACAGCGATTGCCTCGCCCGAATGCTCTTTACACTCTCAGTGATCATGAAGACACTTTTTCTATTGCCACAGGGTGATGACTGCGTCATCACCCTGTGGCAATAGAAACCTTTTTTAGGATTTCTCTTCCGCCGGCAGGCGGTACGTCTCCAGCGCCGGGCGGAAGGGCCGCAGCATCCAGTGCGGCCGGCGCATCCCGTTCGGCGAGACCTGCCCGGCCGGGCGGGTCATCGCCAGCCACTCGCGGTAGACCTCGGTCGACCGCCGGGTGTCCACGAAGATGTCGCCGTACTGGTCGCCCGGCCCGGCCGGCTCCAGGCGCACCTTCTGGTGCCAGCAGTGCATCCCCGAGATCGGGTCCGGGTGGACGGGGAAGGTGAGGTTCTGGTGGACGCCGGCGTCCTCCCACCAGATCCGCTCGGTGTCGGGGTCGTCGCTCTTGAAGGGCTTGATGCCCTCCAGGGTGCGCATCTTCCACTGGCCGGCGCCGGGCTGCTTCAGCTCGACCAGGGCCGTCGAGAGGCGCCCGCCGCCGTCCTCCTGGAGCCGCCAGCGGCCCAGGTGGTGCGAGCAGGCGATCACGCCGGGGCGGATGCCCTCCGTCACCCAGACCCGGTCGACGAAGTAGCCGATCTCGGTGACGACCTTGATCAGGTCGCCGGTGCTCAGCCCAAGCCTCTGGGCATCGCTGGTGTGGATCCAGACCGGGTTTTTGTGAGAGATCTCGTAGAGCCACTTGGCGTTGCCGCTGCGGGTGTGGATGAGCGTGGGCAGGCGGAAGGTCGAGAGCAGCACCGCCTCACCCTTGTCGCGATCCACCTTGCTGGGGTGGACGTGGCTGTGGATGTGGCCGGGGATGGCGTACTCGGGCCAGCCCCAGTCGCGCAGGGTGGTTGAGTAGAACTCCAGGCGCCGCGAGGGCGTGGGGAAGCCGGCGACCTGGCTGCCGTCCTCTAGCTGGATGCCGATCGGCCTGCCGCGCTCGGGGTCGGGCTGGAAGAAGGGCATGGGCGTGATGTTTGAGGATGGCGTGGCGGGCGTCTTTGTGTAGACAATCCCGCTGGCCGGGTCCACCGTGGTGTCGGCCAGGTCGCTGGCGGTGAGCTGCTTCTCGAAGGTGTCGGCGGTGCCGGAGCGCAGCTCGTAGGCACCGAAGCGGCGCATATACTCCAGGGGAGTCATGCCCTCGCGGGCGGCGGCCTCGGGCAGGCCGGGCACATGGTTCTCGAACATCCAGCCGTAGAGCTCGTCCACCGTAATCTTCCGGCCGGGCGCATAGGGGCTCTCGAAGGTCTTGCGGATGCCGAGCGCGCCGTCGGGGTCGATCCGCCAGCTCAGCTCGATCCAGAACTCGACCTCCTCCCAGACCTCGCCGGGGTTGGCGTCGCGGGTGTCCGTCACCGGCTTGCCCAGGCGGCGCATGGCCTCGCGCAGCACTGGCTGGCGGAAGGCGATCCAGCAGCCGGCGTGGGTCTCCATGCTCATCAGGTCGTGGCGCTCGGCTCCCAGGCCCATTGGCAGGATATAGTCGGCGAACCAGCCGGTCTCGCTCCAGGTGGGCGAGAGGTGGACGTGCAGGCCCATCTTCGACTCGTCGGTCAGCACCTCCAGCCAGCTCATGCCGTCGGGGTTCGTCCAGAGCGGGTTGTAGACACGGGTGAAGTAGGTGTCTATCTTGCCACGGCCCTCCTTGAGGAAGTGCGGCAGCAGGATGCTCATCTCATAGAAGTTGAGCGGGTACTCCTGGGGCCAGCTCAGCTCGTTCCAGACCTTGGCGTGGGGGGCCATGTTGGGGTGGCGCGGCACCCACTTGTCCCAGACATTGGCCGAGGTGCCGCCCTCGACGCCGATCGAGCCGGTGAGCACGTTGAGGAACCAGAGGCAGCGGGCGATCATCCAGCCGCCGAGGTTCGAGCTGGTGGCGCTGCGCCATGTGTGGGCGGCCAGCCTGCCATCACAGCGCGAGACGATCTCGGCGATGCGCTCGATCTGCTCGGCGCTGGCCCCGCTCTCCTGGGCGGCGAAGGCGAAGGTGTACGCAGCGTAGAGCGCGTGCAGCTTCATCTCGAAGTGCTCGAAGCTGACCGGCTCGTCGGGGTGCTCGGCGCGCAGGTACTCCTCCCAGTTCACCCAGCGCCGCACAAAGTCGCGGTCGTAGCGGCCGGTGCGCAGCAGGTAGCTGGCGATGGCGAGCAGGATGGCCGACTCGCTGCCCGGCCAGGGCGAGAGCCACTCGTCGGCCATGGAGGCCGTGTTGGAGAGCCGGGTGTCCAGCACGATCAGCTTGGCCCCGGCCATCTTGCCCTCCATAATCCGCTGGGCGTGCGGGTTGAAGTAGTGGCCGGTCTCCAGGTGCGAGCTGATCAGGAAGATCACGCGGGCCTTGGCGTGGTCGGGAGAGGGCCGGTCGAGGCCCATCCACATCGACTGGCCGCAGCGCGCGCCCGAGGAGCAGACATTGGTGTGCGAGTTGTGGGCGTCCACGCCCCAGGCCGGCAAGATCCACTCCATCACCCCGTCGTGGCCGGGGCGGCCGACGTGGTACATAATCTCGCGCTGGCGCTGCTCGACGATCGCCTTGCGCAGACGGCCGGCGATATCGTCCAGCGCCTCGTCCCACGTCACCCGCCGCCACTTGCCCTCGCCGCGCCCGCCCGCCCGCTTGAGCGGGTAGAGGATGCGGTCGGGGTCGTAGACCTGGTTGAGCGTGGCGGGGCCCTTGGCGCAGTTGCGGCCGCGGCTGCCGGGGTGGGCCGGGTTGCCCTCGAACTTCTGGATCTTCATCGTGTCGCGGTCCACATAGCCGAGCAGCCCGCAGGCGCTCTCGCAGTTGAAGCAGACCGTGGGCACCAGGGTGTAGTTTCGCTCGACCTTCTTGGGCCAGGACTTGGGGTCGTACTCCGTCCAGGAGTCCCAGCGGTCCGTGGGGGGGTAGTCGGATAGGGGTTGGGATACGCCGGCCTCCTGGCGGGAGGCCAGGGCGCCGAGCACATTTGCCAATATTGATGCGGTCATTAGGCGCTCCTTTGCGTGATCGTCATGCGCCAGTTTGTGGGCCGGGCCGCCGGGGGATGTAGGGCCGAAGCATTCGCCCCTGTTTTATTCCCACCTGGTGATCCATCCGGTGCGAATGCTTCGGCCCTACGGGAATCCCGGGATCCGGGGCGGGAATCCCGGGATCCGGGGCGGGGCGATGGCCCGCCGGGGCGGGAATCCCGGGATCCGGGGCGGGGCGATGGCCCGCCCCTAACTGTTCGGCACCTCCTGCGGCGCCATCACGAAGGCGTACTCGAAGGCGTAGAGCCCGGCGATCGCGGCGAGGCCGGCGAGGGCGAGTATAGGCGCGGCGGCGACGGGGAGGGCGATGGCGAGGGCGAACAGCGCCAGGGGCGCGATGTGGCCGGCCAGGATGCTGCCCTGCCAGAAGTGGGCGCGGTACGCGCCGTGGCTGATCGCGTGGGCGGCGCGGGCGGCCACCTCGCTGGCGTGGGGCATGCCGAACTCGCCCGCCAGGGTCATGAACAGGTCGGCGGACAGGCTGGCCGCGAAGAGCCAGCCGAGCAGCCCGGCCATGCCCGCCGGCAGTGCCACAAGCAGCCCGACGAGCAGCAGCGCGCCAGAGCCCGCCATCAGCGCCTGGGTCAGCAGGTGGGCGGGCAGCAGCGGGCTCTGCCAGAGGTCGCGGCCCTCGGCCTGGGCGAACAGGAAGGCGGTGTAGGTCGCGGCCAGCACGGCCAGGGGCGCGCCGAGCCAGGCGAAGATCGGGCGCAGGGCGGCGGCCGCGCCCTCGGGAAGGATGCCCAGCGCCGCGCCGGCCTCGGCCAGGAACCAGAGCCCGGCCCAGGCGCTGAAGGCGATCAGGGCGAAGGCCCCGCGGGTCAGCCAGCTGCGCCACTGCGGGCGGGTCAGGATCGTCAGGAACATCATCGGCTTCTCCAGGTCTGCCACCAGAAGCGCCGTGGTGATGCCGATGAAGAGCAGGGAGATGAAGAGCGTGATCGCGGCGAAGGCCGGGGTGACGGCGGCCAGACCCAGGCCGGCGGCCAGGGCCAGGGCCAGGAAGGCCCCGCTGCCGACGCCCTTCGTCACCAGGTAGGCCGGCACCTGCCAGTGCCAGGGCACCTTGTGCTGCGCGGTGTAGCCCGTCTGCACCATGTGGCCGGCCACCCGCCCGCCGGTCATGATCGCGCTCGCCCCCACGCCCATCCCCTGGGCCTGCGGCGTGCGGATGGGCGCGCCCGAGGCGGCGCGCGGCGCGCCGGTGGACGCAGCACGCTGCGTCCCTACGGGTGTTAAGGGGATGACGCCGTTGCGCGGTGTTCCACCCCCAACCCCCAACCCCCAACTCCCCACCCCCGACTCCCGCCCCCCACCCCCCGCATCCCCAACAACGTCCGCCCACATCAGCGTGCTCCCCGTGCGCGATGCCGTCGGCGTGAGGGTGGACTGGTCGGCGTCGATGTAGAAGAGCTTCGGCGCGGTGCCCTGCTCCGGCTTGCGCACCGTCACCGACTCGCGGGCCACCATCCGGCTGATCGCGCTCGCCGGGTCGTCCAGGTCGCCCGAGAGGATGGCCTGCTCGGGGCAGACCACCTCGCAGGCCGGCTTCAGCCCGACCTCGACGCGGTGCGCGCAGAAGTGGCACTTGGCCGCGCTGTGGGTCTCCGGGTCGATGTGGATCGCGTCGTAGGGGCAGGCCTGGAGGCAGGCCTTACATCCGATGCAGACGCTCGGGTCGAACTCGACGATGCCGTCGGCGCGCTGGTACATCGCCGTGACCGGGCAGATCCGCACGCAGGGCGGGTTCGCGCAGTGGTTGCAGCGGTTCACCTGGAAGTGCCGGCGCGTGTCGGGGAAGGTGCCCGTCTCCACGTACTTCACCCAGGTGCGGTAGACGCCCAGTGGCACCTCGTTCTCCGACTTGCACGCGGTGCTACATGCGTGGCAGCCGATGCACTTGCGGTGGTCGATCAGGAACCCGTAGTTTGGCATCGCGACCTCTTTGTCTGAC
>NZ_JAIEWN010000056.1:27116-31917 GCF_019599295.1 Oscillochloris sp. ZM17-4 | reverse complement strand
GGGCTGCTGCGCGACGGCCAGATCGCCGCCGGCGTGATCGGCGTGTACGTGAGCCTCAGCCCGCGCTACAGCGAGCTGCGCGCCGGCGAGCGCTGGAGCAGCGAGCTGCCCGCGCCCACGCTGGAGCGCATCCGCCAGAGTGTCCTCGGCCCCGCCCTGCGCGAGGGCCGCGCCGCCGACGCCCTCGCCGCCACGCTCGCCGCCATCGAGGCCGAGATCCAGGCGGCCAAGGGCCGGGAGCAGCTCCAGCTGAGTGTCGTCATTGTGGTCTTCACTATAATTATCGCCGGGGTACTGCTTATGTCTCATCAAGACGAGCTGAACCGCCGCTGGAAGCACTCGGCGCCCGGCAGGCTGACGACGTGGATCTGGGGCCGCACACCGGCCGGCCGCGCCGAGGCCCGCCGCGAGCTGCTGCGCGCCGCCGACGCCGAGCGGGGCCGCATCGACACATTGGACGGGCAGGTCCGCCAGAAGCTCGATCTGCTGGGCGCGCCCCAGGATCTCCAGGAGACCTACGACGAGCTCACCGCCCGCCGGGGGGCCATGCGCCAGGGCGAGGACCTCGCCGAGCTGCGGGCGCTGCGCTCGGCCTACGACTCCTGGCTGGCCGATGTCGACGACCTGATCGGCACCCGCGCCACCAAGCAGTCCCGCGCGGCCGCCGCCCGCCAGCAGCTCGCCCGCCTGCGGGCCGACATGCAGCGGGCCGCGAAGCCCACCCGCAGCCAGCGCAAGGGCAGGCAGCCCCGCCCCGTCAGCGCCGACGAGCTGGCGCAGCTCGCGGCCCTGGAGGCCCGCCTGGCCGAGCTGGACGCATCCGACGCCCAGCTTGCCCGGCTCTGGCACACCGCCCAGGACCGCCAGGTCTGGCTGCACCAGCTCGGCACGGCCTACCGCGCCCTCGGCGCGGAGGCCCTGGAGCTGTGGAAGACGACCTGCCCCGAGGCCTACGCCGCCGAGGAGATCCGCATGCTCGCCGCCACGCGCGCCCACCTCGCCGGCGGCTCGGCGGGCTCCTCATACACCTCACCCCCGCCAAGCGGCGACCCCACAAGCTCAAGCGACTGGCCGAGCGACTATGGCGGCGGGGGCGAGAGCCGGGCCGGCGGGGAGTGGTAGGACACCATCCCCGCCCGGCCTGCGTATCATGTCATGGCGTCCATACGGCGGCTCGCCCTGGAGGTTGCTATGGCGACGGTGACGACAGTGCTCTGTCCGGCCTGCGGGCTCCCGCGCGAGGCGGGCCAGGCGGTGTGCGGCGGCTGCGGGCGGGTCTTCGATATGGCGGCCCTCCAGGCCGGGCCTACGGCCGCGCCCGACGAGCACTTCGCGCCGGGCCAGTCGCTCAGCGGCGGGCGCTACCGCGTGCTGCGCCCGCTCTCGAGCGGCGGCATGGGCGCGCTCTACCTGGCCACCGACCAGGAGGCCTTCGGGCGCACCGTGGTGGTGAAGACCCTGCTCACCCGGCTCGACGCCATGGCCCCCGCCGAGGCCCAGACGGCGCTGCGCCACTTTGTCCAGGAGGCGCGCACCCTGGCTGGCCTGCGCTACCCGACCATCCCGCAGATCTACTCCTACTTCCATGATGGCCCGCTGGCCTGCATGGTGATGGAGTACATTGAGGGGGACGACCTGAGCCACGGCCTGAGCCGGCCCGGCCCGCAGGGCGGCGCGCCAGTGGCGGGGGAGGCCTACCCGCTGGCCGAGGTGCTCGCGTGGGCGGTGTCGCTCTGCCGCACCCTGGAGTACCTGGCGGTCCAGCAGCCACCGGTGATCCACCAGGACATCAAGCCGGCCAACCTGATCCGCGACGCGCACAGCGGCCAGCTCTACCTGGTAGACTTCGGGGCGGCCCGGGCGATCGCGCCGGCGTCGCCCGGCCCGGGCACGGCGATCTTCGGCACGCCCGGCTACGCCGCGCCCGAGCAGTACCGCGGCGAGTGCAGCCCGGCCAGCGATGTCTACGCCCTGGCGGCCACGCTCTACCACCTGGCCACCGACGATGACCCCGGCGATCACCCCTTCGCCTTCCCGCAGATGAAGCGGCTCGGCTACCTCGGCCGGGTGCTCCAGGGCGCCCTGGAGAGCGACCCGGCCCAGCGCCCGTCCGCCACCGTCATGCGCCGCAGCGTCGAGGTGCTGCTGGCCCCCGACGCTGCCCGCTTCATCACGGCTCCCGACGGGGCGACCCTCCAGGGTGAGGTTGAGCTGGCCCGCTGGTGCGAGCGCCACTGGGAGCAGGCCCGGGCCTGGCTCTACGGCGACATGCCCGGCGCGGTTGAGCGCGAGCTGGTGCAGATCGCCATGGCCGCCCAGCTGCGCGGCTGCGTGGCCCACCACGCCAACAACCACAACGCCGGGCTCGATGAGGCGATCGCCCGGCTCGACCCGAAGGGCTTCGGCGCATCCGAGGCGCTGCTCCAGCTGAGCCCGCCCAGCATCGACCTGGGCCGATTCGACGCCAATACGCCGGTGCGCACGCAGCTGCGCGTGCATAACGCCGGCCGGCGCTATGTGCGGGCCACCCTCACCACGCCGGCCTGGCTGGCCGCCGCCGCCTCGGAGACCCTGGCCCGCAAGGAGACTCTGGCGGTGCGCGGCGCCGCCACGCCGCCGACCCTGGCCCTCGACCTGCAGCCCGGCCAGGAGATCGCTCTGTTCCTGGCGCCTATCCCCAACCGCTACACCGGCGTCGCGGACAGCGGCGCCATCGAGCTGCGCGCGGATCGGCAGGTCGCGGCGAAGGTGCCGGTGAGCGGCACGAGCACGCCTGTCCATCAGCCGCCAGCAGTCCGATCAGTCAGCTCCTCCCAGTGGAATGACGCGATGATGCTGCTCTTCGTGCTCCTGTCGATCATGATCTTCGCCGTTGTGATGACCGTTATATTCCATTAGGGCCAGGCCTGCGAACCTGGCCCCAGGTTAGGGCTGTTGCACCGTCTGAATCTCCCAATCGACGCGGTAGGTATGCAGATTGTAGCGCGGCGGGCAGGCGGCTGGGTTCTGCTAGCAGCACGGCCTGTGCCGTAGAGGGGATGCGTTTCACGCGAAGCGTTCGTTGAGTGGCACATATATTCTGTCATATACACGGCGTTCTCGCAAGAAGCTGGTTGCCCAGCGCTTCCCCTGTCGCCTAAAGGCGAACAGCCCCCGCACCGTGGCGATGCCGCACCAGCGAGGGCGTAGGAGTCTTTTATGGGAGGGGGCACTCCGCGCGCGGCACGTCGGCCAGGATGGCGGCGGCGGGGAAGGGCTGCGCCGGGCGGGCGTCGAAGGCGGCGGCCAGATCCTCGGCGGCGAAGAGCAGGGGCGGGCCGGCGACCGGCGCGCGGCTGTAGATCGCCAGGGCGCGCGCGGGGCCGACCGTCACCTCGCCCAGCAGGCTGTAGCCCGGCGGGAAGTAGCGGGTCGCCTCGGACGTGGCGATCAGGTAGTAGTCGGGGCGCTCCGCGCAGCGCGGCATCTGGCGCATGTACCAGCCGGCCAGCCAGCGGTTCTGGTTGGTGTCGTAGCTGCCGGTGATCACGCCCGCGCGGTAGAGCTCGGCGGCGGCCTTCCAGCCGTCTGTGTGCGGGAAGCCGAAGTAGCCCGCCTCGGGCAGCCGGTCGCCGTAGCCGGCCCGCAGCCAGCTTGGCCGGGCGGCGGGGAAGGCCCGCTGGTACTCGGGGATCTGGCGCAGGTAGAGCAGCTGGGCGTAGCCGAGGCTGGCGGCCAGCCAGAGGACTCCCCCAGCGTAGAGGAGTATCTGAAGAGAGGGCTGCCCTCTCTTCACTCTCCCGACAAGCCAGGCCGCGCCCAGGCCGATGATCAGCGCGGCGGCCGGGTGGGCGCTGTAGAAGTGGGTGCGCGGCTCGGCGATCAGGAAAGACTCGGCCAGGAAGGGTACGCCGAACCAGAGGGCCAGCGGGATCGCGCCGGGGGCGAGCGGCAGCAGGAGCAGCGACCCGGCCAGGGCGAGGGCCAGGATCGGCACCAGGGGCGGGGCGTTGTAGAAGGACATAATGTTGAAGTAGAGCGGCAGGTTGTTGAAGGGCGGCCCGCCGGCGTCGCCCTCGCCCGCCCGCCCGGCCAGGTACTCGGCGGTGGCCGCGAAGCTGGCGCTGGTGACGTAGGGCAGGTAGAAGCTGGCCAGCAGCAGCCCGCCCGCCAGGGCCGGCGCGCCCAGGCCCAGCAGCCACTCGCGCCAGCCCCAGCCGCGCCGCCGCCCCCCGGCGACCACCAGCCAGGCCAGGGTCGGCGCGACCATGGCCGCGTCGTAGTGGGCCAGCAGCCCGACCGCCAGCAGCGCGGCGGCCGAGACGAGGTGGCGCATCGGCCGCTCGGCCCCGGCGTAGAAGCGCCAGCAGGCCCAGAAGGCCCCCGCCGACATCAGCAGGACGACGCTCTGGTACTGGACGATCCGTGAGAAGCCGAGGGCGAAGCCGTCGGTGGCGAGCAGGGCGACGGCGACGAGGGATGAAGGATGAAGGATGAAGGATGAAGGATGTGGGGCGAGAGGCGAATACGGCTCTGACGCTGGTCGCTGGCTGCTGGTTGAGAAGAGCTCTCTGGCGAGCACGACCACCCCCAGCAGCAGGCCGACGCCGGCCAGGGCGAAGGGCAGGCGGGCGACCCACTCGACGCCGGAGCCGGCCAGGATGAGCGGGCCGGAGGGCAGCAGCGCCTCGACCGGCCCCTTGGTGTGGGTCAGCAGGATGCCGTCGTCGCCCTGGGCCACGCCGGCGGCGAGCAGCATGGCCCGCGCCTCGTCGCCCTGGAACTCCGCGCCGCCGAGCAGGGTCAGGCGCAGGGCGACGCC
>NZ_JAIEWN010000056.1:16192-27016 GCF_019599295.1 Oscillochloris sp. ZM17-4 | reverse complement strand
AGATCATCGTCGCGGAGAGGATATCTGCGGACAGCAGGAGTAGCCAGGCCGGCAGCGGGCCGGGGATGGCGTGCAGGGCCAGGGTGAGCAGCGGGGCCACGGCGACCGCCCCGCAGAGGCCGAGGAAGGCGCGGGCCAGCGGGTCGCCCTCATTGGGGAAGAGCGCGCGGGCGGCCAGCCAGCCCGGCAGGCCCAGCACAAGCAGCGCGCCCAGCCCGCGCCAGGGCAGCGGCAGCAGCAGCGCCAGGTGGCCGAATATGGCCACCCCCACCCACGCCACGTAGGGGCGCAGCAGCCACAGCGGCGGGTCCGGCACAGCCCACGCGAAGCCGCCCGGGTCGCGCCAGGCCCAGAGCGCCATCCCCGCGCCGATGACCCCCACCGCGTAGTGGCGCAGCAGCAGCGACCATGAGCGGCGCGCCACGGCGCGCCGCTCATGGTCGCTGCTGCTGCGCCCCAACATCGCCAGGATCACCCCCAGCGCCCATGTGATCAGCAGCGCCCGCATGAGCGGCGGGCCGAGGGGCGTGGGGCCGAGGTAGCGCAGGTCGGCCCGGTCGAGGACGAGGCCGAGGGGCCGCGGGTCGGCGGGGCCGGGGGATGCGGAGGGGATGATCAGATCGAGCGGTGTCTGGCCGCCAGCAGCTCCATCACTGCCGCCGGGGGGCAGGAGCACGTGGTAGATCCGCCACCCGGTGTCCGCGCCGAAGGCGACCATGGGCTGGCCGGATCGCGCCAGGGAGAGCGTGCGATCCTGGGGCGGGGCGAAGGGCGCGGCGTGCAGGCGCATGGTCAGGGCGACCGGCCCCTGGTAGACGGCGGGCAGCAGCAGGCGGGCGCCGGGGGCGCTCCAGCGCACGCTGGCGTCGCCGTCGGCCTCGGCGGGGTAGAAGTTGGCCAGGAAGTAGGCGTCGCCCGGCGCGCCCACGTCGATCGTCTGGGGCGATGGGTGGGACAGGGCGACAACGAACGCGATAACGAATGTAATAACGAATGCGGCGAATGGTAGGGGCGCAGCAGTGGGCAAGGCCCACTGCTGTGCCCCTACGTCGCGCACCCTGGTCGGGCGGGGCGACACCGTCACTCGCCGATCACAAAGACCGGCACCGTGCTGCCGCCGCCGGCGGTGACGTTAAGCAGGGTCACGGTGGAGAGCCGGCAGAGGCAGCCGTCCACCTCAGAGCCGAAGAGGAAGGGGTCGCTATCGACGAGGCGCTGGCCGACGACGACCTGGCCATCGACCAGGGCCGGGTAGGGCTCGTAGGCGATGGTGACCTTCTCCTGGACGACGAAGGGCGAGCCGAGGGCCACCTTGAGCGCGGCGTCCCACTCGTCGGCGCTGCTCTCCCAGCCGATGGTGATGCCCTTGCCGCCGTACTCATCGTTCGGCTTGAGCAGCAGCCGGTCGCGGTTGGCCCGCGTGAAGGCCAGCAGGTCGTCGATATGATCGCCCTGGTAGGTGCTGGGGCCGGGGCGGACGACGCGCGTCCAGGGGATGTGGTAGGTGACGGCCTCGCGCTCCTCGTCGCTGAAGTCGCCCTGGAACTGCTCGTCGGTGAGCAGGGCGAAGATCGACTTCTTGTGCAGCAGCTTGGCCCGGAAGTTGTTGACGACCACGCAGGCGCCGGCGGCGTAGGCCTGGGCGAGCGGGTGTTGCAGGGCCGCGTCGCCATAGTGGACGAGGAACTCGCTGGTGAGCACGCGCTTGAAGACAATCGTCACCGGCGTCTCGGTGCCGCCGAGGCTGGCGTAGAGCCGGCCCTCGCGGAAGCGCAGGTCGTCGGGGGTACAGATCACCGCCGGGAGCTTATGCTCGGCGAAGAAGTCGCGGAACATCTCGAACTCGGTGGCGGTGGGCAGGCCGGACCAGTCGAGGATGGCGACGCGGGGCTCGCCGCCGGGCGAGCCGGCCTCGCGCCATGCGCCGAGCAGCGTCTCGATCATGCGCTGGCGGGCGGGCAGCGGGCGCATGGGGTAGGCCTTGGCGAACTCCCGCATCACCGGCATCTCCAGGAAGGCCTGGCTGAGCAGATCCTCGTAGGCGATCGCGGCGGGGCTCTCGGCGTTATACTCGACGAACTGGAGCGTGCCGTCGACCGTCAGGAAGGTGTCCATGCGCGAGTGGGCGCTAGGGTCGGCGTAGCCGGGGTGCATGTCGATCAGGGCCTGCTCGTGGGGCGTGAGCATGAGCTGGGCGCGGACGGCGTCGCCGGCGGGGCCGGGCGAGAGCCCGAGGTCGGCCACCTTGCGCGAGGCGCGGGCCACGGCCCCCACGGCGCGCCGGAGCAGGGCGTACTGGTCCTCGCCGATCAGGCGCGGGCGGAGCACGCTACAGAGCGGCCGCTCGCCGAAGTACAGCCTGCGGGCGTGCATGCCCGCGGTGAGCGTGGCCCACGACTCGCGGGCCATGTCGGCGCTGAGCAGCAGCTCGTGGTAGTGGTCGATCGCGTCGGCGAGAGACATACGTCACCTCGTAATGATGTAGGGCCGAAGCATCGGCCCCGCCATTCATGGGATGGGGCCAATGTACACAGGGCCGATGCTTCGGCCCTACTACCCGGCGCGCTCGGCGGCCTCGGCGACCCAGGCCTCGGCGTTGACCGGCAGGCGGGTGGGGCCGATGGCGGCGCGCACCTGCTCGACGCCGGCCGCGACGATCTGGGCGAAGCTGGTGATGCCGGCGGCGGCCAGGCGCTTGGCGTAGGCCGGGCCGATGCCGTTGATCAGGGTCAGGTCGTCGCCCTTGCCGGCGGGGGCGGCCTTCGGCTTAGCGGCGGCGGGCTGCTCGGCGACGGCCAGGGCGGCCGGGGCGGCGGCCCCGCCGATCAGCTGGCCCCAGGCGTACTCGCTCGGCTCGCTGCGGCCCTTGAGCGCCAGGCCGATCGTGTAGTCGGCCATCGTCTTCACCACCCAGTCGAAGTAGTGCGGCGTGAGCGAGTTCACGTCGAAGTCGGGGGCCGGGTTGGTGAAGTCGATCGCGTAGGGCACGCCGTCCTTCAGGGCGAACTCGACCGTGTTCATGTCGTAGCCGAGGGCGCGGTTGATCTTGAGCGCCCCGTCGACCACCAGGCGGCCCTCCTCCTCCGTGAGGTAGTGGTCGTCGCGGAAGTAGCGGTTGGGCCAGGGGGCGTTCGCGTCGAACTTGATCGTCATAATCTGCTCCTGGCCGACGACAATACAGCGCACGTACTTCTCCCAGGCGATGTACTCCTGGAGCATCATGCACTCGGTGCCGGTCTCGTTATAGGCCCGCCAGAGCTCCTCGAAGTTGTTGACCTTGTAGACGTTCTTGAAGCCGCCGCCCCAGGCCGGCTTGAGGATAGCCGGGAAGCCACCGACATACGCGACGTGCTCCTTCCAGGGGATGGGGTAGCGCAGGTTGCGCAGCGACTCCTCGACCACGCCCTCGACGTAGGAGTGCGAGGGCAGGGCGATCGTCCTGGGGTGGGCGATGCCGAGCTTCGTGCAGATGCTGGCCCCGAAGAACTTGTCGTCGGCGCTCCACCAGAAGGGGTTGTTGATCACGCGGGTGCCCGAGAGGGCCACCGTCTTGAGGAAGGTGCGGTAGTAGGGGATCTCGTGGCTGATGCGGTCGATGATCACATCGTACTCGGAGACCTCGGCCATCTGTGTCCCGCCGAGCTTGACGAACTCGGCGACGACGCCCGCGCCGCGGCGGTTGACCTCCTCGATGAACGCGGGCGGCCACGACCACTCGCGGCCGACGATCACGCCAATCTTTTTGGTGCTCACAGTCGCTCCTCTGTCTCTGGCTGCAGCCGTCTGATCGGCACGTCTGCGTCTTCGCATGGGGGTGGGCTCCCTGCCCGCTGTGGCGGCGATTGTACCATAAACTACCAATATCCCTGGTTTGCACGCCTTAGGCGTGCAAGCCGGGGATATTGATCAGTGGACTCTCCAGAAGACAGGTATAATCGGGCGGGCGATGAGCGTGAAAGGAGAGGGGAACTGTGACCTTGACAAAGCTGCGGAGCTTCGCGATGGCCGCCTTCGCCAAGTGGCAGAAGGACGACTGCATGAGCCTGGGGGCCTCGCTGGCCTACTACACGCTGTTCTCATTCTTCCCGCTGATCCTGGTGGTGCTCAGCGTGGTGGGCGCGGTGGTCGACCCGCAGGAGTTCTCGGTGCAGCAGCGCCTGCTGGGCCTGATCGGCTCGGACCAGGTGCGCGGGCTGGTGACGCAGACGCTCCAGAACCTGAACGACAGCAGCTCGGGGGCGGGGATCATCGGCTTTATCACGCTGCTGCTGGCGGCCAGCGGTATCTTCGGCGCGCTGGACAAGGCCTTCGACGCGATCTGGGAGGCGCACCTGGAGCAGAAGGAGGGCGCGGGGATCCTGGCGGCGATCATCAACGTGGTGCAGAAGAAGCTGCTGGCCTTCGCCCTGGTGCTGGGCTGCGCCCTGATCATGCTGCTGTCGATTGTGTCGACGGTGGTGGTGACGGCCCTGAGCAGCTTCACCACGGCGCTGCCCGGCCAGGGCCTGCTCTGGCAGGCCGTGCAGTTCGCGGCCTCGCTGGGGCTGCTCAGCCTGGCCTTCGCCACGCTGTTTAAGTTTATGCCCAACTGCAAGGTGCCCTGGGGCGATGTCTGGGTCGCCGCGCTGATCGGCGCGGCGCTGTTCACGGCGCTCCAGAAGGTGGTGGGGATCTACCTGGGCCAGGCCAACTACGCCTCGTACGGGGTGGTGGGCAGCGTGATGGCCCTGATGGTCTGGATCTACCTGAGCAGCCTGGTGATCCTGCTCGGCGGCGTGCTCTCCTACGCCTACGCCAAAACGTATGGCAGCCTGTCGGCTGCCTAATGTTGAATGTTGAATGCTGAATGCTGAATGCCCGGCATTCAACATCAGATCCGCTCGCCTTCTGTCATAATGACACCTTTCAGTTGCTCAGTGCCTCACCCGCTCAGCGCCTCAGTGATCTAGCTTGAGCATAGCGCCGAATTCGGCTATAATCGATCCGCTTTCGCACAGATATGCTATAATCGGCGAGCTGTCGGGGCGCAGCAGCGCCGCGCTGCTGCGCCCTTACGAAGGCCCTGCTAGGGTATAGGGAGCGCAGCGATGTACCACCCGACGACGCGCGTGCTGACGGTGCTGGAGCTGCTCCAGTCGCACCATCGGCTGACGGGGCCGGAGCTGGCGAGCCGGCTGGAGGTGAACGCGCGCACGGCGCGGCGCTATATCACGATGCTGCAGGATATGGGCATCCCGATCGAGGCCGAGCGCGGGCGCTACGGCGCCTACATGCTGCGGGCGGGCTTCAAGTTGCCGCCGATGATGTTCAGCGAGGACGAGGCGCTGGCGGTGGTGCTGGGCCTGCTGGCCGCCCGCCGCCTGGGCCTGACGGTGGCCGCGCCGGCCGCCGAGGGCGCCCTGGCGAAGATCGAGCGGGTGCTGCCGGAGAACCTGCGCGAGCGACTCCAGGCCGTCCAGTCCAGCCTGGTGCTCGACCTGGCCCGCTCCGAGAGCGCGCCCTCCAGCGATGTGGTGGTGACGATGAGCCAGGCCGCCCAGGCCGGGCGGCGGGTCTGGATGCGCTACCGCCCCGACCGGGGCGAGCTGACGGAGCGCGGCTTCGACCCCTACGGGATCGTGTTCCGCCAGGGCCGCTGGTATGCGGTCGGCCACTGCCACCTGCGCGAGACGCTGCGCATGTTCCGGCTCGACCGGGTGCTGGAGCTGCGGGTCGAGGAGACTCCCTTCGCCCGCCCGGCCGGCTTCGACGCCGCCGCCTATGTCGTCCACGCCCTGGCCACCATGCCGAACACCTGGGAGGTGGAGGTGCTGCTGCACGCCACGCTTGAGGAGGCCCGCCGGCGCATCTCGCCGATCTTCGGCACGCTGGAGGAGCTGCCCGAGGGGGTGCTGCTGCGCGCCCACGGCGACCACCTGGGCTGGATGGCCCGCGAGCTGGTGGCCACCGGGCTGCGGCTGACGGTGCGCCAGCCGGCGGCCCTGCGCGAGGAGCTGCGCGCCCTGGCCCAGCGGGTGCTGGAGATGAGTAGGGGCGCAGCAGCCCCCTGGTAGACTTCGGGTAGCTGCCCCATCCGCTGCTGCCACGTTGGGGCGCAGCAGCCCCTGGTAGACTTCGGGTAGCTGCCCCATCCGCTGCTGCCACGTTGGGGCGCAGCAGCCCCTGGTAGACTTCGGGTAGCTGCCCCATCCGCTGCTGCCACGTTGGGGCGCAGCAGCCCCCTGGTAGACTTCGGGTAGCTGCCCCATCCGCTGCTGCTGCGCCCTTACGGAGCCGGGATGCGACCACGACTTTCGGCCAACCTATCGTATCTGCTCGTCGCGCTGGCCGCGCTGATCCCGCGCGTGGTCGGGCTGGGCCAGTTCGTCACGATCGATGAGGTGGGCGGCTGGATGCTCCGCTCCGCGCGCTTCCTGGCGGCGCTGGGCACCGGCGACCTCGCCGCCACCGCGCAGTCGGCCCACCCCGGGGTGACGACGATGTGGCTCGGCGCGCTGGGCATCGCGCTTCACGATGCGCTGGCCGCCCGCAGCCTGATCGACCCCGCCGACTTCGCCACGCGCCTCGGCCTGATGCAGCTGATGCCGGCCCTGGCCAACGCCGCCGCCGTGGTGGCCGGCTACGGGCTGCTGCGCCGGCTGCTCGCCCCGAGGCTCGCCCTGCTCGCCGCCCTGCTCTGGGCGCTCGACCCCTTTGTGATCGGGTTTAACCGGGTGCTCCACGTGGATGGGCTGATGGGCAGCTTCGCCACGCTGAGTGTCCTGGCGGCCTGCGTGTATTGGGGGCTGGGGGTTGGGGGGGCCGCGCCGGCCTGGGCGGTCGACCGGCTGGCGGCCGGGGTGACGGAGGAGGGCGGCGAGCCGCACCAGTCGGGGAACTTCTACCTGGGGCGGCCGGTGGATGTGCCGGGGCCGCAGTACTACGCCACGGCGCTGGCCATGCGGCTCACGCCGATCACCATGCTCGGCCTGGGCCTGCTCGGCCTGCGCTGGCGGCGTCGGGCGCGCGGGGACCAGGCCGCCCTCGCTGCGCTGGCCTGGTTCGCGCTGCTGCTCATGCTGGAGCTGAGCCTCTTCCCCAAGAAGTTCGACCGCTACCTGGAGCCGGCCTTCCCCGCCGTCGACATCCTGGCGGCGGCCGGGCTGCTGGCCCTGGCCGAGGGATGGAGGTCGGCGCCGCGCCGCGCCCTGCTGGGCGGGCTGGCCCTGGCCGCCGCCGCCAACGCGGCCTGGTGGCACCCCTACGGGATCATCGCCTACAACCAGCTGCTCGGCGGCGCGCCGATGGGCGCGCGCACCTTCCACATGGGCTGGGGCGAGGGCATGCCCCAGGTGGCCGCGTGGCTGAACCGCCAGCCCGGTATCGATGAGCAGGGCACGATCAGCAGCTCCGTGGCCACCCTGCGCCCCTACCTGCGCCCCGGCGTCGGCGTCGATCTGCCGCCCGCCGGGGGCCAGATCCCGCCCGACGCCGGCTTCGCCGTGGCCTACCTGCGCAGCGCCCAGGCCGGGCTCGACCCGCCCCTGGAAAGGGTCGCCGCTACGCAGACGCCGGTCTTCACGGTGACGATCCACGGCGTGGCCTACGCGCAGATCTACGAGGTGGTGCCAGCGCCGCAGCACGAGCTGCGCGCTGCCTTCGGGGAGGGTATTGTGCTCCAGGGCTACGACCTGGCCCAGGGCGATGGGCGGCTCGGCCTGACCCTGCACTGGGCCACAGCCGGCCCGCCGCCGGATGTCGCGCTCTTCGTCCACCTGCTGGACTCTGCGGGCCAGCGCCGCGCCCAGATCGACCTGCCGGAGGTCACGGCGGGCTGGGATGGCGGGCGGCACTACCGCACCCGGCTCGCGCTGCCGCTGCCGGGCGACCTGCCGGCGGGCGAGTACGCGCTGGCCCTCGGCCTCTACGACCCGCAGAGCTTCACGCGGCTGCCGCTCTCCGGCGCGCCCGCCGCCGACCCGGCGGCGGCCGGGCCTGATGCGCTGCTGCTGACGAGCGTGCGCCGCTGAGGCGCGCGGCCCCTCACTCCGCCGTGAGGTCGAAGTCCACCATGATGACGCCGGAGGTCTCCGTGCCGCCCGCCGCCGCGTAGAGCCCGCGCGCCGCCGTGTTCTCCTCGTCGGTCAGCACCCAGGCCTGGCGACAGCCCAGCTCGCGCCCGCGATCCAGCAGCGCCCGCACCAGCATCAGGCCGACGCCGCGCCGCTGGTGGCTCGGCGCCACCCCCACCTCGTTCACCCACAGCTCCACTGGCTTGTCGGGGTGTACGTAGTGCACCGCCGAGGCGAAGCCCACCACCGCGCCCCCGTCGATGGCGACCGCCAGGTGGTGGCGGGGGTCGGACAGAAACTCGGCCGTCGCGGCGAGGTTCACATCTTCGTCGAACACATCGTCTGCCACATGCTCCAGCGTGGCAGCATCGCCGGGGCCAAGTAGGCGGATCGTGATCATCGGCGGTTCTCCAGAATATCGTGTACCTTATCTCCCCACAGCGGAGATAAAGAGCGCCGCCAGTGAGATATAGGCGACTACGGTGGTGAGCGAGACGATGGCGGTGAGCCCGAACTTTGCCATGGCGGGCCAGGCCGACCGAAAGATGCTGGTGTTAATGCTGAAACCGATCATGCCTGCGACCGCCCCGATCAACCCGCCGATCAAGATGAGGATGATCGGGAGCCCGCTCCACACCCAGACATACCATTTGAGCGGCTCAGTCACGCTGACAGTGCTGCCGTCGACGACGATCTGTGGCACATCGAGGCCCATAAACTGCGGCTTCCAATCGGCGACGACTTCTCGGCCATCGTTTCGGCGCAGGAGCATCTGGTTGCGCTTCGGCCCCTTCGCCGCTGTCTGCCCGTTAACAAGCAGCTTTGGGCCTGCGAGAAAGCTCGCGGTCTGAACGCTGATGGACTGTCCTTCGAAACCTTCGAGGTTGATCGGGTAGTTCACGCGTGTGCTCCTTGTGTGGATGATTCTCCCGCATGACTATACGGAATATGAGTTGCTTTGCTGTAACCATGCACACCAAAGAACGGTCGATATCTCTTACCGACAAACGACACGAAGAATACGTCTGGTCATTCGCAGGCGGGCCGACGCCCGGCGGCGAGTTGCTCACACGCCCTTGAGGTACTCGCGGATCATCAGGGCGGCGGTGGCGCCCTCGCCGGCGGCGCTGGCCGCCTGCTTGGTGCTGCCCTGGCGCACGTCGCCGGCGGCGAACACGCCGGGCACGCTGGTCTCCAGGGTCCGCTCGGTGACGATGAAGCCGTACTGGTCGCGGGCGATCTCGGCGGGCAGCCAGGCCACGTTCGGGGTCAGGCCGATGAAGACGAACAGGCCGGCCGGCGTGATCTCGGCCACCGCGCCGCTCTTGCGGTCGCGGGTGACGATCGCGGCCAGCTTGCCGTCGCCCTTGAGCTCGTCGATCACCGTGTTGTAGCGCACCTCGATCTGGGGCAGCTCGTTGATCTTATCGATCACGACCTTGCTGGCGCTCAGCTCATCGCCGCGCACGAGCAGCGTGACCTTATCGACGAAGCGGGTCAGGAAGACGCTCTCCTCGCCGGCGCTGTTGCCGCCGCCGACCACGGCCACCTCGCGGCCCTTGTAGAACGGCCCGTCGCAGGTGGCGCAGAAGTGGACGCCGGCGCCGATCAGCTCGTCCTCGCCGGGCACGCCGAGGCGGCGGTAGGTCGAGCCGGTGGCGATCAGCACCGCCCGCGCGCCATACTCGGCCCCGTCGGAGGTGGTGATATAGCGCGACTCCATCTCGGCGCGCAGGCCGGTCACCTCCTGGGCCTGGAGGATCTCGACGCCGAAGCGGCGGGCCTGCCGGGCCAGCCGGTCGGCGAACTCGGCCCCGCCGACGCCCTCGGGGAAGCCGGGGAAGTTGTCGAGCCGCTCGGTGACGCCGGCCTGGCCGCCGACGCCGCTGCGCTCGATCACCAGCACGTCCATGCCCTCGCGGGCCGCGTAGAGCGCGGCGGTCAGGCCGGTCGGCCCGGAGCCGACGACGATCAGGTCGTAGTAGGCCATCTTCGCCCGGCTCTGCAGGCCCAGCTTTGCGGCCAGCTCGGCGTTGGATGGCTCGACCAGCAGGCTGCCGTCCCCGAAGACGATTGTCGGGATGATCCGCTTGCCGCCATTGCTCCTCTCGACGAAGGCAAGCCCCTCGGCGTCCTGCTCGACATCAACCCAGTGGTAGTGGACGCGCTGCTCGCCGAGGAACTGCTTGGCCCGCTTGCAGTCGCCGCACCACGTCGCCCCGTAGACCGTGATCTCCGTGTCGCCCATTGCTATCGATCTCCTCTGTGCATGTCGACGATTTCTGAGAGTACAGTCCCAGCGCGGCGCAGGGCGTTACAGCTGCGTAATTCTGTTTGACGGGCACCCAGCCCTGGCCTATACTCATAGCACCGCTATGAAGATCGCCGTACTGGCCGACACCCACGCCAACCTCGCAGCGCTGCACGCCGTGATCGACGACATCGACTCGTGGTCGCCCGAGGCCGTGATCTTTGCCGGCGATATGGTCAACCGTGGGCCGCAGTCCGACACATGCCTTGACCTGACGCTGCGCATGCGCGACGAGCGGGGCTGGCGGGTGATCGCCGGCAACCACGAGCGCTACATGCTTCACTACGCGCAGGATGTGGCCGGCGGCGCGATCCCCTCCAGCGGCCCGCGCTACGAGTTCAGCCGCCTGATCGGCTGGGCCTACGGCCAGGTCGCCGACCGCATCCCCGCCATCGCCGCACTGCCCGACCGGCTTGAGCTCGACACGCCCGCCGGCCCGCTGCGGGTGATGCACGCCTCCGT
>NZ_JAIEWN010000056.1:12598-16092 GCF_019599295.1 Oscillochloris sp. ZM17-4 | reverse complement strand
CACCGATCTATACTAGACTACGCGAGAATCCCAGCTACCTCACCGATGATTGCCGCGCCGCATCGAGGCCATGTGGCCTCACGTAGGAGGCTTTTTGTGACCACCGAGAACGATCTCGTCCAATCGGACCTGGAGCACATGATCCACCCGCTCTTCCACCCCAGCGCCCACCAGGCGCCCAAGATCTGGGTTGAGGCGAAAGGGTCGGTGGTCAAGGACATCAACGGCAACGAGTACCTAGACGGCCTGAGCGCCCTCTGGAACGTGAACGTGGGCCACGGCCGCGAGGAGCTGGCCGAGGCCGCCTTCGCCCAGATGAAGCAGATGGCCTACTACTCGGCCTACACCGGCTCGACGAACCTGCCGGCCATCCAGCTGGCCGAGAAGCTCAGCCAGATCTTCTACCCGAGCATCAACACCTTCTTCTTCACCAGCGGCGGCGCGGAGAGCACCGAGAGCTCGATCAAGACGGCCCGCTTCTACTGGAAGGCCAAGGGCAAGCCCGGCAAGGTCAAGTTTATCTCGCGCATGAAGGGCTACCACGGCGTGACGCTGGCGGCCATGAGCGCCACCGGGCTGCCGGCCTACTGGCCGATGTTCGAGCCGCGCGTGCCCGGCTTCTCGCACATCGAGTCGCCCTACCCCTACCGCTTTGTGAACAAGACGCCCGAGCTGAGCGACGGCGTCGCGGCGGCCAACCTGCTGGAGGAGGCCATCCTGCGCGAGGGCGCCGACACGGTGGCCGGCTTCATCGCCGAGCCCATCCAGGGCGCCGGCGGGGTCATCCCGCCCCAGGACGACTACTTCGCCCGCATCCGCGAGATCTGCGACCAGTACGAGGTGCTGCTGATCTCCGACGAGGTGATCACCGGCTTCGGGCGCACCGGCACCTGGTTCGGCCTGGAGCACTACGGGATCGAGCCGGACATCGCCCAGTTCGCCAAGGGCATCACCTCGGGCTACGTGCCGCTGGGCGGCATCGGCGTCTCGGACGAGATCAGCCAGACGATCGACACGGTGGCCCCCGACAAGCGCTGGATGCACGCCTTCACCTACTCGGGCCACCCGACATGCTGCGCCGTGGCCCTGGCGAACATCGCGATCATCGAGCGCGAGGGCCTGGTGGCCCAGGCCGCCGTCAGCGGCGCGCGTATGCTGGCCGGCCTCCAGGAGCTTGAGGAGATGCCCACAGTGGGCAACGTGCGCGGCAAGGGCATGATGGCCGCCGTCGAGCTGGTGGCCAACAAGGACACCAAGGAGCCCTTCCCGGCCTCGGCCAACGTCGGCGTCCGCGTGAGCAGCGAGATGATGGCCCGCGGGCTGCACACCCGCATCGTCGGCGACACGATCGTGCTTGCGCCGCCGCTGACCACCAGCGCCGAGCAGATCGACCAGATCGTGCAGATCATCGGCGAGTCGATCGCCGCCGTGCAGGCGTAGGGCGCGTCGCGGCGCGCCCGGCCGTAGGGGCGCAGCAGCGTCGCGCCGCTGCGCCCTTACTCCACCAGCAGGTTGTCGATCAGGCGCACCTGGCCGACGCGCACGGCCAGCGAGAGCAGCGCGCCGCGCGGGCCGACCGCGTCGAGCTCGCGCAGGGTCAGCGGGTCGGCGGCGCTGACGTACTCGGGGCGGGCCAGCGGCTCGCCGGCCAGCACCTCGGCCATGGCCTGGCGCAGCGCGTCCCCGCGCCGCTCGCCGTCCGCCAGCAGCCCGCTCGCCGCCGTCAGCGCCCGGTAGAGCGCCGGGGCCGCCGCGCGCTGCTCGGGCGTCAGGTAGCTGTTGCGGCTGCTCATCGCCAGCCCGTCGGCCTCGCGCACCGTCGGCGCGACGACGATCTGCGTGGGCATGTTCAGGTCGCGAACCATCTGGCGCACGACGACCGTCTGCTGGGCGTCCTTCTGGCCGAAGTAGGCCCGGGTTGGCTGCACGATGTTGAGCAGCTTGCAGACCACCGTGGCCACGCCGCGGAAGTGGTCGGGGCGGGCCGCGCCCTCCAGCACCTCGTCGGCGGCGGGCAGCACCACCGCCGTGCCGAATCCCTCGGGGTACATCTCGGCGACCTCGGGCACGAACACGAGGGCCACGCCCTCGGCCTCAAGCAGGCGCAGGTCGCGCTCCAGGTCGCGCGGGTAGCGCGTGAAGTCCTCGCTGGGGCCGAACTGGGTGGGGTTGACGAAGATGCTGGCCGCCGCCGCGCCGCACTCCCGGCGGGCCTGGCGCACCAGGCTGAGGTGGCCCTCGTGCAGGTAGCCCATGGTGGGCACGAGGCCGAGCTGGCCGAGGCCGGCCCGCGCCGCGCGGAGCCCCTCGACTGTTGTGATCACGTCCATTGGGTTCACCATGAGGGCTGTCGCCCTAAAACCTATGTTGCGTGTGCCCAGCGGGCACATACTGCACTGATTGTGCTGCGGCGCGGCGTAGCCGCGCCGCAGCACAATCAGGTTTTTTTGTGGGAGAGCGAAGCTCTCCCACACCCTCACCGCGCTTGGCCGGGGGCCACAGGCCCGGCGATCACCTGTCGTCGGCCTGATCGAGGGCGGCGCGCAGCGCCTCCGCGGGCATGGCCGCGCTGTGCTCGGGGCCGGGGAAGGCTCCGTCGCGCACCTCGGCGGCGTAGGCGGACACCGCCTGGCCGATCTGCTCGGCCAGGCTGGCGTAGCGCTTGGCGTGGCGCGGCAGGAAGTCGCTGTAGAGGCCGAGCATGTCGTGCCAGACCTGCACCTGCCCGGCGCAGCCCGCCCCCGCGCCGATCCCGATCGTCGGGATGCGCAGGCGCGCGGTGATCGCGGCGGCCAGCTCGGCCGGGATGAGCTCCAGCACGACCGCGAAGGCCCCGGCGGCCTCGACGGCCAGGGCGTCGGCGACCAGCTGCGCGGCGGCGGCGGCCTGCCGCCCCTGCACCCGCGTGCCGATCTGGTTGACCGACTGCGGCGTGAATCCGATGTGGCCCATCACCGGGATACCCAGCTCGACCAGCCGGGCGATGACGGGGGCGGCGGCGGCCCCGCCCTCCAGCTTGACGGCCTGGGAGCCCGCCTCCTGCATCACCCGGCCGGCGCTGGCCACCGCCTGCTCGACGCTGGTGTAGGTGAGGAAGGGCAGGTCGCCGATCACCAGGGAGCGCTGGCTGCCGCGCACGACAGCCCTGATGTGGTGCAGCATCTCGTCGAGGGTCACGGGCACAGTCGAGCTGTGGCCGAGCACCACCATACCCAGCGAGTCGCCCACGAGGATCAGCGGCACGCCGGCCCGGTCGGCGATCTGGGCGGAGGTGTAGTCGTAGGCGGTGATCATCGGGATGCGCTCGCCGCGTTCCTTCATCTTCTGGATCTCAAGGATCGTCACACGCATTGGCGCCTCCTTCCACGTTACGCTGCTTACCGGTGGTTGATTGTAGCATAGCGCGGCGAGGCGCCGTGATCTGCGCACGTCTGGGGCCCAGGGCTGAGGCAACGTCTCCACCAGGGGGGTGATGGCCATGACGGAACTGTAAA
>NZ_JAIEWN010000056.1:0-12498 GCF_019599295.1 Oscillochloris sp. ZM17-4 | reverse complement strand
AAGCGCTCCTGCACGCGGGGCAGATCCTCGGGGGGGATGCCGGGGCCGTCGTCGCCGACGGCGATCTCCAGCTGGCCCGCGCGGCGCTCGGCGGTGAGGCGGATGGCCCCGCCCTCGGGGCCGTACTTGATCGCGTTGTCGAGCAGGTTGCCGACCATGATCGCCAGGTCGCTCGGGGCGATGGCGGCCTCGCCGAGGCCCGCGCCCAGCCCCACAGCGATCTGCTGGCCGCGCGCGACGGCCCGCGGGCGCGCCGAGCGCACGCAGGCGGCCAGCTCGTCGGCCACGAGGATCGGGCGCTCCGGCGGCGACGGGACGCCGCTCTCGGCCCGCGAGAGCTGGAGCAGGTCGCCCACCAGCCCGGCCAGCTGGCCCACCTCCTCGTCGATCTCCGTCGCGTACTGTCTGGTCTGCGCCGCGTCCACCCCGCGCGTGGCCAGGATCTCGGCGCGCAGCTTCATCGCCGCCAGGGGCGCGCGCAGCTCGTGCGAGGCGTTGGCCACAAAGTCGCGCTGCTGCTGGATGTTCGCCTCGACCCGCCCGGCCATATGGTTGAACATCGCCCCCAGCGCGGCCAGCTCGCTCGCGCTGTCGTCGATCTCCACCCGCGCGTCCATGCGCCCCTCGGCCATCTGCTCGGCCACCCCGCGCAGCTCGGCCAGCGGCCGGGTGATCTGGGCGGCCAGCCACAGCGTGATCACCAGGGTCAGCAGCAGGGTCGCCGCCGTCACCCCGCTCAGGGCCAGCCAGCGATCCCAGAGCTGCGCGCTCACCGGGGCCAGCGACGAGTCGATCTGGAGGATCCCGATCACCCCGCCCTCCTCGTGGTGTACCGGCACGGCGGTGGTGAGCCGCTCGCCGTCGCGGTGGCTGACGATGTCGCCGGCCAGCAGGGCCGGCAGGCCGAGCGAGAGCGCCGCGCCGCCGCCGCCGCTGCTGGCCAGCAGCCGGCCCGCGGTGTCGAAGATGCTCAGGTTGGTGTCGGCCGGCAGCTCGCGGCGCCACTGGTCGCGGTGGGCCTCCCAGAGGGCCATGATCTGATCGACCTGGGCCTGCTCCAGCGTCTCGGAGAAGCTGCCGGCCAGCAGCAGGGCCGTCACCTGCTGCTCGTGGGTGAAGGACTCCATGGTCATGCGCGACATCTGGGTGCCGGCCATGAGCAGGAGCAGGCCGAGGCCCAGGGCGAGCACGGAGATGATCGCGACGGCGAGCTGGCCGCGCAGCGAGCGGAAGAGGCCATGGATCATGTCGCCTCCCTGGCGCCGGCGAAGCGGTAGCCGACGTTGCGCACCGTCTGGATGTACTGCGGGGCCGAGGGGTCGTCCTCGATCTTCTGGCGCAGCCAGCGGATGTGTACGTCGAGGGTGCGGGTGTCGCCCATCCAGTCGGTGCCCCAGATCTGGCTGAAGAGCTGCTCGCGGGTCAGCACGCTGCCGGCCTGCTGCATCAGCAGGGACAGCAGCTCGTACTCCTTGTGGCGCAGGGCCAGCTCCACATCGCCCTTGTAGGCCCGGCGGGCCGCCAGATCCAGCCGGACGCGCCCGATCACCAGCCGGCTGTCGGGGGCGCGGGCCGTGTCCCACTGCACGCGGCGCAGGATGGAGCGGATGTGGGCGATCAGCTCCTGCGAGGCGAAGGGCTTGGTCAGGTAGTCGTCCGCGCCCAGCTCTAGGCCGCGGATGCGGTCCAGCTCCATGCCCAGGGCGCTGAGCATAATGATCGGCACCTGCGAGAACCTGCGGATCTCCTGGCAGACCTGCCAGCCGTCCATGGCGGGCAGCATGATGTCGAGCAGCACCACGTCGGGGCGCTCGTCGATGACGGCGCGCAGCCCGGCGGCCCCATCCCCGGCCACGAGCACGGCGAAGCCCTGGGCCTCCAGCAGAAAGCGCATCGGCCCGGTCAGCCGCTCGTCGTCGTCGATGATCAGGACTGTCGGCATATGTGCCCAAGCACCAATATATATATATTGTGTGGCAATGCCAGCTTCGCGGGGCCACCGACGCTCCCAGGTGTACCCAGCGCTTATTCGCGCTAACAAAATGTTACGCCAGCCCCGAGAAGAAGTCTGTCCGCACCTGGGCGCTGCGCACCCCCAGCTGGCGCAGCGACTCTTGGAACGAGTCTACCATACTCGGCGGGCCGGAGAGGTAGAAGATACAGCGCTGGAAGTCGGGCACCTCGGCCTGGATCATCTGCGGCGTGATCCGGCCGACCCGGCCCTTCCATCCGGCCGGCAGCTTGCGGGTGTCGGTGACGGTGTAGATCGTCTTGATGCCCAGCTCCTCGCGGGCGCGGTCGAACACATCCTGGTAGACGATGTCGCGCACAGAGCGGTTGCTGTAGAGCAGGGTGATCGGCCGGCGCTGGCCGGTGTCGAGCAGCTGCTTGACCATGCTGCGGAAGGGGGTGATGCCGACGCCGCCGGCGATCAGCACGCACTTCTGGGCGAGGTCGGCGGGCAGGGTGAAGTCGCCGGCGAGCTGGCCGGCCACGATCTCGCTGCCGGGCTGCATCCTGAGCATGGCCCGCTTATACGTGCTGGAGTGCTGGTAGAACTTCACCCCGATCCGCAGCTCCTCCTCGCTGGGCGATGAGGCCAGCGTGAAGTAGCGCCGGTTGCCGCGGTCGTCCGGCTCGCGGTGGCCGAGCGTCCACTCCATGTACTGGCCGGGGGCGAAGGCCAGCCGCCCGGCCGGCTGGAAGACAAAGTCGTAGATATCGGGGGCGAGCTGGATCTTCTCCTTGAGCCGCAGCACCAGCCGGGCCTTCGGGCTGACGATGTAGGAGAGCAGGTTCCCGGCGATGATCGCCAGCTCGGGGGTGACGTAGAAGCTGCCGATGTGTACCTGCGGCGCCGAGAGCAGCCCCACCAGCCCGCCGTAGATCAGCTGCCAGCGGCGGGTGGGCGGCGTGGTCAGCGGCTCGGTCACGAAGACGAAGGCGAAGAAGAAGATCGGCGCGTAGAGCAGCGTGCGCCAGAGGGTGGTCAGCGGGTCCTCGCCGGCGGGCAGGCTGAGCAGCAGGGTGGCCGCCGAGACGGACACGAGGAAGGTGGCCACCATAGCCCCGCGGCGGATCTTGCGGGCCACCAGCAGGCCGCCGACAAGCACGAAGGGCAGCAGCATGGGGTTGCCCACCCACCAGCTCGCCGACTCGTTCACCGACAGGTAGGTGATCGCCACCGCCGCCGCCGCCGGGTTGAACAGGTGCTTGCGGTCGATCACCAGCAGGTACTTCGCGGCCATCGCCAGGGCGCCGGCCCACCCCAGGAACCACAGGTCGCCGTAGCCCTCGATCGGGGTGATGATCAGGGCCAGGATGAGCGCGGTGATGTAGGTCGAGTCGCTGGCCGGGGCCACCGAGAAGCCCCAGGCCAGCAGGCGGTTGCTGGCCCAGCAGACGGCGATCAGGAAGCCGGTGCTGAACAGGAGCGCGTAGGGGTCGTAGGCCAGGACGCCGCCGAAGGAGAGGATGCTGGCCACGCCGATCAGGAAGGCCAGGTAGTAGACGACCAGCCGGTACATGGTGACCCGGTTGAGCATGCGGTCGACGAGGGCGATCATGATAGGACGTACCTCCCGAACCCAGTGGTGAGCGTGGCCTGGCCGCCGGCGTCGATCATGTAGCCCTCGAAGCCGGCGAGCCGCTCGATGAACAGGATGCCGCGCCGGCCCATGGCGAATGCCGCCGTGGCGAAGCGGTCGGCCTCGTAGATGTTGGGTCCGACCACGGTGAGGCTGACGATCTCCTTGATCGGCCGCCCCGGCGCGTGCGGGTCGTAGACGTGCTGGCCGCGGATGTAGGTGCCGGAGGTGGCCACGCCGCAGCCGCTGATCGCCAGCACCTTGACGATCTGGCGGATGTCGAAGGGGTTGCGGATGCCGACCCGCCAGGGCTCGCCCTCATCATTATGTCCAGCCGCCTCGATATCGCCGCCGGCGTCCACATAGAAGTGGGCGCAGCCGGCCCGGCGCAGGATCCCGGCGGCGGCGGCGATCGCCCAGCCCTTGACGATCCCCGCCGGGTCGTAGCGGCCATCCCGCCAGATATTGAAGTAGCCGTCGGTCTCCCGGCGGGTCTGCTCGGCCATGGCGAAGATCGCGCGCATCTCCGGGCTGGCGTCCTCAGGCCGCAGGCGCCCGGCGTTGATCGCGCTGATCTCGCTCGTCTCCTTGTAGGTGCTGAACCGCTCGTCCACCTGGCGGAAGAAGGCAAACACCGACTCGACCAGCGTCTCGTCGTCGGAGCCGAGCACCTCGACGGTGATCGGCATGCCCATGAGGATGCAGGTGGTTTTCATAGTAGGAGGCAGGAGGCAGGAGGCAGGAGGCGCTATCCTGCCTCCTGCCTCCTGCCTCCTGGTCAAGATCGGGCCTGGCTCAGGGCGGCCTGGAGCGACTCGGCGAAGGCCTCGCTGGTCAGGGTGGCCCCGGAGATGACGTTCACGCGGGCGCTCTGCACCTGGATGGCCTCGCTGGTCAGGTAGGGCATGGCGTAGTTGTTGATCCGCACCGAGGTGCGCCGGTGGTTCGGGAAGTCGAGGAAGCTGACGTCGGCGAGCTGGCCGTTCTGGATGGTGGCCTTGACCTGCACGTTGCCGAAGTAGGCGTCCACGACCGGCCCGGTGTACTCGCCGTCCTTGTAGGGGCCGAGGGCGACGGCGGGGGCGGCGGTGGGCGGCGCGGGCGGCAGCATCGCCGGGGCGGCGGTGGGCCTGGGCGCGGCGATCTGCATGGGCGAGGGCGTCACCCCCGGGGCTGCGCCGGCGATCTGGCGCGGGGCCGGGGTGAGCGTGGGCGGCATCGGCACCTCGCGGGCCACGGCCACCGACGGCGCCTGGCTGGCCGCGGCCAGCGCCGCGGCATCGGCGCCGAGCATGCGCTCGTGGACGGCGTACGCGGTGAAGGAGCAGACCACGAAGGCCGAGACGGAGTACTTCTTGACGGCGCGGAGCAGGGGCGAGGGGCGGCTGGACTGGCGCTGCGACATATAGTTCTGTGTCCTGATACGCGGGTGCGGCTGATGCTGATCGCAGTGTAGCGTATCGCGCCGGCCGGCGTGTTAACAAGGGCGCAACATAGCTTAAAAGTAGCTTAAATTGCGCCCCCGGCACAATCTGCGCGACCATGATAGACTACCTCGTAGGATATGGGGGCGGCGTATGCCCCCGCACGCTATTCGACGCAGATGTGCGCGGCCCCGCCGCGCACATCTGCGCTTTGTGGAGGAGCTTCTATGTCCGAACACGCCCTTGTCAGCGTCGCCGGGATTCTGGTCCTTGGGGTCGGCGCCCAGTGGCTGGCCTCGCGCCTGCGCCTGCCATCCATCCTGATGCTGCTGCTCTTCGGCTTCGTGGCCGGCCCGGTGACCGGCTGGCTCGACCCGGAGCACCTCTTTGGCGACCTGCTCTTCCCGGTGGTCTCGCTGGCGGTCGGCGTGATCCTCTTCGAGGGCGGGCTGAGCCTCCAGTTCAGCGAGCTGCGCGCGGTCGGCGGGGCGGTGCGCAACCTCGTCACCCTGGGCGCGACGATCACCTGGGCGCTCTGCACGGCCGCCGCGATGCTCATCCTCGGCTTCTCGCTCTCGCTGGCCGCCCTGCTCGGGGCCATCCTGGTGGTGACGGGGCCGACCGTGATCGGGCCGCTGCTGCGCTTCGTGCGGCCCTCGGGCTCAGTGAACGCCATCCTCAAGTGGGAGGGCATCGTGATCGACCCGATCGGCGCGACCATGGCGGTGCTCGTCTTCGAGGCGGTGCTGTCCAGCGGCCCCGAGGCGGCGGCCCTGGTGGTGGTCGCCGGGATCGTGACCACGCTGGCGGTCGGCGCGGCGGTGGGCTCCCTGGCCGCCGGGCTGCTGGTGCTCTGCCTGCGCCGCTACTGGATCCCCGACAACCTGCAGAGCCCGGTGACGCTGATGCTGGTGGCGGGAGCCTTCGCCCTCTCCAACACGCTCCAGCACGAGTCCGGCCTGCTCACCGTCACGCTGATGGGCGTCATCCTGGCCAACCAGCGCCTGGTCTCCATCCGCCACATCGTGGAGTTCAAGGAGACGCTGACCGTGCTGCTGATCGCCGGGCTGTTCATCGTGCTGACGGCGCGGCTCCAGCTCGCGGACATCACCGGGCTGGGGTGGGAGAGCCTGGCCTTCCTGGCGGTCGTGATCCTGGCCGTCCGCCCGATCTCGGTTTTCCTCTCGACGATGGGCTTCGGCCTGAAGCTCGGCGAGCAGGCCTTCATCAGCTGGATGGCCCCGCGCGGGATCGTGGCGGCCTCGGTGGCCTCGATCTTCGCCCTGCGGCTGGCCGAGGCCGGCGTGCCGGGGGCCGAGCGCCTCGCGCCGATCACCTTCATGGTGATCGTGGGCACGGTGCTGGTCTACAGCCTCACGGCGGTGCCGGTGGCCCGGCGGCTCGGCGTGGCCCAGCCCGACCCGCAGGGGGTGCTGATCGTCGGGGCGCACCAGCTCGGCCGCGCCCTCGGCGCGGCGCTCAAGGGACTTGGGCTGCGCGTGCTGCTGATCGACAGCAACCCGGCCAATGTGGCGGCCGCCGAGCGCGCCGGCCTGAGCGCCGAGGCGGGCAACATCCTCTCCGACGAGCTGATGGAGTCGCTCAACCTGGGCGGGATCGGCCGGCTGCTGGCGCTCACCCAGAACGATGAGGTGAACACCCTGGCGGCCACGCACTTCGCGCCGATCTTCGGTCGCAAGCAGGTGTTCCAGCTCCAGCCGCGCGGCGAGGCCCAGCCCGGCAAGGTGACGATCCCGAACCACCTGCAGGGCCGGCTGCTCTTCTGGCCCGAGCTGACCCACACCGCCCTGACGCAGCAGCTCGCCCGCGGCGGCGAGATCCGCGTGTCCACCCTGGCCGCCCGCGCCGGGGGCGGGTTCCAGACGCCCGAGGGCCGGCGGGCCACGCCGCTGCTGCTGGTGGGCGAGGGCGGCGCGCTCCAGATCGGCGCCACCGACCAGCCGCTCTCGCCGCGCGCCGGCCAGCGGGCGATCGTGCTGATTGAGGCGGCCGACCTCGCCCCGCGCGCGCCCGAGCTCGATGTGGCGACGGCGTAGGGGTTGGGGTGGCTCCGCCACCCCTAAAGATTTTTTGTTGGAATTTTGGCGGCGAAGCCGCCAAAATTCCAACAAAAGCAGGGTCTGGGGCAGAGCCCCATGCGCATCACGTTTAGGGCTGCCGCCCTAAAACCGGCGTTGTTTTGGCCAACATGGCCAGCAAAGCTGGCCATGTTGGCCAAAACAACAAGAGATTCCGGGGAGCCGGAGGCTTAACGTGACGCGCATGGGGCGGAGCCCCAGGACGGTGTATCAGCTACGCGATCTCGGCCAGCAGATCGTGCAGCCGCACGCTCTGGCCGGCTCTGACGCTCAGGCTGGCGACCCGCCCGGCCCGCGCCGCGCGGATCTCGTTCTCCATCTTCATCGCCTCCAGCACCAGCACGGGCTGGCCGGCCTCGACCTCCTGGCCGACCTCGACCAGCACGCGGACGACGATGCCGGGGATGGGCGTCTTGATCCGGGCGTCGGTGCTGACCGGGCGGGCGACCCGCACGTCGAGGTCGCGCACATCGATCTGGTGGCGTCCCCGCCACGACTGGATCCAGCGTAGCTCGTGGTCGATCTGGAGCTCGTAGGCGCGCGTGTCCACCACCGCCCACTGGATGGACTCGGGGGTGGACAGCGATGAGGCGGCCACGCGCAGCGGGACGCCGTTGACCTTCGCGGTGACAAATCCGTCCGTGGCCGACAGGTCGTCCACCTCTACGGTGAACTCGGCCCCGTCGATGGTTATCTGGAGCTTGTGCATTGGTCAGGCTTTCTATAGACGCCAGAGCGCCCCTACGGGATCCGGCGGCTCTCGCGGTACCAGCCGCTGGTGAAGGCCGGCGGCGTGGCGGGGCTGGCCGAGCGGGCGCGGGCGAGGAAGGCCAGCGCCGCCACGGCCGCGATATCGCTCAGGTTGTCGTCGGAGGGGGGCGTGTCGATCAGGTGGCGCTGGCTCGAGTCGGTGGTGTAGCTGCCGGAGACAAACTCCTCGTCGTTGACGATCAGGCGCAGCAGCCCCAGGTTCGTCTGCACCCCGTTGATCTGGAACTCCTGCAGCGCGCGGTGGACCCGGTGCAGGCACTCCTCGCGGCTAGTCCCCCAGACCACCAGCTTCGCCATGAGCGAGTCGTAGTGGACGGGAACCTCGGAGCCGGAGTAGGCGTAGGTGTCCACACGCACGTTCGGCCCGCCGGGGATGCGGAAGCAGGTGATCTGGCCGGGGCTGGGCATGTAGCCGTGCCAGGGGTCCTCGGCGTTGATCCGGCAGAAGATCGACACCCCGCTCAGTCGCACCTGCTCCTGGCTGTAGCCGAGCGGCTCGCCCGCCGCGATGCGCAGCTGCTCGCGCACCGTGTCGATGCGGGTCACCATCTCGGTCGCCAGGTGCTCGACCTGGATGCGCGGCTTGATCTCGGTGAAGTGGTGCTGGCCGGCGCTATCGACCACAAACTCGACCGTGGCGGCCCCGCAGATGCCGAAGAGGCGGGCCACCTGGATGGCCGTCTGCCAGATCGCCTCGCGCTGGGCCTGGTCGATCCCCGGCGCGGGAGACTCGCCGATCACCTTGCGGGTGTTGCGCTGGATGGACCCGTCGCGCTCGCCCAGGTGGACGATCGTGCCGTGGCAGTCGCCCAGCACCGGCACCTCGATATAGCGCGAGGCCGGCATCGCGGCCTCCAGGTAGATGTGGGCGTCGCCGTAGAAGGCCTGGGCCGCGCCGGAGGATCGCTTGACCACCGCCAGAAGCGTATCGCTGTCGTAGACCACGTGGGTGCCGCGGCCGTGGCCGCCGGCGTGGGCCTTGACCACCAGCGGGAAGCCGATCCGCGTGGCCTCGGCCAGCATGGCCTCACCCTCATCTGGGGCGAAGGAGCGCGAGGAGGGCCGGGTGGTGGGGATGCCGGCGGCGCGCACCCGCTCCAGGGTGTCGATCTTGTTCCGCACCTGCTCCAGCACCGCGCTCCCCGGCCCGATCACGGCGACCCCGGCCTCCTCACAGGCCCGCACAAAGCCGGGGTGCTCGGAGATGATCCCATAGCCGGGGTGGACAGCGTCCACGCCGACACGCAGGGCCACGGCGAGCATGGCCTCGGGGCTGCGGTAGTCGCCCTGGGCCGGCAGGGCGTGGGCCTCATCGGCCAGGCGCACGTGCAGCGCGCCCATATCGTCCGGCTCGTACACGGCCACGGCGGCGATGCCCATGTCGCGGCAGGCCCGCACGATGCGGACGGCGATCTCGCCACGGTTGGCGACTAATATTTTTTTGAACATACCAATTCCTCGTAGGGCCGAGGCATTCGGGTTTGTTGCAAAGCGACAAACCCGAATGCTTCGGCCCTACACGATTTACATCGGCGAGATGCCATGCTTCTTGGGCACGTGGCGGTCGCGCTTGGCGAGGGTGACGTGCAGAGCGCGGATGAGCACGCGGCGGCTGTCTCGCGGCTCGATCACGTCGTCGATCAGGCCGCGGGCGGCGGCGACGTAGGGGTTGTTGAACTTGTGCTGGTACTCGGCGGCCAGCTCGGCGCCGCGGGACTGCGGGTCCTTGGCGGCCTTGACCTCGTTGCGGAAGAGGATGTTGACCGCGCCGGCCGCGCCCATGACGGCCAGCTCGGCGTTCGGCCATGCGTAGAGCAGGTCGCCGCGCAGGCCCTTGCTGCTCATCACGCAGTAGGCCCCGCCGTAGCTCTTGCGCAGGATGAGCATCAGCTTGGGGACGGTGGCCTCCGAGTAGGCGTAGATCAGGCGCGCGCCGTTGCGGATGATCCCGCCGTACTCCTGGCTGGTGCCCGGCAGGAAGCCCGGCACATCCTGGAGCGTGATCACCGGGATGTTGTAGGCGTCGCAGATGCGGATGAAGTGGGTGGCCTTGATGCTGGCCTTGATGTCGATCGTGCCGGCCAGCACCATGGGCTGGTTGGCCACGATCCCCACCACGTAGCCGTCGAGGCGGGCGAATCCGACCACCATGTTCTGCGCCCAGAGCTCGTGGATCTCCAGGAAGCGCCCGTCGTCAACCACGCTGCCGATCACCTGGCGCACATCGTAGGGCTTGTGCGGATCCACCGGCACCAGCTGCTCCAGCTCGGGGCAGCGCCGCTCCGGGTCGTCGCGCGGGGGGATGTAGGGCGGGTCGCTCTGGTTGTTGGAGGGCAGGTAGCCGAGCAGCTCGCGCACCCGCAGCAGGCACTCGCGGTCGTCGGCGGAGAGGAAGTGGGCCACGCCGCTCTCGGTCGCGTGGACCCGCCCGCCGCCAAGCTCCTCTTGGCTGACGCTCTCCTGCATCACCGAGCGCACCACATCGGGGCCGGTGATGAACATGTAGCTGTTCTCGGTCATGAAGATGAAGTCGGTGAGGCCGGGCGAGTAGACGGCCCCGCCGGCGCAGGGGCCGAGGATGACCGAGAGCTGCGGGATGACGCCGGAGGACTCGCAGTTGGCGTCGAAGATGCGGGCGTAGCCGCCGAGGCTGTCCACGCCCTCCTGGATGCGCGCCCCGCCCGAGTCGTTGAGGGCCACGAAGGGGCAGCCGTAGCTGAGGGCCATGCGCATGGCCTTGACGATCTTGTTGGCGTGCATCTCGCCGAGCGAGCCGCCCATCACGGTGGCGTCCTGGGCGGCGGCGAAGACCTGGCGGCCCTGGACGAGCCCGAACCCGGTGATCACGCCGTCGCCGAGCCGCGATCCCTTGCCGCCCATGTAGCTCTCGTAGCGCGGCGTCACCAGGGTGTCGATCTGGTTGAAGCTGCCCTGGTCGAAGAGCAGGTCGATCCGCTCCTGGGCGGTCAGCCGGCCGCGCTTGTGCTGCGCCTCGACATCTTTGTCCGAGCCTGCGGCCGCGGCCTTCATGGCGCGCAGCCTGTCAATATGCTCCTGCATCAGGTTCCTTCCTCATAGACGATAGTGATCACACAGCCGTCCTGCTCCCGCCAGCGCCCGGCGAGGGGCGCGCCCGTCAGCTCCGTGTGGATGGCGACCGAGGCCCAGCCGCCGGCGACGGGCGGCGCGGGCAGACATGTGACGGCCCGCGTATCGACGCGCAGCCCGTGCCGCGTCAGCTTGAGCGCGGCCTCCTTGGCGCTCCAGATCGCCGTGGCGAGCGTGTCGTAGAGCGCGGGCGGGGCCGCCGCGAGCAGGGCCAGCTCGCAGTCGGTGTCGTAGGCCTCAGCGAAGGCCGCACCCCGCGGCCGGATCTGCTCGATGTCGGCGCCCACTGCGATTGCAGATTGCAGATTGTAGATTGCAGATTGAGTGCTCGTCAGCATGGCACAGAGCGCCCGCCCCTCGCTGTGGCTAATGCTGATCGCGAGGGTCTCCAGCTCTGCGGCGACGTGGGGCAGGGCCAGCGCCATGCCCCAGGGCGCGACCCTCGGCGCGCCGTCGGGGTCGCTCAGCACCATGATCGCCTCCAGGGGCAGATCCAGCCCGCGCCCGGCCATGTGCCTGCGCAGCAGCCGCTTGGCCGCCCAGCGGCCGAGCAGCCAGTCGCCCCGGCGCTTCTCCGCGCGCAGCCCGGCGTAGCGCTCCAGCTCCGGCGGGGCGAGGATGTGCCCCGGCGGGGGGAGCCCGTTGCGCTCGGCGATCAGCCAGTCGATCATGAAGGCCCTCACCCCCCATCCCCCTCTCCCGCTGCGGCGGGAGAGGGGGAGTCCATAGTCCCGTCATGGCCCTCACCCCCCCAGCCCCCCTCTCCCGTTCGCTGCGCGAACAGGCGAGGGGGGAGCCGGAAGGCAAGCGGATGGTCTGCCCCCCCCCTCTCCTGTGGCCGAAGGCCGGGGAGCCGGAAGGCAAGCGGATGGTCTGGCCCCCCCTCTCCTGTGGCCGAAGGCCACGGGAGAGGGGGCAGGGGGGTGAGGGCCGCTCGGCGGTAGACGGTCAAGCTGCAACGAACCTTCTCCAAAAAGATAAACGCGGCTGCGCGGCGGTTGTGCCGGCGATGCGCGCGGCATTCCTGAGGATGCGCGGCCCGCCCTCAGCGGCGGGGCGGCGACGACGACGCCAGCGCGGCGATCTGCTCCAGCGGCAGCGCCTCGACGGCGCGGCCCTGGAAGCCCGCCGTCGTCGTCGCGGCGCAGAGCGCGTTGTAGATCGCCTCCTCGGCCGCCTCGATCGCCGCCAGGAACAGCGGCGACATCGCTGCGTTCGCCAGGTCGGCGACCTGGGCGACGGGGGGCTCGCGCCGCTGGCGGCGTCTGACGCCCTCGGCCACGCTGAAGGCCAGGGCGTAGTCGCCGGAGCCGTCGCTCATCGCGGCGCCGGTGCGGGCCAGGCCGGCCAGGCCGCGGCGGGCCAGGCGGGCCAGGTTGCGGTCGGAGAGCGGCGCGTCGGTGGCCAGCACGATGATCACCGAGCCGTCGGCGTCGCCCGCGTCGAGCTCCTCGCGCAGGTAGTGGCGGCCGAGCGCCCTGCCGAGCGGCAGCCCATCGACCTGGAGCA
>NZ_JAIEWN010000055.1 GCF_019599295.1 Oscillochloris sp. ZM17-4 | reverse complement strand
TGCAGCGCCGGCAGCATACGATGAGCGTCGCCGACTTCGCCGCCTGGCTTGGGCTGAGCCAGGATGTCTACGAGCGGCTCATCTGCGGCGATGCCGAGCTATCCGATGATCGCCGGCTGGCAATCGCCGACCAGCTGGATCTTTTGCCGGAGCGCCGAGAGGCGTGGCTCGGCCCATGGCCGCCCGTGATGACGCCGGAGCGTCAGGCACATATCGCGGCGATCATTGCTGAGGCGAACGAGCAGGGCTGGATCTGCGTTGACCCGGATACGCTTGAGCCAACCGGCGAGCTCCTGTTCATGCATCGAATCTCCGATGGGACGGGCGGATGGCGCGAAGAAGTGACTATTCGCCCTGCTGAGGACGCCTGATGCCGATGCTGAACGCGACCACAGACCGCTACCTAGCCACGCTACGTGAGCCAGCATCGCAGCGCGCCGCCCGCGCCGACCTGGCGACCTTCGCCCGCTGGTGGGAGGAGCAGCGCGGGCGTGCCTTCGACCCGACGCAGCTCCTCGCGAAAGACATCAGCGCCTGGGTGCGCCACCGCCAGGACGACGAGGAACGCAAGCCGGCGACGATTAACCGCGGGCTCTCGACCCTACGCCGATTCGGGGAGTGGCTGGTGGCCGAGCGGCTGCTCAGAGAGAACCCAGCCAAGGGCGTGCGCGATCTACCGCTGGAGGAGCGCGGCCCGCGCTCGCTGCCCGACGATGCGGTCGATGCCGTGCTGCGCGCCGTGCAGGCCGAGGAGGAGAAGCATATCCGGCTGCGCGACGGCGCACTGCTGGCGCTGCTGGCCTACGCCGGCCTGCGCTCGCAGGAGGCGTGCGACGTGCAACTGCGCGATCTGGATCTGGATGCGGGGAATGTGATCGTCCGACTGGGCAAGGGCCGCAAGACTCGGCGCATCCCCCTGCACAGCGATGCGGTGAACTTACTGCGCCGCTATCTCCGCGAGCTGCGCTGCCCCGACGGCCTGCCGGCGATTGGCAGCGACGCCGAGCGCGAGCCGCTGCTAGTCGCCCAGGATCGGACGAAGCTGGGCCACCCGCTGGTGCCGGGGATGAGCACGCGCCTGGTGCGCCACCGCATCGCCATACTCTGCCAGCGCGCCGCCGATCATCTGCGGGCGGCGGCGAAGAAGGAGCCCCGCGTCGAGCGGGCTGGCCAGCTCACCCAGATGGCCGCCCAGCTGGAGGCCGCCTCGCCTCACGCCCTGCGCCACTCCCTGGCCCGGCGCATGCTCCGCCGCGGCGCCGACCTCAGCGAGGTCCAGCGCGTCCTCGGCCACTCCCGTCTCAGCACCACCGGGATCTACACCGTCCCCGACGACGATGATCTACGCAACGCCATCGACCGGGCGGGGATTTGAGCGGCTGCTCTGTAACCGGAGAGACGGGCTGGAATAGTGATATTACGAGCGTCTGTGGTTGACAGCTAAAACATTCATGCGTATGATCATGATATTCCAAGTAGCCCCTGCTTAAGTTCAGATGGCGTGGCCATCAATGCATCCAAAGGCGTACCACCGTGTACCCGTACCCCAATGAGCGGCTATGCAGCACGAGCCACCTGCCGAATATCTTGCTGGACTAGACGAACAGGCCAGCGATCTGGTTCGCCGTCGGTGGTCAGCAGTTGCTGCACTCCTGACCCGTGAGCTTATCACACCCGAGCAATTAACGGACTACCTCCAGAGCCAGCAGCAGCGCGCCAGGCTCTCCAGGATGGTGCTTCGGTGGGAGCGCACACAATCAGGCACAGACAAGCGCGACCTCACGGCATTTCGCAATGCCTCCCTCAGTTGGCGACGCGATATACTGCTCCCGCTAGTCCGCGATGCCGACCTCTATGAGCACGCACGACTCGGTCTGCTTCAGCGGTATTGGGGCCACGGACATTTCGACCGAGCACAGCCTGTGCGTGAGCACCGAAGTAAGCTCCAATTCCAGCCTCCCGTTTTAGCGCGCCCCAGTTTCGATCAGATCGTTGCTCAGGCACTAAGTATTCTCACAGACGATAGCGTCGCGGACATAGCGGCTGCGCTGCTGCAATCAGGATTGTGCATATCGAAAGCAGCGGCAGAGGCAGTTGCGTCCGCATTCAATACCCAGGACTGGCGCTCAAAGCTCAATGAGGCTGCGGCCGGCCTCGCGCGCAGTCTACTGCTTACAACGGCAGAGTTGGGACCAGTGGGCGCACTGGCTGGCTCCGAACATCCCCTTGCGCAAACCTATCTAGCGCTCCAACGGATGGAGCCGCTGATCGCCCAGATGACTGACCAGCCGGCTCCAACCATTGCACAATGTCGCGCCGATCTCAGTGCGCTCTACACCGTGTTGAGCAGCGTCAAGCGAGAGAAGCTGCCACGCCACCAGACAGAGCGCGCCATCTTTCAAGCAGGGTTCATCAGTCATATTACGCCATCAAGGCTTCAGCGCGACCCACCGCGCGATCAAAAACAGCACACCCTTTGGCGCGAGGACTTTCTGCACCTTCCACCTGGTCATCGCGAACGACAGCAAATGCACGGTACCCTCGCCTCAATATCAGGCGTTCGATCCCGACTGACGACCCTTTGTGGCGATGACAGTGCCCAGGCAGCACAACTCCTCAACCTATACGTGACACGAGGGATTGAGGAGATCATTGATTGGCGTTGTGGGGCCACACCGGGCACACTCAGCCTGCTCCGTGTTACTGGCACGCTTGATCGACACCTGGGCGGTCTAACCAGTGTAGCGAGGGAGCGCATCACCACCAACATCGCGATCCTGCGCGATGCCATCGTTGCGGTCGGCCTTCCCATTGACCTATATCCGCTCCTGAGTGCGCAGACAGGCGGCGCACAGCGACGCCAATGGGGACGGCGTGCCCCGTATGGCGTCGCTCGCTATGCCGTGCGACGAGGTCAGCGATTGCGCCAGCGGGTACGCCCGCATGCACCGCGTCGGCAACGACGCTTCTCAACCGCTGACGATGGTAGGTTCTACAGGTTGGCTGATGAGTTCGCTGATCGCGCAGGGCTAACGACCCGTGAGGGTCGTGACCGTATCCGAGCTACCCTCACCTATGGCGGCATTGGTATGCTGCCGCGCACGGACTGGCCAGAGGCCGTAGATAGGCGCTTGTTCCGCTACCTGTGCCTCTTCAAGTTTGGCCGGGTGGATGGCACCTTGCTCTGGCAAGAGGCACTCGCACTCATCAATGAGTACGCGGCCCAGCTCGGTCTTGCAGACATTGGCATCCAGATTACTCGCGCCTTACTATCAACGCTCCCTAAACCGCGACGGTGGCCCGGTGGCGTCGGCCCGGCGGTCTACACTCCAAGGCACCGCTTGAGGACGAGAAACTCTGGCTACCTCCGCCTACATCGCGTGTGGCGGTTGATACCCATCACCTTCCAACTAAAAGGGCGAACCAGGGAGAAAGTCACTGCGCAGCATGGCGTGCTCGTCCTTGACATAGGGAGTGCGCGGCCAGTCGGTGTCTGGGTCGCCGATAAGGATCAGGTTGGGGATCGTGAGGCGGCCCTCGCCCTCTACCAGGCGATCTGGCACCCTGGGGCGATTGATTGGCCACTCCGTGGTATCCCCGAGATTATCCAGGTCGATGCCTCGCTTGCGTCGGGGGATCTCAATGACATCAAACGCGCAGCACATTGGCTTGCGGCTAAGGTGCAGGTTGTCGCGCCCTATCGCCAAAAGCGGCTATCGAACGACCTTGACATGTTCAGTGCCCATACGAAGGCGGAGGTGCGAACACACCTAGACTACACGGTCACACTCATCGAAAACCGCCTGGCACCCTACGGCGCAGCACATATCTACGACATGATTGCACCGAGGGACTTCACACCCCGGCGTGTGCAAGACTCCCTGCTCGCCTGGCTGCGTCACGGCGATGGTACAGAGGCGGAGCCCGGCTGCTTTCCGCATCATCGCTGCCCCGATGTGCCACTAAAGTTCCGTCAGTTCGGATTCACACTACCCGGCTTTGATTCCCCGGCGGCAGGCTCACTGCTACCTGTCGTTGCGGAGGGCGTTGCAGCAGAGCATGATACAATCGTTTTTGCTGGACGACGCTATGGGTACGATAAGCTCAAGCTTGATTCATCGCTCAGCTACGCCGTCCGTGCCTTCCCATATCACTACCAGGACATGCCTGATAGCATCTTCGTTGAAGACGATTTGGGTCGGCTGTACTATCTCATTGGTGAGGTACAGTAATGGCTGAAAGAGATGCAGAGAATTCTGATCTACCCGATGCAGAGTCGGGTGATCAACACCATGGCACCCCTCTCTCCTCTGAATCGAGCCAGGAAAAAGAACTAGCCGCAGATAACAAGACACTTCCGGGCCGCAAACCTGATTTCTTCAACCAGCCTCCAGATGAGCAACTCATTCTGGCTGCCAAGCGAAATCTCAGCTGGCGTTTTCGTTCTCTGCGCGCGCGGTCTGCTCGTCCTGTGTACACTGATCAGGATTGGAAGGATGTAGATACGATTTTCAGAGTGAAACGACGTAGATTCTTTGAGATACTCGACGAGCATCAGCGGTACGAGGAGGAGCATTGCCGTGATGCCGCTGATTTTGATGCCGCTAGTGCTGCCTATTTCATCAATAATCCTGGACGCCCACGTGGTAGCATACTCCCAGAACCCCAAAAAAAGGCTATTTTTCTCGGAATATTTGATCGCTACCGAAACTCTGTTGTTTCAACAGGCGAACGAATACCTAGGGTACCCTTGCCCGAGGAAATCGACCGACGTGATGTGTTTAAGTATGCACGGTCTATGCAGCCTGCACTCACGCCAAAGAAAGTCAACCGAGAGATAGATCTCTTGCTTAGTGGCGACAGTGCTGCTTTGATACTCTACGCAGTCTACGGCGAAGAGTGGGCTCGTGAGCATTTAGTACCAAAAAAAGACACCACACCTCCTGAAATTAATTGGTGGTGGCTTTATGATGATTTGCATCCCAAGTTTTACCTCAACCATAAAGGCTTGGCAGTTAAAGCAGTCCTGCTTTGGGGCATGGAGTGGATTTCAGACTACATTTTAGGTATTCGAGTTGTGCCAAAGATAGATTTCAATCCTGACGGATCGCCCCGAAAGGTTAGCTATACCAAAGAGGACTTTGGAATACTTTTGGCTACATCGATAGTCAGAGCACGTTGTCTTTCACGCTACCTCTACAATGATAATGCATCTGCATTCACAGCTCTCATTGAGATCCTACGCCTGATTACCGAAACTGGCCACGAACCTTTCGAGATGACTAATTCGTTCCCTGGTCGCCCTTGGCCTCGAAAAATTGAGAGTCGCCACGGCCAATTGAGAGATTTCATCGAACAATACCCTGGTGCGTATTGGGACAGAGAAAGCGAGAAAAAAGCTCAGGAGAACCCTGCTGCATTATGGACCGCAGAAAGATGGACACAAGAGTTAGAGGCATATCGCCACGAGATCAACACCGAACACCTGCCGGACAAACGACGCAAAGATCAGACACGCCCAAGTCGTGAGGAAGTTTGGAAAAGCGTCATCCCGCGTCCTGCTCCTCCTATCAGGCGGCTGGTAAGCCTGCCCTATCCCGTGCCACCGATACAAAAATCTGTTCGGATGTACCATTTCGGCTTCCACTTCGACTACGACGTGTATGTACCTATCTGTGACGATCATGAGACACGCAAGCACCTCTACCGCATCTGGATGAATGCTGCTGCGCGAACACTTGAGGGGAATGTTGAGTTCCCCATATGTGCGATCAAGCTCGATATTGTGGGTTGGCAAGTTGAGATCATGCTTGCCGATGGAGAGTGGTTTCGTGCAGTGCCAAAAAAGGAACAGAACATTTCTGAGGAGGAGCACGAGGCAGCCAAGAAGGGCACTCTTAATGCGATGAAAGAGGAGCTTGTGCAGAAGCTTACAGCTATCTCTGAAGAGGTGCGGCAAGAAGCGGGCGGACTTCCAGAACGGGTGAATATCAAGCGAGACTACCGCGTAGCCAAAGAGCCTACAACGCCTACAGGAACTGAGGGAGTGCCGTCTACGGCGAAGAAGCCGAGGAAGAAGGCGAAGGGGAATACGACGACGAACAACACCGGAAGTCGAACTCCTTTAGACATCAACCCAGACGATTTTGCCGATCTGGAAGATTTGATGGATCAGTTAGAATGACCAAAGCATCGCTTAATCTACTCACATATGTAAAGTTGCCACAAACTGATGAGCAACTTGTGGCGCTTGATCTGGCATTTGCTGAGAGGCGATTACATCTCATCTCTGGATTTGTCGGTAGTGGACGACACGCGCTGTATAGATACTGGCTTACTGGTCGCTGGGAAGGGCAGGCACCACCAAAAGACGCTGTGCGTCCAGAGGAGGTTCTCTTCGTCAAACTAGAAACACCTGAGCGATCATCAATGAGCGGGCAGCGCGCGCTCATTAGAGCAGTGCGTCATTCGCTCGACCGACGTCTCCGCCCTGCGTACATGGTAGCGCGAGGTATGGGCAGTGATGCTCTGCCGCTTAGCACGCGAAGTGATATTCATAAGGTAATCAGAAGCATCCGCAAGGATCTAGGAGAGCTGAAGATTAAGCTTCTGGTTTTGGATAATGGCGATATACTCGACGACGATAGCCTAAACCAAGTGTTAGAGTTTTTTCTCGACTATGATGATGTATACGGCACTATAACACGCCTACGATCTATCCTTATTATTGCAGCCACGGACAAGGGCCAGAAAAACAAGGTGTGGACGAAAATTCGCGCAAATGGCGATGCCCGAGCAGCAGCACTTCCTGCTCCTATCGAGCTAGATCGGCTTAATGTCCAAAGCCTTCCGATTGCCTTTTCACACCTGCTGAAGAACAACCTCGGTGCGGAACTTGACCGCAGCGGCTCCGATATTGTGCGCAAAAAGCAAATGCGAGAGTTCCTCGCGGAGATACTGAGACGCACACGAGGAGACTGGCACAATATACCGCCAGTATTAAAAAGTCTAGATTTACGACTTGGGCAGGCGCTTGAGGGCAAAAAGCGACTGTTAACAAAGCAGGTCATGGACGAGGTACTATCCGATTTAAAGCAACTGAGCGAACAAGGTGTCCTAGAGCGTGTTGAGGAGCAAAAGTCCTCACCATCAGATGCAGGTGGGGCGCCGATAGAAGGAGGCAATCAAAAATAGAGTGCATTGATTTTTGTTTCTCAAAGTGCATCGATTAAATTGCTAGAGTGCGCTAATTTAGGGGGTCTGATACGAGATCCTCGATATGCTGGCCGCGCCGCACGGCAACTATATGGCCATCGGCGACGACGACCAGACGATCTATGGGTTTCGCGGGGCCAGGATGGCCTTCTTCCGCGGCTTCGCCCAGCGCTACGGGGCCGCCGTGTACGAGATGACCGACAATTTCCGCTGCCGGGCCGGGCATGTGGTGCTGGCCAACCGGGTGATCGCGCAGAACCGCGAGCGCCACCCGAAGGCGCTGGTGGCCGCGCGGGGTTTCGGCGGGGCGACCGCACTGCGCAGGGCGCCCGATGAGCCGGCCATGGCCCGCCAGCTCGCCGAGGATGTCGCGGCGGCGCGGGCCGCCGGCCACCGCTACGCCGAGATCGCCGTGCTGGTGCGCCTGAACGCGCAGACGCCGGTGCTGGAGCAGGCCCTGATCGCGGCGCGCATCCCCTACCGGCTGGCCGGCGACGAGCCCTTCTTCCGCCGCCGCGAGATCGACGACCTGCTGAAGTATGCGGAGCTGGCCGGCTACGATGCGGCCCTGCGGGCGGGCCGGCGGCTCTCTGCCGAGGAGGGCGAGCGCCTGACCCTCTGCTGGCGCAGCGTCTACAACCGGCCCAAGCGCTACCTGACCCGCCAGCTCTCCCAGGAGTGCGCGGACGCGGCGCTGCGCCAGGGGCAGCCGCTCAGCGCGTCGCTCATCCGTGTGGGCGAGAAGGTCTCGGAGCGGACGGCGGCGGCGCTGCGTGAGCTGGCCGAGCTGCTGATCTGGCTGGGCGGCGCGCAGCTGCGCCTGCCGGCCGAGAAGCTGCTGTCCGACCTGGACGCCCGCCTGGGCTACCAGGGCTTCCTGATCGAGCACAGCGGCTTCCCGGAGACGGGCGCGGGCTACGCGGCGAATGTGGCGGCCTTCATCCAGTACGCGCGGGGGCGGGGTGCGCTGGCCGAGCTGCGGGCACACCTGGCCCAGCTGGAGGCCGAGCGGGCCGACGCGGGGCCGCGCGCCGACGCGGTGGACATCCGCACGATCCACCGGGCGAAGGGGCTGGAGTGGCCGGTGGTGCTGGTGCCGCACTGTAACGCCGGCTACATCCCCTTCAGCGGCGCGGACGACATCGAGGAGGAGCGCCGTCTGCTGTATGTGTCGCTCACGCGGGCCAAGGAGCGGCTGCAGCTCTACGCGGTGTCTGGCGGCGAGTCGCGGCCCTCGCTGTTCCTGTCGGCCATCGACGCCGAGGGGCTGATCGCGCGCGCCGCCGAGCTGGAGGGGCTGCTGGCGGGCGACCCGGCGGGCTGGACGGCGGCCCAGGGGCCGGCCCGCCGTCCCCGCCGGCTCGCCGTCGTCGCTCATGCCGGCGGTGACGCTGGCACCGTAGCCGGCCAGGTAGGCGAAGCAGTGGTGGCTGGCGTCGGGCGTGGCGGCGCGCACCTCGGCGATGAAGGCCTTGGCGGCGGCCACGTCGGGCGTCGGGGCGGCGTCGGCGATGAAGCGCGAGTTGACCACCAGGATCTCAGCGCTGGCGCGGGCGGCGGGGATGGGGTAGCGGCTGGCGTCGCTCACGGCTGCTCCTCGCGCTCGGCGGCGAGCTGGGCGCGCTCGACGGACGGCAGGCTCTCCCAGGAGCGGGCCAGCCATGCCACGCCCTCCAGGAAGGCCCTGGCCCTATCGGTGTCGGGGTAGACGCTGCGCAGCAGCGCCCAGAAGGCCGGGCTGTGGTTGGGGTGGATGGCGTGGGCCAGCTCGTGGGCCACCACCGCCTCCAGCACCCAGGGTGGCATGTGGCGCAGGGCGGCGCTGATCTTGATGCTGCGGGTGCGCGGGCTGTAGGAGCCCCAGCAGGAGCTGGTGATGGTGGTGAACTCGACGCGCTGCACCTCGGGCGGCTGGGGGAAGCGCAGGGCGACCCGGCGGGCCAGCGCGGCGACGTCCTCCTCGGCGTTGATCTGGCGGGCGCGCTGGCGGCGCAGCAGCCGGCGGGCAAGGACGTCGATGATCCGCATGGCCTCGGCGCGCTCCAGCCGCTGCGGGATGCTCACCTGGAGCGCACCCTCGCCCATGCGCGCGTTGACGTTCTTCACCGCCTTGCGCTCGACCCGCAGGCGTAGCTCGACGCCGTCGATGGTGAGGGCGGTTGGAAACTCACTCGCCATAACCTAAGGATGGGGTCTTGGGCGACTTCGCCGCCCAAGATGATGTTTGTCTGGTGCGGGCGGATTCGCCGCCCGCACCAGACAAAGGCGGGTTCACGGGTGCAGCCCTACCGCGCGATGAGTGGCAGTCGCACCTGGTACGAAAGAGCGATCACGCGCAGCCGCAGCAGGCCGCCGTCGCCGTCGGCCACCAGGAGCGTGGCGCCGTCGGGGGCGACGCCCTGGGCCAGGCCGGGTGTGTCGTAGCGGCCGGCGAGCCGTGGGGCCGCCGGATCGCCCAGGTCGAAGGCGAGCGCGCCGTCTTTGCCGGCGGCCACGAAGAGCGTTGTGCCCTGGATGGCGACGGCGTAGGCGCTGAAGCCGTCGATCACGGTGAGCGGCGCGGGGTTGGTCGGGTCGCCCACGTCGAGCACGATCAGGCCGGCGCGGTCGGCCAGGTAGGCCCGCCCGCCGGCGACGGCCACGCCCTGCACGAAGGCCCCGGCGGGGGCAGTATACTCGCCAATGATGCGCTGTGTGGCCGGGTCGATCACCTGGAGGCCGGCGCGGTCGGCCACGTAGAGCAGGCCGCCGGCGCGGGCCAGGTCGAGGGCGGCGCCCGGCGTGTCCAGCGTGGCCTGGAGCGTCGGGCTGAGCGGGTCGGTCAGGCTGAGGGTGTGGACTCCGGCGCCGCCGGCCGCCGCGTAGGCCTGGTCGCCATCGAGCAGGATGGCGCCGATGGATCCGGGCAGGCTGATCGTGCGCAGTGGGGTGGGGGTGCCTCCTGATGCGGCCTGGGCGACGCCGAGCCCGGCGCTGCCCCCGGCGGTGTAGATGGTGGTTTTGCCGCCGGCCGCCGGCCCGAGGGCGAGGCCGAGGGCGGTGCCGGCGATGCTGCGCGGGCTGGGGATGAGCGGGTCGTCGAGGGCGGCCCGCGTGACGGCGAGGCCACCCGCGCCAAGGGCCAGGTAGATCTCGGCGGCGGCGGCGCGGGCCGCGCGCACCCCGCCGAGGGTGGGGGCCGCCGCGACGGTGGGCAGGGCGGGGTCGCCGATGTCCACGAGCAGGGCGCCCGATGGGCCGGCGGCCAGGGCGGCCACCCCGCCGTCGAGGTCCACGTCGCCGATGGGCGCGAGCGGGCCAAAGCTGCGTGCGGCGACGGGCTGGGGCGCGGTGCCGCCGAGGGCGAAGACTAGCAGCCCGGCGTCGCCGGCGGCCACGTAGGCCCGCCCGCCGGCGATGCGGACGGCCTGGGCCTCGCCGCCGGTGGCCACGGCGCCGAGCATGCGGGGCGCGGCGGGGTCGGAGACATCGACGACCTGGAGGCCGCAGGGGCCGGCGGCGAGGTAGGCCCGATCGCCATCGACGGCGACGCCGCGCGCCGCGCCGGGGGTGATCAGCGCGCCGCGCAGGGCCGGCGCGCGCGGGTTGGCCACGTCGAAGATCTCGACGCCGCCGCCGAGTCCCTCGGCGACGTAGGCCAGGCCGCCGGCGACGGCCACGTCCTCGGCCGAGCCGTAGGTGGGGGCTGCGCCGAGGAGCTGGGGCGCGGCGCTGTCGGCCACATCGACCACCTGGAGGCCGCCGCCTGGGCCAGCGGCGGCCAGGTAGGCCCGCCCGCCGTCGATGGCGACCGCGGCGGCGAGGCCGGGCGTGCGCAGGGCTCCGAGGCGCTGCGCGGCGTCGGGGCTGGCGATCAGCAGGCCCCCTTGGCCGATGGCCAGGTAGAGGGCCGCCGCGCCCGCAGCGATATCCTGAATACGCTCATCCGTGTGCAGCCGCTGAAGATCTGAGGTCGACGTCCTGAGATCCCCCAGATCGGCCCCCCGACTGAAGAGCAGGCGCTGGCCGCCGCCGACGGATGCGGCGGCGGCGGTGTCGCCACCGAGGCTGGCGACGTAGCTGAGGCCGATGGTGCCGCTGGGGCTGAGGGCCGCCGGCGTGGCGTCGGGGGCGGACGCCGGGGCCGCGCAGCCGCTCTGGGCGAGGGCGGCTGGCGCGCTAGGCCGGGGGCGCGGGCAGAGACAGATGAGCAGTAGAGCGAGCAGCAGGCCGCGTCGGCGAACTGATTGTATACTTGCTGTGGTCATTGTAGATTGCAGATAGCAGATTGTAGCGTGTAAATGATAGAGTGTAGATTGAGTCAGACATCACCCAATCTGCAATCTACAATCTACAATCTGCAATTAAGATAGGGGAGCCGCCAATGCCTGTTGTCGCAACCTTCTCGATCGTCGCCCGCGACCCGCGCAACGGAGATCTGGGCGTGGCTGTGCAGTCAAAGTTTCTCGCCGTGGGCGCGGTGGTGCCCTGGGCGCAGGCCGGCGCGGGCGCCGTGGCCACCCAGGCCCTGGCCAACATTCGCTTCGGCCCCGATGGGCTGGCCCTGATGGCGGCGGGCCGGAGCGCGAGCGAGACCCTGGCCGAGCTGCTGGCGGGCGACCCGGACGCCGAGCAGCGCCAGGTCGGGCTGGTTGATGCGGCGGGCCGGGCGGCGGCACACACGGGGGCGAGCTGCATGCACTGGGCCGGGCACCGGGTGGGAGAGGGCTACGCGGTGCAGGGCAACATCCTGGCCGGCGCGCGGGTGGTTGAGGCGATGGCCACCACCTTCGAGCAGGCGGAGGGCGAGCTGGCCGAGCGGATGCTCGCCGCCCTGGCGGCGGGCCAGGCCGCCGGCGGCGACCGGCGGGGCCGGCAGTCGGCGGCGCTGTATGTGGCGCGCGCCGGCGGGGCCTACGGCGGGAACCACGACCGCTACGTGGACCTGCGGGTGGACGACCACCCCGAGCCGATCGGCGAGCTGGCCCGGCTGATCGGCCTGCATCGATTTTACCTTACCCCGCCCGACCTCGCCACCCTGGTGCCGATCACGCCGGCGATCGCCAGCGAGCTGCAGACCATGCTCGCCGAGGCGGGCTACTACTCGGGCCCGGCCGACGGCCAGTTTGAGGCGCTGACCCGCAGCGCGCTGGAGAGCTACGGCGGCGTGGAGAACCTGGAGGTGCGGCTGGCGAGCCTCGACCACGACCTGATCGACCCGCAGGTGCTGGCCTTTATGCGCCGCAAGAGGTGAGGGCGACAGGGTTCGCATAGCACCCTCTGTGTTTTTCGGGCGTCAGCCCTCGTGCTCGCCGATCTGGCAGCGGGCGCAGAGGCCGAAGATCGAGATGTGGGCGAGGCGCGCGGCGAAGCCGTAGCGGGCCTTGAGCTCCTGGCGCACTGGATCAAGGATGCTCGGGTCGATCTCGATCACCCCGCTGCAGCCCTCGCACACCAGGTGGTGGTGGTCGTCGCTGCCGAGCAGCGCGTAGACCATATGGTTCTGGCCGAGGCTGGTCTCGCTGACGAGGTCGACATCGCGCAGCCAGCGCAGGGTGCGGTAGATCGTGGCGGGGTCGACCGAGATGCTGGGGTAGTGGGCGATGATCGTCTGGGCGATCTCATCAGCGCTCATGTGGTGGTCGCCGTGCTGGAGCGCCTCCAGCACAAGCCGCCGCTGCGGGGTGAGCCGGTGCCCTCGCGCGCGCAGGCTGTGGATTAGCTCGTCGTGGTCGCTCATAGATATGTGGAAAGCTTCCCGGGGAGACGCCCGGGAAGCTCTATGTGTGGTGCCTGCCCGCCATTATAGGCCGGGGGAGATCGAGCGTCAACTTTTGTGTGTACAAGGGATCGTACCTGCCGTATAATACATGTGCAACTGTTTGCAGATAGAGAGGGAGTGGAGCCACGTATGAACCTGATTGATCTTGCCCAGCGCATGCAGCTCGCGATGCACATCCCCGACGGCTTCCTGTCGGTGCCGGTCGCACTAGCCTGGTGGGCGCTGACTATCGTCATGATCGGCATCGCCGTGCGCCAGATCGGCGACTCGCTGAACGAGCGGCAGATCCCGCTGATGGGCGTGATGGCGGCCTTCATCTTCGCCGCGCAGATGCTGAACTTCCCAGTGCTGGGCGGCACCTCGGGCCACCTGCTGGGCGGCGCCCTGGCGGCGCTGCTGCTCGGGCCGTGGGCCGGCATCCTGGTGATGTCCTGCGTGATCGCGCTACAGGCGCTGCTCTTCCAGGACGGCGGGCTGCTGGCGCTGGGCGCGAACATCTTCAACATGGGCATCGCGACGGCGGCGATCGGCTACTTCGCAGGCATGCCGCTGCTGCGGCTCTTCGGCGGGAAGCGCTGGGGCCTGGTGGTCGCCGGCTTCATCACCGCATGGCTCTCGGTGATGGTCGCCGCCACCCTGACCAGCGTGGAGCTGGTGATCTCCGGCCTGTCGGCGGCGGTGGTCTTCCCGGCGATGCTGTTCGTGCATATGTTTATCGGCATCGGCGAGGGGCTGATCACCGTGGCCGCGCTGGCCTTTGTGGTGAGCACACGGCCCGACCTGGCGGCGACCCTGGCGGGCTACCTGAGCCCAGAGGCGCTGCGCCGGCCGGTGGGCCGCGGCTCGATGATCGGCGTGACCGGGGTTGGGCTGCTGATCGCCGTGGGCGCGGCGCTGCTCTCGCCGCTGGCCTCGGCCTCGCCGGACGGCCTGGAGCGGGTGGCCGAGGACAAGGGCTTCCTCGACCAGGCGCTCGGGCCGGTCTTCAACCTGCTGCCCGACTACACCATCCCCGGCCTGGATGGGCCGGTCTCGACCATCCTGGCCGGCATTATTGGGCTGCTGATCGTCTTCGCCCTGGTCTACGGCGTGAGCCTGCTGCTGCGCGGGCGCGGCGAGGGCCGCGCGATCGGCCAGCAGAGCGGCTCGCGCAGCGGCGACTAGGGCCGTGACATACGTAAGGGCGCAGCAGCGCGGCGACTAGGGCCGTGACATACGTAAGGGCGCAGCAGCGCGGCGCTGCTGCGCCCCGATGGGCACCACCCATATCATCACAGGGTCAGACCACTCGTGTCAATGCAAAACCTATGACTCTCTCAACCAATGCCCTCGACCGCTATATCGACGGGCAGAGCCCGGTGCACGGGCTGGACGCCAGGGTGAAGCTGGTGCTGGCCCTGGCCTACATCCTGGCGATGGCGCTGCTGCCGCCGGGCGCGTGGGCGGGGATCGCGGTGAGCGCGGCCCTGCTCTGGTGGGCGGTGCTGCGCTCGGAGGTGGGCCTGCGCATGATCATCACCCGCGCCTTCGTGGCGCTGCCCTTCGCCCTGGTGGCGGTGACGCTGGTCTTCACCCGGCCCGGCGCGCCGATCCTGCGCATCCCGCTCGGCCCCTGGGTGCTGACGGCCACCGACGTGGGGCTGACGGCCTTCGTCAGCATCGTGCTGAAGTCCTGGCTCTCGGTGCAGGCGGCCCTGCTGCTCACGGCGACCACCCACTTCACCGATGTGCTCTACGCCCTGCGCGCCCTACACCTGCCGAAGGTGCTGGTGGCCATCCTCTCCTTCGCCTACCGCTACCTCTTCGTGATGATCGACGAGGCCCAGCGCATGCTGCGGGCCCGCGAGTGCCGCAGCGCCGAGCTGCCCGGCCGGCGCGGCGGCGGCAGCATCAGGTGGCGGGCCGGCGTGGTCGGCCAGATGGTTGGCACGCTCTTCCTGCGCTCCTACGAGCGCAGCGAGCGGATCTACATAGCCATGCTCTCGCGCGGATTCAGCGGCGAGCTGCGCACGATCAGCCCGCGCGCGCTCTCCAGCTCCGAGCAGGGGCTGCTGCTGGTCGGCGGGGCCACGCTGGCGGGGGTCGTGCTGGTGTCGTACCTTCTTGTATGAGGCTGCGGCCTCCGATGTAAGGGCGCAGCAGCGCCGCGCTGCTGCGCCCCTTCCCCTATGCTTGAACTAACCGACCTCTGCTACACCTACCCCGACGGCACCGAGGCCCTGCGCCACATCAACCTGCGGATCGCCGAGGGCGAGAAGGTGGCCCTGGTGGGGCCGAACGGCGCCGGGAAGAGCACGCTGCTGCTGCACCTCAACGGCGTGCTGCGCTGCCGCACCGGCGCGATCACGGTCGCCGGCCACCCGATCGCCGACGAGAGCATCCGCCAGGTGCGCGCCCAGGTCGGCATGGTCTTCCAGGACCCCGACGACCAGCTGTTCTCGCCGACGGTCTTTGACGATGTGGCCTTCGGGCCGCTGCACATGGGGCTCGACGAGCAGGATGTGCGCGGCCGGGTGCTGCGCGCGCTCGACCAGGTCGGCATGTCCGGCTTCGAGCGGCGCATGCCGCACCACATGAGCCTCGGCCAGCGCAAGCGGGTGGCGATCGCCACGGTGCTCTCGATGTCGCCGGGCGTGCTGGCCCTCGACGAGCCCTCGGCCGGGCTAGACCCGCGGGCCCGCCGCGGCCTGATCGATCTGCTGCGCTCGCTCCCCCAGGCTATGGTCGTCTCGACCCACGACATGCGGATGGTGGCCGAGGTCTTCCCGCGCACGGTGGTGCTGGCCCAGGGCCAGGTGGCCTTCGACGGGCCGAGCGAGGCGATCCTGGGCGACGGCGAGCTGCTGGAGCGCTATGGCCTTGAGCGGCCGTAGTGAGGGTTTTAGGGAGAGCTGTGCTCTCCCTGGCCCTCTCCTTGTGAGGGAGGCGCGATGAGCGTAGGGATCGGCCCGATCGCCCTGCTTGGCTCGGGAGAGTACACGGCGGCGATGAACGACACCGACCGGCGGCTGCTGGCGGCCCTGGGCGTGGCCCGCCCGCGGGTGGCGCTCATCCCGGCGGCCAGCGGGCTGGAGCCGGGCATGCCCGAGCGCTGGAACCGCATGGGCGTGGCGCACTTCAGCGCCCTGGGCGCCGAGCCGATGCCGCTGCCCCTGGTCGCCCACGCGGACTCGGGGCGCCCCGAGATCCTGGAGCAGCTGTGCTCCGCCGACCTCTTCTACTTCTCCGGCGGCAACCCCGAGCACCTCGTCGAGACTCTGCGCGACACGCCGGCCTGGGCGATCATCACGGAGCGGCGGGCCGCCGGGGCCGGGATCGCCGGCTGTAGTGCCGGGGCGATGATGATGAGCGGCTACACGCTGCGCGTGCGCGCGGTGGTGGCCGGCCATCCGCCGCAATGGATCACGGCCGTGGGCGTGGCCCCCCATGTCGCGGTGATGCCCCACTTCGACCGCATGGCCGGATTCGTCGGCGACGATGTCTTCCGCGCGATCATGGAGTCGGCCCCCGAGGGGGTGCAGCTGGTGGGGGTGGATGAGGACACGGCCCTGGTCCGGCTCGGCCCCGACGCGCCCTGGGAGGTGAGCGGGCGGCAGTCGGTGGTGCTGATCGGCCGCGACGGCGGGCGGACGGCCTACCGGGCCGGCGAGGTTGTGCCGCTGTGATGAATTGCAGATTGTAGATTGCAGATTGTAGATTGGGCCGCGGCTGCAATCTGCAATCTGCAATCTGCAATCTGCAATCCAGTTACGGCGTGGTGAGCAGCTCGCTCAGGCGGCGCACGTCGGTCCAGTCGGTGTCGCTCTCCTCATCGGCGATCGGCGTGTAGAGCGTGTCCTGGGCGAAGACCTGCACGGCGAAGCGTTTGCCGCCGACCGTGATCACCCGGCTGTCGTCCATGGGCGCGCCGAGCGGGCGGCCGGCGCGGGCCTGGTCGAGCATATAGGTGTGGAAGGCCCAGTTCGGGTGGTAGGTGATCCCCGCCGAGCCGAAGGTCTCGCTGACCAGGGCCTGGTCGAGGCTGCCGGTGTAGGTGTGCAGGTCGGCGGCGGGCTCGAAGCGGCGGCCCGACCATGCGGCCACGACGCGGCGGATGGTGTTGATGTAGGCGCTGGGCACGTTGTTGTCGCTGCTGGGCGCATAGATCGGAATCACCTTCTCGACCGTCTCCAGGCCGCGGTTGACATAGCGGAACAGGATCAGCTCGCACCAGTCGCTGACGCCGTCCTGCCAGGAGGCGTAGCGCACGAACCCGCCGACGATGCCGGCGCTGCGGTCGGCCTTGACGGGGCGGCGGAGCATGCCCCAGTTATGCAGGTTGCCGTTGGCGCAGGCGCCGGCCAGGCAGAACGAGGACTCGTGCTGGAAGAAGGCCAGGGCGACGGCCGGGTCGAGCCCGTAGGATGTGATCGTCGTGTAGAGGCTGTCGGCCTCGGGGGCGGCGGGCGAGCCGGCCCGCTGGAGGATGGCGACGAAGCTAGACTGGGAGATGCGCGGGGCCGACTTGAAGGTGAGCCCGTCGGCGGCGCGGGCCTGGGGCGTGGCGAGGCCGATGCTGAGCGCGCCGGCCAGGGTGGCGGCGAGGATGGCGGCGAGGGCGGCCACGCGGCGCCCCTCGCGGCGGAGCAGGCCGGGCAGGCGCAGGGACAGGAGGATGCCGGCGGCCCAGGCCAGCGCCAGGGCGGCGCGGGCGGCCTGGTGCGGCGCGACGAGCTCAAGCAGGGCGAGCGGCGGGAGGCTGAGGGCGAGGGCGGCCAGGGCGGCCAGGACAAGCGGCTCGCCGCGCTCGCGCCACCAGCGGGCGGCTGCGGGGGACAGACCGAGCATCGTCACCTCCTGATCGTGGGCGGCGTCATGCCCGGAAGTATACCATTATCGACCAATGACAAACGACGAACGACGAACCGTGGTTCGTCGTTCGTCGTTTGTCATTGGTCAGGGCCGCTCTAGTCGAGGTAGCCGCGCAGCTTCTTGCCGAGGTGGGGGTGGCGCAGCTTGCGCAGGGCCACGGCCTCTATCTGGCGGATGCGCTCGCGGGTTATCCCAAACTCGACGCCGACCTCCTCAAGGGTGCGGTAGCGGCCGTCCTTGAGGCCGTAGCGCAGCTGGATGATCTTGCGCTCGCGCTCGGGCAGCTTCTGGAGCACCTCCTCGATCTGCTCGCGCAGCATCGCGGCGGCGGCGGCCTCCGAGGGCGTCGAGATGCGGTCGTCCTCGATGAAGTCGCCCATGCGGCCCTCACCCTCCTGGCCGACCGGCATCTCCAGGGAGAGCGGGTGCATGCTGGCCTCAAGGGTGCGCCGCACCTTGCCGGCGGAGATGCCCATGGCCTCGGCGATCTCCTCGGGGGTGGGCTCGCGCTGCATCGACTGCTGGAGCTTGTGCGAGGTGCGCTTGACCTGGCTGATCGCCTCGCCCATGTGGACGGGCAGGCGGATGGTGCGGCTCTGGTCGGCGATGGCGCGGGTGATCGCCTGGCGGATCCACCAGGTAGCGTAGGTGGAGAACTTATGGCCCTTGGTGTAGTCAAACTTCTCGACCGCGCGCATCAGGCCGATGTTCCCCTCCTGCACGAGGTCCATCATCGTCAGGCCGTAGGAGGTGTACTTCTTGGCGATCGAGACGACCAGCCGCAGGTTCGCCTGGATCAGGTGCTGGCGCGACTCGCAACCGCCAGCGTAGGCCCGCTCAAGCTCCATCCGCTCGCGGCCCGTCGTGTACTCCTCGCGGTCGATGCGCTGCCGCGCCAGATCGCCAGACTCCATGCTCTTCGCGAGCTCGACCTCCTTGGCGGCGGTGAGCAGGGGCACCTGGCCGATCTCCTGGAGGTACATGCGCACCGGGTCATCGAAGGCGATGTCGGTGAGGTCGGGCAGCTCGGTCAGGTTATCATCATCAGATGGCTGGTTTGACTCCAGCTCCGCCGCCGACTCGACGACCTTCAGACCCTCGGTCTGCATGGTGGCGTAAAGTTGGTCAACCTCTGCCACATACAGCTCGGGCTGAGGAAACGCCTCAAGAATGTCGTTGTAGGTCAGATAGCCGCGCGCGCGCGCTATCTCAAGTAAGCGTTCCATCATCGATCCCAACTCCTGTACGGGCTGCTGAATGAGCGTGGTCATCCTTTGCCTGTAGGACGGCCTGATAGTGATGCGCTGCCGGGGGGCCATGAGCCGTATGATCGCATTGTGATCATGCGACGCGGCCCTACTATTCTATCTGTGCGGTAGCCCTAGCATACGCATCCTGTCAAGCCGCCATCACTAATACGTGCGTTTTGCGATAAACGCCTTATAGATCCATAAAGCCAATGGTCTGTCCATCGCGCTCTACGATACATCGTCGTATCAGAAGTGGAGATGTCGAGAGGCCGGAGCGCAGTTCTCCTACGCTCAGGCCCCTCACGCCGATGTGCGCAGCCATAACGGCAAGAAGATGGGGTCGAGAGTAGACCCTCAAACCCCAACCAATACACACAATGGAGGGACGCAGACGGGGCACCCCATTGGACTTTCTGAAAATTACTATAGCATTATGCTACGGTTAAAGTCAACCCCTGTTTGGTTGTCGATTCTCAAGCCGACGGGTTTCGCGGTACAATTAGCGTATGTGTATGTGACATCAGGAGATGCCGATGATGGCCCTTCCCGTGACTCTGAGCGACGCCCAGCGTGCGTACCTGGACGAGGTCCACTACGCGGCCGTGGCCACCCTCAACGCCGACGGCTCGATCCAGCAGACGGTGGTCTGGTATATGCTGGACGGAGACGAGATCCGCTTTAGCATGGGCGCGGGCAGCGTGAAGGCGCGCAACCTGCGCCGCAGCCCGACGATCAGCGTCACGGTCTCCGATGGCCGGCGCTACCTGACGCTCCAGGGCACCGCCGTGGTCGAGCCGCCCGACACGGATCTGCGGGCGCGACTGGCCGCGCGCTACCTCGGCCCCGAGGGAGTTGCGGCATGGCTCCAGCGCCGCCCCGACGCGCCTCGGCTCAGCGCGCGCATGACGATCGCGAAGGCGTATGGACAGGGGGTGTAGGGCCGGAGCATATGCGATTGTCGCGGAGCGACAATCGCATATGCTTCGGCCCTACGGGCAAATAAATGTATAGATTAGGCTTTCTATGTCTAACGATCTCGCCCGGCTGGTGATGGGGCGGTGCGACGCCCTGGGGGCGATCAGCGAGGAGGAGGGCCGGCTCACCCGGCGCTCGCTCACCCCGGCGATGCGCTCCGCCCACGATATGGTGTCCGGCTGGATGCGCGCCGCCGGCATGACGGTCTACGAGGATAACGCCGGGAGTCTGGTGGGGAGCTACCCGGCCGACCGCTCGGCGGCCCGCACGCTGATCATCGGATCGCACCTGGACACGGTGCGCGACGCCGGGAAGTATGATGGCCCGCTGGGGGTGCTGGTGGGGCTGGCCGCCGTCGAGCGGCTGCACCGCGCCGGCCGCCGCCTGCCCTTCGCCGTCGAGGTGGTGGCCTTCACCGAAGAGGAGGGCCTGCGCTTCCCCTCGTTCCTGGGATCTGCTCGGCTACCTGGAGGTGCATATCGAGCAGGGGCCGCAGCTGGAGCTGGCGGGCATGCCGGTGGGCGTGGTGAGCGCGATCACCGGCCTCGGCCGGAGCAGCCTGACCTTCACGGGGGTGGCCGGCCACGCCGGCACCGTGCCGATGGATTTGCGCCACGACGCGCTCTGCGCGGCCGCCGAGTTTGTGCTGGCCGCCGAGCAGTACGCGCGCGGCGTGCCGGGCCTGGTGGCCACCGTCGGCCAGCTGGCGCTCGCGCCCGGCGCCAGCAATGTGATCCCCGGCGCCGCCACGCTCAGCCTGGACCTGCGCCACCAGGAGAGCCCGGCGCGCCTGGAGGGGCTGTCCGCACTGCGCCGGCGGGCCGAGGAGATCGCCGCCGCGCGCGGCCTCGGCATGGCCTGGGATGACGGGCACGGCCAGCCGGCGGTGCCGATGACGCCGGCCCTGCGCGAGCGGCTCGCCGCCGCGATCGCCGCCGCCGGCCACCCGCCGACCGAGCTGCCCAGCGGGGCCGGCCACGACGCCGCCGTGATGGCGGGCGTGACCGACGCGGCCATGCTGTTCGTGCGCTGTAAGGGCGGGGTCAGCCATAACCCGGCCGAGTCGGTGACGGTGGAGGATGTGGCGGTCGCCATTGATGTGGTGGGGCGGTTCCTTGACGGGATGGCGTAGGGGCGTGATGTCTCGATACGATCTGATCATCCGCGGGGGCGTCGCCGTGACGCCTCGGGGCGTGGCGGTGGCCGATGTGGCGGTGGCGGACGGACTGGTCGCCGCCGTCGGGCCGGGGCTGGAGGGGGCGGCGCGCACGGAGATCACCGCCACGGGCCTGCACGTGCTGCCGGCCCTGATCGACGCCCACGTCCACTTCAACGAGCCGGGGCGCACGGCATGGGAGGGCTGGGCCACAGGCTCGCGGGCGCTGGCCGCAGGCGGGGGCGCGCTCTGCTTCGAGATGCCGCTGAACGCCAGCCCGCCCACCCTCGACGCCGCCAGCTTCGCGCTCAAGCGCGCCGCCGCCGAGGCGTCCTCCATGGCCGACTTCGCGCTCTGGGGCGGGCTGGTGCCCGGCGGCGTCGGCCGGCTCGATGAGCTGGCGGCCTGCGGCGTGATTGGCTTTAAGGCATTTATGTCAAACAGCGGCATCGACGACTTCGCGGCCGCCGATGACCTGACGCTCTACGAGGGCATGGCGCGGGCCGCCCGGCTCGGCCTGCCGGTGGCCGTCCACGCCGAGAGCGATGCGCTCACCTCGGCCCTGGCCGCCCGCGCCCTGGCCGAGGGCCGCGCCACGGCCCGCGACTACCTGGCCTCGCGGCCGGTGATCGCCGAGCTAGAGGCCATCCAGCGCGCCCTGCTCTTCGCCGGGCAGACCGGCTGCGCCCTGCACATCGTCCACGTGAGCAGCGGGGCCGGCGTGGCCCTGGTGGCCGAGGCCCGCGCGCGCGGGGTCGATGTGACCTGTGAGACCTGCCCGCACTACCTGGCGCTGACCGAGGACGACGTGGAGCGGATCGGCGCGGCGGCCAAGTGCGCGCCGCCCATCCGGGGCGAGGCCGACCAGGGCGATCTGTGGTCACGCCTGCTGGCCGGCCAGATCGACCTGGTGGCCTCCGACCACTCGCCGGCGCCGCCGGAGATGAAGGGCGCGGGCGCGAGCTTCTTCGCCCTGTGGGGCGGCATCGCCGGGGTGCAGTCCACCCTGGGCCTGCTGCTTGAGGAGGGCCACCACCGGCGCGGCATGGCCCTGGCCGCCGTGGCGGGGCTGACGGCGGGGAACGTGGCCCGGCGCTTCGGCATCGCCGGGCGCAAGGGCCAGATCGCGCCGGGCCACGACGCCGACCTGGCCCTGGTCGACCTGGGCGACCGGGCGGCCCTGCGCCGCGAGGATCTGCTCGACCGCCACCGGCTCAGCCCCTACGTCGGGCGGGCGATGGGCGGGCGGGTTGCGCGCACCATCCGGCGCGGGCAGACGATCTTCGCCGACGGGCGGGCCGCCGATGGCGCGGGCGGCGCGCTGGTCACGCCGTTGGCGGCGTCGCCACGGGCGGGTGCGCCGTCAACGCCGTAGGGCCGAAGCATTGTGATGGGCGCGCCGAGGCGCGCCCATCACAATGCTTCGGCCCTACCCGACGGGCGGGCCGCCAATGGCGCGGGCGGCGCGTTGGTCACACCATCACAACGAGCACTGGTTGTCGATCACCTCGATCCACTCCACCACGTCTGACACGGGCGGGAGCGGCGGCGCGGTAATCGCCCACTGGGCGTGCAGGGCGCCGTAGCGGTCAAGGATGAACAGGCCGTAGCGCGCGCCGTCGGGAAGGAACTTCTGGCTCGCCGCGCCGCCGGGGTCGAGCAAGATAGGGAAGGGCACATCGATGGCCGCGCGCAGGCCGTCGGCGCGGGCGGCGGGGTCGGCGACGAGCACCAGCACCTCGCCGTCGGCGGCGCAGATATTGCTGTAGACATCGCGCAGCCCCTCGATATATATCCGCGCCAGCATATCGACGCCGGGAAGCATGAGCAGGGCCAGGTGCTTGCGCGCCCGGTAGGCGCTGCGCCGCACCGGCTGGCCGTCGAGCCCGGCCAGGGTGAAGTTCGGCACCACCGCGCCTATGCTGAGCCGGGGCAGGGTGGTGCTGAGCTGCTGGTCCATGGGCGGCTCCTTTGGCTTGTGGTCGGTGTTCGGTCGTCGGTGATCAGTGGCCGTCGCTCTTCCCTCAGCAAGTATAATACCTGCGCTACGCCTATATCACCAGGGAGACCCCTATGACAAGCGCGGCCAAGCCGCCCTACGCCCGCGAGGTGTCCGACCTGCTCGCCGAGCTGGATGTGAGCCCGGCGCGCGGGCTGAGCGCCGAGGATGCCGCCGGCCGCCTGGGCCGCCACGGGCGCAACGAGCTGCCGTCGCCGCCGCCCACCCCGGCCTGGCTGCGCTTCCTGGCCCAGTTCCGCGACCCGCTGACCGGCCTGCTGCTCGCCGCCACGGTGATCTCGTTTGTGGCATGGCTGATCGAGCGCGCCGAGCCGGTGCCCTTCGAGACGATCACCATCCTGGCGATCGTGCTGCTCAACGGCGCGCTCGGCTTCGTCCAGGAGAGCCGCGCCGAGCAGGCGGTGGCCGCCCTCCAGGCCATGTCCTCGCCCACCGCCCGCGTCCTGCGCGACGGGGCGCAGCAGCAGGTGCCCTCGGCCGAGGTGGTGCCCGGCGACATCCTGCTGATCGAGGAGGGCGACACGCTGCCCGCCGACGCGCGGGTGATCGAGTCGATCGCCATGCGCGTGGCCGAGTCGACGCTCACCGGCGAGAGCAGCGCCGTCTCCAAGGATAGCGCGGCCATCCCCGGCGAGGCCAGCATCGGCGACCGGCAGAATATGGTCTTCGGCGGCACCGCCGTGGCCTCCGGGCGCGGCCGGGCGCTGGTGACGGCCACCGGCCCATCGAGTGAGATCGGCAAGATCGCCGGGTCGCTCCAGGAGGCCGAGGACGAGAGCACCCCGCTCCAGCGCGAGCTGGCCAGGGTTGGCAAGCTGCTCGGCATCGTGGTGATCATCATCGCCGTGGTGATGAGCGTGACGATCGTGCTCGTCGATGAGGTGCGCGACCTGGGCGAGCTGGTGGACGTGCTGCTGCTCGGCGTCTCGCTGGCGGTGGCGGCGGTGCCCGAGGGGCTGACGGCGATCACGACGATCGTGCTCTCGCTGGGCATGCAGCGCATGGCGAAGCGCAACGTGATTGTGCGCAAGCTCTCGGCGGTGGAGACGCTGGGCTCGACCACGGTGATCTGCTCGGATAAGACCGGCACGCTGACCAAGAATGAGATGACGGTGCGCGCGGTGATCACCGCCGGCGGCCGGGTGGACCTGACCGGCATCGGCTACGCGCCCGAGGGCGAGCTGGAGCGGGCGGGCGCGCCCCTGGCCGACCCGGCGCTGCGCACGGAGGTGCAGAAGACCCTGCGCGCCGCCGACCTGGCCAACAACGCGGGGCTGCTGCGCGGCGAGGACGGGCGCTGGACGATCCAGGGCGACCCGACCGAGGGGGCCATCCTGGTGGCGGCGCGCAAGGCCGGGCTGACCGACGATGAGCTGGGCGAGCGCTTCCCGCGGGTGGCCGAGGTGCCCTTCAGCTCCGAGCGCAAGCTGATGAGCACCGCCCACACCGATGCCGAGCACCGCGAGCGGGTGATCGTCTTCGCCAAGGGCGCCCCCGACATCCTGCTCTCGCGATGTGAGCACGAGCGGGTGGGAGAGGAGGTCCGCACGCTGAGCGACGAGCGCCGCGCGGCGATCATCTCGGGCGTCGAGTCGCTGGCCGGCGAGGCGCTGCGCACCCTGGGCGTGGCCTACCGCACGCTGCCAATTGCAGATTTCAGATTGCAGATTGCAGATTTGAAAGACGACGCTGAAGCAGCGCGCACGTCACAATCTACAATCTACAATCTGCAATCTGCAATCAGTGAGAAGGACGTGGAGCGCGAGCTGGTCTTCCTGGGGGTGATCGGCATGATCGACCCGCCCCGGCCGGAGGCGCAGGCCGCCGTGGCCGACGCCAGGGTGGCCGGGGTGCGGCCGATCATGATCACCGGGGACCACCCGACCACGGCGGCGGCGATCGCCGCGGAGCTGGGGATCGCGGCGGCGGGCGAGCGGGCGGTGCGCGGGGCCGAGATCGAGCAGATGGACGAGGCGGCCCTGCGGGCGGCGGTGGTCGAGCACAGCGTCTACGCGCGGGTGGCCCCCGAGCACAAGCTGCGGATCGTGCGGGCGCTCAAGGCCAACGGCGAGATCGCCGCGATGACCGGCGACGGCGTGAACGACGCGCCGGCCCTCAAGTCGGCCGACATCGGCGTGGCCATGGGCATCACCGGGACGGACGTGAGCAAGGGCGCGGCCGACATGATCCTGACCGACGATAACTTCGCCTCGATCGTGGCCGCCGTGGAGGAGGGCCGCTCGATCTTCGCCAATATCCAGAAGTTCCTGCGCTACCTGCTCTCGTCAAACATCGGCGAGGTGTTTACCATGTTCTTCGGGGTGGTGCTGGCCGACCTGATCGGCCTGGTGCCCGAGGCGGGCTCGGCGGTGGTGCTACCTCTGCTGGCCACACAGATCCTCTGGGTGAACCTGCTCACCGACTCGGCGCCGGCCCTTGCCCTGGGCGTGGACCCGGCCGACCACGATGTGATGACCCGGCCGCCGCGCGACCCGCGCAGCAACGTGATCACCGGGCCGATGTGGTTCGACATCGTGCTGATCGGTTCGGTGATGGGGGCGGGCACGCTTGGGGTGATGGACTGGGCGCTGCCCGGCGGGCTGCTGCCCGGCGGCGCGGGCGATATCCACTACGCGCAGACGCTGGCCTTCACCACGCTGGTCATCTTCCAGCTGTTCAACGTGTTCAACGCGCGCTTCGAGCGTCACAGCGCCTTCCACAAGCTGGGCAGCAACGGCTGGCTCTGGCTGGCGGTGGCGCTCTCGGTGGCGCTACAGGTGGCGGTGGTGTACGTGCCGGTGCTCCAGCAGGCCTTCAGCACGGTGCCGCTCACGCCGATGGACTGGCTGATCTGCACAGCGGTGGGCAGCACGGTGCTGTGGGCGATGGAGCTGCGGAAGGGCATCGGGCGGCTGCGTGCCGCCTGATGCCCTTCCGCTTGCGGGCGCTGCGCGCTACGGCACGAACGTCACGCTGGCGCTCATCTGCGGGCGCAGGCGCGGGTCCCAGTTGGAGGGGATGACGGTGACAGTGTAGGTGATGTCGCCGTAGGAGTCTTTGCCCAGGGGCTTGATCGCGCTGACGGTGCCGGGGAGGCTCAGGTCGGGCAGGGCGTCGAAGCTGATCGTGGCCGGGGCGCCCACCGCCAGCCGCACCACGTCGCGCTCAGTCAGGTTGTCGGTCTCGACCTTCCAGGCGCTGGTGTCGGCGATGACTGCGGCAGGCGCACTCGCGCCGCCCACCGCCTCGCCGATGTGCAGGTTGAGCTCGCCGATCAGGCCGGCGAAGGGGGCGCGCAGGGTGGCCTTCTCCAGGGCGCGCTCGGCCTGGCGCAGCCCCACCTCGGCCGACTGGATGCGGGCCTGGGCCACCTCCAGATCGACGCCGCGGGTGGGGGCGATGGCCTGGTCGAGACTGGCCTGGGCCGCGCGGGCGGCCGCGTCGGCCGCCTCAACCTGGCCGGCGCGCTCGGGGCCGCGCAGCCGATCCAGGTTGGCCTGGGCCAGCGCCACCTGGGCCTGGGCCGCCGCGATCTGGTCGGGGTCGGCGGCGGCCAGCAGGTTGTCCAGGTTGGCCTGGGCCTCGGCGAGCTGGGCCTGGGCAGCCTGGTTGCCGCTCACCTCGGCCTGGCGGGCCTGGTCGAGGGCCGTCTGGGCCTGGCGCATGGCCTCCTCGGCGTTCTGCACCTGGCGCAGCGCGGCGGCCTCCATATCCTTGTGGGCCTGCGGCAGGTCGCCCGGGTACTTCTCCAGCTCGCGGTTGTCCCAGTAGACCCGGCTGTACTCGTCCTGGAGGGTGCGCAGGGAGTTTGCGGCCTGGGTCAGCTGCGACTCGGCCTGGACTTTGGCCGCCGCGAGGGCGTCGCGCTGCGTGGCGAGGCTGGCCTGGGCCTGGGACACCTGGGCGCGGGCGGCGGCGACCGGCTCGGGGTCGGCCCCGCGGCGCAGCTGGGCCAGCCGCTCGTTCGCCTCGCGCAGCTGGGCCTGGGCCGCCGCGATGTCGCTGGCAGTCACGCCGCCCTGGGTCTGGGCGAGCTGGGCGGCGGCCTGGTCGCGACGGGCCTGGGCGGCGGCGATCTCCTCAGGGCTGGCCCCGGCCTCCAGCTGAGCGTAGGCGGCCCGCGCCTCGCCGAGGGCGGCGCGGGCCTGCTCCACGGCCAGCTCCAGGTCGCGCGTGTCCAGACGGGCCAGCGGGTCGCCCTCGGCGACGGCGTCGCCCTCAGCGACGAGCAGCTCGGCCACGGTGCCGCCGACCTCGAAGCGCAGCTCGCTCTGGCGGAGCGGGCGCACGGTGGCGTCGGCGGTGATCTGGGCGGGCGCGGCGGCGATGGCGGGCGCGCTGGCCGCGCCGGCGCTAGCGTCGGCGTGTGGCGAGCGCGGCGGCCCCGTAGCCGACGACGAGGGCGGCGGCGGCGGCCGGCCAGCTGCCGCTGACCTGGAGGGCCAGGATGGCGATCAGCAGGGGGGCCAGGGCCGCCGCCAGAGCGGCCGGGCTCTCCATGTGCCAGCGCGGCGGCTCCGGCCGCTCGGCCCCCTCCACGATCTCGCCATCCTCGCCGTAGATCGACTCGAACTGCTCGCCCTCGCCCTCGCCGCTGAAGACCGCCGGCGGCAGGGGCGCGCCGGGCACGGGGCGCTCGCGGGCTTCGGCCAGGTAGGCGGCCCGCCAGCCGTAGCCGGGCTGGGTGTGGGCGGTGAAGAGGTGGTGGGCGGCGCGCTGGATGTAGGCCGGGTGGCCGGCGCTCAGCCGGCCCAGCTCGCGGATCTCTGCGGGGCTGAACTCCACCCCGGTGCCGTCCAGGTAGGCCTCGCAGAGCAGCCGCACCTCGGTGGCGGGCATCGCGCCGAGGGTGACGGCGCCGAAGGGCTCGCTGAGCTGCGGCGGCTCGCGGCCCGCCGCCGCGACGAGCAGCAGGTCGAACTCGCCGGCTCCGGGCGGGGCGATCCCGCCGGGGTAGACCGGCACGCTGCGCCGGGCCAGGCGGGCCAGCCGCTCAAGCAGGGACTCGCCCCAGCCCGCCGCGATCGCCGCCTGCGCATTGTCGAGGCAGACCAGCACCGTGTGGCCCTCCTCGGCCATGGCCAGCTCCAGGTCGTCCATCGTCTGGCCGACGCCGCCGAGCGCGCGCACGATCAGGCCGACGCAGGTGCCCGCGTCGGGGAGGACGGCGAGGTCGAGGAAGAGCGAGCGCATGCCGGGCAGCTCCATCACCGCGCCGGCCGACTGGGCCACGTGGGTGATCAGGGATGACTTGCCGACCCCGGGCGCCCCGGCCACCATAGCTGGCCGGCGCCGCTCGATGCGCTCGAAGACCATAGACACCTCGCGCCAGCGCCCGGTGAAGCGGGCCGGCTCGGTGATGCGGGATCGCTCGGTGAAGGGGTTCATAGGAATGTTGAATGATTAATGTTGAATGTTGAATGTTGAATGGCCCATTCAACATTTAACATTCAACATTAATCATTTCAAGAGGTGCCAGCGCTCGATGTTCCAGAGGTAGCGCGGCGAGCTGAGGCTGACCGGGCCGTCGAGGGTGGTGACGGTGGCGCTGAGGGCGACGGGCAGGCGGTCGTCCCAGAGGAAGATGTAGGGCAGCTGCTCGGCGACGCGGGCCTGGGTCTGGCTGATCGCGGCGGCGCGCTCGTCCTGGTTGTAGAGCTGACGGGCGGCCTGGGCCTGGTTATCGTAGGCCGAGTCGGCGAAGCCGACGACGTTGCGGGTGGCCCGGGTGTCGGCCTCGCCCTGGTTGAGCTGGCTTGAGTGGAAGAGCGCGAAGTCGTCGGGGTCATAGTAGGACGAGTCGGCGAAGGCCGGGTCGGCCATGCCGTTGCTCCAGCTGCCGAGGAGCAGGTCGAAGCTGTAGGGCGTGGCGTACTTGGCGAGGATGACCGTGGCGAAGTCGGCTGGCTCGACATCGATCTGGAAGCCGACGCTGGCGGCGGCGTCGGCGATGCGGCGGGCGGCGGCGACGCGGCGCTCATCGTCGCCGCGGACGAAGAGGCTGGCGGTGAGGGTGATTCCGTCGCGCTGGCGGATGGTCGCGCCGGGCGGAAGCGTCCAGCCGGCGGCGTCGAGGATGTCCCGTGCGCCGTCGAGGTCGGCCGAGTCGGCCGGGGGCGGGGTGAGGTCGGCCCAGGAGCCAGGGAGGGCGCTGGAGCTGATCGGGATGCCCTGTCCCTTGGTGGCGGCCTCGACGAGGCGGGGCACATCGACGGCCTTGGCGAGGGCCTGGCGCAGGGCGAGGTCGGCGAAGGGGTGGCCCTCGCGCAGGTTGAAGCCGAGGAAGTAGTAGCCGTTCTCGGGGTAGGCGCCGAGCTGGAGGCCGGGGGCGGCTGCGGCGTCGCTCTGCAGGCCCCAGGGCAGCTCGGCGAGCTGCAGCTCGCCGTCGCCGAGCGCCTTGAGTGCCACGCCGGGGTCGGGGGCGACCACGAAAGCCACCCGGTCGAGCAGGGGCGCGCCCCGGGCGAACCCGTCGAAGCGCGAGAGGATGATCGCCTGGCCGGGCCGGCGCTCCTCAAGCTTGAACGGCCCGCTGCCGACGGGCAGATCCCAGAAGTTTAGGGCGCCGATGTCGCGGCCCGCAAGGATGTGGCGTGGCAGGACAGGCACGGCGAGCGCCGACAGGAGCGGGGCGTAGCGCCCGTTCAGCTGGAGCACGATGGTGCCGCTGGTGGGCGTGGTGACCGCCTCGATCGTGCGCAGGTCGGCCAGGAGCGCGGTGCTAGTGACGGGGAGCGTGCGCAGCTGCTCCAGGGTGAAGAGGACATCGCCCGAGTCGAGTGGTGCGCCGTCGTGCCAGGTGAGGCCGCTGCGCAGCGTGAAGGTGATCGTGCGCCCGTCGGGGGTGGTGTCCCAGTACTCGGCCAGGTCGGGCACGGGGCGGAGCCGCTCGTCGAGGCGCATCAGGCCGCTGTAGAGCATGGCGGTCACCTGCTCCTCGCCGCGGGACCGAGGCTGCCAGGGCCGCAGGTCGGGCAGATCCTCGGCGAGGCGGATGGAGAGGTTCCCTCCGCGCGGGAGCGGCGTGGATGTCGGCGGCGCGGGCGCGGGGCTCGGCGCGGCGGTTGCGGCGGGGGGCGCGGGCGTCCTGACGGCGGCAGGGGCGGGGCCGGCGGCGAAGGAGCACCCGGCGAGGATGGCGCCGATCAGCAGGGTGATGCCCACGCTGAACCAGAAGATCGTGCGGGTAGGCAAAAGGCTCATAGAAGCATTATAGTCCATCTTGGCGGCGGGGTCGGAGCATAGCATTCTCAGGAAATGTTCACCCGTCATTATCACGTATATGCTACAATAGAACAATTATCGTGGCCGGTGTCCGAAAAGGGTGAGAAAGGGGCGTCACATGGCACCTGAGACGAGTGACGGGGAGCCGCAGCGTGTGCTGTGGGCCGCGCTAGAGTCGCTTGGCACGGCGCAGAGCTTTCGCCGGCACAGCTATATCCACACGCCCACACAGCCCGCCTACGCCCTCTACATGCTCATCTCCGGCCAGGTCAGCCTACAGATGCTCTCGTCTGGGGGGCGCGTGCTTACGCTGCGGGTGATGGAGCCGGGGCAGATCTTTGGCCATAGCGTGCTTGAGGGCGCGGCATCCTACGACACCTACGCCGAGGCGCTGAGCCCAGTGCGCGTGATCGCTGTGCCTCGGGCGCCTCTGTTTGATCTCATCCAGCGCAACCCCTCGATGGGCATGGCCCTGATCGAGATGATCGGCCAGCACCGGCTGACGGTGAGCCGGCGGATCGATGAGGTGGCCTTTAAGTCGGTGCCGGCCCGGCTCGCCTCAGTGCTCCTGGAGATGTCGGAGACGCAGGTCAGCGAGGGCCCGCGCCCGCAGCAGCGCGTTCCCCGGCGCACCCACCAGCAGCTTGCCGAGATGATCAACGCCTACCGCGAGACGGTGACGAAGGTGATCAACCAGTTCCGCGACGCGCGCCTGCTTGATGTGGACCGCTCGGGCATCACGCTGCTCAACCCCTCGCGACTTCGCGAGCTCTCGCAGAGCTAGCTCAGTATTAAAAGAGGGGGGCCGGAAGATCTCAACTCTTCCGGCCCCCCTCTTTTATCCCCGCCGCAGTAGCCAGACTCCGCCGGCGATCAGCAGGGCCGGCACGAGCAGCGAGCCAATGCCGGGGATGAGCAGCTTGACGGCTATGAACGCGCCGACGCCGAGCAGAACCACGCCGAGCATGCGCTGGCGGCTCGTCGGGTCGGCACCCGCCGGCTGGCCCGCGCCGAGGTTCTGGATGGGGATCTCCTGATCGGGCTGCTGGGGCGCGCCGGTGCTCGGGTCGATCCGGATGCGCTGTGTGGGCGTGCCCTCGGCCACGAAGACCTGCCCTCCCGGCGGGGAGGCGTGCGGCACGCCGGCCGGCTCCTCTGGCATAATGATCCAGAGCAGCGGGTAGATCAGCAGGCTCGCCCCGCTCAGGGCCAGCAGCACAAATGCGATCCGCACGAGCACCGGGTCGATGCTCAGATATCTGCCGATTCCGCTGGCCACGCCGGCGATCATCTTGTCATCTCGGCTGCGCATCAGTCGTAGTGGTGTCTGCATTGCGGTCTCCTTTGCCCCTTGTTCTCAGTGCCCATAGGACGTGCTGGCGGGCCAAAGAGTTGCGCTGTGCCCCCCGCCAGAGGAGAGATGTGCTATAATTTTCAAGTTACTGATACCACATCTGCAAAACCCTCATGCACCATTCTCGTAGAGACACTACGATACATATAGCTCGTATCGTGACGCTCCTGGTTGCGATATTAATCCCCCGATTGACCGATCTGGCGATTGCCTCAAGCGCCACCACCTCGCAGCGCGTAAATCAGCAGAACCAGGTGTTTTTACCGCTTGTTCACCTAGCGGACACGTTCGGGCAAACCCCCGCGCTCTGGGCGAATAGATCGGCCTCGCCGCCGCCGCACGAGGTGGTGCTGCTTCGCTGCGCCGTCCGGCTGGATGGGCCGCTGGCCGACGCCGAGCTACAGATATTTGCCGACACGCGCTACGAGGCCTGGCTGGAGGGCTCATTTATCGGCCGCGGCCCGGCCCGCTTCTCGCAGGTGCGCCGCGAGTACGATGTGATCGCGCTGAGTGATCTGGCAGCCGGGGATTATACGCTGGCGGTGCTTGCTCAATGGGCGCCAAACTTACGCCGCTCTGAGTCGATCGCACCACAGGTACAGGGCCGGATCGTTGGCTCGGATGCTGAGGGGAGCCGTCGCTCGATCATCCTCACATCGACCATGTGCGCGGCTGTGAGCAGCACGGCGTGGAACACTCACCCGGCGCCGGTCCACACCTGGGGCATCTTTGGCCCCACTGAGCTGCTTGATCTGCGCGCGCTCCCGGCAGGATGGAATCAGCCCAGCTTCGACTCCTCAGCCTGGCCGAGGGCGGTGGTCCGCGAGCCTACGGCCGCCACGGCGATCTATCAGCCCCGCTCGATTATGCCGCTGGCGAATGTGCCGATCACCCCGAAGATCATCGCTGTCGGCCAGCTCTCCCCTAACGCATGGGTGGGCGAGCTGATCCCGGGGCCTGATGGTGCGGCATCATATACGTTTACCCTTGAGCATGATGCCAGCGTGACGCTCCAGGCGCTCTCCCCCCCCGGCCAGCCGGCGCTCGCGAGTGTCGCAACACTTGACGCGCAGCTGCTTGGCTGGTGGCAGCAGCCCTCGATGCACCCCGACCGCTACCAGGTGAGCGTTTCGCTGAGCGCCGGGAATCATCGGCTCGCGGTCGCCGGCCTTCCCCCTGGCGAATCCTGGGCCTTCAGCATCAGCGGCCCGATAAGCTCCCCCCCGCCTGCCCTCGGCGTCGGCGCTCACGCCGGGCGGCGCCTGCTGCTGCCGGATCTTGTCGCCGACCCTGCGGCCGTGACTCGCTTCGGCACGTCTGGTCTCAATATGAGCTTTGGCCCTGGGCCGTCCTACGCCATCCTCGACCTGGGGCGCACCGTGCATGGCCGCCTGGTGGCCGATGTCGCTGGCCCAGCGGGCACCTTGATCGACATCGGCTGGGACGAGCGGCTCTGGCAAGGCGTGCGCCCGCTGCCCTACCCTGGCTCGCTCCACCCCGAGTGGAACCAGAGTGACTCGTGGGTGCTTGCCTCAGACTCACATACCCTGACGACCATTGATGCGCGCGCCGGGCGGTATGTGCTGATCGCCGTCTGGGCGTCGACACCAACAACGCTACTGAACCTGCGGATCCTGGAGGAGCGCTACCCGCTTGTGCAGCGCGGGAGCTTCAGCAGTGGAGATGCGCGCCTGGATCGGATCTGGCAGGTGGGCGTCGATACGCTGCGCTCGAATATGACTGACGCCTATGCCGACCCGTGGCGCGAGCGCGGGCAGTGGTGGGGTGATGCGCATATCGCCGACCTTGCAAATAAGGTCGCCTTCGGCGACGCCACCCTGCTGCGCCGCGGGCTCATGCAGATGGCCGATACGGTGACAGACACCCAGCCGATGGCGCTGGCACCAAGCGGTGGGGGCCTCCACTTCGTCGATTATGGGATGTACTGGGTGCAGAGCGCCTACGACTATGGCCAGCGCACGGGCGACTGGTCGTTTGTTGAGTCGATCTACCCGAAGATCCAGACGTTTATGCGCTACCTCGCTAGCCTGGAGAGCCCCGAGAGCGGGCTCATCGATATGAGCCTGGCGGTTTCCGCCACGGTCTATATCGACTCGAACAGCTACTGGGATCGGCGTGGTCAGACGACGGCGGCCAACGCTTTTTACTACGGCACGCTGCTTGATAGCGCGGCGATTGCTGAACAGCTTGGGATGTCGGACCAGGCCGCAGCGTGGCGTCAGCGCGCGGCGACGCTGCGCGTAAAGGCTAATCAGGTGCTCTACGTCCCTGCGCAGGGGCGCTATATCGGGGGTGTTTTCAACGGGCAGCGCACCGACCCTACCCCGCAGGCCCAGGCGGCAGCGCTCGCCTTTGGGCTTGTTGCCGATAGCGAGGCGCAGCGGCTCGCCGACTCGCTGCTCACGATGCTCGGTACCCCCGAGAAGCCGGGCGCACAGATCCTTGGCACATATATGGTGCTCAAGGGCCTTGGCCGGGTTGGCCGGATCGATGATGCGCTCTCGGTGATCGATCGTTTCTTTGGCTCGATGCTCGATCGTGGCGCGACATCATGGTGGGAGAGCTACATTGCTGACGGGTACTATATGTCGAGCCTGTCGCACGCCTGGGGTAGCTCGCCGACGTGGTTTCTGAGCACCTATCTGCTCGGCTCTCGTCAGATCAGCCCTTCCCAATGGGAGGTGCAGGTGCCAGTCACCACGCGCGCCGGGGTGTCTGGGCGGCTGCCCCTGGCTCAGAACGACGGTGATCTTGTGGTAGACTGGTCGGCGGGCGCGTGTGGTCAGATCCAGCTGACGGTGAGCGGCCCTGCTGGGATGAGCGGGACCGTCGCCGTACCTGGCTCCGGCGCTGATAGCTCGGTCTGGCTCGACGACGTGCGGATATGGGATGGCGGGCAGCCGATGGGGGGCTCCAGTATCACATTCAAGGGCGGCATGTTTACGCTCGCGCTTGGCTCTGGCGTGCATTATCTTGAGACCCGGCGCAGCTGCTGAGACTACTCATGATCTGTGACTTCGATGGAGGCAGCGCAATGTCGCTGCCTTCATCTGTCTTGGGATCGCACAGGGTTCGCCGCGACCCCTTTGTCGGCTTAGTCCTCCGTGTTCTGATGCAGCATGCCTCTGCCCATTGTGATGTTCGTCCGCTGCTAGTATGGGAGGTTCTTTCTATGTCCCGGCGCAAACAGTTTGTCTCGCTGCTCCTTTTACTTCTTGCTTGTCTGGGCGTATCGCAGCTGCCCGTGGCTGCGCAGGCACCGACGAGCCGGGTATACCTGCCGCTGATCGGGCTCCCGCGCCCTCCGTCGATCTTTGGGACTGAGGCGACGCTGTATGGCTTCGGGGACACTCGGGTGCTTACGCAGGCGCGCAACCTTGGGGCATACTGGATGCGGGTGAATGGTGTGGAATGGAGTAAGGTTGAGCCAGCGCGCGGCGCCCCCTATAACTGGGCGGCCCTCGCGCAGATCGACGCGGCGCTGGCCTCGTTGAAGACACTGGGCATGACGCCGGTGGTGATTGTTCGTGGCACG
>NZ_JAIEWN010000054.1 GCF_019599295.1 Oscillochloris sp. ZM17-4 | reverse complement strand
TATCGTTCGCTACCGGGCACTCCCGCCGGTATTGCCGCAGCGACTGCCACGAGGTGTCTGTGACCGATGAGGATACTAATAGCGCGAATCTGACGCCAATGATGCGGGCGCTGCTCCAGGCGGCCGACTGCTTCGTCTGCCCGGCGCCGATCCCTGACCTCCTCCTGCTCGCCCCGCTCCAGCCCCGGGCGCGGACTCATGGTCAGGCCGCCCTTGCCACACTGATCCGGGATGGCTGGCTGACCGCGCCGGCTCCCGGCACCGCCGCGCTCACCGCGCAGGGCCGCGCCTTCCTCGCCAGCCGCCACTCCGACGAGCCGATCCAGGTGATGGTCGTCCAGTCGCTCTGCATCACGGTCGATGCCCTGGCCAAGGCCCAGGACATCGCGACGCTCCAGCTCGCCGCGCCGCATCTGCGCGCCCTGGAGGAGGCATGGCAGCCGCGCAACGACCGCTACACGCTGGCGCTGACGTTGGCGATGGGCAGCCTGCTCCAGGCCTGTGATCAGCCGGAGCAGGCCCGCCCCTATGTGGAGCGCGCCAGCGCGCTGGCGTCCGCCCTCGGCTCCGCCGCGGCGCTGAAGCGCCCCTGGTGGCGCTGGTAGAATGAGCCATCCTGATGCGTGTAATCGGCATTGATCTCACTGGCCCGACCAATACAGCAGACACCGCCCTGGTCTGCCTGGAGGCGACCGGCGGCCAGCTGACCTTTGTCAACGCGCAGGAAGACCTGGACGACCCCACCATCGGGCGGCTGGTCAGGGAGCATGGCGCGTCAGACACCATCATCATTGGCATCGACGCGCCGCTGTCCTACCAGGTTGGCGGCGGTGATCGGGTGGCGGACCGTGAGCTGCGGCGGCTGGCGGTGGCCCACGGGATGCGGCCGGGCTCGGTGATGCCCCCAACGATGACGCGGATGGCCTACCTGACCCTGCGCGGCATCAGCCTGGCGCGGGCGCTGGAGCTCCAGGCCGGCGATCGTCCGCCGGCGATTGTCGAGGTGCATCCCGGCGCCGCGCTGGTGCTGCGGCGGGCACCGCTTGACGCGGTGCGGGCGGTGAAGCGCGACCCGCAGGCCCGGCTCGCCCTGCTGGCCTGGCTGCGCCACCACCGCATTCCAGATCTCCCGGCGTTCGCCAGCCCATCCGACCATATGATCATGGCCTGCGCCAGCGCGATCGCCGCTGCGGACTGGGCATTGGGCAGATCATGGTGGATCTGGAAGGCCGAGCCGCCGCAGCACCCCTATGATATAGCGTGTTAGCGCTACGCTTCGTTCTCCCAGTTCCAGGTGAGCATGCCACATCCCTGTCACCCTTCATTGCGCTCAGGGTCTCGGCATGCATCTGCATCACCGCCGGGACGCTTCGCCTTGGTATAGGAGTCCCTCACGCAGCACCTGATGGCGGGCGGCCCGCTCCGCGCCTCCTGCTCCAGAGTGAGCAGCGCGGCCAAGAAGTATACGCAATGAAAATAGAGCTGCCGCCGACACCAAGGATGACCACAGAAAACCATTGACACCCGGCGAGCGGGCGTTTACACTCAGCCTATCGTAAACCCGTCATCGCACGCGTCTAGTCAGGAGTGTCATGCCTGCTGCCACCGGAACGTCGCTCCCCGAGCAAGGTCAGATCGTTGAGGTGCGCAATCGCCGCTATGCGGTGGCCGAGGTCGCCAAGAGCACCCGCCCGCATAGCTCCCTTGACCCGGCGCTGCTCTCCACGCAGCACCTCGTCTCCCTCACCTCGGTTGAGGATGACGCGCTCGGCGAGGATCTCCAGGTGATCTGGGAGCTGGAGCCCGGCGCGCGGGTCTATGACCAGCGCGCCCTGCCGACGCCCGCCGGCTTTGACACTCCCCAGCGCCTCGACGCCTTTCTGAATGCGGTGCGCTGGGGCGCGGCCTCCTCGGCGGATGTGCGCGCCCTCCAGGCCCCCTTCCGCAGCGGCATCTCTATCGAGGACTATCAGCTCGACCCGGTGGTGCGCGCGCTCCAGATGCCCCGCGTCAACCTGCTGATCGCCGATGATGTCGGCCTGGGCAAAACGATTGAGGCCGGCCTGGTCATCCAGGAGCTGATCATCCGCCACCGCGCCCGCAAGATCCTAATCGTCTGCCCCGCCGCGCTCCAGATCCAGTGGCGCGACCAGATGCGCGAGAAGTTTGGCCTGGAGTTCCGCATTGTCGATGCCGACCTGATGCGCGCGCTGCGCCGCGCTCGTGGCATCCACGTCAACCCCTGGGGCCACTTCCCGCGCCTGATCACCTCGGTCGATTACCTCAAGCGCGACCAGCCGATGCGCCTGTTCCGCGAGACCCTGCCGGCCTCCGGGCAGATGGCCTACCCGCGTAGCTATGACATGCTGATCGTCGATGAGGCCCACAATGTCGCGCCCTCCGGCCTCGGCGCCTATGCGGTCGACTCGCTGCGCACGGCGGCGATCCGCACCCTCGCCCCGCACTTCGAGCATAAGCTGTTCCTCACCGCCACGCCCCACAACGGCTACGCCGAGAGCTTCTCGGCCCTGCTGGAGCTGCTCGACAACCAGCGCTTCGCCCGCAGCGTGCCGCCCGACCGCGCTGTCCTCCAGCATGTGATGGTGCGCCGGCTCAAGTCGGAGCTGAAGGAGGCGTGGACGAATCGCCCGCGCTTCCCGGCCCGCGAGCTGCGCGCCCTGGAGGTCGATCACAGCGACGCGGAGCGCCAGGCCCACCGCGACCTGCACGCCTACACGCTCCTGCGCCGCGCGGGCGCGGCGGACAACGTGGAGCGCACGGCCACCGAGTTTGTGCTCAAGCTGCTCAAGAAGCGCCTGCTCTCCTCGCCGGCGGCCTTCTTCACCACCCTCCAGAAGCACCGCGCCTCGCTCGACGCGGCCACCCGGTCGGTCGGCCCCAAGGCGCGTCGCCCCAGCGGCGGGATTCTCAAGGCGATGCTGGCCGACCTCGACGACGCCTACGCCGATGACGACGCCTACGAGGCGGCGACCGGCGAGGCGGTGGCGACGACCTCGGCGCTGTTCCGCGCGCCATCGCCCGAGGAGCGGGTGCTGCTCGACCGCATGCTGGCCTGGGCGACCGATGCCCGCCTGCGCCCCGACCGCAAGGCGCGCACGCTGCTCGACTGGGTGACGCAGGTCGTCCGCCCCAACGGCGTCTGGTCCGCGGAGCGGGTGATCATCTTTAGCGAGTACCGCGACACCCAGACCTGGCTCCAGGGCCTGCTGGCGGCGGAGCGGCTGACCGAGGGCGGGCGGCTGATGCTGCTCTACGGCGGGATGCACGACGATGACCGTGAGCGGGTCAAGGCGGCCTTCCAGGCCAGCCCCCAGACCAGCGCCGTCCGTATCCTGCTGGCCACCGACGCGGCCTCCGAGGGCATCGACCTCCAGCGCCACTGTCACCGGCTCGTCCACTATGAGATCCCCTGGAACCCCAACCGCATGGAGCAGCGCAACGGGCGCATCGACCGCCACGGCCAGCTCCATAACCCGCAGGTCTTCCACTTCGCCCCCGCCGGCTTCAGCCACGCCGCCATCGACCGGGATGCGCCGGTGGGCGAGCTGGAGGGCGACCTGGAGTTCCTAATGCGGGCGGTGCAGAAGGTCGAGCAGATCCGCGAGGATCTGGGCAAGGTCGGGCCGGTGATCGCCGACCAGGTGACGGAGGCGATGCTCGGGACGCGCCGCCGCCTCGAAACGGCGGGGGCGGAGCGTGCCGCCGCGCCGAGCAAGCGCATGCTGACCTTCGACCGCAACCTGGGCCAGCAGATCAAGGATCTGGCCGACCAACTTCAGGAGAGCCGCGCCAGCCTCCAGCTCTCGCCGGAGAATGTGCAGTCGGTGGTGACCATCGCCCTCCAGCTTGCGGGCCAGCCGCCGCTGATTGAGGCCAAGGCGCCCGGCATCTGGCCCGACCCCAGCGGCGAGCGGCGGCGCTGCCCGGTCTTCGCCCTGCCGGCCCTGACCGGGAGCTGGGCCACCTGCGCCGAGGGCCTGGAGCACCCGCACACGCGCGCGGTGCGGCCCATCGTGTTCGACCATGATCTGGCCAAGGGGCGCGATGATCTGGTGCTCGCGCACCTCAACCACCGGCTGGTGCAGATGGCCCTGCGCCTGCTGCGCGCCGAGGTCTGGAGCGCCGAGGGCCACCGCAAGCTGCACCGGGTGACGGCGCGGGTGGTGCCGAGCGTGCTGACGGTCGGTGCGGAGCGCTGGGTGCTGCACGCCCCGCTGGCCATCGCCTACGGGCGGCTGGTGGTGATCGGCGGCGACAGCCAGCGGCTCCACGAGGAGCTGATCGCCGCCGGGGTCGATCTGGCCGATGGCCGGACGCGCCGGCTGACCATCGGCCAGGTGCAGGCCGCCCTCGCCGCCGTCACGGCCCGCGAGCCCTCGGCGGCGCTGAAGGAGACCCTGGCCGCGCGCTGGGCGCAGGCATCTGGCCCGACCCTGAGCGCCCTGGAGGCCCGCGCCAAGGATCGTGCCGCCAGCCTCAGCCGGCTCCTGGAGGAGCGCCGCGTGCAGGAGTCCGATGACATCGCCCGCATCCTCGCCGAGCTGACCACGGCGATCCGCGCCGAGCTGACCGTCGCCGAGAAGCCGGAGCAGCTGCACCTCGACCTGTTCAACGAGGCCGAGCGCGACCAGTACCGCCGCGATGTGGACGCCCTGCGCCTGCGCCTGCGCCAGATCCCCGGCGAGCTGGCCCAGGAGCAGGCCGGCATCCTGCGGCGCTACGCCGACCCCCAGCCGCGCCTGTTTCCGGTGGCGGTGACGTTTCTGGTGCCCGAGCGGATGCTATAAGCAGGAGGATCTGATGATCACGTTGACGAGCGAAGATATTCAGCGCCTCAGCGCACGCTACTCGATCAGCTATGACGAGTGCTACTACGATCCCTATATCGCTGACGGTCGCACGGGTGATCCAGAAGCAATCCACCAGCTCACCCGCTGGAGAATGTCGGCAAGAACGGGAAGCCCATGAATCTATCGCGCCCAAAGAAGGTCGCACTTTGTCGCCTGCTCCGTGGACTACCAAGCTACAAGGAGCCTGATGGTGAGGCTGCCCTGCGCCGCGACTTCCGCTGGCGCGCCCCGGTCTGGAGTATCTTCTGGTGCCACGTGCTCTACGGCTCGCCAATCTTTGACCGCTATACCCACGTAGCGTGGCAGCACCTGGCCAATGAGCGGGTATTGACGCGCGATGAGGCGATCATCACCGTCCCTGGCCACTGGGGTCTCTATGACCAGTACAAGGAATGGTTCACCACTGAGCTTACGCGCCTCTTGGTGGAGGATGAGCATCGCACACTGGATCGGGCGCTGTTTATATACGGCAAGCGGCTCATGGGTGGCAAGTCGCCCATTCCTTCCTGATCTTGGTATCGCAGATTGTGTCTGAGGTAGCCCCCTATGTCCATCGCCCGCCACCACGCCGAATGGCTCTCGCTGGTTGAGGTCTCAGGGCCGTTCCTGAGCATGCCGGTGCTGCTGCGCGTCTTCCCACAGGGCCTCGACGCGCACGACGCCGAGGTCAGCCGGGGCGTGCGCCGTGCGCTGGAGGAGTGGCAGGACAATCAGCAGGGCCTGCGCCCCGACCCAGCCATCCACACGGCCTGGGTGCGCTTCGTGCTGCGTGAGGTGCTGGGCTTCCCTGATGAGCTGCTCGCCAGCGGCCCCGCCATCCCCGAGTCGCTCAGGGCGACGGTGGCGGAGCACGGCGAGATCCTGCGGCCCGACCTGGTGATTCTGCGCTCAGGGCAGTCGGCCCGCCTGCTCGTGCAGGTGGTGCCGCCCGCCCAGGATCTCGATAAGCCGCTCCGAGACCACCGCTGGAAGGCGTCGCCCGCCACGCGCATGGCCGAGCTGCTGCGCGGCGCGGGCGTCCGCCTCGGCCTGCTCACCAACGGCGAGCGCTGGATGCTCGTCCACGCCCAGCCCGGCGAGACCGCCGGCTTCAGCTCCTGGTACGCCTCGCTCTGGCTCGACGAGCCGGTCACCCTGCGCGCCTTCCGCTCGCTGCTCGGCGTCGCCCGCCTCTACGGCGTGGCCGACCCTGACACCCTGGAGGCGCTGCTCACCGAGAGCGCCGGGGGGTAGGGGATAGGGTTCAGGGCGATGACACTGACGGGTGGTGGCAGCGTTTGGCCGTCGCCATCCCCGAGCACGGCGAGACGCTCACGCCAGATATAGTTATCGCCGAGCCCGCCCCAACTCTCGACTCCCGACTCCTGACCCCCCGCATCCTCGTCCAGATCGTCCCGCCCGGCCAGGATCTGGAGAAGGCCCCCGCCAGGGCGGTATGGCAGGCGTCGCCCGCCACCCGCATGATGACCCTGCTGCGCGGCGCGGGCGTGCGCCTGGGCCTGCTCACCAACGGCGAGCAGTGGATGCTCGTGGATCGCCCCGCCGACGAGAACCTCACCACCGGCTTCGCCTCCTGGTACGCCCGGCTCTGGCTCGATGAGCCCCTGACCCTGCGGGCCTTCCGCTCGCTGCTCGGCGCGCACCGTATCTTTGGGATGCCCGACGATAGCACCCTGGAGGCGCTGCTCGCCGCCAGCGCCGATGACCGCCAGGAGGTCACGGATCAGCTTGGCTATCAGGTGCGCCGCGCCGTCGAGCTGCTGGTGCAGGCGATCGATCTGGCCGACCAGAACGCCGGGCGGGCCGTCCTCACCGAGGTGCGCGAGGAGCGGCTCTACGAGGCGGCCCTGGCCGTGATGATGCGCCTGGTCTTCCTACTCTTCGCCGAGGAGCAGGGTCTGCTCCTGCTCGGCGACGACCTCTACGACCGGAACTACGCCGTCTCGACGCTGCTGGAGTCGCTGCGCCTCGACGCCGACCGCAGCGGCGAGGAGGTGCTGGAGCGCCGCCACGACGCCTGGGGCCGCCTGCTGGCGATCTTCCGCGCCGTCTCCTACGGCTTCGACCACGACAAGCTCGATATGCCGGCCTACGGCGGCAGCCTCTTCGACCCCGACCGCTACCCGTTCCTGGAGGGACGAGTCGAGGCGGCAGGAGATAAGCGGCAGACGGCAGGGGCCGAGCCCCGACCGCTGCTGATCTCCAACCGCGTTGTGCTGCACCTGCTGGAGGCGCTCCAGGTGCTGCGGGTGAAGCTGCGCGACGGCAGCCCCGCCGAGGCCCGCCGGATCTCGTTTCGCGCCCTCGACATTGAGCAGATCGGCCACGTCTACGAGGGCCTGCTTGACCACACCGCGCTGCGGGCGAGCGAGCCGGTGCTGGGCATCGCTGGCACGCGCGACCAGGAGCCGGAGATTGCCCTGGCGGATCTGGAGCGTGAGTCGCAGCGCGGCGAGGCATCCTTCCTGGCCTACCTCAAAGAGCAGACCGGGCGCTCCGAGAGCGCCCTGCGCAAGGCGTGGAAGGCCCAGCCCGACGCATTCCGCGCCACCCTGCTGCGCGGCGCATGCGGCAACGACGCGGCGCTCTACGACCGCGTGCTGCCCTTCGCCGGCCTGGTGCGCGACGACGACTACGCCCGCCCGGTGGTCATCCCCGCCGGTAGCGTCTACGTCACCACCGGCACCGAGCGCCGGGCCACCGGCACCCACTACACCCCCCGCTCGCTCACCGAGCCGATTGTCCAGCACACCCTGGAGCCGCTGGTCTACGTCGGCCCCGCCGAGGGACTGCCCAAGGCGCAGTGGCGGCTGCGCCCCGCCGCCGAGCTGCTCCAGCTCACCGTCTGCGATATGGCGATGGGCAGCGGCGCGTTCCTCGTCCAGGCGTGCCGGTACCTCAGCGAGCGGCTACTGGAGGCGTTTGATGCGGAAGAGAGCGAACCGGATAGCGCACGCAAAGCCGCAAAGCCGCAAAGTGAGAACGGCATTGACAACGTGGCAGCGAAAGAAGCGCCATCCGGATTGCCCGGCCTTAGCGGCTTTGCGGCTTTGCGTGAGCCTGCCCGGCTGCCCGACCTTGGCGTCTTAGCGCCTTTGCGTGAGATAACCGATCCTACCGAGCGTCTGATCTATGCGCGCCGGCTGGTGGCTGACCGCTGCCTCTACGGGGTGGACAAGAACCCGCTGGCCGTGGAGATGGCCAAGCTCTCGCTCTGGCTGATCACCCTGGCCAAGGGCCGGCCCTTCTCCTTCCTCGACCACGCCCTGCGCGCCGGCGACTCGCTGCTCGGCATCGGCGACGTGGAGCAACTGAGCTTCTGGGCGCTCAGCGAGAAGGAGCGCGACCACCGGCTGGACTGGGTGAATGGGCCGGTTGAGAAGGCGCTGCGCCGGGCCTTCGCCCTGCGCCGCGAGATCCAGGCCATGCCGGTGCGCGAGGCCCGCGACGCCGCGATCAAGCAGGACAAGCTCGCCCAGGCCGAGGCGGTCATGGCCGACGTGCGCCTGGGCGCCGATCTGCTGGTGGCCGCAGCCCTCGCCGCCGACCCCAAGGCCCGCGCCGAGCGCCGTGGCCGCTTCCTCACACGCTACGCGATGCTCGTGCGTGCCGACGACGAGGGCCGCGATGTGGCCGAGCTGCGCGCCGAGCTGCGCGGCAGGGCCGATAAGTTGCTCCAGGGCCGCCGCCCCTTCCACTGGCCGCTGGAGTTCCCCGAGGTGTTTGTGCCGAGCCTGGGCGAGCGCCCGGTCGCGCAGATGCTCGCTGATGCGGAGGTCGGGGTTCTGAGTGCCGAGGGTGCCTCGCCTGGCTTCGCCGCTGTGGTGGGCAACCCGCCGTTCGTTGGAGGGCGGCGCATTCGGGAGACGTTGGGCAACAACTACCGAGATGCGCTCTACGAGGTGTACCCCGGCTCAAGTGGTAACGCGGACTTGAGCGCATTCTTCTTTCTGCGTAGCTTCTCAATGCTTCACCGGGGCGGCACTGTCGGTTTGATCGCCACAAATACAATCGCTCAAGGCGACACTCGCTTGACTGGTCTGGATGCAATTGTAGGATTGGGGGGCGTGATTTATCACGCCGACAATAACAAGCCCTGGCCAGGGCAAGCAGCAGTGGTTGTGAGCGTTGTGCATATCGTGAGTGGCGAAGACAACATTCTAAAATTCCTTGATGGGCATCCTGTTGACTACATTTCCAGCCTGCTCGACAACCGAGAATCTGTTGGCGCTCCCAAAATCTTGATCGCCAATCAGGGCAAGAGTTTCCAGGGTTCTGTTGTTGTTGGAATGGGCTTTGTACTGGAGCCAGGGGAGGCACAGGCAATGATCGAGCGCAATCCTCGCAATCGCGAAGTGCTATTTCCCTACCTCAATGGTGAAGATTTGAATGGCCGCCCCGATCAGTCGCCAAGTCGCTGGGTGATCAACTTCTTCGACTGGCCGTTGGAGAAAGCTGAAAAATATCCTGAGCCAATGGCAATTGTCCGCGAGAAAGTTTACCCTGTTCGCGCTAACGTTAATCGAGAGGCTCATCGAAAGTATTGGTGGCATTATGGAGACAAACGACCTGCGCTCTACGCGACGATTGCGGGAATGGAGCGGGTGTTAGTGTTAGCCCAAGTGAGTCGTACCCTCGCATTCACCTTTGTTCCTAACGGCACCGTGTACAGTCACAAAATCGTGGTGTTTGATTTTTCCGAAGCAACTGCCTTTGCTGCTCTACAATCTAATTTCCATGCGGAATGGGCATGGAAATACAGCTCTACAATGAAATCGGATCTAAGCTACAGTCCATCTGATGTTCTGATAACCTTCCCCTTCCCAGCCTGCCTGCAAGAAGACTCACGCAAAGCCGCAAAGCCGCAAAGCGCGTCCGACCCTAGCGGCTTTGCGGCTTTGCGTGAGCCCTCCGGATCAGAAATACGCGAGCTATTAGAATCCATCGGCGAGCAGTACCACGCCCACCGCCAGCAGATCATGCGCGAGCGCAATGAGGGCCTGACCAAGACCTACAACCGCTTCCACGCCCCCGGCGAAACATCCGCCGACATCGCCGAGCTACGGCGGCTGCACGTCGAGATGGACGAGGCGGTGGCGGCGGCCTACGGTTGGCATGATCTGGATCTGGGCCACGGCTTCCACGAGACAAAGCAGGGGCTGCGCTACACGATCAGCGAGGCGGCGCGGCGGGCGGTGCTGGACCGGCTGCTGGCGCTGAACCACCAGCGGTACGCGGAGGAGGTGGCGGCGGGGCTGCATGAGAAGAAGGGGGCGGGCAAGGGGAAAGGCAAGGGCGGGCGGAAGGGGAAGGCTGCGGCTGAGCCCAAAACCCCGAGCCCTGAGCCCTCAGTCGAGCAGGGGGAGCTGTTTTGAGGCGGCGAGATCCGAGACCCGCAGCTACGCCGATGGGGCAAGACGGGCCAGCAACTCAGGCGCAGTGAGGATAGGCATGTCCTGGAACACGCTCAACCTGAGCAGATCATCATCGCCGGAGACAATCGCCGCAGCCTGTGCAGCGAGCGCGCACGCCAGAACGACATCGTCGTCAGGATCAACTGAGACCGGGGCAGGGAGTGGGTCAGCACGTATGACGGCAATCAGTGCCAGATACTCATCGATAAGATCCGTCGGCTCTTTGCCGATCTGCGCGAACCGTGCGGCCAGCTTTGGACGTCGGAGCACATCTTCCAGCTCCTCCAGCAGCTCGGCGCAGCTGAAGAGCTCGATCTGCCCGCTCCGCGCCGCCTCGATAACCACACGTGGCGCGCCGCGCCAGAGCAGACCCGAGACCGTGATATTGGTATCAAGCACCACCCGCACGACGGAACCGCCTCTCTGCGCGTGCCGCCTTGATCTCGGTGTTCAGATCCTCAGCACTCAGCGGCGGGAGGTTCACGGCAGCCAGATCGTCCATCGTCGTGAACAGCCGGTCAACCTTGCGCCGCCGCTCCACCTCCGCGTCGATCAGCTGCTGCAAAGCTGCGGGCGTGAGCAGCCCGCGTGCCGCCGCCTCGCGGGCCAGCGTATCGGGCAGGGACAGCTTAATCTCGATATCGACCATAGATGGGCCTCCAGGTGTGGGGAGCACCGCCGATCAGGAAGATCATTGTACTACGAGCAAGTAGCGCATCAGCGTAATCTACTGAGCCGACTGCTGCGCAGCCTTGAGCTGCCGCAGCTTGGTGATGACCGGCGGCGGGCGCTTGTCCTGGGCCTCCCGCGCACTCTGGCTGAAGGCCAGCCAATCGGCGAGATAGGCATCGAGACGCTCGCGGTCGCGCAGATACCACAGGATGGTCGCGTAGACCTGGTCGAGGCGCAGGGACGCAAAGCGCTCCGCGATAGCCTCGGGGCTCTGGCCCCGGTGAACATACTCGTACAAGATGCTCTCGATCCCGATGCGCGTCCCTTTCACGCGGATATCGTCGGGGGCAAGCTGATCGAAGTAAAGTTCAAGATCCATAGCGATCCTCGTGGAGCAGGTCGTCGATGAGCACCTCGCGGGCATCCTCACCCAGATCATCCCAGGCCAGACCGCGCGCAGTCGCAAGCGCACGCAGGCGATCCTCGGCATATGTCATGCGCTCGGCGCGGCGTGCCTGCGCGTCGCTGGCGAGCGAGCGCAGCACCTCACGCTTCTGGATCGGCGGGAGCTGGCGGACAAGCGCGACCACCTGGTCATTCGTCAAGGTCACACTCGGCATACGGGCATCCTTCAGGCACCTCGCAACGCCTCAGATGCTGCCCCAATTGTACCACTGTGGATCGCCCGGCGGTGCCCTGAGCGGCACATGTGAGCATGGAGCAAAACGATGAAGCGTCAGAAAGGCCGCGCCGTGCCGCCGCCGGCGCCCGAGTCGCGCGCGAACCACGACTACCCGCCGGGCTGGCGGCGCACCGACTGGGTGGTGCCCTTCATCGGCGGCGGGGCCTGCATCCACCACGGCCACGAGACCGACCCGAACGACCACAGCCTCTGCGGGCCGTCGATCTTCTGCTGCCGCCGGGCCGCCGCGCGCTACATGGTGCTCTTTCCCGAGGGCGAAGAGGCCCGCGCCGATTGGGAGCTGACCGAGGCCGCCCACCTCCTGAGCTGGGTCGCCAAGGGGGTGAATGTGTTCTACTTCGTCTTCTGCGACCCGGATCGCCCCGAGGGCCTGCTGGCCATCGGCCTGGCCGCCGAGACGCTGCCGGACATCCTGCGCCGGCGCGTCCCCCTGGACACCCACGCGGCGGCGGCCGAGCGGCTGCTGTAGGTGCGCAATTGCGCCCTGGTCGATGGATATACTTCATGAAGACAATGCGGTCGCACAACCACCATCACACAGGAGCAGCCTGATGATCCCTACACTCGTTGGCATGACCGTCGCCCGCGCCATCCCCACCGCAACCCTCGCCGGGCTGGCGATGGGGCGCTACGCCCTGCACGGCGGCGTCGTACGCTGGGCGGCCGGCACTCCAGCGGCAGGGCAGATTGTCGCACACCTGCTGCCCTCAGCCGGGATGGCATCACCGCTGCTGGCTGGGGCTGGCATTATCACCAGCGCGACATCGACCGTCGCCGCGACCGCCGCAACCACCGCCGCGACCGCTGCGACCATTGGCGCGGTCTTCTCAGGCATTGCTGCGGTCGGTGCCGTCGTCGGTGCGGGCTTCAGCATCGCCAACTTCTTTCAGAGCAAGAAGATCCTGAAGGCCGTGCATGCCACCATGCAGGTGGCCGAGCTGAACCTCGCGGTGACGCGGGCGGGCTTCTCCGAGCTCGACCAGCGACTCATCCGTCTGGAGCAGATGCTGCGCGAGGTGCAGCAGACCCTGACCTCCATTCATAGCTTGCTGGAGAGCACCCAGCGGGCCGAGCTGCTGGTAGCCCTGGAGCATCTGGAGAAGCTACCCACGATCAGCGACGACCGCGTGCGGATCGAGCTGCTGACCCACTCGGCGACGACGCTCGGCAAGCTGCGCCGGGTCTACTACGGCCAGATGGCGCAAGCCAACAACATCCCCAGCGGGTTAGGCGCCGAGGAGTACTACCTGATCGCCGCCCTCGGCCAGGTGCGCTGCTACGCCGAGCTGCGCGAGCTGGCGATGGCGCGGAGCATCCTGACCGATGTGGTGAAGGAGTGGCAAAGCTGGGCGCGGCCATTTACGCGTGCCAAGCTCTTAGGGGAGCATCCGCAGCGATTCCTCTATGGCGATCTGGCTGCCAGCGCGCCGCTCACCATGGTCGGCGCATGGCTGGACTTCGCCACCGACGCCCAGGAGGGGCTAAGCGCCATCGAGGAGCTGCGCACAAAGATCGAGCCCTGGTACTACCATCGCTCACTCAGCGACGATCTGCGAGATGTACGTCGTGCGGACCACACCTCCTCACGTGACGCCAAGATCGTCTACGACCGAGATCGGGTCATCCCGGCGCTGAACAAGATGGTGGCGCGCAACGCGGTGCTAGCCAGCTACGAGGGACAGTATGAACTGATGGAGCAGCTGCGGATCACCCCAGGGGAGCTCGACGCGCAGATCGCAGCACTGACCCCCGCCGCCCCCGGCGAGGAGCAGAACGAGGACGAGTCCATGCTGGTTCTCTTGGCGGCGTAGCCAGGCGGTGAGAGATATGACTGACTGGTAGGAATAACCCTCTTATGAGCCACTACGCCACACTTGAGCTAAGCCTGCGCCACTGGTCCGGTGATGAGTACCGGGCTGAGACGCGCTTTCGGCAGTCGGCAAGTGCAGCCGATGCGCAGCTCATTGTGGGTGATCCGGTCATTGTGAAGCTGGATCCCGAGGCGCTGCGGGCTAAACAGCTCGACATCACGGCATACGGTCGACTCCTGGGCGCAATGCTCTTCGCTGATACTCGCCTTCAAAGCGCATTAGTAAGCGCCAATACGCAGGCTGAGACGCAGGGCATTCCATTGCGACTAATCCTGCGTATGCCTCCCGAGGATACCACCTTGCAAGGTATCGCCTGGGAATGCTTGGAAAGCCCAGGCAACGCAGGGCCGATTACGCACTCCGAGCGCGTACTCTTCTCACGCTACCTGGACAGCCCGGATATGGGTGTGGTGCAGCTCAAGCCATACCACAAATTGCGCAGCCTGGTCGTGATCGCGAGCCCTTCTGGCCTTGATCGCTACAACCTGGGGGCAATTAACGCGCAGGTAGAGCTTGAGCAAGCGCGCCAGGCGCTTGCCGGCACGCAGATCAGCGTGCTCGCGTCGGCCATCGGCGAAGAGGCGGCAAGTGTACCAGCTATCCTGAGCCAGCTGCGCGAGGGCTTCGATGTGCTCTACCTGGTGGCCCATGGAACGTTGCGCAATGGCGAGCCGGTCGTCTGGCTTGAAGATGACCACGGCAAGATCGAGCGGGTCAGTGCGAGTGATCTCACCCAGCAGATCAGCCAGCTTGCTGATCGTCCGTTGCTGGTCGTGCTGGTCAGTTGCGCCAGCGCCGGCGCCCCCCAGGAGGATCCGCTCAACGCAATCGGCCCACGCCTGGTGCGCGCCGGTATCCCAGCAGTGCTGGCTATGCAGGGCAACCTCTCGATGAAGACCGCCGCGCAGTTTCTGCCAGTATTCTTCCGGGAGCTGCGGCGCGACGGGCAGATTGACCGGGCCTGCGCTGCGGCACGCGGTGCGGTGCGTAATAGGTACGACTGGTGGGTGCCGGCGCTGTATATGCGTGTGCGGGATGGGCGAATCTGGAGCATGGTCAATGCAGATCACGACATTGATGCCCAAATAAGCGCTTACACCGGAGCACTGACACGCTGGTGTAATGATGCGCCATACCTGTCTCTCGCCCCGGTTGGATCCCCACCGGATATCGAGCAGATCTTTATACCGCTTCTCGTCACCCAGGATCTTACGCAGATGGAGCAAGTAGCTCCAGACATGCCCTGGGCATCCGGCAGATACCGAACCTTTACGATCAGCAGAGCAATGCATATAACACGCGAATTATCGGAGAGACGTTCGAAGTTAAGATTTGATCGAATCATGTCTTTCTATCAGAGTCGATCGGATAGTGGTCAATCTAATTTTAATAATTCGCCACCCTCTGCCATGGGTTCACAGTCTTCTGGCAGTATATTCGACAAGCATCTCCTTCTGACAGGCGAGGCTGGCGCAGGCAAGTCTACGTTATTACGATACATGGCCATTCATGCCTGGCGTGACCCTCAACTCATAGGGCTTCAAGCACCGCACCTGCCCCTGATCGTGTCTCTACGCCACTTTGTAGAAACATCCGGCACGCTTGAGGAGCGTCTTATAGCTGCATTAGGCGCTGAGAGTCTACCCGCTCATCTGTTACCCAAAGGCTTTCTTGATAGTTGGCCTCACCATACAGGCGCTCATTGGCTTTTACTCTTCGATGCACTTGACGAAGTCCCATTCGAGCAGCGGAATGTGCTACTCCGTGATCTGAGCAGGCTGTTAAACGATGGATCTGCCTCGGATCGAATCATCATCACATCGCGTCCTGGAGTGTTGGGTATTGAAGATTTACTCTCAGAAGCAGTTCCAGGTAGTGATAGAAAAGAAAAGAAGCTAATCGAATATCAGCTCAGAGCATTTGATCAGTCCCAGATCAACGATTTTGCCCAACGCTGGTTTTCTACAAACGCGGATGCGTTCTTGGAGGAACTCGAACGCATTAATGCAGGGTGGTCGCTGGACTCTCCGCTCCTGCTAACAATCGCCGCTATTGTCTTTGCTCGCAACGAGCAGCTTCCTGCAAGGACGTCAGGCCTCTATGAGACGTTCGTACAGATATGGCTGAATGAGGCAGAAAAACGAGGGTTGCATACAGCCCTTAACAAGATTAATCCGCGCCTACCAAAATTCACTCGGCTGATCCTCGAGAATCTTGCACTCCAGGGGGTGGAGCAAGAGGTAAAGACGAGCTATGCCCAGGTGAAAGGTGTGGCGGCATATCTTCAAACGGCCCTTGGCCTGTCACGCGATGAGGCCCTGCTGGATGCGCAGGCATTTCTCTCTGAGGTAGCAGTGTACAGCGGCCTTTTCGTGCGACGTGGTGAGCGCGGCGAATTTGTCCATGCAACTGTACGCGACTACCTCGCCGCCGTCGCACTCGTTCGGCGTTGGTCTTGGGAACCTGATCCATATGCCGCAGCATCAAAATATCTGCTAGATAACTGGTCTTCAGATCCGGCTTCTTTTATTTCTGGTCTGTTAAGCGATGGTATATATACCGAAAAGAGATCGCTTGATAAGGTGTTTGAACCTTTGCTAAAGCGTCATAGAGGAAAGGTACGTTGGGGAGCGATCAATTTTATAAGCCGGGCTATCGCAGAACAAGTAAGTGTGTCTGAAAATCTCCGCGTTCGAGTGCTGAATCGATTGCTCAGAGGTGTTCGGCATACGGAAGTTCTCGACGGGCTTATTTACTTTCCGGGCAATGAGCGTGTCATCAATACGTTGAAAAGATTGGCTAAACGGCATCTCATTAGAGGATGGCATCAAATTTATATTGCGGAAGCTCTAGTGCGTCTTGGTGAGGTCGATGCAGGTGCGCGCATATTCTCCAAAATTGCGCATTCCCCGTGGGTAAAACTTACACTGCGCAGGCTTGCTTCCCAATCACTGCAATTGCTGGGATTTAATGACGAGGCACGCGCGGCCATCATCGCAATAGTCCGATCACAGACGATTTCTCTTCCCGGGAGTCTGACAATTATATGGGGAGACAGTTTGCCATGGAGAGCCAGCCTTCTATCGAGAAACGGTTTTCTATGGATAGACAGTTTTCTTAGCGAATTCAGTGATATTAATCGCCTCGTTGAACTTCAAGCCATTGACGAGGCGATCAGGTTGTGTAGATTATTGCTTTCACCTAAAACTATAATGCTTGATAAATTCAATCCGTCTACGATGCTTGAATATATGGATGAATTACTAAACACAGCAAGCGAATTAGACGTTGCTATTATTCTAAGTGATTTCTTGAGGCGAGCACATGATTTGGAAAGATTCGAGAATGATATGCTATTGTCCCATATAGAACGAATTATGCCAGTTTTATCAGATTTGCATGCTCGACATGATTTGGGAACAAGTCTGGCGTCCTATATTCGCTATGCAAATCGCGCGGAATATTTTTTAGTAATTGATAATTGGCCTAAGCGGGCTTGCTTAATCCTTATCTCGCTTGGTCATTTCGACGCAGTCTGGAACTTTATGGCTGTTCCGATATATCAAAAACGAATACGAGAGGCGGCAGCAAGTGCCTTGATAGATGTTACTGATAAATCAACCCTAATAGCATTTTTACAGTTTTCGCTCTCCCTTCCTGACAATAAGGACAGGGGTAGTCTCGAAAGTCATATAGCACAGCCACTTCAATTGGCGCATGCTGCGCTTCAGCGGTATGAGATCAAGAAGCAAAGTGCTTTCGATGATCTCGAGTATATGGAATATGATTACAAAAAACGTACTAGCAGTAGAAATAGATATGCCCATAGATTGACCAGATTATTCAAGCATAAGCCCCAAATGATTGGGCAGAAGGATGACTATTCGAGAATCCTCTTCACCATTGTTAAACTTCTGGCTGTACGCTTACTCGATCAACTTGGACAAAAAGAAGAAGCTGCCTCTATTTTGACTAGTCTCTATGATCCACAACCGCGCATCCTTTTATCAGACACTCAATTGTTAGTTCCGCAAATGATCGAAAGCCTTGGTTATACTGATGTTATTATCAAGTCAGTTCGATCTCATTTTAAAGAGAGACTATTTATTTTTTTACGTTCGTCGTATTTCGAACGGAATTTTTTTTCGCCCCCCTACCCATCTACGAAGGAACACACAGATATGCTATTTCCTGCCTTAGCGATTTTATTTCGCCTGAAAGAGAGCATGGCGTTAACGGTCATTTCTAATGACAAAACAATACGCATGGATTATAGGTGTATGGCTATGAATTATCTTGTTAAGCTTGGACTTCAAAAAAATGCTATGAGGATTTTGAGTAAAATTATTTTAGATCCTCAAGTTGGATCTCAGGAGCGCATCTATCTTGCAGAGGAATTGAGCCAGATAGGTTGGCGCACCCAGGCAATTCTCGTATTACTCACTGTTGTCGCCCAATCAAAGAACTATGATTCTGAGGTCATTCCTTACTTCCATAGCCTCAACGCCGCTCCTATATTAGCACGATTTATTGTCAAAAAGCATGTATCTGAGCAAGTATATGGCGCAGCTGTACGTATAATAGACTCATTTGATCAGAGCGTGACTCTATCTGCTTTTTGCTCACTGCGAGATGATCCGACAATGCCAACTGAGTTACGGCAGAAAGCGGATGAACACATGAAGAGATTGACCAACTTTTCTCAATTGAAGAGGCTTTTGGGCTTAGATTTGTAGTCTTGATGCTTAAGGAGTGTATCGGCAGATAAGGGCAAGTGGGGAGAGGATCATGATATCGTCGCCTAATGAGATCAGCTTATCTCAGCTCGACGCGCTGCTCGCCTTCCTGCCGATCTTCGAGCGCCCGGGCTACTCGTTCGGCGAGTGGCAGACTCAGCCAGGCGTCTTCCCCTACTGGTCGGCCAGCCCCGAGACTTCCGCGTTTATCCATGCGCTCCACCGCGAGGGCTTCATCACCCCGTTCGACTGGGGTGCCTGGCCCGAGGAGGCCCGACGCTACACTGAGGGCGGCGCGACTGCCCTGGCCACCGCCGACCTTACCACGCTGCGCAAGCTGATGACCAGCTACGTGCGCGCCGACCGCTTCACAACGGGCACCCTCGCGTCGCTCTTCCAATCCGGCCAGATCACCGCAGTGCTGCGACGCCTGAGGCAGATCCGTGACGCAATGGGTGCTCAAGATCAGGAGGGCCAATGATGGCAACCTATAGCGTGATCGATCTGATCGACACTGAGCACGCCGGGCCTACGGCGATTAGCCCGAGTGGCGAGCGACAGAAGGTGTTCCTGCGCCAGGGCGACGCCGATGGCGCATGCGGCCCATACAGCATGCTGATGGCCCTGCTGATCTGTGGACTGGTCGACCGTGACCACATCGACTACTTCGCCCGGCTTGATCGCAGGACGAACTACGGCAAGCTGATGGACCAACTCGATAAGCACTCCGGCCTATTTCGCGATGGCACAACGCTCGATGAGCTAGTCAGCGTGATCGAGGGTGTCTTCACTCACCACCTGAGCTTTGAGCAGAACAGCGCAGCCGGCACAGAGGTGCGAGGCTTTGTCTATACTCAGGTAGCCGCGGGCCACCCAGTGATTCTGGGATTGCAGTTCGCCGAAGGCAACCACTGGGTTGTCGTTGTGGGCCTTGAATACCACGCGGATCAATCAATCAGTCGTCTGCTCTTGCTTGATCCAAGTGGCCCGCCGCCGGCCGGCTGTGCCTGGAATTGCCTGATTACGCTGCAAGGCACAGGAAGCCGCTACCCCTATACATGCTGGCGACCAAACGACCATGCACCCTGGCGGGTGTCACTCAATCAGGCCCTCGCGCTGTGGCCACGTGAGCACTAATCTACCCTGCCATATGGAGCTTAAGAATGCACAATGACAGCCCCCAACTCCAGATCTACGCCGTCGACATCGGCTCTGAGAAGAAGGGCCGCCTTGCCTGGTGTCGGCTTTCTTCCCATGCGGACACGGAAGTTACCGCAGGCACCAGCCTCGCAGCACTCGCGAACCTTCTTAAAGCCGACCTTAGAGATAGGCACCCAATCGCGATCGGCTTTGAGTGCCCCCTTGCTATCGATCTGCGTGATGACCCAGCGGAGCTGACCTCTGCTCGAACCGGTGAGGGCAACCGGGCCTGGTGCGCTGGCGCAGGCTCAGGGGCGCTTGCCGTTGGCCTGGCCCAGTGTGCCTGGCTCTTTGAGCAGCTTGCCGGCGTTGCCGAGCCCGTCCGACTAACATTTTGCTGGGCGGAACTTGAGAGCGGCAAGGCAAATTTCCTCGTCTGGGAGGCATTCGTCTCAAACAAGCAGGCAGGGCACACCCACACTGGTGATGCGCTCGCGGCCGCCCGCGCCTTCCAGCAGGGGACCGTAATCGACGGCGGGCCACCATCCTCAATCTCCTTCAAAAAGCCATACTCACTGGCCGGTGCCGCGCTGCTCAGGGCCGGACTCAGCACAGACCTCGCACTCCTACGTCAGCCATGCCTTGTTGTACGCCCGTAAGCACGCCTTCAGTGGTGAAAATCGTTAGAAGACACCAAAGCGGATCATTACAATAGCAAAACGATTAGCCTCGTAGGCCTACCTGCGCCGATCCGCATGGTACACTGAGTGAAGATCCAGACTGCCCAGGAGAGACTCATGCCAGCGTACGAGCTTTCCTTCACCCCGACCTTCTACAACGAGTCCCTGGGCCTGCCGAAGCACGTCAGCAAGCTCGTCGGACAGAAGCTGAAGGTGCTGGCTGAGGAGCCGCACTCGGCCCACGGCGACGCCAAGAAGCTCAAGGGCTTTGCCAACGTCTACCGCGCCCGCGTCGGCGACTACCGGGTCTTCTACAGCATCGGCCAGGGCTGGGTCAAGCTGCTCAGCGTGCGCAAGCGCGACGAGCGCACCTTTGCGGATGACCTGCCGGATGTGGTGCTGCCTGCGGTTGCTCCCGACTCGGATGCGCTGGAGCCGCAGCCGCAGGGATCGGGGATTAGGGATCAGGGATCGGGCAGTTCGTTTACCACGGCCCCCAACCTTGATGAGATTCCGATCCCCGACCCCCACCCCCCGATCCCGACACCCCTGCCTATCATCCTCACCGATGAACTGCTGGCCCAGTGGCAGATCCCGGTCGCCCACCGGCCATCCGCCCTGGCCGCGCACACCGAGGACGATCTGCTGGAGCTGACGATCCCCGAGCGCTTCTTGAGCCGTATTCTCGACAACCTCTTCCCGCGCGCCCTTGACGCCATCGCCGCGCAGCCCGAGTTCGTGCTGCCCGAGCCGGAGGCCGTCGAGCGCTTCGCCGAGGAGGATCTGGGCAGCTTCCTGCTGCGCCTCACCCCCGAGCAGCGCGAGCTCGTCGCGCAGGATCGCGCCGGGCCGACCCTGGTCAAGGGCGGCCCTGGCACCGGCAAGTCCACCCTGGCCCTCTACCGCGTGCAGCGCCTGATTGACCAGGGCGTGACCCCGATCCTCTTCACGACCTACACCAACGCCCTGGTGGGCTACTCCGAGCAGTTGCTCACCCACCTGCTCGGCAAGCCGCCGGCGAAGTGCGGCGTGAAGGTGACGACGGTCGATAGCCTGGCCGCTCACTACTTCGCCAAGGGGTCGGGCTGGCCCAGCTTCGCCACCGAGGGTCAGGCCCTGGATCTGCTCGACGCGGCGCTCCGTGATGCGGAGATCCCCGCCACCAACGCCTTCGACCGGCAGGTGCGGCAGACGGCGCTGGAGAAGCTCGGCCGCGACTATCTGCTCCAGGAGTTCCTGAGCGTGATCGAGGCGTGGGACATCCGCAGCGCCGAGGCGTACCTGGCGGTCGAGCGGCGTGGTCGGCGCACCCCGCTCAAAGCGACGGTCCGCGCGGCGATCTGGGCAGTCTACGTCCACTGGCGCGCGCTGATGCGCGACAACGGCGTCGTGCTGAACGAGCAGATCCGGCGCGGGGCGCTGGAGGTCGCGGCCACCCTCGACCCGAAGCCCTACCAGGCCCTGGTGATCGACGAGGCCCAAGACCTCTCACCGGTGGCCCTGCGCTTCTTGCTCAACCTGGTGCCCTCGCTGGCGCACGTCTACCTCACCGCCGACGCATCCCAGTCGCTCTACCAGCGCGGCTTCAGCTGGAGTCAGGTCCACACCGACCTGCGCATGACCGGGCGGACGATCCTGCTCAGGCGAAACTACCGCAACACCGCGCAGATCATCACCGCCTGCGCCGACATTCTGACCGGGTCGGCGGCGGGCGACGCCGAGAGCCTCAGCCAGGAGCCGTCCGCGCACCAGGGCGACCCTCCGACGATCACGCTGGTGGGCGACACCGCCGAGGAGGCGGAGGCGATCCGCGCCTTCTTCCGCGCGGCGGCCCAGCGCTACCGGCTGCCCGCCCACAGCGGCGCGGTGCTCTGCCAGAGCAAACATGCCGGCGAGAACCTGGCCCGGCGCCTGAGCGACCTGGGACTACCGGCGGTCTTCCAGTCGGGCAAGCAGATCGACATCACCGCCCAGCAGGTCAAGGTGATCACCATCCACTCGGCCAAGGGGCTGGAGTTCCCGTTTGTCGCCGTGGTCGGCCTGGACGCCGGGCGCTTCCCACGCGTGATCGCGGACTATCCCGACGATGAGCTGGCGGCGATGGAGGATGAGCAGCGCCGCCTGTTCTTCGTCGGCTGCTCGCGGGCCATGCGCGCACTACTTGTCTGCGGCTCCCGCGATGCCCTCTCGCCCTTCTTGGAGCCGCTCCAGCCGCCGACCTGGGCCAGGGACGAACAATGAATCGCATCAAGCTTTCTAGCATTCTGAAACGTGGGCCGGGCGCAATCGCCGAGATCGGCGGGCGCCTAGCCCGTGGCGAGATCGCCCTCGACGGCAGCGGGGTTGAGTCGCTGGCCCCTGAGCAGCTGGAGTTCCTGCTCGCCGCCATCCCCGCCAGCTGGGACATCGCCGAGCTCGGCGAGGTGATCGACGCGACCACCCTCAGCCCCGCCCTCGGCGAGCAGCTCATCGCCTGGCTCGACCGACGACATGGCAGGGGTCAGGGGTCAGGGGTCAGGGGTCAGGAGGATGCGCAAAGCGAGATTCGTGTGACACCATCATCACCCGAACCATCACCGAGCGTCATCCGAACCCTGAGCCCTGAACCCCAGACCCTCAACCTGCGCGATCAGCTCGAAGACATGGTCGTCCGCCAGCTGCTCGGCCCCTGGGGCGGCCCCGAGGAGGTGCTGGACGAGGCGACCGTGCGCGGGCGCTATCTGGTCGGCATGCTCGCCCCGCGCGCCAGCAGCGGCATCCCCGAGGAGTACGACGACGGCGACCTCGGCGGCAGCGATGGCGAGGACGGCGCGAGCGACGCCCCGCCGCCCAAGGCGACCACCGCCATGCTGCCCTCCTCCATCGGCCTGACCTTCGCCGTCGCCCTGGAGGCCACCGCGATCACGGTGACGGTGCGCTGGGGGCACTATGCGCGGGTCGAGATCAAAGAAGATCGCTTCCGGCGGCCCGACGGCAGCTACCACCACCCCTGGAAGCGCACGCCGGTGGTCGTCGCCCTGCCCGCGATCACGCTGCGCCACGGCAAGATCGCACCGCAGGCGATCAGCGAGGCACATCCCGGCGTCACGCTCCAGGGCGTGATCCGCAAGCGCCTGGGCGCGTGGATCGTCACCCTCTTCCTGGTCAACGGCCAGGAGGAGCCGCCCCGCAACAAGGATGGCGCCTGGGTCTTCCAGCCCGAGCTGTCCATCACCGCGCCCGACCACGCCGCGATCTTCCGCCGCCGCCCGCTCCCCGGCGACCAGCTCGACCTGGAGGACCAGCGCACCGCGATGCTCTACCGCAACGAGGTCGAGTTCGCGGTCGGCCACGGCGTCGCGGTCGATGCGACCCCCGCCCGTGACGCGGACGGCCAGCGCATCCACGACAGCGCGGTCGCCGTGCGCACGGTGGTGCTGCCGACCTATGACGTACCCCAGACCACCCAGCCGACGCCCGCCGACCCCGGCTTCGCCCGCCTCGCGGATCTGACCGTCGATATGGCCGCGCTGGCCGCTGTGCCCGATGGCCAGTTCGCCGCACACCTCGCCCCGCTCGCCGCCGTCTACGCCGACTGGATCGCCCGCCAGGAGGCCCGGCTCCAGACGCCAACGCCTGACCTGGTGCCGTTTATCAGCGCCGGAGAAGAGTCGCTGCGCCACTGCCGGCTGGCCCTGGCGCGCATCCGCGAGGGCATCACGCTGCTCGACACCAACCCGCAGGCCGCCAGCGCCTTCCGCTTCGCCAACCGCGCCATGGCCCTCCAGCGCACCCGCTCGCTCTACGCCGCCTCGGTGCGCCGGGGCGAGAAGAAGGCCCCCGCAGACTTTGACCGGCCAGAAGACCACGCATGGCGGGCCTTCCAGCTCGGATTCATGCTGATCAACCTGCCCGCCCTCACCGACCCGCGCCACCCCGACCGCGCCACCCCGACGCAGGACCGCGCTGGCGACCCGGCCACCGCGCTCGCCGACCTGCTCTGGTTCCCCACCGGCGGCGGTAAGACCGAAGCCTACCTCGGCCTGACCGCCTACACCCTGGGCATCCGGCGGCTCCAGGGCGTGGTCGGCGGGCGCAGCGGCATGACCGGCGTGGCCGTGCTGATGCGCTACACCCTACGCCTGCTCACCCTCCAGCAGTTCCAGCGCGCCGCCACCCTGATCTGCGCCTGCGAGGTCATCCGCCGCGAGGACCCGGCCCGCTGGGGCGACGAGCCCTTCCGCCTCGGCCTGTGGGTCGGCCAGCGCTCCACGCCCAACTGGGTCGAGGACGCCGACGAGGCGATCAAGCAGCTCAAGAAGGGCGGCAACGCAGGCGGCGGCAGCCCCGCCCAGCTCAAGCACTGCCCCTGGTGCGGCACGCCGATTGACCCTGGGCGCGACCTCACCGCCGAACTGCCCGAGCAGGGCCGCAGCCGCGTGCTCATGTACTGCGGCAGCCTGATGAACCACTGCCCCTTCAACGCCCGCCAATCCGACGGCGAGGGCCTGCCAGTGCTCGTGGTCGATGAGGAGATCTACCACCGCCTGCCCGCCCTGCTGATCGCCACCGTGGACAAGTTCGCCCAGATGCCCTGGAACGGGCGGGTGGCCGCGCTCTTCGGCCAGGTAAATGGCTACTGCGAGCGGCACGGCTACCTGACCCCCGACACCGACCACCCGGCCCAGAGCCACCCCGCGATCAAGGGCGGCAGGCACGGCCCCGCCCGCGTGCTCCCGGCGACCCCGCTGCGCCCGCCCGATCTGATCATCCAGGACGAGCTGCACCTGATCAGCGGGCCGCTGGGCACGCTCGTCGGGCTCTACGAGGCAGCGGTCGATCAGCTGGCCAGCTGGGAGCTGGACGGCCTGCGGGTGCGCTCCAAGCTGATCGCCTCCACCGCGACGATCCGCCGGGCCGACCAGCAGGTGCATAGCCTGTTCCTGCGCAACGTTGCGATCTTCCCACCCCAGGGCCTCGACGCCGGCGACACCTGCTTCGCCATCCCGCGCCCGCCCAGCGACGCCTATCCTGGCCGACGCTACCTGGGTATCTGCGCGCCCGGCATCCGCCACAAGACCGCGCTCATTCAGTCGTATGTCGCCTTCCTCGCCGCCGCCCAGCAGCTCTACGAGACCGCCATGCGCGGCGCGGATCCCTACATGACCCTGGTGGGCTACTTCAACGCCCTGCGCGAGCTGGCCGCGATGCGCCGCGCCGTCGATGACACGGTCAGCACCCGCCTGAAAAAGATGCACCAGCGCGGCCTGCCCACGCGCTTCCTCGACGTCTGGAGCGTCCGCGAGCTGACCTCGCGCCTGAGCGCGGCGGACATCCCCGAGATGCTGGATCGCCTGGAGGCACCCTTCGACCCGGCGCTGCGCCCGGAGAAGGGCCGCAAGCGCGCCCCAGCGCAGTTCCCCGTCGATGTCCTGCTGGCGACCAACATGATCTCGGTCGGCGTCGATGTCAGCCGGCTGGGCCTGATGCTCGTCGCCGGCCAGCCCAAATCCACCGCCGAGTACATCCAGGCCACCAGCCGCGTCGGCCGCCAGCACCCCGGCCTCGTCGCGACGATCTACAACTGGGCCAGGCCGCGCGACCTGAGCCACTACGAGCGCTTCACCCACTACCACGCCACCTTCTACCAGCACGTCGAGGCCCTCTCGGTGACGCCCTTCTCGCCGCGCGCCCTCGACCGCGGACTGAGCGGGGTGCTGGTCGCCCTGGCCCGCATCGGCGCGCCGACCTACAACCCGAACCTCGGCGCGGGCCGGCTCAGCCGCAGCGACGAGGGCATGGCGGAGGCCGTGGCCACCATCGTGCGGCGGGCCGAGGCCATCGACGGGCCGAAGCGGGCCGGGCTGATCCAGAGCGCGATCACCGAGCGGCTCGATTACTGGCAGGCCCGCATCGCCGCCACCGTGAGCGCCAAGCTCGGCTACCAGCGCGCCGGCGGCGATACCGTCGGCCTGCTCAGCCCGCCCGGCGATGGTGACTGGTCGCTGTTCGCCTGCCTAAACTCGCTGCGCGACGTGGAGCCGACCGTCAACCTCATCCTGGAGGACGGCGGGCTCGACGGGGGCGGCCAGCGCTGGCAGTACGCGACGGAGGGCGCGCCCGCTGCCGCTGCGCCGACCGAGGACGAGGAGGACTAATGCCACCGATGAAACATCCCCGCGTCGGCGAAGTGCGCCCCAGCCAGGTCATCTTCAGCTACGGCGTGGGCGCCCTCGTCGATCTGCCGCACCTCTCGGTGCTGGTCATGGGCCTGGACGACTGGACGGTGGACGGCGGCATCTCCCGCGTGATCGACGAGGAGCGCCTGCTGCGCGCGGTGCGCGCCCAGCTCGGCAGCCAGGTGCAGCAACTCCTCGCCCCGCCCGCCCTGCCGCCGGGCAGCGGGCCGGTTGACCCCTTCAGCACCCTGGCCCGCATCGGCATTCCGGTCGCGCTCTTCCCGCGCTGGATGCTTTGTCCGCGCTGCCAGCAGCTCTCGCCGCTCAGCACCGGCCTGTTCACCCCCAAGGAAGACCCCTACCACCCCGACCGCACCCGCTACGTCCACAGCGGCTGCGAGAAGGCCAAGGAGCCGGTGGTCGTCCCGGCGCGCTTCCTGGTGGCCTGCGAGCACGGGCACCTCGACGACTTCCCGTGGGTGGAGTTTGTGCATCGCGGCCCCACCGACTGCGCGACCCAGCTGCGCCTGATTGAGTTCGGCCCCAGCGGCGAGGCCCGCGACCTCGTCCTGAGCTGCGACACCTGCAAGAAAACTCGCCGCCTCTCGGAGGCGTTCGGCGAGGAGGGCCGGGCGCGCATGCCGCAGTGTCGCGGGCGACGCCCGCACCTGCGCGACTTTGACCCGCGTGGCTGCGACCAGCAGGTGCGGGCCATCCTGCTCGGGGCCTCGAACCTCTGGTTCGGCGACACCGTGATCGCCCTGGCCATCCCCACCGAGTCGGTCAAGCTGGCCCAGCTCATCGAGAGCAAGTGGACCAGCCTCCAGCAGGTGCCCAGCGAGCAGTTCATCACCCTGATGCGCGCGATGACGCCCAACCCCTTCGGCGATTTCATCGGCTACCGCGACAGCGAGATTTTTCAGGCGATTGAGCAGCGGCGCGGGCAGGAGCAGCAGGGCGAGCAAGACGACCCCGCCGACCTCAAGGGGCGCGAGTGGGAGCAGTTCGCCCACCCCGCCAGTCACACGCCCTCCAAAGACTTCCGCCTGCGCGAGGTGGCGGTGCCGCAGGGATTCGACCCGCGCATCGCGCGGGTGGTGCTGGTCGAGCGGCTGCGCGAGGTGCGGGCGCTGATCGGCTTCACGCGGATCGACGCGCCGGGCGAGCTGGGCGTGAACCCGGAGGACAGCGGCCAGCGACGGATGCCACTCGCCCGACGCGCGCCAACCTGGGTGCCCGCCGCTGAGGTGCGCGGGGAGGGCATCTTCATCCAGTTCGACGAGGCCGCCATCCAGGGCTGGCTCACCGGCGCGACCACCGAGCGCCGCAAGGAGCAGTTTCTCGCCTCACACACCAGCTGGCGGCGGGCGCGGCGCATCACCCCGCCCGAGGCCGACTTCCCCGGCATGCGCTACGTCCTGCTGCACACCTTCGCCCACGTCCTGATGCGCCAGCTGGTGCTGGAGTGCGGCTACAACGCGGCCAGCCTGCGCGAGCGCATCTACGCGCGCGGCCCGAACGAGACCGAGGGCCGTCCCGAGCCGATGGCCGGCGTGCTGATCTACACGGCCGCCCCGGACAGCGAGGGCACGCTGGGCGGCCTGGTGGGTTTGGGCGAGCCGGACGAGCTGCGCCGGCACCTCCAGACGGCCATGCGCGACGCGGCCCAGTGCGCCTCCGACCCGCTCTGCGCCGAGCACGAGCCCAGCCGGCGCGGCACTACCGTCCACGCGGCCGCATGCCACGCCTGCCTCTTCGCCCCGGAGACCTCGTGCGAGCGCGGCAACCGCTACCTCGACCGCTCCGTGCTGGTGCCGACCGTCGAGCGCGAGGATCTCGCCTTCTTCAGCTGAGGCCGCATGGACGAGCAGCGACTCATCATCATCGACGCCGCCGTGCGCCTGGCAGCGGAGCTCCCACCAGGGAGCATCCACGCCCTCGCGCGGGCGATTGAGCACGCCGCCGGGCCACGCGATGCCGCACGGGCGGCCGCGCTCCAGGCCATCCCCCAGCCCGCGCAGCGCGCCAGAGCCAGCGACTTCCTCGACGCCTGGGCGCAGCAGGCTCCCGCAATCTCCGGCGCGCGTGTGGCCCTGGCCCTGCTGAGCGCAGCGGCGGCCACCCGCAGCGCCCGGGCTGAGCAGCGCGTCGAGCTGATCTGGACCGGCCCCCTGGCGGCGGGCGTCTCGATGCGCCGCACCGACCAGGCCCTGCTCCAGGTCATCCGCAGTGCGCACCGGGAGCTGCTCATCGTGAGCTTCGCCGTCTACAAGATTCCAGCCGTCATCGAGGCGCTCATGAGCGCAGCCGCCCGTGGCGTCGTCATCCGCATCTGCATCGAGGCCCCGGAGCCGAGCGGCCAGAAGATGGCCTACGACACCATCCGCGCCCTCGGGCCGGCGGTCGCCAGCGCCGCACAGATCTACATCTGGCCGAGCGACCGCCGCCCCACCGACGAGAGCGGCCACACCGGCACGCTCCACGCCAAGTGCGCCGTCGCCGACCGGCGCACCCTCTTCCTCTCCAGCGCCAACCTCACCGACTACGCCCTGAGCCTGAATATGGAGCTGGGCGTGCTGATCTCCGGCGGCCCCGAGCCGGCCACCGTCGCCGCCCAGTTCGAGCGAATGATCGCCGAGGGAACCTTGCAGAAGACCCAGTAGATCCGCCGATGGAGGCTATACCTCCGGCTGTATGAAGCAAAGGAAGATCATGAGCGATGAGCCCCTTGACCACGAAGACGCGCTCGATGAGGAGGAAATCTCGCAGGGTACATACCGCCTCGCAGCGGAGGACATGCGCCGCCTGGTAGAGAGCCTCATCCCTGAGAGCGAGACCCGCGCGCTCGCGCTCACCTATTTTGCCCACCTGATCGGCGTGGCGCACGCCGTCGGTGCCAACCGCTGGGCCGTTACTGTTCGCGACCGCGTGCGCATCCGCCTGGTGGCGGGGGCATACTTTGTCTATGAGATCAGCCGCAACGGGATTGGTTTGGTGCTGGAGCGCGCCGAGCTTAACCCAGAAGATCTGCCGCGGCTACAGCAGCTTGCGAACTGGGATAGGTGGACATTCAAAAGCTATCCCGCTGCGCTCACCTGCACGATACCGGTCGACGAATTTGCCGAGCTGGCGCCGCTCGTCCGGAGCGCCAGCATCGCCTTTACACGTGCGGCGGCGGCGAGCATGCGCCAGGCGCATCCCTTCTCGCGCGCGATCCACAACCCCGGCGTGCTGGAGTACCTGCATGAGGAGCTTGGGCATGTCATCCCTGAGCCGATCTACGACGTATCTGGGCCTACCATCAGCGATGGCCTGGACCGGGTGCGGCGCGAGGATGTGGAGGCCGCCTGCACCACCTTCGACGCCGAGCGCCGCGATATGCCCTCCTGGGAGAACTGGGAGCACGATCCGACCTACCGCTACGTGATCTCCTGGGAGGGGCAACGCTACCCGGTCAAAGAGATCGTGCGTATCGCCACCGGCGCGACACAGTTCAACAGCAGCCAGGCGCGCCGCATCCTGGACCGCCTTGGGTTTGCGATCGAGACCCTTACCGATAGCGCCCAGCGCGTCTGGCTGTTCCAGGCCAACCCGCGCTTCTACGATCTGGCGGAGCACGTGCGCAGCATCGCGCCTGGCAGCGACGACGACTGGGCGGTCACCCGCTACCGCGATGAGATGAAAGCGGGCGACCGCGTGCTGCTCTGGCAGGCGGGGCAAGACGCTGGCATGTATGCGTTCGGCGAGCTCACGGGGGAGCCAGCCGAGCAGACCTACGCGCCCGAGGATATCCCGGCCTGGCTCAGCGCTGAGCCGGGGCAGAGGGCCACAGCGTGGCAGGTGCCCTTTCGCTACACGCAGATCCTCCCTGAGCCGATCCGGCGGGCAACGCTCATCGAGCACCCGGCGCTCCAGCAGATGCATGTGCTCCGTGCGCCGAACGGGACGAATTTCCGGGTCAACCTAAACGAGTGGGCCGCACTGCAAGAGCTCGTGGACCGCGGCCCCCTGCCGCCGCCATCGCATGGGGTCAACCCCATGTACCCACTGACCGACTGCGCCCGCGACACCGGCACCTCTGAGGCCGAGCTCGCTCGCTGGCTGCGCGCCCTCGAACGCAAGGGCCAGGCGGTGCTCTATGGCCCACCCGGAACCGGCAAGACCTTCGTGGCCCAGCGGCTCGCCCGCCACCTGGTCGGCGGTGGCGTCGGCTTCATCGAGCTCGTCCAGTTTCATCCGGCCTACGCCTATGAGGATTTCATCCAGGGCATCCGCCCTCAATCCCGTGCGGATGGCAGCCTGAGCTACCCGATGGTGCCGGGGCGCTTCCTCGACTTCTGCGCTCGCGCAAAGGCAGTTACCGATAGCTGCGTCCTGATCATCGACGAGATTAACCGGGCCAACCTGGCCCGCGTCTTCGGCGAGCTGATGTATCTGCTGGAGTACCGCGACCAGTCGCTGCCGCTCGCTGGGGGCGGGGTGCTCTCGATCCCCGCCAACGTGCGGATCATCGGCACCATGAACACCGCCGACCGCTCGATCGCCCTGGTTGACCATGCGCTGCGCCGGCGCTTCGCCTTCCTGCCGCTCCAGCCCAACTATGCAGTGCTCCTCAGGTATCAGCACGAGCGCGAGACGGATGCCGCAGGCCTGATCGCGATCCTCGAGCAGGTCAATCGCGAGATCGGCGACCCGGGCTACGCGGTGGGCATCAGCTTCTTCATGCGCCCGCAGCTCGCCGACGAGCTCGAAGATATCTGGCGCATGGAGATCGAGCCCTACCTAGAGGAGTATTTCTTCGACCGGCGCGAGGTCTTCGAGCGGTTCCGCTGGGAGAAGATTGCTGCACGGGTAATCTCGTGACCACCGGCGGGCGCCAGGTGATCGCCCTTGAGGAGTACCGGACACGCCGCCTGGCTCGTGAGGAGCTGCCAGACGCGGCGGGCGAGCTGCTCTGGCGGCAGTACAGCAACCAGGTCCAGGTCGAGTTCCCTTCGCCGGCGACGGGCGGCCAGTGGTGGCTCACAGCCCAGGGCTCGGTCGGCCACATCCCGCTCACCCCGGGGCTGAGCGTCGCGCTGCTGCCAAAAGTGCCGATACGCAGCATCTTTGCAATGCTTGAGTATGCCTACGGGCAGCAGAGTTTCCGCTTTTTGGACGGGTGGTACGAGGCGCAGAGCCTTAATGAGCTCTACGAGCGGTTGGCCGAGGCCCTGGCGCGGCGCGTGCTGCGGCGCTGTAGAGATGGGCTGGCCCGAGCCTACGTCGAGCAGACCGACGAGCTGAGCGTGGTACGCGGGAGCCTGAATGTGCGGCGGGTGGCGAACCGGCCGTGGGATACCCGCCTGGAGTGCCAGTATCACGAGCACACCGCCGACATCGATGACAACCAGATCCTGGCCTGGACGCTGTTCGTGATCAGCCGCAGCGGCATGTGTCGGCCTGAGCGGGCGCTGCCGGTTATCCATCAGGCGTTCCGCCAGCTCCAGGGCGCGGTCTCTCTAACCCCTGTGTCAGGAGCGGCCTGCGTGGGCCGGCGCTACCACCGGCTCAACGCTGACTACGCTCCGCTGCACGCCCTGTGTCACTTTTTTCTCGATACCGCCGGGCCGCATCACACGAGCGGCGATCGCGCGATGCTGCCATTTCTGGTCGACATGGCCAACCTGTTCGAGGGATTTGTCGAGGGATGGATGCGCACCCAGCTACCGCCCGAGCTGCGCCTCGTGAAGCAGGAGCAACACGCTATCGGTCGGCATGGCGGCATGTCATTTGTCATCGACCTGGTGCTGCGCGATCGCGCAACCGAGCAGGCGCTCATCGTGCTCGATACAAAGTACAAACGTGATGTCAAGACAGATGATATCGCCCAGGTGGTTGCGTACGCAGAAATCACCGGCTGCACCGAGGCGATACTTATCTATCCAACCATGCCTGAGCGCCCGATCGACACGCGGATCGGCGCAATCCGCGTCCGCAGTGTCGTGTTTGATCTGGACGACGACATCCAGCAGGCCGGTCAGCGCCTGTTAGGAAAGCTGTTTGATCAAAGAGTTGCGTAATGCTGCTTCACACGTATTAATCCGCGAGCACTTTGACCAGCACCTCGCGGGTGCGCGGGCCTCACCAGGTGTCACTTTCTTACGGTTTTTGCCCAGTTCCGCGCCGACGCGGTCGTCGCGAGCGCGTCCTAATGCAGCAATAGTGCTGGCACGCACCCATGGGCCGTTTTGCCGCATTGGGACGGCCCCCAGAAAAAAGTGACACCTTGTGAGGTGCGCGGGCCGTCGAACTCGGCCAGGTAGATCGCCTGCCAGCGGCCAAGCACCAGCTGGCCGCCGCTCACGAAGACGAAGTGCGAGAAGCCCATCGTGCTGGCCTGCAGGTGCGAGGCCGAGTTGTCCTCGATGTGACGGTAGCCCGGATCTTGGCGTGGGTAGATCCGCCGCAGCACCATCAGCATATCGTGCTGTACCCCAGGGTCGGCGTTCTCCTGGATGGTGATCCCGCAGGTCGTGTGGGGCACATACAGCAATGTGGTGCCTTCGGATGCGCCTGAATCCGTCACCGCCTGCGCGACCTGGTCGGTGATGTCGACCAGGCACTCCTGGGTGTGGGTGCGTATCGCAAGCCGCTTCAATACAGACATCCTCGCTCCTTTTCCATACGCACGCACGCAAACGAAAAGGTATCCGTCGAGCTATGCCCGAGCAGACCGGCCAGGCTGACGAGGTCGCCGGTCCGGTCGAACAGGTTCTCGGCGTCGCGGCAGTGGTGGCAGCAGTTCATTGAGTTTTCCTCATACCGCAAGGACACATGGCCCACTCGCCTGATGCGCTCCGCATGTCGGTGATCTGGCCGCGCTTGGAGCACACAATCCTATACTGCATCTGTGATGCGCGCCAGTGCTGCGCTGGCGGCGGTATTTGCGGGGTCGATTGCCACCACACGTTCGAGGCAGACGCGTCGGTCAGCGGGTTGCTCCGCCAGTGCCGCCAGCCACAGCCAGCCCATCGCGTAGGAGTTGTCGGCTTCCAATGCCTCGCGTACGAGGCTCCGCGCTTCATCGCGGCGCCCTGCTTGGGCGGCCGCCGCCGTCTTCCGCGTGAGACGGATCGCCCGTGGTCGTGCCCCGGCAATCACGACATCGGCGAACGCCGGCGGTGGTGGCACCAGATCGTGGATCAGGCGCAGGCTCAGGCGCACAGACTCCGGCTCAATCCAGACATGATCCAAGTTCAGGCGACTCTCATCGCCCTCAGACGCCGCCCCGGTGATATCGAGCCGTACCGGCAGCCGAATCAGCGGGCGGCTCAGGAATTGCTCAACTACCATATGGACCAGCTGCGATCCCACTTTCTCAAGCCAGGCCAGCTCACGACTCAGCACCCGTCCATCGCTCACCCGGATGAAGAGCTCGTTGTCGTGTACCTCAAACTGTGCCTGAAGCTCCAGGGCCACCTCATCACGCTGCTCCGCAATCCGCAGGTTCCACGCCTTCATCCGCCAGACGGCTGCCACCCGCACGTGAAGGCGCGCCGCGCCCGCATGCAGCTCCAGCTGCATATCTTGACCACGTGCGGATAATCCCAGCTGCGGGGCGCGCATCTCCTGATCGAGAAAGTACTCAGCGGCGTAGCTGGTCAGGGCGTACTGGAGCAGTTGTCGCGAGAGGACAACTTCGAGATCGGGTGCAGACGTCGTCATCACAGGTGCCTTTCACGCACGATGCCGAGAGCTCTATGCATCATACGTCGGGCCTGAAACCGGAACCTGAGCCCTCCATAGCGCATGACGCAGCGCGATGCGCTGGTGGATCCGGTATGCGGGACGATCAATGCCCTGGCAGGAATGGTAATCCTGTGGATGATGGGCGAGCGTAGGATAGGGGGCAGCACGGCAATTCAGTGAGGGAGGGAGCCAATGAGTAACGATCTCTGGAACTGGGTTGGCAAGACAGTCGGCCAGAGCCAACAAGCCCTAGAGGACGTTCGCAAGGAGGCGGAGCGGCGTGCCCGTGAGGCGCAGGAGGCGGCAGAGTGGTTGGCCCGCGAGGCGCAAGCACACCTCCAGGGAGCAGGTACAGTCGTGCAGCAGGAAGCGGAGCGGGTGACCCACGAGGCGCAGGGGCAACTCAATGTGGCCGGCAAGGTGGTGCAGGGGGCAGCGGCCCAGGTAACACAGGGTGTTGCCGAGACGGTGGCCAGTGTCGCCGGGCAGGATTCGCCGATCGCCCAGGCGGCTGCGCAGGTGCATCAGTCGGTCACTGGCCCCAGCGATACCGAACCTATCAACCTCACGGCGCTGCCGGAGCATCAGCGAGTCGCCTTCGCCGGGGCGCTCTTCGCCATGGCCAACGCCGACGGGGCCATCGACAAAGACGAGCTCCAGCTTATCTTCGAGTTGTTCGACCTCGATGGCCTCTCGTCTGGGGGGAAGCATGCGGTGTTGGGCTACATCATTGCACCGCCGGCCTTTGCTGACACGCTCGCGCCGTTCGTCCTCACACCCTTGTCTCTGCGCTGCGCCCTGCTCTTAAACCTGCGGGAAGTCGCGTATGCCAACGATCTGATCGGCGCCGATCAGGAGCACCTGCTCATCGTCGCGCGCACGACCCTTGCCGTCGATGATGCACAGTATGCCGCCCTCGCGCGATTCCAGACGCAGATGCGTCAGGTACGCCTGCGCGGCCTGAACGACAACGTCGCTGCCGAGGCCGCAAAGAGCGCCGTGGCTGGGCTCACCGCCGTCGGGGTGCCGATCACCGCCGTCTACATTTCCGGCTCAGTGTTCGGGCTGAGCGCAGCGGGCATTACGTCAGGGCTTGCCGCCTTGGGCCTGGGGCTGGGGATGGTGCCTGGCATCGGGGTGGCGGTGCTGCTAGGGGCCGGCATCTTTATGGGCGTCCGCTACCTGCTCGATGCCGGTCAGGAGCGTGAAAAAGAGCGCCTGCGAGCCGAGGCCATGCGCAAAGCTCAGCTGGTGATCCAGAATTTGCAGGAGGCGATCACCATGGTGATTGAGCGGCTGCCGCAGCTCCAGGGTGCCGCCGCTGACGCTGAGACGAACCGCGAGGCGATCTTCCAGCTTCATGAGCGGCTACGCGCGCTCCAGCAGATCATTGCCCGACGCAAGGACATCGCCGAGGCGCTCCAGTGAACGCACACGACGATCACGACATCGTCGATCTGCGTGCTGCTCTGACCACACAGGATCTGCTGGTGCGCCAACTCACCGCTGACCTTGATTCTGCCGAGCGCTCCCTCTCCGGCATGGC
>NZ_JAIEWN010000053.1 GCF_019599295.1 Oscillochloris sp. ZM17-4 | reverse complement strand
CTCGGGGTCCTTACGCTCTGTGGTCATAGTTCCCTTGTAATTGCAGATTGCAGATTGCAGATTGCAGATTGATCAATCTGCAATCTGCAATCTGCAATCTGCAATCAGGCACGCCAGCGCGCAAAGCGCGCCACAATCTCGTCGAGCAGGGCCGCCGCCGCCGCCGCCTTGGGCTGCCTCGGCAGGCTCGCCACGCCGCCCCGGTCGATCAGGGTCAGCGCGATCTCGGGCTGCCCGATGCTCGACACCGCATCGTTGGCCACGATCATATCAAGTCCCTTACGCTCCAGCTTGCCCTGCGCGTTGGCCAGCAGGTCGTTCGTCTCGGCGGCGAATCCCACCTTGAAGAACTCGCGCCGCCCGGCCAGCCCGGCGATGATGTCCGGGTTCGGCACCAGGCTCAGGGTCAGCCCGGCGTCGCCGCTCTTCTTGATCTTCTCATCGGCGGCCGCGGCCGGTCGGAAGTCGGCCACCGCCGCATTCATGATCAGGATGTCGGCGTCGCCCAGCGCCTCGGCGAGGGCCGCCTGCATCTGCAGCGCCGTCTCCACCCGCAGCGTGGCCACGGCGGCCGGCGGGGCCAGCGCGGTCGGCCCGCTGACCAGCGTCACCCGCGCGCCCAGGTCGCGGGCGCGGGCGGCCATGGCGTAGCCCATCTGCCCCGAGGAGCGGTTGCCGATGTAGCGCACCGGGTCGATCGGCTCCTGGGTGCCCCCTGCGCTGATCACCACGTGGCGGCCGGAGAGCGGGCCGTGGGCGCGGCCGAGCAGGGCGCGGATCTCGCCCTCAAGCTCGGGCGGCTCGGGCAGCCTGCCGCGGCCCTCCACGTGCTCGGCCATGCGGCCCACGGCCGGCTCCAGCACCGTGTAGCCGCGCGCGCGCAGGGTGGCCACATTCGCCACGGTGGCCGGGGCCGCGTACATCAGCGGGTTCATGGCCGGGGCCAGCAGCACCGGTGCCCGCGTCGCCAGGATCGTCGTGGTCAGCAGGTCGTCGCTCATCCCGGCGGCGATGCGCGCGATCGTGTTGGCCGTGGCCGGGGCCACCGCCACCAGGTCGGCCTTCGCGCCGAGGGCGATGTGGCCCACCACCCCATCCTCGGGCAGCGCCCACAGATCGCCCAGCACCGGCCGCCCGGTGAGGGCCTGGAAGGTGGCCGCGCCGACAAATCGCCCGGCCGCCTCGGTCATCACCACATCCACCTGGGCGCCGGCCAGAGTCAGGTCGCGGGCCAGCTGCGACGCCTTATAGGCCGCGATGCTCCCGCAGACCCCCAGCACAATCTTTTTGCCGCTGAGCACATCCATACGCGCCGCCTCCCGCCAAAACCGCGCCGGCATTGTAGCACACGTTGTCGGCCATCGATATCTCTAATTCAGCCCATCAGGCGGGCAGATCGGTGATCGCCACCCGACAGCCGCCGGCGTGGGAGGCGAGCGCGGCGTCGACGACGATCTGCGCCGCGAGGCCATCGAAGAAGTCGGGGCGCACCGCGCGCCGCTCGCGCGCCGCGTCGACGAACGCGCGCGCGCCGACCGGCTCGCTGAATAGCACCGCGAAGGGGGCACCCCGGTCGGCCGATCCCCAGAGCGCGTCGGGCACAGGCAACTGCTCGGCTGCGGCGCCCGCCCGCACGCCGCGCAGATACCCACGCTGAAGATCGACCTCAAGCGTGCCCGCATCCCCGTAGATCGTCACCCGCAGCTGCGAGTCCCCTTCGAGCGCGTGGCCGACCGCGCTGATGTGGAGCGAGGCATGCGTCCCGCTGTCCATATCCAGCAGCAGCAGCGCCGTGTCGTTGGCGGGCGCGAGCGGCTGGCCAGCCGCCCCCTCACGGGCGACACAGGTGGCGAGGTGCGCGCTGACCCCGCACGGGTCGCCCAGGCACCAGCGGGCCAGGTCGATCATATGCGAGCCGAGGTCGCCCAGCACCCCGTTGGCCCGCGTGGCGTCATAGCGCCAGCGGTACTGCTGATCGCCGGGCGTCGGCGCAGGCCGACGCCGGAACCGCCCGCCTTCGCGGGCGGGCGGCCGCAGGCCCTCCCGGCGCGGCTTCAGCCGCCCGCATGCAAGACGTTCCGTCACACCCGCAGGGCGATACGAGCGTGCTGACGAGCCGCCGTGTGTGCTATACTCGCCCGCAGAGCGGGTGGGCAGAAGGCCGCGCCCAGATATCAAACAAAGCGACGAGGAATCGTATGCCTACGACACCCGGCTTTCACTCGATCGACGAGTATATCGCCACCTTCCCCGAGGCGACCCGGGAGAAGCTTGAGGCCATCAGGGCGACCATCCGCGCCGCCGCGCCCGACGCCCATGAGAAGATAAGCTACCAAATGCCCACCTTCGCCATGCACGGCAACCTGGTTCACTTTGCCGCCTTCAAGAACCATATTGGGTTCTACCCGGCGCCGCAGGGGGTCGAGGCGTTCCAGGCCGAGCTGTCGGCGTATAAGGGCGCCAAGGGCTCGGTGCAGTTCCCCCTCGACCAGCTCATGCCGCTGGATCTTATCCGCAGGATCGTCCAGTTTCGGGTCGCCGGGGATCTGGCCGCCGCCGCGGCGAAGCCGCGCAGGCGCAAAGAGTGACCTGGGCACAGGAGTGGCTGATGCGTTCTGCGAGAACCATATACATCCTTGGTTCCGGGGCGATCGGCTTCCCGCTGGCCGCCCATCTGACCAGGGCGGGGCGGCGGGTGCTCGCCGTCCGCACCAGCCGGGACGACGTGCTGAGGAGCGCCGTCATGATCACCACCTATGATCGCGGGCGCCCGATCAGCACGCCGGTCGAGACGATCTCCCTGTCGGAGCTGCGCCAGATCGACGGCATCATCGTCATCGCCAGCAAGTCGTACGCGAACCAGGCGATCGCCCGCGCGCTCCGCGACCGGGCGGCCCTCGGCCCGATCGTGATCATGCAGAACGGCGTCGGCGTCGAGCAGCCGTTCCTCGACGCCCAGTTCCCCACGATCTACCGCTGTATCCTCTACATCACTGGCCAGACCAGGGCCGAGTACACCTACAGCGCCCACGCGGTCGCCCCCTCGCCGATCGGTATCATCTGCGGCGACGAGGCTGAGCTGCAGCGGTGTGTCGCCGATCTGAGTACCGCCGACACCCCCTTTCGCGCCGAGGCCGACATCCAGCGCGAGATCTGGAAGAAGGCGATCATCAACTGCGTCTTCAACTCGATCTGCCCCCTGCTCGACACGGACAACGGGGTGTTCGCCCGCGATGCGGCCGCCGCCGCCCTCGCCCGCGAGCTGATCGCCGAGTGCGTCGCCCTCACCGCGCGGCTCGGCATCGGACTCGACGCGCGCGAGCTGTCTGAGCGGATCATCTTCCTCAGCACGCAATCAGCTGGCCAGCTCGCCTCAACCCTGCAGGACATCCGCGGCGGCCGGCAGACCGAGATCGCCTCCCTCAACCTGGAGATCGCCCGCATCGCGGCCGCGCTCCAGCCGCCGCTCGATCTCCCCCGGGTCGCCCTGCTTGGCAAGCTGATCGCAGTGATCTCCGCCCAGCAGGCCCATGTGCCTCCGCCGGCCGAAGCAGGTATGCCACCTGCGCGACACGACGACTAAGCGAGGATTGATGAACCAGCACTTCGCGCGCGCCCTGATCGCCTTCGGCGAGGGGGACTACGCCGCCGCCGCCGACCTCGCCCGCCTGGCCGCCGAGGAGCAGCCGGACAGCCTGGTCTACCCGGCCGCGGCGGCCTACCTGCGCCGCGTGATCGCCCACGGCAGGGCCGGGGTCTACGTCACCGGCGACGCCTTCTCCTCGTTCATCCGCGGCGGCGGCAACCTGCCGCTCTACGCAAACACGAGCGCGGCGCTGCGCGAGGCCTACGCCGGCTACAGCCACATCGGCATCCTCGACATCGGCGTCGGCGATGGCATGGCGCTCCTGCCAGCGATCACGCCCCAGGTTGTCCAGATCGACCTCGTCGAGCCATCCGCCCCGATGCTCGCCCAGGCCCGCGCCGCACTCGACGCCCGCGGGATCGCCTACCGCGCCTTCAACGGCACCATCCAGCAGTTCACCGACGAGGGCGGCATGTGGGAGCTGGCCCAGGCCACCTTCAGCCTGCAGTCGCTCGACCGAATCGACCGCCAGATCATGCTGGCCTGGCTGCGCGGCCACTGCGCCCGCCTGCTGATCGCCGAGTTCGACGTGCCCGACCGCGGCGACCTCTACGCGCCGGCGCGGATGGAGTACTTCGTCGCCCGCTACGAGGTGGGGCTGGCCGAGTATGCCGACGATGGCGGGCTCGTCGCCCAGGGCTTCCTCATGCCGATCTTCTTCGGCTCCTTCGACCGGGGAGCCGCCCGCACCAACTACGAGCAGCCCATCGCCGCATGGGAGGCCGACCTACGCGCCGCCGGGTTTGCCCGCACCCAGCGCCGGCCGATCTACGACTACTGGTGGGCGCCCGCCTACCTGCTCGACGCGACGTGATCATCCGCGCGCACGCTGGGCCGCTCAAACGACCAGCAGGCTAAACACCACCACCCCGTAGCGCCACTGGGCGCGCAGGCGCAGCCCGGCGGCGGCCATGCGCCGGTTCAGCTCAGACAGCGGCCAGAAGCCGACGCCGCCGGCGGCGAGGGCACCCTGAAGCGTCCGGCCCAGCTCGCCCCGCGCGCCCACCAGGCCCATCATCATACAGCGGCCATCAGGCGCGAGCGCCCGACGCAGCTCGCGCAGGGCGGCGTCGGCATCGCCGATCTCATTCAGCGAGCCGCCCATCGCCACGCCGGCCGCGCTGCCGGCCGCAACCGGGAGCGACTGGGCCTTCGCCCGCACATAGCTGATCCGCAGTCCCTGGGCGCGGGCGAAGGCCCTGGCCTGCCGCAGCATCGGCCGCGCGTGATCGACGCCTATCGTGTGCCCGGGGATACCGCCGCGCGCCCGCTCGATCGCTCGCGCGTAGAGCCCGTTCGAGCAGGCCGCATCCACGAACAGGCCGCCCCGCCCCGGCGCGAGCAGGCCCGCGACGAGCGGCAGCTCACGATCATAGCCGAGGGGCTCGCCCGAGAGGAGCGTCAGCGCGCGCGGGCGCCAGATGCGCTCATAGCCCCACGCGGTGAGCGGCAGATAGTTGGTAAGCTGGGCCGGGCTGTCGGGGAGGGCCAGCGGGCCGAGCAGATCGAGGATGCCGGCGGCGATTCGGTAGCGCGCCCCGCAGGTGGGGCAGCGCACCCGCCCCCTGAGGATCGCGCCATCGACCGCATAGCGCGCCCCAGCCTCAAGGGCCAGCCGCGCCTCGGGGTGGCGTGGGCAGGTGAGATAGTCGAAGGCTTCGGGGTACATCAGGTAGGGGCGTCCCCGTGTGGGCGCCCGCTAAAGCCGCAGCTCGGCCGGGCGCAGCCCATCCTCGCGGCGCGGCTCAACAAGGCGGCCCTCCGCGATCATCGCGAGAAAGAGATCGAGCAGCTGCGGGTCCCACTCGCGGCCACGGCCCTCGCGGAGGCGAAACACCGTCTCGTCCAGCCCCAGCGATCTGCGGTAGGGTCGATCCGTCATCATCGCGTCGTACGCATCCACAATCGCCACGATCCGCGCCCCGATCGGAATCGCCTCGCCGCACAGGCCGTCCGGGTAGCCCGTGCCATCCCAGCGCTCGTGGTGGTGCTTAATGATCGGCCCTACCTCGCCCGCGAAGCGCATCGGCGCCACGATCCGCGCGCCCTCCTCGGGGTGACGCTTAATATGGCGGTACTCCTCATCGGTGAGCTTCGCCGGCTTCCCCAGGATCGCATCATCGATCGAGATCTTGCCGATATCGTGGAGCATGCCGCCGAGGCGGATCGCCTTCACCTGCGTCGAGGAGAGCTGCGCCGCGATGGCGAGCTGCTCGCTGTAGCTCGACAGCCGGCGCAGGTGCCCCTCGGTGTAGGCATCCTTCGCCTCCACCGCCAGGGCCAGCATAAAGATCACGCTCTCCGTACGGTCGAGCTGGTCGGTCAGGCGCTTGATCCGCAGCTGCGAGCGCAGCCGGGCCCGCAGCAGGCTCTGCTCAATCGGCTTCGTGAGAAAGTCGTCCGCGCCCACCTCGACCCCCCGCCGGCGATGCTCGCGGTCGTCGAGTCCCGTCAGCATCGTCACCGGGATCAGCGCCGTCTGCTCATTGTCCTTCAGCCGCTTACAGACGGCGAAGCCATCGAGCATCGGCATCGTCACATCGAGCAGGATCAGATCGGGCGACTCGCTCAGCACGAGATCGAGCGCCTCAAGGCCGTCTGCGGCGGTGATCGGCGTATAGCCCTCGCGCTGCAAAATCCGAACGAGGACATCGCGGATAGCCGGATCATCATCCACCACAAGTATTTTTGCAGACACTGTGGGAACCTTTCCCTAGAGGTGTTCCCGGGCGCGCCACGCAGGCAACCGTCGCTCGGCCAAGCCCCAAAGCCGCACACAGCGAGGCGGCAGGAGTTGAAAGTATAGCACAGTAAACGGAGGGAAGGTAGCGTTTCGGTTAAAAAACGAAGATTCGTGACACCCGTTAAAAATTGTAGTAGCGCAGAAGGAACCCTATTAGCTCGGGGGCACCCAGACAACGAGCTGAGGGGGGGAGTCAGCTTGTCCGGCGGCGATACGCGTGATCTGCATACGCATACGTGCAAGATCAAGGCCACGGTAGATGGGGGGGAGCATATCGAGGCGCGCGCAGCTCTTCGCCCAGTTGCGGGCGAGGCCGACGACATGACCGCGCTGCCACTTTACCAGCGCAGCGGCGGCTTGGATGATCGCCTTGTAGAAGGCGGCGTCAAGGCCCTCGGACTGGAGCCAGCAGCGCTCCCACTGCTCGTGGGCGTGCCAGTAGTGGCCCTGATTGAAGAGGCGGATGCCCTCCATGTAGGCCGCATGCAGCTCAGGATTCATGGTATAAAAAAAACTGGGAGGGGCATGGCTGCCCCTCCCAGCAAAGCCCTACGTCATGAGGCGCCGCAGGTGCCGCAGCCGCCGCCAGCGGGTGCCCCCTCATCATCGCCGTCGCTCGCAGTGCGGAACGAGTGGCCGCAGCCGCAGCTGGAGACCGCGTTCGGGTTGTCGATCTTAAAGCCGCCACCCATCAGGCTATCGACGAAGTCGATCGAGGCGCCTGTCAGGTAGCCAGAGCTGATCGGGTCGACCACCACGCGCAGCGCGCCCGAGAAGAACTCATTGTCGCCCTCGCGCATCTCATCGTCAAAGGTCATCCCGTACTGCAGGCCAGAGCAGCCGCCGCCCGAGACGAAGACGCGGAGCGCGTAGCCATCCAGATCCTTCTCGCGCATCATCGCGAGCAGCCGCTCTGAGGCCGACTCGCTCACCAGAATGCTTGGCTGGGGCATAGCCGTCTGCAGACCAATCAGATCCTGCTCGATCGTCGCCATAACACAATCCTCCTCAGCAGAATGGGTACGGCCAGCAAAGGCCGGGTCGGGTACAGTTGGAAGTATAGCAGATCCCAGATAGAATTGCTAGTATTTACTATCGAAAGTTAGCTATAGCCTAAGAGACCGCACTGCTATGCAGAAATATGCCAGCTTCGCTGGCATATTTCTGTACACCAATTCACCCCAGCAGCAGGCGATCAGCCACCATCGCCGCGAACAGCAGGGCCAGATAGAGCAGCGAGTACTTGTAGAGCCCCCAGATCGCGGCCTGGTCGCCGCGCCGCCAGACATCCCAGGCCGAGCGCATAAAGATCGCGCCCAGCAGGGCCGCCAGGGCCAGGTAGATCGCGCCCATCGCCCCCAGCGGCGTCAGCAGCAGCGAGAGCGCCACCATCATCGCCGAGTAGACGAAGATCTGCCAGCGCGTCTCCGGCTCGCCGGCCACCACCGGCAGCATCGGCACGCCGGCCCGCGCGTAGTCCTTCTGCTTCACCAGGGCCAGCGCCCAGAAGTGCGGCGGCGTCCAGTAGAAGACGATCACAAAGAGCAGCACCGCCGCCAGGCTCAGGCTGCCCGTCACCGCCGTCCATCCTACCAGCGGCGGGAGCGAGCCGGCCCCGCCGCCGATCACGATATTCTGCCAGGTGCTCCGCTTCAGCCAGCGCGTGTAGAACAGCGCGTAGTAGACAATGCCCAGGGTCGAGAAGAGCGCGGCCAGCGGCGTCGTAAAGGCCAGCATCACCACCACCGAGAGCGCGCTCAGCGCCAGGCCGAAGATCATCGCGTTGCGCGCGGAGATCCGGCCGCTCGGCACCGGGCGGCGGCTGGTGCGGCCCATATTAATGTCGATATCCTCATCGACGGCGCAGTTGATCGCGCCGGCCCCGCCCGCAGCCAGGTAGCCGCCCACCATCGTCCAGAAGATCAGCGCCAGCGAGGGCGTGCCCGCCTCAGTGATAAACATCGCCGCCAGAGTCGTCACCAGCAGCAGCGAGATCACCTTCGGCTTCGTCAGGCTAATATAGTCGCTCAGCAGCGAGGGGGCGCGCTCGGCGACAGGGGCAGGCCGCGCGCGGGCCGGCAGGTCAGCGGGCAGCGGGCGGCGCACCACCAGCACCGCCAGCGCCACCGCAGCGCCCCAGAGCAGCGCGCCCACGCCGAGACTCAGGCCCGCCTGCGTGGCCGGCAGCAGCAGCGTCGTGCCCTCGACCGCGATCAGAACGCACACCAGGGCGGCGGCCCCCAGCAGCAGCAGATCGCCCCGCCGGGAGCGCCGGATCTGCCAGAGCGTCCCCCCAGAGAGCAGCCCCGAGATCGCCAGCGCCCCGCTGGCATCGACCGGCAGCCCGGAGGCGGCCTGAACGCCCAGCGCCGGGAGCGCGCGGGCGCTCATCGCCAGCACCATCACCCCGACGCCCCCGACCGCCCACCAGGCCATGCCGCGCAGCTGGCGCGAGTCGCGGGCCGCGCGGGCGCCCACCCGCACCTCCGCCGGCGCGGCTGGCTGCAGCAGCGCGGCGAGAGGCACAACCTGGCAGGCGAGCACCAGCAGCGCCAGCCCCAAGTGCCACACATCGGCCAGCCGGTAGAGCTGGAGCTGCACCATCACCCCGCCCAGCGCCGAGAGCAGTACGATCAGGGCCGGCGCGACCAGCAGCGGCAGGCGCAGCCAGGGGTCGGCGTCACGCCGTTGCCAAGCGGCCACCGCCCCCGCCAGCACCAGCGCCAGCGAGAGCAGCACCAGCGCGCGGTGAGCGACCGCCAGCCAGACCGGGGCGGACAGCGGGGCGGACAGCGCCTCGGCGCAGAGCGGCCAGGTCGCGCAGGCGGCACCGCTGTCGGTGGCGCTCACCAGGCCGCCCGAGATGATCGCCGCCAGCGAGGAGATCGTGCCGGCGATCAACAGCCTACGAAAAGGCACATGGTGGAAGGATGTAGCCATAAGTAGAGAAGCTGAGGAGCGCCGGGAGCAACACAGCCACGCCCGGCCCAACCTTATAGCAGCGACTGAACCACAAAGACGAGAAAGACAACCGTGCCCAGGGCAGTTACCAGAGTCCAGGCGATATCGCCGCGCGGGTCGCTGCGCGGGATGCCGGGGGGGAGATCGGCAAGAGTCTTTCGGAAGCGCCACGCCGAGCGGAAGAGCAGCGCCTGGCCGACTGCAATAACAATGGCGGCGATCACCACAAGCGTCCAGGAAAGCACAGTGGGAGTCTCCAGTCGCCACGGACGGCGCTGCGGTGAACAGTGCCCTGGCGGCACTAATTCGTGTCTTTATTCACAAGTATCGCGCTTAGGAGAATTATACCACGCGCCCGGCGAGCGCCGCAATCATGCGACACTCGCCGGGCGCAACCTCTTGGATCTATGAATGATATCTAACAGAGCGGCAAAGACAGGCCACAGCCCACCCCTACCGCCCAACAAACTCCAGCTCCGCGCCGCCGATCCGGATCCGGTCGCCGCTCTGGAGCGGCCTAGCCGAGCCAGGCTCCACCGCAAGGCCACCGACCTGAGCCATACCATCGGCATTCGGCAGCACCGCCAGCTCAAAGCCGACGTCGGCCCGGCGCACCACCGCGTGGCGCCATGCGACCCCGGCATCGGGCAGATACAGATCATTCCCATCATAGCGACCGATCGTCGCGCTATCCGTCACCTCGCGCACCAAGCCAAGCTGCTCGCCGCCGATCACCCGCAGCTCACCACGGGCGAACACCTGGCGCGCGAGCGGGATCAGCCCACCAATACAGGCCCCAATGATCACCAGACCAAGCCCGCTCAGGGCCACCTGGGCCACGCCGGCCTGCGCAAGAAACAGCTGGGTCAGACCCTCATACAGCAGGCCGCCCGCCAGACCACCGGCGAGCCCGCCCAGGGCGGCATAGACAGCCCGCTGCGGCCGCCGGCTCACCAGCAGGTCGCCAAGGCCGATCAGCAGGCCCAGCAGCATCCAGCTCAGCGCCCGGCCGGCCAAGCCGCCCAGCAGCGCCAGAAAGACACCCTGGGCCAGCAGCATGCCAAGCGCCCCGGCGACCCCGCCGGCCAGACCGCCCAGGATGCCATCGCGCACGGCCCGCAGCGGCTTACCCTTCACCATCGCGCCATCGGCAGCGGCCACCAGCGCACCAATGCAGAGGCCCAGCCCCGCGCCCACAAACATCGCCGCCGGCCAGATACCCCAGGTCTGCGTGGCGAAGCTCCCGATCACCCACCAGCCCGCCAGCCCGCCCAGGGCACCGAACACCGCCGAGTAATATATCTGCAGCCGCTTGCTCATCGCCGCCCTCACTATGCTCATTTCGATTTCGCGTTCGCGTCCTCCGCCCCACTTCGCGTCCTTCGTGTTCCCTCACCGCACGCGCTACAGAACGTCGCGCCGGGGAGCAGCGGCCGGCCGCACATATCGCAGAAGGTGCGCCTGCCGGGTGTCGCCGAGGCCTCCGCCGGCTGGGTCGCCCCGCAGCCTCCGCAGAAGCGCGCCCCCGGGCGCAGCGGCGCGTCGCAGCTCACGCAGCGGCGGCCCGCCGCTGCGGGCTGCGCGGCGGGCTCGGGGGCCGCCGCGATCGCCGGCGGGCCGTCGGCCAGCGCGGGCGAGGATACGTGATCGGCACCGCCCGAGGGCTGGGTGCGCCGCCGCGCGGCCAGTAGCCCCGGCAGCAGCAGCAGCCCGAGCAGCGGGGCCAGCAGGGCCGCGCCCACCAGCGGGCTCGATGTGACATTGATCAGGTGGCGCTCGGTGTAGCCGGCACCCGCGCTGAAGCCCGCCACCGTCACCTGGATATCACGCCGCGTCCCGTCGTAGAAGGGCCGCGGGCTCAGGTAGGTGAGCTGGTACTCGCCCTGCAGGTCGCCGGCGAGCGCGGTGTAGAGATCCGCCAGGGCGGCCGCGTCGGGGCTATAGGAGTAGGCGCCGTCCGTGCCCGTGGCGATCTGGCGCAGCACGCCCTCATCAACCCCCGTGTCGCTGCCGCCGCTGCGCTCGCCCAGGCCGACCACATACACCGCCTGGCCGGCGGCCGTGGCGTAGTCGATCGCCTCGCGCAGGCTGTGCGCGCTGCCCGCCTCGACCGGGCATGCGTTCGACTCGCGACAGTCCTGGCCATCGGTGAGCACCAGCAGCGCCCGCCGGCCCGGCTGGTCGCGCAGCAGATCCACCCCCGCGACGATCGCGTCGTAGAGCGCCGTGCCGTTATCGGGGCGCAGGCGCTCTATCGAGCGCTGCAGCTCACCCTGGTCGTCGGTGAATGGCTCGACCGTCTGCACCTCGTCATTGAAGCTGATCAACGCGGCCCGGTCGCCGGGGCGCAGCAGTTGCACAAAGGCCTCGGCCGCCGCGCGGGCGCCCTCGATCTTCCCGGCGTCCTCCATGCTGCCCGAGCGGTCGACCACCAGCGCGGTGCTGATCGCGCTGCCGCCCGCGCCGACGAAACCGATCAGATCGACCGGAGTCCCATCCTCCATGATCTGGAAGTCGGCGCGCGCGAGGTTGGCGCGCGGGCCGCCGGCCGGGTCGCCCACCGAGGTGAAGATCGACACCTGCGGGTAGGCGCTCGTATCGACCTGGGTGACGCGCACCTGCCCGCCGGGGATCGCCTGGGCGGAGCGGCTCGCCGGCAGCAGGAAGGCCAGCCCCAGGAGAAGGACGAGCAGCAGTGAGAAGAGCAGGAGGGATAAGCGGCGCATAGGCGGCCTCCAGGTATCTGACCAATGCGTGGGCACAGCGTGCGGTGCCCGTATCTACATCGTCAGACGTAGGAGACGTCCAAGTGGTTGCAGCAATGACGGGCGCGGGGATCCCCGCGCCCGTCATCGTGCGTTCATCATCGCTGTGGCCGCGCTCTCAAAGTAGCTGCGCATCATCGACCGGGCGGGCTCCGTGATCCCGACCGCATCGACGGCGGCGAGCATATGGCCCAGCCAGGCATCGCGCGCCGCCTGCCCGATCACAAAGGGGGCGTGGCGCATCCGCAGGCGGGGGTGCCCGCGGATCTGGCCGTACTCTCCTGGGCCACCAAAGTACTGCATCAGGAAGAGGTACTGGTACTCTTTGCCCGGGCCAAGGTCGTCTGGGAAGAGCGGGCGCAGCAGCGGATCGCGCTCGACCTGGGCGTAGAAGTAATCCACCAGGCGACGAAATGTCTCCGCGCCACCGACATGCTCGTAGACGCTGATCTCACGTGTCATAGAATTGATATAATCCACTTCATAGACCGGCTGCGCTCTGCACGGGCATTGTAGCACGATGGCGCGAGGGGGCAGCCCTTACAAATCATACAACGTCAGCCACCTACTCCCGCGTGGTCCTGCGGCGATCTGAGGGGGAATGATCGACGCGGAATGCGGGAAATAATGTCATGGGCCGACACATTACGCACTGCGCCATGCACAGCTTCTGAGCAGATTCGACGCATTAGAGCGGCGCAATCAGCCTTAGCCATAGCCCGTTCATATGAGCAATTTTGGTTGACACTGCCCCACAATCGTGGTACTATTGCATCACAGCCAGGGAGCAGCTACAATCATTTTGACACGAGTCGCTTTTGGCATTTAAGCAAAAAGAGTCGACCGTCTGTCAAAAAGCTCTCTTCACGCGGCCGAGACGCCGCAGCGCAGTCGGTTTAGGTTACCCGCTCGCTTGGCCTTAGTTTGTGCATCGAACCAGGAAAGGGTTACATGCGTACTCTCATCTTTACGGGTAAGGGCGGCGTGGGGAAGACCAGCGTCGCAGCGGCGACCGCGCTTCGAGCCGCAGACATGGGTTTGCGCACGCTCATCATGAGCACCGACCCGGCGCACAGCCTGGCAGACTCGCTCGATCTCGAAGGGCCGCTCGGGCCCGAGCCGGTACATATCACCCCGACCCTTGACGCCCTTGAGGTGAGCATCTACCACGACATCGAGTCGAACTGGGGCATTGTGCGAGAGCACTTCTCGCAGCTGATGGCCGAGCAGGGCGTGCAGGGAATCCTGGCCGATGAGATGAGCGTCCTCCCCGGTATGGAGGAGGCATTCCCGCTCATCCGCATCACGAAGCATAAGGAAGCGGGCGACTACGACCTGCTGGTGATCGACTGCGCCCCCACCGGCGAGACCCTGCGCCTCCTCTCGGCGCCCGAGACCTTCAAGTGGGCCATGGGCATGCTCCGCGGCGCCGAGAAGTTTGTGATCAAGCCGCTGCTGCGGCCCATGAGCAAGATCAACCCCATGCTCGGCAAGATGATCGCCCCGACCGAGGTCTACGAGGCTGTCGACAATATGTTCGAGCAGATGGTTGGCGTCACCCAGACGCTGACCAACCCGTTGGAGACTTCAGTGCGGTTGGTGATGAACCCCGAGAAGATGGTGATCAAAGAGAGCCAGCGCGCCTTCACCTACCTCTCGATGTACGGGATGACGGTCGATACGGTCGTGGTCAATAAGATTCTGCCGGTCGACCAGGACAGCGGCTACCTCAATCACTGGAAGGATGTGCAGCAGCGCTACCTCCAGGAAGTGCAGCACTCGTTTAACCCGCTGCCTATCTACCACGTGCCCTACTACGCCGAAGAGGTGGTGGGCCTGGAGAAGCTGCGCGTGATGGGCCTCAATATCTATGGCGACACCGACCCGACGGCGCTTGTCTACAAAGAGGCGCCGCTAGACATCTCCAAGGTGTCCGACGGGAACTACCAGGTGAAGATCCGGCTGCCCTTCGCCAATGTTAGCCAGCTCGACCTGTTTCAGAACGGCGATGAGCTCGTGGTACAGATCGGCGACTTCCGGCGCATCCTTACGCTGCCGGTCAGCCTGGCCGGGCTTGAGGCAGGCCAGGCCGAGATGGAAGACGACTGGCTGATCGTGCCCTTCAGCGCGGCCGTGGGGGTCGCACAATAATCGGGGTTACCGGGGCACCGCCCCGTGGCCTATAACGTGAGAGTCCTGGTTACTTAAGGAGGTGTTAGATGGCCGTGACACGAGGCTGGTTCTCGGAGTCCGCAGGGCAGGTGGCGCAGATCGGCGACATCATGTTCCAGGGACACTGGCAGTGGGTCTCCAACGCGCTGCAGGCGACGTCGGCGGCGGTAGAGACCATCAACCGCAATGCCTACCCTGGCATCGCTCGCAGCGGCAGCGGTGAGGGTGCCTACAGCACGCCCGCCGTGAGCAGCTTCCGCCCGAAGCGCATCCGCTCGCGCTTCAATCGCTAGTTGGGCCGTAGGATACAGGGGACAGTGGATGGGGACAGCTTGGCATACCGCCTCACTGCACTCAATCCCCTCCCCCTGTATCCTATACCCTAGTACCCTCATGATCAACCTGCTCTACTATAGCCATACGGTTGTCCCAGCCCACCTCGAAGAGCTTGAGACCCTGGGATTGCTGGAGCGTGATGAGCAGGTGCTCGTCGCGCTCGACGGCGTGCTGCTCGACTCAGCCGGACATCGCTTGAGCGGACCTACGCTCCATGACTACTGCCTCGTAACAACGCTGCGCATCATGCTCTGGGCGCGCGACTACGGCGGCCACACCTGCTACGCGTTCCCGCTCGCAGAGCTCGAATCAGCGCAGGGCACCGGGCTCGATCCGCTTCACGCCCAGATCGCACTCACATTCCTCGCATCCGATGACGAAGATGATGAGCAGAGCTTCACGCTGACCTTGCTGCCCCTCGCGAGTCTTCAGGCCGCGCTGACCCTCATCCGCAGCGCCGCTGGTGCTGCCCGAGAGCTCATCGCTGCCGGAGTGAGCGCACGCGAGGCTGGGCCCGAGATTCTCTCGGTGCTCGGTGAGCAGATCTATGGGCATGTCGATGGAACGCGCCCCGGAGAGACGCCCTATCGCTGGCCCGGAGCACCCGTGCAGCCGCCGCTGACACCCGCCCCGGGCTTCGCCCAAGACGCAGCGTCGCTGCCACCTGAGAAGATCTACGCCGCCGGCCGACTGGCCCGCTCCGCATGGGATGCGCTGCGCCGCTCGCTGCGCGAGGCCGAACTACCCTTCGACCTGAATAACACCAGCCTGCGTGAGCTCACCGATACGGTCCGCGCGGTGAACGACCTCGTGCAGACGGTGACGAGCAACCCCGCCGCCCAGCAGATGGCGATGGCGTTTATCAACCGACAGGGCGGGCGTGGCACCCCCAGCGCTCCCGAGAGCCCGGTCGCCGCCGCCACCGCGCAGCCCGAGGAGATGCCGGCACCGGTGGCCGGCACCTATCACGAGATCCCACTGCGCCGCCGTGAGGACTCCGTCGCCGCCGCGCCAATGGCCGCCGCCGCGCCGAAGGCCGCCGCCACTGTGCCGAAGGCCGCCGCCACCGCGCCGAAGGCCGCCCCACAGATGGCCCCTGACCGCCGTGAGATCCCGCTGCGTCGCCGAGGGCCAGCAAGCGCGAACCCCCGACCATTTCCCCGTGCCCCCATCCCCATCAGCGGCTCCGGCGACGCCGATGTTGACGATGGCAGATAGCGCGATGGGTCTGTGGATACGGCCTATGCCGCCAGCCAGCCCCCGGCAGCAGCCCTAGGAGGTAGTAGATTAATGAGCACGAACCCATACCTCGGCATCAATGTTAATCTGGCTAGCGCAGATGAATTGCGCAAACGTGGCATCCTCGAAGAGGACGAGCCCCTGCTGGCGCTCTTCGATGGCGTGCTGCTAGACGAGAGTCGCCGACGTATCGGGGGGGTCGCTATCTGCGATTTTGTCGCCCTCACCGACCAGCGGCTGGTCATGTGGGCGCGCGGCTTCTTCAACGACACAGTCGATAGCTTCCTCTGGCAGGATGTCGATGTGGCGAAGGCCGACTCCTGGGATCCCTGGCACGGACGCGTGACCTTCGCCTTCCGTCTGGCCGCCGTCGCCCCGCGCACCCGACGCATTGCGTTCAAGGGTACGCTGGAGGATCCGGGCAGCGGCGAGCGGGTCGTTATCAACACCCTCGACTATATGCCCGCTGATGACGTAGGCCCTCTTTCGAGCATGATCGCTTGGACTGGCGACCAGGTCATCGCTGGCGTGACCGGTGAGGCCCTCGTGAAGGCGTTCGCCGAGCAGTTCCCTGCGCCCGAGCGCGCGGCCCTCTCGCCCTTCTTTGCCGCGATGATGCCTGAGCCAGCGGCACCGCCCCCGCCACCTCCACCAGCGCCCAACCCCGTGGATCAGCCCCGGCGACGCTGGTGGCAACGCAAATCCAACGAGGCGGATAATGCGGGGATGCCCAGCACCGGCAACCTGATCGCCGACTACGAGAGCCGCCGCAGCGGTCAGCCCGCCGGTGACGGTACGCCCGCGCTGCCAATGGCTGGCCCAATGTCCTCAATGGCTGCTGGCTCCACCCCGATGATGCCCGAGCAGCCGAGCATGTATGAGGTAAGCCGCTCGCTCCGGCTGGTTCTCGAAGCGCCACGTCGCCTCGTCAGAGGCGCGCGACGCGCCGGAGAGATGATGAACGGGGCCGGTGATCTGATGAGTGGGATGCAAAACCCTCTGGTGCGCCGCAATGCGATGCGCGGCATCTATCAGGCCGCAGCCCAGCAGGAGGCAGAGAATGGCCCCCTCGCCTCAGTGGGCCCAATCGTGCGCGCTGCCGTGCGCTTCACTGAGCCCCTAGAGAGTGAAGAGGCCCAGGCCCAGGCCCAGGCCCAGGCAGCGAGTCGCCGCCGCGTTCAGGTACGGGCCACCGCCCGACTCACGCCCTCCTCTCAGTCTACAGGGGTGGAGCCAGTCTCCACCCCTGGCTCGCAGCCCGTCGCGCCAGAAGCGACTGGCCCAGTGCGTCGTAGCATCAATGTGCGCCGCGTGGTGCCGCCGGCGGATGTGCCGGCACCCGAGGCCGCTGCGCCCGAGGCATCCGCTGTGCCCGAGGCCGCTGCGCCCGAGGCCGCTGCGCCCGAGGCACCCGCTGTGCGTCGATCTGCGGCATCCCGGGTGCCCGTACGCCGACTTGCGATCACCCCAAATGGACAAGAGCCCGCACCACGGGCCGTGCCGGCAGGCGTCGACGAGGAAGAGTAATGCGGCACCCCCTGCCGCCGATCCGCGTGCGGGTCGGTGGCGGGGGGTGAGGGCGCGAGCACCCGAAAGGCACCATGACGCGAGTCATTATCTACTCAGGTAAGGGCGGCACAGGCAAGACCACGATCTCGGCCGCTACAGCTACTATGCTCGCCAGCATGGGGCGGCGGACGCTCGTGCTCTCTAGCGACCCCGCCCACTCTCTGGCCGATGCCCTCGGGACGGAGATCAGCCGCGATCGTCCCACGCCTATCGCCCCATGTCTCTACGGCCTTGAGGTCGATACTATCTACGAGTGGCGTCAGAATCTGAGCGGATTCCAGCAGTTCGTCACCTCGACCTACTCCAACCGTGGCGTTGAGCGATCGACCGCCGCTGAACTGGCGAATCAGCCAGGGCTTGATGAGATCCTCGCCCTCCAGCGGGTGATGGCTGAGGCCCAAAGCGGTCGCTGGGACGCGATCGTCCTCGATACCGCGCCCACCGGCAATACGCTCCGCCTCCTCGCCTACCCCGAGCTGATCATCGGCGGCGATGCGGGCAAGAAGTTTTTTCGCGTCTACCGCGGGTTGGCCAATGTCGCCCGCCCCTTCCGCCGCGATCTTCCCGAAGATCGCTTCTTCGATGAGGTCGGCACGCTCCTGGAGCGCATGGAACAGCTGGCAAACTTCTTGCTCAGCCCCGAGGTGAGCCTCCGGCTTGTGCTCAACCCTGAGAAGCTGCCGCTCATGGAGACGCGCCGCGCCTACACCTTCATCAACCTCTACGGCCTGATGCTCGACGCGGTGATGGTGAATAAGATCCTGCCACGACGCGCCGACCTTGGACCCTACTTCGACTACTGGGTCAAACTACAGCAAGGCTACCTCCACGAGATCGACGGCAGCTTTGCGCCGACGCCGATCTTCCGCACGGTGCTCCAGGAGGGCGAGCCGATCGGGATCGCCGCCCTTGATGCGATTGCCCATGCGACCTTCGGCGATACGGATCCCGGCGCGATGCTGTTTGACGAGCGGCCGATCTGGCTCGACCAGTGGAATGATGAGGGGGAGCCAGGCTTGTTTGACCTCTGCCTGCGCCTGCCATTCATTGATGATGATGACCCGGTGGATCTTGCGCGCGACGGCACCGACCTGACAGTCACGGTTGGCCGTCTCCAGCGCACTATCGCCCTCCCACGAATCCTCTATGAGTGTACGCTCGGCAATCACCGCTATGAGGATGGCGTGCTCCGACTAGAGTTCTTCGAGGCCCCCGGCGGGAAGCGGAGATCTGAGCGTGCGCCCGAGCCCGCCGATAATATGCGCGTCGAAGCAGCCTGAAACGAGGGTTGCGTGCTGCGCGAGCATTGATCGCTCAACGCGCAGCACGCAACCCTCAACCCTCAACACTCACCATGCGATTGCTGATATTCTCCGGCCACACGATGCTCCAGCGTAGCGCCGCCGCGCTAGCCACCGCATGCCATGCTGCGCGGCGAGGTCAGCGCGTCCTGCTCGCATCGTTCGGCCCCAGTCATCTGATCGGGGCGCTGCTCGGTCAGAACCTTGGCCCCCGCCCCCTTGAGCTAGAGCCGAACTTGGCCGCGCTCGAGATCGGCCCGCTCGATGAGCTCGGCTCACGCTGGGATCTCCTGCGACCGACACTGCGCAGCGGGCTGGCCGCACGCCTGCGCGACATTACCAGCGATGAGCTGCCGAGCTTTCCTGGCATGGATGCGATCAGCACCTTGATGGTGGCCGAACGTGCTCGACAGACCGGTCGCTTCGACCTGCTTATTATCGATGGCCCCGCTCCCGACGACCTCATCCGCGGGTTGGCCCTGTCCGACACCATGCGCTGGCTGCTCCGGCTGGTCTTTGGGCTCGACCGCGGCCCCGGACGATCGCGTACGTCGCAGGACGCAGCGATCGTCCCTGGAGCGATCATCCCTTCCAGCACAACCGCACCGCTCCAGGATCTGCGCGTCGAGTTTGAGGAGTATCGCAACAGGTTCGATGCATCGACCGGGGCGCGGGTGCGGCTGGTGATGAGCCCCGAGGAGCTGCACCTGCCCCCAGTGCGAGACAACTTGGTCGCCCTGGGTCTCTACGGCATCGCCGTGGACGAGATCATCGTGCCCGCTGAGCCGGCAGACGTGAGCCTCGAGACGCGCCATACCTTCGGCCCCGAGGGCGGCCCGGCGCGCCCCACATTGCATATCAGTCCGCTGCCAACCTCCCCGACCGACCGCGACACATGGGCGCTCCGTGGTGCCGCGTTCTACCGCGACGGCGATATCGGCACGCCCGCGCCACACCCCCACGGTGCCGAGCGTGAGGTGCGCCTGTCTATCCCCTTCCTCGACGCAAAGGCTCTCGACATCGCCGTGGCCAATGAGGAGGTGGCGGTGCGCATAGGGCAGCTGCGACGCCATCTGCTGCTGCCTGGCCTGATCGAGGGCGGACGCCTACGCGCCCGCGTCGAGGGTGAGGTACTGCGGCTGTGGGTTGAGTAGTGCTGAGCTAGAAGTGTTGAGCGATTCGCGCAGCTCTTCACGGAGGTTGGCAATGAATGGTCAGGTCGTGGAGATGCCTCAACTCAACACGCTACACGCCACACGCAGCACGCAGAAGTACCAGGAGTATAGCGCCGAGATCGTGACGAAGCTGGCAGGTAAGCTCAGTCAGGGCGAGCGGCGACGCCTTGAACACGAACGAGCCCTGCTCAGCAAAGCGCAGTTCATCGAGCTGAATGGGATCGTCCACCACTACCAGGATATTGGACCTCGGGGTGGCGAGCCGCTTGTGTTGATCCACGGCTGGGACTGCTCGGCTCTCTGGTGGCACCATATTGTCGAGCCGCTGGCCGCCGCCGGCTACCGAGTGATCAGCTACGACCTGAAGGGCCACGGGTTCTCCGACAGTGACCCCGCGCGCGGCTACACGGTGGAGGGCTTCAGCAGCGATCTCCACGCCCTCGGCATAGCGCTCGGCCTCAGGCCACACCACGTGGCCGCCTTCTCGCTCGGCGCGTTCGTCGCACTCCACTATGGGGCCACTTACCCCGACCAGGTGCGCTCGCTGACCTTCTTTAACTTTAGCCAGATCTCCCACAGCCGGGTCGCCTCGGTGTTCATCCCGCCCCTGCTCGACACCGTCTTCAATCGGCTGCTGCGGCCGATCACACGGCGCGGGCTGTGGTGGCTCCCATTTATCTATGCGCGCCTAGTGCTAGCCCAGAACACACCGCCCGTCGGCGACATCAAGCTCGGCGCACTCAGCCTGCGCTGCTGCGACCCTGAAGCGGTGCGCGTATCGGCCCACGAGCTGGCACGCCGCGAGGTGCTCGACGCGGTGCCAGATCAAATGCGCAGGGTGCCACACCCAACCCTGCTCGTCTCCGGTGCCGGCGACCCGATTATGCGCCCATCTGGAGGGCGTAAGCTCATGAGCGTGGCCCAACAGGGCACCTACCTGGAAGTCCCCAAGTGTGGGCACCTCATCCTATTTGAACTGCCCGAGCAAGTGACGCAGATCCTGCGCCTCTTTCTCCGCGGTGTAAGGGGGTAATCATGCAACTGCATCTCCGCTCAGGCGGCCAGCGCATGGCGATAGATATGGAGCGGGCCGGCGATCAGTCGGTGGTGATCGGCGAGTACACCTATCGCCCCTTGCAGATAGCCCGTAAGGTGCGCCGTCTGGCGACTCAAATGTGGGGCACCGATCTCGCCCCCGGTATCCTTGAGCAGCGCCTGATCTTTGAGGCACTTGAGGGCGGTGTTATCATGAGCCCCTGGAGCGATAGCGGGAGCTTCTCACCAGCGAGCGGATCGGTTGTCAGCCTTGGTCGCTGGGACGAAGATGGCAGCGTCGGGATCGCACTCCACGAGCTGGCACATGAGATGCACATGCGCAGCGGCGGCTACGATAGTAGCGATGGCGTGCTCCGCGAGGCGCTCTCACTGCTCGCTGAGCGCGAGGCGGGCCTGCGCCGCACATTCGAGCGTGAGCCATACTATACGGCCAGCAACTTGATCAACCAGCTCTGTGAGCTCTCCGCATTCTCCCGCCAATCCTTCACAAAGCGATGGGGCGAGATCGTCTCCCTGACGAATGACGTTGGCCTCTCCGATCTGGTGAATTTCTACCTCGATAAAAGTGAGCGTTTTGGGCTGGGTCGCTGGCTCAAGCGCTATAGCGATAACCTCGATCTACGTGACGCTATGCTCAACCATATCGCCGCTGTCACGCTTCGCTATAGCCTGAGCTATCGGCGTCACATCCTTGAGCAGGTCGTACAATGCTCACACGAGATCACGCCCGAGCAGTTCACCTATGTGCTAGAGTCGATCTCCACCCTTGATCGGCGCTACCCGAATGATGATCTCGATCAAATAATCGATTTCTGCTTTGCGCCGCATACCCGCCAGCGACGGCGGATGCTCGCGCTAGGCTAGCTGTATCGTTCGGCGTGACACGCCATCGTTTACACAAAGAGGTAGTGCTATGGCCAAGTATGATGAGGACAACAACCCGTACAGCTGGATGCCGGGTTTTCTCCGCCGATTTCTGAACCTTACCTACGACGAGACATCTGGCAATGCGTCGAGCTCGACGGGCGCGCCAAGCTTCGCCTCCGCACCGTCGAGCACCGCTCGGGCAACGTGGTCATCGCCGAGCGAGCCGACATTCAAGGCCTCAAATATGGAGAGCTATGCCCCGCCATCCGGCGGGTTCGCCCCGCCCTCCGGCGGGATGACTCCTCCGCCGCCCCCGGCCCCACGCCCTACGCCAGACACTGCGAGCGCCGGCCCGAGCCTGATGGGGCCGTCCGGATCGTCTGATGGCATTCAGCCAGTGACATACCTGCTGCGCGCAAGTATTCACGGCATGCTCCCGCCACAGGGGATTGAGGCGTTCTCAAAAGAGGTTCGCGCAACCAGCACCGATGTCTGGAATCTCTACACCCACTGGGCACGGTTTCAGACTGAAGATATCTTCCGCTTTGGGGGCGAGATACTGCGAACTGTCAGCAATATGCTGCCGACGAGCAGCCATCATTCAGCTGGGCCTGCCCGCCGGATCACCGTGACCGTTGCCAACGGCAACGGCAACGGCAACGGCAATAATGCGTCGGCCACACCTCCTACACCGACTGCAGCGGCCACATCTCCTACACCGACTGCAGCGCCCGCGCCAGTCACAGCGGCCACACCACCCACGCCAGCCGCATCAGCTACACCGCCCGCATCGGCCACGCATCCCGCACCGGTCGCCCAGGCGACCGACAAGGCGAAGCCTGGAGAAGCTAAAGCCCCTGACTCCGCCACAAAAGGGCCTAAGGACGCGCCTAACTCCGGTGGCAAGGGAAAGAAGTAGAACGCTGGACATCTCGTTCTGATGCATTGGGCGGTGATACTCAGGGAGGCTCGGCCCTCCCTGAGCCCCTCCCATAGCTGTACAAACAGAAGAAGCCCTGGGTGCCGGCTGTGCCCTGAATCTAGGGCTGTCTTCGGTGAAATGAGTACCCTATGAGCCGGCCAGTTGTAATCGTGGGTGGGTGGCTCTCATCGCCTGCCGACTACGCCGGGATGGCCCGCACCCTCGCCGCGCCGCCCTACAACCGCATCGTCTATATCACCGATATTAGCCGCAGAGAGTGGGCGAGCCTACGTGACCCACACTTCACACCGGCGCTCGACCTTGTAGCACGCACGATTGCGCTTGCGCTCAGCGAGACTGGGGCGGATCGGGTTGATCTGATCGGCCACAGCGCGGGAGGACGCGTCGCCCGCGCCTACCTCGGCCATCTGCCCTACGCCGGTGTCACCTATGACGGCCAGCGCTATGTGGCAAGCCTCACCAGCCTTGGCACTGCCCACGACACCTATGAGATCTGGGTGAAGGAGTTCGCTGGTTATGTAAACCAGTCTTACCCCGGTGCCTTTTACGACCATATCGCCTACCGCTCCGTTGCTGGCGAGAGTGTGCATGGCAAGCGATTCGGCAGTCCCGAGCAGATGCTGGCCTATCGCTCGTATGAGACGTCGTTTGGAACCGGCGAGCAGATTGGCGACGGAATCATCCCCACGATCTGCTGCTACCTGGATGGTGCCGATAACCTTGTGCTGAAGGGGGCCCGCCACGCCCCCTATAACGCACCAGGCATCTGGTATGGTGCCCGCAATGTTATCCCGCTGTGGTTCGAAGGCTGATCTCATTCGCATCGGGGGCACCGGACCAACCGCCCTCGATGCCCCCCAATACTATGCGCCCACTTGTTATTATCGGAGGGTATCTCACAAGCCCTAACGACTTCGCCCCGCTGGCACAGCTGCTGTCTACATCGCCCTATGGGTACCAGACCTTTATCGCACCGATCAGCCGGACACGCTGGCTGATCACGCGCGACTGGGACTTTCGCAAGGTGATTGCGATTGTCCGCGCCACGGTTGAGCAGGCCCTGAGCGCCAGCGGGGCTGAGCAGGTCGATATCCTGGCCCATAGCGTCGGCGGGATGGTGGCGCGTATGTACATGGGCGAACAGCCCTATAAGGGCGAGGTGTACGGGGGGCACCGCTATGTGCGCCGCCTAACGATGCTCGGGACACCCCACCACAGCCAGGAGCACTGGACACGCCAGTCGGTCGGCTTTGTAAACAGCACATACCCCGGAGCCTTCTACCCCGAGGTGCGCTACACCTCTGTCGTTGGTCGGGCGATCCAAGGCAACCCACGCGGCACACTCATCGAGCGGATGTCGAGCACGAGCTATAGTACCGTCTCTGGGCCAAGCTTCCTGGAGGCTTGGGGCGATGGGATTAGTACCCTGGAGTGCGCGGCGCTGAGCGGTGCCGAGTACCTGGCGGTTCAAGGTGTCTCACACTCGCCCTTTCATGGGCGACCTTGGTATGGCGATCAAGAGGGATTGGCCTTGTGGGGCAAGGTTCTGCGCTGAGCGTTGCATCTGATCTCCCGATCCCTGGCTCGTATGTCAGCTCCGAGTCGCCAATGCCTATTGTTTGAAATATCCCATTTTTGTACTATAATACAAATACATGGTGTGGGAGATACCTGAGCGGCGAATTATCTACTCATGAGAAAGCGATTATTGATGGACAGCGTTACCCTTCAAGAGGCTCCGGCAGTTACGAAAACCCCCTGCACCCCTGGCTGCCGCTGTGGCCAGGATGAAGACACATTGTTTGCAGGCACCGAGCGGGCCTATGACATGGTCTTCAAAGGCACCGTTGACTTCTTCGCCATCAAAGCAGCCACCGACCTGGGCCTCTTTGCCGCGATGGGCGATGAGACGCGCGATCTCGGCGCGCTCGCCGAGGCCACCGGCACCGTGCCGATGCGCCTAGAGAAGTTCCTGATCACGCTGAAGGAGATCGGCGTCGCCCGACAGGCTGAGGGCGGATGGGCGCTCACCCCCTTCGCGGTGCAGTTCTTCACCGACGCCGAGCACCACCGCAATCTGACGATGGTGCCCTTCGTAGACTATATCAGCAGCCTAGTGCAGACCTTCTACGTGAACCTGGCCGATGTCGTCCGCGGCAAGACGGACTTCACCAGCATGGTGCCGTACCCGCCGCGCACCCGCGAGGACAACGTCTTCTACGAGACGATCCACCGCAGCAATGTGCACTTCCCAATCCGGCTGCTGCGCGAGCACGCCAAGCTTGATGGCGTGACCCGGCTGCTCGATGTCGGCGGCGGCATCGGCGATATCGCATCCGCGATGTGCGAGCGCTTCCCGGATCTCAACGTCACCCTGATCAACCTGCCGAGCGCCCTCGATCTCGTGTCGGAGAACGTCGCCTCTCGCGGTCTGGCAGATCGAATCAGCCCCGTCGCCGTTGATATGTATAAGGACGCGTACCCACAGAGCGATGCCGTCCTCTTCGGGCGCATCCTCTACCCGATGAACGCGCAGTTCTGCACCATGCTGCTCAAGAAGGCCTACGACGCCCTTGAGTCGGGCGGGCGCGTGCTGATCATCGATATGATCATCAGCGACCCTGAGAAGCCTAACTACGACTACCTGACCCACTATATCTGCTCGATCAGCATGGGCTTCTCGGTCCTCGACTTTAAGGACCACGCGATCTACCACGATGTGCTACGCAATGTGGGTTTCACGGATGTGACCGTGAACGAGGCCTACGATTACGTGCTCTACCAGGCCGTGAAGCCGTAACAATGGGCGATATGATCACGACTTCTGAGCAACAGGTGCCCCTCGCCAAGCGTATCAGGGCGCATATCGAACTGGCCGATCCAATAACCTGGATCTCGCCGGCGATGATGTGTATCTGTGGTGCGATCGCCTCCTCAGCACAGGCTGGAGGCTTCGAGTGGGCAAGCGGTCGACAATGGGGGCTGGCTATGCTCGGGGCCCTGATGATCGGCCCGCTCGGCACCGGCTTTAGCCAAAGCATCAATGACTATTACGACCGCGAGATCGACGCGATCAATGATCCGTCACGACCTATCCCGGCCGGGCTGGTGAGTCTGGCTGGCGCACGGATGAACTGGATCATCCTCGGCGCAGGGTCGTTCCTGATCTCGCTGCTGTTCGGCAACCCGCTGATCACCACCCTCGCCGTGTTGGGGATCATCATCTCGGTGATCTATAGCGTGCCGCCGATCAAGCTGAAGAAGAACTACTGGCTGGGGCCACCTGCGGTGGGAATTGGCTATGTAAGCATCAGCTGGATCGCAGGCCATCTGATATTCGCGCCGGTTACTTGGCAGAGCGTTACGGTAGCCTGCTTTAACGGCGGCCTTACCGCCGGGCTGCTCCTGCTCAACGATATTAAAAGCGTTGAGGGCGACCGCCAGCACGGGCTCCAGTCCCTTGCAGTGGCCATTGGAGTGCAGAAGACCCTGATCGTCGCCTATGGGGTAATCAATGGCTTTGAGGCGCTCCTGATGGTGCTGGCGATCCTCTGGGGCAGTTACTGGGTGGCGGCGTTCATCCTCTTTGCGCTCGTCGCACCAATCTATAGCCAGGTCAAGCTCTATCAGGAACCTAACCACAAAAACTTCATGCGCTACCTGATCGCAAGCAACCCATTCGTAGCGCTAATCCAGTTAGTCTCGGCGTTCCTTGTCGGTGGCTATTTCGGATGATTGCGGATCACAGGCGTTCACCATCTGCGATCCGCTGTCGAGGCTTTTCATCGGTGATAACAAGGGAGGTTTGCAATGTCCGAAACTCAGGGCGATGTACGGGTACGCAGTGTCCGCACACAGCGGAGCGATAGCTTCGTGGAGTCGGCGGTGGAGTTCGGCGGCGGGGTTTTGCGCATGGGCCTTTCGGTCGCCACGCTGCCCTTCGCGCTTCTCCCGAGCGAGTCGCGCCAGCACCTGCGCAACGCGACGAAGGAAGTGATGTACGCCTTTGCTGGCCTGCCCGGCGATCTCGCCAAGGTTGCTAGCACTGCGGTCGAGGATTGGGCCGCCAAGACGGACGGCGCCGCCAAGACCGCTCCGAAGGATGAGCTGACAACGAGCTAGTGATATCGGCGCGGCCTGCCGCGCCCCAGTGAAAGCGAGCATCTCTATGAGCAATACCGAGCGCGATGGCCTGTTCGGGATCGGTGCCTCCCTGGTGAGCGGGACGATCCGTTTGAGCCTGACGGCCGCCTCCGCCCCGCTGATCATCCTGCCCGGCGAGACACGCCGCCGCGTCCGCCGCGCGATGGCCGAGGGCGCCCGCGCGATCATCGCCATCCCCCAGGAGATCTCTAATGTCTCCGAGCGGGTTGTTGATGACATCTTCTCCGGCGCTGAGCCCACGCTCAACCTGCCGAGCACCGAGCAGATCGGTGAGCGCGCCCGCGCATTCACCGAGCGCCTCGCCCGCGCCGCCGATGAGTTCGGCACCAGCGTCGGCCGCATCGCTGGGCGTGCCGCCGACGGGGCGGAGCGCACGGCCGCCCGCGTCGATGAGTGGATCGAGAAGCCGGCGACGCCGACCAAGTAGCTCGGCCTATAATGGGCGGCTGACAGGGTGACGGGGTGACAAGGTGACACTGCCACCTTGTCGCCCCGTCACCTTGTCAGATATCATGCTGGCCCAGAAAAAACTATGGTATCCTAAAATTAAGAGTCTTTCCAATTATCGAGCACCTCACATCATGCATATCATCATTCTCGGAGCTGGCTATGCCGGCCTGCGGACAGCCCTTGATCTTGACCGGCGCCTTCGCGAGAAGGGTCTAGATGACGTCGTTACACTGATCGACCAGAACCCTTACCACCAGCTCGTCCAGGAGATCCACCTCACCGCCACTGCAGGCATCGGTAGCCTTGATGCGATCTATGATATCGGTCGCCTGCTCAACGGTCGGGCGATTCGCTTTATCCAGGGTCGGGTGAAGGCGCTCGCGCCCGCCATCCGTGAGGTTCAGCTCGAAGATGGCCAGAGCCTGTCCTATGACCGTCTTGTGCTCGCCCTCGGAAGCGAGGCGGATTATCATGAGACGCCCGGCGCCCGCGATCACACCTTCCCCCTGCGCACCTACGCCGGGGCTATCGCGCTGCGCGACCATATCATCGGCCAGTTCACGGCCGCCGCAAAGCAGAGCGATCCAAAGCAGCAGCGCATACTTCTCACCACCGCGATCGTCGGCGGCGGCTATACCGGATGCCAGGTGGCTGGCGAGCTTGCGGTCTGGGTGAATAAACTTTGTGCGGAGACAGGCGCGCCGCGAGGCGAGGCACGGATCGCACTGCTCGACCGCAACGAGCATATCCTCAAGCAGTTCGGCCCATGGGCAGGCCACGAGGCGGAACGTATCCTTGACCAGCGCGGCGTAAGCATCTACCTCAATACACCCACCGAGAGCGTCGAGCACGAGATGCTGCGCATCAGCGAGGGGCGTGTCCTGCGCGCCGGCACGATCATCTGGGCGGCCGGGATCCGCGCGCCTGATATGATCGCCGCCGCTGGGCTGTCGGTCGATCATGTCGGGAGGGCGATTGTCGATCGCTACCTGCGTGTCGAGGGCCAGGCCGCGATCTTCGCCCTCGGCGACTGCGCCTCCATCGCCGACTCAAACGGTACACCGCTGCCGTCAACCGCCAGCTTCGCCATACGTCAGGGCGGGCGTCTTGCAGAGACGCTCCTCGCCGAGGTGATGGGCAAGACGCCCCATGCCTACGAGCCCGTCCAGCTTGGCGAGCTAGTCTCTCTCGGCCCCGACTACGGCGTGGGCAACCCGTTTGGCCTGCCGCTGACCGGGTACCCTGTGATCCTCTTAAAGAAGGGCATCGAGCAGTACTACCGTGCCTCTATTGAGGCGGCATAGGGCGAAGATGACGAGCGGGGCTCCGCCCCGCTTCCCACCCTCAGGTATCTCAGTTCTGGCTTGATGGTACGGAGCAATTGAGAGTCGTAGGACAGCTCCCCGATGACAACGCATACGATCCACGAGCACTGGCTTGAGGGGCTGCACGGCCCGATGCGCTACTGGCACTCAGCGCCACACCACGGGCTCCCGGTCATCCTCATCCACGGCTACGGCGCGATGATCGAGCACTGGAGTGCGGTCATGCGGTCGGTCGCCCGCCAGCACTGTGTGGTGGCACCCGACCTCTACTACTTCGGGAAGTCGGCCATTCCCCACGTGCCGCCCAGCCGCCGGCTCTGGTCAGACCAGATCGCCGAGCTGATCGCCGATGTCTGCCACGGGCCGGCCATTATCGTCGGCCACTCTATGGGCGGCATGGTCGCCGCGCAGGTCGCCCACGACTACCCGCAGCTTGTGCGTGGCCTCGTGCTTGTCGATAGCACCGGCCTGACCGACCCGCAGAATCAGCCCTCAGAGCTGGAAAATTTTTTCTACAGATTCATGAGTTCGCCGGGGGTTGGCGAGCTGCTCGCAAGCGTCGTCGCGAATGAGCTGGGGGCTCGCCAGGGGCTCCTCTCATCATACTACCGCAAAGATCGAGTTACCCGCGAGCTGATCGAGCAGTTCAGCGCGCCGCTGCGCCGCTGGGGCGGACGCGAGGCATACCTGACCGTCAGCCGCGCATTCCCCGAGCTATCCCTCGACTTCGAGAAGGGCGAGGTGACTGTACCGACTCTTCTAATCTGGGGTGAGCACGACCAGTCCGTTCCTCCCACCCTGGCCGGCTACTTCCAGCGCACGCTGCTACCACAGGCGACGATCGCGATCATCCCCAACAGCGGACACTGCCCCTTCGACGAGACGCCCCAAGAGTTCTGCGACATCCTCCTGCCCTGGCTTGACACCCTGGGTGCTGAGGATTGAGTATACGGAGGCTCCTATGCCGACAAAACGTGAGTGGCAGCAGATGCTTGAACAGCGACTGCCATCGAAGGATCGCTACACCGATCGGAATCGTGCGATTACGGCGTACTACGCCCAGTGCTACCTCCAGCAGCCGGATGTGTTTAAATGGGCGGGCATGGCCGCGTTCGCATCCTATCAGGTGGGGGTTGGGCTCCAGGTGGCGGAGATGCTGATGGCCCCGCGGGCCCTCGCCGCCGTGCCGAAGAACAGTGCCGGTGATGACATGCTTGCACTCAGCCTACAGCTGTATCAGCTGGGAATGAGCCTAGCCTTCACCGTGCCTATCGCGCTCCACGATGCCGCCACCCGGCCGCTGCTGCTCAACGACCTCGATCTGCTCAAGCAGGGGAATGATCAGATCTTCGATGATGTAGCCTGGGCTCACCTCGCCTATGCGCAGTCTGGCATAGACGAGATCGAGGCGAATGTGGCCGAGAGCGAGCAGCCCTATCTCCTCCAGGGCTTCCGCATGATTGACGCGGGCGTGAAGAAGCTTGCCGACCCGGACCAGCGCCAGGCCGGCAAAGCGCTGATCCGCGACGGGAATATCACGCTGCTCAGACACGAGCAGCAGGTGACTGTGCCCGGCGTTATGGATCGCCTGACACAGCTCGGCAAGCTGATCGTCTCGCTCGGTGGCGCACTGGATTTCCAAAAGGCCGATCAGAACTCAGCCGGTGGTTCGTGGTTCAGCGGCTACTTTGGCCTCCTGCCGGTCCTCTCCGGGCAGGTCTCGCTCGCGCGGTTCGAGGATCGCTGGAGGTGGCTTGAGGGAGAGGCGCTGCCGCTCTGGGATAAGATCGATGCGGCCTACGCGCCTGCGACGTCGTTCCACCAGCGGCTGGTGTCGATGGCTGAGTGTAAGCCATCGCTGCTCCAGCAGATCACCGACCTGATGACAAACAGCTACCAGGCGGTCGGGCTCCAGCTGAGCCGAGTGTGATCGGCCCTGAAGCCTGTGGCCCCAGCATCTTCACGTGACGCGTCGAGATGTGCCAGCCCCTCGCTGGCACATCTCAGCACATTCGGGCTATTTTTCAGGAAGGAGCCTGCACATGACCCTCTACATGGAGAAGGCCGATCAGGCCGGCGCGCTGCTTGGCGAGCTTGACCTCGACTGCTGGCTCACCTTTGTCCGCGAGACGGGCGAGCGCCCCGACCCCGGCATCGATCTGGTGCTTGGTAGCAGCCTGACCTGGACCTCGGCCCTGATCTTCGGCAAGGACGGCTCGCGCACCGCCATCGTCGGCCGCTACGATGTAGAGAATGTGCGCCTCAGCGGCGTCTTTCCCGAGGTGATCGGCTACGACGAGGATATCAGCGCACCCCTGCTGGCAGCCCTCCAGAAGCTCGACCCGCAGCGGATCGGGCTGAACTATAGCCTCGATAGCCACACCGCCGACGGGCTGACCTACGGGATGCGACAGATGCTCGATCAGATCCTGGCCGACACCCCCTACCTCGGGCGACTCGACTCCGCCGGAGAGCTGCTCTCGCGCCTGCGCGCCCGCAAGACCCCCGCCGAGCAGGCGCGCGTCAGTGCGGCCATCGCTGAGACCGAGGAGATCGTCGGCCTGGTGAGCGCCCAGATCCGCCCCGGAGTCAGCGAGCTCGAACTTGCCGACTTCGTTCACGCCGAGTTTCGACGGCGCGGCCTGCCCAGCTCATGGGATTGGGGCTACTGCCCGACGGTCAACACCGGCCCAGACTCACCCCTCGGCCACGTCGCGCCGCAGCCGCACATCACCGTCCAGCCTGGACATCTGGTCCATATGGACCTGGGCGTGATCAAGGAGGAGTACTGCTCCGACATCCAGCGCATGTGGTACGTGCTCCGCCCCGGGGAGAGCGCGCCGCCCGCCGAGGTCCAGCGCGCATGGGAGACGGTCATCGCGGCGATCGACGCCGGGGCGGCGGCTCTACGCCCCGGCGTCTACGGCTGGCAGGTGGACGCCGCCGCACGAAAGGTGATCGTCGACGCCGGCTACCCCGAGTACCGCCACGCCCTCGGGCACGGGCTCGGCCGGGCATGCCACGACGGCGGCCCCCTGCTCGGACCGCGCTGGGCGCGCTACGGGAGCGCCCCCGATCAGCTGGTCGAAGTTGGCCACATCTACACCCTGGAGCTCGGCGTGCCCACGCCGGCTGGCTACCTCGCCCTGGAGGAGGACGTCGTCGTCACCGCCGAGGGCTGCCGCTTCCTCAGCAGCTACCAGCGCGAGCTGATGCTGATCTGAGCACGCACAGCCTTCTAACGCGCAATGCAACAGTTGTGCTTCTGGCGCAACAGAGGCACCTATGATAGCATAGGGGTATCCCCTAGCAGAAGGAGCATAACATGGCACAGCAGCGCCGATTCAGCCCGCGCGACGAGGTCTACCTCGCCAGCACCAGCTTTGAAGTCTATATGGTCACTGGGCTGGTATTTCTTTTTATCTTCACCGCCTTCTTCATCACCAGCATCAAGATCCACGCCGAGTGGATGATCTGGCCGGGCGGCGTGGTGGGAGCAGCCGTAGGCTTCGGCGTATTTAAGCTCCTTGAGCGACGCGAGCAGGTCCGGAAGCTGGCCGAGGTTACGGCGAACCCCATCGCCGAAGAGGACGCAATAGTCCAGTAATCTTCCTGTTGGCGTCCTGTCATCCGCGCGCGGGCCTCCGCAGTCGGCGACATGCTACGTTATAAGCATGTCGCCGTTCTGCATCTCGGGAGGCCCGATGACACCCCTGCGCACCCTCCGCACGAACAGAGCCCTCACATTCCTCGACCTCGCACATCTCACCGGGATGCCGGCCCGCGCCATCGCTGAGGCCGAGTATGGCCTACGGGCGCTCTCCTGGCGCGAGCAGGAGCTGCTGGCCTTTGTGCTCGGCGTGCGGGCTACCGACCTCGCCCCGCCACAGCAGCCAGCGCACAGCACAGCGCTGACCAGGCCAGATGCACACATGGCCGGCGCGCCAGCCCTGTTCGCCATCGCCCTGGCCGCGACGCTCGCCACAGCAGCGATGCGGGGAGATCTCCCGCAGATCAATGTCCCTATGCCGTCCCTCAGGGCGACACACTCCACCCCTGTGCCAGAGCCAGCAGTGGTCGGCGCTGTAGGGGATCTTGCCATCAGCTCTGCGAAGAGCGCGGCCATCGCCACATACCGAGCCAGCCTGGAGGCGCTGGCACACCGTGCGGCAGCTCACCCCGATCCGATCGCCCCGGCGCTACTGCAAACGCCGATGCCCGCCGCGCCGACGCCGAAGTTCCAGCTCACCGCCGAAGGGCCAGCAGGGTGCCCGGTGCAGCCGACAGCCGGCAGCGTGGTGATCACCCAGGGCTACGGCGTCGGTAGCCACGCCCCGGCGAGCATCTGGGGTGCCATCGACCTCGCCGTGGACGGCGATAGCGATGGCTACGCCGATCCGGGCGCCACATGGTACACGCCGGTGGTGGCAACCCACGACGGCACGATCCGAGTCGATCTGGACAGCTACCCGGCGGGGAACCACGTGTGGGTGAGCGACGAGGCCAGCTCCTGGCGCACCGGCTACTCACACCTGGCCATCGTCACCGTCATCAGCGGGCAGCACGTGCGCGCCGGCGAGGTGATCGGCATGATCGGAAGCAGCGGCGCGTCGAGCGGCCCGCACCTCGACTATCAGGTCTGGGATGGGGAGGTGAATGTGAACCCCACGGAGCTTGTGGGGTGCTGAGCAATGCACCATGCACCATTGAGGTGGTGGCATGGTGCAATTGGACACTACCCGCGGATGCTGCGCTGGAAGAGGCTCAGCGCCATCCAGGTGCCGAGAACAGCGAAGAGGAGTACCACGGCCAGGCTAAGCAGCAGGGGCAGCGTAGGGGCCACGCCAAAGGCCAGCGAGCGTACGGCGTCGATCAGATAGGTCGTCGGGTTGAGCAGCACGATCACCCGCATCCAGCCGGGGAGCACCGACAGCGGGTAGAGGGCGTTTGAGGCAAAGAGCAGCGGCAGGTTGAAGAGGAAGATCATGCCGTGGTAGCCGGCGATCGAACGCGACACGGCGGCGACCGCCAGGGCCAGCCCGCTGAAGCCGATCGCAAAGAGCGCCAGAAGCAGCAGGGCCGCGAGCCAGCCCAGCGGGTTCACCGCCAGGTGGGCGCCCATCAGCACGCCGACGACCAGCATGATCGCCGCCTGGATCATCGCCTTCGTGGCAGTGCTGGTGGCATTCCCCAGCAGGATGCTCAGCCGCGGGATGGGCGCGACCAGATACTCTTTGGTGATGCCGCGCAGCCGCTCATCGAGCAGCACCATCCCGCCGCCCACAGCCCCGCCCAGGGTGCTCAGGGCGATGATCCCAGGCAGAATGTAGGACATATAGTCGCTCCCGCCCACATCCCCGATCATCCCGCGCATGCCCACCCCGAACAGCAGGACCCACAGCACCGACTGGAGCGCCAGGCCAACAAGCTCCTCAGTGCTGCGCCAGAACTTCGTCATATGCTTCGACCAGATCACATAGGTCGCATACATCGCCATACCCTTTCTAGTCTCTCAGCGCCCGGCCCGTGTGATGGAGGAAGGCGTCGGCGAGGCTCGGCCGGGCGATCGTCACATCCTCCACGCGGTAGCCATTGCCGCCGCTGGCTCCGACGATCTCCACCAGCCGCCGGCTGCCACTATCAACATACACCGAGACATTGCCGCTATCACTGTCGGACTCGACCCGCTCGACGAAGGACATGCCCTTGATCTCCGCGACAAAGTGCGCGGGGTCGCCGTGTCCGCGCACGCGGATCACATCGGCGCCAAGCTGAGTGACAAGGCCAGATGGCGTGCCCTGGGCAACAAGCTTACCACGATCAACAATGCCCACCTGATGAGCAAGCGCCTCAGCCTCCTCCATATAGTGCGTCGTCAGCAGCACCGTCAGACCGCTCTGTCGGTTCAGGTCGCGGATATAGCTCCAGATACCCTCACGGTTCTGCGGGTCGAGCCCCTGGGTCGGCTCATCGAGGAAGAGCACGGCGGGGTCGGTCATCAGGCCGCGGGCCAGCTCAAGTCGGCGCTTCATGCCGCCCGAGTAGGTCTTGACAATACGGTCGATCGCATCGCCGAGCTGCACAAGATCCACCAGATCGACGATCCGCTTGCGGCGCAGATCGCCGCCCTGCCGGTAGAGTCGCCCGTGGATATCGAGCACCTGCCGCCCGGTCAGATCCTGATCGAGCACGATATCCTGAAACGTCACCCCAATCCGGCTACGCACCTGCTCAGCCTGAGCCAGCACATCGAAGCCGGCAACCCGCGCAATGCCGGACGTCGGCCGCACCAGGGTGGTCAGCATCCCGATCGTCGTCGTCTTACCAGCGCCATTCGGGCCAAGCATCGCATAGATCGCGCCAGCCTCAACCTGAAGGTCGACCCCATCGACAGCCACCAGATCGCCATAGCGCTTTACGAGGCCACGGGCCTCGATCGCCATATCACTCATCACTATCCTCATTCATCTAGCGCAGAGAGAGACATCTGAAGTCCAAAGGCGAAGATCGCAGTAGCGCAAACGTCACCCTGTCACGCTGCGCGTGCCCGGCCCGTACACGGGCGGGCTCTTGTCCAACGAAGGCCGCCTGCGCGGCCTGCCTGAGGCCGCGCAGGCGGCCTTCGCAGACCGTCGCCCGGCGGCTTCAGCCGCCGGGCGACGCCGCACAGGGCGAGTTTTGCGGTATTGCCGAAGATCATTCTGCAACCTGCGATCATCTCTAGGGAGCGCGCAGCTCGACCCGTGATCGGCGGACTAGGAGGGAGTGGGATCAGCGGTAGAGTGAGAGGAGTTGGCGGAGCGCGCAGCGATCAGCCGGTCGACCCATGTGATCTCAGCGTCGAGATGAAGCAGATGGTGCTCGATCACCGCTGTATGTGAGGGCGGCAGACTCACGTGGAGCGCCTCCATCTGCGCACGGTGAGCCAAGATCGCATCGCGCCGCGCGGAGAGAAGGCGTAGGCTCTCATCGGCTGCTAGCTGATGCTCAAAGATAACACCAATATCCTCGGCATAGACGGGTGGATCATAGGCCGCGAGATTCTGACGGAGCAACTCCTGAAAGCGCGCCTCGCCAGTCGGCGTGATCCGATAGACTTTTCGCTCGGGGCGATTGCCCTCGCGCTCGATCTCCTCCGCCACATGCCCCTCGCGGCAGAGCTTATCGAGCAGGTAGTAGGCCGTTGAGCGCTTCAGGTCAACACAAAAGTTCATCTGCTCATCGATGAACTCATTCAGCTGGTAGCCGTGCATCTCCTGGGCGCGCAGCAGGCCAAGCAGCAACAGTTGACGATCCATGGTCATACACTCATGTCCCTTAGTGGAATAATCAGAACTGAGTATATCTCCAGGCTCGTAACTTGTCAAACCCTCACACGACCACATCATCGATCAGCTCGCGCAAGGCGGCCGCATCAACATCCTTCTTATCAAGGAAGGCCACGGCGCCGGCAGCGATGCCCTGGCGATGAAACTCTCTATCCGGGTATGCGCTAAAGAGCACAACGCGCACCGACGGCAGCGCACTATGCAGCATGCGAGCACAATCGATCCCACTCTCATCGCCAAGCACCACATCGACGAGCGCAAGCTGCGGCGGGTTTGCCTGCGCCAGACGGAGCGCCTCCTGCGTGCCGCCTACCTCAAGGATCAGAGCAGCAGGGTAGGCCTTACCAATCATACGACGAAGCTGCGTGCGGTAGCGCACATTATCATCGACAATCATCAGCACAAAGCGTGGAGGATAGCGATCACTCTCACGCGCAAGAGGCGGAGACGCAGAGCCACCTAAGCCTATAGCAGTAGCATGTTGATGCACATAGCTCACCGCCTCAAGCCGACTCTGCACGCCAAGATGCCTATAGAGCCGCGTCAAATGATTCTCCACCGTCTTCACGCTCAGGCCAGTACGCCGGGCGATCCCGAGGTTATCCAGGCCTTCCTGGAGACAGAGCAGCAGCTCACGCTGACGCTCCGTAAGAGTCAGCGGGGACGCCTCGCGCAGCCGCACCAACTTATCCACGAGCGGGCTACAGATCCAACGCTCGCCAGCAAGCACGCGCTGCACGGCGAGCTGAAGATCTTTCAGCGGCTGATCCTTCAGGTGGTATCCATTCACACCAACTGCCAGGAGCCCTTGGACGTAGATATCATCGTCATAGGCGCTCACAACAAGGATCTTCATCTGAGGATACATCTCATGAGCGCGACCAATATCAGCAATCGGCTCAAAATGAGGCATCGTAACATCGATCAGCAGACAGTCGGGATGGAGGCTCTGGAGGGCAGCAAACAGCGTAAAGCCATCCCCAACCTCGCCCACAACCAGCAGATCAGGGATGCCTGATAGCGCATTCGCAATACCGGCGCGAACCACAGCGTGATCATCGGCGAGGAGGACACGAGTCATAAGAGTTGCTCCGCACGCAGAGGAGATGGCTCCTTTGTTCAACCGACGATCGGAGATAACACCGCGCCGCCCCTGACAGTGTCAGGGGCGGCGCGGTTGGGGTGAGGGTGCATGGACCTAGGTTCCCAGCGGGTGCCCCGCCAGTAGGATCGGCGC
>NZ_JAIEWN010000052.1:5318-37616 GCF_019599295.1 Oscillochloris sp. ZM17-4 | reverse complement strand
TGGGGCGACGGCTCGCCCACCCGCGAGTTCGTCTACGTCGAGGACACGGCCGAGGGCATCGTCCTCGCCGCCGAGCGCTACGACGGCGGCGAGCCGGTGAACCTGGGCAGCAGCTACGAGATCAGCATCAGGGAGCTGACCGAGCTGATCGCCCGCCTGACCGGCTTCACCGGCAGCATTGTCTGGGACACCAGCAAGCCCAATGGCCAGCCCCGCCGCAAGCTCGACATCAGCCGAGCCCGCGAGCGCTTCGGCTTCGCGGCGACCACCCGCTTCGAGGATGGGCTGCGCAAGACGATCGACTGGTACGAGCAAGCGCGCGCAGGGCGGTGAGCGGCGAGCGGTGAGTGTTGAGGTCAGTCTCGCGCATCCCCCGCGCCGCACCTAGGATCTTCCCCATCCTGGAGCCATCATATGCGAAATACGTGGGCCTTCGCCATCCTTACGTGTGCCCTTCTGATCTGCTACTCCCCGGCGGCGGCCGCGCCCGCCGCCCAGGGCGGGATCTGCTTCCCCGGCGTGCCCGGGATTGAGCAGTGTATCGCGCCGCAGTTCGCCAGCTACTGGCAGGGCAACGGCGGTCTGCCCGTCTTTGGCTACCCGCTCGGCCCGCGCGCCCTGGGCGCGCCCGAGGCGGGGGCCGCGCAGATCGCTATGCAGTGGACCGAGCGCAACCGGCTGGAGGCGCACCCCGACGCGCCGCCGGACTACCGGGTGCAGCTCGGGCGCGTGGGCGCCGAGCGGCTGGCCCAGCTTGGTCGCGACCCGAGCGCCGAGCCGGCGGAGGGCGGCCCCATAGATGGCTGCCTCTGGTTCGCCGAGACGCGACATACTGTGTGCGACCAGGGCGACGGGCTGGGGTTCCGCAGCTACTGGGAGCGCCACGGGCTGACGATCGGCGGGCTGAGCGCCTACCAGCGATCACTGGCCCTCTTCGGCCTGCCGCTGACCGCCGCCCAGCTTGAGCCGTCGGCCGATGGCGAGCCGGTCATCACCCAGTGGTTCGAGCGCGCCCGCTTCGAGTGGCACCCCGACAAGCCCGCCGAGTTTCGGGTGCTCCTGGGGCGGCTGGGCAGTGAGCTGCGTGGCCCCGATACTGGGACTGTAACAGCACCCACGTCCTTTGGCGTCGAGATTAATCGCGGGGCCGTCGCCGGGGTCGCCGGCCGCCTCGGCGAGCTCGGCGTGACGCAGGTGCGCTACAACGGCATCCTCTGGGCCGAGGTCGAGCCGACGAAGGGCGAGCGGCGCTGGGAGAACCTCGCCAGCGTCGAGGGCGAGCTGTCCGCGATCAGCGCGGCCGGGGCCGCGCCGACGGTGATCGTGCGCAGTGCGCCCACATGGGCCAGGCAGGTGCCGGGGAGCGCCTGCGGCCCGATCCGGGCCGATGCCCTGCCCGACTTCGCCGCCTTCATGGGCGAGGTCGTCGCCCGCTACAGCCAGCCGCCCTATAACGTCCACCGCTGGGAGCTCGGCAACGAGCCGGACATCGACCCGAACCTGGTCGCGGGGGGCTCGCCCTTCGGCTGCTGGGGCGACGCGGGCCGGGCAGACTATGGCGGGGCGGGGTACGCCGCGATGCTCAAGGCGGCCTACCCGGCGATCAAGGCGGCCGACCCGCAGGCCCAGGTGATCCTCGGCGGCCTGCTGCTCTTCTGCGACCCTGGCGAGCCTGCGGCGGCGCCATGCCTGCCGGGCCGATTCTTCGAGGGCGTCCTCCAGGCCGGCGGCGGCGACTACCTCGATGTCGTGGCCTACCACGCCTACACCTACTGGGACACGAAGGGGATGGACTGGGATCTCCAGAGCCCTGGCTGGGCGCGCCGCGGCGGCATCACCCTCGGCAAGCTCCAGCTCCTGCGTGAGGTGATGCGGCGCTACGCGGTCGACAAGCCCGTGCTGATGAACGAGGGCGGGCTGCTCTGCTACCGCAGCGACCCGTCCTGCGGGCCGGGCGGGTTCTACGCGGATCAGGCCAACTACATGGCGCGGCTCTACGCCCGCGCGGCGGCCGGCGGCCTGGAGGGGGCGGTCTGGTTCACGCTCAACGGCCCCGGTTGGCAGGAGGGCGGCCTGCTCGACGCCGCGCAGCAGCCGCGGCCGGCATTCCAGACCCTCGCGTTCCTCTCCAGGCTGCTCGGCGGCGCCACATATGTCTCCGGCGAGGTCGCGGGCGGCGTCGAGCGGCACAGCTTCCGCAAGGGCGACCGCAGCTACACGATCTGCTGGACGAACGATGGCAGCGACGTGGAGATCCCGCTCCCCGCCGGGGCGCGGACAGTCTACACGCTGGACGGCGCGAGCGCGCCCGCCGGCGCACGCCTGCGCGTCGGGTCTGAGCCGCAGATCGTGGAGATGGCCGACAGTTGACCCGGCGCGATTGCGCCAACATCGACCTATCACTATAATACGGCGGTCCCCCGACCAGCGTGCAAGGTGCCAGATTATTAAGTGGCATCACCTGCGTGCAATGAGCGCCCGTGGTGCTGAAAATCACTATGCAACAGCCAACAATCCCCCCCGAGCCGAACACATCCCCGCGCGACATACGCTCTATCCTGCTGATATCCATAATCGCGCTGGGGACGCTGCTGCGCATCAATGAGCTTGGGCTGAAGAGCCTCTGGGTAGATGAGATTGGACAGGTCTGGTATGCCCGCATCGGGCCAATCGCCGCGATCAAAGGCGCGATGACCCACGTCGCCGCAGCACCGCTCGATTACGTGGTAACGAGCCTGATGGCGATGCTGGACAAAACTGACTTCGGGCTGCGCATGCCAGCGATGATCTGGGGCGTGCTGGCGATCTACTTCATCTATCGTATCGGCAGCTCGGTGCTCGGGTCGCCGGTGATCGGGCTGTGCGCGGCCTTTCTGCTCGCCGTGTCGCCCACCCACATCGAATACTCGCAGGAGATTCGCTTCTACAGCCTGTTCACCTTGCTCTCGATAATCAGCGTCCTGATGTTCGCCCGGGCCTTGGAACGTGGCACATGGGTGAGCTGGATGGGTTTCGCGACAGTGCTGATACTCTCGGCACTGACCCACTATTACACGGTGTTCGTGATCCTTGTGCTTGGAATCTTCGCCCTACTGATCGCCGGAGGCACCCGCACCGATCGGATGGCACTGTTTCGACTCAGGCCAGATCTCCGCTTCTTGATCCCGTTCGCCGCGTCGGTGGCCTGCGCCATTGGTGCGATCGGGGCCTGGTATATGCTCAGCGGAGGCGGTCGGCCTTCGCCCTTCACCTTCACATTCCCTAGTGCCACAGATATCTTTGCCGCGCCGCTCAGCGGACTGTACTGGCCCAACCACCTGATCGGGTATGGAGTCTTTCCTGCCCTCGCCCTTGTGGGGCTCGGCCTCGGGCTCGCGCGCCGACAGCCCTGGGTAATTGTCCTCACCCTCATTCCGGCAGTGGCGGTCGCCGGAACGCTCGCCCTCGACAGCACCTTCTCCTACTTCTACACCCCGCGGCAAATCCTCTTCACCGTCCCCTTTTATATTTTGCTGGTAGCCGTAGGGATCGTCTATGGTGCCACAGCGCTGCTGCGCCGCCCGGCCATAGCCAACGGTGCGGCGGCAATCATCGCTATCATCATTGGCGGTCTGCTCACCCCACAGATACAGGCATACTACGCGTATCCCAAGGCAAACTGGCGCGATACCGCCCTCTTTCTGCGCGGCGCGCTCACACATAGCGACACGATCCTCGCCCTTGACCCCGATCCGCTAAATACATACCTGCTCTACTACGAGCCGAGCCTGAAACAGTATATCGTCCCGCGCGCCACGCTGAGCTCGCTTGCCGCCACAGGCCCGGCACCGCAGCGCATCTGGCTTGTCGCCGAGCCCAGTGCCGCAGTTTCGCCACCGGAAGGGTGGCAGAAGGTCGAGGTAAGTGGAGCGCTGGGCCGATTCCACCTGTACTATATGGGGAGTGCGACTGTGGATTCGTTGTGGAAAGAGGTCGAGCAGATCAATCTTCCGCTTAGCCTGGCAGCCCAGTCGAATATGCTCTACGCGCTCGCGCGTGACCAGCCCCAAATCGCGGCACAGAGCGCCAGGGATCTCATCGGGCAGTTCGAGTCTAAGGTACAGCCGCTTACAGGAAACGAGGCGGGCATGCTGCTCACAAAAGCAGGTCGCGTCTTGTTTGACACTGGGGAGCAGGCTGCCGGAGTAGGATATGTGGAGCGGGCCCGCGGCTACAACCTACGCGATCAGGATGCCATTAATACGCTGGGGTACATGTACCTTCAGCAGAAGCGCTGCGATGACGCGGTGTCAGTGCTCGAGGGTAGCCCACGCCTCAACGATAACTACTGGGCAAATAACTTTCTTGGCAGCGCCTACCGCTGTCAGGAGCAGTGGGTGAGCGCGGCGAACGCCTACCACATGGCATTTACGATCCAGGACAACCCGGATATGCTTCTGATCGAAGCCCAGATGTATCTTAATGCGGGCGCGACCGACCGCGCGACCCCGCTGCTCAGCGAGGTACGCGAGCGCTTCCCCAATACGCCCGCCGCCGCCCAGGCAGAGCAGTTGCTCAGTGATCCGGCCGCAGCCCCCTGATAGGCGCGGGATGCCGCTGATGAACTTCCAGAGACCATACTGGCAAAGGAGGCACACATGTACCTGATTCGCATCGCTCTGGCATTGGTCGGATTGCTTGGAGCCGCGCTGCTATTCGGCTGTAGCCAGCACCAGAGCAGCACCCCCAACGATACGGTCGTCAGCTCAGATAGTGACACACCTATGCCGCCTATCGAGAATCCCTATCCAGGCGCAGCGCCGGGAGGTGTGAGCGACTCTGGCACACCCCTTCTCCCGGACAGCATCACGCCGCCTCCGCTCGGTACAGCCAGCGAATTTACCTGGCAGAGCTACAGCAGCCAGCAGTGGGGCTTTCGCATCGAACACCCGACTATCCTCAGCCCAACCCTGGCTGACGCTGCGGGGCTCGCCGCGCCGCAGCGCGCCGAGATCACATTTGCCCGATCCCAGGGGTCAGCCGAGCTGATGCTGCCCACGATGGTCATCCGTGTCTTCGATAACCCCGACCAGCTCGCCCCTGCCGACTGGGCCACAACATACCGCCCCGACGAGCCGCCGGGTGCGGAGTATGCGCTATTCAGCCTCGCCAATGCCAGCGGAGTGCAGGCGTGCTCTATGCAGATGATCGCCCCGCGATGCGCCTTCTACCTTGCCAGCCAGGGCCGCATCTACCAACTTGTGCCCTACGACGATATTGGCAGCCAGATGCTGGATCGTCTCAGCTTCACGCAGTAGAGCGCCTGGGCTAAAAGAGATGCGCCGGGGCCGTGAGCGTTTACGCTCACGGCCCCGGCGCATCTCTGATCTACCCTATCCGCTATTGCGCCTGTGGCTACTTCGAGAGGCCCAGGTTGTATAGCTCGTAGGCACCCGCGCCAAAGTAGGGCGAGAATAGCTCCTTTGGCCGGCTGGTGTATCCGTAGCTAGTCACGCCGTTCACGTAGTTCATTGACCCACTAGCATAGGGCTGGAAGCCGATGATCCAGGGGCCACCGCTGCTTCCGCCGCCCATATCACAGCCGATGCCCACTGTGGCAGGGCTAAAGCTCGTGTCGAGCCGAGAAGTCGAGGCTGTACAGGCGATCAGAAACTCGCCGCTATAGATATTGCCTGGGTAGCCAAACGTGTGGAAGTGCCGTGTCGAGGTGCTGTTCCACATCGAGCCCAGCCAACCCAGCCACTGGCTCACTTTGTAGCCGCTCTTGTCCGACACCGAGACGACACCAATATCATAGGCAGGATTGCCGTATGTCGTCCACCCGACTAGCGAGGACAGGGAGAATGCACTGAATGAGCCATAGGGCGTATAGCCATAGCGGTAGGCCGGGTAGAAGGTCACGTTGGTATGCCAGCCCTTGCCGGCAGTATACACACAATGCCCGGCAGTCCACAGCGAGCGCCCTCCCTGCACTGAAGCCGTGCAGGCATAGGTGCCAGCGGTGTTCGGGATGGTAAAGAAGATTCGGCCAATCGTGCGATACGGGTACTGGGTCCAGGACTCAGCATACCCATTGACCAGGTAGCGCGAATAGGGTGGCGGATAGTTATAACCCTCGAGCGTCGCCTGACCTTCGGCGGGTGCCGGGCTAGCAGTCCACTGATCAGCATACATCTGATGGGCGAGCGCGGTCAGATTCTCATCGCCAGTTGCGCCGGACTCCATGATGAGCGAGCCTGCATTGGTGGCCTCTGCCGCCAGCGCCGCCTCGACATCGGACATCTTCTGGTCGCTCACCTCTAGGGTGTCCATCGAGATAGCCGCATCACGCCGCGCCTGAGTCCAGAAAGCATCACCGCCCATCTCTCCGACGGTCATATCGTGCGTCATGGTCTTGTTGGCAGCGGCTGTATTAAACGCCGAGCCATTCATCACCATGGGCAGATGTACGGTGCTACTGTCCTGCGGTGATGCTGTCCGCATGAACGCAGTGGGCATGCTTACGACGAAAAGCGCCATGAGGCCAACGAACATGCCGATGAGAACCAGAATCCTACCGTGGGTCTTCATGATTTCCCCCCTAAGATCGCCGAACTTTTGATCTATCCAACATGTCAAGCCACAGATCCATACGTATGCTGCTTTACTCCACCACTGGTAATACGCAACACACTAAATATGAATCTTCCTACATTTTTAGATATGGATTGATATCCTTTCCGCTTTGTGCCTAATAAAGTAAACATGGCTATAGCAATCCTATCGGGGTCGTAAACCTGTCAGGAGCGGCCCCTGATGCATCAGGATGCGACATTTCACTGCTGGCCGCACCTGACAGGTTTCATAACTGGCGTAGGATTGCTATACGACTATGACTATTGGGGGTGGTTGTAGTCCTTCGCCCCTAGAGTAGCATATAGAATCGGAGATGGCAATATAAATTCTGGTTAAGAAATCTTATTCTTATCGTTTGCTTACTTCTCTAGATGGTTTGGACGAATGCGCAGCTAGACACATATAGCAGCGGCATCCAGTCAGCGCCAGCAGCCGCTGCTGGAAGCTCGACAGCGGGGGCAGCTGGCAGATGATCTGGGTGGGCAGCGTGACCATGGTCAGCGTCAGGTTGTCGAAAGCCTCCATCACGCGCTCGGCGGTGGAACGGCGGGTGCCCCGGCTCAGTTCTCCAGCATACGGCGAGCCGCTGGAGTGCGGCTTCGCACACCGCGAGCCCGCGGCTTGAGGATGCTGTCGTCAAATGCTCCATGAGCGCCCTTCGCTCAAACAATCTCCCCTACAGGGTGGTTGCGGTTTTTCACGGAGGATGGCTGTGGTGCCTTCGCCGATCTGCCGGGCGGGCTTGGGGGTGCGCGAACATACGCCACACCATGAATTGTCTCGCCGCCCGAACGTTCTGTCCGCCCCTAAACCCCTTACTGGGGAAGGATCGTACCACCCATCGTACGGCCTGATCGGTGTGTTATAATGGGTTTGCACGCAGCTAGAAAAATTTATGGTATTGTCGGGCCATGTCCTGTATCCGAAATGCCGCTGTGGGTCTATGGATATACTGCACGCTACCAAAAAAACTGTTGTAGATTCCAGGACAACTATTGAAACGCCTCACTGGTCTCGGATATCGACACAGGTAAGTCTTGGGACATTCCTTGTCCTCGCATTTGCTCTGACGTATTTTGTGAGTGTCGGGCAGCTGCGGATCAGCGAGGCTGAGGCATCGATCCAAGCTGCATCATCGGGCTACTCCGCGCAGGCTGATCACGCAATCGTTATATTTGAGCAATCACGCCGATATCATCCCGATGACCTAACGATCCTCAGACGCCTCGCCGATGCCTACCTGACAGCAGGCCACAATAAAGAGGCTCTGTCTGTACTTCAGGAGGCCTTCCGTCTCCAGCCGCAAGACTTAGTAACCCAGCAAGCTCTTGCCGAAGCCTATGAGGTCGTAGGCGATACAGATGCTGCGGATGCGATCTGGACATCGCAGGGGCTAAGGGCTGATCGCCTCTTGCAACTCGGTCGATCCTACGCCGCCGTTGGCTCGTATGATGAGGCGATGGCATGGTATCAGCGCGCACTGCGAGCTGGGCTGTCCGCCAATGATCTGAGCCTTCAGGTCGAGGTGACAATAGCGGCGGCGCTAGCCAAAGCCTCCCTGCCAGCAGAACTGCTGAGCCATATGGAGGCGCTGACGCATCCCGTTGATGTCGGCCTCACGCTCGATGGCGGCGAGTTGATCTGGATGCCGGAGCAGCCAGAGGGCAACCCAATCTACGGCAAGCCACTCAACGCCTTTCCAAGCGGGAACCTGAAGCAGGGCGTCTTCTGGTGGGCAGGGCAGGCGGGAACCTTCCTCCAGGTCGATCAGGCGGGCGAGTACAGCCTCGTCGTGCGCGCCCACCACCTCCCCGCGCCCGGCGGACAGCTCGCGGTGCAGATCGACTCGGCAGATATCGAGACGATCACCCTCGGCACCGCCTGGCAGAACTACGAGATGTCTGTGAGCCTTCAGCCGGGCACTCACCTGTTGCGCCTACGCTACCTCGCCGATGTCGGCGACGTATTTGTGCAGTCGATAACACTGAACCCCATAAAGCACTAGCCTGGAGAACGATATGAGCGGCGAACGGCCATTCTTGATCTTTGGTGCCCCGCAGATCGAAGACGCGGAGATCGCCGAGGTCGTCGCAAGTATGAAGAGCGGCTGGCTTGGCACCGGCCCTAAGGTGGCCCGCTTCGAGCGCGACTTCGCCGCCTATAAGGGCGTGGAGCATGTGGCCGCGGTGAACTCCTGCACGGCGGCCCTCCACCTCAGCATGCTTGCCGCTGGGTTTAGCCCTGGCGATGAGGTGATCACCACCCCGCTCACCTTCTGTGCCTCGGTCAACGCGATCATCCACGCCGACCTGCGCCCAGTGATGGCTGATGTCGACCCCGAGACGATGAATATTGACCCGGCCCGGGTGGAGGCGGCGATCACCCCGCGCACCCGGGCGATCCTGCCCGTCCACTTCGCCGGCCGGCCCTGCGACATGGACGCCCTGCGCGAGATCGCCGAGCGCCACGACCTGCGGATCATCGAGGACTGCGCCCACGCGATCGAGACTCAGTACCACGGCGAGCAGGCCGGCACCTTCGGCGACTTTAGCTGCTTCAGCTTCTACGCCACCAAGAATGTCTCCACCGGCGAGGGCGGCATGGTGATCGCCCGCCGCGAGGAGGATATCGCCCGGATCAAGATGCTCGCCCTGCACGGGATGTCGCGGGATGCCTGGAAGCGCTTCAGCGACGAGGGCTACAAGCACTACCAGGTGGTCGAGTGCGGCTTCAAGTACAACATGATGGATCTCCAGGCCGCCATCGGCATCCACCAGCTTGATCGAGTTGAGCAGAGCTGGCTGCGCCGCGGCGAGATCTGGCGGCGCTATAACGATGCCTTCGCCGACCTGCCGCTGACCCTGCCGCCCCCCCCCGAGGCCAACACGCGCCACGCCTACCACCTCTACACGGTGCTGGTCGATGAGGACCGCGCCGGGATCAGCCGCGACGCCTTCCTCAACGCGATGACGGCCCACCGGGTCGGCGTCGGCGTCCACTACATGAGCGTCCCCGAGCACCCCTACTACCAGCAGGCCTACGGCTGGCAGCCTGAGGACTACCCCCACGCCATGCGGATCGGTCGCCAGACGGTCAGCCTGCCGCTCTCGCCCAAGCTCAGCGATGACGATGTGGCGTTTGTGATCGCCAGCGTGCGGGATGTGATCGGGTGATGAGCATTGCCCGCGTGATACGTGCAGTCGGTCGAGGTCAGGTGCGCAACCTCTGGTATCTGGCGAATCGGCTGCCCCTCCAGGCTCCATCCCTCACATCAATGACCCTCGACGCCGATGATCTGGCGGTCGCCAGGCGCTGGCTGCGCCATCGCACCGATTGGGACGCCTGCGAGCCAGTCGCGCGCTTCGAGGCAGCCTTCGCGCAGTGGAACGGCTCGGCCGCCGCGTATGCCTTTATGAGTGGACGCGAGGCGCTGAGCGCCTGCCTGACCGCGCTGGATCTCCGGCCTGGTGATGAGGTCGCCATCCCCGGCTACACCTGTGTGGTCGTGCCCAATGCCCTGAGCTACGCCGGCCTCACGCCCATCTACGCAGATATCGAGCACGAGACCTACGGGCTGGATGTCACATCGCTCGAACGGCGCATCACCCCGCGCACAAAGGCGATCCTGCTCCAGCACCTGTTCGGCCTGGTCTGCCGCGATTATGAGGCTATTCTCGATGTCGCCCGGCGGCATGGCCTGCCGGTGATTGAGGACTGCGCGCACGCCACGGGCGCGGCGTATCGCGGGGTGAACGTCGGCAACTATGGCGATATCGCCTTCTACTCTCTCGAACAGTCAAAAGTGCTCACCACGATCCAGGGCGGTATCGCCACGACCAACCGCGCCGATCTCGCGGCGCGTCTGGCGGATATCCGAGACGCCGCGCCCCTGCCCGATGACACATGGATCGACCGACAGTTGCACCAGGTGGCGCTGAACTACTACCGCTTTAAGCACCCGTCACGCTGGTGGCTTGGCGATCTGTGGTACCTGCGGTACGGGCATACGGAGCTGATCTCAACGACAGACGGGGAGATAGATGGGCGTCGCCCGCCGTACTATGGCCGGCGGATGGCGGCTCCGATCGCCGCCCTCGGGATGAGCCAGCTGGCCAAGGTAGACGCATACAACAGCCGGCGGCGCGCGACGGCGGCGCGCTGGGATGCCTGGTGCGATGCGCAGGGCCTGGCAAAGCCCCTTGTCCTGCCGGGATCTCGGCCCGTGTACCTGCGCTACCCGGTGCTGGTTCGCCCCGAGCAGAAGCAGGATCTGCGCTGGGCCATGCGCAGCCTCGGCGTCAAGCCCGGGGTCTGGTTCGTCTCCCACCGCCACCCCGCGCCCGGCGTCGTGGCCGGCTGCCCGCAGGCCGACGAGGCCGTGGCGCGCTGCATTAACCTGCCTTGCCTAGCATAGAGCCGCTCCGGGAATCCCTGGGGCACCCGCGTTGCACAAGATACCAGGAGCACACGATGCGCTCACTTCAGCAGCGATTAAGACGCCTCTACAAAGGGGTGCGGATACTGGCAGCCCTGCCTGCCAATATACTCCATATGCTGGTCAACCATTTCCCGGGGCCGATTGGCCCTATATTACGGTACTGGGTGTGGAAGCCGCAGCTCAAATTCCTGGGCAAAGGCGTCAGGATCGAAGAGGGGGTCTATTTTCAGAATCCCCAGTCTATCTCAATTGATGACAACGCATGGATAGATAGAGGCGTCATCATTATGGGTGGCCCCGATAGGAGCAAAAGGCAAAGGCGCTTGCTCCCAAACGCAGACTTTCCTCTTGAGAAGGGCCAGGTTTATATTGGCAAGCGAGTGCATATTGCACCGCAGTCGATCATCTCTGGTATCGGGGGCGTCTACATCTCAGATGATTGCGGCCTCTCATCCGGCTTTAAGGCCTACTCCTTCTCCCATCATTTTCGCTCCGACGATGACCCGTCAGACCGCTCAGTACAATTTAACCCGCTCATCGATCATTCAAAACAGTATATGATCGAGGGGGCGATCTTTCTTGGTGCCAATGTAGGAGTGGCGCTCAATGTGGTCGTTCTTCCGGGCGTGTCTATCGGCAAAGACTCCTTTGTTACGATGAGTAGTGTTGTGACCTCCTCTTTCAAGGAGAACTCCTTACTCAGCGGCACCCCGGCAAGGCGTGTCAAAAACAGATACCGCGACCCTGAGTAAGATCCTACGCCACAGCTATCATCGGTCGGGCGGCATCTGACATCAATATTATGGATGCAACAGGCGATTCGGCGAGCGCATAGGCGTGCCGAGCCAACCACATAACGCTATGGAGATCAAACGAGCAGCTATCTCAGGGGTCAAGTGGTCTGCCGTCTCACAGGTTGGGCGACAGATACTACAGCTCCTTACCATGATCATCCTTGCGCGCCTCCTTCTGCCGTCAGATTTTGGCCTGGTAGGCATGGCGACCGTCGTCACAGGCTTTGTCATGCTCTTCACGGATCTTGGCACTGCTGCCGCCATCATCCAGAGACAGAAGATATCGGAAGATTTCTTAAGTGGCATCTTTTGGATGAACCTTCTTTTCGGGTTTTTTGCAGGGTGTGCCCTTTATATGGCTGCGCCGCTGATCGTTATGTTCTACCAGGAGCCGCGCGTCCTGCCAATGCTCCGCTTTTTCGCTATAACCTTTCTGATATCTGAGACAGCGATCGTCCAAAAAGCACTGCTTGAGCGCCAGCTTGCGTTTCGCACCCTGGCCAAAGTAGAGATCGCAGCTTCGCTCGCGGGGGCCGCCATCGGCATTGGTTCAGCCCTGGGGGGCGCAGGGGCATGGAGTTTAGTCTATCAGACCCTGGCACTCACGACGGTAACCGCTGTTCTGCTCTGGGTATTTTCGACCTGGCGACCGATGGTTTCCTTCCAATGGTCTGAGGCGACATCTGCCCTTCGCTACAGTTTGAATCTGGCAGGCTTTAATATCCTGAACTATTTTTCGCGCAATGTCGACAACCTTCTCGTCGGGCGCTATCTCGGGTCTCAGCCGCTCGGGTACTACACGCTCGCCTACCGTATCATGCTCTACCCCCTACAGAATATCTCCCAAGTCATCGGGCGTGTTATGTTTCCGTCATTTGCCCTGATGCAAGATGACCCGGCGAGGTTTCGCCGGGTCTATCTCAAAGCGGTTGGCTTGATCGCACTGATCACATGCCCTTTAATGTTTGGCCTAATGGGTGTCGCCGACTCTTTCGTCGTGTTTGTTCTTGGAGACCAATGGATGCCGGTGGCTGACGTGCTGATCATTCTCGCGCCGGTTGGGATGATCCAGTCTATTATAACGACCGTCGGCACGATCTACCAATCTATGGGCCGTACCGAATGGCTGTTCCGCTGGGGGGTCGTATCTACATCGCTTGCCATTCTCTCTATTGTTATAGGCTTGCGGTGGGGGATTGTTGGGGTTGCCTCGGCATATGCGATCATCACCATCATTCTGGCCTACCCGAACTTTGCCATACCCTTTAAACTTATCGGTCTTCCGATAAGCCACCTGATCCCAGCACTGTGGCAACCCTTTGTAAGTGGTGCCCTGATGCTCATCGCCATCATCGGGTTGAGGGTCACGCTCCTATCCCATGCCAACAGCCTGTGGGTCTTGCTGATCACCGTGCCGACTGGCGCATTGGTCTATCTATTGGTGAACTTCCTGATCAACCGGGAACAGCTGCGCAACATTTTAGAGATCACAGGAATACCGTTATGGATCGCTCGCCACCAGCAGAAGTATTAGGTGGGGTGGAGCGATGAGCCGCCTGCCATCAGCGTCACCACGCATTGTCCACTCGCTCCCGATCTGGCTGTCGACAACGATGATCTGGGTCTACACGCAGATCCGAAACACGCCAGACACCTCGCCGCTGGTGCTTGTTGATAGACTCGATCACCCCGAGCAGTTCCCGATGGAGCGACTCTATACGCCGCGCCGCCCGATGCCGCCGCGCCTGGTGTCGCTCCAGCGCCGCCTCGGGGTACGCTTTGTGCCGGCGAACTATCGAACACTGCTTGATACCGAGCGCCCTGCTCTGCTCCATTCGCACTTTGGCGACCGGGCGTGGTTCGATCTGCCCCTGGCGCGCCGCTACCGCCTGCCCCACGTCGTCACCTTTTATGGCTACGATATCAGCATGCTGCCGCGCTCGCGGCCCTACTGGCGTCGCCGCTACCGCGAGCTCTTCCGCCGGGCCGACCTGTTCCTCTGCGAGGGCGAGTTTATGGCCGCACGGCTGGCTGATCTCGGCTGCCCGCCCGAGAAGGTGCGCGTCCAGCGCCTCGGCGTTGAGGTTGGCGAGATCGCCTTTGCGCCGCGTCGGCGCCAGGCAGGAGAGCCGCTGCGCGTGCTGATCGCCGGCAGCTTCCGCGAGAAGAAGGGCATCCCCTACGCCCTGGAGGCGATCGGCATGCTGGCCGCGCGCGGCGTCCCGGTTGAGGTCACGGTGATCGGCGACTCCTCGGGCACGCCCAGGGAGCAGGCCGAGAAGCGTGCCATCCTGGATGTCATTCGACGGTATAATCTAGAGCCGGCGACCCGTATGCTCGGCTACCGGCCCTACGCCGAGCTACTCGCCCAGGCCTACGCGCACCACATCTTTCTCTCGCCGAGCGTCACTGCGGGCGACGGCGATAGCGAGGGCGGCGCGCCGGTGAGCCTGATCGATATGGCCGCCTCGGGCATGCCGATCATCAGCACCCGCCACTGCGACATCCCAGGGGTTGTTATCCACGGGGCCAATGGCCTGCTGGCCGAGGAGCGCGACGCTCCAGCGCTCGCGGATCACCTCGCATGGATGGCAGATCACCCCGAGCGCTGGGAGGCGATGGGCTGGGCCGGGCGGCAGCATATCGAGACGAACTTTGATGCGCAGAAGCAGGGTGCGGCCCTCGGCGCGCGCTATCATAGCCTCATCACGTAAGACAAGGTTCGTCGCAGCTTTACCATTTGGGATAGTGCAAGGCGTCATTTGGCATAATCGCCCTGCGCTGGGACGTAAGACGTATGCGGACAGTACCACAAGAGACATCCCCGAACCTGCTACCACACGAGCGCCTCCTGATCGGTGGCGCGATCCTGGCATGCGTTGGGGCGGTGGTAGCGGTGCAGCTGCTCCCCGAGCGCTACATCCTCCTGTCCGCCGTGCTTCTGCTCGGCGCCCCCCTCGCCAGCCTGGTGTTTCTGCGGCAGTTTCGGGCCAACGCCCTGCTACTCATGCTCATCCTGGTGCCGCTGACCGGGATCTTCAAGGCGATCAGCGGGAGCCGGTTTGCACCGCTCACCTTCGACCTCGGCATTCTGGCGGCGCTCGCGATCTATATGGCGGGCCAGATCACACGCGGGCGGCAGCGCGTCGGCTGGGTTGATCTGCTTCACGTGCTTTTCCTGGGGCTGGCATTTTTTCAGATGTTCAACCCGAATGTGCCCTCACTCCAGGCCGGGGTCGAGGGGTTTCGCAAGTTCGCCTATATGAGCATCGCGCTCTATGCGGGCCGCTATACCTTTACCGACACGATGGCCCGGCGCTTTGAGTGGCTGCTGATCATCCTCTCGGTGCCGATCGCCGCCTATGGGATCAAGCAGTTTCTGATGCCGTCAAGCCTGGACTATCGGCTGATCGATCTATCGACCGCCAGCGAGGTGACCTACCTGATGGGCGGTCGGCTGCGCCCTTTTGCGACGCTCCCCGGCCCATTTCACCTGGGCCTGTATCTGGTTGTCGCCGGGCTGATCACATTTCGGATGATGCTCACCACCCGCCTCTGGTCGATCCGCTTCTGGGCGCTCGGCATGGCCCTGGGCGTGCAGATGATCACCCTATTCCTGACCCGCACCAAGGGCAACTGGGTCGGTATGGCCGTCGGGGTCGGCGTCATCATTTTGTTCCAGATCGCCCTCTCGCCGAACCTGCGCCAGAAGCTGCGCCGGCTGATGGTCGGCACCGCGATCGCGTCGGTCGCTGTCGTGGCGCTGCTGGCGGTCGCCCTGAGCGGTCGCATCCCCGTGCTCACCGATGCCCTGGGCGCTGTCCTCGACCCCTTGAATGCGCCAACCTTTATCTACCGGCTGCAGATCTGGCGGGACGAGCTGCTGCCAGCCCTGGTGCAACATCCCCTGATCGGCTATGGCACCAGCAGCGCTGGCGAGGGGTTGTCAGTCTATTATGAGGGGGCCACCTCGTTTTTCGTCGCCAGCCACAACCTTTTCCTAAAGGTACAGATCGAGCTCGGGGCCTTCGGGCTGCTCATATTCCTTGCCATCATCGGGCTCTGCTTGCGGCGCGGGCTCTCTAGCCTGAGATACTATGCTCGCACGTCGCCGGGCCGCTTGCAGACAACCCAGTGGGCGATCGCTGTCGCATGCGCCTTCCTGGTGAGCGGCCTAGTGACTCCAGTGCTCGACGCCTACCCGGCGAACTACTACTTCTGGCTCCTGCTGGGCCTGATGACCCGACCATGGGGCCAGGCCACGCAGCTGGCAGCCGCCCCGGCGAGCCTCCCTCCCTCTATGATCATCCCTGGGCCAACACCATGAGCACCCCGCTTGACCTTCTCTTCGTCCCCTTCCACGACTGGCGGAAGTGTGAGCGCGAGGGCTTCCGCACGCGCGACGCGCATCTGATGCAGCAGATCGGTCGGCACCCCAATGTCGGGCGGATGCTGGTGGTCAACCGACCGATCTCGCTCTCTGAGATCGCGATCTACCGGCACGGCTGGCGCGTGCGCCGCGGACGCCTGCTGCGCCGGCGCGGCGGCGCCTACCTCTCGCAGGTCGGCCCGAAAACCTACACGCTCGACATCGTCGTGCCGGAGGTGCTGCGCCCGCTCGCCATGCGCCGCGCCTGGACGCGCTATATCTTCGCGAGGCCACATGTGGCCGCCGCCGTGCGCGCCGCGATGCGCGACATGGGCCTGAGCGACGACTATGCGATGTTCCTCTCCGCGCCGCTCTTCACGCCCCTCGCCCGCGCGCTGCGGCCGCCCATCCTGATCGCCGATGCCCAGGACAACCTGCTCAAGCACGCTCTCTACAGAGATGTGCCCGGCCTAGCCGAGGAGTATGACTACTGGATGCAGCACGCCGACCTGCTCTACGCCAACTCGCCGGAGACGGCCGGCTGGTTTGCCGAGCGCCGCCCCGACGCGCTCTGCATCCCAAATGGCGTTGACCTAGAGGTATTTGACCCCACGATCCCGCGCCCCCGCCCTGCGGATATGGCCGGCATCCCCGGGCCGATCATCGGCTACGCCGGGAAGATGCAGGAGATGATCGACGTCGAGGCGCTCGTCGCCACACTGCGCGCGCTGCCCGATGTCCACATGGTGTTCATCGGCCAGCAGCTGAACCCAGCCTGGATGGCGCGCGTCTGGAGCGAGCCGAACGCCCACTACCTGGGCGACAAGCCCTATGATCAGCTGCCTGGCTACCTGTCCGCCTTCGATATCTGCCTGATCCCATACCATACGGCCCGCCAGCACGGCGTCGATCCGATCAAGCTCTATGAGTACCTGGCGATGGGTAAGCTCGTGGTGAGCACCCAGATCGGTAAGGCCCAGGACTTCGCCGCCTACCCCCAGGTCCGTGTGGCAAAGAATCCGGCCGAGTTCACCGCCGCCGTCGGTGAGTTTGTGTCCCGCCTGCGGGCCGGCGAGCAGATCGTGCGCTGGCCGGTGCCCGAGCAGAGCACCTGGGCCTACAAGGCCGACACTATCATGGCTGCGGCCATACGCCAGCTTCCACAGGGTCGTGCAATCTGAAGGTTGAAACTACATACCGAGGTCAGCATATGAAAGCCGTGTTGCCGACGAGGCTCTACGTATTGCTCCGGGGGATTCGTGATAATGCCTATAAGGTGCTCTATCGAGGCAGGAGCCACCTCTGCCCGGTCTGCGAGCGCCAGTCCCGGGGATTTCGGTCAGTTGGCGTGCCCCGGCGCAAAAATGCCATGTGCGTCTACTGCGGCTCGGTCGAGCGACATCGGCTCTTGTGGCTGTTTCTGCGACGATCTACCGATTTCTTCAATGGTCGATCTCGCACCATGCTCCACTTTGCGCCGGAGTCCTGTCTGGAGTCGCAGATGCGCGCAGCTATCGGCCCAGGGTATATTACGGCCGACCTCTTTGACCCCCATGTCGATGTGCGGCTCGATATTACCAGGCTGCCCCAGTCCGATCAGAGCATTGATATTATCTACTGTAGCCATGTGTTAGAGCATGTCCCCGATGATCGCAAAGCGATGCGTGAGCTGTATCGTATCCTAAAGCGCGAGGGATGGGCGATCCTTCTTGTGCCAATTACTGTCGGGCAAACGATCGAAGACCCCACTATTACTGACCCTGCCGAGCGGCTGCGCCTGTTTGGGCAGGATGATCATGTGCGCCGGTATGGCCCGGATTATGTTGATCGCCTGCGTGAGGTCGGCTTTATCGTCGATGTCATCACGCCTGCGAACCTGAGTTCTCCCGAAGAGATCGTTCGCGCTGGCCTCTCACCGGAAAGCGGAGAGATCTATTATTGTAGGCGTCAGTAGCAAAGAGGTATATGCCCGACTACCTGCACAGCCTGGCCGAGCGCACCATCCAGACGCTGAAGGGCGACCGGGGCTACCGGATCGACCCTGCGCTGAGCGGGCGCAGCTTCCTCCAGGTGCTGTCATACCGCCTGGCGGCCCTGGCCCGCGGCGCCCTGCGCCGGCCATGGATCGGCGGGGGCGGCCCGCTCTTCCTGGGGCCGCGTGTGCGCCTGCGCCACCCGCAGCTGATCAGCATCGGGCGCAGCTGCATCATCGAGGAGCAGGTGCTGATCGACGCCCTCTCGCGCGAGGGGGTGCGCCTGGGCAACAACGTCACGGTCGCCCGAGGCAGCATCATCCAGTGTACCGGCGTGATCCAGAACCTTGGCACCGGCGTGTCCATCGGCGACAACTCCGCCGTCGGCTCCTTCTCCTTCCTGGGGGGGCAGGGCGGCATCCGGATCGGGCAGCATGTGATCATGGGGCCTCGGGTGAGCATCCACTCCGAGAACCATCGCTATGATGACGTGACCAGGCCGATCCGGCTCCAGGGCGAGAGCCGGGCCGGCGTGACGATCGGCGATGACTGCTGGGTCGGCACAGGCGCGATCATCCTCGACGGCGTGCGGGTCGGCCGGGGCTGTGTGATCGCCGCGGGCAGCGTGGTGACCCGCGATATAGCGGACGATAGCGTGGTGGCCGGCGTGCCGGCGCGGGTGATCCGCAGCCGGCGGCCGACTGAAGATACGACCCAGGAGCAGGATTCGTGAAAATCGCACTGATGGGCACGCGCGGGATCCCGGCCAGCTACAGCGGCTTCGAGACCTGTGTTGAGCAGCTGGGGCAGCGCCTTGTTGAGCGTGGTCACACGGTAGATGTGTACTGCCGCAGCCATCACATCACCTACGCCGAGCCGACCTACAAGGGCATGCGCCTGATCAAGCTGCCGACGATCACGAACAAGTACTTCGACACCCTGGCCCACTCCTTCATCTCCTCGGCGTATGCTCTGCCGCAGCGCTACGATATCGCGCTCTACTTCATCGCCGGCAACAGCCCGGTCACCTGGATCCCACGCCTTGTCGGTACAAAGACGATCCTAAATGTCGATGGGCTCGACTGGAAGCGCGAGAAGTGGCCGGCCTTCGCCAAGGCCTACATTCAGATCGCCGAGTGGCTGGCCACCTGGATGCCAAATGTCTACCTGACCGACTCGACCGTGGTGCAGGGCTTCTACCGCGACCGCTTCGGCAGCGAGCCGCCCTACATCCCCTACGGCTCTGATGTGGAGCGGCTCCCCCCCGGCGAGACGCTGGCCCAGTTCGGGCTTGAGCCAGGGAAGTACATCCTCTTTGTGGGGCGGATGGTGCCCGAGAATTGCGCGCACCACCTCGTCGAGGCTTTCCAGGGCCTCGACACCGATATGAAGTGCGTCATCGTCGGCGATGCGCCCTATGCTGAGGAATATAAGGCGCGCCTGCGCGATATTGCCGCGCGCGACCCACGTGTGGTGCTGACCGGCTATGTCTTCGGCAATGGGTACCACGAGCTTGGCTCGAACGCCAGCATCTTTGTGGAGACCTCTGGGGTGGGTGGCACCCACCCAGCGCTGATCGAGGCCATGGCCCACGGGGCCTGTGTGATCGCTAACGATACCCCCGAGAACTTGGAGACAATTGGCGATGCCGGCTTTAGCTACGCCGGCCGCCAGGGCGCGGCCAGCCTGCGCCCGCTCCTCGCCCGCCTGCTGAGCGACCCGGCAACGATCGCCGCCTATCGCCAACGGGCGACGACACGCGCCAGTACGGTCTATACCTGGGAGACGGTGACCGACGCCTATGAGGTGTTGTTTTACCAGACGCTCAACCGGCCGCTCCCTCGTCACTTGTGCAATACGCGTACGACACGTTAGATTTTCTGCCCCTTCCCACGCTGGTGCGTTTCGCCCGCGCCCGCGAGGGGCTGCCATGCCTGCATCACAATCATGCGCCACAGATATCCGGCACGGCATTGTGCATAACGCACTGATCACCATATGGAAGACGATCTACCATTCATTACTCTGACAAGCGGGTGAAGATCTAGATTTGCTGTATCAGGAAAGCAGTGGTACACTACGCCCGCTTCAGACGATCATTCCAGCACATCCATGGAGATAATGCGGCCACATTCGCCGCGCGCGGGGACACCCTGGAGTGTAGCGCAAGGTTCTACTATGCTTGAACGTCTGCGGACACGGCTGACTGGGAGCGTCCTGCTTTGGGACACATTCCTAACGCTCCTCGCGCTCTACGCCACAACGAGACTTCGCCCGCATATCGAGTGGGGGCTTGAGGTCAGCCCTGCCAAAGCCGTTCTTCCCTGGCAGCTCTACGTTGCCGTCGCCCTGATCTGGCTTGTGGTGATGTTTCTGCTCACCCCGCAGCGCGCCCTCTTCACCCGCGGCCTGGTCGAGGCGATCGGCCGCCTCCTGGCCTCAGTGGCCCTGGCATCGGCCAGCTTCGCCGGGCTGCTCTACCTCTCCTTCCGTGATGTCTCGCGTCTCCAGTTCCTCACCTTCGTCGCCTTCGACCTCGGCGCGCTGCTGGTCTTCCACCTGATCATGCGCTCCTATGTGCGCTTCCGCTTCCGCACCAGCTGGCAGCGCCGGGCCCTGGTGATCGGCGAGCCGGCCGCCGCCGAGCGCATGGCCGAGGAGTTCGCCCGCCGACCCTGGACGGGCGTGGTGGTCGCCGGCTACGCCAGCGATGACTATGACGCGCCATCGGCGGTGCCGCGCCTCGGCAGGATCGTCGACACGACCCAGATCGTCACCCAGAACGCGATCGACGAGGTGATCTTCGCCCTGCCCACCAGCCAGCACAACCGGATCGTCCAGCTCTCGCTGGACCTGCTCAACCAGCCGGTGATGGTGCATATGATGCCGGGCGTGCTCGACCTAACCTTCGCCCGCACCCCGGTGGAGACGGTCGGCGGCATCCCGCTGATCTCGCTGCGCGAGTCGGCGCTGACCGAGCCGCAGCGCGTGCTCAAGCGGATCTTCGACATGGGGGCCAGCCTGCTGCTGCTGATCATCCTCTCGCCGGCGATGCTGCTGATCGCCCTGCTGATCAAGCTCGAGTCGCCGGGGCCGATCTTCTTTATGCAGGAGCGGATCGGCGAGCAGGGTCGCCACTTCAAGATGGTCAAGTTCCGCAGCATGTACCAGGACGCCGAGCGGCGCTGGCACGAGGTGGCCCGCCGCGATGAGGACGGCAACATTGTCCACAAGAGCAGCGACGACCCGCGGGTGACGCGGGTTGGCCGCAAGCTGCGCCGCACCAGCCTCGACGAACTGCCCCAGCTGATCAACGTGCTGCTTGGCCAGATGAGCCTGGTCGGTCCGCGCCCCGAGATGCCCTACATCGCCGCCGAGTACGCGCCCTGGCAGTGGCAGCGCTTCCGCGTGCCCCCGGGCATCACCGGCTGGTGGCAGGTCAACGGGCGCAGCGATAAGCCGATGCACCTGCACACTGAGGACGACCTCTACTACATCCAGAACTACTCCTTCTGGCTCGACCTGCGCATCCTGCTGAAGACGGTCGCTGTGGTCTTCCAGGGGCACGGGGCGTACTAATGTTGCGTGTTGCGTGTTAAGTTGAGCACTACAACAGCGCCAGCCCCCGCGATCACTGGCCAGGATCGCGCCGTCTATCACCCGCTGCGCTGGCTGATACCCCTCGCCCTGCTCCACGGCCTGCTCTACCTGACGATCGTGCCGCCATGGCAGCACTACGACGAGCCGACCCAGTTTGAGTACGCCTGGCTGATCGCGAACCTCAGCCATCTGCCGAGCCGCAGCGACTCTGATCCAGCGCTGCGCCGCGAGGTGGCCGACTCGATGTACCGCTTTCGCTTCTACGACCCCGGCCAGATACCGGATCTGATGAAGCCCGAAGGCCCAACCCTCGGCGAGAACCAGCGCGTCCACCCCCCGCTCTACTATATCCTCGCCGCCCTGCCGCTGCGCCTCAGCTCCGGCCTGGCCATTGAGCAGCAGCTCTACGCCGCACGCGGGCTCAGCCTGTGCCTCTACGCGCTCACGATCGTGGCCGCATGGCGCGTGGCCAGCGTGGTCGTCCCCGATGAGCCGACTATGCAGCTGGCGGTGCCGCTGCTGCTGCTGCTCACGCCCACCTTCGCCGACCTGATGACGGCGGTGAACAACGACGTGCTGGTGAACTTCTGCGCGGTCGCCCTGCTGCTCGGCTGCGCCCTGCTCATCCGCGACGGGCTGCGCCCGGCACCGCTCGTCCTGGCGAGCCTTGCCCTCGGCACGGCCCTCGGCACCAAGCGCACCGCCGTGATCCTGATCGTGATCTATCTGCTGGCGCTGCTCTGGGCATGGCTGCGCACACCCATGCGCCCCTGGGTGGTCGCCGGTGCCATGCTGGGGGTGGCCCTGGCCCTGGCCATGTCCGGCCTGGAGCTCGGCCGCGCCGACGATGGCACCACGCTGCTCACGATACGCCCCTGGCTCAAGCAGTTCGACGTGAGCTACCTGCGCCTGAATCTGGACGCATGGGTGCGCTCGGCGACAAGTACCGCGCAGGCGGGAGATATCTACGAGCGCCTGCTCGTCGTCGGGTTTACCAGCTTCTGGGTGCGCTTCGGCTGGGGCCACGTCATGATCGGCACGTGGGCCGAGGTGTCGATGGCGGTGATCTGTGCCCTCTGCGGGGTCGGGCTGATCATCCAGGGCTGGCGCGGCCGCAGCCAGCTGCCGCTCTGGCAGGAGCGCTGCATCTGGCTCTTTCTGATCGCGATCACGCTGGGAGCGCTGAGCATGGTCGGGCGGCTACACCCGCTGCCGACAAACGGCACTAGCCCGTACATCCCGACGGGGCGCTATATCTTCACCATGATGCTGCCGATGATCTGGCTGATCGCCCTCGGCTGGCAGGGGCTGCTGCCCGCCAGATGGAAGCCAGCCGGGCCCTTCCTCCTGCTGGGGATCTGGCTCGGCCTCGATCTCATCTCCTGGGGCGTCGCCTTGTCCAACTACTACTATCGCTTCACCCTATGACAGACGTCTCCGCAGCACATGCCACGCGCACATACATCCGCTGGGCGCTGGCCCTGCTCGGGGCGCTGCTGCTGATCGCCCTCAGCCAGATCACAACGCTCGAGCAGGAGCAGGCGGACCCATCCCTCAACGATCTCGAGATCACGCTGGGCGGAATTCGCTCAATCGAGCAGACCTTCACCACCACACGGCCAGGCCTGGTGGGGCTGGGCGTGCGGATCAGGCCGGGCGACTCGGGCGATGCCGCGATCAGCATTCCGGTACACCTGCGCTACGCCGATGGGCCGCCGATCGATCTGGTAAGCGCCACCATCGTGGTGGGCAGCGCCGAGGATGGGGTGGTCAGCATCCGCTTCCCGCCGCTGATCGCATCACGCGACCCGTATCTGATCACCGGCACCCTTCGGCTCAGCCTCGATATCCCCGCGATCTCCCCGAACACTGGCCCGAAGATCACCTTACGCAAAAACTCTGGAGCCCAGGGCGGCATGAGCATCGACGGGACCCAGCAGCCCGATGTGGATCTTGCGATCACCACGCTCTACCAGATCCGCTGGGCCGATAGGATCTGGCCGATCTCAGCGATGGCTGCGGGCAAGCCAGGGCTCCTCGGGCAGCCAGCCTTCTACGTTCTGCTGGCCTACCTCTACATGCTTCTGATCGTCGAAGGTGCTCTCGCCCTGCGTCGGGCACAGACAGCAGACCCCGGCGGCCCGTGATGGCGCGACCCGACCCGCGCCGGCGACCCCCAGGGCATGAGCAACGCCCCTGGCCCCCCCGGCTGGCGACTGGAAGTCGCGCCAACGGGGCGCTGCGCGCCGGGTGTCGGCCTACGCCGACGCCGGATCCGCCCACGAAGGTGGGCGGTCGGCAGCAGGCCCTGCGGGCGTGAGTTTACTCGCCCGCTGACGTTGCTCATGCCCTGCCGGCGATCCGTAGAAGGTTGACGCAGAACAGGCCGTCTGCTACAATCCGGCGGCATTGCCCATACCTGCCACGACGGTGAAGAGAGCTCCTATGGATCAAGAGATCGACCTACGGCCATATATGCTTGTGCTCCTCAAGCGCTGGCGCCTCATCCTTAGCTGTGTGATCGGTCTCATGATCATAGGCATTGTGATTCCAGTCGCCGCACAGCAGCGCCGCAGCGCCAGCGCCGATATCATGATCGTCCCGGTGTCATCCCAGGTTACCCTTGACCCGCGTTTCCAGACGACGAGCGGAAGCCAGGCCACGACGCCGGCGGCCCAGCGCCAGGCCCTGATCGGCCTCGCCACTAGCCACGCTGTTGCCGAGAAGGTCTTTGAGGCAGTCGGCGCTGCGCCCGGGGGCAGTGAAGCTGATCCGATACAGGCTCTGATCGATCAGGTTCAGGTGTCATCGTCGAGCGACCTGCTCAAGATCACGGTGAGCGACCCCGACCCTGCGCGGGCGGTGAAGATCGCTGACGCATGGGGCCAGGCCTATGAGAGGCTCGTGGCCGATGTCTACACCCGCAGCCAGTTTCGCTCTGATCTCCTGGCCTCAGAGCTCACGGCGGCCCAGCAGCGCTACGACGGCGCCCAGCAGTCGCTGGAGACCTTCCTGGGCAGCGGGGAGATCATCCAGATGCAGAGCCAGATCGCGCAGCTGAACGGCCTGCTGGGCGGATCGCGCGAGGCGCAGCAGCTGCTGTACACAGACTATCTCTCGCGCACCCACCAGCTCGACCTGATTCTTGAGGACGCGCAGACGCTGCGCGATCAGGCCAACGCCTCGGGCGCGAGCAGCTTCTCCGATAGCTTCGCCGCCCTGCTGCTCCAGGCGCGGGCCGTTGGTGGAGCGGCGACGACCTTTCAGCTGAGCGCCAGCGACATCGGCTCGGTCGATGCGGCGTCCGGCAGCGCGCTCGCGAATCTGGATCGGCTGATCAGGGTCATCTCACAGCGCCGCGATGAGCTGCGCGCTCAGGCCGACGAGATCGCCAGCGCGATCGCCGACGACAAAGATACCGCGATGGGGATGGACTCTGCCACCCGAAATCGCTACATCAACCAGCTCGCCACGCTCAACCGCAGCTACGAGCAGCTCCGCGCCCAGCAGGATATCCTGACCCAGCAGCGCGATCTAGCCCGCGACACCCTGATACTGCTCCAGCGCAAGCGTGACGAGCAGGAGATTGCGCGCAGCTCGCCGCAGATCGAGGTGCGCTTCGTGAGCACATCCCTCGACCCAAAGCCATCAGTGGTGGCGCGGGCGGCGCTCAGCGGCATCGCGGCGGGGGTGGTTGGCCTGGTGCTCGGCGTCATGCTGGCCCTGCTCCTCGATGTGCTCCTGCCCGCCGTGCGCCGCCTCACGCAGCCGGCGCCAGCGCAGCCAGCGCCCCGCAGCGATAGACCCGCTGATCGCCCGATGACCGGCGACTAGTCGTCTGTCCATGTTCCTTTGATGGGTGGGGGCGCATCGCGATGCGCCCCTGTAGCCTCGCACAGCCCATCTGAATACGTCGGTCGTACGCTCGCCGATGGCCGCCATAGCAGATACCTAGATATATGATAACGGACCGCCCGATCCTCTCAGTGATCATGCCGTGCTATAACGAGGCCGCCACGCTCCCCGACATCCTGGCGAAGGTCTGGTCGGTCAACATCGACAAAGAGATCATCGCCGTCGATGATCACTCCTCGGACGACACCCTCGCGATCCTCCAGGCGGCGGCGGCGGATAACCCGCGCCTGAAGGTGATCAGCCACCCCGTAAATAGCGGCAAGGGCGCGGCGGTGCGGAGCGGGATCGCCCACGCCCGTGGCCAGATCACGATCATTCAGGACGCGGACCTGGAGTATGACCCAGGCGACTACTACGGCCTCGTGCAGCCCATCATCGATGGGCGCGTCGATGTGGTCTATGGCAGCCGCTTTATGGGCAGCCACACGGGCATGTACTTCTGGAATGCGATCGGCAACAAGGCGCTGACCTTTCTGACCAACTTCCTCTTCAACTGCTGGATCTCGGATATGGAGACCTGCTACAAGGCCATGCGCACCGAGATCATCCGCAGCCTAGACCTCGAGAGCAGCGACTTTCGCCTTGAGCCGGAGATAACGGCCAAGGTGCTGCGCCGCGGACACCGGATCTACGAGGTGCCGGTGAGCTACCTCGGTCGGACCTACGAGGAGGGCAAGAAGATGAAGCCGAGCCAGGGCTTCTACGCCATCTTCGCCCTGGTGAAATACCGCCTCTGGCCATAAATCGGGGGCATGGGGCGACAGCGCTGTGCCGCACGGCCACGCGTCGTAGACGGCGCGGGCAAGTTGTGGTACAACAATACAGGCAAGGGTACAGGGTACAGGACACAGGGCACGTCGCAGATGACGTGCGCCTGCCTGTACCCTGTGCCCTGTACCCTGTGCCCTTCGAACAAGGAGAGAGACTTGCGAGTCGCAATGCTGAGCGTCCACAGCAGCCCCCTGGCCCGCCTCGGCGGCAAAGAGGCAGGTGGGATGAACGTCTATGTGCGCGAGCTGGCGCGCGAGCTGGGCAGCCGTGGCGTCCCGGTCGATATCTTTACACGCAGCCAGGATCGCCGCGCGCCGACAGTCGAGCCGATGTCGTGCGGGGTGCGCGTGATCAACCTGCACACCGGCCCCGCCGCGCCCTACGAGAAGGACTGGGTGCTCACCTACCTGCCGGAGTTCGTGAGCCGCGTGCGCTGCTTCGCCGAGGGCGAGGATCTCTCCTACGACCTCATCCATAGCCACTACTGGCTCTCGGGGGAGGCGGCCCTGCGCCTGCGCCGCAGCTGGGGGGTGCCGGTGATGCATATGTTCCACACCCTCGGCGCGATGAAGAATAGCATCGCCCGCAGCAAAGAGGAGACCGAGACCCTGCGGCGGATCGCGATCGAGCGCCGCCTGATGCAGGAGGTCGACACGATTGTGGCGGCGACGACCCTCGACCGGGCGCAGATGGTCTGGAACTATGGCGCCGACACTGAGCGCATCCGGGTGGTGCCGTGCGGGGTGGATCTGCGCCGCTTTCATGTGCAGGGCCGATCTGCCGCCCGCGCCCGCCTGGGCCTGCCCGAGGATGAGGAGCTGCTGATCTGCGTGGGCCGGATGGAGCCGCTGAAGGGGATGGACGCGCTCATCCGCGCCCTGGCGCTGCTGGCTGAGGCGGAGCCCGCGCGGCGCGACCGCCGGCGCGTGCTGCTGATCGGCGGCGATGATGAGTCGCATCCGGGCGAGTGGAATAGCGAGCAGCGCCGGCTCAACGCCCTGCGCCACCAGCTGGGCGTGGCCGACCGGGTGAGCTTCCTGGGGGCGAAGCCGCAGGATCAGCTGGCCGACTACTTCGCCGCCGCCGATGTGGTGGCCGTGCCCTCGCACTACGAGTCCTTCGGGATGGTCGCCCTGGAGGCGATGGCCTGCGGGGCGCTGGTGATCGCCTCGAACGCCGGCGGCCTGGCCCTGACGATCGAGGACGGGCGCGGCGGCCTGCTCTTCCCCCCCGACGATCACGCGGCGCTGGCCGGCCTGATCCGCCGCGCCCTGGACGACGCCGCCTACGCTGAGGAGCTGCGGGCCGGGGCGCGGCGCCGGGCCGCAGAGTACGGCTGGCCGAGCGTCGCGCGGCGGATCACCGCGATCTATGAGGATCTAGTGATGGCCAACGCCGCCGCCCGCGCCGCCCGCCGCCCGCTAGCCCAGGTCTCGTAGTGCGCTTTCAGCGCAGGGGTTAGGAGTTGGGAGTCGGGGGTTGGGCGCTGCAACGCGCGAGCGCCCTGCCTCGTGCCCAACAAGGTCGCTTGAACCTGCACTAGGATTGCCGATTGCCGATAACAGAGTGGCCCAGCGGAAACGCGGAAGCATCGCTTCCGCGTTTCCGCTGGGCCAATCACATGAACTCTAGACGAGCTCTGCAACCTGCAATCTGCAATCTGCAATCTGCACGACCGCCGGCCAGCGCGTCACGTGGGCCTCGATCGTGTCGTCGTTAAAGGCGCAAGCGACCGAGATGCGGTGGTGTCCATCAAGAATATAGTAGCTCTCGCCAATCTGCACGAGCTCGACAGGGGTCAGCGGGTGGCCCTCGCTGCGCATGGCCGCCAGGGTAACCCAGCGATCACGAATATGCTCGTGGAGCGGGGCGAAGCGCCGGTCGAAGTCGTGGACGCGGCCCTCGCTGCCACAGATCTGGCTGATCGGCACTGTCTGGAGGCCAAGGATCTCCTCGGCGCTCGGCGGCGGCGGCGACTGGATATCGGCCAGGCAGAGCAGGGCGGAGCTGCGGCCCCTGAGCGAGTCGATCAGGCGGCCGACCCAGCCGTGGCGCAGGACGCGGTCGAAGTGGCGCTGCGCGATGACGCGTGACTGTACCTGCCAGTCATAGCGGTAGGCTCGGCTACGCTGCCGGGGGCTTTCTAGCTGTCTGGGTGTATGATGTGGCTGCATTGCAACTCCTCGGCCGCGCCGCAGATGGGCGCCACTGCCTTCGGCCATATGGTAGCACGTTGTGCGTATGTGAACGTCGGAACAAAGGCGCTTGCGGACATCCGTCGTTCGATGTATGTTGTGCTACGACGTATGTCGTAGGGCCAGAGGCGCGCGTATGGCGATCACAGGGATCATCGTGGCGGGCGGGCGATCGCGGCGGCTGGGGTTTGACAAGCGGCGCGTGCGGCTGTGGGGCGATGCGGGGCCGACGCTGCTGGAGCACACGCTGGGGGTGCTGGCGCCCCTGTGCGCCGAGCTGCTGGTGGTGCTGAACGACCCGGCGGAGTGGCCGGGGCTGGCGGCGCGGGTGGTGGGCGACCGCTACCCCGACGCGGGCGCGCTCGGCGGGATCTACAGCGGGCTGACGGCGGCGGCGCTGCCGACGGCTCTGGTGGTGGCCTCCGACATGCCTCTGCTCAACGCCGGGCTGCTGCGGGCACTCGCCGAGTCTCCGTTCGATGGCGATGCCCTGGTGCCGCTGGCGGTCGGGCCGGCCAGCCGAAGCGGGCGCGAGCCGCTGCACGCGGTGTATCGGGCGAGCTGCCTGCCCGCCATGCGCGCCGCCCTGGAGTGCGGCAGCTACGGGGTAGCCGCGCTGCTCGCCCGCCTCCAGATGGCGATCCCTGACCAGGCCATGATCGCCTGCCACGACCCGGGCGGGCGCGCGATGCTCAACATCAACACCCCGGACGACCTGGCCCTCGCCCGGCGGCTGATCGCGGGCGTCTAGGATCACTTGTCTGGCGCGCTCCTTACCTATATGCAAGAGCAATCCCCCAAACAATACGGTTGTCCTATGTGGCGATGCACGGCTTTTGCGCATCACAGCGCAACATAGACGCGTAAGCTCTGCGCTTGACAAGGCTATACCCTGGTATTATACTTTGGGTCAACACTCAGTTTTTTATTTATGTTGAAAGTATGCACTCCGCCAGGGCAACGCAGGACGCACCTGCGCGCCCCCTGATGAACAGGCTATCTGTTCGTCCCCCAAGCCGCGAGCGTCTGGAAAGGGAATCGCTAATGAGTGGAAAAGCAGCGAAGGATCCGCGCTTTCCGGATCTCTCCTTCACCGTGATGAGCGGGGCACGCTCGACACGGGTGCCCGGAGGACGGACGATCCAGGAACTTGAGCCGGAGTACAAGGTCAAGGGGCGAACGACATTTAGCGCGCTCTTTAAGTACGACCCGTTCGACTTCTGGGTGGGGCCGTTCTATGTCGGGTTCTGGGGATTTCTGGGGGTGCTGGCGATCATCGCCGGCTCCTACTTCTACCTGACCACGACCGTGATCAACGGGCCGTACTCGATCCCGCAGAACTTCTTCGCTGGCCGGATCGACCCGCCGCCGGCGAGCGTGGGGCTGGCCCTCGTCACACCGGGGCAGCCCGGCTTCATGTGGCAGATGACGGTCTTCTTCGCCACGCTGGCCTTCTTCAGCTGGATGATGCGTCAGGTCGACATCAGCATGAAGCTGGACATGGGCTACCACATCGCGGTGGCCTACGGGGTGGTCTTCTCGGCCTGGTCGACGATCCAGATCATCCGCCCGATCGCGATGGGCCAGTGGCACGAGGGCTTCGTGCTCGGCGTGATGCCGCACCTGGACTGGGTGTCGAACTTCGGCTACCGCTACAACAACTTCTTCTACAACCCCTTCCACGCGATCGGCATCACCGGCCTGTTCACCTCGACCTTCCTGCTCGCCGCCCACGGCTCGCTCATCCTGAGCACGGCGCAGTACCGCGGGCCAGAGGGCAACGATATTGAGGATACGTTCTTCCGAGACGTGCAGTACTACTCGGTGGGCGAGACAGGCATCCACCGCCTGGGCTTCATCGTCGCCTGCGGCGGCGTCCTCTCGGCCGACCTATGTATTCTACTCTCGGGCTGGGTTGTGAAGGACTGGGTAGGCTTCTGGAGCTTCTGGAACACCCTGCCATTCTGGAGCGGCGTGTAGCGATTAGAGGAGCGACTATGGCAACGATGACACCGCCCTCCGGGGATCTTAAGCTGGGACCGGGCCGCGATAGCAGAATCGGCAAGGCGCTCTTTCTGCCAGTGCTGGAGAACCTGGGCTTTGACAGCCAGTTCGGCCCCTACTACATCGGCTTCTGGAATATCAGCGCCTTCTTCAGCGGCCTGGCCTTCACCTTCATCTGGCTGACGGTGATGCTCTCGCAGGTGGCATGGAACCCGATCGCCTTCGCGAAGTACTTCGTGGTGCTCCAGATCGACCCGCCGTCGGCGCGCTACGGGCTGAGCTTCCCGCCCCTGGAGCAGGGCGGCTGGTGGCTGATCGCCACCTTCTTTCTGACGCTGTCGATCTTGTGCTGGTTCATGCACATCTACACGCGGGCGCAGAGCCTGGGGCTCAAGCCCTACCTGGCCTACGGCTTCTCCGGCGCGATCATCCTCTACCTGGCGATCTATATCATCCGGCCCATGTGGATGGCCGACTGGTCCGAGGCACCCTCGCACGGGATCAAGGCGCTGCTGGACTGGACGAACAACGTGAGCGTGCGCTACGGGAACTTCTACTACAACCCCTTCCACATGCTCTCGATCTTCTTCCTGCTCGGCTCGACGGTGATCCTGGCGATGCACGCCGGCACGATCTGGGCGCTGGAGAAGTACGCCGCCCACGAGGAGTGGGCTGAGCTCCAGGCTCCGGGCACGGGCACCGAGCGGGCGCAGCTGTTCTGGCGCTGGTGCATGGGCTTCAACGCCAACGCCTACACCATCCACATCTGGGCCTTCTGGTTCGCCTGGCTCTGCGGCGTCACTGGCGCAATTGGCATCTTCCTCAGCCAGCCGGCCTTCGTGAACAACTGGTTCCAGTGGGGCGTCGAGGCTGGGATCAACTTCCCGCAGGCACCGCCCGTTGGCCCGTAGATCACTGAGGCGCTGAATAGTTGAGGCACTGAGGGCAAAATCGCTCCTCAGTGCCTCAACTATTCAGCGATTCCGTGATTCAGCGATGAGCTCTTGCAGCGCGGCGGCGACCACCTGAAGGTCGCCGCCGTTTTCTGCGCTATCGACCACCCAGATGTCGGCGCCGACCACCAGTTCCAGGGCGACGATCGGGCGCACTTGGCGCAGCAGGGAGCCGACCATCAGCGGGCGCCGGCGCAGGCGTATGGCGCGCACCTGATCGAAGGCGAGGATCTGGCGGCGCGGCTTTCCCACCCGGCTGACCTGGATGAAGGTGAGGCTCGCATCATCGGCGTCGGCGATGATCTGGTTGCTGGTGGTGATCGCGGCGTAGCCGCCGATGGCCCGCCGCATGCCCAGGCTGCCAAGCACGCCGGCGACGATGGCGGCGAGGGCCGCCACGCCGAAGCCGGCGCCCTGGGTGTTGGCGATCAGCCCGCTGATCAGAATGAGGGCCGCCGCCAGGATGAGGGCCGCCCCCCCGGCGGCGATCCGGTAGCCCGGCCCGCGATTCGCATCCGGCAGCGACTCGAGCACTAGACGGCCTGGCCCGCGCTCGCCGATCCGGTAGTAGGGCGTTAGCCCTAGCCGCCGGCCCACCCGCTGGCGTGGGGCGCTCGCATCTACTCGCTCGCTCATGATCTCACCTCATCTTCGGCGAAGGAACCTTCCTG
>NZ_JAIEWN010000052.1:0-5218 GCF_019599295.1 Oscillochloris sp. ZM17-4 | reverse complement strand
CCGCGCGTGAGCGTGGCCAGCCCCAGCAGCGCGCCCGCCCCGGCCAGCCAGGCCCAGCCGCCGCGCCGCGCCCATGCCCCCAGCGCCGCCAGCCCGCCCAGCAGCAGCGCCGTGAACAGCGTCTCGCCCAGCAGCAGCTGCCCGTAGCTGGCGAAGGGCAGGTAGACCGCCGCCATCATCGCGGCGATCCCCGGCGCTCTCGCCATCTGCCCCCGGCCCCCAACTCCCAACTCCCAACCCCCAACCACCTGCCGCGCCAGCAGGTAGACCAGTGCCACACTCAGCAGGCTCAAGATCGTCTGGCTGACAAAGATCGGCGTCAGGCTGTGGCCGAAGAGCGCCAGGTGGGCGGCCAGGAACAGCGGGTAGAGCGGGGCGCGCGTCCACAGGTACCCCAGGTGCCAGGCGAAGCCCCGCCCCTGGGCCAGCCAGTCGGCGGCGGCCAGGTACTCCGCCTCATCGCCGATCATGCCCAGGCGCGGCAGGTTTCCCCACAGCGCCAGCCGCAGCCCCAGGCCGAGCAGCAGGGCGAACCATAATGCTAAATGCTGAATGCTGAATGTTGAATGCTTCGGCTGTATGAGATCGTCATTCACCATTCATCACTCACCATTCACAATTTCAACGGTCTCCAGCACCAGCCTGCCCTCGCCGAGCCCCTCGCCCCCGCTCACCGCCAGGCGCGCGCTAGGCGAGGGGTCGCTCGGCCGGTAGACCCCCAGCAGCAGCGTGTAGCGCCCCGGCGGCAGGTCGCGCGGCAGCGGGATGGCCCGGTCATCGCGGGCCGGCTTGCCCGGCAGCCAGCTGCTCGTCGGCAGGTAGCCGCCCAGCGGCGGGCCATCATCGCCGGCCACCGGGGGCGACTCGCAGTCCCGGCAGAGGTGCAGGAAGAAGCTCAGATCCTCCGTCGGCTGCGCGGCCACATCCCAGAACAGGCTGATCGGCAGGTTCCCGCCCGCCCGGTAGACCCCCGGCCCATCCGGGGTGGTCGCCTTCAGGGTGAAGCCCAGCAGGGTCAGGCGCTCGCCGAAGGTCGCCCCCACCGGCGTGGCCGGCTCGGGGCGCGCGCCGGTGATGTAGGCCTCGGGCGCCTCCTGGCAGAGCAGGTGCGCCCCATTGTAGCGCCAGATCCCGCAGGGCCAGGCCCGCTGCTCGCGGCTGAAGGCCCAGAAGTTGCCCACCAGCCCGTACTCATCGCCGGGCGCCGGCGCGTCCACTGTGCGGGCGTGCTCGGGCGCGATCAGCAGGAAGCTGCGGGTGTAGCCGGCCAGCTTCGCCCGCCGCTCGATATCCCACTCGCGCTGGCCGTAGGCCGTCTCGCCCTGCCAGAAGTCGGCGAAGACCAGCGGCTGCGGGGCCGGGTCGGCGCTCAGCCGGCCCATATAGTAGTCGTAGAGCGGGCGGATGTACGAGGGGTGGATCACCACCGCGTCATCGGGCTGCACCCGCGCCGCCAGCTCGGCGATCGCCTCGCGGTACTGCTCCTTCACCGGCGCGCCCGAGAACAGCCCGAAGGTCGGCTGAAACAGCGAGGCCGCGCCCGTGCCCAGCGCCGCCACCAGCACAGCGATGCTCAATGCCTGTCCCCTGTCCCCTGTCCCCTGTCCCCTGTCCCCTTGCAGCGGATACGCCGCCGCCAGCGCCCAGGCCGGGTAGAGCACAATCAGGTAGCGCGCCTCATACAGCCGTGTGAACAGCAGCTGGATCAGGAACAGCCCCATCGGCACCAGCAGCATACACACGATCGCCGTAGGGGCGGAGCGTGCCCCGCCCTTCCCCCGCCACACATCTCTAAAAAGGCCGATCAGCCCCCAGGCCAGCAGGGCCGCCCAGGGGATGAGCCACCACCAGGGCGCATCGCCCGGCCAGCGGTCCAGGCTGAAGCGCGTGAAGGTTAGCCCCAGCGCCGACAGCGGCCCCGCCGGGATATAGGCTCCCGTCGCCGCCCGGTCGCTCCCCAGCCCGTAGACCATCACCGCCACCAGCCCCGCGCTGATCAGCGCAAGCCCGGCTGACGCAGCCCATCCGACGAAGACCGCGACGAGCGCGACCGCGCCGAAGGCCAGCCAGTCGCGCCCCGCCCCGGTGCGCAGCGCCCGCAGCAGCGCCCAGGTCAGCAGGGCGGCGGCCAGCAGCAGCAGGCTGTACGCCTTCGCCTCCTGCGCGTACCAGAGCGGGAAGGGGCTGATCAACATAATCGCGGCGGCTGCCAGCGGGTAGCGCCGCGCTCCTGCCCCCTGCCCCCCGCCTCCTGCCTCCTGCCCCGCCAGGTAGATCGCCGGCACCGCCGCCGCTCCTGCGATCGCCGAGGGCAGCCGCAGGGCGATCTCGCTGTCGCCGAAGACGCCCACCCAGGCCTTGAGCAGCAGGTGGTACAGCGGGTAGGCCGCCGTCGGGCTGAGCATCTCGCGCAGCAGCGCGCCCCAGGGCATGCCGGCCATCTGCCAGCTGCTGCCCTCATCCAGCCAGAGGCTTTGCGCGTCCAGCCGGTAGACCCGCAGCGCCAGGGCGGCCAGGAACAGCATAAGGGGGGCAAACGTGCTAGATGTATACAAGCCGCGTAGAATTCGCAATGTCCCCTGTCCCCCGTCCCCTATCCCCTGTCCCCTGTCCCCTGTGCCCCCACATACACCCGCTCGAATCGCTCGCAGGTCCGCTCCCAGGTCAGCTCCTGCTCGACGCGGGCGCGGGCGGCGCGGCCCAGCCCCTCGGCGAAGGGCCGGTCGGCGATCAGGCGCAGGATGGCCTCGGCCAGGGCGGATGGGCTGCGCTCGGGCACGATCAGGCCATGCACGCCGTCGTCGATCACATCGGGGACGCCGGCCACCCGCGAGGCGACCACCGGCCGGCCGGCGCCCATGGCCTCAAGCAGCGCGTTCGGCAGGCCGTCCACGCCCTCGCGCACGATCGGCAGGGCGAAGATGTCGGCGGCGGCCAGGTAGCTGGCCGCCCGGCGCCGCTCCAGCTGCCCCGCGAAGCGCACCCGCTCGCCCACCCCCAGCCGCCGCGCCTGCTCCTCCAGCTGGCCGCGCAGGTCGCCGTAGCCGACGATGCACAGCGTGGCCTGCGGGGCCTGGGCCAGCACGCGCGGCCAGGCGTCGAGCAGCACCCCGAAGCCCTTCTTCGCCACCAGCCGGCCCAGGCCGATCACCAGCGGCGCGTCGTCCCCCAGGCCGAGCTCGGCCCGCACGGCCGCGCGGTCGTCCTCGTCGGGCCGGAACGCGCGGATGTCCACGCCGTAGGGGATCACCGTGCTATCGGCGGGCCTCGCGCCGAGCGCCACCCCGCGGTCGCGCAGGTCGCCGCTGCACGCCGTCACTGCGGCGGCGCTGCGGAATGCCCAGCGGGCCGGGGCGGCCAGCGCCCGGCCGCGCTCGGCCAGGTAGATGTCGCTGCCGTGCAGGCTGACCACCAGGGGCACGCCGTAGGCGCGGGCGGCCAGCGCCGCCGGCGGGCCGTTGGGCAGCACCCAGTGCGCCTGCACCAGGTCGAAGGGCGCGCCTGCCCGCCGCGCCGCCCCCAGGGCGCGCAGCATCGCCACGGTCGAGGCACCCAGTGCGAAGGGCACCGCCGCCAGCGCCCGCCGCTTAATATGCGTGTCGCTCTGCAGCGACTGGGCGTAGCCCCAGATATTCAGCGCCGGGTGCGGGGCGTAGCGGAAGAAGCGCAGCCGCACCCCGCGCTCGACAGGCGCGCGGCGGATCTCAGGGTGCCAGGGCGCCAGCAGCGTCACCTCGTGGCCGCGCGCCGCCGCCCCCGCTGCGATCTCCTCAATAAAGGGCGCCGTCGTCTCCCCCGGGTACATCGGGTAGGACGAGGCCAGCATCAGAATGCGCATAATAGATGCAAATTGAGAATTGAGAATTGAGAATTGAAAATGGTCGCAATGCCGATCCGCAATATAAACCTCGCTTACCCTGCTGCGTCACCCCTCAATGTTCAATGCTCAATGTTCAATGCTTAATGCTCCGGTATCCTGTACACAAACGCCCGAAAGTCCGCCGTCGGGCTCGCGTAGAGCAGCTCGAACCCGTCGACCACATCGCCGACCTGGTTGCTGTGGTCAAGCAGCGGGGCCAGCAGCCGCCCGGCGTCGCCCTTCACCCGCTGCTGGTTCTCCAGCACCAGGTACTGCGCGCCGTAGCGCCGGGCGATCTCCAGCAGCAGATCGCGGCTCGCCGTGTTCGGGATCATCAGCGTCGGCCGCTCGGTGTGCCAGTTCGCCTGCCAGGGGATGCGCGTCATCAGCGGCGCGCCCGGCGGCGTGTGCGCATCGACCCACGCGTAGGCCGCCAGGTCGGGCGCCCAGATCGTCGGCTCGTTGCGCACCTTGTTGGCGATATCCGCCCGCGAGAAGCCCACCACATTGCTCACCGCCACCACGGCCAGGATCAGCCCCAGCGGCGCCCAGCGCCGGTCGCCGATCGTCGCCAGCCGGTCGTAGCCCGCCCAGATCGCCCAGGCCCCCAGCAGGGCCAGCCAGGGGATGAGCATCACCCAGTAGCGCTCCTCGTTGGTGCGCCAGTAGGTCAGCATGAAGGCCATGTAGGGCAGGTAGGCGCAGGCCAGCAGGCCGAGCAGCCGCCGCCGCGAGCGCAGCGCCGCGATCACCCCGATCAGCGCCAGCCATGCGCCCATGTCGCTGGCGATGTTCTTGCGCTCGTTATTGCTGAACAGCCAGCCCACGCCATCCGGCAGGCCGCGCCACACCGGCATCAGGTAGTTCCGCAGCTCGACCGCCTGCGCCCGCAGCTTCTCCAGCGTCGCGTCGAAGCCCCAGCGCAGGATCCAGCTGCGGTCGGGCAGCCCCGGCCCGCCCAGCTCCGGCGTGAACACGTCGTAGATCTCCTCCCACGCGTCGCCGCTGTTGCCCCGGTACCCCAGCACCCAGGCGTCGTAGCTCTCCGTCGAGAAGACCGGCTTGCCGAAGGTGATCATGTTCCGTATAACATAGGGTGAGAGCACCAGCAGCGCCACCGCCGCCCACGCAATTGCAGATTGCAGATTGTAGATTGCAGATTTCCGCGCCCCGCGCCGCCAATCTGCAATCTGCAATCTACAATCTGCAATCACCCACAGCCCCATCCCCGCCACGATCACCGCCCCGCTCGGCTTCTGTAGCATCATCAGCCCGCACAGCAGCCCAGAGAGCAGCAGCCAGCGGCGTGCGAATGTTGAATGTTGAATGTTGAATGTTGAATGTTGAAAGCTCTCTGTC
>NZ_JAIEWN010000051.1:38220-39495 GCF_019599295.1 Oscillochloris sp. ZM17-4 | reverse complement strand
GATCGTGCGCAGCCTGGTCAATCGCTACCCAAACTGTCGCTATGTGCTCCCCTCGCGGCCCAAGGCCTACGAGGGCGACGCCCGACTCAGCCAGGGCTTCCGCGAGTGTACGGTGGACGACCTCTCGGCCGAGAAGCAGCAGCGCTTCATCGCCAACTGGAGCCAGAGCCTGCACCGCCTGCTCGGCTTCCAGGGAGAGGAGGCGACCCGACCGGCGACGCGCTTCAGCGATGATCTGTGGGCGGCGCTGGAGCACAATGACCGCGTGCGCGACCTGGCGACCAACCCGCTGCTGCTGACGATCATCGCGATCATCTGCTACGACTCGCGCAGCCTGCCGGAGAACCGCGCCGAGCTGTACGATGCCTGCGTGACAGTGCTGCTCAAGGGTGGGCGCGGCAAGGATCTCACCGAAGCGGCCCCCGCGCGGCCGACCGTGACGGCCTCTCGCCCGACTACCACCACGATGTTGTTGGGTTTCGGCTTGCCCGGCGCCTTCGGGATCGCTGAGGCGCTGAGGGGGTGAGGCACTGAGGCTCTCTCACCTCTCATCGTCTCAGCCCCCCTCATCGTCTCAGTGCCTCACATCCTCAGTGTCTCAGTGATTCTCGTGACTGTGGAGGAACCTAAGGATCTCGCCGAAGCGGCCCGCCAGGTGCTCGTCTACATCGCGCCGCTGATCGCCGGCGGTGCCCTGGCGAAGATCGGCGAGGACACCGCCGACACGGCGACGGAGCTGCTCGGGCGAATTGGAGATAAGGCGCCTTATCTCCAACTTTCACCGACCGCCCCCTGATGCCAGCGCCATCCGTCGCCGCAAGTCGGCATCTCGCGGGCTCAGATGAGCAAGAGTGAATCGACGAGGTATGCTTTGGGCTCGGGTATACCCAAAACGAGGTGATAAGAACAATGTTCTCATCACCTCGTTTGGGATTCGACTGGCTCCCCGACGTGGATTCGAACCACGAACCCTCTGATTAACAGTCAGATGCTCTACCATTGAGCTATCGGGGATTAGGTTTGACTATCTCGCAACGCGGCGAAGTATAGCATGACTTTATACGTTGTGCAAATCTGCGCGGCCTGCGGGGGTGTGACGAAACGCCTTGCATGCATGCGGGCGGCTGAAGCCGCGCCGGGGGGGCATCTGGCCAACCGCCCGCCTCTGCGGGCGGTTCCGGCGTCGGCGCAGACCGACGCCCGGTGCGCAGCGCCGCTCCGGCGCGACGTCAGCCGCGAGCCGGTGGGGCTTGACCCAGCGCGTATTCGCGCAAA
>NZ_JAIEWN010000051.1:5474-38120 GCF_019599295.1 Oscillochloris sp. ZM17-4 | reverse complement strand
ACGTTGCAACAGCCCTGCCTGAGAGGCGGCGAACTGACATTGACACCCGATTCTGCGCAATGTTATACTTCATGCACCGTGTCACCCTACCCACGAGGAGCCCCCCGATGGTTGAGCGAATCTGCCCGGCGTGTCAGCACGGCAACCCCCTCGACAACCGCTACTGCGGCGCGTGCGGCGGCCCCCTCCAGCAGGACGCCCTGGCCCGCGCAGAGCAGCCTCTATCGATCATGATCGCCGGCCAGCGGCTGCCGGTCGCCCAGGTCAAGCAGGTCGGCACGGCGCTGGCGGTGGGGCTGGCCACCGTGGCCGCCGAGGCCGGCGTGGCCTGGCTGCGCCGCCGCGCCGAGGCCGCCCGTCTGCCCGCCGTGATCCCCGCCCCGCAGCAGGCCGCAGCGATCATCAGGCCCGACGCCGACCTCGTGCGCAACACGGTCACGATCGTCAGCCAGCGCGTCGTCGAGGTCTGGGAGCACGGCAGCCTGGCCCGCCAGGTCGTCGAGAAGCACGTGTGGCGGAAGGAGCAGTGAGGAGTGTTGAGTGTTGAGTGTTGAGTGTTGAGTTATGGAACCCTACGGCTAAGCGCTACGTCTTGACAATAAGCAGTGTAGACACCGACAAGGTGCTGCCTGCTCCGCCTCTGAGGCACTCAACACTCAACACTCAACACTACAAAGGTAGCCCATGACCCTCTCCTCCTACGACACCGTCAAGAAGCAGCTCGGCCCGCTTGGCCTGCGGCTGCGGCTCAGCGATACGCTTCTCTTCGCCAGCAGGACGCTCTGGGCGGGGGCGGCCGGGTTTGCGCTGATCGCGCTGGCCGGCCGCTTCGTGCCGATCGTGAGCCTGCGGCTGTGGGCGCTCGCGCCGCTGCTGATCTGGCTGCTGGCCGTCCTGGGCTACGCCCTGCTGAAGCCCCTGCCGCCCCGGCGGGTGGCCCAGCGGGTCGATATCCTGCTCGACCTGCGCGAGCGCCTCTCCACGGCGTTCGAGCTGCACCAGCGGGAGGCCCACGACGCACTCAGCGAGCGCCAGCAGGAGGACGCCGGCATGATCGCCCGCGCCCTGAAGGCCGGCCAGCTGCCGCTGCGCTTCGACCGCACCTGGCTGCTGTGGAGCCTCGCGCCCCTGGCCTTCGGCATCGCGCTGCTGGTTATCCCCAACCCGCAGGACGCGGTGATCGCCCAGCGGCAGGCGGTGCAGGAGGCGCTCGTCCAGGCCGAGCAGCAGATCACGCAGCTTGAGCAGGAGCTGGCCAGGAACGCCGACCTGAGCCCGGCCGACCTTGAGCAGCTCCAGAAGGAGCTCGACGCCCTGCGCGAGAGCCTGCGCCGCAACCCCGGCGAGAAGCAGGACGCCCTGGCCGACCTCTCGGCCGCCGAGGCCCGGCTCCAGCAGCAGCTCGACCCGAGCGCCGACTCGCGACGCGCGGCCCTTGAGCAGATGGCGCGGAACCTCGAGGCGCTCTCCGGGCGTCAGCCGAGCCAGCGCCCCGACCTGAACCAGGCCGCGCAGGATCTTCAGCAGCTCGCCGACCAGATCGCCCAGATGTCCGAGGAGCAGCGCCAGCAGCTGGCCGACCAGCTCGCCCAGCAGGCCGCCCAGATGTCTGGCAGCGACCAGCAGACGGCCCAGAGTCTTGCGAACGCGGCCAGCGCGCTGCGCAGCGGCGACCCCCAGCAGGCGGCCCAGCAGCTCCAGCAGGCCGCGCAGAACACACAGCAGGCCCAGCAGGATCTGGCGAACCAGCAGGCGACCCAGCAGTCGCTCTCGCAGATGCAGAGCGCGCGCGAGCAGATCGCCCAGGCCGGTGAAGGGGCGCAGCAGGCCAGGGCCAGCAGGGCCAGCAGGGCCAGCAGGGCCAGCAGGGCGGCGGCGGCAGCAACGCGCCGAACCTTGGCCAGGGCCAGAGCAACAATGGCAGCAACGTCGACCCGAACCGCCCGGCGGGACAGCAGGGCCAGGGCAGCGGCAGCTCGGGCATGGTCTACCAGCCCTTCAAGCCCTCCGGGCAGACGGGCAACCCCGACTTCGTGCAGGGCCAGCAGGGGCAGGGAGGCCAGAGCCAGACCCAGCAGGGCCAGAGCAACCTGCCAGGGGCCAGCAACCCCTCGGTGGTGCCCTACGAGCAGATCTACCCCGAGTACTCGCGGGCGGCCAGCGAGGCCCTCGACCGCGGCTACATCCCGCCGCACCTGAAGGACTTTGTGCGGCGCTACTTCTCGCAGCTGGAGCCGGGAGCGAGCCAGTAAGTGAGGGCGCAGCAGCGCGGCGCTGCTGCGCCCCAACAGGAGACTATAGATGACCACCCCCGCCCCCCTGCCGCCGGCCCCGCCCCAGCTCAGCCCCGACGATTTCCGCCAGCGGGCGCAGCTGATCGAGGCCGAGGTGGCCAACGTGATCGTCGGCCAGCGCGACCTAGTGCGCCAGGTGGTGGTAACCCTGCTCGCCGGCGGCAACGCGCTGCTGGAGGGCGTGCCCGGCCTGGCGAAGACCACCCTGGTGCGCACGCTGGCCGACGTGATCGACTGTAGCTTCTCGCGCATCCAGTTCACGCCCGACCTGATGCCGGCCGACATCATCGGCACCACCCTGATCAGCGAGGATGAGCAGGGGCGCAAGGCCTTCCGCTTCGAGCCGGGGCCGATCTTCGCCAACATGGTGCTGGCCGATGAGATCAACCGGGCCACCCCGAAGACCCAGAGCGCCCTGCTGGAGGCCATGCAGGAGCGGACGGTGTCGGTGGCGAAGACCATCCACCAGCTGGACAAGCCCTTCTTCGTGCTGGCCACCCAGAACCCGCTGGAGATGGAGGGCACCTACCCGCTGCCCGAGGCCCAGCTCGACCGCTTCTTCTTCAAGGTGAACGTGGTCTTCCCCACCGCCGCCGAGCTGGTGGAGATCGCCCAGCGCACCACCGGCGCCCGCCGCCCGCAGACCCGCCACGTGGTCAACGGGGCGATGATCGTGGAGATGCAGGAGCTGGCGCGCACCGTGCCGATCGCCAGCCACGTCCTCTCCTACGCGGCCCGCCTGATCACCGCCACCCACCCCGGCGGCAAAGAGACGCCCGCCATCACCCGGCAGTACGTGCGCTACGGCGCGTCGCCGCGCGGCATGCAGGCGCTCATCCTGGCCGGCAAGATCATGGCCCTGCTCGACGGTCGCTTCAACGTGGCCTTCGCCGACCTGAAGGCCGCCGCCCTGCCCACCCTGCGCCACCGGGTCGTGCTCAACTTTGAGGCCCAGGCCGAGGGCGTCTCGTCCGACGAGGTGGTGCGGGGCGTGCTTGAGGCCGTTAAAGAGGAGTAAGGCCGAAGCATCTGAGATGCGCGCTTTGCGCGCATCTCAGATGCTTCGGCCCTACGAGGGCATATGACCACCGAACCCCTCCTCGAATCATCATTCATCCGCAAGCTGGACAATCTGTCGATCCTCACCCGGCGGGCGATGGCGGGCGACATCCAGGGCGAGCGGCGCAGCCCGCGGCGCGGCTCGTCGGTGGAGTTCGCCGACTTCCGGCCCTACACGAGCGGCGATGACATCCGCCAGATCGACTGGAACCTCTACGCCCGCGCCGAGCGCTTCTACCTGAAGCTGTTCGTGGCCGAGGAGGAGCTGAGCGTCCACCTGCTGGTGGACACCAGCGCCAGCATGGACTGGGGCGCGCCCAACAAGCTGCAGTATGCCAAGCGGCTGGCCGGCGCCTACGGCTACATCGCCCTGAGCAACCTCGACCGGGTGAGCGTGAGCGCCTTCGGCGCGGGGCCGCAGGCCGTGCCCATGCCCAGCGTGCGCGGCAAGCGCGGGGCCATCCCGCTGTTCAGCTTCCTCCAGCGCCTCGCGCCCGGCAAGGGCGGCGACCTGGCGAAGTCCTGCCGAACCTACATGCAGACGGCGCGCACCCCCGGCCCGCTGCTGCTCTGCTCCGACCTGCTCGACCCCGGCTGGAAGGAGGCCCTCGGCGCGCTCTCGTCGCGGCCCTTCGAGGTGACGGTGATGCACGTCCTGGCGCCCCAGGAGATCGCCCCCGATCTCGACGGCGACTTTACGCTGGTGGATGTGGAGGGCGGCGATCCGGTGGAGATCAGCGCCGACATCGGCCTGATCCAGCGCTACCGCGAGGGCCTGGAGCGCTGGCGCGAGGAGATCGAGAGCTTCTGCAACGGGCGCGGCATGAGCTACCTGGCCGTCGATACCTCCGTCCCCGTCGATGAGTTTGTGCTCTCGCAGATGCGCAGGCGCGGCGTGCTGAGATAATGTTGAATGTTAAATGTTGAATGTTGAATGCTGAATGCGGACACTCAACATTCAACATTCAACATTCAACATTTGCCCGGAGGGCACATGTCCCTGATCTCGCCCCTGGCCCTGCTCGGCGCCGCGATCGTCGGCCCGATCATCGTGGCCATGTACCTGCTCAAGCTGCGCCGCGAGGAGCGCCCGGTCTCGTCCACCTTCCTCTGGCGGAAGATGGTGCGCGACGTGGAGGCCAACGCGCCCTGGCAGAAGCTGCGCCGCAGCCTGCTGCTACTGCTCCAGCTCCTGCTCATGCTGCTGCTGGTGCTGGCCCTGGCCCGGCCCTTCTTCCAGACCCAGGGGATCAGCGGACGCAACCTGATCATCATCCTCGACCACTCGGCCAGCATGGGCGCCGCCGATGAGCCGACCTCGCGGCTGGAGGCCGCTAAGGCCAAGGCCACCCAGCTGATCGACCAGTTGCCCGACGGCGGCCGGGCCACGATCATCGCCGCCGGCGGCACCATGCAGGTGCCCGCCGCCTCGACCAGCGACCGGCGCGAGCTGCGGCAGGCGATCGGCGACATCCAGCTCGACAACGGCGGCGGCAGCGACCTCGGACAGCCGCTCACCCTGGCCTCAGCCCTGGCCGCCCGTGAGGAGGACAGCGAGGTCGCGATCATCTCCGACGGCAACGTCAGCATCCCCGGCGACATCCGCGTGCCGGCCCGGGTCAGCTACTTCCCGATCGGCCGCGACACCGAGAATGTGGCCGTGAGCGCGATCTCGCTCCAGCCCGGCCAGAACTCGCAGACGCTCTTTGTGCAGGTGACGAACTACGGTGCGTCCGCCGCCGCGCGTCGCCTCGATATCTACCTCGACGGGGCGATCTTCAACGCCTATAACCTGAGCCTTGAGCCCGACGCGGCCCGCGGCCAGAGCATCGTGGCCGAGATCCCGCCCCAGGTGCGGGTGGTCGAGGCGCGCCTGGACGGCGCGGACGCCCTGGCCGCCGACGACCGGGCCTACGCCGTGAGCACCCTGGGCGACGCGCTGAACGTGCGTCTTATCAGCCCCGGCAACCGCTTCCTAGAGACCGGCCTCGCCCTGCTGCCCGGCATCCAGGTGACGAAGGCGATCAGCGGGACAAGCACCTTCACCGAGACAGCCACCCAGATCCCGGTGACGATCATCGACGGGCGGGCGCCGGCGACCCTGCCGCCGGGCAATCTGCTCTTCATCGGGCCGATCAGCAGCACCGACTACTTCTCGGTGACGGGCGAGATCGCGTTCCCCAGCCTGCGCCCGATCGGCGGCGACGACCCCATCCTGCGCAACGTGAGCCTGAGCGAGGTGAGCGTGCTGAAGGCGGCGCGGATCGTGCCGGGGAGCTGGGCGCGGGTGCTGGTGGACAGCGACGGCGCGCCGCTGCTGGCGGTGGGCGAGCGCGACGGGCGGCGGGTCGCGGTGCTGGCCTTCGACCTGCACAACTCCGACCTGCCGCTGCAGGTGGCCTTCCCGCTGCTGCTCTCCAACCTGATGAGCTACCTGGCCCCCGGCAGCGGCGCCGAGGCCTCACAGCTGCTGCCCGGCCAGCCCCTGGCGCTCCAGGTGGACGCCAGCGTGACGGAGGTGCGGGTGACGCGGCCGGACGGCACGCTGTCCAGCTCGCGCGACGGCGGCGTGCAGATCCGCGAAGGACAGGCGATCTATGTCGACACCGACCCGCTGGGGGTCTACACGCTGGAGGAGCTGCGCGACGGCGCGGTGGTGGCGAGCCACCGCTACGCGGTGAACCTATTCTCGCCCAGGGAGTCGACGATCGCCGCGCAGCGCGACCTGACCGTGCCGCAGACCAGCGGGGCGCAGAGCACGATCAGCCGCGAGCGCGAGGGGCGTCAGGAGCTGTGGCGCTGGCTGGCCCTGGCCGCCCTGGTCATCCTGGTGGTCGAGTGGCTGGTCTACCAGCGCAACGGCCTGGCCTACCTGCGCCAGCGCTGGCGGCAGCGGCGGGCGGCGGCGCGCTAGGGGCTGTATTCGGGGCGCACCAATGCTGGCTCAGCCATTCTGTCCCCTATAGGGGCTATCGACGTGACAGGGCAGCACCCATGGCCAAAGGAGGCCCATCCATGCGCCGAGCGCCCCTTAAACTGCCAGCGGGCGTCGTCATTGCCCTGGACGTGGGCGGCACCTCGGTGAAGAGCGGGCTGGTGGACGCGTCCCCGGCGGTGGTCGGGCCGGTGCGCCAGACGCCGGTGGACAGCGGGGCGTCGGCCGAGGAGCTGCTCGCGCTGTTCCACAGGGTCGTGGCGGGGCACGTGGCCGAGCTTGAGGGCCGCGCCCTGCGCGGGGTGGGCGCGGCCTTCCCCAACCCCTTCGACTACGGGCGCGGGGTGAGCCTGATGCGCCACAAGTACGCGGCGCTCTACGGCGCGGACGTGGGCGCGGCCATGCGCGCCGCGCTGCCCGACCCGGCACCGCCTATCGCCTTCCGCAACGACGCCGAGGCCGCCGTGGTCGGCGAGGCCCGCTTCGGCGCGGGCACGCCCTTCCGCCGGGTGATCGGGGTCACCCTGGGCACCGGGCTGGGGGCCTGCTTCGTGGCCGACGGCCGGGCCGTGCGCGCCGGGCCGGAGGCGACCGTGGGCGGCGAGCTGTGGGACCAGCCCTTCCAGGGTGCCCAGGCCGACGACTGGTTCTCCATCCGCGGGCTCCAGGCCCGCCTGGGGGCAGACGACATCCGCGCGGCCGCCGGGCGGGCCGCCGGGGGCGACGCGGCCATGCGGGCGGGGTTCGCATCCTTCGGCGACGACCTGGGGCGCTTTCTCGCCCCCTACGTCGCCCAGTTTCGCGCCGAGGCCCTGCTGGTGCTCGGCGGGCTGGCCGGCGCTGGCGCGCACTTCCTGCCCGCCCTGGGCGCGGCCCTGCCCGTGCCCGCGCTGCCCGGCGAGCGCGGCGCCCACGCCGCCCTGCTCGGCGCGGCGGCAGACCTCTAGGACGATGTACGGGCGCAGCGTGCTGCGCCCAATGGCAGCGCGCTGTGCCCAACAGTAGCTGGAGAGCATACCTCATGCATCAGATCACCCTTACCGCCGGCTGGCAGCTCAAGCGACGTGATGCTGGCCGCGCCCTCGCCGCCGATTTGGGCGACGGCGACGGCTGGCTGCCGGCCACCGTGCCCGGCGGTGTCTTCGCGGCCCTGCTGGCTGCCGGCCGTATCCCCGACCCATTTTTCGGAACCAACGAGCTTGATGTCCAGTGGGTCGGCGAGGCCGACTGGCTGTTCCGCTGCGCCTTCGCGCTGAGCGATGAGGATCTGGCCGCCGGGCCGGGCGCACTCTGCCTCGACGGGCTCGACACCTTCGCCACAGTCATCCTGAACGGCCGGCAGGTACACAGCGGCGACAACATGTTCGCCCCGGCCCGCGTCGATGTCTCAGGCCTGCTGCGCGCCGGCGAGAACGAGCTGGGGATCCTCTTCGAGTCGGCCATGCGCCGGGGCAAGCTGATCGAGGCCGAGCGCGGCCGGCTGCACCTGTGGAATGGCGACGCCAGCCGGCTCTATGTGCGCAAGGCCCAGTACCACTACGGCTGGGACTGGGGGCCGACCCTGATGGACGCCGGCCCCTGGCGGCCGGTGCGCCTGGAGCTGGGCGCGGCCCGCATCGCCGAGCTGCGCTGCCCGGCCGAGGTGGCCGATGACCTTGAGGCGGCCGATCTGCCGGTGACGGTGTCCCTGGAGGGCGCCGAGGGCCTGCGGGTGCGCCTGGCCCTGATTAGCCCCGGCGGCGCGCTGGCGGATGAGGCCAGCGTGGATGTGTCCGACGGCGCGGCCAGCCACAGCTTCCGCCTGGAGGAGCCGCAGCTCTGGTGGCCGAACGGCTACGGCGCGCAGCCGCTCTACCGCCTGGAGGCGACCCTGCTGCGCGAGGGGGAGCCGCTCGACCGACGCGAGCTGCGGCTCGGCCTGCGCCGGCTGCGCCTGGTGCAGGAGCCGCTGGAGGACGCGCCGGGCACCAGCTTCTGCTTCGAGGTGAACGGCACGCCGATCTTCGGCGGCGGGGCCAACTGGATCCCCGCCGATAGCCTGATCAACCGGATCGCGCCCGAGCGCTACCGGGCCTGGGTCGATCTCGCGGCGAAGGCCAACATGGTGATGCTGCGAGTCTGGGGCGGCGGGGTCTACGAGGACGAGGCCTTCTACCAGGCCTGCGACGAGCGGGGCATCCTGGTCTGGCAGGACTTTATGTTCGCCTGCGGGATGTACCCGGCCCACCCGGAGTTCCAGGCCAGCGTGCGGGCCGAGGCCCAGGCCCAGGTGAAAAGGCTGCGCCACCACGCCTGCCTGGCCCTCTGGTGTGGCAACAACGAGGACTATGCGATCGCCGAGTCGGTCGGGAAGTACGATGCGCGCGTCACCAGCAACCTCGCCGCGAGCGCCTTCCCGGCCCGCGCGATCTACGAGGAGCTGCTGCCCGAGGTCTGCGCGCAGCTCGACCCGGCCCGACCCTACTGGCCGGGCAGCCCCTACGGCGGCAGCAGCAGCGCCGACCAGACGGTGGGCGACCGGCACAGCTGGGATGTCTGGCACGGGCAGATGGCGCCCTACCAGCACTACCCGAGGTACACGGCGCGCTTCGTGAGCGAGTTCGGCATGCAGGCCGCCCCGCATATGCGCACGGTGGAGGAGTTCGCCCCGCCCGAGGAGCGCCGGCCGGGCAGCCGCAGCTTCGAGTTCCACAACAAGGCCTTCGACGTGGGCAAGGGCATCGCCGACGGCCCGCGCCGGCTGGCCGTCTACATCAGCGACACGGTGGGCGCGACGGGCGAGATGGAGGGCTACATCTACGCCAGCCAGCTCATGCAGGCCGAGGCCCTGGCCGCCGCCTACGCCGGATTCCGGCGGGGCTGGGGCGGGCCGGGCCGGGCGCACTGCGGCGGCGCGCTGGTCTGGCAGATCAACGACTGCTGGCCGGTGACGAGCTGGGCGATCGTGGACTGGCGGCTGCGCCCGAAGCCGGCCTACTTCATCCTGCGCCGCCAGCTAGCCCCGCTGAGCCTGAACATGGCCCACACCGAGGGCGGCGCGCAGATCTGGGCGGTGAACGGCGGCCTGGGGGCGGTCGCGGCGGAGCTGGAGCTGACGGCCTACGCGCTGGGCGGCGCGCGGCGCGAGCTGGGCCGGCGATCCGTCGAGCTGGGGCCGAACCGGGCCACCGAGCTGGGCGGCCTGCCCGCCGTGGGGCCGGGCGAGGTGATCGGGGCGCGGCTGCTGCGCGGCGGGGAGACGCTGGCCCGGGCGGCGCTCTGGCCCGAGCCGCTGAAGTACCTGGAGCTGCGCGACCCCGAGCTGCGGGTGGAGCGGCTGGGCGATGACCGCCTGCGGGTCAGCGCCGACCGGCCGGCCAAGGGGGTCTGGCTGGACGCGGGCGACGGGGTGGAGTGGAGCGACAACATGCTCGACCTGCTCCCCGGCGACCCCCAGGAGCTGACGGCGGCGGGCCTGGGGGGCGCCGCGCTGACGGCGATCTGCCTGCGGACGGCGTAGGGCCGCCGCGTGCTGCGGCCCTACGCGAAGAGTACGTGCTGCCGCAGGAAGGCCTCGACCGAGGTGTAGAACGCCTCGATCGTCTCGGGCCGGCGCCAGCCGTGGCCCTCACCGGGGTAGAGCTGGTAGATGTGCGGCACGCCGCCCCGCCGCAGGGCGGCCACGATCTCCTCGGCCTGCGCGGGCGGCACCACATTGTCCTCGGCGCCCTGGAAGACCGCGATCGGGTCGCGGATCAGGTCGGCGTGGAAGATCGGCGAGCGATCGCGGTAGCGGTCGGCCGTCTCGGGCAGCGGGCCGACGATCAGGTCGAGGTAGCGGGCCTCGAACTTGTGGGTGTCGGCGGCCAGGGTGAACAGGTTCGCGACGCCGTAGAGGCAGATCCCGGCCCGGAAGGTGCCCGGGGCGCGGCAGAGCGACTCCAGCACCGTGTATCCGCCGGCGCTGCCGCCGTAGATCACCAGCCGGCCCGGGTCGGCCGCCCCCGACTCGCCCAGGTAGCGCGCCGCGCTCGCCGCGTCCTCCACATCGCAGACACCCCAGCTATCGCGCAGGGCGAGCATGTAGGGCCGGCCGTAGCCGGTGCTGCCGCGGTAGTTCACGTCGAGCACGGCGTAGCCCCGGGTGACGAAGAACTGGGTGGCGGCGCTGTAGCTCGCCTCGGCCTGGCCGGTGGGCCCGCCGTGGATGCGTATGATCGCCGGCGGGCGCGGGCCATCCTGCCCCGGCGTGTAGCCCGGCGGCAGGTAGAGCAGGCCGTGGGCCGTGGCCCCGCCGGCCGTGGGCCAGATCACCGGGCGGGCGGCGGCCATCTGCGCGGCCGGAACCAGCTCGGACGAGCTGCGTCGGAGGATGTGGGTGCGCGCCCCGTCGGCCAGCACCACCCGCGCCGGGATGACACTGGAGGAGGCGATGCCGGCGAGGCGATCCTCGGCGGGAGAGGCGGCGGGCTGCTCAAACCACGTGTAGCCCTCGCCGGCGCCGAGGGGCTGGGCCGGACCGCCGGCGGCAGGCTGCACCATCACGTGGCGCACGCCGCCCCGGTTGCGCAGGAGGTAGACCCGCGCGCTGTCGTGGCTCCAGCAGAACGTCCGCATGCCCTGGGCCCAGGCCGGCTGGGCGTGCTCGGCCTCGACATCGGTGAGCTGCCTCACCGCGCCGTCGGCCAGGTCGCGCAGGTAGATCTGGCCCCAGCCAGTCTCGTCGCTCACATAGGCTAGCGTGCGGCCGTCGGGCGAGAACGCCGGCTGGAAGATCGCCGTGTCGGGGCCGCCGGCGAGCAGGCGCACCTCCCGGGCCGCGGGGGTCACGCCGGCCAGATCGAGCTCGACCAGATAGAGGCCAGTGCCATCCCACGGCATGTTCGGGAAGTCCCAGGCCACGAAGGCCACCCGGTCGCCGGCGGGGTGCCAGCACGGCTGCATAAAGAAGTCGTGGCCCGTCACGAGGCGCTGGGGCCACTGGCCGCCGTCGGCGGGGCAGATCGCCAGGCAGTCCACGCCGGCGTCGGAGTGGACGTAGAGCAGCCAGCGGCCGTCGGGCGAGAGGGCGGGCGATGCGGCGTGGCCGAAGGCCGGGGTGACGGGCGCGGCCGGGCCGCCCTCGATCGGCTGGCGGAAGATCCGGCCCGAGCCGCCCTCGGCGAAGAAGACAGCCCCGTGGCCGACGCAGAAGTCGCCGCCGCCGTAGCCGACGCGGGCGCGCACCGCGAGGTCGCCGGGGGTCAGGTCGCGCGGGGCGTCGCCGCCCCGCGCGTCGGCGCAGACCAGCACGCCGCGCGCGCCGCGGCCCTCGTGCCAGACGACGCGGCGGCCGTCGCTGTCCCACTGGACATCGTAGATCCGCAGGTCGCCGGCGAGCCCGCGCGGCGTGATCGGGCTGGGCCAGAGGCCGAATGGCTGCTCGGGCATGGGAGCCTCCTCGGATAGTCAGGATCGCGCAGGTGTTGCACCCAATGTTGAATGTTGAATGTTGAATGTTGAATGCGTAGCTGCATTCAACATTCAACATTCAACATTCAACATTATTAATACCCCTCGGGCATCCGCCCGGAGAGCGACCAGCCCCCGTCCACCACCAGGGTCTGCCCGGTGATCTGGGCGGCCTCGGGCGAGGCCAGGAAGCGCACGGCGGCGGCGATATCGGAGCCCTGGTTGGCCCGGCCGGCGGGCATAAGCGCGCCCCAGTCGCGCTCGTAGTGCGGCGTCTCGCTGAGCGTGCGCTCGGTGACGGTGGCGCCAGGGGCGACGGCGTTGACCGTGATGCCGCGGGGGCCGAGCTCGACGGCTAGGGCGCGGGCCATGGCCATGATCCCGGCCTTAGAGATGCCGTAGGTGCCCAGGCCGCCCACCACGCGGATGCCGGTCACCGAGGCCATCAGGATGATCCGCCCGGCGATCTTCTGGGCGATCATGGCCCGCGCGGCGGCCTGGGCGGTAAAGTAGGTGCCGCGCAGGTTCACCGCCATCAGCCGGTCGAACCCGGTGGGCTCATCGTCGAGGAAGGAGCCGAAGCGGGTGATCCCGGCGTTTGCCACGCAGATGTGCGGGCCGCCGAGCCGCGCGCCGACCTCATCAATCGTCGCCCGCACCCACTCCACGTCGGCGATGTCGCCGGGGTAGGCGCGCACCGCATCGGCCACGCGCCCCTCGTTCAGCCGCGCCGCCGCGTCCCTGGCCGCGTCCGGGTCGATGTCGTTGAGCGCCACCAGCGCGCCCGCATCCGCAAGGCTCCGGCAGACCGCGTAGCCGATCCCGGTGCCCGCCCCGCTGACGAAGGCGACATGGCCGGCGAGGGGTGTGTTCATCAGTGCGCTCCTCACCCGGCCAGGATGGCCTCGATCGCCGCCAGCTCCTCGGCGCTGAACTGCGTGTTGGCGGCGGCGGCCACGCTGTCGTCAACCTGCGCGACCCGGCTGGCCCCGATCAGCGCCGATGTGACCACCGGGTCGCGCAGGGTCCAGGCCAGGGCCAGCTGGGCCAGGCTCTGGCCGCGGGCCTGGGCCAGATCGTTGAGCTGGCGCACCTTGGCGATCTTCTCGTCGGTGATGTGGGCGGGCCGCAGGAAGCCGTGGGGCTTGGATGCCCGCGAGCCCTCGGGCACGCCGGCCAGGTACTTATCGCTCAGCAGGCCCTGGGCCAGCGGCGAAAAGACGATGCAGCCGATCCCCTCATCGCGCAGGGCGTCGGTCAGGCCGCCCTCGATCCATCGGTTGAACATGCTGTAGCTCGGCTGGTGGATGAGACAGGGCGTGCCCAGGCCGCGCAGGATCTCGGCCGCCTGCCGGGTCAGCTCAGCGGGGTAGTTCGAGATGCCCGCGTAGAGCGCCTTGCCGCTGCGCACAATCTGATCGAGGGCGCCCATCGTCTCCTCAAGCGGCGTGTCGGGGTCGGGCCGGTGGTGGTAGAAGATGTCCACATAGTCCAGGCCCATGCGGCGCAGGCTCTGGTCGAGGCTAGAGACCAGGTACTTGCGCGAGCCGAAGTCGCCGTAGGGGCCGGGCCACATGCCGTAGCCGGCCTTGCTGGAGATGATCAGCTCGTCGCGGTAGGGCCGCAGGTCATCGCGCATGATCTGGCCGAAGGTCTCCTCGGCCGAGCCGGGCGGCGGGCCGTAGTTATTCGCCAGGTCGAAGTGGGTCACGCCGAGATCGAAGGCGCGGCGCAGCATGGCCCGCGCGTCCTCCCGGCGGTCCACGCCGCCGAAGTTATGCCACAGCCCCAGCGAGATGGCCGGCAGCTTGAGGCCGCTGCGCCCGCAGCGGTTGTAGGGCATCGCGCCGTAGCGCGTGTCGCTAGCCTGATACATATCGTGCTCCTTATTGATTGCAGATTGCAGATTGCAGATTGCAGATTGCGCCAAATCTACACGCTACAATCCATCAGACGTTCTCCTCGCGGTCGAGCGAGAGGTAGATCGGCCCGGCGCCGAGCAGGAAGATCAGCGAGCTGGCGCAGCCGGTGCGGTTCGAGGTGCTGAAGCGGGCGTGCTCGCCCTCGGCCAGCTCGAAGTCGATGCTCTTGCCGACCAGGGTGTTATGGGCGCGCACCGTGTGCCGCCCCGGCGCGATGACGCGCGTCACCGACTGCTTGTTTTTGAGCGTGGCGATCAGCTCGTCGTCGAGCCAGACCCGCACCTCGCGGATGCCGATGTCGCTCTCTAGCGTGCGCGCGACCGTGATCTGTGTCTGTGGTGTATCCATAGGGCTCTCCCAGCAGAGGTGTGAGGCGATACCGCATGGTACACTACTTTGCCCCGCCATCGCGCAGGGCCGCGCTGCGGCTGAGGGCGCGGCGCAGGTCGATCGGCCAGGCCTCAGCCTCGGCGGCGAGCTCGGCGAATGCAGCGTCGCCGGGGAGCCAGCGCAGACACTCCAGGGCGGTGCGGCGCAGGTAGACAACGCAAGGGTCATCGGCGGCGCAGCCGGCGAGGCTGAGGCCGGACAGCGGCGGCGGCAGGGCGAGGTCGATAAGCTGGCCGCGCCCAACCTGGCGGGCGACGGCGAGCAGGGCCGGGCCGAGGGGCGTGCCATCCAGAGCCATGGGCGGCGCGCCGCCGACGATCCAGGCCAGCGAGCGCAGCGCCTTCGCCTTGATCAGCGGGTCGGGGTGGTCGGCGAGCTGCCCCGCCAGCCAGCGCAGGCTGCCGGGGTCGTGGGCGCGCACGCGGCCGGCGAGGTAGATCAGCTGGCCGATGGCGGCGTCGCTCAGGGGCGGCGGGTGGCGCAGCAGGTGGCCGATCAGGGCCGCGACCCGGCGGGCGTCGCAGAGGGTGAGGGCGTCGGCGGCGGTGCGGATGAGCGCCTCCCCATCGTCGGGGCGACCGGGGGGCGGCGGCGCGGTGATCTGGCGCATGAGGAAGAGCATGTCGTGGCCATCCGCCGCCAGATCCGCCAGGGCGATGAGGGCGATGATGCGCGCCTCCAGGGGCGTGCTGGGGGCCTGGATCGCCATGCGCAAGCTGGCCTCGGCGCCCTCGCCGGCGGCCACCCAGGCCAGCAGGGCGGCCTTCGTCTCCGGGGCGACGTTCTGCCACAGCGCGGCGCCGGCGGGGTGGGTGGGCGGGCGGAAGAGCATCAGGTTGCGCAGGCCGAGTGCGGCGCTGAGGCGGACGCTGGTGTACTCATAGTCGAGCCGGCGGGAGATGGCCGGTCGGATACGCTCGCAGGCCAGGCGAAGCAGCGCGCGCACGCTGGTGGCATCGGGCAGACAGCCGAGGGCCTCGGCGATCTGGGCGCGGCGCAATCCCGACGGCTCGCGGGCGGGGTCGGCCCAGGCGGCGCAGGCGTCGAGCAGGGCGCCGCGCTCGCGCGGGGCGAGCTGCTCAAACATGCCCCGGGGGAGGGCCTGGATGCAGCGGGCGAGCATCACCATGTAGAGCCCATTGTTGGTGGAGCGCGCGGCCTGGACGATGCGCTGCAGCGGGGTGTGGTCGGAGAGCATCCCAGACATGTCGATCAGCACCGCCTCCCAGCGGGCCTGACGATCGACGACGGCGCACTGCGGCAGCAGATCGGCGAGCGCCTCGCCCAGATCCGCGCGCTGGAGCAGAGCCAGGGCGGCGCAGTAGGCGCGCTGTCCGGGGCGCCGGAAGGTGGCCCGCCGCCGGTCGACGTCGTGGAGCATACCTGCGGCGCAGAGCTGGTCGTAGAGATCCTCCAGGCTGTAGCTGCGCTCGCGGCGGATCGCACCGAGGATGGCGAAGACCTGGTTAATGTCGAGGGCCTCATCGGGCTGCCAGCTTATCGTCCAGGCCAGCGCGATCAGGCTCTGGCGGGCGACGTCGCCGCGCTGAAAGTTGGCGGGCAGGCCGGCGATCTGGGACTCAAGGCTGTCCTGGAGCAGCTGATTGCGGGTGAGGGCGCCGCTGTGGCGGTCCTCAAAGCGCTGGAGGATGTCGGCGAGCAGGGGCGGCAGGGCGGCCAGGTCGAGCAGCTGGGCATCGAGGATCTGGCCGAAGCGGGCGTTAGCCTGGGCCGAGCTGCCCCGCCGGGCGCGCAGGTAGCGCAGCACCTCGCGCCCGCTGAGGTACTTGAGCAGCAGCAGCCGCGCGCGCGCGGAGAGCGCCGGCGGCAGATCCTCGTACCGACAGCTGAGCACAAATCGGTGGGCGGCCATGTGCGGGTCGCCCAGAAGGTCGCGCAGCTCGCTGGCGAGCCCGTCGCGCAGCTGGCGCTGGACGCCCTCAAGGCCATCGAGGATAAAGACGATCCGGGCTCCGATCAGGGCGGGCCCACCCCGCGACGTGGACTGGGAGAGCAGGTCGTCCATCGCTGGGGCGAGGGCCGGCACATAGGCCCCGGCAGCCTCGGCGATAGTGCGGCACAGCCGCCGGCCGCCGGCAGGCTGCGCCGCGTAGCGGGCCAGGTCCACAAAGATCGGGGCGCCCCGGGCGGGGCGCTCGGCGAGCTGCCAGGCCAGCCGGCGCATTGCGCTCGTCTGCCCAGAGAAGGGCGGGCCGAGGATGGCGAGCAGGCGATGATCATCCTGGGAGAGTGCGGCGTGCGCGGCGGCGACCGCGTCCTCGGCGGGGGGGGCATCATCGGCCTGGCTGAGGACGACGCCCCACGGCAGACCGGCCGGAGCCTCGACCGCGCTGATCGGAATGTAGTCGCTGGTGTCCCAGCGCTGAAACTCCGGGTCGTCGCGCAGTGCCTGGCAGTGGCTGAGCAGAGTCTCTCCCGGCATAGGGCATCCTTCTGGCAGTCATGCGATGCCCCATTATACTAGAGCGCCGGCCAGAACGGGTACGCAGCCCCTGCAGCTCCTGAGCAGATCGCATGCGATCTGCGACAGACGCGGCGCGGCAGATGGTACAATACGTGCAGCGTGGGGGGCGCGACGAAGCGCCCGCACGAGCGACAAAGGAGCAGCTATGCTAAGCATCGACCAGATCATCACCCATATGGAGCGCGAGATCGCGCAGGACCGGCTGGAGGGCCGACGCGAGGAGCTGCGGCAGCTCCAGTACGCCGCCGGCATCCTGATGCGCGCGGCCGAGGGCGCGGGCGACAAGGACAGCGCCCGGCGATTCCGCCTGGTGGCCTCCCAGGCGGCCAACGTGCACGAGGAGCTGGGGGATTAATGTTAAATGCTGAATGTTGAATGCTGAATGTCGGCATTCAACATTCAGCATTCAGCATTCAACATTATGTATATGAGCCTACCCGTCACCCTCGCAGACATCCAGGCGGCGCGGCGCACCCTGCGCGACATGATCATCGCCACGCCGCTGCTGCCCGCCGCGCGCCTCTCATCCGAGCTGGGCGCCACCATCTGGTACAAGGCCGAGAACACCCAGCACAGCGGGTCGTTCAAGATCCGCGGGGCCTACAACACGATCATGCACCTGAGCGCCGAGGAGCGGGCCTGCGGGGTGATCGCGCCCTCGGCGGGCAACCACGCCCAGGGCGTGGCCATGGCCGCCCAGCTCACCGGCGTGAGGGCCGTGATCGTCATGCCCGAGCGCGCCCCGCTGACCAAGGTCGTCGCCACGCGCCGGCTGGGCGCCGAGGTCATCCTGCACGGGGCCAGCTTCGACGACGCCGTGGCCCACGCCCGCATGCTCCAGCAGGAGCGCGGGCTGACCTACCTGCACGCCTTCGACCACCCGCGGGTGATCGCGGGCCAGGGCACGATCGGCCTGGAGCTGGCCGAGGCCCTGCCGGGGATCAACCTGCTGGTGGTGCCGATCGGCGGCGGCGGCCTGATCGGCGGGATCGCCATCGCGATCAAGGCGCTCTGCCCCGACGTGCGGATCGTCGGCGTGCAGGCCGCCGGCTGCGCGCCGGTGCCCGCATCGCTCAGCGCCGGCCAGCCCGTCAGCGCCAGCGCGGCCAACACCATCGCCGACGGCATCGCCGTCAAGCGGCCGGGCGAGCTGACCCTGCCGATCATCCGCGAGCTCGTGGACGACGTGGTGACGGTCGAGGAGGACGAGATCGTGCTGGCGATCGCCCACGTGCTCCAGAACAGCCGGCTGGTGGTGGAGGGCGCCGGGGCCGCCGGCGTGGCCGCCCTGATGGCCGGCAAGGTCGGGCTGCGCCCCGGCGAGACGGCCGCGACCATCCTGTGCGGCGGGAACATCGACCCGACCCTGCTGACACGGGTGCTGCAGACGGCCATGGTTCACCAGGGTCGCTACCTGCTGCTGCGCACGATCGTCGAGGACTGGCCGGGCAACCTGGCCCGCCTGATCAGCACGGTGGCCGCCGCCGGCGCGAACATCGTCGAGGTCTTCCACCGGCGGGCCGAGTGGCACCTGCCCGTCACCAAGGTCGGCGTCGAGCTGGTGCTGGAGATACGCGGCGAGGATCACGCCCAGGCGGTGATCGCCCGCATGGCCGAGGCGGGCTACACGTGCCAGCGGGACGTGGCCGAGTTTTAATTTTAAATGTTGAATGTTGAATGGTGAATGCCGGACATTCACCATTCAACATTCAACATTCAGCATTCCTACTATGCTCCAGCGTCTGCGCCAATTTCGCGGGGTCGAGTTCCAGCTCCTGATCACGGTGCTGCTCTTCTTCGGGGCGGGCTACCTGCTGGTGGTGGCGGCCACGCAGCAGCGGGAGTTTGTGGCCACCGTGCCGGGGGTGCTGAGCATCCTCTGGCCCTCGGCGCTGCCGCTGCTGCTCTTCATCGGCATCTCGGTGGGCCTGAGCTTCCTCAGCCCCGACGCCGACCAGGTGCTGCTGCCGCTGGTGGCCCTGCTGGCCGGGCTCAGCCTGATGCTCACCTCGCGGCTCGACCCGAGCCTCCAGGCGCTCTACGGCGACACTTACGCCGGCGTGGCCGCCAAGCAGTCGCTCTGGGTGACGATCGGCGTGGCCGTGCTGGCCCTGATGCTCTTCGTGCCCTGGGACCAGCTCTGCATCCGCTGGCTGCGGCTCTCGCTGATCGACGTCCTCGACCACTACCGCTACATCTGGCTGGCCGCCGGCATGCTGCTGATCTTCGCCACCTTCGTCTTCGGCGTGGACCCGAACGGCAGCGGGGTGAAGGTCTGGTTTAACTTCGGGGCCTTCCTCTTCCAGCCATCGGAGCTGCTAAAGATCATCCTGGTGATCTTCATGGCCTCGTACCTGAACGAGCACCGCGAGGTGGTCTCCTCGGGCTACCGGCTCGGCCCGCTGACCCTGCCGCCGCTGCCGTACCTGGTGCCGATCATCGGCATGTGGGGGCTGGCGATGGCGACGATCGTCTTCCAGCGCGACCTGGGGGCGGCGCTGCTGCTGTTCGGGGTGTTCCTGGCAATGCTCTACACGGCCACGGGGCGGGCGCTGTACGTGCTGGCGGCGGTGCTGGCCTTCGGCGTGGGGGCCTACGCGCTCTACCAGATCCTGCCGGTGGTCTCGCTGCGCGTAGAGATCTGGCTGGACCCGTGGGCGGTGGCGCAGGGCTACGGCTACCAGATCGTGCAGGGGATCTACGCCCTGGCCTCGGGGCAGATCTTCGGGGCGGGGCTGGGGCTGGGCGTGCCGGCGATCGTGCCGGCCATCCACACCGACTTCATCTTCACGGCGATCGGCGAGGAGATGGGCCTGGCCGGCACGCTGGCCGTGCTGATCGCCTACGTGCTGCTGATCTTCCGCGGCTTCCACATCGCCCTCTCCATCCCCGGGCGCTTCCGCGGCTTCGAGCAGCTGCTGGCCGTCGGCCTGACCACGATCATCGCCGTGCAGACGATCATCATCATCGGCGGGAACCTGCGGCTCATCCCGCTCACCGGCATCACCCTGCCCTTCATCTCCTACGGCGGCTCCTCCGTCCTGATCAACTTCCTGATCATCGGCCTGCTGATGCGGATCTCGGCGGCGACGAAGCGGGGGTAGCGCGCTTGTTGTAGGTGCTGACTTTCGGCTTCAGTGATGCGGGGTTTCGTTTGCAGTAAATCACTACCTGTCCCTATGGTTACAAGGTGTTCAGATGTTGCCTCTGTCACCCGTCATGGCGCAGGCGCTGATAGGCGAACCAGAGGATTGCATACGACGCTACGGTACTCCCGGCTCTTTCCAGCGCTGTTGCTGCGCTCATAATCAAAGATTCCAGCGCTGGGGCGTCCAGGTCCCAGCCATACCGTTGGTTGGCCTCCTGTGCCAGCGGCAGCCAGCCCTCGATGAGTCGCTGGCGCTCCGTGGAGGGCCGGGATAGGGATGCGTTATCCATCATCATCACGCTCCTGCGGAGATGACGAGGCGGGCGACATCACGATGCCGCCCGCCTCGCCATCTCCGCACGTCGTTACGGCAGCTGGACGAAGACCTTCCCCGCCCCGAAGATATCGCCGTCGAAGATGAACAAGAGCCCGCTGGCGTCGGCCAGCACCTGGAAGCCCACCGGGCCGCGCACGGTCTCGCCTGGCGCGAGCTCGCCCTGGGGCGCCGCACCGCCGACGGCCATCGCGGCGAGCAGGTCGATGGTGTAGCGCCGGCCCTCGCCGTCCTTCAGGCTCATCTGGGCCAGGGTGGAGAGGTTGGCCGACTGAGCGCCCTGGTTGAGCACTAGGAGCTCGACGGCGATGAAAGTCTTGGTTAGCGCGAATAAGCGCTGGGTACACCTGGGAGCGTCGGTGGCCCCGCTCGCGACTGACGTCGCAGCGCGGGGGCCTCCGGCCAACCGCCCGCCGACGCGGGCGGTTCCAGCGTCGGCGAAGGCCGACGCCCGGCGCGCAGCGCCGCTCCGGCGCGACGTCAGTCGCCAGCCGGTGGGGCTTGACCCAGGACTTATTCGCGCAAACAAGTCTTGCCCGCCTCGGGCTTGGCGAACTGGGTGCCCTCCGGCTTGCTCCAGCCGAGCACGGCGAGGGCCACATCGCCCAACTGCACCACGTCGCCGACCGTGTACACCTGCGGCCCGCTTGGCGTGGCCGTCGCCGCCGGGGCCTCCATCGCAGCGGGCGCATCAGTCGGCGCCGGGTTGGTCGCGACCGCCTCGCCCACAAGGCCCGCCTCGGTGGCTGCTGGCGCGGCGGTGGCCACCAGGGTGGCCTCACGGCTGCGGCCGCCGCCCAGCGCGGCCCCGATCACCCCCAGCACGAACAGCGCCCCGATCAGGCCCAGGCAGCCCAGGCCAAGCTTCTTGAACATCGGTCGTCCCTTTCTGTGATGCAGACGTTTCCTGATCACAGTGTAGGGACAGGCCCAGGCGCAAATGCGCCCGGCAGGCGGCTAAAGCTCCAGGGTCGCGCCGCAGCCGGGGCAGAACTTCGCGGTTGCGCCAACCTCAGCGTTGCAGCGGCGGCAGGCCCAGCGCGGGCCAGGCGTCGCCGGTCGCACGCTATCAAACATCGCCGGCGTACGTGGCTGGCGCGGAGCCGCGAGGATTGAGGCGCTGGATGTCAGGGCGGGCGCTGGCGCGGCGGGCGGTGGGCTACCAGTTCGTAATGAGACGCTCCGTGACCTGGCTCTGGCATTTGGTGGTGAGGCTGGAGCTCGCCAGAGCGCTCGAAGTGCGATGCCTGCGAGCGGTGACACCCTGCTTCGACGCGCTCATGCCGCTTCCTCTCCCACCGTTCCACCACCTCGCGTGCTCGGCATCGATGACTTTTCCTTTCGCAAAGGCCAGATCTTCGGCACCATTCTCACCGATGGTGAGCGTCACACTGTGGGTGACCTCCTCCCCGACCGAACTGCCGAGACTGCTGCAGCCTGGTTAGAAAACCACCCAGGTATTGAATTGGTCACTCGTGATCGCTCGGCCGATTACCGCCGTGCGATCAGCATCGGCGCTCCGCACGCTATCCAGGTAGCGGATCGCTTCCATTTGGCCAAAAACGCGGGTGAGGTACGCGAACGGGTAATCCAGCGCAACCACCAGGGCTTACGCCTGGCAGCCAAGGCCATCGATCACGAGCGGGCTCAGCAGATGACTCCACCTACCGAAGCAGTACAGCCACCTCCTCTGCCTCATCCGCTCCCCCTGCCCAGCATCAAAACCAGCCCAGCACAACGATCACCAGCAGAACAGCGCCGGCTTGCCCGCTACGAGGAGGTGATTGCGCTGGCGAGCTTGGGGCTCGGCCCGAAGGCGATTGCCCAGCGGGTCGGGCTGACACGGCAGACGGTGGCGCTCTGGCTGCGGGCAGGAAGCTTTCCCGAACGGCCACCGTCACGGCCACGACGTATGAGTATCACGCCGTATGAACCGTATCTCCGAGAGCGTTGGCAAGCGGGGGAGCAGAATAGTCGGCAACTCTGGCGTGAGCTACGGGCGAAGGGCTTCACCGGAGGGTGCGCGACAAGGACGCAGTGATGGGAGCACTCAAGTACAAAGAGACCAACGGTCTGACCGAGGGGCACATCAACCGGCTCAAGCTAATCAAGCGAACCGCGTATGGGCGAGCGAGTAATGAGCGCCACCTACATCCCCGCCGCCCTGCGCGCCCTGCGCGAGAGGCTCGACCGGGCCGGGCTGTAGCCACCGCAACACTTGGCCGCGTTTACTACAACCAAAAGCCAGCACCTACCCTGCGGGCGCGCTATGCGTATGCGGTATACTGCGCCTGTTCATGGGTGCATTCACCCTGAGCACGCGCCGACACCGATCATCACGTGTGCCCTTCTACACGTGTGCTCTTCTGATTAGATAAAGCGTACCTACTCTATGACTGTCCTCGTACCCGAACCACGCGACGCAGACAGCGCCCTCCAGGCGCAGCTCGCTGCCGAGACGGCCCGCCGGCGCACCTTTGCGATCATCTCGCACCCTGACGCCGGCAAGACGACCCTGACCGAGAAGCTGCTGCTCTACTCCGGGGCCATCGATCTGGCCGGGGCCGTCCGCACGCGCAAGAACCAGCGCCACGCCACCTCCGACTGGATGGCCATGGAGCGTGAGCGCGGCATCTCGATCAGCTCCACCGTGCTCGCCGTCGACTACGCCGGCTGCCGCATCAATCTGCTCGACACTCCCGGCCACCAGGATTTTAGCGAGGACACCTACCGCACGCTGATGGCCGTAGACAGCGCGGTGATGGTGCTCGACGCCGCCAAGGGCATCGAGGCCCAGACCCGCAAGCTCTTCGAGGTCTGCCGGATGCGCGGGGTGCCCATTCTGACCTTCATCAACAAGCTGGACCAGCCCGGCCGCGAGCCGCTCGACCTGCTCGATGAGATCGAGCGCGTCCTGACGATCGGCGCGGTGCCGCTCAACTGGCCGATCGGCTCTGGAGGGACGTTTCAGGGCGTCTACGACCTGCCCGGGCGCCAGGTGCTGCGCTTCGAGCGCACGGCCCACGGCGCCCACCGCGCTCCCGCGCAGGTGGCAAGCCTGGACGACCCGGCCCTCGATGCGCTCCTCGGGCACGCTGCGGCTGGACGGCTGCGCGATGACGTGACCCTGCTCGACGGCGCCGGGGCGGCGTTCGACCAGGCAACGTTTCTGCGCGGCGCGGTGACGCCGGTGTTCTTCGGCAGCGCCCTGAACAACTTCGGCGTCGAGCCCTTCCTCCAGGCCCTGGTCGCCCTCGCCCCGCCGCCCGGCCCGCGGACGAGCGACCGTGGGCCGATCGACCCGGCGGCCGAGCCCTTCTCGGGCTTCGTGTTCAAGATCCAGGCGAACATGAACCCGCTGCACCGCGACCGCATGGCCTTTATCCGCGTCTGCTCGGGCCGCTTCGAGAAAGACATGTCGGTACACAGCCCGCGCCTGGGCCGCAGCATCCGGATGACCCGCCCGCACCGCGTCTTCGCCCGCGAGCGCGAGACGGTGGCCGAGGCCTTCCCCGGCGATGTGATCGGCGTGACGAACCCCGGCCTCTTCGCGATCGGCGACACGCTCTACACCGGCGCGCCGCTCCAGTACGCCGCGATCCCCCGCTTTGCGCCCGAGCGCTTCGCCGTGCTGCTGAACCGCAGCCTGGCCAAGCACAAGCAGTTTCACAAGGGCCTGGAGCAACTGGTGGAGGAGGGCGTCGTCCAGCTGCTCTACGACCCGCAGAGCATGCGCCGCGAGCCGATCCTGGCTGCCGTGGGCGAGCTCCAGTTCGATGTGGTGCGGGCGCGTATGGCCGCCGAGTACAGCGTCGAGACCGAGATCGAGCATCTGCCATACGTCGCCGCCCGCTGGCCGTCCTGCCCGCCCGCGGTGCTGGCCGAGACCCGCATTATCTCCACCATCCGCCAGCTGCAGGACTCCGCCGACCGCCCGGTGCTGCTCTTCAATAGCGACTGGGAGCTGGGCTACCTTGAGCGTGAGCAGCCGCAGCTTCAGCTCCGCGGCCCTGTGGGATGATGCCGATCCGCCCCTCGGCATGCGGCTTATCCAGCGGGGCTCTATCCCGAGCTCTATCGCACGATAGAGGCGGCAGGGCTGAGGTGTGCGCGATACTCAGAGCGATGAGGCAAGCCTTCGCATAAGAGGAGTCGCGATGACAACGCACACTGATGTCCGGGGCGGCACGCCGGCGATGGAGGATCACACCGGGCTGGAGCGGCTGGTCTTCTTTAGCGATGCGGTGTTGGCCATCGCAATCACCCTGCTCGCCCTGGAGATCCGGCTGCCGGCGGGCGAGTATGCCGACAACGCTGCGCTGCTGGCGGCCCTGCTGAAGCTGTGGCCGCGCTACCTGAGCTACTGCGTGAGCTTCCTGGTGATCGGCAGCTTCTGGCTGGGCCACCACCGCATGTTCCGCTACATTGTGCGCTACGACCGGCGCCTGCTCTCGCTGAACTTGCTGCTGCTGCTCTGTATTGCGTTCATACCTTTCCCGACCACGGTGCTGGGCGAGGCGGGGAACGCGATGGCGACGATCTTCTACGCGGCGACGATGGCAGCGACGGGGCTGGTGAGCTCGCTGATCTGGTGGTACGCCAGCGCGGGCGGGCGGCTGCTGGCCGCACCGATCTCCACCCGGGCGCTGCGGGCATCCTGGCTGCGCAACCTGACGACGCCGGCGGTCTTCCTGCTCTCGATCCCGCTGGCCTTCTTCAGCAGCGATCTGGCCCGGTACTCCTGGGCGCTGATCGCGCTGGCCTTTGTCGCCCAGAGCGACCAGGGCCGCGCCAGGCGCACGAGCGCTGCGGCAGGCGCGGCCGAGAAGGAGACTGCCAGCGATCAGCGGCGCGGCAGCCGCGCGCGATGACGTGACGGCATTGCGGTTCGGACATCGGCCTGCGCCGCCGCCCGACCCCCTGCCCCTCTCCCACCAGAGCCGTAGAGACGCCCCGCCGGGGCGTCTCTACCCGCTTTACGCTAGCCCAACCCCCAACCCCCAACCCCCAACCCCCAACCCCCAGGTGATGGTACAATGCAGCATCCACCCAACACCGGCTGCTGCGCCTACGGCACCGCGCGGCGCCACAGAGCGAGCGACGCATGACCACAGAGCCTAGCTTTGCCGAGGATGGCGCAGGCGACGAGCTGCGCCTGATCGCGGCGCTGCGGCGGGGCGACGAGGCCGCCTTCGTGGTGCTGATCGAGCGCTACCACACGCGGCTCGTCCGGCTCGCCCAGGCCTACGTCCCCAGCCGGGCCATCGCCGAGGAGGTCGTCCAGGAGACGTGGATGGGCGTGCTGAAGGGCATCGGCCAGTTCGAGGGGCGCTCCTCGCTGAAGACTTGGCTCTACAGCATCCTGACCAAGCGGGCGCGCACCAGGGGCCAGCGCGAGGGCCGCAGCGTGACCTTCGCCGACCTGGCCCGCGCCGACGCCGAGGGCGACGAGCCGGCGGTCGACCCGGATCAGTTCCTGCCGCCCGGCCACGAGTACGCCGGCTGGTGGAGCCGCCACCCGCAGAGCTGGGACGCGGTGCCCGAGAGCCGGCTGCTGGCACAGGAGACCCGGGCGAAGATCGACGATGCGATCAGCGCGCTGCCCCCCGCCCAGCGCGCCGTGATCACCCTGCGCGACATCGAGGGCTGGGCCTCCGGCGAGGTCTGCGAGGCCCTCGGCATCAGCGAGGCCAACCAGCGCGTGCTGCTCCACCGTGCCCGCTCGAAGGTGCGCGGCGCGCTCGCCGGCTATCTGTCGGAGGGATATCTATGACGTCTCAGCCACCCGTCCCGACGCCGGACGACCTGACCTGCCAGGAGCTGGTCGAGGCGGTGACCGACTACCTGGAGGGCGCGCTCGCGCCGGAGGACGCGGCGCGCTTTATGCGCCACCTGGACATGTGCCCGCCCTGCCACGACTACGTCGAGCAGATCCGCCTCACCATCCGCCTTGCTGGCGGCCTCCACGCCGACCGGCTGGCCGCCGGTGAGCGCGGCCAGCTGCTGGCGCTGTTCCGCGACTGGAAGCGCGCGTAGGGGCGCCGCCCTGGAAATGCATCCTGTCTTGCCCCAATGGGCCAGCGAAGCTGGCCCATTGGGGAAGGCAGGAAAAGATTGGTTAGCGCGAATACGCGCTGGGTAAACCTGGGAGCGTCGGTGGCCCCGCTCGCGACTGAAGTCGCAGCGCGGGGGCCTCCGGCCAACCGCCCGCCGACGCGGGCGGTTCCAGCGTCGGCGCAGGCCGACGCCCGGCGCGCAGCGCCGCTCCGGCGCGACGTCAGTCGCCAGCCGGTGGGGCTTGACCCAGCGCTTATTCGCGCTAACAAAAACTGATGGTGCTGCGGCGCGGCGTAGCCGCGCCGCAGCACCATCAGTGCCGCATGTGCCTGCTGGGCACAAATAACATCGGTGGGTGGGAACAGTGGTATCATACGGCCTCATTCGCCCGACGATGATGTAGGGGCGAGGCGCACCGGGCCGGCCGGGGCGCTTCGCCCCTTGTGGTGCCCACGATGCCTACGCTCTTTCGCGACCAGCTCGACGAGAGCCGCGCCGTCTTCCATGCCTTCGCCGCCCAGGCCGACGCGGCGGACGCGATCTGTCGCCTGGCGGCGGACGCCCTGATCGCCGGGCGGACCCTGTTCACCTGCGGGAATGGCGGCAGCGCCACCGACGCCATCCACCTGGCGGAGGAGCTGGTGGGCCGCTACCGGGCCACGCGCCGGCCCTTCCCCGCCGTCTGCCTGAACACCGATGTCGGCGCGATCACCTGCATCGCCAACGACTTCGGGTTCGAGCAGGTCTTCGCCCGCCAGCTGGAGGCCCTGGCTCGCCCTGGGGACCTGCTCGTGCTCTTCAGCACCAGCGGCGGCTCGCCCAATATTCTGGCCGCCCTGCGCGCCGCCCGCGCCCTCGGCGTAACCAGCATCGCTATGCTTGGCAAGGGTGGCGGGGCCGCCCGCGAGCTGGCCGACCACGCCCTGGTCGTGCCTAGTGAGAGCAGCGCCCGCATCCAGGAGGTTCACACGCTCATCCTCCACGCGATCTGCGAGGAGCTTGAGGGGCGGGTGGTGGGGTAAGGCCAGGGTACAGCGGATAGGGCACAGGGTAGAGGCGCAGCGCATCAGCAACCAGCAATCTGCAATCTGCAATCTGCAATCTGCAATTCAAGGGGCAATCTTATGGATCGTATTCTTGTCACTGAGAAGATCGCCGACGAGGGGGTCGCCGTGCTGGGCCGCGGGGCCCAGGTTGACGTAAAGCTAGACCTGGACAAGGCCGGGCTGCTGGCCGTGATCGGGGAGTACGACGCCCTGGTGGTGCGCTCGGCCACGAAGGTCACCGCCGAGGTTATCGAGGCCGGCGCGAAGCTGCGGGTGGTTGGCCGGGCCGGCACCGGCGTGGACAACATCGATGTGGACGCCGCCACCCGCCGGGGCATCATCGTGGTGAACGCGCCGGCCTCCAACAACGTGGCGGTGGCCGAGCTGACGATCGGCCTCATCCTCGGGCTGGCCCGCCAGATCCCGCAGGCCCACGCCTCGCTCCAGGGCGGCAAGTGGCAGCGCACCAAGTTCGTCGGCTGGGAGGTGCGCGGCAAGACGCTTGGCCTAGTCGGGCTGGGCCGGATCGGCTCGGAGGTGGCCCACCGCGCCCGCGCCATGGAGATGACCGTCCTCGCCTTCGACCCGGTGGTCTCCTTCGACCGGGCTGAGCAGATGGGCGTGGAGCTGGTGACGATGGACGAGCTGGCGGCGCGCAGCGATGTGATCTCGATCCACGTGCCGCTGACCGACGGCACCCGCAACCTGTTTAGCGCCGCGCGCATCGCTCAGATGAAGCCGGGCGCCTACCTGCTCAACGCCTCGCGCGGCGGGATCGTCGATGAGGCCGCGCTGGTCGAGGCGATCGACGCGGGCCGGCTCGGCGGCGCCGCCCTGGATGTGTTCAACGTCGAGCCGCCCCCGGCCGACAGCATGCTCCTCGGCCACCCGAAGATTATCACCGTGCCCCACATCGGCGCATCGACCGCCGAGGCCCAGACCTCGGCCGGGACGGATGTGGCCGAGGGCGTGGTGGCCGCCCTGTCTGGGGCCACCCCGCGCTACGCGGTGAACGCGCCCTTCGTGGCCCCCGAGGCCTGGAGCGTGCTCCAGCCCTACCTCGGCCTGGCCCGCAGCATGGGCTCGCTGATCATGCAGCTGGTGCAGGAGCCGGTGCGCGGCTACGAGATCGAGTACTGCGGCGAGCTGTCCCACGTGGACACGCAGCCCGTGCGGCTGGCCGTGCTCCAGGGCCTGCTCTCGGCCAACAGCTCCGAGCGAGTCACGCCGGTGAACGCGCCGCTGATCGCCCGCGACCGCGGCATGCGCATCAGCGAGCGCACCAGCCCCGACGCCGAGAACTACTCGGGACTGCTGGTCATCCAGGTGCAGACGGCCGACGCGCTGCGCACCTTCAGTGGCACGGTGCTGCGCGGCGAGCCGCACATTGTCCAGTCCGACGGCTACTTTGTGGACTTTGTGCCCCAGGGCTCGCTGCTGATCACCTACCACCGCGACCGGCCGGGCATGATCGGCCGGGTGGGCATGCTGCTCGGCGAGGACGATGTGAACATCTCGGGGATGTACGTGGGCCGTCAGTCGCCCCGCCAGAGCGCCATGATGGTGCTGACCCTCGACGAGCAGGCCTCGCCCGATGTGCTGGAGCACATCCGCGCCCTCGACGATATCGACCAGGCCTACAGCGTCACGCTGTAGAGTCCTCGGACGAGAGAGGCCAGAAGGGCTCCGCCCTTCTGGCCTCTCTCTGCATGTTGAGCGTGTTGCCGTCCTCATCCTGGCTTTAGGCTGGCGCGGTAGACTATAGCTGGGTTCGCCATCTCAGCATCATCGGAGCGCATCATGATCCAGCAGCTTATCAGCCACTACGGTCTTTTTGCGATCGGCGGCTTGATCTTCTTCGAGAGCCTCGGGCTGCCGCTGCCCGGCGAGACCGTCCTGCTCATAGGGGCCGCCGCCGCGGCGCAGCATGTGCTGCCGATCGGGGCGGTGATTGTGGTGGCCGCGCTATCCGCTGTCGCCGGCGGCATGTTTGGCTACGGGGTCGGCCGGCGCTACGGGCTGGCCCTGATCGCCCGCTACGGCGCCCGGCTCGGCGTGACGGCGGCGCGGCTGGAGTCGGCGCAGGCGATGATGCAGCGCCACGGCCCGAAGGCGGTCTTCCTCGGCCGCTTTGTGGCGCTGCTGCGCGTCATGGCCTCGTTCCTGGCCGGCGCGGGCAACATGCCCTACGGCCAGTTCCTGCGCTACAACGCCCTCGGGGCCATCTCCTGGGCCGCGCTGATCGGCGGGCTGGGCTTCCTCTTTGGGGGGCAGCTGCCGCTGCTTGAGCTGTGGCTGGGCCGCGTGGGCTGGGCGACGGCCGGCGCTGTCGCGCTGGCCGCCCTGATCGCTGTCGGCTGGGCCGGCTGGCGGCGGCGGGCGGGCGCGGCCCACGATCATCTCTTCACGCGGTAGGCGTCGCCTCTGGCCTGGGCGCCCCGCCGGTGCCGCGCAGGGCCACCGCGCCGGTGGCGAGCATTGCCAGGGCGCATGCGAGCACCACGCTAATCATGGCCTGGGGGCCGTAGCTCGCCAGCAGCAGCCCGAGGAGCGCCGGCAGCACCAGGCCGCCGCTGTTGCCGAGGCCGATGGCCAGCCCGGCCGCCCGGCTGTCGCCCCGCGCCGCCGTCGTGATCAGCGCGAGCACCGTCGGGAAGACCGGCCCGCAGGCCAGCCCCAGCAGCAGCACGCCGGCCAGCGATCTGCCGGGCGCGCCCACGCTCAGGGCCAGCATGAGCGCCCCGGCCGCCAGGCCGGCCAGGGCCGCCAGGAGTAGCCCGCGCGCCGAGGCCTGCATCCCCAGGGCCGCCCCCAGCACCCGCCCGCCGGTGAGCGCCAGCCAGAACGCCGATGCCATCAGGGTCGCGTCGGCCAGGGCCATGCCCGCGCTCCGCTGCATGTAGACCGTCACCCAGCCGCCGAAGCCCACCTCGGTGCCGGTGTAGATCAGCAGCAGCAGCCCGAGCATCCAGACCGGCGAGGCCATCTTGGGCCCGCCCGCCTCGTCGGCCCCGCCATGCCCGCCCGCCGGAGGCGATCCGGCCAGCCAGAGCACCAGCGGCGCCAGAGCCAGGATCAGGGCGCTGCCCGCCCAGAGCGCGGCCTGCGGCAGGCCCAGCCGCTCGCCGGCCTGGCCCACGATCACCGGGCCGATGATCGCGCCGACCCCGAAGAAGACGTTCGCCCCGTTCAGGGCCGTCGCGCTGCGCGCCTCGAACATGCGGGCCACGAGCACGTTGCCCGCCGCGATGACACCGCCGAAGCCGACCCCGGCGACCCCGGCGGCGGCGAGCATCACCGCCAGGCTCGTCGCCAGGGTCAGCCCCAGCATCCCGCCGCCCATCAGGGCCATGCCCGCCGCCAGCACCCCGCGCAGCCCCATGCGGTCGGCCGCCGGGCCGAAGCCGACCTGCATCACCACCACGCCGCCCGAGAACGCGGTGAAGATCCAGCTCAGGCTCGCGAGCTCCTGCCCGGCGCGCTGGGCGAGGAAGGGCAGGCACGGGCCCACGCTCGCCAGCATCGTGCCCGAGGCCAGGAAGACGCCGCAGGCGAGGGCGAGCGTGCGGATCGCGCCCTGCGCGGGTGCGCCGGTGGTGTGTGTTGACATTGTTGCTCCGATGTGGCTACGATCACTCGACGGTGACGCTCTTGGCCAGGTTGCGCGGCTGGTCCACGTCGCAGCCCCGGCGCACGGCCACCTCGTAGGCCAGCAGCTGGAGCGGGATGACGGTGAGGATGGGCTGGAGCAGGGGCAGGGTGAGCGGGACGCTGATCACGTGGTCGGCCTTCTCGGCGAGCAGGGCGTCGCCGGGGCTTCCGATGGCGATCACCTGTCCGCCGCGGGCCCGCACCTGCTCGATGTTGCTGAGCATCTTCTCGTAGATCCCGTCGCGCGGGGCGATGCAGATGACGGGCAGGCGCTCGTCGATCAGGGCGACTGGGCCGTGCTTCATCTCGCCGGCGGGGTAGCCCTCGGCGTGGATGTAGCTGATCTCTTTGAGCTTGAGGGCACCCTCCAGGGCGATCGGGTAGTTGGCCTGGCGGCCCAGGAAGAGGGCGTTGCTGGCGTGCTGGTAGCGCTCGGCCAGCTCGACGCAGATCGGCCCCGCCGTCTCCAGCACCTCGGCGACCTTGCCGGGCAGCTCGATCAGGGCCTGGAGGTGCGGGCGGATCTGGGCGGGCGTGAGCGCGCCGCGGGCCTGGGCCAGGCGCAGGGCGAAGAGGTAGCTCGCCGCGAGCATTGAGGTGAAGGCCTTGGTGGATGCCACACCGATCTCGGGGCCGGCGTGCAGGTAGAGCGGCCCGCCGTCGGCCACGCGGGCGGCCTGGCTGCCGATCGCGTTGACGATCGCCACGCTCGGCACGCCCTGGGCCTGGGCCTCCTCCATCGCCGCCAGGGTGTCCGCCGTCTCGCCGCTCTGGCTGATCGCCAGGAGCAGGGCGTCGCCGCCGAGGACCGGCTCGCGGTAGCGGAACTCGCTGGCGTAGTCCACCTCAACGTGGACGCGGGCCAGGCGCTCGATCATAAACTTGGCCACCAGCCCGGCGTGCCACGCCGTGCCGCAGGCGGTGGCGTAGATCCGGCCCACCCGGCGCAGGGCGGCGTCGTCGAGATGCAGGTCGTCGAGGAAGACCTGGCCGGCCTCCTGGTCGATCCGGCCGCGCAGCGCGTCGGTGAGGGCGCGGGGCTGCTCGGCGATCTCCTTCTGCATGAAGTGCTTGTAGTCGCCCTTGGCCGCCGAGACCGGGTCCCAGCTGATCTGCACCGGGCTGCGGGTGACGGCCTCGCCGCTGAGCCGGCTGATGCGGGCGCCCGCGCTGGTGAGCACGGCGATGTCGCGGTCCTCCAGGAAGATCAGGTCGCGGGTGTAGTCGAGGATGGCCGGGATGTCCGAGGCGATGAAGGTCTCGCCCTCGCCGACGCCGATCACGACGCCGCCGGCGTTGCCGAGGCGGGCGGCGACGAGGGTGCCGGGCTCGCGGACGCTCATAGCCACCACGGCGTTGCCGCCGCGCAGCTCGGCCATCGTCAGGCGCATGGCGGCCTCAAGCGAGCCGGCCTGGGCGTAGTGGTGGCCGACGAGGTGGGCGATCACCTCGGTGTCGGTCTGCGAGACGAAGGTGTGGCCGGCCTCGACGAGGCGGCCCTTCAGCTCCAGGTAGTTCTCGACGATGCCGTTCTGGATGACCACGATCTCGCCGCTGGCGTCGCGGTGGGGGTGGGCGTTGGCCTCGGTCACGCCGCCGTGGGTGGCCCAGCGGGTGTGGCCGATCCCGGTCTGCCCGGCGGCCGGCTCCTGGGCCAGGCGTGCCACCAGGCTGCCGAGCTTGCCCACGCTGCGCCGCAGCTGGAGGCCCGCGCCCTCAGAGAAGATCGCGATGCCGGCCGAGTCGTAGCCGCGGTACTCCAGGCGCTGCAGCCCGCCGACGACGACGTCGGTGGCGTTGCGCTGGCCGATATATCCGACGATCCCACACATATGGTTTGCTCCTTAGATTGCAGATTGCAGATTGCAGATTGCAGATTGCAGATTGCAGATTGC
>NZ_JAIEWN010000051.1:0-5374 GCF_019599295.1 Oscillochloris sp. ZM17-4 | reverse complement strand
CTACCGCGTATCGGTCTCCGATACGGCCATGTAACGCTGCGCCAGCAGACGACATCAAACACCGAGAGGGGAAGCGGCCATCACGCTCCCCCAACACCATCAGGAGGCATTATGAGCACCAATCAGCCCAGCGAGCGGCTTATTGTGATCGGCGGGGTCGCGGCGGGCATGAGCGCGGCCGCCAAAGCCCGACGCAGCAACCCAGGGCTCGCGATCACCGTCTACGAGCAGTCGGGCTATGTGAGCTATGGGGCCTGCGGCCTGCCCTACGCGATCAAGGGCGAGATCGCCCGCGTCGAGGATGTGGTCGTGCGAACCCCCGAGCAGTTCGCCAAGCAGGGGATCTCGGCCCTGGTGCGCCACGAGGTGCTGGCGATCACGCCCGACGCGCGCGCGGTCACGGTGCGCAACCTGGAGAGCGGGGCGGTATTTGAAGATCATTATGACAAGCTACTCCTCACCACCGGCGGCGCGGCGAGCCGCATCCCCATCCCCGGCGCCGATATGCCCGGCGTCTTCACCCTGCGCACCGTCGAGGACGGCCTGGCGATCAAGGCCTGGCTCGACGAGCTACGCCCGGCGCGGGGCGTGATCATCGGCGGCGGCTACATCGGCCTCGAGCTGGCCGAGGCGCTGGCCGCCCACGGGGTGGCCCTCACCGTCGTCGAGCGGCTGCCCCAGCTCCAGCCCAGCCTGGATATCGAGATGGCCTCCCACGTCCAGGCCGAGCTGGAGCGCCAGGGCGTCGATGTGCGCCTGGAGCACGGCGTGGAGGCGATCTCTGGCGATGATCGGGTGCGCGAAGTGACCGCCGGCGGCGTCCGCTTCCCCGCCGAGATCGTGATCATGGCCGCCGGGGTGCGCCCGAGCGTCGGCCTGGCCAGCGCGGCCGGGATAGCCCTCGGCCCCACCGGCGCCGTCGCCGTAGACGACCACCAGCGCACCAACCTTCCCGGCATCTGGTCGGCCGGCGACGTGGCCGAGGCCCACCACCTCGTCACCGGCAGGCCGGCCTGGGTGCCGCTCGGCACCACCGCCAATAAGCAGGGCAAGGTGGCCGGCACAAATATCGCCGGAGGCGACGCGCGCTTCGGCGGGATCGTCGGCACCTCGGTGGTAAAGGTCTTCGACCTCACGGCGGCGAGCAGCGGCCTCTCCGAGGAGCGGGCGCGGGCCGAGGGCTTCAGCGTGAAGACCGTGAGCGCCACGGCGGGCTCGCGGGCGCACTATATGCCTGGCGGCCATCCCATCCATGTCAAGCTGGTGTACGAGGCCGGCAGCGGCCGCATGCTGGGCGGGCAGCTCGTCGGCCGCGAGGGCGTCGCCCAGCGGGTGGACGTGATCGCGGCGGCGCTGCACGCCGGCTGGACGGTGGAGCAGCTCGGCGAGCTAGACCTCGCCTACGCGCCGCCCTTCTCTCCGGTCTGGGACCCCATCCTGGTGGCGGCCAACCTGGCAAGGCAGTAAGGGCGCAGCAGCAGAAAGCGGGGTTGCGCCTTGCGCAACCCCGCTTTCTGCTGCTGCGCCCTTACGAAATCGGCTAGGCTCCGGTCAGCCGGGACAGCAGCCTCGCCTCGACATCGGCGGGCAGGGAGACGGGGGTGTCGCTGAGCGCATGGACGATCTGGACTGTCCGGCCGAGGGTGTCGAGCACGACCCGACAGTCGGGGCAGCCGCCAAGGTGCGCCTCAAGGTCGTGACAGAGATCTGCGGGGAGCTCGCCGTCGAGGTAGGCGCTGAGCTGGCGGGCCAGGTCGTAGCAGGGGGGCAGATTAGCGTGCAGCTTCGGCATCATCGATCTCCTCTGGGCGGGCCATATAGCCAGCCAGGGACTCGCGCAGGCGCATGCGGGCGCGGTGCAGGCGCACCTTGACGGCGCCGGGGCTCAGGCCGAGCTGGGCCGCCGTCTCCTCGGTGTTCAGCCCCTCCACATCGCGGAGCATCACCACCAAGCGCAGCCCCTCGGGCAGGCCGGCGATCGCGGCCTCGATCTGCCCGCGCAGCTCGGAGTCAAGCGTCGAGCGGAGCGGGTCTTCGGGCCAGGCCACACGGCTGTCGGGCAGATCCCCGGGCTGGAGCGTCTCGGCCACGTCGTCGAGGGCGAGCGACTGGCGCCGGGCGCGCAGCAGCATTAGCCCCTCGTTGGTGGCGATGCGGTAGATCCAGGTGCCCAGACCGCTCGCGCCGTCGAAGCTATCGATCGCATTACACGCCTTGATAAAGGTGGTCTGGAGCACGCCCTCGGCCTCATCCGCGTCGCCCACCAGGCGCAGGGCGCGGGCGAAGACGAGGGGAGCGAAGCGCTTGACCATACATGTGCAGGCGTCGGGGTCGTGGCGGCGGAGGCCAACAAGCAGCTGCGTATCGTCGTCGTAGACACTGATCGTGATCGTGGGTCCCGGCACGGGTGCCTCCTCCAACTGATGCCTACGATAAGGGCATCAGACTCTAGTATAGCACGGTGCCGGCGGAGGCGTCCGGCACCGTGCAGATAGTCGTCGGGCTCTGCAACGTCGCCCATGACGTTATGCTAGACAGCCTCGGCGACCAGGGCTTCCCGCAGCCGAGCGAGCAACATCGGCTCGGGCACCGCCCCCTCGATATGGATCAGGCCATCGATCACCGTCTTGGGCACACCCATCACGCTGTAGCGCTCGCCCATATCCGGGAACTCAGAGACCTCGACCCCCTCGGCAAGAATATACGGCGAGGACATGGCCAGCTGGTAGGCCAGCACCACCGCCCGCGGGCAGTAGGGGCAGGTTGGCGTCACAAAGACCTGTAGGCGCATCGGGGCATGCAGCTCATCCAGGAAGGCGCGGGTGGCCGGCTGGAGCGAGACCTCAAAGGCGCCGCCGGCCAGGCGAATGGCCTCAAGCAGCGAGACAAACTCATAGCCCGAGGGCAGGCCCAGGAAGCGCAGGCCGTTATCGGCCCGCTCATCGCCGCTGAGCACCACCAGGGTCGGCGCCACCGTCACCCCGTAGGCCGCGGCGCGATCCGCCCCGGCGACGAGATCGACGGACTCGACGCTGATCTGCGGGCTCAGGTCGGCGACCTCTGCCAGCAGCTCGGCGGCCACCGTGCTGTACTCGCCGCTCTCCTCGGAGGTGAACAGGGCCAGGTGTACGGGGTGCCGCAGCTCGCCGAAGGTCTCCTGAATCGCTGTCCGGTCCTTCTCCTGGATGTAACTCATTGCGCTGTCCTTATCGCTGTCTGCATAGCTCCGTCTCTGCAGCTTTGATGTCAGCGACAGGGGTATGGTTACAGCGGGGACGCCAACGGCCGGCGCGCTCGTGGGGCGAGCGTGCCGGCCGTTGGGGCGCCTATGTCAGCGCGCGCCAGGATCACGGAGGGATGCGAGTGCCGCCTGGGCCTGGATGAGCTGGCGGCGCATCTGGATGATCACCTCGACGCCGGCCAGGTTCACGCCCAGCTCATTGACCAGGCGGCGGATAAAGCGGATCTGCTCGATATCCGCATCGCTGAAGAGCCGGATGTTGCCCTTGCTCCGCTCCGGCTGGATCAGGCCGCGCCGCTCGTACATGCGGAGGCTCTGCTCGTGCATCCCGGCGATCTGGGCTGCTACGCGGATGGTGTAGCGGCGCTCCTCGCTGGTGTGCTCGATCATGCCGGCTGGCCCTCCGCGATCCGCCGCAGCTCCGCGAACAGCTCGCGCTCCCGCTCGCTGAGCTGCGCCGGCAGCACGGCATTCATACGGGCGTAGAGGTCGCCGCGCCGATCCGTGTGGAGCACCGGCATGCCCTGGCCCGAGAGGCGGAAGGTGCGGCCGTTCTGTGTGCTCGGCGGGATCGTCAGCGAGATCGTCTTGCCGCTCAGGATGGGCACCTGGGCCTGGCCGCCGAGCAGCAGCGTATACATGGGAACATCAACCGTAGTGTAGAGGTCGCTGCCCTTGCGCTCGAAGCGGGCGTGGGGCAGCAGCCGCACCGTCAGGATCAGGTCGCCGCGGGCGCCGCCATTGAGCCCGGGCGAGCCCTCGCCGGCCGCCCGCACCCGACTGCCGGTATCGGCGCCGGCCGGGATCTTGATCGTGATCGTGCGCGGGGCGCCGTTGGGGGTAGAGAACTGCAGGCTGCGCTGGGTGCCGGTAAACGCCTCCTCAAGGGTGATGTCTACCTGGTGCTCCACGTCCTGGCCATCCATGCGCACATTGAAGCCGCCGGCGCCGGGGCCGCCGCGGGCGGCGCGGCCGCCGCCGAAGAACGACTCAAAGATATCGGAGAAGTCGCCGCTGGCGCCATAGTCGGCGCCGGGGCCAGCCTGCTCGTAGCGCTTCCAGTCGCTGCCGAAGCGGTCGTACTTCTCACGCTTCTCCTTATCGGACAGCGTCTCATAGGCCTCATTGATCTCTTTGAAGCGGGCCTCGGCCTTCTTATCGCCCGGGTTGATGTCGGGGTGATATTTGCGCGCGAGCTTGCGGTATGCCTGCTTGATCTCCTGGTCGCTGGCGCCGCGGCTCACGCCGAGGATCTGGTAGTAATCTTTCATAGACGGGTGGCGTTCCTGTAGATCGTAGAGCTCTCTGTATTGTAAAGACTTGATAGTGCCACTGTCAAGGTTCGTCTCTAAGAGGAGTATAAAATAATGATGCCATCGGCCCGTGACAGGCCGATGGCATCATCAGAAGATATGCGGGGGAGGTCAGACGATCTGATACTCCCAGGCGTTGGAGCGGCGGTAGGCGGCGTAGGTGGAGAGGTCGCGGATCAGTCGCTGGAGCAGGTCGCGCTCGATCGGGTCGTCGTAGCCGGCGATCAGGCGCTTGATCGGCTCGTGGTTCTCTGGGAGCGGCGCGTAGCGATAGCACAAATCGCCCTTGGGGCAGACCGAGCGGCCCATCACCCCGTCCTCAACCATCTCATCAAGGGCCTGCGAGACGCTCCAGATATCACGGCAGACGCGCTCGGCGATGCTGCTCGCCGTCGCCTCCATACGCACGTTTTCGTGGAAGATCAGCAGCAGGTGCAGTTTCACCGGCGTATCGATGGCCTTCTCCAGAAGACGCTGAATCATTAGGTCGATCATTGACCGTTCCTCCTTACCACGAGGGATCCACATTGATCTCACGCGTGAGGCGTAGGCGCCACCTGCGAAACGGGACAGAATGAGTTGAGATACGTCTCAAGCAGTGGCTCCTGCGGCATGGGAGGAGCTTGGGGTGGGGCAGACAATACGTGGATGGCTACTTTGTCACAAGTAAGCAACGTGATTATACACGAAAGCCCTGCAGGCTGCTAGGGGAATTTTTCTTTTTTTTCACCACTTGTGTTAAGAACCATTCACTGTCTCACAGCGGGTATAATGAGCGATGCGGGCGGGTTCAAGGGCGGGATCCCCTCTTGAAAACCCT
>NZ_JAIEWN010000050.1:23883-41044 GCF_019599295.1 Oscillochloris sp. ZM17-4 | reverse complement strand
GGGCGGTGCCCGCGCCGATCCCGGCGTAGCGGGCGTAGCGGGCCAGGGTGGTGATGCAGGCCTGCCAGTAGCGGTCGTGCCCGACGGCGACATAGGTGCAGCGTCCGACGGCTCCAATCTGGAGCGCGCCGCCGCTGGTTGGCCCGGCCAGGGTGCGCAGCTCGTAGCGGCTGACGGCCAGCCGCTCCTCGGCGAAGCGGCGCACCTCGTCGGGCAGCGAGATCGGGGCGAAGGCGTTCCATTTGTCGAGCAGGCTGCCAAAGACCAGCTCGGGCATGGGGAACGGCAGGTTCACCCCACGGCGGCGGAAGGTGACGGGCGAGGCGAACTGGATGTCCCAGCGCATGGGCAGGTCGGCGGGGCGGTCGAGCAGCGGCGCGGCGATCTGCTCGTAGCTGGCGTGGCTGGCCCAGTCGTGCTGGGCTGGGTCGTCGGCGCGGGCCAGCACCTGCCACGCGTGGCCATCGAGGTCAAGCTCGCCGAGCGCCTCGGGCGTCCACCCAGCGGCGATGGCCTCTAGCTCGGCGCTCAGCAGGGTGACACGCATGGTGTAGTCGCGCTCGGGGCGGGCCTGGCTGAAGCGTCCAGGGCCGAGACCCTGGACGTTGGAGACGGTGAGCGGCTTGACGCCCTCGTCGTCGTGGATGCGGGCGGAGAGGGCGGGGTCGGCGGCCTGGATCAGCCGCAAGATGGCGGCGTGGGTGGCCCGCCCCAGGCTTGATGGCACGCTGGCGGCGGCCCGTGGGCGGATGGTGTAGATCATGGCGGTCGGCATAAAGCTCCTGCGGAGATGGGGAGAGTCGGAGGGGCAACGCGGCCCCAAAATCGCGTGTTGGAGTGGTCAGGATCGCATCGTGACCACTCCAATACGCACGGTCAGCGCATCGCCCTGTTGTGGGCCTCAATGATACATTCGGTTGGTAAGGTACACGCCCGTGTCCGATGGCCCTTAGCCCTCAACACCCAGCATGTGATCAAGCAGGGCGTTGATCGCCACAAAGGGCGAGGGGGGCAGGGCGCGCCCGGCGACCTGGGTGAACAGGCCGGACAGGTGCGGGATAATAGTATCAGCTTCCGGCGCGGCGGCGCGGCGGCCGGCGAAGCGCTCGGCCAAGTCGCGCTGGCGCACGCCGTCGAGGCTGTGGGTCAGCTCATTGCGCAGGTAGACCAGCGGGCGCAGCTGGTCGAGGTCGGCCAGCAGGGGCCGCAGGTTCTCGCCGTGCGCATGGGCGAGCAGGCCGAGCAGCTCGCGCAGCAGCGCGCGGCTGGTCGGCCGGTCGCGCCCGTCATCGTAGTCGCGGCTGAGCGTGAAGGGCTGGGCGCGCAGCCACGCGCGGCTGATCAGCGAGCCGTCGTCGTCGTCGCCGCCGTCTTGGCGGGCGGTGAAGCGCACGCCGCGATCCAGGCAGAGCAGGCGCAGCAGGTTCTCCTCGAAGCGCACCAGTTGGGTCAGGAAGTCGGCGTAGAGCCCGGCCTGGTAGCGGGCGACCGCGCCGTGAACCACCTCGGCCAGCAGGTCGGCCCGGTCGGGGGCCGCGACCTGGGCGGCGAGATCAGCGATGGAGGGATGGCCCTCACCCCCCAGCCCCCTCTCCCGCTGCGGCGGGAGAGGGGGAGTCGGATCGCGCAGGGTGGCGAGGGCGGCGCGGGCGCCGGGGAAGTCGAAGCTGTAGCGACAGCGGGCGTAGTCGAGCAGCGCCTCAATGGTCTCGACGGCGCCGGGGGCCAGCCGGTCGGCGATCGTGTCGCGGTTGGCGCGCAGGGTGGCCAGGGCGGCGTCGTAGGCGCAGGTGGCGGCGTTCGAGCGCAGGGTGGCGCGCAGGGGCGCGGCGAGCAGGCGGCGGCCGGTGTTGAGCGCCGAGGGTAGCGGTCGGCGCGGGTGGATCGAGAGCAGCTCGGCGCGCGGGCCGAAGGCCTCAGTGCCGGCGATCAGCAGGCCGGTCGTCATCGCCGGGGTGCCGCCCGTCACCTCCAGGAAGGCCGGGCCGTCGGGGGTTGCGGCGGTCAGGGCAGCCAGACGGCGCTCCAGAAAGCCCAGCACCAGGTCATAGTCCGAGGGGTCGCCGCCGACGCCGGACTCGTCGGCGATGACCCAGGTAGTGATCTGGTGAACGGGGAGGGGCGGGTGGCCGGCGGCACCGTCGGCGAGCATGCGCGCGATCACGGCGGCGGTGTGGCAGGTGTCGCTCTCCCAGAATCGCGGGCCGGCGGGCGCGGCGACGGGCTGATCGGAGGCGATCAGCACGACCGCGTCCACCGCCAAGCCCTGGCTGGCCAGGTAGGCCAGCGCCTTGCCAATGATCGGCAGGCGCAGCAGCGGGCGCAGCTCATCGTAGCGGGCCAGCACCTCCTCAGCCCAGCCGCGCTCTCCCCGCCGCTCCTTGGGCAGGTCGGCGCAGATCAGGTCGGCTCCGCCGACATTGCAGATGAGGAGGGTCATCGGGTGGCCTCAGTGCTAAAGATCGTTCTGATCAGCAGGTTGATCGCGTCGAAGGGGTTATCGCCGATGGTCTCAGCCATCATCTGGGCATAGATCGTGCGCATCTCCTCAATGATCTGATCGGCCTCGCTTGCATCGACATGCTCCCCAGCCTTGATCTTATCTTTTGTGAGGCGGAAATAGTCGGCCAGCACCTGCTTCGAGAGGCCGGTAAAGCCGTGGGCGATCTGGGTGCGGTTACGCAGATCGACAAGTGCCTCGATTTGCGTTAGGCCCTTGCGCGCCTCCTGGGCTGCGGTATTCTCTACCTTCTTTGCGAGATATGAGATAACCTTGTTCAGGTTGGGACGATCCGCCCATAGAACAAGCTCCTCTCCACGCAACAGCTTCTTATGCAAGCTTGCATCCTGCTCAACCCAGGCCCGGTCAAACTCCTTGCCGGTCTCATCGGTGAACTTCACGTTGAGATCATCGGCGAGGTAGCGCAGGCAGCCCTCCTGGAAGCGGAAGATGCGCCCGACAAAATCGGCATACTCGCCGCGATCAAACTTAATCTTTGCCCCCCAGAAGACCTCGCGCAGCATCCAGTGGGCGTCGGTCGTTGCCACTTCCGCATACAGCCGGGAGATAGCGACGCGATGGCGACCACCGGCGGCCCCATCCTTCCCGCTCAGCGAGCGACGACAGCTCTGGAAGTCGAGATTCAGCCGCTGATCGGCATAGCTCAGCAGAGCCGCGATGAGCTGCTGTAAGCTCTCGCTCTGATGATCGCGGAAGAGATCGTGATTCTCTTCAAATGTCCTCCACGCGCTACCATAACTGTAGATCGAGAGATCAGAGAAGACAACCTCCTGTACGGTATGGCGCAACAGCTGACGGCCTGTATTCAGGCTGTAGGCCATCTCGCTGGCCTTCGTAATGTAGATCGGAATCGCCTGCTTGCCCAGCACTTTGGTGCCGGCGATCAGTAGGCTGGTAGTCATCGCCGGAGTGCCGCCCGTCACCTCCAGGTAGTAGCGCGCATCGGGGAAGATCGACCGCAGGTCGGCAAGGTCGCGCTCCATCGAGCGCATCACGCCATCATAATCGGCAGGGCTGTGGCCGCTTTGCTCATCGCGGATCAGCCGTATCTCAATGCGCTCCGGGTCGATACGGTAGCGATCAATGATCAGTCGCTTGATCAGATCCGCCGTTACGATGGTGTCCATCGGCTTAAATCGCTCGTCGTCTTGGTTAGAGGCGATCAGGATGATTTGATCGGGGAGCGCTCCCGTCTCATCCTCGACATGGCGGATAGCCTTGCGGATGAGCGTTAGGTCGATATACTTGGACGCCTGCTCATAGATGCCCATCAGATGCATGGCCCGCAGGCGCTCGGGCAGCGGCCCCCGCTGCTCAGGGTCGCGCTCGGGCAGATACTCGGCGGGCGCGTCGATATCGTGGTTGCCGACATTGCAGATCAGGATCGTGGTCATCATCGGCTCCCTTCCATCCGTACTTCAACCCAGCCCAGCGGCTCCAGCGGCGTATTGCGCTGATCGACCACGAGGTGGCGGGTGGCAGGGAAGGCACCCCCGCGCCCTTTGCCCCGGTCGAGCCGGTAGCGCCGCACCACGTCGGCGACCTTGTTGTGGCGGCGCAGGGTGCGGGCGATGGTCTTGCTGCTCCAGCCCGCCCCCCAGCCGATCTGCATGAGCCAGGCGTTGGGCGGCAGCTCGCCTAGCCGGGCGCTGAGCCCGTCGTAGAAGCTGGTGAGCGCCGCGACGCCGCGCTCGGCGAAGAACGCGCGCTCGTGCGCGATCCGCGCCTCGGCGTCGGCGCGGCAGGACTCGGCCATCCCATCGATCAGCGGGCGGCGCGGGGCGAAGTTCAGCTGGGCGGCGTGGCGGCTGAACAGGTACTCGTCAATCGAGAGCGTGCTGGTGAAGACGCTGCCGGCGTCGATGGTCTCCACGTCGATCGGGATGCCCCGCTCGCCTGCCGGCCAGACGGCGATGTTGCTCAGGCTGAGCCAGGCCCGCTCGCCGGGCGCGCTGTCGCCGATGCGGATAGTGCGAAAGATGTCGTAGTTGGGCGCCTGCGCCGGGCGCTCGCCGCGCCCGGCCACATCGCGCTCAAGCTCCTGGGCGGCGTACTTGTCGCGATCCCCCAGCTTGCGCCAGTCGGGCGGCTCCTTCTGCGCCAGCAGCGCGGTGTCAAGCAGCGCGGTGCGGATGGCCCCCTTTAGCGATGAGCCTGGCATATAGGGGCGCGCATCGTAGCTCTTGATCAGCGGGCGCACCTCGCTGACGCTCACCGCCCCGCTCAGCCGGTAGAGCGCCAGGTCGGGGTTCTCGCGAAAGTCGCGCTCGCTCAGGAAGCTGGCCAGGTTGACCGTGCGCGTCACCCGGTCGAGCATCGCCGCTTCATCATCGGCCCCGCTGACCAGGTAGTCGAGTACGCGGGCGGTACCGCGCCGATGTGCAGCGGCGAGCGGGTGGTGATGGTTAGTTTGTAGCTCGTCATGCCTCGCCTCCAATCGGCACGCCCATCGCCAGCCCGTAGCGCCAGACCGGGTGAGGGAACTCGCCTACTGCGTATCGCGGGCGCACGTCGCAGATGGTGCCGAGCGGCGGGCTGCCGTCGGGGCGCAGCTGCACCACTGAGCCCTCGCTGAGCATGCGCAGGTTCATCCGGCGCTGGGCGGCCGCCGTTGATGTGGGGCTTTGCAGCCAGCCGCCAACCCGCACGAGCCCGTAGCTGGCCTGTCGGCCAAACACCTTATCGGCGATCTCGGCGCCCGAGGGCCGGTAGCGGCTGAGCAGCACCATCCGCTGCGGGCTCTCGGGCGTAGGCATCGTTGGCACCTCGGCCCGCTCAACAGTGAACTGGCCCTGGCCAGCGCTACGCCGCCCGCCCAGCCCACTGTCGCCCAGGTAGCGTAGCAGCGCCAGAAGCGAATCGGCGGCCCCCAGCTGGCGCTCCTCAGCCAGCAGATACAGCCCGCAATCCTTAGCAAAGCTTACCTTGCCCACCTGGAAGTAGTTTGATGTGGCCTGCCCACGATCAACCGCCACATGGGGGTTCTGCTCAACCTGCCAGAACGTCTCGATCGGCATGCCGTTCTCATGGACTGGCAGAGCACCATCGGCGTGGGCGACCCAGACCTTGCCGCCCATCAGCAGCCGGCCCTGATCTTTGAGATAGGGGTCGAGGGTTGCATCGCCGCCAGCCGCGATCATGCCGAAGATCGTCGGCGAGACATACTCCAGCCGTTTGAGCCACTTGCTGCCGGCGCTCTCACTGATTGGGATGCGCAGCTGCGGGCGTGGCAGTAGCTGCACCTCGCCGATATACGGGAAGGCCGATGAAAGCAACAGCGGCGGGTCGAGCGGGCCGTCGTCATCGTGATTGGCGGGCGGGCTAAAGAAGGGCAGCTTCCAGCGCAGCGACTCGATGAACAGCGCAGAATAGAGCGTGTCGGACGGGCAGCGCTCGACTGTCTGCTCCACATCGATGCCGTGTTGCCCAAAGTGAAAGCCGCTGCGTGGGCGTAGTCGAAAAGCCTGCATGGCAGCCCTCACTTCTTCATCCGGCCTAGCAGCTGCTCCCAGCCCTCACGGAGCGCCTCCAGATTGACCCCGGTCACGATCCGGCGCTCCTGATCGTAGTCCTTGCCCCGCTTGAGCTGCAATTCCAGATCTTTGAGCTCCACCTGACCGCTGCCGCGTGCGCCCTGGCCGCCCAGGTAATCCTGCTCGACCAGCTCCAGCCCCTCGATCACATTGGAGAACAGGACAAGCTCGCTCAGATCATCCTCGCGGCTGCCCCGGCTGTAGAGGCTAAAGACCAGGGCACCCTCAAAGATCGCCCCGGCGGGCACACGCTCCTGCTGGCGCGGCGTGGCCGCCGATGTGACCCGGTCAATCGCCGCCTCCCACTTCACCTCGGTGTAGGGCAGATCGGTGCGGGCCTTGTCGAGCATCTCGACACTCGCTTCGGTCAGAAAGGCATCGCGCACAATCAGCCGCGAGGTCTCGGAGTGCGCATGCTCACCGGGAATGCCAAAAGTCTTGCAGACATTGCAGCTCGCGTAGTCATCGGCATTTTTGCAGGTGTGGATCTTCACCTGGTTGCCAATGCTGTTATTCTGCGGGCGGCCGTACTGCTTCTCCATCTGCGAGCGCATCTTGCCGCGCAGCGAGGAGCCGGGGATGTAGGGCTGGCGGGTGAGCGGGTCGCGGATGACCGGGTTGTCCACGTTGCCGATCGAGAGCACGCCAGGCGAACCACCGATATGCAGGCCGGTCTTGGCGACAATCGTGAATGTGAGCAGCAGGCGGCCCTGAAGCTGGATGATCGTCTCGGGAGGCGTCGTCATAGGGGGTGCTCCTTTTTACTGGCCGCCATTGGCCTTATGGTAGGCCAGAATAGCCTCGAAGAAATCGACAAAGTTGCGGAAGCGCTCATAGTCATTGCCGACATAGCGCATGGCCGGGTCGAGCACCTGGCGCAGCTCCTCGACGCCGCGACCGCGCTCACGGCGGGCCTGGTAGGCCAGGCGTGGCTGGAGCAGGGCAAACTCGCGCTCGGCGCGGCGCACCCGTTCAGCCTTGCTCGGATCCTGCCAGTCCAGCTCGATGCGCCGCACCGAGCCAAAGATGCCGCGGATCTGGCTGGTGGTGAGCTGGCGGGCCAGGTTCGAGCCAACATTGCTGGCGCAGGAGACCAGCTTCTCATTATTGCCGTCCTCGATGATCGCTTTGATGTCCGGTTCACTCAGCAGAGCCATAGTGGCTACTCCTTCTCGTTGCGATTCAACATCTGCGCCCAGCGGGCGGCCAGACCGTAGCGCTCGATCGCGCGTCCGCCCTCGTTTACTGGCTGATCCTCCAGCCCTTCGAGCAGCTTCTTATGCAGACCATCCACAAAGTCCGCATCAGCAGGATTCTTTCTGCGCAGACTATCGGCAACCCGCTTGAGTTGGTAGGCACCATGCCACATCCAGGGGCCAAAGCCAGGCTTGCCGGTTCGTCGTCGCCGCTGCCGCCGCTGCTGCTCAGGGTCAATCCCCGCCCGGTACTGCACATAGAGCTGCTGGAGGGTCTGGAGCAGCGCGCGGGGCTGATCTCTATCCAGGTAGTCATCGAGTCTACGTGTCAGATCGAAGAGCTCAGGCATATACTTCCATGCCGTCACCTGCTCGATCCAGCCGAGGGCCGCTTTGCCCTCGCGGGCCTTGGCCTGCTTCAGCTCCTCATCAGCTGCCTCTGCCGCCTGGTAGAGCGGGAACTTGGCGGTGTGCAGGCTGATCCCACCCGAGAGATGGACGTTGGGGTTGCCCCCGGTAAAGTCGGCAAGATCTGCGCTGATCCAGTGCGCCAGCGGCAGCAACAGGTGCCACGACCCAACGATGAACAGGTCATCGCCGCCGCTGTAGATGCAGTAGACGCTGCCCCGCGCATCAAGCCCCGGCCCGCCGCGCACCATCCGTTGCTGCGGATCGTTCATCGTGTCACAGAGGACGCCGACCCAGCCCTCGAAGAACAGACTCAGAGACGCGCTCAGCGCCGCGACACGGGCCAGGCCGCTATCGAGCCGATAGCGAAAGAGATCGCCCAGGTCGTCTACGTCCATGCGCAGCACGCCGAGGCGTTTCACCCCTCGGCTCTGCGCGACCATCACGCCGAAGGGTTTCACATCGCCGGTTCGCGGTGTCTGCTCACCTTCCTTCTGGGGCTTCCAGTCATCCTTATCGGCATCGGTCATCGTCGGCGTCGTATTCGCCATCGGGCGGAAGCCGCGCACCCAGGGGCCGGGTAGGAATCCCTGGCGAAGAAGAGCCTCATCTGGAATCTTCACCGCATCGTTATCAAGGTCAAACACGCTGGTATAGCGGACGTTTTCGGCAGGCGCGGCATTCTCGCGATCACTGGAGCGGGCGTGCTTCCCTCCAAGCTGGATGTGGCTCCCAAGGTCGCGGAGTTGCTGCTGCCAGCTGCGCCGACCACGGGCGGGAGAAGGCAGATCTTCTGGGAGATCAAGGTGGTGGATCACCAGATGCGCTGCGTTATGGAGCAGACGACCGAGATCCTCAAAGCTGTCGCAGAGCGTACAGCGGGGCGGCTCACCATCCTGGCGCACAAAGCTCTGGGCCTCGCCCTGGAAGCCACAGATAGCGCAGACATGATCCTGGTTGCCGTTATGGCCCTCGGGCGCAAAGAGATCGCCGAAGGCTGGGCCGAGATCAGCGAATCGCCGCCGCTTGGCATCGTTGATTGCGTGGGTTGCCCGGCCCCAGGCCGACTGAAACAGAGTCGGGTCGGTCAGATCCTCCTGACTGAGCGTAGCCGATCCAACCGCCAGGTACAGCTCGGCCTGATGCGTATGGAAGAAGAAGGTGTCGAGCCAGCGCCGCTGAGCGGTCAGCCAGTCGTTTGTCGTGCGGCCCTTGATCATCGCGGGCAGCAGCAGGTAGAAGCGCCCGCCGCCGGAGTAGATCAGGTTCGCCGCCGGCATCCCAGCGGCGTGCAGCAGCATTCTGGCACAGGCGTCGGTGAGCAGCTGCAGGTAGAGCGAGCGCCCGCGCAGCTGCTTGGTGGCCCCATCGGCGGTGAGCGTGTAGAGAAAGTGCTGCACTCCCGACACATCCCCGCCGACCAGACAGACCTCGCCGCCGGGGTTATCCGCCAGGGCGGCGGCGAGGGCCGCGTGGGTGCGCGCGAAGTCATAGAGCGAGACGGCGGGCAGCGGCGAGGGCAGCGCCCAGGCGTGGCGCTGGAGCGCGAAGAGCGTGCCCTCCAGCCGCGCCGCGTCCGGCAGGTCGCGCCGGTCGAGGTCGGCCAGCGCATCGCGCAGCGGTGATTGCACATCCTCGTCCGCGCCGGGATGGGCCTGCGGGAAGATCGCCTTCTCTGTGAGCCGCAGCTCAGCCGGGCGCAGGTATGCCTGGGGCGGGGCGACGCCCTCCTTCTTGATGCGGTTGAAGATCGACTCGAGCTGGCCTTTGAGCGGCGCGGGAAAGCCCGCTTCCGGTGGCTTGCCTCTGGCGAGCCAGGCCGTATGGCGAACATGCTCTGCGGGAGAATCTACGGATGCTCCACTAGCCTGTGCGGCCCAGTAGCGCAGCGCGGCGAGCGCGTCGGCGTACGGTGATTGGTTCATAGCGCTCCTTACGTTTGCGCGAGTGATATAGATATGTTACCGCTCACACAAGGCGCAAATGCGCCCCGGTGAGATGATCAAGATGCGGTGTGGTGGAGATTGTCATCACGTACAGAGTAGAGCAGTTCACGCTTGTAGCTGTGGCCCCGGTAGTCCATCCCTCCGGCCTCCGCCGCCCGCGCCAGGGCCGCGAAGATGTAGGCAGAGTACGCGCGTGGCTTTCTGGGCGGATCATTGACCTCGCTCCATGATGTGGGCAGCGCCCCGCGCAGGTGGCTCAGAAAGGTCTCTGCGTCCATTGTGCCCTCCTGGCATAGCCGATAGGTCGAGCCATTGCACGATCATGCAATGCTCGCCGGCCCTATTGCACAAATCGTCGAAAGATTGCAATCATCGTAGCGCCGGCATCCTGCCGGCAGGATGCCGGCGCTACGATCTTCCCTTCCCACTGGCATCCGCGGCGGCGCGGTTTTCCACAGCAGCCCAAGTGGCTCCAGTGAAACACGTAGTTGCTCCACTGATGCAGCACATTCAATCTGGAAGATATTTTCGTCGCGGTCTGCGCCGAACTGTCTGACCGCACCTTGGTAGACATTCTTTCCATCGCGTAGGGCAATAATTGAGTCGGCGATCTGCTCAACTTGATGAATATGTTGTGAACTGATCACAACACCTAGCGGCAATGCGAGTGAGTTGGCTTGGCTTCGCAGGTCACGCAAAAATCGTTGTTGGGCGTTGATATCCAAGTTAGCAAGTGGCTCATCTAACACTAGTAACTTTGCCCGGGACAGAAGCGCATTCGCAAGAGCAAAGCGCATTCGATAGCCCCCAGAGAGTTGTGACCACCTTACATCCTTATAGCGCTCAAGCCGCAAACGATGTAAGACAAACCCGGTCTCTATCTTGTTTTCTTCACCTCGAAGCCCGTGAATGGCTGCGGTAAAATGTAGTGTTTCGAGAAGTGTCCCACTCCAAGGTTTGAGCTCCTGTGGAAGATAAGCAATCTGGCCCTTGATACTGTAGAATGAGCTCTTGGAACTGCCTAATCCAGGGTAAGTAACTCGGCCCGTATGTGGACGCGCTTCTCCGGCAATTATCCGGAGCAGTGTTGTTTTTCCGCTGCCATTCGTCCCAACGATTGCTGATATCTCACCCGCATGAATCTCAAGGGTAATTGGATCAAGCTGGAATTGGAGTTCGCCACGTCGGTAGCTTCGCGACACTTCCTCAGTGACGACAAGCCGCCTGTCTACTGAGGTGGAGATCTCTTTCCACTGCGCTGCAAAATAATTGCGCTCCTCATCGAAAGTGTGTGGCGGGTTACTCCTTGTCACGCCCTGCTCTGCTGCGCTCCCTGTGGGTAGATCTTCTGGTGTTGATTTATCGTCCCCTATGCGCCGGGCCGAGTGCCTACCCTGATCGCGCAAGGTGTCGACAAACTCCAGGATTGACAGGCGTATGCGTTGCATTCCCACGTCGTCGGTACGCCCGAGCCTTCGCTGCTCATCACGAATTTGAGAATACTGCGACCGGATAAGAATCGCGTCGTTTAGGGCAGGTAGACCTTGGCTGAAGTCTCTGGCAAGATCCATCAACCGCAAGGTCGCGGATTCCATATCGTTATCTGCAACGAAGGTCTTCACTTCCTCACGCCGAGCGCTCAGATCAGGTAGCCCAGTAGCTTCCATAATGCTGCAATTCTAGAGTTCCAAGATCATGCTTGTCAATCAGAAGCAAACCATTCACCCAACCACCCCCGCTCCACGAAATCCTGCGTGCCCGCCAGCCGGTGCAGCACCAGGTAGTCGCGGGGGTTATGTATCCAGTAGGGGCCGACAAGGGCCAGGTCGGCGCAGCCCGCCGGGTAGGTCCAGTGACCCTGCTCCGCCGCCTCCGTGATCGTCGCAAGCCGATGCGCTGGCGTGTGCCTTCTCCCCGCAGGGACGTAGCCGATCATGACACGCAGTGGGGCGCAGGACATCATAAGCTTGCGCATGTCGTAGATGAAGTGCTCGGGAGTCGTGCCGTTCTCGTGCTCGATTACCACCTGGGGCAGCCGGTAGGTGCCGCCGTTCCGCGGGAGCCAGACCCCATCGTAGAGCAGTTCACGCTTGTAGCTGTGGCCCCGGTAGTCCATCCCAGCGGCCTCCGCCGCCCGCGCCAGGGCCGCGAAGATGTAGACAGAGTAGGCGCGTGGCCTTCTGGGCGGATCATTGACCTCGTTCCATAATGTCGGCAGCGCCTCGCGCAGGTGGCTCAGAAAGGTCTCTGCGTCCATGGTGTTCTCCTGGTATAGCGATAGGTCGAGCCATTGCACGATCATGCAATGCTTTTCAGTCTCATTGCACGAATCACCAAAAAAATGCAATCCCCCTAGATCAGGCAGTCCAGGATAGCGGTGGCCTCGTAGCGCCTCACCGGATGCTCGGCGCGGAGCGTGAGGATGCCGACATCGCTCAGTATCTGGACGTACTTTTGTGCGGTGTGGTATGACTTCACGCCGAGCACGTCCTGGACATCTCGCACGGTGAGGATGGGACGCTGGAAAAGGTGGTCGATTATTCTCAGCGGGAGGCCCGAGTCGGTCACTGCTGCCACCTGTTCACGCCAGGCGCTTTGGAGATCCTGGAGCTGTTTGGCCCGCCGTGCTGCGTCGCGTGATTGCTCCGTTACCCCGCGCAGAAAAAAGAGAAGCCAGTTGTGCCAGTCATCGCGCATGCTCACGCCCAGGAGGAGATCATAGTAGGTGTCCCGATGGTGCTCGAAGTAGGCGCTGAGGTAGAGGAGCGGCTCTGGCAGGAGTTCCCAGGCGTGGAGGAGGAGCGAGATAAGCAGCCGGCCAATTCGCCCATTGCCGTCGATGAATGGGTGGATGGTCTCGAACTGATAGTGGATCATCCCGAGCCGCAGCAGTGGAGGATATTCGTCATCCGTATGGATATATTTCTCAAAGGCGTCGAGCACCTTTGGCATCTCATACGGGGGTGACGGCACAAAGCGGGCCTCACTAATTGGGGTTCCTTGCGCGCCGATCCAGTTCTGACTTTGTCGGAACTCCCCTGGCGTCGCATCCTTCCCGCGTACGCCATCCATCAGTTTCTCATGAAGCTCACGGATCAGGCGCAGGCCAATGGGCAGGGTGTTCAGCCGTTTGATGCCGTAGTCGAGTGCCTGAACATAGTTCAGCACTTCTTGCATGTCATCAACAGGCGGGGGTGGCCGTAAGCCTGGCAGGTATGGTTGTCCGGCCTCATAGGCGTAGAGGTCGGCGATCTCGGTCTGGGTGCCTTCGATCTTGGAGGACAGCACCGCCTCACGCCGGACGAACGGCCCAATCAGCAGGCTGGGGCTGGGCACGGCGCGACCAAGCCCCGCCAGCTCTCCCAGCGCTCGGTCGGCATCGGAAAGGGCGCGAACAAGCGCCGCGCTCATCGACAACGATGGGGGCAGCGGGTGTGGGATGAAGGCCGTGTAGTCGGCTGCTAGGTACTGAAGTGTGGCCTCATGTCTGGCCGCTACTAGACGCCCTGGCGCATCTTTGGTGAATTGGTCAATCTGCATCGGTATGTTCCAATGGGCAATTTATGCCTCGCCGTACTTGTACTTCGTGCTCTCCTCGATCAGCTTGATCTCATCGTCGGTGAGATCGAACAGCCGGTAGACCCGCGCGTTCAGCTCGGTCTCGCCGTCGATGATCGTCGCCGTCAGCTTCTCGTGGCGGGCGCGCTGCTGCGCGAGCCAGGGCTCCCACTCGGCCTGCGCCTTTGGCGTTAGCTCGCGCTTGAGCGCCTTGCGTACCTCGGCCTGAAAGCCGGGGAAGTCCAGATCCCACCAGGCGGTGAGCTTGTTGTTGAGCTTGCCCGCCGCGCCTCCCAGCCCGCCCAAGATGTGCTCGCGGGCTTCGCGGTGCAGCGCGTAGCGCGCCTGCGCCTTGGCGGTGATTGCCATTGCGAGATCGCCGATCACTTTGCGCTCTGCATCAGGGGAGGCGGGAGATAAATTGCGTGAAGAGCCGATACGGCTCATAGATTGTGCCTCATTCCTCATCCTCGCCCAGCTCGATCAGGTCGTAGCTGGCTCGGCGCACGCCGATGTCGTGCTCGATCAGCAGCGTGACCAGCTGCTCGCCGTGCATGAGCGCCACCGGGGTGGCGTCGGGCCGGGCGGCCTCGCTGCGGGCGCCGGCGCTGAAGTCGCTGGTGGTGATGATCAGCCCCTGCTCGTGGGCGCCCAGGCTGCCGCGCACCTGCTGCACCACCGGGGCCTGCACGTTGCGCTTCCAGCGCTTGACCTGCACCGCCATGCGGGTGCGGATCACGTCGCCGACCACCAGGGTGCCGCGCACGTCGATCCCGCCGTCGCCGCTGGCCGCCGTGACGGTCACGTTCTCGAATCCGATCTTCGTCAGTAGCTGGCCGATCAGATCCTCGAAGGCGGAGGGTGCCAGGGTATGCAGCCGTTCGCGGAGCCGCTGGCGCACCGCCCGGTTGTGCTGCTCGATCTCGGCGGGCAGACCGACCGGCTCCCATGCGGCCAGGCTGACCATGCCCTTGCCGTGTTTGGCGAAGCGGGGCTGCTCGCCGCGCTTGAGCGCGCGGTCGATCTCGGTCAGGATGACCGCGTACATTGAGGAGGCCGGGGTCTGGCCGTCGCTGGCGATGATGCCCAGGTCGAGGGCGTGGCGGGTGATCGCCTGGTAGTGCATGGGCTGGTGCTTGCCGAACTGCTTCAGCACCTGCTCGGCCGCGTCGGCAAAGGAGAGCGTCGCCGGGCGGCGGTCGCCGGCCTGCGAGGTCGGTGTCGCCGCCGGCGGGGCCTCTGGGACGAAGCCGTTGTTCACGGTGAAGGTGCTGCGCCCGACCCGGCGGAAGCGCGAGGCCGCCCCGTTGGCCTTGATGTCCACCGCGATCCGCGAGTCGACCGTCGCGCCGGGCGTGTGCCCTTTCGTCGTCCAGAGCCCCTGGGCGAGCATGCGCTGGGCGATCTCGTTGGAGTGCAGCGGCTCGCTGGCCGCCGCGAGCACCTGGTGCGCGGCGTCGATCACGGTCAGTCTGGTGGTCGGTGCGGGCTCAGCCGGCGCAGGCGTCTCATCCACTTCGGGTGCGATAGCATCCTCCTGCTCTTCCGGCTGGCCCTTGCTGCGGAAGGCCAGATACTCTGGGTAGCGCGTCAGGTAGGCCACGGTGATGCGCTCGGGCGGGCTGGCCAGCAGCTCGCGCCCGCGCTCAGTGATGTGGAACCAGCCCCGGCGCGGGCTCTCCAGCAGCAGGGCCTTGCCCAGGTGGGTGCGCGCCCAGCCGACCTTGTTGACGAAGCGGGCCTGGCCGCCGCTCGGCAGCAGCTCGGCCCGCTCGGCGTCGCTGAGCTGGAACTGCGCGGCCAACGTCTCGATTACATCACCCAGGCGGTGCTCGACACTGTCGGCGGCGAGCTGGAGCATGGGCAGCATCAGGTTCTGGAAGTCGGGGATGGGCATGGGCTCCCTCGCTAGTTCTGTCGGCGCAGCACCCAGCGCCGCATCAGCTCGACGGTGTAGACGTAGCGCCCGTCGCGCTCGATGAGGACATCGTGGTCGCAGAGCGTCGTGATCGCCTCGCCCGCCTGGGCAAGCCCGCGCCCGCTGGCGGCGGCGAGCGCATCCGGCGGCAGGCCCACGCTGTGGGGGGCCAGCGCCCGCAGCACATCCAACTGGCCGCCGTGGTCGCTGTGCTCGGCCTGCGACCAGACGCCGCTGAAGTAGGCGTGGCCGTCGCGGTCGAACTCTGGCGCGTTGATCACCTGCGCGACATCGGCCAGGTGGAAGCGCCGCTCCTGCTCGCGCCCCTCCTCGTAGCTCTGCTGGTTGAAGCGGCTCACCAGGGTGTGGCCGATCAGCTGGATCAGGAAGGGCTGCCCGCCGGTGAGCGCGATGATCTGCGCGATGGCGTCGTCGTCGTAGTCGATGTCGAAGTCCGGCGTGGGCTCGCTGATCAGCCGCCGCGCCGCGCCCGGCGTCAGGAAGCTGACCTTGATCCCGGTCACGCTGCCGAACAGCGGGCTCCAGTAGTCGTGCCTGCGCTCCTCTAGCGAGTAGAGCCCGGCCAGGGCCAGCACGAACCAGGGGTAGGTCATGAAGCTGCCGCGCCAGAAGTCGAGCAGCGCGGGCGTGAGCTGGCCCGCTTCGATCTGGGACTCGATCTTCTCGAACTCGTCGACCGTGACGATCAGGCGTCGCCCGTCGCGCAGGCTGTCCAGGCGCTTGAGGAAGCGGGTGAAGCCCAGGTAGGGCCGCTCGGCGGGGAAGTCCTGCTCGGCGGGCTCGTCCAGCCCGGCGATGCCCCGTGCCGCGCACTCGTCGTAGATGTGCAGGGCCAGCTGGTAGAGCAGGTCGGCGTCGCTGTTCACACGCCCGACCCGCTGCATGTTGAAGTCCACGATCACCGTCTGCGCGCCGAAGCGCCGGCCCAGGTTGTGCAGAATGCTGGTCTTGCCCATGCGCCGGTGGCCGTAGATCACCACCGAGGGCACCTGGCCCGCGCCCGACCACAGCTCCTCCAGGCGGCGCATGGTGTCGTCGCGGCCCACGAAGCGCTCGCCCTCGGCCGGGTTGTTCAGGATGTAGGGGTTGGCCACCGGGCCAGCCTTCGTCGCCCGCCCGACCACGCCGCCCTCGGCGATGATGATCGCCTGCCACTGGCGGATAATGCGCCGCAGCAGGTGCTGCTCGGGCGCGACCACCTGCTCCTGCACGTCCTGCTCAAGCTCCTTGAGCGCGTCGGTGGCCCGCAGCAGCGCGGCCTGGCGGTTGGCCCGGCTGCTGCTGTCGCGGTAGGCCCGGATGTCATCGCTCACCGCGTCGAGCCGCACGATGGCCGCAAGGACCAGCGGGCGCACGGCGTCCGCCTGCTGCGCCCAGGCGATGTCGGCGGTGCCGGCTGCGGCCAGCTCCGTGAGGCTCTTGCAGGCCAGGTAGCTCGCCATCGTCGCGTAGGAGCGGGCGATCTCTGCGCCGCCGGGCTGCTCGCGCACGCCCTCATAGATGGCCTGAAACTGGCTCAAGTCGAAGGGCCGCTCGTCGTCATCCAGAGCATCCTGCTGGGCCAGTAGCTCCTCCAGCATCCCCGCGAACCTCGTCAGCGGCGTGGCCCGCCGGTCGCGCAGGCGGCGGGTGAGCCGGTAGACGAAGTGATCAGCGTCCGGGCTGCTCTTGATCCAGCGCTGGTCAAGCTCGGCAAGTAGAAGCCGATGCACGGGGAGTGTTCTTTTCCAGTCGCCCTCTTCAACCGGCGCGATGATGTATTCGGCAAGCGGCGGAGCGCTGAGCAGGCGATAGAGTAGCGGGATCGGCTGAGGGTTCGCATGGAGGTAGTGCTGGAGGGCCGACTGCACCGCCCAGCGCTGAAAGGGGTTGCGCACGGCTTCGGATACCAACACAAGCCCTTGGGACTCATCCTGATGGAGTTGCCGGAGCAGAAACGTCTGCGCAGAAGGCAGGGGCAGCACGCCAAGCTCATCCCAGATCACCGGGTGGCGCTTCCCATCTCGGCGCCACAGCGCCGGAAGGAACTGCCCCAGGTAGAACGGCAGCCGTAGCGCGGC
>NZ_JAIEWN010000050.1:19540-23783 GCF_019599295.1 Oscillochloris sp. ZM17-4 | reverse complement strand
GGCCCAAACTGTCAAGTGCGTTTGAAACATGCCTAACGAAAGAACTTATGCAATTTATCAAAGTCATAGTAATCGAGCGATTGGAGCGACGGCTCGCGTCGCAACCATGCCCGCTCAGCAAGGAGATCGACCGCAGCAAAGAATTGCTCATCAATAAGGCCATCAAAGAAATTTAAAGCGAGTACAAGTAACTTTTCGCGTTGGCCTTGAAGGTTATAAAACCATTGACGGTATCGAGTCAGATTGCCTTGCGAATCACGTAGGCCACTTTCAATATCCCCATCTGTAATGGAACCATTCTCGGCAGCAATAGCAATTAGACTAACAAAGTCCGCAATATTTTCTGGTGTTTTTAGTCGTGTGGCAATATCATGGAGCGAATATATACCTATTTTCCCTTCGATGAGAATATTGCTTAGTATAAAACTTGGAAATTTCGTTGCGGAACCAACGAGATTATGCCGTAAAACATTAGCCAAGTAGCTTTCCGTGTAAATCTGTTCGGGCTGAAGATCCTTCCAGAAATGACGGAAAGCTGCTGCATCGAACAACGAACGCCAGCGGCCATCTTCCTCAGCAGTCACAAGCACATAATGCCCTCGCTCTCTAATAACTCCTGAAAGACGACGAAGATCGTGGTTGATATGCTGTGGCAGGAGTTGAGGTAGAACAAAGATGGCACTTTCTTCGTGTTCCTGTAATGCAAGATCGATGCTTTTTGCGCCACTACGTTTCCACTCTAGGATTACAAGTTGTTTTGGCTGCCTCTTTTCCGTGCTTGGTTGCGCCAATTCATCTTGTAGATACCAGGCAATGTGGAGGGCTAGGGAGTATTTGTCAATAATTGGACTCCCTCCAAAGATTAAAAGGCGAAATTTCGCCAGATCTGCGGCGATTTGCCTTGTCAGCGGCGGGCTCACAAAATGTTTAGGCTGATAGTGTAAGAGGTCAGGGGTGAAGAAATCGCCCTCACCCGTGGAGGTGAGAACTGTTACTTGTTGGAGTGGGGTTGACATACAATGCTGCCTTCTTCTAGATTTTGTCCCGTCGCTCCGAAGGATATAAGGCAATACCGCAGAAGTCGCCCTATCACGATGAGCAAAGTGAAGCGTCCAGGTGTCCGTATCGCCGCCGGGATGCCTCGCTTCGCTCAGCGTGACAGCGTTATGTCTGCTCTACTGCGTGTAGATATAGCACCCGTCGTGCTCAATAACGTTACACCTCCCCGCCAACTAACTCCTCAACCAGGGCGAAGATTTGCGGCAGGGCGGCCTGGATCGCCCCGGCGCTCGCCGGGGTAATCGCAGCCCGATAGGTGTGCTCGCCGCCGAGCGTGAAGATGCCAAGGGCATCAAGCCGCATCCGCAAGGCGGCCAGGGCCTCGGGCACCAGCCTCAGATAGCCGGTATAGAACTCAATCCGGGTTGGCGGGGCGGCCGGCGGCCACCCGTAGAGCACGGAAGTCAAGGTGCCCCCAATCAGCGGGCGGATCGAGAATCCGGCTTTGCCGAAGTAGAGCAGGTACTCATGCTCGTCGGCGAAAGCCAGCATCTGCTCGAAGATCGGCACCGCCTCGGGCGGGCAGGACTCCAGGAAGGCCATGCGGGTCGTCCTAGTGGTCGGCGTGACCGTCTTCTGCTCGCGGGCAGCCTCAGTCATGCCGATCAGCCGTGGCACCATCACCCGTTGTCCGTTTGCGCTGAGAAACTGCTTAATCTCGACCGCCAGCACTTCCATGCCTGGCATCTGCTTGTTGAGGAACTCGACCAGTTGACGCAGCTCGTGTGGGATGCTATCGGCGACAAAAAGCAGCCGAGCTTTACTCAGGCGCAGGTTGTCGGCGACCTGCTGCCAATAGCGTTCGATGTCATAGTCCGGCTGCTCGCCGAGCAGCGCCTGCAACTCAGCGTCGAGGCTGCGCCCGCGACTTTGGGCAGTCTGCGCAGCAGCCCGGCGGAGCAGATCCACACTCCACTGCGTGAGCCCGTTGGCGGCGTACTCCAACATCTGGGCGATCACCTCGCGGCGGATGCGTGAGTCACTGGAGCGCTTACACTCAACCAGAGTAAGCACACCGTCCTGGTCGAGAAAGAGGTGGTCGAGGCTCCAGCGGACAGCCATACTCTCTGGGTCGGTCACTCCCATCTCGCGGGCCACCAGCAGCCAACGCCGCGGCGCCTCAGGGCTGATCTGGTCGCCCGGCAACAGGTCGGGGTAGGCGGCTATCCACTCCTGAAGCAGTTTTTCCCGCGCGTAGGCAGACTCATCCATTGGAATAAGCGTGTTTTCTGTTTGTCCGACCATAAAGACGCGGCCTTGCTTCATCGTGACGCTCCTTTGTTTATCCTCGTCCCACCGGCATCCTCGGCGGCGCGGTCTCCCACAGCAGGGCGATCTCCTCGGGCGTCAGGCCGTAGGCGGCGTTGACGAGGTCGGCGAGGCGGCGCTCCAGCGCCAGCGCCTCGCCCGCCCGCTGCTGAATGGGGGCAGCGTGCTCGCTGTGGCTGCGCTGGAGCGCCTGCCGCGCCCCCGCCGTGAGCGCGGCGCTGGCCTTCGGGCGGCGCTTCGCCACCTCGTCCGCGAAGGCCCCGGCGCTCAGCTGCTCGAACGCATCTAGCTTCTGCCCGAGCTTCTCGATGCCGAACTCGTCCCGTAGCCAGCGGTGCAGCTCGCGCCGGGCCTGCTGGTCGGCCTGGGTGATCGCGATCAGACGCGCCACCGCTGGCTCGACCTCGGCGCGGGTGGCGTCGCTCGGCGGGGCGATGGGGAGTTGCTCGATGAGGAAGCCAGCCGGGTTGAGCGCTTCGTCCTTCATGTGCGGGAGGAAGCGCCAGTTGTGCCACCACATCAAGGGAGAGTTCAGGATGGCGAGAAGGTAGAGGTCGTCTTTTTCAAGGAAGAAGACTTTGTTGTTTGAGAAAAAGCCTGTGGCATCTCTACTGTAGACGGAATGGAATTGGATCTCCTGGTACATGAGCTTGGGAGATTCAAACGCATCATAGTAGGCACAGGATCGCAACTCCCACCAGTAATGGCCTTTGTCCTGACGGGCACGCAGTCTCGCCTCCGTTGGCTTCATAAACGCATGAAGTGCAGGAAAGGTCTGCTGGAAGATTGTCTCGGCTTGGTGTTCAGGTTTATTGCGCCACGGCCACGCAGCGTTCTCGCTCGACTTGAGCACAATCATCCAGAGCCCATCCCACTCCGGTGACCAGCGCTTGATGTCTTGCCCGCGTAGGTAGGGCTTGATGATCTCCGCAGCGCGTGGGTCGTCGCGCACCAGCCGCTCTTTCGTCGGCGTATCGATCAGGAATGCCTCGTTGAAGCCTGTCAGCACGCCACGATAGGGCTTCACTCCGGCATATTCGCCCAAGGGCACACATGCCTGACGAATCTTCGCCATCAGGTCATCAATGCTCGCGTTCTCCAGGCTCCACGCAGCACTGGAGAGCCGCGCCTGGGGCACGGCGCGGCTATGCTCGCGGATGTACACATCCAGGGCGTCTCCGCCCAGCGCCTCGCGAGGGAAGTCGGCAACACACACCTGCCGATTGGTCGGCACACCGTTGGTCGGCTTTTCCAGCACGACAATCGCCGGGAAGACATCGGCACCCTCGAAGATCGGCGAGTGGCCGAAGTCCACCAGCTGTTCAACCACCGTCTGCGCCGCCAGAAAGCCGCGCAGGTTCTCGCCGTAGCCCGCGCGCAACCACTTGTTGTTGGTGATATAGACCAGCCGGCCGCCGTGGCGCAGCAGGTTGAGCCCCTGATGGAAGAAGTAGACGAACAGGTCGGCGGTGCCGCTATAGGTCTCGGGGTAGGTCGCCTTAAAGTAGGGCTTCAGCTCGCTGATCTGCTCCTGGCGCACATAGGGCGGGTTGGCGATGATGATGTCGAAGCCGTCGCGCAGGCCGAACATCCACTCGCGGTCGAAGAAGGACGCCGAGGCGTTCTGGTCGTAGGGATCCCAGGAGGCCAGCAGCGCCGCCGTGTCGCCCGAGAAGCCGTCGCGGCGCAGCAGAGCGGCCAGCCTGGTCCGCAGCTCCTTGTCCTGCTCGCGGTACTTCGCTTTGGTCTTCGGCGTGCGGGCGCTGAAGTGGCGGGCGCGCACATCGCGCAGCCGCTCCTCCATCTGGTCGATCTCCGGGTCGCGCAGGCTCATCTGGCCCGCCCGCGCGATGCCGACCAGGGTGTTGGCCGCCACGAACTTGGTCTCCAGGTTGGGCAGCGGGCGGATGCCCCG
>NZ_JAIEWN010000050.1:9952-19440 GCF_019599295.1 Oscillochloris sp. ZM17-4 | reverse complement strand
TGATCGTCATAGCCATGTCGCCGAGGGCGGCCTGGGCGCGGGCTACCTCGCCGTCCACGTCGATCTCGGCCAGCTGGAATCGCCCCAGGTCGCTGGGGCTAGCGACGACCACCAGGGCGCGCAGATCGGGCCGCAGCGGTATGTTCAGCGGCGTGAAGTCGCGGCTCTCCAGGTAGCGCGAGAGCCGCACCCGCTCGCTGAGCGCCAGCGGCTCGTCGTTCTCCGGGTCTCGCAGCAGCTCCCAGCGCAGGGCGTGCAGCTCGGGGGCGGTGATGTCGAGGCGCAGCCGTAGCCGTAGCACGCTGAGCTGCTGGGCGACGGCACGGGCCTGCTGCCAGGCCGCACGTAGCCGCGGGTCAGAGAAGAGCGCAGCGGTGAGCTGTCGCCCGTATTCCTCTGGGTCATGGCTCAGGGCGAGCAGCGCGGCCAGGTCGAGGGCCAGCGGCACATCAGCGGCGGGCAGCACGTCGTGGGCCGGCGAGCTGAATCGCGCGTCGGCGGCGTAGCCGTCTCCCTGGCGGCGGATGGCGATCTCTAGCTCGGCGTCAGGCATAGCTACTCACCAGCGTTCCTGCACTACTGCGATAATCGTCCGGTTATCAACCATGCCTCTCCAGGCAGGGCCAGACATGGCGCTGCTCGAACTGGGCCAGGCGCCAGAGTGGCCGGATTGCCGCCCAGGTTCGGTTAAGCGCGCTCTGAGAAGTTGCGACCGTCGCGTCCTCGTAGAGGCCGAACAACGAGCGCATCACATAGTCGAGGAGCCGTGGTGATACAGTTGGCGTCCTCAACAGATAATCTCGTATCGCCTCACCGCGTGCAAAGTAGTCGCGGATCAGTTCTTCAGGGGCTGTGGCGTTGGGAAGATCAAGATCGGCAGTGGCCTTGAACATATTGCTGGTGACGTAGTGCTGGCTCACCACTGACGCCTCAGCACCACGCGCGAGGTCAAGCAGGTGTTCGTAGGCAGGCGCGATCAGGCTTGATTGGATTAAGCGCGTCGGGGCCATAGTTAGCCAGCGCTGGATGTCCTCAATGTAGGGGACAAGCTGCTTCGTGTTCTCGACAGGGCCACTGGCTGGATAGGGCTGGCCATTGACTGTTTGGCGGAATTGGCCAAAGGTGCCGCGCTTGAGTTGAAATGGATGCCGCCGCTCGATCTCAGGAAATAGCTTTGATGACAGCCATTGATAGGTCTGGCCTACAGACCACGGACCGTTGGATCCCAAATGCAGCTTCCAGTTCTCGATATCGCGCATAACATCGTGATCTGGAGGTGGGAGCCCATCGCGTAAAACGTAGCGTAAATGAACCAGATCTGGCTCTGTTATGAGCATCCCGTCGAGCGGCTGAGTCGGCACAATCCAGGCATGATCGCCGCGCTCGTGACCGATGCGTATTCCAGGAGCCCAGCGTTCAAAGATGCGCCAGCCCCGATCAATTTCGCCGCGTTGCCACTCATTCTGATCAGCGAATTGGCGCAACTGCTCCCAAAATGAAGCCTTAGCTGATGTCAGGTAAAAGGCCGGATCGCCATGCCATGAGCTCAGGGGGAATTCCCACGACTCAAGTGCGTCCTCAGCGTCCATGAGCACATCACGGTAGGCACCAGCGAAGCGATCAACACAGGCGCACAGATCCTGTGCCTCCTGTGATGAGATCTGGGTCTCCATATCGCCAACGCGTATGCGGTAGGAGTCCTCACTCTCGCGCTCAATGAAGCGGCGGGTGTCCCAGGCAAGATCAGAGTCGATGCCAACCATCAGGGTGCGCAGGATAGCAGCGTGGTCGAGGTGGAGACGCAGGCCGCGCCGCAGGATGTGACTGAAGGTAATCTCGCAGCTCCCGCCGCCTAAGCAGAGTGGGAGTTCGCCGTCGATCTGCACTTTGGCTCGCGTGACGCGGAGCGATCGGCCCTCACGCTCCTCAGATGCGGCGAAGTCACCCTGGCCGAGGATCGCCTGGATGTCGGGATGGGCTTGGAGTGCCTGCTCCAGACGCACGTATTGCTCGTAGGCAAGCTCGTTGATGAGCCGTTGGTGGAGCGCGAGTACACGCTCGTAGCCGAGGATTTCAACTAACTCTTGGGCCGCCTGCAAATCGGCCAGAGCCGCGATCTCGCCATCGAGTACGATCTCGTCTGGGTCAAAACGTCGCCGGCGAAGGGCCACCAGGCGGACGCCATTCATCACTACCAGGAGAACCGGTCGTAGGCGTTCGCTGTACCACTGGCATTGGGCGATGGCGCTGTCCAGATCGTCAACACTGGCGCGCTTCGCCTCGACGATGACCAGGGTGTTCCCCACAGTTTGGGCGGCATGGTCGGCAGTAGCAAAGTACACCTGGTCTACCTCGTGCCTGCGACCCTTGCTGCCCGTGGTAAGGATGATTGGATATTTCCCACGCCGGTTTTGCTCGGGATAGCCGAGCAGCCGAAAGAGCGGGAGTACGCATTTAGTCTCTACGTCGTCTTCGGTATAAAACCCGGCGGGGTCGTAGCTATCCAGCCAGGTGAGGATCTCGATGGGCGATGAAGGCATGCGGGTACCGACTCTACTATTTAGCCGCAGTGTCTACCGCGAGCACCGCGCAGATCGGATCACGAGGGTAATCTACCCAAGCAGCAGTAATGTGGTGCCGAGCGGTAGCCTCGACGATGGCGTCGTCAGAGGATCGGCGGAACGTGGTGCCCTCGTAGTCGATGTTTGGCTACTGTCCATCAGATGCTCTTCCCACCTCAACACTTCAACCATACCACGCTATATGCTCATTGATTTTCGCGGAAGATCTGCTCGATCTCCACTACCTTCTCGATCATTCTTCGAAGCTCATACTGCTCAGAATCGGCATCCGTAACAAGAAAATAGTGATGTACTGTACGTCTTGTGCTGCTTAATCTCTCTGCAAATCGCGCGCGCTTTTGAAAAGCCTTTGTAGTTGTAGAGAAGTCATAATGTATGACATGACTTATACTAGTGTGCCCCCTCATGTCTGCAATAGCTGAAGTAGCAATTAGAATTTTAGCGCTGTTTCTGTACTCCTCTAGAGAGAAAATGCGCTCTTCGTAACTCATAGAACCGGTTATCACTAATGATGCCTTCCCGTCTCGCTCGAGCGCGCTCTTTATATAAAGAGCAGTTTCCGTAAACTTCGTAAATATTACTGTACTGCCCTCAGTATGCGCAGAAAACCGATCGATAAGATGGTTGAGTGTAAGTAGCTTACTGTCAACCGAAATATCTTCGAGGACAGCCAGAATATCTTGAATCCTAGCAAGTTCGTCTTGGAATTGATACGCAATCACCTCCTCAGGAATAAGGCTTTCCAATTCCTCTTCCTCTTCCTCTATTTCGAAACTTAAAAGGTCTACTCCTTTATTTGGCGATGAGCCCAATAGGTCCTGTAGCGATAATAAGCGTCGCTGCAGAGAGAGGTCCAAAGAACCAGGAGAACTCTTCCACCTACGCATTAATACAGACCGAATTAATGTGCTCTCACTGTCTTGCCCAAGGAAATTGAGGTAGTCGTATAAAAGATTGTGCAGTTTCACCTCTTCTGGTGAGAGTTGATAGTTCAAAACATACACCGTACGCTCTGGTATATGCAAATTCACACCAACATCCTCTAAGTCTTTATACGTCCACCTAATTTGAACGACTTGAGGTGTGCCGTATGCCCAATGAGGTTGTCCTGGCTCAATAGTTGTCGCGATCTTCAAACCAGCATTGGAGGTTTTCCATAAAAACTGAAGTACTTCGCCTCGTTGGCTTGATGAAAAGTGTGTATCAAAATCATCAAAAAATATTAAGCTCCAATAAGAATTTTGGATTTCTTGATAGATAGCGGGTCGCTTGATAAAGTCTACTGACACAACGACTGCCCCTAAAAATGACGCCCAAACACTTTTTTCTACTGGCTGAGTAGCCAACCGACGCCGATATTCAGAATTATCAATAAGGGTAGTAGACACGCCTACATGACGAATTCTATCTGCCCATTGATATCGCAAAGGCGAAGCAGTTACTATAAGGCAGCGAAACTCGCCGGGCGATTGCAGATACAACAATCGGATGAGTTCCACAATGGCCGCTCCTTTTCCTAAGCCAAGAGGGTACTCTAAAATTATGTGTGCTGGTTTTGGCTGTCGCATGACGGCCAAAACAAAATCCCGTTGATATGGCAAAAGCTCTATCCGGTCATTATTGGTTTCGTTATTTTCTTGCACCATGGGAACTTACTCCTTCGCTATTGCTCGCTGAACTTTTCCTTGCAACCAATTTCTAGTACTCTCCAGGGTTATTTGCTCACCTCTTGATATCTTTTGCCGAAAATGGAACACGATGTTTCGGATTTGGCGCACTTGTTCTAAGCGCGAAGACACAATATCTTTATTCTTTCCAAAAACAGACTCAAAAGAATGCCAGTTTTCCTTTTGTATAATCAAGGCTCGGTAATCATCAAAGGTTAGCTCTGTAAGGCTTGCAGGAATGTCTTTTTCAGGACCGGTATATTTATAAGCAAGTGCTTTTGAAATGAAGCGCGGCAAATCTTCAGTTGCCCGTGCCGAAATAATACTCCTAAGAGCAAGCTCTATCTCTTGAAGCATTATAAATGGCATGGCAATGGTGTGATAGCGCAGCAAGACATCGGAGGTTTTTATTACCGATCTACTGCCTGGTCTAGTCTGTACTAGTAATGCTTCGTGTTCAAGAAGTAATCTTGTGATCGAATGCAAACTGTCAGTGGCGTTTACCAGGGGAATAGAGGATATTAGTTCCTCCACTAGTAACCCTTCGATCTTTACTTTAGATGCAATTGTGAGATGGTGGGCAAGAGACCAAAGGGAAAATACTCCGTAGAATGTCGATTCATCTGCCACGAGTATGTGCTGGACTTTATATTCGATCATGAGCTTTAAAGCATCAGTCACGAAAGTACTTGGGCTGACAAGTATCTGGTCACCATCAATTAATGGCAAGCTTGCAATATCATGAAATAATGTATCGTCCATATTTGTACCTTGATGTACCAAATCGACAACTCAGTAGGCTTGCGTCTTTCAAAATAGACTATTATACGAGGCTGCTCTCCCTCAGTAATCGTTGGCTTCGTTTCCCACCGGCATCCTGGGCGGCGCGGTCTCCCAGAGCAGGGCGATCTCCTCCGGCGTGAGGCCGTAGGCGACGTTGACCAGATCGGCGAGGCGGCGCTCTAGCGCCAGCGCCTCGCCCGCCCGCTGCTGCATTGGGGTGGCGTGTTCGCTGTGGCTCCGCTGGAGCGCCTGCCGCGCCCCCGCTGAGAGCGCGGCGCTGCCCTTGGGGCGGCGCTTCGCCACCTCGTCGGCGAATGCCCCGGCGCTCAAGTGCTCGAACGCATCCAGCTTCTGCCCGAGCTTCTCGATGCCAAAATCGTCCCGTAGCCAGCGGTGCAGCTCGCGCCGGGCCTGCTGGTCGGCCTGGGTGATCGCGATCAGCCGCGCCACCGCTGGCTCGACCTCGGCGCGGGTGGCGTCGCTCGGCGGGGCGATGGGGATAGTCTCGATAAAAGAGTAAATGAGGCGAAGGGCTTCATCTTTACCGTGTATCGCATTGCGCCACATGTAAGCCCATAGCAGTGGCGAGTTGATAACGGTAAGGACATACGGATCGTGGATGGGCCAAACATACGCTGTATTGAGCAGAACGAACGGCTCATTGGTAAGCGCAAATTGAGGACGCCATGTAATATCAGTGTGAATGAGCTTGGGTTGCTCGAATATCTCGTAATACGCGCAGGATCGCAATTCCCACCAGTAGTGACCTTGATCCTGGCGGGCACGCAGTCTTGCTTCCAGCGGCTTCATAACCGCATAGAGTGCGGGAAACGTCTGCTGAAAAACTGTCTCGGCTTGGTGTTCAGGTTTATTGCGCCACGGCCACGCATAGTTCTCGCTCGATTTCAGCACAATCATCCAGCGCCCATCCCACTCTGGTGACCAGCGCTTAATGTCTTGCCCACGCAGATAGGGCTTGATAATCTCCGCAACACGAGGATCTTCCCGCACCAACCGCTCTTTTGTCACGGTGTCGATAAGAAATGCCTCATTGAAGCCGGTCAGCACGCCGCGATAGGGCTTCACCCCAGCAAATTCGGTCAGGGGCATACCCGCATTGCGGATCTTCGCCATCAGGTCATCAATGCTCGCATTCTCCAGGCTCCAGGCGATACGGGAGAGCCGCGCCTGGGGCACGGCGCGGCTATGCTCACGGATGTACACATCCAGGGCGTCTACGCCCAGCGCCTCGCGCGGGAAGTCGGCCACGCACACCTGCCGGTTGGTCGGCACACCGTTGGTCGGCTTCTCCAGCACGACAATCGCCGGGAAGACATCGGCACCCTCGAAGATCGGCGAGTGGCCGAAGTCCACCAGCTGCTCAACCACCGTCTGCGCCGCCAGAAAGCCGCGCAGGTTCTCGCCATAGCCGGCGCGCAACCACTTGTTATTGGTGATATACACCAGCCGACCGCCGTGGCGCAGCAGGTTGAGCCCTTGATTGAAGAAGTAAACAAACAGATCGGCGGTGCCGCTATACGTCTCGGGGTAGGCCGCCTTGAAGTAGGGCTTCAGCTCGCTGATCTGCTCCTGGCGCACGTAGGGAGGGTTGGCGACGATGATGTCGAAGCCGTCGCGCAGGCCGAACATCCACTCGCGGTCGAAGAAGGACGCTGAGGCGTTCTGGTCGTAGGGGTCCCAGGAGGCCAGCATCGCCGCCGTGTCGCCCGAGAACCCGTCGCGGCGCAGCAGACCGGCGAGCCTGGTACGTAGCTCCTTGTCCTGCTCGCGGTACTTCGCCTTCGTCTTCGGCGTGCGGGCGCTGAAGTGCCGGGCGCGCACATCGCGCAGCCGCTCCTCCATTTGGTCGATCTCCGGGTCGCGCAGGCTCATCTGGCCCGCGCGCGCGATGCCGACCAGGGTGTTGGCTGCCACGAACTTGGTCTCCAGGTTGGGCAGCGGGCGGATGCCCCGGTTCTCGCGCGAATCGTCGATGCGCTGATCCACCACCAGCGAGATAAAGCAGCGCAGCTTGGCGATCTGCACCGCAATCGGCTGAATATCCACGCCGTAGATGCAGTTCTCGATCAGAAACAGCTTGCGCCCGTAGTCCAGCTCATTGCGCTCAAACGCCTCCTCAATGGCAGCGACCTGCGCCTCCAGGTCGGCCAGGGTGCGGTCGCGCACATCGGCATCGTCGATCCGCTCGGCGCTGCGCATCGTCTCGCGCACCTTGAGGATCTGGCGGGCCTTCCAGCGCGCGTTGCCGGGGTCGAGCCGGCCCAGGATATGCACGAGCTTCTGGAGCACGCCCATCGGGAAGGCCCCGCTTCCGGCCGCCGGGTCGAGGATGCGCAGGCCGTCGATGGCGATGATCAGGTGGCGCACCTCGTCGGCGCTGAAGCCGTGGTCGGCCTCCGTGTAGGTCATCAGGGCGCGCAGCCGGGCGTTCAGGCTCGCCAGCTGGGCCGCGTCGAGGGCCAGGCTCAGGCGCGCGGCCTGGCGCAGGTGCTCTTCCAGGTAGGCCACCAGCGCCTCGTCCACCATATAGTTCACGATCGGGCGCGGCGTGTAGAACGAGCCGGTCTGCTTGCGCGCCGTGGTCTGGGTCTCGGGGGTCGGGGATGAGCCCCTTCTCCTTGAGGAACCAGACGAAGATCACGCGGGTGATCAGGCGGATGAGGCTGGTGGCGTTGCGCACCGCCCGGTCGGCCTGCGCCCCGGCGGGGAACTCGACCTGCTCGACCGCCCAGAAGTACCAGTTCGCCACCTCGCGGTAGAAGCGCCGGTTGAGCGCGCTGCTGTCGAGCACGGTGCGCCAGGCCCGGTGCAGCTCGACAAAGTTGCTCACGCCGGCCTCGCGGGCGAGCTGCGGCAGGGACAGGTCGGCCAGGATCTCGACGTGGGCGCGGTGCGGCTGGGCGAAGACGATGTCCTTGATCAGCGTGACCTTCTCCAGCACATCGCGGGCCTCATTGAGCTTGTGCAGCCGCCGGTCGATCACGGCGAAGGTGAGATGAGCGCCGTGGCGGAAGAGCACCAACACCGGCATCAGCAGGTGCCGGTTGATCTCGCGGGTGATCGTCGCCAGCTCGGTGCGGGTGTAGCTCGTGCCGGCCAGGTCGATCGCGAGGAAGAGGTAGGACTCGATGCGGGTCTGATCGACCTGGCGCGTGTCGAAGAGGGCCAGCTGGCCGGAGGCGCTGATCTCCTCGGCGGTGAGCTGGAAGATCAGCTCGGCCGCGCGCCACTGGTCGAGCAGCGCCCGCTCGGCGTTGAGCTTCCCCGCGATCCCGAACGCCTCCAGCAGCCCGTGGCCGCCGACGGGATCCACATCGAAGCGGCGCTCGCTGGTATAGCCCAGCGCGCCAAACAGCTCCACCGCCGGGCCGAGCAGCGACGGGGCGGTGAAGCGGGCCAGGGCATCGGCGACGGCGCGGCGGAGGGAAGTGTCGGTCATGCATCACCTAGAACTACCAGCCATGTGATCAGCTCGAAGTCGCTGGTCTGGCTCACCTGCTTCTGCTGCTCGGGCAGCACCCCGCCGCGGCCCATCGTCAGCTGCGCGCCCATGCGCCGGCGGAAGCTCCCAGTGATCGCCGCCACCGCTTGGTCGAGGAGTTTGCTGGAGACGCTCATATCGGCCCCGTCCTGCGTCCGCTGGTCGAACAGGTCACAGAGGGTCTGGTACGGCGTCGTGCGCTCGGCACAGAGCGTGCGGAACACTTCAAGGATCTGCTTGGGCTGGGCGAAGCCGAAGCGCACCACCCCGCTGTCGTGGATGTAGACCAGGAAGTAGGGCTGAAGCGGGTTGATCCGCTCCGTGCCCTTCGCGTCCGCCTTCTGGCGCAGGCAGAAGATCACCCCCGGCTGGATGACGCTGTAGGCGGGGTCGGGCGGCACCACCGCGTACAGACCCATCGGCGCGTCCTGGAGCAACTGGCGGTTCGCCTCGATGTAGCGCAGCAGCTCCAGGCGGAAGTCGTCAAGCGTGAACTCGGTCAGCGAGACGCTCTCGTTAAAGTCCTCCAGGTCGAGCACCTGGTCTTTGAGGGTGAGCAGCTGCTTGTCGCGGTAGCTCAGGTCGGTGGTGATTGTCCCCTCTAGCTTGCCCTGGGCCAGCAGGTTATCGTCGCCGGCGGCGGTGATATCGACCAGGGCCATACGCGCCTCGACGCGCTCGCGCAGCGCGAGATACTTATCCAGATCCGCGGTCGGCCAGAAGTTGACCATCTGTACCACCTGGCTGCGGCTACCGATACGGTCGATCCGGCCGAAGCGCTGGATGATCCGCACCGGGTTCCAGTGAATGTCGTAGTTCACCAGGTAGTCACAGTCCTGGAGGTTCTGGCCCTCGGAGATACAGTCGGTGGCGATGAGTAGGTCGATCTCGTCGCGCTGCGGCATCCCGGTCATCTGGCTCCGGTGCTTGGCGATGGGCGCGAAGTTGGTCAGG
>NZ_JAIEWN010000050.1:0-9852 GCF_019599295.1 Oscillochloris sp. ZM17-4 | reverse complement strand
CTCCTTGAGGAACCAGACGAAGATCACGCGGGTGATCAGGCGGATCAGGCTGGTGGCGTTGCGCACCGCCCGGTCGGATTGCGCCCCGGCGGGGAACTCGACCTGCTCAACCGCCCAGAAATACCAGTTGGCCACCTCGCGGTAGAAGCGCCGGTTGAGCGCGCTGCTGTCGAGCACCGTGCGCCAGGCCCGGTGCAGCTCGACGAAGTTGCTCACCCCGGCCTCGCGGGCGAGTTGCGGCAGGGACAGGTCGGCCAGGATCTCGACGTGGGCGCGGTGGGGCTGGGCGAAGGCGATGTCCTTGATCAGCGTCACCTTCTCCAGCACATCGCGGTTCTGATCGAGCTTGTGCAGCCGCCGGTCGATCACGGCGAAGGTGAGGTTAGCGCCGTGGCGGAAGAGCACCAGCACCGGCATCAGCAGGTGCCGGTTGATCTCGCGGGTGATCGTCGCCAGCTCGGTGCGGGTGTAGCTCGCGCCAGACAGGTCGATAGCGAGGAAGAGGTAGGACTCGATGCGGGTCTGATCGACCTGGCGGGTGTCGAAGAGGGCCATCTGGCCGGAGGCGCTGATCTCCTCGGCGGTGAGCTGGAAGATCAGCTCGGCCGCGCGCCACTCGTCGAGCAGCGCCCGATGGGCGTTGAGCTTGTCCGCGAGGCCGAGGGCCTCCAGCAACCCGCGGCCGCCCGCCGGGTCTACATCGAAGCGCCGCTCGCTCGTATAGCCCAGCGCGCCGAACAGCTCGACCGCCGGGCCGAGCAGCGACGGGGCGGTGAAGCGGGCGAGAGCGTCGGCGACCGCGCGGCGGAGGGAAGTGTCGGTCACAGCTCAATCCTCTCAGGAGTCATGCGGCCAGGATGATCACGCTGATCAGCAGCGCCAGGAAGCCCGACCCGAGCCAGAAGGTGACCCCGGCCCAAAAGAGTGAGAACTTCTTGTTCTCCAGGATGCGATCAAGCTCGGCGCGCATCCCGTCCAGGTTATGCCGGTACAGCTTGTAGTCGCGCGGGTTGACGGTGCGCAGCCCCAGGAGCATCGCGACCACGTAGCAGCCCAGGACGACCAGGCTGATCAGCTTCGCAACCGGGTGGCCGGTGAGGTACGGCGGCGGGTACGTGTCGCCGAAGGCGACCACGGTGAAGAGTACGCCGAGCAGCAGCGTGGTTAGCTCGATGATCCGCTTGCCGGCCTCGTCGAGGAACTCAACCTGCTTGCTCTCGGCCTCGGCGAAGAACGCCGTGAGGCGCTGCTGCTCCGCGTTAGGCGACGACCCTTCTACTATCAGGGGTTCGGGCGGGTCGGGTGTTGCCGGGAGTGCCGGTAATCGTGTGGGTGGTCTGGTCATGCGTAGCCCTCACAGTCCACCTGCACGACGACCGTCTCCGGGCAGCCGGCGGTGCGGCAGGGCAGCATCAGCTCGGTCAGATCCTGCTCGGCCTTGCGCACCGCACTGCGGGCAATCCTCCCATCGGCGGGACAGACCTCGCGCTTATCGTACCAGCTCACGTGCCCCCTGGGGCAGCGCACCCCGAAGGTGTGGCGTGACTCGGCTGGTGGCGCTTCTTGGGCAACCTGGCCGCTGAGGCTGTCGAGCGCCTGCTGCGCTGCCTCGGCAACCGTGCCGTACAGGCTATGGCGGGCCATGTCTTCGAGCGTGGCGAGCAGCTCCTCGCGGCGCTCGCCGCGCTGGATCAGGGCCACCGCCTCAGCGATGCCGCGCTTCTGCTCGCGGATGTACTCGTGGGTCAGCAAGTTCAGCAGCAGGTCGTCCTGCGCGGCGGGCGGCAGCAGCGGGGTGAGGCGTTGGATCGCCGCCGCGAGGTCGCCGTTCTCACGCACCCCCGGCGCATCTACCAGCGTGATCGGCAGCGGCGTGGCGTCGCGGGCCAGCGTGATGATCGGCTTCTGGAGCTGCTGGCCGTAGCGCGCCATCCGCTCGACCCACTCGTCCTGCGCAGCCGCCGCGCTCCAGATCAGCACTAGGGCCACGCTGCCCCGGATGCCGCGCTCCAGGGCGGCGGGGTAGGATGCCGAGCCGGCGTCGAGGTGGGCGGGCAGCGCCCATATTACGTAGCCCTGGTTGATCAGGGCGTCGCGCACCGCGTCAGCGCAGGCGGCGTCGGTAGCAGTTGTGGTAAGAAAAAGCTGGGCCATAGAGTCCTCATCTCAGGAACGAAGGTAATCCACAATCGATTGCCAGGTTGCGGCGTAAACACCGCGCAGGCCGGCCCCGAGGCCCTGCGGTTCGCCGCCGGCGTCAAGCAGCGCGCCGAGGGCGCCGACGAGGGCGGCGAGGCCGGGCTTATCCTGCGCCGCCTGTGCCTGGAGTTGGGCCAACTCACGCCGCCACTGTCCGCGCTGGGCGCTCGCCGAGCCAAGGACGGCCAAGGTGTTGCTACCAATAGTCTCTACAAGCTCAGGGGCGAGGCCGTCGTAGGCGACGCCAGTCACAATTGCGGCGCACGCCTCGGCATAGGGGCCGGTCAAGCCGGCCCCGAGTTGGGCCAGGTCTCCGCCAAAAAGCGCAGTCTGGATGGCCTGGATGAGTGCCTTGAGGTCTGGATCATCGCCACCGGTGGCGAGGGCATTAAGGTACTGAGCGTGGGCCAGCTTCTCCTGCGGGCCGGCGAGCAGGGCCGTGATGGAGCGTTGGATGAGTTCAGAGTCAACTGGCGACGCCGCTACCACATCATCCATTACACGTTGGGCGAAGGCGGTCTCAATCCCGTCAGTCTTGCAGGCCCGCAGCAGGTTCAGATGTATAGTCAGCATGTCTGCCGCACGCTGGTCACCCTTGGCCCGCGCGTTGTCGATGTTTTGCTCGAACAGCGCCTCGACCTCAGCGGTAAAGAGAATCGCCTGGTGTGTCTCGACCACCCGGCGGCTAGCAGGCCAGTCGGGGGCATTGACGAAGCCGCGCACCGCCTGCATGATTTCATCGCTGACTGCAGCTACTGGAGGCACACCCCCGGCGACGCCGGATTGGATGGCGCTCAGCGCCGTAGCATAGGGATGGCCTGGCGCAAGCACCGCCGCCTCGCCATCGAGGAGGGCAAGCAGCGCACTATACAGATCAACTTCGATCTGCCAATCATCGCCACGCTGCTGCGCATCGGTAAGCATCTCAGCTACCGCGCCCCGCCACTCCTCACGCCTCTCCGCGACACTCGTCAGCACCGCCACCGTGTTGGCGACAAGAACCTGGAGCTGCTCTTGAGGCATTGTTGCTGGGCCAGGCTGCGGCTGGGACAGCGGCGCATCATGCTGCATCGCCTCGCGCAACTGACGCACATGGTCGGGCGTATGGCCGGCGGCGTCCTGGGGCAGGCCGGTTCGTGCAAAGATCTGGCGCGCCGCATCAAGCCGGGCGATCGCGTCGTCGCGGCGGCCCATGTGCGTGAATAACAGCTGTGCGACGCCGATCAGGCCGGCGATCTCACCCTGCGGATGTCCAACCTCATGCTCAGCGATCAACGATTGCTCAAACGTGGCAAGCGCATCCTGAAAGCGCTGAAGATCAATGTAAAGATAGGCCATGCCATTCAGCGTGGCGGCTTCGCCGGCCCGGTTGCCCACCGCGCGGGTGATCGGCAAGGCCTCGTCGTAGAGCTGGAGCGCCCGCTGCGGCTGCCCCAGGCCCTGGTACACCAACGCCATGTTGTTCAGCGTGGTCGCTTCGCCGGCCCGGTCGCCCACCGCGCGCCGGATCGGCAAGGCCTCGTCGTAGAGCTGGAGCGCCCGCTGCGGCTGCCCCAGGCCCTGGTACACCAACGCCATGTTGTTCAGCGTGGTCGCTTCGCCGGCCCGGTCGCCCACCGCGCGGGTGATCGGCAAGGCCTCGTCGTAGAGCTGGAGCGCCCGCTGCGGCTGCCCCAGGCCCTGGTACACCCCCGCCATGTTGTTCAGCGTGGCGGCTTCGCCGGCCCGGTCGCCCACCGCGCGCCGGATCGGCAAGGCCTCGTCGTAGAGCTGGAGCGCCCGCTGCGGCTGCCCCAGGTCCTGGTACACCCCCGCCATGTTGTTCAGCGTGGTCGCTTCGCCGGCCCGGTCGCCCACCGCGCGCCGGATCGGCAAGGCCTCGTCGTAGAGCTGGAGCGCCCGCTGCGGCCGCCCCAGGTCCTGGTACACCCCCGCCATGTTGTTCAGCGTCTCCAATGCGAGCTGCGAATCAACGCCCTGGAGATTCTCCAGCGCCGCCTCGCACAGCGCCAGGGCGCGCCGGCGATCGCCCAGGCGGCCCATAACCCAGCCCCAGCGGAATTGGTACTCGCCGCATTGATCTGGGGCACACCGCGTGAGGCCGCGCTCGAAATCTTCGCGGGCCTGCTGTACGATCAGCGCCGCCCGGCTGTCGCGGTCTACCGCGCGATACGCCCAGCGTGCCAGATCAAGGTAGGCCGTGGCAAAGCGAGCCAGCAGCGCGTCGCGCACATACGCCTGGAGCATATAACGCTCGGTGTAGGGTCGCACCGTCGGCAGCAGCCGGTAGCGCAGCAGATCCCCCTCTTCCAGGGTGTCGGCCTCGCGCAGCAGCAGGCCGCGCTGCCAGAGCGCGTGCAGCCGGTCAGGGATGGGTGAGCGCGCACCCTCCGCATCAGCCGCACCAGGGTCGAAGATGGCCACCGCCGTCTCGGGGAGGAAGGGCGCATGGAAGACCCACAGGCCGCTGAGCAGGTCGCGCAGCTCGGGGGCCAGGTGGCGCACGCTGGTGTCGATGCTGGCGTAGAGCGTGCGGTGGCGGTGATCATCGCCCAAATACTTGTTGCGCGCCGCATCAAGCTGGGCCTCACACGCGGCGACAAACGCCGCCAGATCCATGGGTATGTCGTTGAAGGCCCCACCCAGCAGGCGCAGACTCAGGGCGTGGCCCTCCACGCGCCCGCTCAGGGCCTCGGCCAGGTGCTGCTCGACCGCGCCCGCGCGGGCCGGCGCGCTCTGGCGAAAGAGCCGCGCCCCATCGGCGGCGGGCAGCCCGCCCAGGGCCAGGTACGCCTCTCCCGGCCAGCCTAGCAGCGCCCGCGAGGTTACGAGCAGGGTCGCCCGCGCGCCGGCCAGCTCCTGGCGCAACAGATCGGCTAGGCCCCGCGCCTCGGCGCTGCCCGCCTCGACCGCTGCGACCAGTGTCTCGGCGTTGTCGAGGATGAGCAGGGTGCGCTGCTGTCCCAGCCGGGCCAGCACCTGCTGCTCGATCTGCTCAGGAAGGCCGGTATCGGTGGGGATGCCGAAAAAGCCCGCGAGATCGGCGACGATCTGCTCCCGCGTTGGCAGGCTCTCCAGCGAGATGCCCCAAACACCGCCGGGGAAGGCCCAGCCAAAGCGCTCGGCGGCCTCGCGGGCTAGGGCGGTCTTGCCCTGGCCGCCCACGCCGTGGATGGTCAGTACGGGCGGGCGGGCATCGCCGGTGAGTTGGGCACCAATGGCCTGTAGCTCGCCCTGGCGGCCCTGGAAGGCACCCTCGGCGCGGGGCAGGTCGCTCACCGCCAGCGGGGGGCGCTGGTCGCGGATGATTGGGTTGCCCGCCTGGGCCGCGAAGCCGCGCGCTGGCACCGCCAGTGCCGTGTAGAGCACCGGCACTCCGATGGCCCAGGGCCGCGCGCTGCGGGCCAGGCTCAGGCGGGCCTGGAGCAGCGCCTCCTCGACCGGGACGCCGCGCGCCAGGTCGTCATAGAAGGTTCGCGAGAAGGCGCGGGCGTCGGCATCGACAATGCTGAAGCGCATGCCCAGCGTGTAGGGCGTCCCCTGCTCAACCAGCAGCCGAGCCAGGTTACTGAACAGGGTGGGGCCGGGCGTGGCACTGATGCAGGCGTTCAGCGTCACCAGGAAGGTCGTACCGCGCAGCCGCTGCGCCAGTGTGCGGGCGGTGACTGGCTCCATACCGCCATCGTCACGCTCGAAGCACAGGATCGCCTCGCCCTCGCGCTCACCGCCGTGGCCCATAAAGTGGACGACGCGGTGGCGCTTGCCGGTGACCTGGCGGCGCAGCTGCTCGTCGGTGGCGGGGCGCGTGCGCTCCAGGGTGACGGCACCCTCAACGGCCGCAATGCTCTCGCGCAGCCGCAGCCACTCGCCGTCGATATTGAGCGCGGCTATGTCTGGGTCAAGCGGGTTGCTCGGCACCGCCACAATGTGCAGCCCGCCCTCCAGCGTCGGTGGCGCTGCCCGCCGCCCTGCGGGCAGCCCGCGCACGAAGGGCACATCGAGCACCAGAAAGCCATCCGGGCCGTGGAGATACTCCCAGGGCACTGCGTCCAATGCGCCATCGGCGACGAGCATGATCCGCTCGGGGCGCGCTGCCAAGGCCGTGTGAGCTGGTGAGCCAGCCGGGAACAGCGCCGCGAACAGCGCCCGCCCATAGGCCACCGGGTCGGCCAAGGGGTGCGGCGGGCGCGTCGCATCCTGCGCATCGGGAACGATCCGCACCGGGTCAAAGCGATGCGACTCCACACCGTCACAGGTGACCAGGGCTGCGTTGTCGGGCTGGATGGTCAGAACAAGTTCCATGTGACGCCTCTCATACTGCCTGGAGATCGCTTCCCCGAGGTGCTACGCACAGATAACCAGCCAGGTGATCAGGTCGAAGTCGTCGGCCTGCGTCACCTGCTTCTGCTGCTCGGGCAGCACCCCGCCGCGGCCCAGCGTGAGCTGCGCGCCCATGCGCCGGCGGAAGCTGCCGGTGATCGCTGCTACGGCCTGCTCTAGGAGCTTACTGTAGACGCTCATGTCGGCCCCGTCCTGCGTCCGCTGGTCGAACAGGTCACAGAGGGCTTGGTAGGGCGTCGTGCGCTCGGCACAGAGCGTGCGGAACACTTCAAGCACCTGTTTGGGCTGGGCGAAGCCGAAGCGCACCACCCCGTCATCGCGGATGTAGACCAGGAAGTAGGGCTGGAGCGGGTTAATTCGCTCGGTGCCCTTCGCGTCGCCCTTCTGACGCAGGCAGAAGATCACCCCCGGCTGGATAACGGCGTAGGCCGGGTCGGGAGGCACCACCGCGTACAGGCCCAGCGGCGCGTCCTGGAGCAGCTGGCGGTTCGCCTCGATATAGCGCAGCAGCTCCAGCCGGAAGTCGTCGAGCGTGAACTCAGTCAGCGCCACACTCTCGCTAAAATCTTCCAGGTCGAGCACCTGGTCTTTGAGCGTAAGCAGCTGCTTATCGCGGTAGCTTAGGTCGGTGGTAATCAGCTCCTCCAACTTGCCCTTGGCGAGCAGGTTATCGTCCCCGGCGGCGGTCAGATCGACCAGGGCCATACGCGACTCGACCCGCTCGCGCAGGGAGAGGTACTTGTTCAGGTCGTCGGTCGGCCAGAAGTTGACCATCTGCACCACCTGACTGCGGCTGCCGATGCGGTCGATCCGGCCGAAACGCTGGATGATCCGCACCGGGTTCCAGTGAATATCATAGTTCACCAGGTAGTCGCAGTCCTGGAGGTTCTGGCCCTCGGAGATGCAGTCGGTGGCGATCAGCAGGTCGATCTCGGCGCTGGGCATCCCAGACATCTGGCTCCGGTGCTTGGCGACCGGGGAGAAGTTGGTCAGGATGTGGCCGAACTCATTGCGTCCCAGCGTGGTGAGATTCTCCACATCGCCGCCAGTCACCAGAGCCATATGCAGGCCCAGCTCGCCGTGCGCCCAGGGCTTCAGCGCGTTGTAGAGGTAGGTGGCGGTATCGGCGAACGCGGTGAAGACCAGGATCTTGCGGTTGCTCCGACCGTCCTTGGTCGTGGTCGGCGACTCTACGCGCGCCGTGATCAGCGTCCGCAGCTCGGCCAGCTTGGCGTCACGCTCCACGGAGACCTGCGTGGCCGAGCTGAGCAGGATATCGATCTGCTGCTTGTCGGCCTGAAGCTGGGCGAGCCAGGCGTCCACATCGAGGTGGGCCATCTGGAAGGTCAGCCGCGCACCAATCTGGAGCGCCGCGCGCAGCTCCTCGTCCTCCCACTCCGGCACTGCATATTCGGTCAGGTCGATCTCAGGATTGTCGGCGCGGTACTGCTTGAAGCGAGCGATGCGCTCCTCCAGGGCCTCGATCTTCGCGATGGTGCGCCCCATCGTTGCCGCGAACGAGGCCACCGAGCTCTCCAGCCGCTTGAGAAAGTTGACCTTCATCATGCCAATCAGGTAGGTCTCGCGATTGGCCTGGCTAAAGTTCGCCACCCGGCTCTGCGTATAGCGCGCCGCAAAGGCCGGCAGTACATACGACGAGGGGTTGTAGAGGGCCAGCTTGTAACGCAGGATCTCCTCATTCACCCGGTCGTAGGACATGAAGCGACCCTTCAGGTCAATCGGGGGCGAGAGGGAGATTGGCTTAGCGCGCGTCGGAAAGCCGCCGAGGGCCGCAATCGTGTCGGCGTAGTAGGTCTGGATATGCTTGCGCGAGCGGGCAATGGTCAGGGCGTCGAGCAGCGTGAACAGCTCGCCATCGAGCCGTTCCAGCAGCGCTTGCGTGTCGTGGCGCTGATCCTGCGCCCACTCATTGAAGATGCGCTGGGCCGTGCCGAGGGTCGTCTCCAGGCTGGCGATGCCGAGGGATTGCTGGAAGCCCGCGTTGTCGCCGGCGGTGAGGAAGAGCAGCTGATTCCGCAGGTCGCGCAGGTCATTGTTGACCGGCGTAGCCGAGAGCAGCAGCACCTTCGTCTTCACCCCGCTGCGGATGATGTCTTCCATCAGGCGCTCGTAGCGCGAGCGGGTGATGCGGTCGCCGGTCTCGTCGCTGCGGCCACGGGTGTTGTTACGGAAGTTGTGCGACTCGTCGATGACCACAAGGTCGTAGTTACCCCAGTTGAGGGTGGCCAGGTCGAGGTCGCCGCTCATCCTGCGCTCGCGGCTCAGGTCGGTGTGCGAAAGCACATCGTAGCGCAGCCGGTCGTTGACCAGCGGGTTGAGCGTATCGTTGCGCCGGTAGAGCGTCCAGTTGTCGCGCAGCTTCTTGGGGCAGAGCACCAGCACGCGCTCGTTGCGCAGCTCAAAGTACTTGATCACCGCCAGAGCCTCGTAGGTCTTACCGAGGCCGACGCTGTCGGCGAGGATGCAGCCGTTGTAGGCCAGGATCTTGGCAATGACCCCTTTGACCCCATCCTGCTGGAAGGCGAAGAGCGCCCGCCAGATTGCTGTATCGACGAGCTGATGCTGGTCGGTCAGCAGGCTGCTGCGCTGCTGGTCGGCGAGGAATTGCTCAAACAGATGAAACAGCGTCTTGAAGTAGATGAACTGTGGGGCGTGATTGGCGTAGAGCTGGGCGAGATAGTGAAGCACCTGGTCGCGCACATCGGCCACCAGCTTGGGGTCATCCCAGAGCTCATCAAACCACGCCTTGAGGTCAGCGCGGTCGCGGCTACCATCGACGATCAGATTCAGCTCGATATTGTTGTGATCGCCATCACCGAGGCCGAGACCGCGCACGGTGAAGTTTGAGCTCCCGAGGATGGCCTGCTCCTGGCCGCCGCTGGTAATGTGGTACAGCTTACCGTGGAGCAGGTTGGCCTGGCGCACCGAGCGGATCTGCACCCGCTGGCGAATCCAGTCGGCGCACGCCTTGGCCACCGGCTTCTGGGCGAGCCGGTTGTGCAGGGCCAGCCCATCATCCGCGATGTCGAACGCTTTGGCCGCCGTGCGGTCAGGGTCGATCGCCGAGACAAAGCGCGGCTCGCCAAAGAGGAAGCGCAGCGCGTGGATCTGGTCGAGCTGGGGCTGAAGCTGCTGGTAGGCGTAGATGGTGAAGTAGGCCGAGACGATGGCGAGGTCGGCGCCGGGGTGGATCTGAGTTTTGAGGAAGTCGCCAACCTTCCCACGATCCAGGTTATCGCGGATACCCGAGGGGAGGCGGTGCTTACTGGCGCGGTCGCGGGGCGGGGGCGG
>NZ_JAIEWN010000005.1:200488-224647 GCF_019599295.1 Oscillochloris sp. ZM17-4 | reverse complement strand
AGCCAAGGCACCGACGCTCACAGTTTCACCCGGGGCGTATGCGCGCGAACCATATAATTTCTTTATGAACCCTTAGGCATGTTTCAGGTTTACAGTTTGCAGTGGCGGCTTCAGCCGCACAGGCGCTGAAGCGCCCACTACGAACGCCGCAACCTGTAGCATTGTTACGAAACTTGTCTGAATACGTGGCCCAATCTGCAATCTGCAATCTACAATCTGCAATCTGCACCAGGAGACGAGGCCCACCTCTGGCGGATCGACCTGGCCGCCGCCGCAGATGATCTCGGCGCGCTGGCGCAGACCCTCAGCCCGGACGAGCGGGCGCGCGCCGCGCGGCTGCGCGCCCCGCTGGCCCGCGATCGTTTCGTGGCGGCGCGCGGCGCGCTGCGTGCGACCCTCGCCCGCGTAGCGGGCGTCGCCCCGGCCGCGCTGCGCTTCCGCTACGGCCCGGCCGGCAAGCCCGACCTCGACGGCCCGCTCAGCGATGCGATCAGCTTCAGCCTGGCCCACTCGCACGACATGGCGCTGCTGGCGGTGGCCGGCGGCGCCCGTGTGGGCGTCGACCTGGAGCTGGTCGGCGACGCGGACCACGACGTGATCGCGGAGCGATTCTTCGCCCCGGAGGAGCGGCGCGCCCTGGCCGCGCTGCCGCCCGATCGGCGAAGGGATGCCTTCTACCGCTGCTGGGTCTGCAAGGAGGCCTTCGTCAAGGCGCGCGGCGAGGGGCTGGCGCTGGGCGCGGACCGCTTCGCGGTGAGCGCGGACCCCGCCGCGCCCGCCGCCCTGCTGCGTGTCGATGATGAGCCGGACGCGGCCGGGCACTGGCGGCTCACCGCCCTATCCCCGGCGGAGGGCTTCGTCGCCGCCCTGTGCCTTGAGGCGCGCGGGCGCTAGCACAGGGTTTCAGGGGCGGGGCTTCGCGGGCCGACCGCGCGGCACCTCCTGGCGGGCGACCTCGGCGACATAGCGAGCGAGGGCGGCGCGGGTGCTGTACCAGCGCCCGCCGCGCTTGCTGCCGGCCAGGCGGCCCTTGCGGATGAGCAGGGCCAGGTACTCGGCGCTGAAGTCGCCCCCCGCCGCCAGCTCGCGCAGGGGCAGCAGATCCTCCTGGGGCGGCGCGGCGTCGCAGGCCTCCAGGTACAGGTCGAGCCCGATCTCCACCGCCCGGCCGACCAGGTTGAGCAGCGGGCCGTAGCGCCCCCGGTCGGCCTGGCTGAGCGCCTCCAGGTAGCCCAGCCGCCACTCCTGGAGCAGCAGGGCGGGCGGGAAGCCGGCGCGCAGGAGCAGCAGGTTCAGCAGGAGCCGACCGGTGCGCCCGTTGCCGTCGCGGAAGGGGTGGACGGCGACGAAGCCGTGGTGGGCGATCGCCGCCCGCTCCACCGGCCCGTAGGCCCGGCCCGGGCCATCGAGCCATGCCAGCCACTCGTCCATCAGGCCGGGCACCTGGGCGGCCGGCGGGGGCTGGAGCGCCGAGCCGCGGATCGACACCGCGCCGGAGCGCCAGGCGCCGGCCTCGTCGAGCATGCGCTCCATCACCAGGCGGTGCAGCTCCAGGATCGTGGCGACCCCCAGCGGCGCTTCGGCGTCGGCCATGGCTAGCAGGGCGCGCACCGCCGCCGCGTGGTTGGTGGCCTCCAGGTGCTCGGCCAGCGTGTGCCCGCCGATCGTCAGGCCGCGCTCGATCACCAGCTGAGTCTCGCGCAGGCTGAGCGTGTTGCCCTCGATCGCGTTGGAGTGGAAGGTCAGCCGCACCTGCAGGTCCTCGTGGATGAGCCGCAGGGTGGCCGGGGCGAGCGGCCGGCGGGCCGCCAGGGCGGCCTGCTTCTCCTGGAGCCGCCGGGCCAGGCGCGGGTCCATGTGGGGCCTGGGGCTGTCCATGATGCGCCCTCGCAATAATCGTATCGGCTAGGCGAAGTATAGCATACACCGATACGATTATGCGCCGACCCGCACCAGGTTGCCGGTATCGTCGAGGCTCCAGCGGGTGCCGTCGGTGGCGGGGATGCCGGCGGCGCGCCAGCGGGCGGGGAATGGGCGCGGCATGGCCAGCATCCCACCGCCGGGGGTGTCGAGCAGGGTGAAGGCGATCTCTCCGCTGGCGGCCCCGCTCAGCTTCACGCGCACCTGCCAGCAGCCGTTCCACTCGCGGTAGAAGTCATACTTCAGCTCGACGGGGCCGACCAGCTCGGCCAGCGCGTCGCGGATCACGGCGCGGGCCACCGGGGCGCGGCGGCGCAGGTCGGTCAGGGGCGTCGGTCGCTGCTCGGTCATTAGGTATCTCCTCAGGCCTGCTATCCCACGCTACACGCATGGCGACGTTGCCGTCGCCATGACTCGATGCAGAGGCTGGGCGGCTGCGCCGCCCAGCCTCTGCATAGCATACCACCTCAGCGCCGGGGCGCACGCGGCAGCAGCCGGTCGAGCGACTGGGCGAAGCGCTGGCGGTCGGCCGCGCCGTAGGCCGCCGGCCCGCCCGTCTCCAGGCCCGCCCAGCGCAGCTCCTCCATCAGGTCGCGCACCGCCAGCCGCTCGCCCACCGTCTCGGCGGTGTGGATCTCGCCGCGCGGGTCGAGGGCCACGGCGCCGCGGGCCACCACCAGCGCCGCCAGCGGGATGTCGGCGGTGATCACCAGGTCGCCCGGGGCGACGTGCTGCACGATATAGCCGTCGGCGACGTCGCTGCCCTGGGGCACCTGCGTCAGCGTGATCAGCGGCGAGTCCGGCAGGGCGAGCCGGCGGTTCGCCACCAGGCAGACCGGCAGGCTCAGCCGGGCCGAGGCGCGAAAGACCAGCTCCTTCACCGCGCGCGGGCAGGCGTCAGCGTCAACCCAGATCTTCAATCGGATGAACCTTCCCCGGAGCTGGCGAAGCGGGAGCGCATCATCGCCAGCTCCGCCGTCACCGCCGCACAGCCCGCAGCGATCGTAGCCGCGCGCGCCTCGGCCTCGCGCAGGTCGCCGCGCCGCGTCAGATCCTCAAGGGCCTCGCAGTCCGCCGCCAGGGCGAGCGCGCCGATGGTCGCCGCGCTCGCCTTGATCGTGTGGGCCAGGCGCTGCACCGTCGGGGCCGCCCCCTCGGCGACGCCCTGGCGCAGCGCGGCGAGCTGGCGCGGCAGATCATCAATGAACAGGTCGATGATCTCAATGACGATCTCCGGGCTCCCCTCGCCCAAGCTCTCCTGGATCTGCTCAAGCACCGTGATATCGATCACGCCGCCCGCAGCCGGCTCTGGCGCCGGCTCCTCCTCCCGCGCGGCGCAGCGCTCCAGGGCGGCCACCAGATCCGCGACCCGCACCGGCTTGCTGATGTAGTCGTCCATCCCGGCCGCCATGCACAGCTCCCGGTCGCTCTGCATGGCGTTGGCCGTCATGGCGATGATCCGTGGCTGGCGGGCCGGCGGCAGCTCGCTGCGGATGCGCCGCGACGCCCCCAGCCCGTCGAGCTCAGGCATCTGCACATCCATCAGCACCACATCATAGGGCTGGCGGGCGAGCGCGTCGAGCACCTCGAAGCCGTTCGCCGCAACGTCGGCCCGGTAGCCCAGCTTGGACAAGGTCTTGGTGGCAACCTTCTGGTTTACGACGTTATCCTCGGCGAGCAGGATACGGAGCGGGATCCGCTCGGCGAGCGTCGCATCAAAGGCGGATGGCGCAGGCGCGGCGGGCGGGAGGATCACCGTCTCGTTCAGGGCGGACAGCAGCGTCTCATAGAGCTGCGCCGCCTTGATCGGCTTCGACAGGCTGGCGGCGAAGTGCCCCTGGGCCATATCCTCCGCCCGACGCCCGAGCGAGGTGAGCAGCACCAGCGGCATGGCGCGCAGCTCCGCGCGGCTACGGATCGCGGCGGCGAGCTGCGCGCCGTCCATCTCCGGCATCTGCATGTCCAGGATCGCCGCATCGAAGGGTGGTTCCTGGGCGAGCCAGCCGAGCGCCTCGGCCCCGGAGACGCAGGCGCGCACCTGCATGCCCCAGGCCTCGGCCTGGAGGGTCAGGATGCGCCGGTTCGTCGCGTTATCGTCCACCACCAGCAGCCGCTTGCCCGCCAGCTGCGGGATCGTCCTCTGGAGATCGATCCGGGCGGGCAGCGTCGCCGCCGGCGCGACGATCGTGAAGTGGAAGGTGGTGCCGACCCCGACCGTGCTCTCCACCCACATGCGCCCGCCCATCAGCGCGCTGAGCCGCTGGCTGATCACCAGGCCCAGGCCGGTGCCGCCGTACTGGCGCGTGGTCGAGGCATCCACCTGGCTAAAGGCCTTAAACAGCCGGTCCATGCGGTCGGCCGGGATGCCGATCCCGCTATCGCGCACCGACACATGCACCTCGTACTGCGTGTCGGGCAGCCGCCTGGCCTCGATCATCACCACCACCTCGCCGGCGGGGGTGAACTTGACCGCGTTGGTGAGCAGGTTCACCAGCACCTGGCGCAGCCGGGTGACATCGCCCAGAAGCGCCGGGGGCACCGTCTGCGCGATCATGTAGGCCAGGTCGAGCTGCTTCTCGGCCGCGCGCGCCGCGACCAGATCCATCGCCGCCTCCAGACAGTCGCGCAGGTCGAAGGGCTGCTGCTCCAGGTCGAACTTGCCCGACTCGATCTTCGAGAAGTCGAGGATGTCATTGATAATCGTCAGCAGCGCATCGCTGCTGTTGCGGATCGTCTCGACATAGTCGCGCTGCTCGTCGCCGAGCGGCGTGTCGAGCAGCAGGCCGGTCATGCCGATCACCGCGTTCATCGGGGTGCGGATCTCGTGGCTCATGGTGGCCAGGAAGTCGGACTTGGCGCGGGTGGCCGCCTCGGCGTCCTCCTTGGCCTGCACCAGCTCCTCATAGGCCTGCTTCTGGGCGCTGATATCGCGGAAGTAGATCGACAGCCCATCCGGCGAGGGGTAGATGCGCACCTCCGCCCACATGTGGAGAATGTTCGAGTAGGACTCGAACTGGATCGCGATCTGCTCGGCCATCGCGCGGCGATAGTTCAGCTCGAACTCCGTGCCGATGGTGGTCGGGAAGAGCTCCCAGAGGTTCTGCCCAATGATATCCTCGCCGGTGGGGCTGAGCAGGCGCCTGGCCTCCGAGTTCATGTAGGTAAGATTCCAGCTGTGGTCGACCGCAAAGAAGGCGTCGGTGATACTCTCCAGGGTGCGGGTCACCCGCGCGGTGGTGTCGCGCAGGGCCGCCTCGGTGCGCGATCGCTCGGCCAGCTCAGCCTGGAGCGCCGAGGTGAGCTGGACGTTGGCCAGGGCCTGGCCGGCGGCCCAGCTCACCGCCTGGGCGAGCGCGATCTCCTCGACGCTGAAGACCCGCGGGACGAGCGAGTCGATGCCGATCGTGCCGACGACCTCCTCGTGGATGAGCAGCGGCACGAGCAGGATGGCGGCGGTGCCGCGCTTGGCGAACAGCTCGGCGGTGGCGCTGCGCACGTCGGCCCGCACATCGCCAAGCTGGACGGGGGCGCGGGACGCGATCACCGCCTCGGTCAGCGCGTTGCCCGCCACCGGGATGACCGCGCCCATGCCCGAGGGCCGCCCCGGCGCGCAGTACTCGGCCACCACCGTCAGCAGATCCTGATCATCATCCAGCAGCGCGCAGGCCGCCTGGGGCACATCAAAGGCCACCGCCAGCTCGCGGCACATCACCGAGAGCACATCATGAATATCGGTGCCCGTCGCGGCGGCGGCGATCACCCGGTTCAGCAGCAGCGTCTCGCGCACCGTGCGCTGCTGCTCGTCATAGAGCCGGCCGCGCACGATCACCACCGCAATATAGTCGCTCAGCGCGAGCAGGAGCTCCTGGTCGGCCAGCCCCAAGGCCTCGGGCTGGTCGCTCTCGACATTGAGCACGCCGACGACCTCATCGCGCAGCCGGATCGGCACACACACCTCGGCCACGATCTGCGGGTCGTCCAGGATCACGTCGGGTTCGGCGCGAATGTCGGCGATGAGCATCGGCACGCCGGTGCGGGCGACCCGTCCGAGCACGCCCTGGCTGATCGGGAGAGCGCTGGGGATGTGTGCGTAGCCGATCTGGTGCTGAAGGCGAAGCTCTCCGGCATCACGCAAATACAGGCTTACGCGGGTGTAGCCGAAGGTTTGGGCGCTCGCCTCGACGATCATGCGCAGGGCCGCCGTCAGATCCAGCTCGTGGGCCACCGCGCCGCGCACCTGGTCGAGCAGGGCCTGGGTGCGCACCTGGCGCTGCGCTGCGTCCGCAAGCTGCTGGGCGCGGGACTCGCTCTCGGCGCGGGCCGCCGCAGCCTCCTCGAGCGCGCGGATCTGGCGGCGCTGCTCCATCTGCGTCACCACCTGGTGGCCAAGCACGCGCAGCGCATTGATCTGGCTCGGGCGAAGCTCACGCGGCACATGGTCGATCACGCAGAGCGTGCCGATCGCGACCCCTGTGGGCGTGACGAGCGGCGTGCCCGCGTAGAAGCGGACGTGCGGCGCCCCCGTCACAAAGGGGGAGTCAGCGAAGCGGGCGTCGCGCTGCGCGTCCGGTACCACAAAGGGCTCATCGCGGTGTGTGAGCGTGTGCGCGCAGAAGGGCATCTCGCGCGGCATCTCAGCCACGTCAAGCCCGACGCGGGCCTTAAACCACTGGCGGCGCGCGTCGGTGAGGATGATCAGCGCGATCGGCGTGCCGCAGATCTCGGCGGCCAGGTTCGCGATCTCATCAAAGGCCGCCTCGGGCGCGGTGTCGAGAATCTGATACTCGTCCAGCGCCGCCTGCCGCGCGGGCTCATCGGCGATCGTGGGGGTGGGGGCGGACATGGCTGGCTCCTTCGCTCTGCTCGCTGCAATCGTCCTCGTGGTGCACCAAACTGGTGATCCGAGATGCCCGATGGGAGGGGATCGGGGAGGGCCTGTTCCTCCCCGAAAAAACACCCCCCACATCACGGTGGCGCGCCACTAGTGCGCCTTCCGTGGCTGCGCCGCCTGGGCCAGGCGGAGCCATGCCGGGGTCGGGCTCGCCGGCCGGCGAGCGCGATGCTCCGCGCTGCTCAGCTGGAAGGACCAGCGCTCGAGGAGCGCGCCAAGCGGCTTGGTCGCCAGCTCAAGCACCGGCGGCACGCCGCGGTTCAGCGCGCTCAGATAGAGCTCGGCGGCGTAGGGCAGCGCCTGGGTGATCGGGCGGCGCAGGGCCGTCTCGATATCGGCGCGGGCCAGGCCGCCCTGGGCGACGGTGGTGTTCAGCAGCAGCGTGACCTTCGTGTCCGGATAGCTAAGTTCGGCGAAGACATCGAGGGCGCAGGTGGCGGCGCGCACCGAGGCGATCTCAGGGGCGAGCAGGAGCAGCACCTCGTCGGCGGCGTCGAGGCCGGCGAGCGTGGTGTCGCCGAAGTCGTGGGGCAGATCCAGCACCACATAGGCATAGTGCTTGCGGAGCAGATCGAGGATATAGCGCACCTTCTCGCCGCTGATCAGCTCGCTCTGCTCGGCGCGCGCAGCGGCAGAGAGCACGCGCACGCCGCTGCTATGGGCCATCAGCACCTGGTCGAGCAGGTCGCTGTCAATATCGGCGACCGGCACATCGGCGAGGTCGCCCCATGTGGTGCGCATCGGGAGGTTGAGCATCAGGGCGCTCTGCCCGCTGATCAGCGCCAGGTCGACCAGGGCCACCGGCTCGCCCCAGATCTGCGCCAGCCCCGCCGCGAGGTTGGTGGCCAGCGTCGAGACGCCGACACCGCCGCGCAGCGAGAAGAGCGCGATCGTCCGGCCCTGGGCCTCCAGCGGCTGGGGGGGGGCCGGGGCGGCGCGGCGGAGCAGCGCGCGCACCCGGGCCTGGAGCTCCACCGGCTGGAAGGGCTTGCTCATGTAGTCGTCGGCGCCGACCTCCAGGCCGCGCACGCGCTCCTCCAGCGTGTCGTTGGCCGTGAGCATCATGATCGGGCGCTGGGCGAAGGCGGGCATACGGCGCAGGCGACGGCAGACCTCGTAGCCGTCGATATCGGGCATCATCACATCGAGGATGATCAGGTCGGGCTGGAAGAGTACCGCCCGCTCAAGGGCGCTACGCCCGTCCGCCGCCGTATCGATCTCATAGCCGCCAGATTTCAGGGCGGCGGAGGCCATCTTAAGGTTGAGCGGCGTGTCATCGACGATCAGGATTCGGCTGGATGGTGTGGTCATTGGCGTATCCTTGGGCAGCGCGGTCATAGAGTGAGGGTGGGGGCTTCCGTAGCATCCTGGCATGTCGCGCAGATGATCCGGTTGCGCCCGGCGCGCTTCGCGGCGTAGAGCGCGGCGTCGGCCGACGCGAGCAGCGTGCGGGAGTCACCTGTCGGGACGAGGCTGGCGACCCCGCCGCTGAAGGTCACCGTCACCTCCTGATCCGCGTCGAGCAGGTGGCCGATCGTGGCGAAGCGGGCGCGCGCCTCATCGAGCAGACGCAGCGCGGTCGGCCCGTCGGTCTGCGGGAGGATGATCAGGAACTCCTCGCCGCCGTAGCGCCCGATGCTGTCGCTCATGCGCAGCCGCTGGTGGAGCAGCCGGGCCAGCCCCTTCAGCACCCGGTCGCCGGCGGCGTGCCCGTAGCGGTCGTTCACCAGCTTGAAGTGGTCGAGGTCGATCATCGCGACCGTCAGCGCGGTGTGGTAGCGCTGCGCGCGCACGATCTCGCGCAGCACCTGCTCTTTGATTGAGGCGTGGGTGAACAGGCCTGTGAGGCCGTCGCGGCTGAGCAGGGCGCGCATCGCGCGGGCCCTGCGCGCCCTGCTCGTCACCGCCGACACGAGCTGCGGCGCGCTGATCGGCTTGGTGAGAAAGTCATCGCCGCCCTGGTCGAGCGCCGCGAGCTGGTTGTCGCGGTCGTGCTCGCCCGAGAGGAAGACGATCGGCAGGCTGACAAACGCCGCCTGCTGGCGGATGAGCGCGGCGACCTCGGGGCCGGTGCAGTCGGGCATATACATATCGAGCAGCAGCAGGTCGGGCTGGAACTCCTGGAGCGCCTGCATCACCAGGGCCGGGTCGGTCAGCGCCATGGTGAGCATGCCGGCGTTGCGCAGCATCGCCTCATAGAGCGCGCCGGTCAGCCGGGTGTCATCGACGATCAGGACGCGGTAGGGCTCGGGGACAAAGGCGCCGGTGACGCCATCGAGCACGCTGACCAGAGCGTCGATATCGACCGGCTTGGTGAGGTAGGCTCTACCGCCGGCGCGCACGGCCCAGAGCCGGGCGGTGAAGTCGCTGCGCTGCGAGAGGAAGATCACCGGCGCGGCGACGCCGGCGCGCGCATTCTCTGCCATGCGCTCTGGCCCGGCCAGGTCGCCCTCGGGGAAGACGATGTCGAGGATGATCGCCGCCGGCTCGTGGGCGCGCACGGCATCCTCGAAGCCATCGAGCGACTGCATGACGGTGGCGTGGTAGCCGAAGTGCTCCAGCTGGAGCGCCAGGTGCTCGCCCGTGGCCAGGTCGTCCTCCACGATCAGCACGTCCGTCTGCCGCAGCGCGCGCGTTGGGGCGGCGAAGGCCATGGGGATCGGGGGCACCCTGGTAACGCGCGGGGGATCGCGGGGCGCCGCGCGCACTGCGGCGATGGCCTCAGCGATCCGCGCGCGGGACTCGCCTGAGGGCTCCGTCGGGCGGCCGGCGATGAGCTGCGCGAGCGCCTCCACGAGCGCCTGCGCGGCCGCGCTCACGGCGGGAAGATCGAAGCTCGCCGCCGAGCCGGACAGTGCGTGGGCCTGGCTATGCAGCGCGCTCAGGCGCTCCCATGACCAGTCATCAGCGCAGAGAGCCTCCCAGAGCGCGGCGAGACCCTCGATGCGATCCCCGATACTCTGTACATACCGGTCGCGAAGGGTGTCGAGCTGCTGCTGAATAGATAGGGGTGACAGTGTCATGGCTGGCTCCATCGCTCCATCGAGATGATCGCGCCTGCCCGATCCCATCAGTGAGTGGCAGCATCGCCGCCACCCATTGGAGGGGGGGCACCAGTATAGCACTCATCACAAGAGGGGAGCCTCGCCGACATGAACGGAGGCCGCCCGCGCCAGCGGCGACGATGTATTCCTCCACGGCCAACGTGTCGTAGTAGCGGTGGGGCGACCCGCCGGCGGTGATGTGGCCGTAGGCCCCCGCCCCGGCCGCCAGGTAGTCGCTGTTGAGCCAGTAGGCGAGGTTATGGTGGCAGGCGCGCTCAGGGAACAGGGAACAGGGGACAGGGGCCGGACAATTGCTGTCCCCTGTCCCCTGTTCCCTGTTCCCTCGTGCGAAGTTCGAGATCTCGTACTGGGCGTAGCCGGCGGCGGCGAATCGCGCCATGGCCGCCTCGTACATCGCGGCGGTGGCATCATCGTCGGGCACGCTGACCCGCCCGGCCGTCACCTGGGCGAAGAGCGGGGTCTTCTCCTCAAGGATGAGCGAGTAGAGCGAGAAGTGATCGACCTCCCAGGCGACGATCTCGTCCAGGGTGGCATCCCACTGGGCCTGGTCCTGTCCGGGCAGGCCGAAGATGAAGTCGAGGTTGATATTCTCGAAGCCGGCCTCGCGGGCCTCCGCATAGCTGCGGCGGGCCTCGTCGGCGGTATGGATGCGCCCGAGGATGCGCAGAGTCGGGTCGTGCAGGCTCTGCACGCCCATGCTCAGCCGGTTGACGCCGAGCCGCCGCAGGCCGCGCAGGTAGTCGCGCCCGAGCACGGTGCCGGGGTTGGCCTCGCTGCTGACCTCGGCGCCCGCGAGGGGCACGATCAGGCTGGCCGCCTCCAGGACGCGCTCCATCTGGCCGAGCGAGAGCATGGTCGGCGTGCCGCCGCCGAGGAAGATCGTGGGGCGCAGGGAGGCCGCCTCGGCCGAGGCAGGCGGCGCGGGGGCGACCGTCTCGGCCAGCAAGCGCAGCTCCGCGCAGAGGGCGGCCACATACGCCTCGATCCGGTCGTCCATGTTGGCGTAGGTGTTGAAGTCACAGTAGGCGCAGCGGCGGTGGCAGAAGGGGATGTGGATGTAGAGGTGTTTCATTAATGTTAAATGCTGAATGTTGAATGTTGAATGCATACATTCAACATTCAACATTCAGCATTCAACATTCGCTTAGTGCTGGCTGGCACCCACGTGGGCGTGGGCGTTGTAGCTGGAGCGCACCAGGGGGCCGCTCTCGACGTGGCGGAAGCCGCGCGCGAAGGCCGCGTCCTTGAACATGGCGAACTCAGCCGGGGTGACGTAGCGGTCGACCGGCCAGTAGCTCGCGTCGGGGGCCAGGTACTGGCCGATGGTGAGGACGTTCACGTCGGAGCCGCGCAGGGCGTCGAGCACCTCGATCACCTCAGCGTTCGTCTCGCCGGCGCCGACCATCATGCCGCTCTTGGTGACGAGCTGCGGGTCGAAGGCGCGGGCGCGGGCGAGCAGCTCGATGCTCTGGTCGAAGGTGGCCCGCGGGCGGAAGCGCCGGAACAGGCGCGGGATGCTCTCGATGTTATGGTTGAGCACATCGGGCCGGGCGTCGAGCACCTGCTGGAGGGCGTCCCAGTTGCCGTCGAAGTCGGGGATGAGCACCTCGATCTGGCACTCGGGCGTAGACTCGCGGATCAGGCTGATCGTGCGGGCGAAGATATGGGCGCCGCCGTCGGGCTGGTCGTCGCGGTTGACCGAGGTGAGGACGGCGAACTTGAGGCGCAGGTGGGCCACCGAGTCGGCCACGCGTTCGGGCTCGGCCTCGTCGATCGGCTTGGGCTTGCCCTTGCCGATGGCGCAGTAGCGGCAGCCGCGGGTGCATGTGTCGCCCAGCAGCAGGAAGGTGGCGGTGCGGTGGTTCCAGCACTCGCCGAGGTTCGGGCAGCGGGCCTCCTCGCACACGGTGTGCAGGCCCTTCTCGCGCATCAGGGATAGCACATCGCTATAGTTCTCGCCCGAGGGCGCGCGGGCCTTCAGCCACTCGGGGCGGCGCGGGCGCGCCGGTGCGGCCGGGGCCTCGGCGCGGCTCACTTCAGCTAGCGGGATCAGCTCTGCCATAGGTATCGCCCTCTCGGTGTACGCTTATTGGGGCGCGGCGGCCTCTAGCCGCCGCGCCCTTTCATTGTACCCCATATCACTCGCTCCCCACCCGATCAAAATCCTCGGCGTAGCGCCGGGGCGCGGCGTCGGCGGTCGTATCGGCGATCACGCATCATCAGCCAGGGCCAGCTCGGCGGGGGCCAGATCCACATCGAAGACCTCGGCGAAGTGGCGAAGCAGGGTCGGCTCCACCTCGGCGGGGGCGACCTCGCGGCCGAGCAGGGCCTGGAGCGAAGTGACGGCGCGGTCGTCGATCCCGCAGGGCACGATCTGGGCGAATCCGGCCAGGTCGGGGTTGACGTTGAGCGCGAAGCCGTGGCTGGTGACCCCGGCGGCGCTCAGCTTGACGCCGATAGCGCACACCTTCGCCGCCCCGCCGCCGACCCAGACCCCGGTGAGGCCGGGGACGCGCTCTCCGGCGAGGCCGAACGCGCCCAGGGTGAGGATAATCGTCTCCTCAAGGTTGCGCACGTAGCGGCCAATATCGCCGCCGTGCTGCGAGAGCTTGAGGACGGGGTAGCCGACGATCTGGCCGGGGGCGTGGTAGGTCACATCGCCGCCGCGGTCGGACTGGACGACGTCCACCCCGCGGGCGGATAGCTCCTTGGGGGCGACAAGGATGTTCTCAGGGCGGGCGCGGTTGCCCAATGTGATCGTGGGCGGGTGCTCCAGGATCATCAGGCTATCGCCGGCGCGGCCGGCCGAGCGGTCGGCGGCCAGCTGGCGCATCAGATCCCAGGCCTGGGCGTAGGGAACGCGGCCGGGGCGGATCAGCGTGAGACGGCGGGTGCTGCGCATACCGCCATTCTACCATCATGTGGCCGGTATGGTTTGGGATCGGCAACGTGGTAGAATGAGCGCGCAACCAACAGAGGTGGGCCGACGTCTGATCAGAGGGATATCAGCAGCACATGCCCAGGAGAAATGGATGTACCAGACCATCATCGCAGATCTGCTCTCGCACCCCCGCGTGGTGGAGACCCGCCATCACATGCACCACAGCATCCCCAAGCATGATCATATGATGCGGGTTGTCCGCTACTCCTACCGCATCGCGCCGCTGGTTCGCGCCGACCGACGCACATGCGTGCGGGCGGCCATCCTGCACGATCTCGACTCGCGGCTCGGCACGCTGTCCACCCACGGCGCGATCGCGGCCGAGGTCGCCGCCAGCCTCGGCGAGCCGGACGAGGTCTCGATGGCGATCATCAGCCACATGTACCCGCTCGGCCCGCGGCCGACGACCCGCGAGGGCTGGGTGCTGGCGGTGGCCGACAAGATCGCCTCCTTCCCCGACATGACCGCCTTCATGGGCGGGCTGATCACCGGGCACAGCCTGCGGGTGCGCCGCCGCCTCTGCGAGACGGACCCCTTCTACACGAAGCGGCAGCGCCGCCGCCGGATCCGCCGGCTCTGGCACAGCATTGGCCGGCGCGGCCTGAGCGGGGGCGCGTAGGGGCACCACCGAATGTAAGGGCGCAGCAGCCCTATGGCTGCTGCGCCTTTCGATTCTCTGGGGCTGCTGCGCCCCCTACTCAGCGGGCTGCTGATCGCCCTCGGGCTCGGGGGCGGCCTGCTCGGGCGGGGGCGGCGGCGCCTTGGCTGGGACGGGCCGCCGGGCGCTGCGAATGCGATCAGGCAGCACGCCGGCGGGCAGTGGCGGCTCGCTGAGGCGGCCGTAGAGGTAGCTGAAGACATCGCGGGAGATCGCGCCCATCGGCGCCGAGAGGATGGCCCCGGCGAGGCCGAAGACCTGCGAGCAGACCACGAGCAGCACCATCAGCACAGCCGGGTGCAGCCCGACGCTGTCGCCGACAATCCGCGGCACGAGGAAGTTATTCTCCAGCTGCTGGATGACGACGTAGAGGGCCAGCACGACGAGGCCGGTGGTGGGCGAGTCGATAAAGCCGAGGATCACCGCCGGGACTGCGCCGAGGATGGGGCCGATCACCGGGATGAGCTCGGTGATCGCGGCGATCACGGCCAGCAGCAGGATGTAGTTCACCTGCAGGCCGAACAGATCCAGGGCGAGCAGGCCGACCCCGGCGGCCGTACCCACCGCGAGACCGAGGATGATCTGGCCGCGCACGTAGGCACCCACATCGTAGTCGATGATCTCCACGAGCGACCAGAAGTCCTCCCGCAGCCAGGCCGGCAGCATACGGTCAAGCGTCGTGACGCCGGCCTGCTGATCCATCATCACATAGAAGAGCCAGAAGGGGATGAGGAAGAAGCCGAGCAGAAAGGTGACCGTGTTGACCACGGAGAGCAGGCTGTTGATCAGAAAGGTGCCAAGGCCCTGCAGGTAGGTCACAAAATTGGTGCGCAGCGTGCCGAGGCCGTTGTTGATCAGGACAGACACATTCTGCTCAACCCCGCTGCGCATCCCGGCGGGCAGCGAGGCGAGGATCTTCTGGTACTCAGCGACGATCTGATCTGACCACTGCTGGATCTGGGCGATCCGGGGGAACGCGCCGATCAGCTGGCTGATCTGGGAGACGAGGGGCGGGACGAGGTAGGCGAAGAAGATGAGCAGCACCGCGAAGCTGCCGAGGTAGACGAACAGGATAGCGGCCCAACGCGGCTGCCGCGCGTTGAGCCGGTTCACCAGGGGCAGCAGCAGGTAGGCGAGAACGATCCCGATGATAAAGGGCGTGAGGGCGCTGCTCGCGCTCCAGAGCAGCCAGCACACCCCATAGATGGCGCTTAGAACCAGCAGCCAGCGCGCGACCCGGCGGGGCGTGAGCAAGGAGAAGAATGGCGTCATAGGCGCGAGTTAGCGATCCTCGCGCCCGGCCAGCGCGGCGACCGTCAGCACCGTCGCCGCGCCGTCGCCGTTATTCACCCAGCTGTGGGCCATATCGTCGCGGTAGAACAGCGTATCGCCGGCGCTCAGGGTGTACTCCTCATCGCCGAGGATATAGTGGAGCTGGCCCTGGAGCACATGGACCATCTGGCTGCCGCGCCCCGAGAAGCCCTGCTGTCCACCGCCGGGGCGGGCCTCAAGCAGGCGCGCCTCCATGTCGCTATTCGGGGGGAGCAGCGCATAGACCTGCACCGGCGCATCGTCAAGGCTCAGGCGCACCCGACCGGCGGGGGAGACCACCTGCCCAGCCTGCTGATTGTCCTCGCCCTCAAAGAAGTGAGTCATCTGTACGCTGAAGAATTGCGCGAGCTTGCGCAGGTTCGCCACCGAGATATTCACTTTGTCACGCTCAAGACGGCTGAGAAACGAGGGGGTCAGCCCGGATCCGTCTGAAACCTCTTGGAGGGTGAGGCCGCGCTCCTGGCGGAGACGGCCGATTTTTTGTCCGAGTGACATATAGTTGCTGCCTTTGTCGGAGGAGGTGATGCGTCATGCGACAAGCGCAATCACTCTTTCGAGCATTCCGAATATAATACTTATATCCCTCTCCTATTTGTATTATACGCCAAAAGAATCGGCCCTGTCAAGGCCATGCACAGGCGCGTGTGATTATGTTGCATGGCATCGAGACGGCATGAAGGTACTACTAACGCGATCTTTTTGCACAGGCCCGAATCACCGCTTTTTGGAAATATAGTCAAATCTGGCGGTCGCGGCGGCGCACAAGCCACGCCGTGATCCCGAGGCAGATCAGGGTGTAGAGCAGCATCGCGCCCCAGCGCCCCAGGAGCGCGCTCGGGCTGTGGGCGAAGCTCGGCTCCACATCGAGAAAGCCAGGGGAGCAGCCCGGCGGCACGCTGCCGCCGCCACCACTGTTCGGCAGGTCACACAGGCTGTTGAGGTCGGCGCTGATGCCCAGGGCGTCCATCGACCAGCGGCTGATCGTCAGCCAGGAGAGCGGGGTTGCCAGCCCCTCGATCTTGAAGATCAGGCCGGCGAACAGAATCTGCGGGATCAGCGCCAGCGGAACAATACTGATCGCCCGATCACCGCTATCGGAGGCGGCGCTGATCACCAGGCCGAGAGCCATGCCGGTGAAGGCGGTGAGCAGCAGGGTCACGAAGGTCTCGGCGAGCGCCGGCATGATCACGCCGGTATCGGCAGGGAATTGCACATTCAGTGCCACCATGCCCAGCATGACCGCCGTCTGCACGATGATCAGCGCGCTGAGCACCGCCACCTTCGAGAGCAGGTAGGGGCCGATGCGCAGGTTCACCAGCCGCTCGCGCTGGAAGATCGGCAGCTCCTTGGTGATCTCGCGGGCGGCGTTGATGATGCCGAACCAGACGCTGACCGTGGCCAGCATAAACAGCACTTTCTTTGCCTCGCCGCGCTGGATCAGGTCGATCGCCTGGGCGCCGGTGAGCGCATCGCGGCGGGCCACCAGCAGCAGCAGCAGGGCGATGATCGGCGCCTGGAGCAGCAGGATGAGCAGGTTGCGCCGATCTTGCAGGGTCAGATCGAAGTAGCGGCGGGTCAGGATGCCGAACTGACGCAGGGGCGAGACCTTGTTCTGACGCTGCGGCGCGGCGCTCGGCGCGGCCGCCGGCTGGGGCGACTGCCCCAGCCGACCGGTGACATAGCGTTGGTAGGATGCCGAGCCGCGGAACTTCATCTCCCACAGCTCGCCGAGGCCGGGCTGCTGCTGCGCGCCGGGGTTGGCCGCCGCCCAGGCCTGCCGCTCCGCCTGAAGGTCGCGCTGGACAATCGGGCTCTGCGGGTCGCCCTGGCCCTCCAGCTTGGTGTAGATATCGGCGAAATCGCCGCTGGTGATATTAAAGAAGGCGAGCGCCTCGGAGGGCGGGCCAAAGTAGACGACCCGCCCGGCCGCCATGAAGGCGACGTGGTCGCACTGAGTAATATTGGCGGTGGCGTGGGTTACCAGCACCACCGTGCGCCCGCTGTCGGCGAGGCGGCGCAGGGTGTACATCATCTTCTTCTCAAGGCCGGGGTCAAGGCCGCTGGTCGGCTCATCGAGGAAGAAGAGGCTAGGGTCGGCCAGCAGCTCGGCGCCGATGCTGACCCGCTTGCGCTGGCCGCCGGAGAGGTTCTCGACGAGCTTATCGCGGTGGGGCGACATCTCAACATCGTCGAGGACGCGGGTGATCCGCGCGTCGATCTCGCTCTCGGCAGTGTCGGCGGGCAGGCGCAGGCGCGCGGCGTAGCCAAGGGCGCGGCCGACCGGCAGGGTGCGGTGGAGGATGTCGTCCTGGGGCACATAGCCGAGCACGGTGCGGTAGGCGTCAAAGTTATGGTAGAAGTCGTCGCCGTTGACCAGCACCTGGCCGGCGGTGGCGGGGGCATAGCCGCAGAGCGCCTTCATCAGGGTGCTCTTACCGGTGCCGCTGCCGCCGACGAGGGCCACAAACTCGCGCGGGGCGATGCTGAGCGAGACATCATTGAGGATGATCCGCTGCTGGCCGCCGCGGGCGACGGTGCGGGTCAGGCCGCGGGCGTCGATGCGCAGGGAGCCCTGCTGGTCGTACTGGTCAAGGCTCGCGACGTTGTAGACAAGCTTGAAGGCACCGATCTGGATGACATCGCCGGCGCGCAGGGAGTGGGGGCCGCCGAGGCGCTGGCCGTTCACAAAGGTGCCGTTGGCGCTGCCGGCATCGCGCAGGGTGGCCCCGCCGCCGGCGGCGCGGTCGATCTGGGCGTGGAAGCGCGAGACCTGGGGGTTCTCCAGCAGGACATCGCAGCCGACGCGGCCGATGGTGATCTGCGGGTCGTTCGGGTCGAGCGGGTAGCTCTGCGAGGCCGTGCTGGCCTGGGGCGCGCGCAGTGCGCCGCCGTTGCGGTAGGTGAGGGTGACAAAGCTGCCGGTGGCCGGGTCGCCGATGCGGATCACATCGCCGTCGTAGAGGTCGTGGCTAGGCACGCGCCGGCCCTCGTAGAGGATGCCGTTGGTGGAGCCGACATCGACGATGCGGTGGCCGGGGCCGGCGGGCTCGACGCGGGCGTGGTGGCCGCTGACGAAGCGCGAGGCCAGGGCGACATCATTATCGGGCGCGCGCCCCAGCGTGAGCGCGCGGGCGACCAGGGGCACATCGCGGGTGAGGCCATCCTCCTGGACCAGGAGCAGCCCGCCGAGGCCGACCGTGGCCCCGGGCGGGCCGGGCGGCGGGCCGCCGGATGGGGCCGCGGCCGGCTGCGGCCTGCCGCAGGCCGTGCAGAATCGGGCGTCGGGACGGCTGAGCGGTGCCTGACAGTGGACACAGCGGGCGACGGTGGGAGACGACACGCAAGCGGCTCCTATGCTATAATTTGGCTGGCCCAGGCTTCCTCCTCTCTAGATAGCACAGGTCCTCCCAGATTGCAACCAGACGTGCATCCCGACAGCGTTGTTCATCGTCCAACTGCTTGCGTGATGCGTTGAGTGCGGAGGCACTGTTGACCACACCGGGCTCTCAGACATGCGCCAGCTGCGGCGGGCCTCTAGCGAACGGCGCGCGGTTCTGCCCGCGCTGCGGCGCGCCCACGTCCGACGACGGCTCATCCGACGAGGTGATGCTGCCGGGCAGCCGGCGGCTGCGCGTCTCGTCCGACAGCCTGAGCGTGCGCGAGCTGCTGGCGGTGGTGGAGTCGGGCGTCTTCTACTGGCGTCAGCGGCTCGACCAGTCCGAGGGCGTGGCCCGCGAGCAGGCCGCCGCCGCGATCAAGGAGCTCTCGCGCATCCTCGACAGCCTGGCCCAGCAGCTGGTGGAGGGCCGCGAGACGGTGCGGATCACCTCGCGGCTGCCCTCGACGCGGGTGGCGCCCCTAGCCTGCCCGATCTGCGGGCGGGGCAACCGGGCCAACGCAAAGTACTGCGTGGCGTGCGGCTCGCCGATGCGCCCCGGCGGCACGGCGGTGCCGCGCCCGCCGCCCGAGCTGATCCTGGCCGTGGCCGCGCGCACCGATGTCGGCATGGCCCGCAAGGTAAATGAGGACACCTGCTACAGCGGCGAGTTCACCACCGCCGACGGCAAGATCGGCACGCTGCTGCTGGTGGCCGACGGGATGGGCGGGCACGCGGCGGGCGAGGTGGCCTCGCAGCTGGCCAGCGAGACGGTCAAGGCCGAGCTGAGGGAGGCGCTGAGCGCGGGGGTGCCGCTGGACGACGATGGCTGGCACAGCCTGCTGCGCCAGGCCGCCCTGAGGGCCAACGAGCGGATCTACACGCAGTCGCGGGCGATGGGCAGCGGCAACGGGATGGGCACGACCCTCACGCTGGCCCTGGTGGCCGGGCGGCGCGCCCACATCGCCCACGTCGGCGACAGCCGGGCCTACCTGATCAACCCTGCGGGGGTGGGGGAGGGCGGCCCCTGGGCCCAGCTCACCGCCGACCACAGCCTGGTGGCGCGGCTGGTCGATATCGGCCAGCTGACCCCAGAGCAGGCCCGCGTCCACCCGCAGCGCAATATGATCTACCGCTCGCTCGGCACCGACCCGGCGGTGGATGTGGACACGCTGAGCCAGGCTCTCGCGCCGGGCGATGCGCTTCTGCTCTGCTCGGACGGGCTGGAGATCCATGTGGAGGACTCCGAGCTGGCCCAAATCGTAATCGACGAGCCGAGCGAATCCCGGGCCTGCGAGCGGCTGATCGCCCTGGCGAACCAGCGCGGCGGCAAGGACAATATCAGCGTGATCATCGCGCGGATGCGCACGTAGGGGCGCAGCAGGCGCAAAGCACCTGCTGCGCCCCTACGTGCGCCCGACAACGACAGGAACAAGGAACGGGTATGCCCCTCTGTGACGCGTGCGGCCAGGAGAACCGCGACAGCGCACGCTTCTGCTGGAGCTGCGCCGCCCGGATGCCCGCCTTTCGGCCAAGCGACTCCGACCGCCAGTGGCTCGCCAGCACATTAGAGAGCCCACAGCTCCAGATCAATCCGCCCGCCACCGACGACACTGCGCCGCTGCGCCTGCGGGAGACACCCGCCACCGGCCCCGGCGCCGAGGAGGAAGCCATGGAAGATCAGAACCCCGAGGCCCCCTGAGCTGCTGGAGCAGCTCACGGCGACGCCGCGCACCACCCAGCGCCTGAGCGAGGACGAGGCCGCCGTCGCCGCGTCTGGCGAGGCCGACAGCCTGCCGACCGTGCTGCGCGAGATGCGCACCGGCGCGATCAGCAGCGCCGCCGACCTGGCCGACCGGCTCCAGGCGATCGTCGACGAGCGCACCCGCCCCACAGCCCTGCGCCAGATCGTCGGCGCCCACACCGACACCGGGATTGTGCGCGACCATAACGAGGACAGCTACCTGACTCTGAGCCTGGGGCTAGATAACGACAGCCAGCGCCAGGGCTGGGGCATCTACATCGTCTCTGACGGCATGGGCGGGCACGCCGCCGGCGAGCTGGCCAGCGGGCTGGCCATCCGCGGGGCCGCCGAGCTGCTGATCAGCGGCTACCTGGCCGGGGCCATCGGCCACGAGGCCGTCTACGACGAGGAGGCGGCCCGCACCCTAGTGCGCCAGGCGGTGCTCCAGGCCAACGAGGCGATCATCGCCGAGGGCCACGCCCAGGGCAACGACATGGGCGCAACCATGACGATGGCCCTGGTCAGCGGCGACCGGGCCATCGTCGGAAACGTTGGCGACAGCCGCACGTATCTGTATCGCGAGGGCAAGCTGCGCCGGATCAGCAAGGATCACTCCCTGGTGATGCGCCTGGTAGAGCTCGGCCAGATCGCCGACGAGGACATCTACACCCACCCACAGCGCAACGCGGTGCTGCGCTCCCTGGGCGATAAGTCCAATGTCGAGGTGGACGTCTTCTCCGAGCGCCTACGTCCCGACGACGCGCTGCTGCTCTGCTCGGACGGCCAGTGGGAGATGACCCGCGACGCCGAGATGGAGCGAATTCTGGCCCGCGACGCCGACCCGCAGGCGATCTGCGAGGCGCTGGTGGCGGCGGCGAACCAGGCCGGCGGCGAGGATAATATCTCGGTTGTGCTCGTGCGCTTCGCCTGAATCCAATGTTGAATGCTGAATGTTGAATGTTAAATTGCGACACCCAACATTCAACATTCAACATTCAACATTCAACATTACTCATGAACTGCCCCAACTGTAACACCCAGCTCCCCCCAGGCACAGCCTTCTGCCCCGAGTGCGGCATGCGGGTCGGCGCTTCCTCGCAGGTGCTTCGCGTGCTTCAGGACCGCTACGAGCTAACGAAGAAGCTCGGCCAGGGCGGCATGGGCGCGGTCTACCTGGCCAGCGACCGGCGGCTCAGCACGGTGCGCTGGGCGGTGAAGGAGATGAGCGACGACGCGATCACCTCACCCCTGGAGCGCCAGCAGGCCGGCGACGCCTTCCGCCACGAGGCTGAGCTGCTCGCCAGCCTGTCGCACCCAAACCTGCCCCGCGTCACCGACCACTTTCAGGAGGGCGGCAAGAACTACCTGGTGATGGAGTTCGTGCCCGGCGAGACGATCCAGGGCTACTGCGAGCGCCTCGGCGCGCCGCGCCCGCTGGACGAGGTGCTGGGCTGGGCCGGCCAGATCTGCGATGTGCTAAGCTACCTGCACGGCCAGCGCCCGCCGGTGATCTTCCGCGACCTCAAACCGGCCAATGTGATGATCACGCCCGACGGCACGCTTAAGCTGATCGACTTCGGCATCGCCCGCCTGTTTAAGCCCGGCCAGAGCCGCGACACGCAGGCATTCGGCACGATGGGCTACAGCGCCCCGGAGCAGTACGGCCGCGGGCAGACCGACGCGCGCTCCGATGTGTACAGCCTCGGGGTGATGCTGCACCAGCTGCTGACCGGGTTCGACCCGGCCGCCGCACCGTTCCGCCTGCCGCCGGCCGACCAGGTCAACCCCGCTGTCCCCGCTGCGGTGACGGCGGTGCTAGCGCGGGCGACGGACAACGCCCCCGAGCAGCGCTTCGCGAGCGTGGCCGAGATGCGTCAGGCGCTGCTCGGATCCGGCCAACTGGTGCAACGTGCGGCGAGCGCCCAGCCGGCATTCGCCCCCGCGATCGGACCGACGACGGCCCTCGGCGGCGGGGCGATGTCCGCCGCCGCACAGAGGTCGACTGACAGCGCCCGCATCGCCTTCTGGATGGGCGGGATCAGCATGGGCGTGATGCTGCTGGCGTTGCTGATGGTCAGTATCGGCGCGGCGACCCATGACCCAGAAAGCGGGCTCAATAACTGGGCCGGATTTGGAATGGTGCTTGGTCTACTCCCACTGCTCACCGGCCCAGCCGGCGCAATTGTTGGCGTCGTGGCGCTCACCAGGCCACAGATCAAGGGGACGACCCACGGGCGACGCGACGCAGTGATCGGGGTTGCGTCTGGAATCGTCACGCTGATTCTCTGCTGCGCGCTCGCGGTCGTCTTACCGAGCAGCCCATCCTCGTCTAAGGGCGCAACATTTCAGCCAATCTCAGCATATAACCCGTTATGAAGCGTAGGGGCGCAGCGCGCTGCGCCCCTACGACACACCACGTCCCTCTATCTGGAGAAGCATATGCCTGACGCAGTCACACTCACCTGTACCTGGGCCCGATCGCCAATGCCGGTGACCGGATCGCCGCAGGTGGCCTACCTGCTGGTGGAGGCGACGCCAGCCTCCGCGCCGGCGGTGCCCATCCCGCTCAACTTCTGCCTGGTGCTCGACCGCTCAGGCTCGATGCAGGGCTCCAAGCTGGAGAGCATGAAGGCGGCCACCAGGCATGTGATCGAGACGCTAACCGACCAGGATGTGGTCTCGATCGTGATCTTCGACGACACGGTGCAGACCCTCGTGCCAGCCACGATCGCCACCGACCGGGGCGCGCTCCTGGCCGCCGTGGACACGATCAGCGAGTCCGGCGGCACGGCGATGTCGCTGGGCATGCAGGCTGGACAGACGGAGATCCAGAAGCACCTTGGGCCAGATCGGCTCAGCCATATGCTGCTGCTCACCGACGGGCAGACGTGGGGCGACGAGGAGACCTGCCGCAGCATCGCGCAGTCGCTCGGCCAGGCCGAGGTGCGGATCACCGCCCTGGGGCTAGGCGCCGAGTGGAATGAGAAACTGCTCGACGACATCGCCGAGTTCACCGAGGGCAACTCGGACTATATCTCCGACCCGAACCAGATCGGCACCTTCTTCCAGCGGGCTGTGCGCAGCGCCCAGGGAACCGCGGCCACCGACGCGCGCCTGCTGCTGCGCCTCGTGCGCGAGGCGACGCCGCGGGCGGTCTACCGGGCCACGCCGGCCATCGCCAACCTCGGCTACCAGCCGATCGGCGAGAATGAGGTCGCTGTGCGCCTGGGCGACCTGGTCTTCGGCCAGACGGCAAGTGTCATCCTGGACCTGATGCTGCCGGGCCGGGCGGCCGGCTCGTTCCGGATCGCCCAGGCCGAGCTGCACGTCGCGCCCGTCGGCCAGGAGCACGAGCAGGTGGTCAAGCATGACGTCCTGCTCAACTTCAGCGCCGAGGAGGGCGCCCCGGCCTTCGAGCCGCGGGTGATGAATCTGGTGGAGAAGGTGACGGCGTTTAAGCTGCAGACCCGCGCACTGGCCGAGGCTGAGCTCGGCAACACCAGCGGGGCGACCCAGAAGCTGCGCGCGGCGGCCACCCGCCTGCTCGACCTCGGCGAGCTCGACCTGGCGGCGAAGACGAGTCAGCAGGCCGACCAGCTGGAGCAAGGGGCTAAGATGAGCGCCGAGACCCAGAAGGAGCTGAAGTACGCAACCCGGCGCCTGACTCAGAAGCTTGAGGAGTAGGTGGGTCCTCAGGGAGGGCTTGCCCTCCCTGAAACCCTCCCCTTTGATATGTGGAGGACAACGAAGTTATGACAACCTGCCCGACCTGCGGCGCCCAGAACGATCCGGGCAACCGTTTCTGCGACCAGTGTGGGACGCGTATCGACGCCCCCGCAGATGCCGCGCCTGACGCCGGCGCCGCGCCGCCCGACCAGCCCACCATCGCCGCCCCAATCTGCCCGAGCTGCGGGGCGGTCGTGCTGCCCGGTGAGGCGTTCTGCGACAACTGCGGGGCCGACCTGGTGGCGATGCCGGCCGCAGCCAGCGCCGCCCCTGTCTCGGCCGACGCGCCCACGATGCTGGCGGAAGCGCCCACCGCCACCCCTGTAACGTCGTCCCCGGCCGCGGGCGATGTGCGCTGCCCCTCCTGCGGGCAGACGAACCTGCCCGGCGAGGCGTTCTGTGACAACTGCGGGGCAAGCCTGAGCGCTCCCGTAGCTACGCCTGCTAGCGATCCCGCTGTCTCGCCTGTTGTCTCGCCCGATGACGCCACCATCCTCGCGGCACCC
>NZ_JAIEWN010000005.1:176022-200388 GCF_019599295.1 Oscillochloris sp. ZM17-4 | reverse complement strand
TCGATGAGGCCCGCACCGCCCTCGCCAAGGCCCAGGCCGACCTTGCGGCGCTCACCCCGCCCACCCAGGCCATAGATCCGGAGGCGTTGCAGCTGCTTGAGGCCGAGATCGGCCGCCAGCAGCAGATCATCGCCCAGTTCGAGCAGATGCAGACCATGTTCGGCGCGGCCACCCCGACCGCCGTCGTCGCCGGCCTCGATGAGGCCCGCACCGCCCTCGCCAAGGCCCAGGCCGACCTTGCGGCGCTCACCGGGGGCGTGGCTCCCGTCGCGCCCGCCACGCCGGCCACACCCGTCGTGCCGACGCCCGACCCGATGGCGACCATCCCGGCCCCGCCGCCCGCCACGCCGGCCCCCACACCGCGCCTGGTGGTCGTCGATGGCGGACAGATCCTCAGCCTGCCGACCGACAAGGCCGAGATCATCGTCGGCCGCGAAGACCCGGTGAGCAACATCTTCCCCGAGGTTGACCTCACCTCGTTTGGCGGCGAGGCCGGCGGCGTGAGCCGGCAGCACGCAAAGATTACCCACAGCGGCGGCACGTGGACGATCTCCGACCTGAACAGCACCAACTTCACCCGCGTCGACGGGGCGCGCCTGGAGCCCTATGTGGAGACGCCGATCCACGACGGCGCCCGCATCCAGTTTGGGCGCGTGGTGACAACCTTCATGATGTAGCGGACACAGCATAGTTCTATGAGCCGAAGACGCTGATCCCCCGCTCCGCATCGAAGATCTTGCCCCGAGCGTTGCGCTCGAAGTCCCAGAGCCAGATCTGCGCAGGGCTGCGCGGCGCGACGGCCAGGGGGCCGCGCGGGCCGGGCGATGGCTCCTCGACCGCCACATAGGCCATCCCGCCGCCCACAAACGACGCCGCGCCATAGCTCGTGGTGATGCTCTGGCCAGTCGCGATCAGGTCGCTGCGCTTCGGCCCCTGCCACCGATAGATCTGATAGTCCTGCACGAGGGTACCGGCGCAGAGGGTGGTCATATAGACGAGGCTGCCCTGATCATCCCATGCGAGGGGGCGAGTCCAGTACGGGCCGCTGTACTCGGGCTCGGCCGGCGGCTCGGGCTGCGGCGTCGCCGTCACCGTGGGCGTCGCGGTGGGCGTGCCCTCAGGCGTGGCCGTCGCCGTGGATGTAGGGGTGGCGGTGTCGGTGGCCGTGGGCGTCGCCGTGGGCTCCGCCGTGGCGCTCGGGTCGGGCGTGGCGCTCGGGCTTGGCGTGCGGGTGGGGGTGAGCGTGGCGGTTGCCGAGGGGGCAGCCGTAGGCGTCGCCGTGGGCGGCGGGGGCAGCACCGTCTGCCCGCCGAGGGTGTCAAGCAGGCTGCCGTCAGCGGCGAGGATGAGCATGTCGGCCCCGGGCGTGTCGCTGCGCAGGGCCTCCACCGCCACCCGGCTACCGTCGGGCGATGCGAGGGGGCGGCCGAAGCCGCGGTAGCGAGCCGTCATCCCGTCACCCACCAGGATAGGCGCGCCCACATCAATCACCTCGCCGCCGGGGGCGCGCAGGAAGAGCGTGCTGCGCCCGTCCTCAGCCTGGGCGGCGTAGATCAGCGCGCCGCCGGCGAGCCACTGGGGCGCGCTGCGGCTCCACTCATCGCCGACGGCCTGGGCGCGCTGCGGCGTGCCGCCGGCGGCCGGCACCGTAAAGATCGCCCGCTGGGTCGGCAGCGCGCCGGTCTCGTCCACAGCGAAGGCGACGGTGTCGCCATCGGTGCTGAAGGCCGGGTCGGCGCAGCTGACGCCGACCTGGGACAGCGGCTTCGCGTCGCCGCCGGAGGCCGACATCGTCCAGAGCGCGCCCGGCACCGCCAGGCTGGCCTCCGCAGGGTCGAGGCCGGGGGCGGCGCGGCAGAACGCGAGGCGCGCGCCGTCGGGGCTGACCGCCAGCGCCGTCTCGCTCTCGGGCGAGTCGGTCAGGTTCTTCGGCGCGCCGCCGGCGTCATCAAGGCGCCAGATATCGCCATCGTACAGGAAGAAGGCCGGCCCGGCGAGCGTGGGCTTACCGCCGCCGGCAGGGATCTGGAGCGTATCGCTGGACGAGACGATCGGCGAGCTGCGGGCGACCGCGATCGTCAGGCGGGTAGGGTTGCGCTGGACGCTGAGGCGATAGGGCAGCGCCTGGTCGATGCCAATTAGCAACGTCGCGCCGGCCACCGGGTCGGCGGAGGTAACGAGGCTGGCCCCGCGGATGGTGCGGGTGGTGGTGAATGCGAGCGTCTGGGTGATCGCCGAGGTGCGGAATCGCTCATCGCGCAGCCAGCCGGGCAGCTCGACGCGCAGGATGTAGGGGCTGGCGGTCTCGACGATGCCATCCGTAGACAGCGCATCGCTGGCGCTGACACAGCTGGCCCCGGCGTGGACGGGGGCCGAGTCCGGCCCGGGGTCGAAGCGAAACGTCACCTGCTCAAAGGCGGGGGAGCCGCTGGCGGCCACATCGGTGAGCTGGGCGGAGAAGCGCCCGCTGGAGCCTGCGGTCGCCTGATTGCAGAAGCTAAAGCCGGTCAGGGCCGGGTTCGGCGTCGGCGTGGGCGGCAGCGGCGTCTCGGTGGCTGTCGGCGTGACGGTGGCCGTCGGCGAGGGGCCGACCGTCGCTGTGCTGGTGGTGGTCGTCGTCGGGGTCAGCGTGACGGTCGCCGTCGCCGTCGCCGAGGGCGTACCGGCGCGGATCGTCTCCACATTCGCGATCTGCTCGCTATCGCTGACCGACGAGAGCTCGCAGCCGGAGAGGATCAGGGCGAGCACGAGGGGGAGCATCACCAGAGCGGTGGAGATTCTGTAGCGCAGGGGCTTCACAGGTAACGTACCTTTCCCCTTTCGCGGGCGCGGCGCGGCGTGGGGGCTAGAGAAGAGCGCGTGAGGTCAGTCGCCGGGGAGCACCACCTTGATCCAGCCGCGGCGCATCGCGTAGACGACCGCCTGGGTGCGGTCGTTGACGGCGAGCTTGCGGAGGATCGAGGAGACGTGGTTCTTGACCGTCTGGTTGCTGATATCAAGGAGCAGGGCGATCTCTTTATTCGTGCGGCCGGCGGCCACCAGCTCAAGCACCTCGAGCTCGCGGGGCGAGAGGGGCGAGAAGATGCTCTGGGTATCCTCATCGACCACCATCTGGCGGAAGGCGGCGAGCACCTGGGAGGCCACCTCGGGGAAGGAGAGCACCAGGTCGTTGATCGGGTAGTCGCCCTTGCGGACATCATTGAGGATAGCGAGCAGATCGACCCACTCGATGTTGCGCGGGAGATAGGAGGCGACCCCGGCGCGAATCGCCTTCACCACCTGGTGGCCGTCCATCGCCGCGCTAAAGAGCAGGATGCCGACGTGGGGGTGGGTGCGCTTGATCGCGCGGGAGACCTCAAGGCCATTGACGCCGGGGAGATCGATCTCCATGAGCACAAGGTCGGGGTCGGTATAATCGACGAGCTGGATCGCCTGCTGCCCATTGCTGGCCTCGCCGGCGATACGAAACTCGGGGTGGGCAGAGATATGGTGACGTAGCCCCTCGCGAAAGAGGGCGTGAGCGTGAACGAGAACAATCGATGTGACGCTCGATGGAACACTCACACGCAGCTCCCTTAGGCAAGGGTACAGGGTACAGGGTACAGGGCACAGAGGCCGGGCATCCTTATGATGGAGCGTGACATTCTGGACAGCTGCATCGCCTGAAGCCTCACCTTCATCTACCGGATCTACGACGACACCCGCTTGAGGATGAGCAGCGCGTACACCAGTAAGAAACAGTTTACATTCGAGATGATGGCCTATTATAGCCGATGGGGGTGCATTCCACAAGGTATATTCAAGAAGAGGGCAGGGCTTCTACAACGTCACCTCCCGGTGGGGGTGCGGGGGCGGCTTCGCCGCCCCCGCAGTATGTTTTGTAGTGGGTTTGGGCGGCTTCGCCGCCCAAACCCACTACAAAACCGGGTCTGGGACGCAGCCCCAGAGCTTTGGAGAAGCCCTGAGGAAAGAGGGCCGCAGGCACCCCACGCAGCTAGCGGATGCTCATAGGCATCACAATATGGACATAGCCCTCCTGGCCGACGGGCTTAAACACACCGGGGCTCTGGGTCGTCTGGGTCTCCAGGGCCACCTGCGCGGTCTTGATCGCGGCGAGGGCATCGGCGAGGTACTTGACATTCAGGGCGATCTGGCCGCCCTCGCCGTGGATCATGCCATCGATCTCGCCGGTGTTATCGCCCACCTCGGCGGCGTTCGAGCTGATCACCACGCGGCCGGGGCCGAGCTCGCCGCCCGGCTCGATGGTGAGCTTCACCACATTCTGGCTGGAGTTGGCGAAGTAGGAGGCCAGCTTCACCGCCTTCGCGAGCTCGGCCGTGTCGAGCACGCTGCGGGTGAGGTACTGGCCGGGGATGATCCGCTCGAAGTCGGGGAACTTGCCGTCGATCAGGCGCGAGACCAGCTCGGTGTTATCGGAGTGGAAGAGCGCCTGGCTGCCGCCGGGGGTGATCGTCATCGAGATGTTGCCCTCGCTATCGGCGGCGATGCGCGACAGCTCGATCAGCGACTTGGCGGGGACGATAAACTCCTGGGGCTGGTCGATCGGCTCGGGGAGCTGGATGACGCGGGTGGCCAGGCGGAAGCCATCGGCGGCGGCGAAGGTGGCCCGGTTATCGCGCAGGCGCACCAGGACGCCGGCGAGCACCGGGCGCGAGTCATCGCTGGCGGCGGCGAAGGCCACCTGGTCGATCGCCTCACGCAGGGCCGACGGCGCGAGGCTCACCGTCGGCTCGCGGTCGCTCACCGTGGGGATGGTCGGGAACTCATCGGCCTCAATGCCCTTGATATTGCTCGTGAAGCGCGCGCACTCCACCTTCACCGTCTGGGTGCGCGAGTCGAGGGTCAGGGTGACACGGTCATTCGGCAGGCCGCCGACCACATCGGCCAGGAGCTTGGCGGGCACGGTGATCGCGCCCTCCTCCAGCACCTGGGCGCCGATCCAGTGCGTGATGCCGACATCCAGGTTCGTCGCGGCCAGCTTCAGCCGCCCGCCGTCCGTGGCCAGCAGCACATTCGAGAGGACCGGCAGGGTGCTCTTGCCGGCAACCGCGTGGCTCACCGTGGCAAGGCCGCGCTTAAGGTTCTCCTGGAGACATGTCAGCTTCATTGGGTGTGCTCCTTGTCTCACGCCCGAGGCGCCCGTGGGCGCGTGCAAACAGAGACGCCCCCGGGGGGCGTCTGAACAACCGTTTTGGGTAGGGCGATATTATAGCACAGGACACTAAGGCGATTGCAGATTGCAGATTGCAGATTGCAGATTGGTGATCGAGCAGAGCGCATCTAGACGCGATCTAGCACCGAGCACGCTCCACAGGCCGCTTCATGATACATGAGCATCAACGAGTGTCGCGAGCAACTTTCCCGAGGCAGAGCCACGACATTCAATCTGCAATCTGCAATCACCCTAGCCCACGGCGGCGGCGCGGCGAAAGATCACGCGCAGGGCCTCGTCCTCGAAGTAGGCGTCTTGGGCGCGCAGGCGGGCGAGGGACTGGGGCAGCACGATCCGGTGGCGGTGCCAGCCCACCGAGATCAGCAGCTCGTCGGCGTTCTGGGCGAGATGCACCTGATCCTCGGAGGCGAAGGGCAGCGGCACGATCAGGTCAAAGCCGCCGGCGGTCTTCTCGACGCGCTGCACCGGCCCCTGGTAGAGGAAGGCGGCCGGGTCCACGTCGGCGAAGAGCTTATCGGCCAGGGTGCTGAGCAGCTCCGTGCCGACGATCTCACGCGAGAAGTGCGGCGCGCGCAGGATGGGCAGCGGCTCGAACATCTCGTTGACCTGAGGCGCGTACTCCTGCTGCATCGCGCGCCAGGAGGAGAAGTGTCCGTCCACATCGAGCGGGAGGATGCGGTTGACCACCACCGCGTCCACGGCGTAGCCGAACAGGCTGAGGTAGGTCAGCGAGCGCTGGGCCTCGCGAATGACCATCTTCTCCAGGTTCATGACGATGCGGGCCGTTGTCACCTGCTGGTCGGTGAGGATGTTGCGCACATCGACCAGGGCGTCGATCGCCTGCTGGGCCGAGGCGAGCACGTCGTCGTCGGCGATCGGCATGTCGGTGACGCGCTTGGCGACGGGGCGCACCACCTTAAGCAGGGCGCGGGCGATCGGGAAGAGCCGTGAGATCCACCAGCGCATAATGTCGGGCAGCGAGAGCAGGCGCAGGGTCTCGCCGGTCGGCGCGGCGTCGACCACCAGCACATCATACTTCTGCTCGTCGAAGTGGCGCTTGATCTGGAGCAAGCTGAACAGCTCCTCCGTGCCCGGGATCACCGACAGCTCGCCCTGGGCGATCGTCTCCACGCCCTGCCAGGCCAGCAGGTCGGCCAGATACTTAGAGACCTCGCCCCAGCTCGACTCGAGCTCGTGGAGGGCGTTGATCTCCTGCGCCCAGAGGTTCGGCGCGACCAGCAGCGGCTCGGCGCGCAGCTCGACGCCGAGCGAGTCGCCCAGCGAGTGGGCGGCGTCCGTGCTGAGTACGATGGTGCGGTAGCCGCGCTGGGCGCAGCGCAGCGCCGTCGCCGCCGCGACGCTCGTCTTGCCGACTCCGCCCTTGCCTGTGTAGAAGAGAATTCGCATCGTTGCCGCCGTCTAGAATCGTTCAGAGAAGATCGCTCAGAGAAGAATGTGCATATAGTACACGTTGATGCACATTCACGCAATATCCACCGCCCGCTCCCACCAGGCCCGCACGATCGCCGGGCTGGAGCCGTACCAGGGCTGGCCGGGGCGGTCGTCGTGGCGCAGGCCGGGGATCACCAGCTGGCGCGAGCCGGCGAGCAGGCCGCTCTCCAGCGGGACAACCCCGTCGCCCCACTGGGCGCCCTCGACGCCGAGCAGCCGGTAGCTCTGCCAGGCCACGCGCGCGGGAGGGGGGCCATCGGCCGCGCCGAGGATGCCCTTGCCTATGACGCTGACATAGCGCACGGCGGGCCAGTAGGCGCCGGGGTAGGCGCGCTGGACGTAGGCGATCTGGTTGAGCCCGCCCTGGCGGCCCTCGCCCACGGCCGTGTGGGGCGTGCCGAGGGTGACGAGCGCAGCGACGCGGCGGTGGCCGCCGTAGCAGAGACGCCGCGGGCCGTAGGGCTGGTCGCCCAGGTAGATCCGGGCCAGCACCCCGCCGGCGCTGTGGGCCACCAGGGTGACACGCTGGGCGGCGGGGGCCGCCAGCGCCGCGCGCACGGCCCGGTCGAGGATGCCGAGCAGCGCGCCGTAGCTGTCGCTGGCGACCACGCCGAGCCAGTCGAGCCGGCCGATCGGCGCAATGCTGACCGGTCGCCCGCTCACGTCGGCCAGTATCGCGCGCAGGGGCTCGTACTGGCGGGCGCTGCTGGCGAAGCCGCCGACGATCAGGATGGGGCTATCGCCCTCGCGCATCCGCTGTGTGGACATAGGCGCATTGTACCGCATGCACAAGGCCGCGCCTGTGCTATGCTGAACACAGCTTGTTGGAGAGTCCATTGGAGGAGGACCTATGCCCGAGCAGACCAGCGGCGCCGCGCCCGCGCCGGCCCCGCCCACGCCCGAGGATCGTCTGGTGCAGACGCACCACCAGATCGTTGTCGGCCGCGAGACCTTGAGCTACACCGTGACGGCGGGCACGATGGTGATCCGCGAGGAGGCCGAGAAGGCGGGGGAGGGCACCTCGGAGGGCGAGAAGGCCAGGGCGACCATCTTCTTTGTGGCCTACACCCGCGACGGCGAGCGCGCCGACGGCCGGCCGATCACCTTCTCATTCAACGGCGGCCCGGGGTCCTCGTCGGTCTGGCTGCATATGGGGCTGCTGGGGCCGCGCAAGGTGGAGATGGGAGACGTGGGCGCGCTGCTGCCGCCGCCCTATCGCCTGGGCGACAACCCGCACACCCTGCTCGCCCAGAGCGACATGGTCTTCATCGACCCGGTGAGCACTGGGTTCAGCCGGGCGGTGCCGGGCGAGGCGGCCAAGCCCTTCCACGGCTTTAAGAAGGACATCGAGGCGGTCGGCGACTTCATCCGGCTCTACACTACCCGCTACGGGCGCTGGCTGTCGCCGAAGTTCCTGATCGGCGAGAGCTACGGCACCACCCGCGCCGGCGGTCTGGCCGGCTACCTCCAGGAGCGCCACGGGCTCTTCCTCAACGGGATCATGCTCATCTCGGCGGTGCTGAACTTCCAGACCCTGGAGTTCGACCCCGGCAACGACCTGCCCTACATCCTGTTTCTGCCCAGCTACGCGGCCGCGGCCTTCTACCATAAGAGGCTCCCTGATGATCTCCAGGCCGACCTGCGGGCCACCCTGGCCGAGGTGGAGGCCTTCGCCCTGGGCGACTACGCCCTGGCCCTGCTGCGCGGCGACACCCTGGGCGAGGAGGGGCGGGCCGACATCGCCGCGCGCCTGTCCCGCTACACCGGCCTGAGCGAGGCCTACCTGCTGGGCTGCGACCTGCGCGTCCGCGACGACCGCTTCGTCAGGGAGCTGCTGCGCGAGCGGGGGCGCAGCGTGGGCCGGCTCGACAGCCGCTTCCGCGGGATCGACCGCGACCGGGTGGGCGAGCGGGCCGAGAGCGACCCGAGCTACAGCGCGATCCTCGGGCCGTACAGCGCCGCGATCAACGCCTACGTGCGCGGCGAGCTCGGCTACGCAAGCGACCTGCCCTACGAGATCATCTCCGGGCGCGTCCACCCGTGGAGCTACGCCCAGCACGAGAACAAGTACGTGGACGTGGCCGAGACCCTGCGCAGGGTCAGGTGGTAGGTGTAGTCCTCCATAAAGGAGGTCCCGCCCGGCAGGCCGGCCGCCATCACCTTCATCGCGCGCACCAGAGCCGCCGTCTTCCAGTCCCCCTCGCCGGCGAAGCCGTAGCCCTCGGCCATCAGCCGCTGCGGGCCGAGGCCGGGCAGCTGTGCCAGACCGTGGAGATCCTCGAAGGTCGTGGTGAAGCCTTTAAAGTTGCCATCCTCAAGGAAGCGCCTGATCCCGATCTCGATGCGGGCGCCCTCGCGCAGCGACTGCTGGCGCTCGCCGCCGGCGCGCAGCGCCGGGGCCACGCTATAGGTCGCATCATAGACCTTCACCAGGGCGTCGATCTCGGCGTCGCTCACCTCGCGGGTGTAGCGCACCAGGTCGCCCACGCCATAGCCGCTGACGCTGTAGCCCAGCCGGATCTGCGCATTGACCTTGTCGCCCTCGGTGACCGCCACCTCGCGCATGTTGTCGCCGAAGCGGGCGAAGCGCGCGCCCTGGGCGTCAGCCCAGGCGCAGGCCGCCCGCGCCCAGATCCCGATGCCCGCCTGCACATCGGGCTCCTGCCAGTGGCCGACCACCACCTTGCGCTCCAGGCGCATGCGGGCCGCGATGAAGCCGAACTCGCGGTCGCCGTGGGCGGACTGGTTCAGGTTCATAAAGTCCATGTCGATCTCGGCCCAAGGGATGTCGCTGTTGTACTGGGTATGCAGATGCAGGAAGGGCTTCTGCAGCGCCCGCAGCCCGGCGATCCACATCTTGGCCGGCGAGAAGGTGTGCATCCAGGTGATCAGGCCGACGCAGGCCGGGGCGTTATTGGCCTCGCGGCAGAGGTTGGTGATCTCGTCGGGCGTCTTGACCACCGGCTTGAAGACGACGCGCACCGGGATGGCCGCCGCCTCGCCGAGGGCCTGGGCGATCGCCCGCGAGTGCTCGGCCACCTGCTCCAGGGTCTCCGGGCCGTAGAGGTGCTGGCTACCCGTGACGAACCAGACCTCGTATGTGGAAAGGTCGATCTGCATCGTGGCCTCCTCTTATCTTTGCCCGTAGACATACGTGTAGCGGTGGTGCAGCTTGGCCACATCCTCGGGCGAGATCTCGTCCGGGGTGCCGATCTGGAGGGCGTACCAGACAGTGCGGGCCACATCCTCGACCATCACTGCGGCCTTCACCGCGGCGGTCGCCGTCGGGCCGACCGTAAAGACGCCATGGTTCTTCAGCAGCACGGCCGGCGAGCTGCCGATATGCCCGACCACCTGCTGGCCGATCTCCTCGCCGCCGATCAGGGCGAAGCCGGCGCAGGGGATAGGGCCGCCGAACTCATCGGCGTGGGCCGTCAGATAGACCGGGATGGGCTTGTTGACGGCGGCGAAGGCCGTGGCGAAGGGCGAGTGGGTGTGGACGATGCCGTTGACGTGGGGCATGTGCCGGTAGATGTAGAGGTGGCTCGCGGTATCTGAGGAGGGCGAGAGCGTCCCCTCGCGAATGTCGCCGTCAAGGTCGACCACGACGTGGTCCTCGGGGCGCAGATCCTCAAACATCACGCCGCTGGGCTTGATCACGACCAGCCCCGTCTCCGGGTCGCGGGCGCTGACATTGCCGCCCGTCCAGGTCACCAGGCCATTTTTAGGGAGCTCCAGGTGCAGCTTCCACAGCTTCTCTTTAAGTGCTTCGAGCATGATCTGTCTTCCTTGGCCGGAGCCTGCAAGGGTATAGGGGGCCGGCCTGGCACCTCACGGTAGGTGTCAGGAGCAATGCGCGCGATCAGGCAGCCGCCGGGGCGGCGTTAGATGGCGGGATCGGGGCTATGCGCTGGAGTGGAGGGAGTGTTTCATAGGCGGATTGGTCGTCATCGATCCCGTTATCGTTTCCGTTAACGATAACGGCCCGAGTGTAACAAAAACGCGGCGCCCTGTCAATAGGCTCTGCGCACATGGGGGTGCGGGGTATGGTTTCGGCGCATACGCGCGGCACCCGGCCGTAAACGGCCGGGCTGATCCACAAAGCCCGCTTCGCGGGCTGATCGCGGCAGCCCCGCAGGGGCTTCGTAGATTAGCCCGGCCGTTTACGGCCGGGCGGAGCTGGCAGCCCGAAACCATACGTCGCACCCCGCGCCTGGGCTCAGGCGCCTGGAGCGCAGGGGGTGCTATCGCGGATGACGAGCTCGGGCTGGAGGGTGATCATCGTGCTGGCAGAGGGCGTCGCATCGCCCTCGACCTGGCTGAGCAGGGTCTTCACGGCGAGGATGCCGAGCTCACGGAGCGGCTGGCGCACGGTGGTGAGGGCGGGGGAGAACTGGGCGGAATCACTCAGGTCGTCGAAGCCGACCACGGCGAGGTCGTCGGGGACTCTGATCCCGTGGGTATAGGCGTAGTGAAGCACGCCGAGAGCCATCTGGTCGTTGCTGGCGAAGACGGCGTCCATCTCCGGGTAGGTCCGCATCAATCGCTCGAAGGCGGCCTCGCCGCTAGCGGAGGACCAATTGCCAGCACACCATTGGGCCTCCGAACACGGCGAGCCGACCCGGCCCATAACATCGGCCCAGGCCTGCCAGCGCTGGCGCGACTCCAGCCACTCCATCGGCCCGCTGATGCAGGCCACACGGCGCCGCCCGAGGCGAGCGAGGTACTCCACGGCGGTGCAGGCGCCCTGGTAGTTGTCAATGCTCACGGTGGTGTAGCGCGCGTGGGGCCGGCTCTTGACAAAGAGGATGGGAGGGCACGAGGCGGGGAGCTGGGCCTGGACCATGCGCACATTATCGTTCAGCTCCGGGGCGGCGAAGATGATCCCCTCCACCTGATGCGCGATCAGCGCCTCAATGATCGGCACGATATCAGTGACGTCGAAAAAGGGCAGCTCCTTCAGCAGCAGCGCGTAGCCCGAGGCCTCGCACTGCTCGGCAATACCGTTGAGAGTCTGCGAGACGCCCAGGTACTTCAGCCCGGCGACGATCACGCCAAGCGTGAAGCTCTGTTGCTGAACCAGGCTGCGCGCCAGCGCGCTGGGCTGATAGCCTAGCTCGGCGATCGCCTTCTCGACGGCTTCGCGGGTAGCCGGGGCGACATCAGGACGCTTGTTGAGCACCCGTGACACCGTCTGTGTAGAGACCTTGCAGATCCGCGCAATGTCCTTGATCGTTACTTTTCGAAGGCGCAGCGTCGACATAATAATTGCGCTATAGATGTTGAGTAACTGCACATGTCCCAGACACCTCTTGACGGCAGAGGAGCGAACCTCGCCCACATACTACCACAAAGGTAGGGGGGAGATGTGCTATCGCGGCGGGCAGAACGGCTGAGCCAACATGGTGTGTCCGATCACGTTCTGATGCGATCCTGTTCTTCGCCCTGCGCTCAACCGCTGTGATCTCGCGGTACCACTCCTGCGGCCAAGTCAGGGCCTGCTCATATTTTTCTCACCGCAGGTTCTTGTACGACGTGATGCCGAAGCGGGCGTAGAGCTGCCCATAGACACCGCGATAGTCGCCGGTGCCGCGCTGCTCCAGCGCGCGTCCTACGGCGCGCACGACCGCCGCCAGCGCTGCGGCCTGCTCATCAGTGGGGATGAGGGCAGCAGTATCATCGCTCATAGTCGCGTTTTGCTCTCCAGCCCATCGACAGGGCAGAACCCAAATTGATTACCTGACATCCTGGCTGTCATCACTGCTCATCTGGGAGCAGGGCGGCTACCAACACAGAGAGCCGTAGGAGCAGAGCGAGATCCTCACCCTCTGGCGAATGGTTTCCATGGCTTTTGTGCGCTCTCCGTTGTCGGGTTTTGATCGACCCAACGGTACCACAAAAGCCATACTCGTTCCCGGTCAGTTTTGGCGAAGGTATTGTCGGAGATGATACCAAACGCAACCGCGCCTTGGTCGCGCCCGGCTTCAACGCCGGGCGGAGAGCTTTGCAGAATAGGAGGTGGAGGTGCCCTATCGCGGTTTCAACGGGGGAATGGCGAGCGGCTCCTGGGAGGTGGAACGGCCTGCGGACAGGCCCAAACGCCGTTGACGTCGGCTCGCGGGGACGCGTCCGTTCTGGCGTCCGGTAGCAATGGATTACGATGGCGACGGGTGCCCATGCCGCATCCGCCGGCCCAGGGCCGGCAGGCTGGGGCAGGCATGGGTGATTAGGTGGCCGGGCGTGCGGCCAGCCCCCGGCGCACCCGGCTCAGCCACAGCAAGAGGTTGCGCACGGCGCAGGCCTGATAGAGCTGGCATTGGGCCGCCGCTGTGCCGACCCGCCGGGCACGTCGGCAGCCCTGGTAGCGCACCAGCCAGGCGAAGGTCGGCTCGACCTGCCAGCGCGCGTTGAGCAGCGCTCGCCCCTCCGGGGTCTGGTTGAAGGCGTCGCCGGCGCGGAGGTAGGGATGATAGTCGCTGATGAACACTCGCCGCTCGCCGGCCAGCGCGTCCAGATAGTCTTGCACGACGACGCGCAGGGGCGGCTCCAGGGCTGCCAGGTGCGGCGTGAGGCTGTCGACCAGCCAGGCCGTGACGGTCACCGCCTCCTGGAGATGGTCTTGGCGGGCGAGCGCGGCAAGCTCCTGCTGCATCTGCGCGTGATCGAGCAGGCCCCAGGACACCCCGGCCTCGAATCTCGCCAGCAGGTCGATATCGCTGTCGGGGCGGAAGTCCGCGCGGAGCGCCGACCCAAACAGCGCCAGCTCGCTGATGCGCCAGCGCGCGCGGTAGGGGCGCAGATCATCGCTCGGCAGGGCTATCGCAATTGGGCGCTGCATGGCTTGGCCGCCTGTGCCTTGTTGCTCTGGCTCCTGCTGGCGAAATTGTACCACGAGGAGTCCCACCGATACTGACCATCCACCACCTGGAGTTCACCGCCGTCGCCGCCGCCCCCGTGGAGCTGGACGCGACAGCGCCCTTACGGGCCGCTCGGACGGTATAGGGTAAGGCGTCCCTCACATGAGCTATAGAGATCACCGCCATGCCCTACGACCCACACCACCACCACCGCCGCTCGATCCGTCTGCGCGGCTACGACTACGGCCGCGCAGGGATCTACTTCGTCACCATCTGCACCTATCAGCGCCAGCACTTGTTCAATAACCTGCAGCTCCGGCAGATCGCCGAGGAGCAGTGGGCCGCCCTGGCCCGCGCCGGGTCGCGCGGGGCCTGCGGCGGGCGGGTGGCGCTCGATGCGTTCGTGGTGATGCCCGACCACATGCATGGGATCATCATCATCAACGACCGGGTCGCGAACGACGGCGGGGCGGACGCCACCGGCGCGGGCTGGGTGGATATGCCCCCCGATGATATGTGGGCCGATGTGGATTCCGCCGACAATGCCGGCGGCGATGCGGGCGATGCGGCCGCCGGCGGCGATGCGGGCGATGCGGTCGCCGGCGGCGATGCGGGCGATGCGGCCGCCGGCGGCGATGCGGGCGATGCGGCCGCCGGCGGCGATGCGGGCGATGCGGCCGCCGGCGGCGATGCGGGCGATGCGGCCGCCGGCGGCGATGCGGTAGGGGCGCAGCAGCAGCCGGGTAATTTTCCAATATACCCAATGAATTGGCGTGCTGCTGCTGCGCCCCTACAATGCCCCGGCGGTGCCGGCGGCGATGCCCCCGTCGCCAACGGGGCGGCGCGTGCCGCCGCCGATACCCCCGGCCTGGGGATTAATGTGACGCCGGGGTCGCTCGGGGCGATCGTGCGCTCGTACAAGGCGTCGGTCGCCCGCAGGGTCAATGCGCATACTAGGCGACCGGGCGCTGCGGTGTGGCAGCGTGGCTACTACGAGCGGATTATCCGCGATGCGCGGGGGCTCGCTGCGGTGCGGCGCTATATCGCCGATAACCCGCGCCGCTGGGAGGCGCGGCGCGATAACTTGGATGCGCTGCTGGCGAGGATGTGCCCGCATACCGAGAGGGATGACCGATGCTGACCACCCATCACCTGGAGTTCACCGCCGTCGCCGCCGCCCCCGTGGAGCTGGGCGCCCAGGCCGGGCATACAACCGCGAGCCCTACGATCCGCAAGAGGATGCTGAAGCAAGTGGGGTGAGGCCCGTCCGGTTTAGTCTGCGGCCCTCCGGGTTAAGGCGGCGCAACATCTGGTTATGCCGGCGCGCCCCCCGGTTACGCCGGCAGGCCCGCCGGGCCGCCCGCCCACCATCACAACGGTGGGGTCGGGAGTTCGGCGCAGCCGCCCCCGCAGATTATTGTATTGTGGGTTTGGGCGGCTTTGCCGCCCAAACCCACAATACAATGGGGTCTGGGGCGAAGCCCCAGGGACGTTGCAAGATACTGCTGGCAAACTGCCTTTTGCCGCATCCTGGGAGCGCAGGCGTCTCGCCTGCGTGCGGGCAGGACGCCCGCGCTCCCAGGTTTGCCAGCAGTATCGTTGCAACAGCCCTGCGCCCGACTCGCGCCGGGGCGCGAGTTTTGTTACAATGCGATCACCCCCCGCGCGGTGAAGCCAGATAGAGGTGCGCATGACAACGAGCGGTGCCCAGGGTCGGCAGGTGGTGCTGGAGGCGCGCGGGATCACTAAGCGCTTCCCGGGCGTGGTCGCGAACAATAATGTCTCGCTGAGGCTGCACAAGGGCGAGGTGCTGGCCCTGCTCGGCGAGAACGGGGCCGGCAAGAGCACCCTGATGAACATCCTCTACGGGCTCTACCACCAGGACGAGGGCGAGATCCTGGTGAACGGCGCGCCCATCCGGGCCAGCAGCCCGCACGAGTCGATCGAGCGCGGCATCGGCATGGTCCACCAGCACTTCCAGCTGGTGCCGGTGATGACGGTGGCCGAGAATGTGATGCTCGGCAACGAGCTGATGCGCGGCGCGATCTTCCTCGACCGGCGCAGGGCCGCCCGTCAGATCGGCGAGATCTCGCGCCAGTACGGCCTGGAGGTCGAGCCGGGCGCGATGATCGCCGACCTGCCGGTGGGCGCCCAGCAGCGGGTCGAGATCATCAAGGCGCTCTACCGCAACGCCGATATCCTCATCCTCGATGAGCCGACCGCCGTGCTCACGCCCCAGGAGGCCGACGACCTGGTGCGGATCATGCGCACCCTGGTCGACCAGGGCAAGTCGATCATCTTCATCACCCACAAGCTGCGCGAGGTGCTGGAGATCGCCGACCGGATCATCGTGCTGCGCGGCGGGAAGGTGGTCGGCGAGGCGCTTCCCGCCGAGTCGTCGGAGTCGAGCCTGGCGGCGATGATGGTCGGCCGCGATGTGCTGCTGCGCGTGGATAAGGCCGAGGCCCACCCCGGCGAGGCGGTGCTGGAGGTGCGCGGCCTGCGCGTGCGCGACGACCGCGGCCTGCCGGCGGTGGCCGGGGTCGATCTGACGGTGCGGGCCGGCGAGATCCTGGGCATCGCCGGGGTGCAGGGCAACGGCCAGACGGAGCTGGTGGCGGCGATCACCGGCCTGCGGGCCAAGGAGGCCGGCGCGGTGCGGGTGTCCGGCCAGGATGTGAGCCTGTCCTCGCCGCGCCAGATCAGCGAGCTGGGCGTGGCCCACATCCCCGAGGACCGCCAGCGCGAGGGGCTGATCACCTCGTATGAGCTGACCGACAACTCGGTGCTGGAGCTGTACTACCGGGACCCCTTCGCCCACGGGATCATCCGCGACGAGGCGGAGATCGACGCGCACTGCGCGCAGCTGGTGGAGGAGTTTGACGTGCGCACGCCGAGCACCCACGTGCCGGCCAGCTCGCTGAGCGGCGGCAACCAGCAGAAGCTGATCGTGGCCCGCGAGTTCAGCCAGCCGCTCAAGCTGCTGATCGCGGCCCAGCCCACCCGCGGGATCGATGTCGGCTCGATCGAGTTCATCCACAACCAGATCGTCAAGAAGCGCGACGAGGGCGTGGCGGTGCTGGTGGTCTCGGCCGAGCTCGATGAGGTGCTGGCGCTCTCCGACCGGATCGCGGTGATGTACCACGGCCAGATCGTGGCCACCGTACACAACGGCGAGCTGACCCGCGAGGAGCTGGGCCTGCTGATGGCCGGGGCAGATGTACACAAGTAGGGCCGAAGCATCCTGCTGACGCGCTTCGCGCGTCAGCAGGATGCTTCGGCCCTACGGGGCGTCGCCAACATCCCTTCTTCTGGAGCACATCTACATGTCTGAGAGCCTTGAGACCCGCACGCCCTCGCGGCTGCTCGCCGTGTGGAGACAGTACAGCTCGCCCCTGGTGCCGGTGTTCGCGGTGTTCACGGCGCTGGTGGTGGGCGCGCTGATGATCGGGCTGACCGGCGGCGACTGGCTGACGGCCTACATCGGGCTGTGGGAGGGCTCGTTCGGCAGCTGGCGCGGCATCGGCAACACGGTGGTCCGCTCGACGCCGTACATCATCTGCGGGCTGGCGGTGGCCCTGGGCTTCAAGGGCGGCCTGTTCAACATCGGCGCCGAGGGGCAGCTCTACGCCGGGGCGGTGCTCACTGTCATCGTCGCCACCTCCCTGAAGCTGCCGGCGATCATCCACGTCCCGCTGGCCCTGGCCGCCGGCGCGGTGGGCGGCGCGCTCTGGGGTGGGATCGCGGGCTTCCTCAAGGCGCGCACCGGCGCCCACGAGGTGATCACGACGATCATGCTCAACTATGTGGCCCTGCGCCTGACCGAGTGGCTGATCAAGAGCAAGACGCCCTATCTGCTGGGCGACCCGGAGGACACCACCGGGGCGCGCACGCGCTTCATCGAGGACAGCGCGCGGCTGCCGGGCTTCCAGATCGGCGACACGACCCGCCTGCACATGGGCATCCTGATCGGGATCGCCCTGGCCTTCGCGGTCTGGTGGCTGCTCTACAAGACGACGATCGGCTTCGAGCTGCGCACGGCGGGGGCGAACCCCTCGGCGGCGCGCTACGCGGGGATCAGCGTGCCGAGCACGATCGTGCTGACGATGGCGCTCTCGGGCGGGCTGGCCGGGATCGCCGGGGCCGGCGAGGTGCTCGGCGTGCGCGGCGCGCTCAGCGCCGACCTGCTCGCCGGCCTGGGCTTCGACGCGATCGCGGTGGCCCTGCTGGCCCGCTCCAACCCGCTCGGCATCATCGCCTCGGGCATCCTATGGGGCGGCCTGCTCACCGGGGCCAGCCTGATGCAGGTGCGCGCCGGCCTGAGCATCGATGTGATCAAGATTGTCCAGGCCCTGATCATTATGTTCGTCGCCGCCGACCAGATCGTGCGCTTTATCTACCGCATCCCCAAGCGCGGCCCCGGCGAGGAGACCTCGATCGCGAAGAGCTGGGGGGGGTAGGTGATTGCAGATTGTAGATTGCAGATTGCAATCTGCAATCTACAATCTGCAATCAGACCACGCTGCGTTGGCTCCGAGGGCTACGCGGACGGGCGGGCCGCCCTCGTGCGTAGCCTCCACGCGCCCGTCGGGCCAGGCGGTGACGCGCAGCCGCGACCCGCGCCAGGCGATGGGCATGGTCAGGCTGCGCCAGCCGGCCGGCACGTGGGGCGCGAAGCGGAGCCCCTCGGCCGCCGGGCGCATCCCGAGAAAGCCGAGGGCCAGGGCCTGCCAGATCCCGCCCTGGGCGGCGATGTGGACGCCGTCGCTGGCCCCGGCGTGCCCCCGGCGGCCCAGGTCCAGGTCGATCAGCGCCGCGCGGCGCAGGTATGCCTGCGCGATGTCGAGCCGGCCCAGGCGCGCGGCGAAGAGGGCGTGGAAGCTCAGGCTGAGCGAGCTGTCGTGGCTGGTGCTCGGCTCGTAGTAGGCGAAGTTGGCCGCGTGGGCAGCCGGCGGGTAGCTGTCCCAGCGCAGGATGAGCAGCATCAGCGCGTCGGCCTGCTTCAGCACGCGGGTCCTCTGCATCGCGTACCAGCCCAGCCGCGCGTCGACCGTCGCAATGCTTGTGTCGTGGCCGCCCAGATCGATCGGCTCCAGCAGGTGGTAGCCGGAGAACTGCTCGATCAGGCCGCTGGCGGGGTCGCAGCCGGTGACGAGGCCGTCGGCCACCGCCCGCCAGCGCGCCGGCTCGCCCGCGCCAGCGCCGCCCAGCTCCTCGGCGAGGTCGGCGGCCGCGCGCAGCGCCCAGGCGGCCAGGCCGTTGGTGTAGGCGTTGTCGTCCACCGTCTCGTGATACTCGTCCGGGCCGATCACCCGGCGGATGTGGAAGGCCCCGTCGGCGTCGGGCTCGGCCCGCGACGCCCAGAAGCGGGCCACGTCGAGCATGATCGCCGCGCCGGGGCCGCGCCGGAAGGCCTGGTCGCCGGTGGCCAGGGCGTACTGGGCGGCGGCGTAGGCCACGTCGGCGGCGATGTGGTGCTCCTCGCCCCCGGTGAGCACCGGCACGCGCGCCCCGCCGCTGAGCATCGAGTCGGGCGTGACCTCCTCGCCCGTATCGGCGGACTCCCAGGGGAAGAGGGCGCCGGCGTAGCCCATGGCGGCGGCCTTGGCCCGCGCGCCGGGCAGGTTGTGGTAGCGGTACATCAGGAGGGCGCGGGCGCTGGCCGGGTGGGTGTAGAGCAGCGGCGGCCAGGCGAAGATCTCCGTGTCCCAGAAGACGTGGCCGCGGTAGCGCTCGCCCGTCAGGGCGCGGGCGCCGATCGAGGCCCGCTCGTCGTCGGGGTTGGCCGCGCCGATCAGGTGGTAGACGGCGAAGCGGGCCTGTCGCTGCACCTCCGCGTCGCCGGGGATCTCGGGGCCGGCGCCGGCCCAGCGCTCGGCCCAGGCGGCGATGTGGTCGGACAGCAGCCGGTCCACGCCGCCGGCGCGCAGATCCGCCAGGTGGGCGGCGGCCATGCCCGCCGGGTCGGCCCCGTCGCGGCTGGTGGCCAGGGCGACGAGCTTGTGGATCAGGTAGGCCCGCCCGGCCTGGGCGGAGAAGCTGATCCGCTCGGTGAGCCGGCCGGCCTCAAACGACAGCTCGCGGCGCAGCCCCGCCGGCGGCGGGCCGACAAGCTCGGCGCGGGAGGCCAGGGCGATGGTGTAGCCCGACTGGATCGTCCGCATCACCAGGACGCCGCCGCCCGCCGCCGGGAAGCAGGAGACTGGCGCCAGGTGGCGCGTGTCGTTCGCGTTCGTCACCTGCCCGTCCACGCTCAGCTCCAGGCAGATCTCGCCGTCGGCGGCGGGCTCGACCAGCACGAGCTGGGCGAGGGCGCGGCGGTCGCCCAGCGAGGCGAGGCGCAGGCTGGACAGGCCCACGCCGCCGGCGCGCCAGCGGCGCAGCAGCAGGCCCTGGCGCATGTCCAGGGTGCGGCGCATCGCGCGCAGATCGGCGGCGGCGGGGCGCAGCTCGCCGCCGCCGAGCAGCACCCGCAGGCGCGACCAGTCGGGCGCGACGACCAGCTCGGGCACGGGGGACTCGAGCTCGGGGGCCTGGGGCAGCGCGGGCGTGTCGAAGACCCCCGCGATGAGGGTGGCTGGCCGGCTGTGGGGGCCGCCCTCATCGACGGCGGCGCGGGTGCCGACGTAGCCGTTGGCGATCGCCAGCACCGCCTCGACAGATGCCTCGCGGTCGGGGTCGTAGCCATCGACCACAAAGAGCCAGGACGGGTCGGCGGAGAGGGGCGGGATCAGGTTCATAGGTGTGCATCCCGTAGGGCCGAAGCATGTTGTAATGCTCGCAAAGCGAGCATTACACCATGCTTCGGCCCTACATGCGTAAATCGTCCAGCGTTGTCACCACCGGGTCGGCCCCGGCGGCGCGCAGGACGACGGCGTCATCCAGGCGGGCCACGCCGACGCAGGCCATGCCGCCGGCGATGGCGGCGCGCGCCCCGGCGGGCGAGTCCTCGAAGACCAGGCACGCGGCGGGCGGCAGGCCGAGCGCGGCGGCGGCGGCGAGGAAGATCGCCGGGTCGGGCTTGCCGCGCGGCAGGTCGGCCCCGCAGACATTGGCGTCGAACAGGTCGCGCATAGTCTGGCCAGGGGCGACGGGGACGCGGGCCATGAAGGCGTCGGCGTTCTTGGAGGACGAGGCGGCGGCCAGGCGCACGCCGGCCGCGCGCAGGCGCAGCAGCAGGCGCAGCGCATCGGGGAAGGCGGCGAACTCGCCGGAGGCGATCAGCTCGACGATCATGGCCTGCTTCAGGCCGGCGTACTGCCGGGCGCGCAGGCCGTCCGGGTCGGGCACGCCGAGGGCGGCCAGGGCGGCGACGGCGCCCTCCATGCGCGGGCGCCCGGCCAGGTGGGCCAGGTAGAAGGGCGTCGAGAAGCCGGCCGAGCCATAGCCCAGCCTGTCGAGCGCCGCGCCCCAGGCCCGCTCGTGCGGCGTGTCGATCAGGACGCCGTCGACATCGAAGATGCATGCGTTGTTCATAATGTTGAATGGTGAATGTTGAATGTTGAATAGCTGCCCTCTGGCATTCAGCATTCAACATTCAACATTCACCATTACTGGCCCGCAAGGCCAGAGTAGCTGGCGCTCTCAAGGAAGTAGCGGTTGAGGACAAAGAAGAGGACGAGCACCGGGATGGCGTTGAACATCGCGCCGACCAGGATGGCGCTGAAGTCGTTGGAGAACTGGGTACGGAAGAAGTTCATGCCCACCGTGAGCGTCATCATCTCGGGGCGCTGGAGGAAGAGCAGCGGTGCGGTGAAGTTGTTCCACGAGCCCTGGAAGGAGAGGATGGCCAGGGTGATCAGGGCCGGGCGCGAGAGCGGCAGGGCGATCTGCAGGTAGCTGCCGAAGCGCGAGAGCCCGTCGATCGCGGCGGCCTCCTCCAGCTCCTTGGGGATCGACTTGAAGAACTGGGTCAGCATCAGGATGCCGAAGGGCGTGACGATGCTCGGCACGATCAGCGGCCAGAAGGTGTTGATCCAGCCCAGGCGGGCGAAGAAGACGAAGCCGGGGATCATCGTGATCACGCCGGGGATGGCCATGGTGGCGATGATAAAGCTGTAGATGATGTCGCGGCCGGGGAAGCGCATGCGGGCGAAGGCGTAGCCGGCCAGCGAGCAGAAGAAGAGCTGGCTCACCACGTTCACCAGGGCCAGCCAGGTGCTGTTCCAGATCCAGCGCGGCATGACCGCGCCGTCGATGCTGGGCAGCGAGAAGGCCCACACCCGCGCCCAGTTCTCCCAGCCCCACTGGTCGGGCAGGATCTTGGGCGGGAAGGTCGTCAGCTCGACGTTGGTCTTGAAGGTGCCCAGGAACGAGAGCACGAAGGGCATGAATGCGATCAGGGCGATCAGGGAGAGCAGGCCGTAGCGGACGATGGCGCTGATATAGAAGGAGGCCGTCCGGCCCTCGGCGGGCGTGGCCGCCACAGGCCGGCTGCTAGCTGTCGTTGCCATAAGGTCCTCCTAGTCTTGCTCGATCATGCGCCGCTGGACGAGGGTGATCGCGACGATCACGAAGGCCAGGATGAAGGCCATGGCGGCGGCGAAGCCGGCCTCGGCCTGCGTCCCGGTGCCCAGGGTCTTCTGGTAGATCAGGAAGGCCGGGGTGAGCGTGGTCTTCAGCGGGCCGCCCTTGGTCAGGATGGCCACCTGGTCGAAGACCTGGAAGGTGCCGATGGTGCCGAGGATGACCACCAGGGCGATCACTGGGCGCAGCAGGGGCAGGGTGATGTACCAGAAGGCCTTCGGGCCGGTGGCCCCGTCGATGGCGGCGGCCTCGTAGACAAAGCCCGGCACATCCTGGAGCGCGGTCAGGAACATGACCATGAAGGTCGGGATGGTGGTGAAGATCGACAGCACCATGATCGAGGCCCAGGCCACGCTCGGCCCCTGGAGGAAGGCCGGCACGCCGCCCAGGCCGACGGCGCCCCAGAGCGGGGCGAAGATGCGGTCGGGCGTGGTGAGCCAGGGGATGTCGGTGCCCAGCAGGTAGTTGATGAAGCCGGTGGGCAGGTAGAGCCAGAGGAAGATCAGCGACATGACGATCGACGAGGCCACGCTGGGCGAGTAGAGCAGGGTGCGGTAGACGCGCATGCCCTGCAGCTTGGCGTTCAGGGTCACGGCCAGCAGGATGGCGCCGATCGTCTGGAAGAAGCTGACGATCACGAAGTACCAGAAGGCGTTGCCGAGGGCGGCCAGGAAGTCGGCGTCGGTCATGGCGCGCAGGTAGTTGTCGATGCCGACGAACCTGGCGTTGGCGGCGGCGAACGAGGCCGTCAGGCTGGTGAAGCTGATCCCGAAGGCGTAGACCAGCAGGCCCACGGTGAAGACGGCGGCGACGATCAGGTAGGGGGCGATGAAGAGGTAGGCGGTGATCGCCTCGCGGCGGGCCAGGCTGCGGGCGCGGCTGGGGCGGCCCGCCGGGGCGGCCGGTGTTGCGGTTGCCATTGGGTGTCCTCCGTAGGGCCGAAGCACCCGGCTGTGTCGCTCCGCGACAAAGCCGAATGCTTCGGCCCTACACGTGGGGCGCGGCGCCCTACTACCGCGACAGGATGGCGTCAACCTCTGTGGCGGCCTGGTTCATCGCCTCGGGCACCGTCTGGGTGCCGAGGAAGATCCGCTCCTGGGCCTCGTTCAGCTTGGCGATCACATCGCCCTTCTTCACCGGCCCGCCGAGCACCGCGTCGGCCAGCTTGCCGTAGCTGCCGGCCTCGACCAGGGTCTTCGCCACCGGGTTGTCGCTGTAGTAGGGGTCGCTGGCCAGCGACTTCCAGGTGGGCTGGGCCAGGCCGGAGGGGATGAGCGCCTTCTGGTTGGCCTCGCCGGTCAGGAAGAGCACGGCGGCGGCGGCGGCCTGGGGGTACGTGCTGGCCGCGTTGGCGGCGATGGCGTTGGTGAACAGCCAGCTGGCCTGCGTCCCGCCGGCGGGGATGGGCAGCGGGATGGCGGTGTAGTTCAGGTCGGTCGCGCCGTTGGCCGGGTCGGCCAGGAAGGGCACGATCCAGCCGCCCTCGACGGCCATGGCCGTGACCTTGCCGGCGAAGGCCTCGCCGCACCAGCCCTTGCCCAGGTCGCCGTAGAGCGCGCCGGTGCCGGCGTCCTTGAAGCTCTTCCAGAACTCGATCGCCTTGTCGCCGTTCGGGTCGTTGAATACGGCCTTGCCGCCGTCGATAAACTGGTTGCCGGTCTGGAAGACGAGCGCGCCGGAGCGCAGGATGTCGGAGTTCAGGCAGAGGCCGTACTGCTTGCCCGGCCCGTCGCCCTGGGTCATCTTCGCGGCGGCGGCCGACCAGTCGTCCCAGGTCTTGATCGCGGCCGGGTCCACGCCGGCGGCGCTGGCGATGTCGGTGTTGACGAAGACCACCAGCGGGTTGAAGTCCTTGGGCAGGCCGTAGGTCTTGCCGTCCTGCTGGTAGAGCGTGAGCGTGGGGCCAAAGTAGTCGTCGGCCTTCACGCCGGCGGCGGCCATGGCAGCGTCCAGGGGCAGCAGCAGGCCGTTGGGGGCGAAGGCTCCCATCAGCTCGCCGTCGAGCAGGAAGACGTCGGGGGCGGTGCCGGCCGAGAAGGCGGCCTTCATCTGGGTCTGGTAGTCGTTCAGCGGCTCGAAGGTCAGCTTCACGCCGGGGCAGGCCTCCTCGAAGCGCTTGGCCCCGTCGATGTAGAGCTGCTGCTCGGTGGGGTTGCCGGCGGCCTGGAAGCGCAGGGTCGCGCCCGGCTCGACGGCGATGCCCATGCAGTCGCCGGATGCGGGGGCGGCGGGCGCGGCGGTGTCGGCCATGGCGGCGGGCGCGGCGGTGGGGGACGTCTGTGCGGGGGCCTGGCCGCAGGCGGCGATCAGGGCGGCCATCAGGCCGGCGATCAGGGC
>NZ_JAIEWN010000005.1:170714-175922 GCF_019599295.1 Oscillochloris sp. ZM17-4 | reverse complement strand
GATGCGGTCTATGGCGCGCAGATTGTCGAGCTGGTCGATCAGGGCATGATCGAGCGCGCCCACGGCAGGGTCGCCCTCACCCCGCGCGGGCGCATGCTCGGCAACCAGGTCTTCCTACGTTTCCTGTAGGGACGCAGCGTGCTGCGTCTCTACAGGATCCTGCGCCCCCTCAAGCACCAGCATTGTCCCGGCGGTGACGCAGAGCGGGATGGCCAGCAGGTTGAGCAGGGGGATCGAGCCGAGGAATGCCGCTAGCAGGCCGAAGCTCGCGCTGGCCGGCAGGTTCTGGCGCACGACGCCGAGCTTGGCGCGGAAGCGCAGGCGGTGCCGCTCCAGGGGCGCGTCGAAGAAATCCAGGCAGGCGATCAGCGCGCCGAGTGCGACGGCCACCGCCGTCGCCAGGATCGTCCCCGCCGCCGGGATGAGGTTCAGCAGCAGGCTAGGCAGGCCGATCGCCATGGCGAGCAGCAGCTTCTTCAGCTCAAACAGGAGCGCCCGCGAGATATCGTAGGCCACGCTGGCGGGGGTCAGCGGCGTCTCCGGCATCGGCCGGCCGGTGATGATCTCCTCAAGCCGCCCGGCGAGCTGGCCGTACCAGGGCGCGCCGAGCACCACCCCGAAGCGCACCATCAGCCAGCCCACCCCGATGGCCAGTGCGATCACATAGAGCACCCTGGCGATAAACTCCAGGGTGGTGGCCAGCGCCCCGCCGGCCTGTCCGATCTGGTCGATCTGGCGCAGCCCGACCATGGAGAGCCCGGCGTAGAGCGCCACGCCCACCACCAGATTTAGTAGGATCGGGATCAGCACAAAACCCCAGAGCTCGCGGTGACGGCGGAGCATCACCAGTGCGCGCACAGGATAGCGCAAGCCCGCAAGCAGATTCACCGCTCCCCCTTTCTTCTCCGATCTCCCCACCGCCCGCGTGCGCCCGCAGGCGCCCCTGGGAATCGATCATGCATCATCCATTATCCGGCTTCAGGCCAGTGATCAGGCGCACGCCGCGATCATAGGCAAAGTAATTATAGGCTCAGTTGAGCATCACGCGCACCCAGTTGCGGAAGCCGACCAGGAACAGCAGGTGGACTATAACGCATAACAATCGGATGATGTCGTGCTGGGCTATTGTTCATGTTTGCACAAAGTCGTGGTACCATAGGATTGCCAATCTATTGCACTGCTTTTTGCGCAGTATCGATCAGCTCAGTCACGCATGCTTTGTTGCGAAAGCTTTGCATAATATGCAAATCTGCGCATGGTCTCCATGTGTCAATCTATTGGATAGGGTGCGGTATATTGCGGTCGGACGGACTTTGATTTTCATCGCATGGGCCTTCGGTTGACACAAAAGACAAGCAGTTCTATAATGCGGTCAGTCTCCACCTTGCACAGGCACCCATAAGAAAGTCACGAGGATGGGTCAGATCTTTCCACGAAACGCGAATCTGCTCATTCGTCTGAGCATTTTCGCAAGCCTGCTCCTTGCCGTCGAACTGACGCTGATCCTAGGCGTCTACTTTCGGTCGAACTACTTCCGTCAGATCAACGTCGCGGTGCAGCAGCCAGTTCCGTACAGCCATCAGCTCCACGTCGGGGTGCTTGGTATCGACTGTCGCTACTGTCATGTCTCTGTAGACAAGTCGTGGACGGCAAACATTCCGGCCACAGAGACATGCATGACCTGCCACTCGCAGATCAAGACCGACAGCCCGAAGCTCGCGCCGGTGCGTGAGAGCTACGCCACTGGTGATCCAGTCGAGTGGATACGTGTCCACAAAGTGCCCGACTTCGTCTACTTCAACCACTCGATCCACATCAACAAAGGCATCGGCTGCTCCGAATGCCACGGGCAGGTGGATACGATGGCTGTGGTTTGGCAAGCTCAACCGCTGTACATGGGCTTCTGCCTGAACTGCCACCGTAACCCGGAGCAGTACATCCGGCCGCGCGACGAGGTCTACAACATGGACTACGTGCATCCGGCGGATCAGCTTCAGGTCGGTGCTGATCTTGTCAAGCAGTATGGCGTGAATAACGACAAGAATCAGCTCACCAACTGCTTTATCTGCCACCGCTAATGTGTTGAGATGTGTTGCCTGATGTGTGCGCCCCGCGCCGCATCAGGCATCAGGCATCAGGCATCATCAACTGATATGACAAACTCCAAGCTGAACCCTGACCTCGACGCCGTTCGCGAGAAGTTGCACAACGCCCGTGGCCCACAGCTTTGGCGCTCGCTTGAGCAGATGGCCGACACGCCGGCATTCCGCGAGCTTGTAGATCGCGAGTTTCCACAGGGTGCCGCTGAGCTGAATGACCCGGTGAGTCGCCGCAGCTTCCTAAAGCTGATGGGCGCTTCCCTGGCGCTCGCCGGCATCAGTGGCTGCACCTACATGCCGCGCGAGAAGATCGCCCCCTTTGTACACCAGCCCCTCGGCCGGGTTCCGGGCGTGCCGATCTACTATGCCTCGTCAGTGCTGCTCAACGGCTTCGCCACTGGCGTGCTGGTTCGCTCAAACGATGGCCGTCCCACTAAGATCGAGCCGAACGCGAGCCATCCCGGCAGCGCCGGCGGCACGGATCTCTTCGTACAGGCTGAGATCCTGACGATGTACGACCCGGATCGCTCGACGCAGGTGCTGAACACGGGCTCCCCGAGCACCTGGGGCGCGTTCACCGGCACGCTTGCGAGCGCGATGCAGGCCCAGGCCGCATCCGGTGGTGCCGGATTGCGCCTGCTCACGACCACTGTCACCTCGCCGACCCTGGCCGACCAGATCAGCCAGCTGCTGGCGAAGTACCCGCAGGCACGCTGGTACCAGTACGACCCGATCAACCGCGATAATGTCTACGAGGGCGCGCGCCTGGCCTTTGGCGAGGATGTGACCACCCGCTACGATTTCAGCAAGGCCCAGGTTGTCGTTAGCCTCGACGCCGACTTCCTCTCCCCCGGCCCTGGCTTTGCCGCCTATGCCCGCGCCTTCGCCGATGGCCGGCGGGTGCGTAAGGATAGCGGCGAGATGAACCGGCTCTATGTGCTTGAGGCGACTCCCTCGGGCACCGGTGCGACGGCCGACCACCGCATCCCTATGCTGGCCGGCCAGGTCGCTGGCTTCGCCCAGGCCCTCGCCGCGCGCCTCGGCGTGCCCGGCGTGAGCGCGGGGCCGATCGCCGAGGCGGCCACCCGCTACCTGGAGGCGATCTTCGAGGATCTGGAGGCGCACAAGGGTAGTTCCCTGGTGATTGCTGGCGACCAGCAGCCGCCAATTGTCCACGCCCTGGCCCACGCGATCAACGCCGAGTTGGGCAATGTCGGCACCACAGTGATCTACACCGACCCGGTCGAGGCTCGCCCGACGAACCAGACGGCCGAGATCGCGAACCTGACCAATGAGATCGCCGCTGGCCAGGTTGAACTGCTGGTGATCGTTGGCGGCAACCCGGCCTACAATGCCCCCGGCGACCTGCGCTTCGCCGAGCGGCTGGCCCAGGTGCCGCTGAGCGCCCACGTGAGCCTCTTTAACGATGAGACCTCGGCGCTCGCCACCTGGCATATCCCGGCCACTCATAGCCTGGAGAGCTGGAGCGATGCCCGCGCCTATGAGGGCACCGCCGGGATTATCCAGCCGCTGATCGAGCCGCTCTTCGGCGGGAAGACCAGCCACGAGATCCTCGCCGCGCTGCTCGGCCAGCCAAATGCCGACCCGCTCACGCTGGTCCAGGGCTATTGGCAGAAGCAGCTCAGCGGTGACTTCAACGCCGCATGGCAGGGCGCACTCTCCACCGGCCTGATCGCCGGCACCGCCGCCGCCACCCGCACGCCCACCCTCAGTGAGGGCGGCCTCGGCGGCGCGGCCCCCGTCCCCGGCGAGCTTGAGCTGGTCTTCCGACCCGACCCGTCGATCTGGGACGGGAGCTACGCCAATAACGGCTGGCTGATGGAGCTGCCCCGCCCACTGACGAAGCTCGTCTGGGACAACGCGGCCCTGATGAGCCCGCGCACGGCGATCAAGCTGCTCAACCTGCCTTTCAACGCTGATCAGCTTGTCGGTGGCACCGTCGAGAGCGAGCACTACCTTGAGCAGCTCAGCCAGGTCAACGGCAAGGTGGTGCGCCTGAGCTACCGCGGCGGCAGCATTGATATGCCGCTCTGGTTGCTCCCCGGCCACGCCGAGAACTCGATCACGGTTGCCTTAGGCTATGGGCGGAGCGCTGCCGGCGCGGTAGGCAACGGCGTGGGCGTGAATGTCTACCCGGTGCGCACCAGCGACGCGCTCTGGTTTGGCACGCTTGACTCGGCCACTGATACCGGCGGCAACTATCTGCTCGTCTCCACCCAGGATCACTGGACGATGGAGGGGCGCGATATCTATCGGGTCGGTAACTTTGAGGAATATAAAGCCGATCCAAAGTCTATCAGTAAGGAAGTCTACCAGGAAGAGTATGGCCGGGACACGCCAGACTACGAATCATTGCAGCCGAGCCTCGATTACACGACTCATAACAACGCCTGGGGGATGACCTTTAACCTCAGCGCCTGTATCGGCTGCAACGCCTGCGTGGTCGCCTGCCAGGCCGAGAATAACATCCCGGTGGTTGGGAAGGAGCAGGTCTCAGTCGGGCGCGAGATGCAGTGGCTGCGGATCGACCGCTACTTCGCGGGCGAGGATCTGGATAACCCGGACACCTACCTCATGCCCATGGCCTGTATGCAGTGTGAGAAGGCACCATGTGAGCTCGTCTGCCCGGTGGCCGCCACCGTACACGACTACGAGGGTCTCAACAATATGGTGTATAATCGCTGCGTCGGCACAAAGTACTGCTCCAATAACTGCCCCTACAAGGTGCGGCGCTTCAACTTCCTACAGTACACCGATCTTCACACGGTCACGCTTCAGCTGTCCCGCAACCCCGATGTCACGGTGCGTAATCGTGGTGTCATGGAGAAGTGTACCTACTGTGTGCAGCGGATCAGCGGCGCGCGGATCGAGGCGAAGAAGGCGGCCGTCGCAGCGGGGAGCGATAAATATACGTTCGCCGATGGGGCGATCGTCACCGCATGTGAGGCGGCATGCCCGACTGAGGCGATCGTCTTCGGCGACCAGAACAACAGCGCGAGCCGCGTGGCATCCTGGAAGAGCGAGCCGCATAACTACAATCTGCTCGGAGAGCTCAATACCGTTCCCCGCACGACGTACCTGGCCCGTA
>NZ_JAIEWN010000005.1:157103-170614 GCF_019599295.1 Oscillochloris sp. ZM17-4 | reverse complement strand
TGCTGCCGGGCGAGACGTACACGTCGATCAGTAGCACGATTGGCGATGTGCCTCTGACCGCCCCGCTCAAGACGCCGAGAGGATGGTTCCTCGGCTTTGCCGTGTCCTTCGCGCTGTTGATGGTCTTCCTGGTCTCGGTCACCTGGCTGCTGATCAGGGGCGTCGGTATCTGGGGTATTAATATCCCGGTCGGCTGGGGCATGGACATCATCAACTTCGTCTGGTGGATCGGTATCGGCCACGCCGGCACCCTGATCTCAGCCATTCTGCTGCTGCTGAACCAGGGCTGGCGCAACTCGATCAACCGCTTCGCCGAGGCGATGACACTCTTCGCCGTGGCCTGCGCCGGCCAGTACCCGATCCTCCACCTCGGGCGGCCCTGGCTGTTCTACTGGCTCATCCCCTATCCGAACACCCACGGGCTGTGGCCGAACTTCCGCAGCGCCCTCGACTGGGACGTGTTCGCGGTCTCGACGTATGCGACAGTTTCGATCCTTTTCTGGCTGGTCGGTCTGATCCCTGACTTTGCCACCCTGCGCGATCGGGCGACGAACCCGCTGGTCAAGCGAATCTATGGACTGGCGGCCATGGGCTGGCGGGGCTCGGCCCGCCACTGGCACCGCTATGAGATGGCCTCGCTGCTGCTGGCCGGGCTCTCAACGCCGCTGGTGCTCTCGGTACACTCGATCATCTCACTCGACTTCGCTATCGCCCAGGTGCCTGGCTGGCAGGTGACGGTCTTCCCACCCTACTTCGTCGCCGGCGCCGTCTTCGCGGGCTTTGCGATGGTGCTGCTACTGATGATCCCCGTGCGTACCTTCTATGGCTTCCAGAGCTACGTCACTATCCGCCACCTCGATGTGATGGCCAAGGTGATGCTGACAACCGGCATGCTGGTGGTCTATGGCTACTTCATGGAGGTCTTCGGCTCGCTCTACAGCAGCAGCAAGTATGAGCAGTACCTGCTCTTCAATCGCTTGAGCGGCCCGAGCGCCTGGGCCTACTACAGCCTGATATTCTGCAACGCCATCGCTATCCAGCCACTCTGGTTCCGCCGCGTGCGCCAGAATATCCCGGCACTGCTGATCATCTCGGCGATCATCAGCGTGGGCATGTGGCTTGAGCGCTATGTGATCATCGTGATCTCGCTCCAGCGCGACTACCTGCCGTCATCGTGGGATATCTACATCCCCACGATCTGGGATTGGTCGCTCTACATCGGCACGATCGGCCTCTTCATGACGCTGACCTTCCTGTTCGTGCGCGTCCTGCCGATGATCAACATCTTTGAAATCCGGATGTTCCTGCACCAGGAGACGGAGCGCGCGCACCGCCGCGAGGCCGCCGCGCATGGTCAGGACCATGGCCAGGCACATGGTTCGGCGTCGGCGGACTAGCTCTAGCTGTGTGCGGGCTGGTGATCCAGTCAGCCCGCACCCCGGTGAAAGATATGCAAGCACCAGGCGATATCTATGGCGTGATGGCTGAGTTCGATAGCCCTAACGCGCTGATCGAGGCTTCGAAGCAAGCCCGCGCGGCAGGCTACCGTAAGATGGATGCCTACTCGCCCTTCCCAATTGAGGAAGTGTCCCACGAGGTGATGCCCGGCGACACTGGCGTGCCGCGGATCGTGTTGATCTCCGGTCTGATCGGTGCCTCGACCGGATTTATCACCCAGTATATCGGCGAGTTTATCGACTACCCCTATATCATCGGTGGCCGCCCGAATGACATCACCAACTGGGCCTCGATGATCCCGATTACCTTTGAGCTGGGTATTCTGTTTGCCGCTTTCGGTGCCGTGTTCGGCATGATCGCGCTGAACGGCCTGCCTATGCCCTACCACCCGGTGTTCAACGCGCCGCGCTTTGAGCGCGCCTCGCAAGACGCCTTCTTCCTCTGTATTGAGTCGGCAGATCCACTCTTCGATCGGGCGCAGACATCGCAGTTCCTGCGTGGGCTCAACCCCCTCCAGGTCTCTGATGTCTCGCACTGAGGATGTTCTGATGCAGACGCTACGCTCACGCCGCTTCGCGACACTCGCCCGGCTTGTACGCTATGGCTGGGTTGGGCTCTTCGCTCTGCTGCTGGCGGCGTGTCATACCGACATGTATAGCCAGCCGAAGTTCCAGACCTACGAGCCAAGCAGCTTCTTCGCCGATGGGCGATCGTCCCGCCCGAATGTCCCCGGGACGGTGGCTGTTGGCCAGGTGCAGACTGATACCTACCTGTATACCGGCATGATCGACGGCCAGCTGGGCGATGTGATGCCCTTCCCTGTGACGGCGGATCTCCTGGCCCGCGGCCAGCAGCAGTTCACGATCTACTGCTCTGTCTGCCACGGTGTCGCCGGTTTCGGCCAGAGCATGGTCGCTGAGCGCGGTGCCATTGTGCCGGCGAACTTCCACCAGCAGCGCCTGCTTGACGCCCCGATCGGTCACTTCTTCGATGTGATCACCAACGGGGTCTACCGGGGTGACCCGAATAACGGCGGCTATCAGTCGATGTTTAGCTACGCCTCGCGCGTGAAGCCTGAGGATCGCTGGGCGATCGCAGCGTACATCCGCGCCCTCCAGCTCAGCCAGAACGCAACGGTGGACGATGTGCCCCCCGAAGCGCGTGCGCAGCTCGGCAGATAATAGGTAATCTCCCGGCGTCAGCCGCGCTGGCGCACTAGAAGGCTCTCGCATGGCAACTACTTCTCTTGCACCTACCAGGGTTCCGCAGCTTAGCCGGTTGCAGACGATTGGCATTGGCGCGGCGGTGATCGGTATCGCGCTACTTCTGGTTGGCTACTTCATTGTCGGCGCCGATCTGTTCTTTCGCTCCTACCTGTTCGGCTTCTACTTTACTATGGGCCTGGCTCTAGGCAGCCTGGGCTTTCTGATGCTCCAGCACCTCACCGGTGGCGCATGGGGCGTCACGGTGCGGCGTATGCTTGAGGCGGGCGCCCTGGTGATGCCAGTGATGGGCCTGCTGTTCATCCCGATTATCCTGGCGACATTGCCGAGCACGAGCGGTGCGATCGGGATGTCGCACCCGCTCTACGAGTGGGCCAACCCGGCGGTCGTTACGCCGGGAAGTCCCGAGTTCGACCCCGGCATCTACCATAAGGTGCCCTGGATGTCGCCGATGTTCTTCACCGTCCGCTCGGTGATCTACTTTGTGCTGTGGTCTGGTCTGGCCTTTATGCTGCGCTCCTGGTCGGTCACGCAGGACCGCAAGGGCAACGAGGCCGTCGCAGGTCGCATGCGCATGCTCAGCGGTATCGGCTTGGCGCTCTTCGTGATTAGTATCACCTTTGCCTCGTTTGACTGGACAATGTCACTCGACCCGCACTGGTTCTCGTCGATGTACGGCGTCCAGTATATGGTGAGCTCGGGCCTGATAATGCTGGCCTTCCTGGTCCTGATGTTCAGCCAGGTTCAGGACATCGAGACCTTCAAGGCCCACGTGACGATCAAGCCCTTCCACGATATTTCGAAGCTGCTGCTGGGCTTCACGGTGCTGTGGACGTATGTGACCTACATGCAGTACAACATCATCTGGTCGGGTGATGTGGCTGAGTTTACGCCTTGGTACGTCGTCCGTACCCACGGCGGCTGGCTCACACTAGTGCCGATCATGATGCTGTTCCAGTTCTTCCTGCCCTTCTTCCTGCTCCTCTCGCGGCGCCGCAAGCAGAACGTGGCTACGATGGCCCCCATCGCCGCGCTGATCATCCTCATGCGCGTCGTCGATATCTCCTGGATTGTTCTGCCCGCCTTCCACGAGAACATCGCTCAGGTTAGCTGGATGCACTACGCCGCGCTTGTGGGCCTGACCGGCATCTGGCTGGCGATCTTTGCCTGGAATATACAGCGCGTCTCGATTCTGCCGCTCAACGACCCGAATATGGAGTGGCTGCACGTCGGAGGGGATCACTAATGAACTACCGTTTCCGCGCCTATGAGGCCCAGGTGCAGCCACCGAGCGCCCTGCGTATTATGACGGCACTGGTGATCGCTTTTGTGCTGGTTTCCCTGCTGATCCTTCTCGCTGGCCGCCTTCCCTTCACCCCGGCGCCGCTGGTGGATACGGGCACGACCTATAGGCAGTATGTGGCGCGGGACACGGAGCTGCTCAGCACCTACGGCAATACGATAGAGGGGAATGTGCATATTCCGATCGACCGGGCGATGCAGCTGATCGTTGAGCGCGGCCTCCCGGTGCGCGATAACCCCAGCCCGACGCCGTAGGGCTGTCGCTCGGGAAAACATCAAATGGCTCATTGAGATGGCCAGCCTCGCTGGCCATCTCAATGAGCCATTTGGACATTCTGGAGCCTACGCTATGTAGCGAATATGCGCATCCCCCTCGTGCCGCAGCTCTCCCCGCAGCACCAGCAGCTCTAGGTGGGCGACAGTCTCGGCGACGGCGAAGCGGATCTCGTGCGGGGTGTAGCGCTCCATCGCGAAGGTGCGTGTGGCCACCTCGTAGGCGTTGGCCGATGCGCCGACTGCCGCCGCCATCGCCCCCAGTCGCTCCTCGTGGTGGAGCCGTAGCTCGCGCAGCCGCCCGGGCCAGTCCGCGATCACGCCCCTGTGCCCCGACAGCGCCAGCCGCACCGGCAGCGACTCCAGCGCTTCCAGCGACCCCAGGTAGCGCCCGAGCGGGTCCGGCTCGCTATTTGGCCACCAGCCAATGTGCGGCGTGATCTTCATTAGCACGTGGTCGCCGCAGAGCATCAGGCCGTCACCCTCTGAGAAGAAGATCAGCTGGCCGTCGCTGTGGCCGGGTGCGTGGATGGCCAGAAAGTCCCGCCCGCCCATGGCGATCCGCTCGCCCGCACTGATCAGGCTTAGCTTCGGGTGGGGCAGCGTGTCCCCGCGCAGCATCTCCACCACCCCCACGATGGTTCCCGTCAGCTCGCCCGGCACCCCGTGGCGCGTGAAGTGGGCCAGGGTCGGGTCCTCGGTTCCCTCGGGAATCTCCCAGACCTCCCCGACCTGTTCGGCATCGCGCGGGGAGATCAGGACGGGTGCCCCGCTGAGCGCCTGGAGCCATCCGGCCATGCCGTAGTGGTCGGGGTGAAAGTGGGTCAGCACGATCTGGCGGATGTCGTGCGGCTTGATCCTGAGCTCGGCGAGCGTGGAGCGCCATGCGTCCTCACCATCGGGCGTGTGCAGCCCGGTGTCGAGCACTGTCCAGCCCTCCGCGTCGCGCAGCAGGTAGCAGTTTACGCTGCGCAGGGCGAAGGGCAGCGGTAGCTGGACTTGGATGATGTCCGGGGCGAGGGTGACAATGGACATGGGGCTCTCCGTGAAACTGTAGATGGTGGATGCTGGGTGCCGCCAAGTATACCATTGGCCTGCGGCGGCCTTGCTCAGGCTTTGCGCGACATGCTGTAGAATGGCTGCGAGGTAACGCCGGATTTTGGCGTGCTGGTTGTGGGTTGGCACCGTACAGCGGGCAACCTGCAATCTGCAATCTGCAATCAAGGAATAGCAATGGCTCAGCAAACTGATACGCCGCCGGATGTCCGGCGTGAGCTTCCAATGTGGGTGTTGCCGGCGGTGATCTTCGGCGCTATCGCGATTGTGGCCGCCCTGGTGACGTTTGCCCTGACGATACGGGATCTGCCCAGCACGACGACGACGATCACCGCCAACTCGCTGCCGGCTGACCACCCGGCGATAAGCGCGACGGCGGCGACGGATGGCACGGCGCTGCCATCGGCCCACGGCGGCCTCGACCCGAATGGCGCGAAGGTTACAGTGATCAGCCTGGCCGAGGCCCGCGCGAAGCTGGATGCCGGGGAGGCGCTGTTCATCGATGTGCGCGCCGGCAGCGACTACACCGCCGGGCACATTCCCGGCGCGCTGACGATCACCTCGCAGGATCTGGAGGCCCGCCTGAATAATTTGCCGGCTGGCTCCTCGATCATCGCCTATGGCGACGCGTCGCGCCCCGAGTCGGGGCAGCGCGGCGCGCAGATCTTTATGGATCTGGGCTACCCCACGGTGATCGCCCTTGAGGGCGGCTTTCAGGACTGGCAGCAGGCCGGGAACCCGGTGGAGAAGTAGGCGATGATCGACCTACACATCCACACGACGGCGACGCCGCACCACTCCTCGTGGGCGCCTGATGATCTGGCCGCGACGGCATCCGCGCGCGGGCTGACGGTGATCGCCGCCGCCGACCATAACACGACAGCCAGCGTGCGCGCGCTCCAGGTGGCCGGCGCGCGCCACGGCCTGCGGGTGATCTCCGGCGTCGAGATCGACAGCTGCTACGGGGGTAAGCTCTGGCACACCCTCGTCTATGGCGCCGACCCGCAGGCGCCGGAGCTGCTGGCCCTCTGCGATGCGGTCTTCTCGCGGAATGCCGAGGACGCGCGCCGGCTGATGGCCGACCTGCCCCGGCGCGGGTTTCGGCTGGGCGGCCTGGAGGCGCTCGGACGCACGCCAAATGTGGCCGATGTGGCAACGGCCCTGGCCGCCCAGAATGAGCTGCCCGGCCGCGTCGGCGGCGAGGGCGATGAGGAGGCCGGGATGCGCTACCTGCTCACCGAGCTGCCCGGCGCCTACAGCCCGCCAGGGGTCGATGAGGTGATCGCCGTGGCCCATCACCTGGGCTCCCTCGCCGTGCTGGCCCACCCCGGCCGCAGCAAGGGCATCTACGCCGTGCCCGCCGACGCCGGCGATATCGCCGCCCTGGCGACCGCCGGCCTGGACGGGGTCGAGGTCTACTACCCGAGCCACAGCCCCGAGATGCGGGCATTTCTGCTCGGCCAGGCCCGGCTCCACGGGCTGCTCGTCTCCGGCGGCAACGACAGCCACCACCCACACCAGTCGCTGGCCGCCATCCCGCCTGATCTGGTGCGCGGCCTGCTTGATCGGCTGCCGGCCTGAACCACACCGGGGCGGTGTGATCTGTCTGTGCTCGCCATGCGCGGCTGGCGGTGCTAGTGACAATGACACCTAAAGGAATCGTATGCACACGCCCTCATTGATGATCCTGATCGCCGGGCCGTACCGCTCGGGGACGGGCGACGACCCGCAGAAGATGACGGCGCATGTCCGGGCGATGGAGGCCTTGGCCCTGCCGCTCTTCCGGGCCGGGCACCTGCCGGTGCTCGGCGAGTGGTACGCGCTGCCCCTGGCCGACCTCGCCGGGTCGCGGCGGGCGGGCGACGCGCCCTTCACCGAGATCTTTCACCCGGTCGCCGAGCGCATCCTGGCGCGCTGCGACGCGATCCTGCGCGTGGGAGGGCCATCCCAGGGGGCCGACCAGATGGTGGCCCAGGCCCAGGCGCTCGGGCTCCAGGTCTTCTACCGGCTCCAGGATGTGCCGGGCTGCGTGGGCCTTCCCGACCCCGCAGAGGGTGGGGTTGGCGCGATCGATCTGGCGCTCCCCGCCGAGATCGCCGACCAGGTTGTTGCGCTCGCGGCGCGCTACGGCGGCCCGGCGCTGGTGCTGGCCGATATCCCCGACGGCGTGTTTGACCCGCTGACGAGCCGCGACCGAATCGGCGAGGTGTGCATGGTCATCCGGCGGCGCAGCGGTCGCCTGCTGACCTTCCGCAAGGATATCTACCCACCAGGGGTGATGCGCCTGCTCACGGGCGGCGTGAAGCCGGGCGAGCGGATCGAGGCCGGGCTGCTGCGCGAGGTGGCCGAGGAGACAAGCCTCGATGTGGAGGTGCGGCGCTTCCTGGCCCTGATCGCCTACCGCGCCCCGCAGACCCCGCCCGACGCCTATGCCTTCCTGTCCTTCGCCTTCCTGCTCGACGAGATCGGCGGCGAGCTGGTGGTGCAGGACCCCGAGGAGCGGGTCGAGGCCTTCGGCGAGGCGACGGTGGCCGATCTCTATGATCTGGCGAGCTTTCTTGAGGGGCTGGACGACCGTCAGGACCGCGCGATCGGCGGGAGCTGGCGGGCCTGGGGGGCCTTCCGCGCTGTCTCTCATCGCGTGGTCGCTGATCTGCTTATGGGCGGCGGGTAGATCACTGAGGCGCCATCCCTGAGGCGCTGAGACACTGAGGTGCTGAGACACAGATCCGTGCGCGCATCCTTCAGTGTCTCAGTGATGGCGCAGGGTGTGACGGAACGTCTTGCATGCGGGCCTTTGTCCAGATCCCCGACGGCAGCGGCTACCGCGTCCATAAGACCATCCGCGATCTGCTGATCTTCTCGGTGCAGGATGTGATCAAGGACCCGCCCTTCTCGAAGCTGAACCTGATCAGCTGCCGCAACCTGCTGATCTATATGAACGCGGACCTGCAGCGCAAGCTCATCCCGCTGTTCCACTACGCCCTGGCCCCGTCCGGCGTGCTCTTCCTGGGCACATCCGAGACGATCGGCGAGTTTATGACGCTCTTCTCCGCGCTGGACCGCAAGTGGAAGCTCTACATGCGCCAGGAGGGCTCCCCAGGCACGGCCCGCCCGGCGCTGAGCGACTTCGTCCCGATCTTGGCCGCGGGCGATGCTGCGCCGCAGCTCAGGCGCGGGGCCAGCCAGACCGCCGCGAAGGTCGACCTGCGCAGCATCACCGAGCGCTCCCTGCTGGCCCACTACGACCCGGTCGGCATCCTGGTCAACAGCCGGGGCGAGATCCTGCACATCGTCGGGCGCAGCGGCAGCTACCTTGAGCCCGCCCCCGGCGACGCCGGCATGAATATGCTGTCGATGGCCCGCGAGGGGCTGCGGCGCGAGCTGACCACCGCCCTGCACCGCGCGGTCTCCGAGCGCGAGCCGGTGCGCTACGCCGGGCTGCGGGTGCGCACGAACGGCTCATTCACCACGGTCAACCTGACGGTGCGGCCGGCGACGGCTATCACCGCTGGCGCGTCTGTGATCGACGCGTTCCTGGTCGTTATTGAGGAGGCGCTGCCGACCGACATCAGCCCGCCCCAGGAGGCTGAGGGCGCCGAGTCGCCTGGCTCCGATAGCGAGCGGCGCATCGCCGCCCTTGAGCACGAGCTGCGGGCCAAGGAGGAGTACCTCCAGACCACCCTAGAGGAGATGGAGACCGCGAACGAGGAGCTCATGTCGGCCAACGAGGAGCTCCAGTCGCTCAACGAGGAGCTCCAGTCGACCAACGAGGAGCTGGAGACCTCGAAGGAGGAGCTCCAGTCGGTCAACGAGGAGCTGTCCACGGTGAACGCCGAGCTGCAGAATAAGGTCTTCGACCTCTCGCGGGCCAACAACGACATGAACAACCTGCTGGCCGGCACCGGGGTTGGCACGCTTTTTGTAGATATGGATCTGCGCATCTCGCGCTTCACGCCGGCGATCACCCATGTGATCAACCTGATCAAGCCCGATGTCGGCCGGCCGGTGGGCGATATCGCCTCGAACCTGGTGGGCTACAGCCGCCTGGTTGAGGATGTGCGCGAGGTGCACGACACCCTGGTGCCCAAGGACGCCGAGGTGCAGACCCGCTTGGGCACCTGGTATCTGATGAGCATCCGGCCCTACCGCACCCTGGAGCATATGATCGAGGGCGCCGTGCTCACCTTCGTCGATATCTCCCAGCGTAAGCTCTTCGAGCTGGCCCTGCGCAGCAGCGAGGCCAAGTTCGCCAAGGCATTCCGGGCGATCCCCGACGGGCTCGTCGTCTGCCAGCAGTCCGATGGGGTCGTCCTCGATATCAACGCCAGCTGGGAGGCCCTGTTCGGCTCCAGCCGGCAGCAGATCATCGGGCGCAGCCTGCACGACCTCAGGGTCTTCGCCGACCCGGCCGACTGGCAGCGCGTGCGCGAACGGCTCCAGCAGGATGGAGCCGTGCGCGACATGGAGCTGGAGACCCTGCAGTCCTCCGGCGGGCGGCGCTGGACGCTCCTCTCCGCCGAGCAGCTTGAGGGCGAGGCCGAGCCGAGCCTGATCATGATCTTTCACGATATCACCGAGCGCAGAAAGAACGAGCAGGCGCGCCAGACCGAATGAAGGCAGTAGCGCCGGTGCGGCCCATCCCCACCGGGGGAACCGTAGGGCCGAAGCATTCGCACCTCACGCATGTGCGACACGCAGATTCATCCGGTGCGAATGCTTCGGCCCTACTACACGAAAGCCATTAACCTCATGCACATGGGGCTTCAGCCCCCCGGCGGCGCACAGCGTGACTTATGCGGTATTGCGAATAATAGGGACCATCGCCTATGGAGCGCAGCAGGGATGAGCGCACAATCCCCCCCCAGACCGATAGCGATCCGGCCCTCCGCCAGCGGGCCGAGGCGATGGTCCGGGAGGGCGCCGAGCAGATCGCCCGCTCGCCCGAGGAGGGCGCGCGCCTGCTCCACGAGCTGCGCGTGCATCAGATCGAGCTGGAGATGCAGAACGAGGAGCTGCGCCGCGCCCAGGAGGAGCTGGAGATCGCGCGCGCCCGCTACTTCGCCCTCTACGACCTGGCCCCGATCAGCTACTTCACCCTGAGCGCCCAGGGGATCATCCAGGAGGCGAACCTGACGGCGGTGAGCGCGCTCGGTGTGCCGCGGGAGGCCATGATCCGGCATCCGCTCGCCCAGTTTGTCCTCCCTGACGATCAGGAGATCTACTACCGCTACCGCAAGCGGCTGGCGACGGCGGGCGGGCCGCACGTGTGTGAGCTGCGCATGCTGCGCGCAGATCAGAGCGTCTTCTGGGCGCGGCTGGAGACCACCATCCCGCCGGAGGAGCGCGGCGAGGCGGTCGGCCAGCGCACGGTGATCAGCGATGTCAGCGCGCGGGTGCGGGCTGAGCAGGCCGTGCGCGATCTGAACGCCACCCTTGAGCATCGCGTGGCGGAGCGGACGGACGATCTACGGGCGAGCGAGGAGCACCTGCGCAGCACGAACAGCGACCTGGAGCGCGCCCTGCGGCTGAAAGACGAGTTCCTGGCCATGATGAGCCACGAGCTGCGCACGCCGCTGAGCATTGTCCTGAGTATCGCCGAGGCGCTGTCCGAGGAGATCTACGGCCCCCTCACAGCAGCGCAGCGCCAGGCGCTGGCCACCCTCGCGCAGAGCGGGCACCACCTGCTCGCGCTGCTCTCCGATATCCTCGACCTGTCGCGCATCGCCGTGGGCCGCGAGACGCTCGATCTCCAGCCGGTCAGCGTCAGCCTGGTCTGCCAGATCGCCGTGCAGTTCATCGAGTCAAGCGCCCAGGCGAAGCAGATCACCCTGCGCCAGACCGTCGCGCCGGGGCTGGTCGAGCTGCGCGCCGACGATCGTCGGCTCACCCAGATCCTGGTCAACCTGCTGAGCAACGCGGTGAAGTTCACCCCCGAGGGCGGGCAGGTCGACCTGGAGGTGAGCGCCGACGCCGCGCGCCAGCACATCCAGTTCAGCGTGTGGGACAGTGGCATCGGCATCGCGCCGGCGGATCAGGAGCGGATCTTCGAGCCGTTCGTCCAGGCAGACACGCGGCTGGCGCGGCAGTATGGCGGGAGCGGGCTGGGGCTCGCGCTCGTCCGCCGCCTGGTGGCGCTCCACGGCGGCGACATCCGCCTGGAGAGCGCCCTCGGCCAGGGCAGCCGCTTCACCGTCAGCCTGCCCTGGTCGGCGGACGAGCACACGGCCCTGGCGGTGACCGACATGCCTGAGGCCGTCTCCCCCGCGTGGGCCACGCCGCCCCTCGTGCTGATCGCCGACGATGACGAGCCGAGCCTGGCGCTCAACGCCGAGCTGCTCGCCCGCTCCGGGTGCCGGGTGATCACCGCCCGCACGGGCGAGGATGCCGTGGCCCAGGCCATCGCCCGCCGGCCGGACGTGGCCGTGCGGGGACAGGGGACAGCGACAGACTTAGGATGGCAGATTTTTTCGGAGGGATGTGAGCATCTTGCTGATCTCAGTGATCAGGGCGAATGCTGGCGCTGCGGTAGCATCATCAACATAACGGAATCGGTTTGCAAGCGACAGAAGCGTTTCAAGCTCCATGAGTGATCCTTGGGCAATTGCCAGGAACCGGCTGTATTCACGAGGCGTGGTGCGGTAATAGCCTTCGGCGATATTTGCCGGCACAGATACTGCGGCCCGCGACACCTGCGATATGAGCGCATACTGCTCGTGACGAGGAAAGCGGGCGACCAGCCCGTAGATATGTTCGGCGAGGTTCATGCTCTTCTGCCAGACAAATAGTTCACGGTGCGATGAAATAGGCGTCATCATAGCTCCAATGGCTTGCAACGTACGGTACGATCTCGATAGCTCACTTCTTGAACCGTATTAATCATCAGAATGTTACGGAGGCTGTTTATATGTTCTACCCTGTACCCTGTACCCTGTACCCTGTACCCTTATGACAGTCATTGAGTTTGAGTCCGTCAGCAAGCGCTTCATCCTGCACAAGGAGCGGCGCGACACCATCCAGGAGCGGGTGGCCGGGGTGTTCAACCGCCGCCCGTCCGGCGAGGAGTTCTGGGCCGTGCGCGATGTGAGCTTTGTCGTGGAGCCGGGCCAGAGCCTGGGGCTGGTGGGCCACAACGGCGCCGGCAAGAGCACCATCCTCAAGCTGATGACGCGCATCCTGGAGCCGACCTCCGGCCGCATCCGCGCCCAGGGCCGGATCGCCGCCCTGCTCGAGCTGGGCAGCGGCTTCCACCCCGAGCTCTCCGGCCGTGAGAACGTCTTCCTCTACGGCTCGCTGATGGGCCTCGGCCGCGCCGAGATGGCCGCCAAGCTGCCCGAGATCGCCTCCTTCGCCGATATCGGCGACTTTATCGACACCGAGATCAAGCACTACTCGTCGGGCATGTACACCCGCCTGGCCTTCGCCGTGGCCACCGCCGTCGACCCCGACATCCTGATCACCGATGAGGTGCTGGCCGTCGGCGACGAGGCCTTCCAGCGCAAGTGTATGGAGCGCATCTACGGCTTCCGCCGGGCCGGCAAGACGATCATCTTCGTCTCGCACGCCCTGGAGGTGGTGCGCTCGCTCTGCGATGTGGCTGTCTGGCTCGACCACGGCCAGATGAAGGCCAGCGGCGAGGCCAGCGAGGTGATCGACGCCTACCTGGCCGATGTGAACCGCCAGGAGCAGGAGCGGCTCGCCGCCGAGCGCCCCGCCGACATGCCGCCCGATGGCGGCAACAACCCCTTCCGCCGCGGCACCCGCGAGATCGAGATCACCCGCGTGCAGCTGCTCGACCGCGCCGGCGAGGAGCAGGCCACCTTCCGCACCCACGAGCCGCTGACCGTCCGCATCCACTACACGGCCCACCAGCCGATCGACGCCCCGGTCTTCGGGGTCGGCTTCTATATGGACAACGGGATCTGGCTCAGCGGGCCGAACTCCGGCTTCGAGGAGCTGCGGATCGGCCGGGTCAGCGGCGCGGGCGTCGTCGAGTACACCGTCGCCAACCTGCCCCTGCTGACCGGGCGCTACAGCCTGAGCGCCGCTGTGGTCGACTCGACGCAGATGCACACCTACGATATGCACGACCGGCTCTACAGCCTGGTGGTGCATGGCGATGGCTCCCGCGAGCGCTATGGGACGCTCGCCCTCTCCGGCGCGTGGCGCTGGGAGGGTGAATAGTGAGTCGCCGGTTAC
>NZ_JAIEWN010000005.1:138762-157003 GCF_019599295.1 Oscillochloris sp. ZM17-4 | reverse complement strand
CCTCCCTGGCCCTCTCCCGCCGCTGCCTACCGCACCACAATCGGCAGGAACACCGTGAAGCCGCCCTGCGCCGCCTCTTGAGCCTCCCATGGGTCCGTCTCGGCCGCAAGCGGGTTGCCCGCATCGTCGGTGGCCGGCAGCGGGCAGATGATGATGTCCTCGGCGGGGGCGGCCGTGTGCAGGGAGACCGGGATGACCTCGGCCACCGCAGCCGCGGCCGCGACGGCGCCCTGGATGTTGCCGAATCGCGCCCAGACCGCCTGGCCCGGCTCGACCGTCACCTGGTAGCAGGGCTGGCCGCTGCCGGCCGGGGTGACGTTGGCCCAGCCGGCCATCAGCGTCTCGCAGACCTGGTAGTCGCCGGGGGGCAGGTTGCGGAAGAAGGCCCGGCCCTCGCCATTGGTCGTCTGGGTCTGGGTCTGGAGCGTGCGCAGGCTGGTGATCTGCATCTGCCAGCCGGCCAGCCACGCGTCGCCCCGGTCGCGCTGACCGTTGTGGTTATGGTCGTCGTAGGCCCCGGCCACGATCTCGCCGTTGCGCTGGGTGACGAAGGTGCAGCTGATGTTCGCCCCGGCGGCGGCGTTGATCAGGATCTGGTTCTGGGCCAGGTCGGCGATGCTGCCCTGCGGCGGGCTGCAGAAGATGTTGGCGTTCGACCAGGCCGCCGACAGCTGCTCCGTCACCGTGTAGGTGCCCCCCGGCACGCTGAAGCTCTTGCTGCTGCTGAAGGGGTCGCTGTCCTGCGGGGTGATGTCGTCGAGCTTGAAGCTGCCCAGGCTCCCGCCGAAGCGGAAGTTGGTTCGGCTGTCGGGCTGGGTGTCGAGCACAATCGTGATCGTGGCCGGGGCGTCGCTGGGCGTGGCGCTCACCAGGTCGCTGGCGTCGCTGAGCAGGTCGCTCTGCTGCTCGCCATGCTTGGGCGTGAAGCTGCGCAGCGTGAAGGTGTAGCTCTGGCCGAGGGTCAGGCCGGTCACGGTGAAGCTGGTGGCGCTCTTGTCGGCGGTGTGGCCCGCCGAGCTGAACGCCCCGCCCGACGTGGGCATGGCCAGCACATCGTAGTAGCCGCCGTCGCCGCTGTAGGTGATCGGCTGCCAGCTCAGGGCCACGCTGGTGGCGGACAGCGCCCTGGCCTGGAGGCCCGTCGGCGGCACGGTCTGGGTGCCGGCCCAGGCCGGCTGGAGGGCGCTGAGGAAGCTCAGCAGGGCCGGGTCGCTCGCCGTGAGCATGTTGTGGCTCAGGTCGAGGGTGGTCAGGTGCTGGGATAGGCCGGCGAGCTGGGGCGGGATCGCGCCGCGCAGCCGGTTATTCTGCAGGCGCAGGGTCTGGAGCTTCGCCAGCCCGCCCAGGGTGACAGGGATGGTCTGGTCGAGCTGGTTCGCGTGCAGGTCGAGGGTCTGCAGGCTGGCCAGGCCGCCGAGCTCGAAGGGGATGGGGCCAGTGATCTTGTTGGCCGAGAGGTCGAGCACGGCCAGCTGAGGTAGGCTGCCGAGGGCTGGCGAGATTGTGCCAGACAGGCCATTGCCGCCCAAGTAGAGCCCGAAGACATGGCCGTTGGCGCAGAGCACGCCATGCCATGAGCATGGCGTATTGGATTGGAGCCAGCCGGTGGTATTGCTCCAGTGCGGGCCAGCGGCCTGGAGAAAAAAATCGAGCAGTGCGTTGCACTCGGCGCCCGGGATCTCGCTCACACCGTCGCAGCTGAAGATCAGGGCGCCAATCTCGCTGGGTGATAGGGCGTGATCGTAGATCCGCAGATCGTCGATGCTGCCATCCAGCGGCGCGGTCGCGCTGCTGACGCTGACGCCGGCGCCTTGCAGCAGGGCGGGGGAGCCGTCGAAGCTATTAAGCAGCTGGCCGTTGACGTACGCCGCCATGCCATTCGGGCCGTAGGTGGCCGCGACGTGGTAATAGGCGCCGGGCTGGATGCCGCGGAAGAAGATGGCCCGCGAGGTGTTGCTGGCATAGGTCAGGAACTCAAAATAGTCCCCCGACCCCAGGTCTCGGCCAAAGCTGACGCTGGCCTTATTGTTGATCGCCACCAGGTCGATTGGCCCCTGCGTCAGCGTGTTTGCGCGCAGCCAGAAGGCGATCGTGAACTGCTGGAGGCCGTCGATGTTCGTGCCGGGGGCCGTCGCGTAGCTATTTGCGGCCGGAACCGAGAGCAGCGCCGTGGTGCTCGCCGAGCGGGTCGGGGCGACCACGCTGGTCAGGCCCATCCCGTCGGCGAAGGTCATGGTGTTGCCGCTGCCTGAGCGGTCGGCCTCGGCGCTGCCGCGCTCGAAGGGCCAGTAGCCAACCAGCCCGTCGACCGTCTGGGCCTGAGCGGGAATGGGCCGCGAGAGGCCGAGCGGCAGGGCGAGCAGGGCGAGCAGGGCGATGAGCGGCATATATCTCTGCATTGGGGATCTCCTGTCTAACCGCGTGACTGGCCAAGCCTACCGCGCGGGCGACGAGAGAGCGACGAGAGAACGACGAGAGGGCGTCGGCGGCACAAATCGCGCTATACTGAAGTGCCTGGGTGCCTGCATGAATGGAGACCCGTCGCCATGCTCTCGATCAACCTGCTGGGCAGCCCGGCAGTGATGCTGGACGAGGCCCCCGTGCGCGGCTTCGTCTCGGGCAAGGCGGCGGCCCTGCTCTACTACCTTGCGGCCACCGGCCGCCCGCACGCCCGCGAGTCGCTGGCCGGCCTGCTCTGGCCGGATGCGCCCCGCGACCGGGCGGGCCGCAACCTGCGCGATGTGCTCTCGAACCTGCGCCGCCTGGTCGGCCCCTGGCTGGAGATCGGCCGCCAGAGCGTCGCCCTCAGCGCCGACGCGGGCGTCGCCGTCGACTGTCGGCTCTTTGAGCGGGCCATCCTGGCCGGCGAGCGGACGCTCTCGGCGAGCGACGGGGCCGCCCACCTGCGCGCGGCGGTCGGCCGCTACGGGGGTGAGTTCCTGGCCGGCTTCGCGCTCGCCGACGCGCCCGAGTTCGACACCTGGGCCACCGCCGAGCGCGAGCGCCTGCGCCAGCTGGCCATGGGCGCGCTGCTGCGGCTGGCCTCGCACGCCGGCCACCAGGGCGAATACCTGGAGGGGGCCGACCTGCTCGCCCGGCTGCTGGCCCTCGACCCGACCCGCGAGGAGGCCCACCGCCAGCTCATGCTGCTGCTGGCCCTCGACGGGCAGCGCGGCGCGGCCCTGGCCCAGTACGCCGCCTGCCAGCGCATCCTTCGCGAGGAGCTGGGCGTCGACCCAGACGAGGCCACCGAGGCGCTGCACCGGCGCATCCTCGACGGCGAGCTGGTGATCGAGCGGGCCGCGCCGGCGCAGCACCGCCCGATCTCCACCATCCCCGCGCCGCTGACCACGCTGCTTGGGCGCGATGCGGAGGCCGCGCAGGCCCTCGCCTGCCTGGGCGCGCCCGGCTGCCGCCTGCTCAGCATCATCGGCCCCGGCGGGGTCGGCAAGACCTGCCTGGCCCTGCATGTGGCCCAGCAGCTGCTGGCCGCCAGCCGGCGCGGCGCGGCCTTCGCCGACGGCCTGGCCTTCGTCGGGCTGGCGCCCGTGCTGGCCGGCCCGACGGACGAGAGCGCCGGGCCGATCCTGGCCGCCCGCGTCGCCGAGGCCCTCGGCTTCACCTTCGCCGGCCCCGAGCCGCCCATGGCCCAGCTCGCCCGGCACCTGCGCGAGAAGGCCCTGCTGCTCGTGCTCGACAACTGCGAGCACCTCCCGGTCGCCGGCTTCGTCGTCGAGCTGCTGGAGCAGGCGTCGTCGCTCGCGATTATGGTCACTTCGCGCCGCCGCCTGAACCTGGGCGGCGAGCAGATCGTGGAGCTTGAGGGGCTGGCCTTCCCCAGCGGCCCGCTGGCCGAGTCGCGGGTGATGTTGGAGGGCTACCCGGCGATCGAGCTGTTCCGCCAGACCGCCCGCGCCGTCAACCCGCGCCTGGCCTGGACGGGCGTGGCGGCGGCGGCGGCGGCCCGGATCTGCCGGCTGGTCTCCGGGCTGCCCCTGGCGATCGACCTGGCCGCCCGCCTGGCCCGGCTCATGCCGGTGGAGGAGATCGCCGACGGGATCGCGGCGAGCCTGGAGTTTCTCCAGAGCTCGCGGCGGGATCTGCCCGAGCGCCACCGCAGCCTGCGCGCGGTCTTCGACCACTCCTGGGAGCTGCTCGGCCAGGCCGAGCGGCGCGCGCTCCAGCAGCTGGCGGTCTTCCCGGCCAGCTTCGCGCGCGAGGCGGCGGCGCAGGTGGCCGACGCCGGCCTGCCCCTGCTGGCCGAGCTGGTCGACAACTCGCTGGTGCGCCAGAGCGCCGGGCGCTATGAGCTGCTTGAGCCGGTGCGCCAGTATGCCGCCGAGCAGCTTGGCGCGGGCGCGGAGCGGGCCGCCGTCGAGGAGCGGCACACGCGCTACTACCTCGGCACGCTGGCCGCGCGCGGGGCCGAGCTGCGCGGGGCCAGCCAGCAGGCGGCCGCCGAGGCGATCCTCCGTGAGATCGAGCATATCCGCGCGGCCTGGCGCTACGCGGCGGATCGGCGCATGGCCGACCTGATCGGCCGGGCGGCCGAGGCGCTCTTCTTCTTCTGCGAGATGCGCAGCTGGTTCCGCGAGGGCGGCGATGCCTTCGCCCGCGCGGCGGGGGCGCTCGCCGACGCGCCCGGCCCGGCCGAGCGGCTGGTCTGGGGCAGGCTGCTGGCCTACCAGGGCTGGTGCAGCTTCCAGATCGGCCGGCAGGCCGAGGCCCGCGCCATGCTGCGCCAGAGCCTGGCCGCGCTGCGGCCGCTCGGCGTTGAGGGCGAGCTGGCGCTCCCGCTCAACTACCTGGCCGCCCTGGCCTACTACAGCGGCGACTACGCCGAGGCCGAGCAGACCGTCGCCGAGGCCCTGCGGGTCAGCCAGGCCGCCGGCCTGCGCCACGGCGCGGCGGTGGCGCTGACCATCTTCGGCCAGATCGCCGCCCTGGTCGGCGACTACGCCGAGGCCCGGCGCTACTCTGAGGCGAGCCTGGCGATCGAGCGCGAGCTGGGCAACCGCTGGGGCATGGCCTTCCCGCTGATCAGCCTGGGCCGGGTTGCCCAGCTCACCGGCGCCCACCGCGAGGCCCGGCGCTGCTTCCAGGAGGCGCTGGCCATCCGCCAGGCCTTCGGCGACTCGCGCGGGATCGCGCTCTGCCTGCGCGATCTGGGGGCGACTGCGGCGGCCATGGCCGACTACGCCGAGGCCAGCTGGTTCTACCGCGAGGCGCTGGCCCTCTTCCAGGCGATCGGCAACCAGGCCGGGATCGTCGCGACGCTCAGCGATATTGGCTCGAACGCCCTGGCCCAGGGCGAGCCCGAGCGCGCGGCAGAGTCGTTCCGCAGGGCGCTGGAGGCGGCCTGGCAGACGCGGGCCGCGCCGCGCATCCTGGGCGTGCTGGTGGCCATGGCCGCCGGGCTGGCCGAGGGCGACCCGCCCCGCGCCGCCGGGCTGGCCGGCCTGGCCCGCGCGCACCCGGCGGCCACCCAGGAGATCCGCGACCGCGCCGAGGCTCTGCTCAGCCAGCTCGCGCTGCCGGCCGAGCCTGGGCCGCCGCCCAACCTGGAGGATGCCGTGCGCGAGCTGCTGGGCTAGGCGATCATCATGGGCTGGGCTGGGCGGCTTGTCGCTCCACCCGAATGCTACTTCTGGTGAGGATATGACAGGAACTGAGATACCGACCGCAGCGCCCGACGATAGCCTGGCCGGCGACCCCTACCGCCCGCGCTTCCACCTCGGCCTGCGGGTGCGGGTCGGCGCCGGCGAGCAGACCACCGTTGCTCAGCCTGGAGGCGTGGCGGCTGGGGCGTAGATACGCTCCAGGGTGCAGCCCGATGGCCGACAGCGCGCGCTGTCGGCCATCGGGCTGGCGGCAAGATTGTGTGCGAGGGGGCTTATTCTGAGCTGATCGGGTTGCCGCAGCGCTCGCAGAACCGGCCGCCGAGGTTGAGGGCGTTGCCGCAGTGCATACAGTATTTACTCGCCGTGGTCTCCCCGTCGCGCGCATCGCGGTACGCCTTCACATTCGACCCAAGCTGCGCGGTGAGAGATTAAATCTACCGGACGGCCAGCGGCAGATACACCTTCTGCATATCCGCCTGGATGTCTGCTGATAATGCCACCGGAACGCCAGCCTTGATTGTCGCCGAAAGATTGCCCGCCGCGTCGCGGAACTGCACGTAGAAGGCCGTGTCGAGCGACCCCTGAACGTACTGCGAGAACGGCTGCCAGACATCGCTCGGCTGCTGGGCAGTCCAGACCCGCATATCAGTCACCGTGCCGGCGCTGCTCTGCGCGGCGAGCTCTAGCGTCACCGTCGAGTCGATGATGGTGTAGATATCGAGTGCGCCGGTGACAACCTCGCCCGCTGTTGGCTGTGGGGCCGCCAGCGGCGGCGGTGCCGCCTGGAGATCGGCGCTCACAAGCGCGGGCGTCCCGCTGAACAGGCGCAGGCTGTACGGCTTCAGCCCATAGTTGTTGTATGTCGACCAGAAGGCCAGGGTGTCGCTGAGCTTGTTGTTCGCACCGCTCCGTAGGCCAGGGTCATTCACCCGATAGTTGCTCGGGTTGCCCCCGCTGCCGCCGAGCACCACGATGAAGTGCGAGTTGCCTGTGGCGCTGTTGTGCAGCTCCATGATCACTGGCCGAGTCTGCAGCTCCTGGTCGAGGCGCGCGTAGAGTGCAGTTTGCGAGCTAAAGACCGGCCAATCCCGAAATGCGACCTTATTGCCGCTACAGGTTCCTAGAGTAGAGCTATACCAGTGCATCCGACAGGCATCGCCGCCCATGCAGGTATTGAGCGTCCCCGGGTTCTGGTTGGCCCCGTAGAACTGGAAGATCATGGCCAGCGAGGTGAGCGCGCAGCCCACATTGCCGATCGTGTTAGCACATGCGCCGATCCGATTGCCGCTCCACTGCGGGTCGCCCTGCCGGTAGTAGGGGACCTTCCAGTTCCCTGTGACCGGCGTCGGCGGCGGCGGGGGCTGCACGATCGGCGTGACAGGCACCGGGTTGGCGATTGTCACCGCCCGGCTCATGCTGCTCCACTGGCCGGTGACGGTGCTGTGGTAGCGCACCTGGAGCGTGGCCGGGCCGTTAGTTATCCGCTTTGTATCGAGCGTATAGCTGTAGCCCGCGCCGGTGTAGCGCGAGTCGCTGTAGGCTGCGGCCACGTCGGCGCGGGCCTGGCCGTAGCTCGCCGCGCCGAGCAGCGTCGCACCGCTGTAGATCTGCACCTGATCGATGTCTGTCCCGCCCCACGCCGCAGCGTCGATCGCCCACCCGCTCACGGTGACGGTGCCCTGGATCGACGCCCCACTCGCCGGGGCATCGATCACCCCAGCCGGCGCGCTGACCGTCTGCCGCTGCGGGGTCGAGATCGCGCCGAGGCCAGTGACGCACACGGAGTAGCGCGCCGCACGGGCCATGAAATCCGCCTCTGCGAGCGGTGTCTCGGTGGCGAAGGCATAGATCGTGAAGCACTCGCCCGGCACCGCCCCGGTCACGGCCCGCCAGGAGCCGGACACGCCAACCGGACACTTGATGGCGCGTAGAAAGATCTGGCTGAGGAAGACGCCGGCCTGCTCGGAGCGAAGCTGGAAGTTCGCCACATCGGCGCAGGCGGCGACCGCAATATCGGTCTTGCCAGAGGCGACGAGCGGGTAGAAGCCAACATCCGAGAGGGTGGAGAGCGGCCCCCCCGGCTCGCTGGCCCTGGTCGGCGCGGGGGGCGCTGCGAGCAGCAGCGGCAGCAGCAGCGCGATCAGCAGCGAGAGGCGGGCGCAGGCGCGGGCGCTGCCGCCAGTGCCGCTACCAGGATCATCGGACAGGGCGCGGGCGGAGGGCGCGGGGATTCGGGGGGGATGACGCATCGCGGTGCTCCTTCGATGGATGTGGGGGTGATATGCGGCGATCCGCATGCCACCCGTTGACCCACCTGCGAGCGCATGCGATAATCGCTTCTACGACCATAGCACGCACACGAGCGCGAGGGTTGCACTTTTGAGCAATGCGCCAGATAGCTTAAAGCACGACCTGGCCTTCGACCGGCTGCTGCACTTCTTCTTCGCCCTGGGCCTGTACCACGAGATCCGCACCTACGACGATCTGGCACGAGCGGTGGGCGTGTCGCGGCGGACGATCACCGGGTGGTTCTCCGGCAGCCACCGGCCCCTCTCGCCGGAGATTGTCATCCGCCTGGCCCGCGCCCTCGGCCTGATGAAGATGGAGGCCGATCTCCTGCTCTATGCGATCAGCCCGGCTTGGGTGCGCTACGGCACGCCGCCCGATGTTCTAGAGGCATTCACGATGCTCCAGTATCGTGAGTATAAAATCACCAGCCCCATCGCCACATCAGCCGTGCCACCGACCATCGCCGAGATCGAGCAGAGCTGGACAGTTGCCTTCGCAGAGACATTCCAGAGCAATCATCATAACTGGGGGCTTGGGTATAAGGACGATGGGGTCAGCCGGATCGAGCGTGCGATGCAGGACGGCCAGTTTGTGCTGACGGCGCACAACCGCTTCCACGACACGATCTTTATGGGCGGGGACTCGTCGTGCTTTGCGCCGCCGATCTATTACCTGAGCGTGCGCGCCCAGATTGTCTGCGGCGAGATACACGATGGCGGCTATGCCCTGCTCTTTGAGGAGATCGGCGACAACTGCATGGCGATCTTCCGCATCCGCGATCAGTCCCGTATGGCGGCGGTCTTTCAGACCTTCGATAGCACCGCGTTCCATGTCTATCTGAGCCGCACCCCGGCCCCGGCGATCATCCCCGGCGGCGTGAATAAGCTCGCGATCCTGGCGATCAATGAGGATCACTGGTTCTATGTCAATGGCCAGCTGTCCGGCCAGTGTCGTATCAGCCGCTTCTCGCGCAGCCGGCTTGACCTGGGGGTTGTCGCGGGCGGGGGGCAGACGGTGGTGTGCCACTTCCGCGATTTTTACGTGCGCGTGCCGAGCGCGGCGCAGCGCTACCCCATCTTAGATGAGCTGGACCGCAGCCCCGCCACCTGATTGCAGATTGCAGATTGCAGATTGCAGATTGGGTTCTGCTTCGTACAATCTGCAATCTGCAATCTACAATCTGCAATCCGTAAGCCACCCATCCACCGCCGCGTCAACCTGCTCTGCCGCCTCCCAGTGCGGCAGGTGGCCGGATGTCGGGATCTCTAGCAGGGTGGCGCGGGGCAGGTGCTGCGCCAGCCAGCGCGACTGCGCGATCGGCACGACCGGGTCGCGCGCGCCGGCGACGACCAGGGACGGGCAGGCGACCTGCGCGGCCAGCGGGCGGATGTCGCAGCCGGCCAGGGCGCCCAGCAGGGTGGCGAAGTTGCCGATCTGTGAGCGGCGGTAGTCTGGGTACCAGGTGGGCATGGCGGCGGCGGCGACGGGGTTGCGCGCGTAGGCCGCCGGGTCCCCGCTGTAGAACTGGCCGATGCCCCAGCGCAGGTAGCCGGGCAGCAGCTGGGTGAGCCGGTAGTTCAGCCAGTAGAGCGGGTAGCCGCCGGGAATGCGCATCTGGCGCTGGTAGAGCCCGAGGAAGCCGGCCAGCGGCCCCCAGACCACCGGGGAGATCGCGATTACGCGCGACACAACCTCGGGGAGCATGGCCGCCGCCGCCAGGGCCACCATGCCGCCGGTGGAGTGGCCGACCATGGTGACTCGCCCGCCTCCGGCGATCTCGCGGATCGCGTTGATCTCCAGGTCGAGCAGATCGTCCTGGCAGAGCGCGCGGTAGCCGGGCGGGGCGCTGGCCGGGTAGTGGCCGGGCAGGTCGAGCGTGACGCAGCGGCCGTGGCCCGCCATGCGCGCCACCTCGCGGGTCCAGATCGTGCGGTTGGCCGAGTAGCCGTGGATAAAGATCAGCGTGTGATCGCCCTGGCTGTGCTCCTCCCATGTGAGCGTGTGCCCGCGGTAGGTGATGTTGCGCATCGGTCATGCCAATCTATCTATGTAAGGGCGCAGCAGCGCCGCGATGCTGCGCCCCGACGAGTATCACCAATGATGATCACAGGGTCAGGCCACTAGCATATTCTGCCGTCATTATAAACTACAATCCATAGAGCCCGGTGATAATCAGCGGCGTGATCATCCCCTCGATCAGTGAGCCGAGGGCGATGAGGGGCAGCAGGACGAGCAGCCAGGTCTTGGCGAAGGCGGCGAGCGCCCAGAGCAGGTTCTGGCCGGCGGAGAAGCCGGGCGGCGGGGCCAGCAGGGCCGCGCCGATGCGCAGGCCGAGGGCCGCGCTGAGGATGAAGGTCGGCAGCTCGACGATGCCGTGGGGCAGCACGTAGGCCAGCACAAACTGGAGCGGGCTATCGGCGTCGAGGGCCAGCCAGCTGCCGCCGCGCGCGGCCAGCGTGCTGGCGATGAAGCCGATCTGGCCGAAGGCCACGGCCGGCACCAGGAATGCGAAGATCCCGAAGCTGAGCGCCGAGAAGATATTCGAGAGGATCGACACGCGGATGTTGTTGGCGAAGACGAACAGGGCCAGCCCCGGCGAGGGCTGGGGCGCCTGGCCCAGCCCGGCCAGGGCCTGCTCGAAGGCCGCGATCCGGTAGCGCTCGCCGAGGGCGCCGCCGAGCAGCAGCCCGCCGAGGGCAGCGAGCGCCGCGCAGGCCAGGGGCAGGCGCAGCTCGTAGAGCAGGGCCGGCAGCTCGCGGCTGTAGAAGCGCCGCGCCGAGAAGGGCAGCCCCGCATACTCGCTCGGCCGCGTCCCGGCCGGCCGGTGCTCGCGGTAGAAGGCGAGGTAGGTGTGGAGCACCTGGCGCAGGCTCAGCTCTTCGTGCTCGCGCGAGAGGATCTCCTCGCGGTTGAAGCTCGCCATCCCGCTGCGGATCAGCGCCACGGCGATCACCGCCAGGGCCGCCATCACATACCAGATCAGGTCGAAGCGCTGGGCGATGAAGAGCAGCGCCTGGAGCTGGATGGTCACCGCCGTGGGCACCAGCACCGCCGAGGCCAGCAGCGTCGCCGCGCGGATGCTGCCGGTGTGGCTGGAGATCACCACCGCGCCGGAGACCAGCAGCAGGGTGATCACACAGATCATGAGCGCGACCTGGAGCACGAGGCCGGGGGTCATCGCGAAGAAGTAGAGGGAGGGAAAGATGAGCCGGATGAGATTCAGGAAGACCAGCATGGCCAGCAGGCTGCCGCCCAGCGGCACCAGCAGCGCCGAGAGCAGCTTGCCCGCGTAGAGGCTGCGGTCGGAGATCGGCATTGAGAGCAGCGACTCGAGGCTATTGCGCTCGCGCTCGCCCACAAACGACTCGATCGCGGTGATCAGGGCGAAGCTCGCCGGCACGAAGCCCACCAGCAGCGCGGCGAAGGGCACCAGCCGCCCCAGCAGCGTCGGGTCCTGGATGAAGGTGAGGGCGAAGGACGTCCCGGCCACCAGGCCGGCGGGCAGGGCCACCGTCAGCACGCCCAGCGGGATGAGCACGCGCCAGTCGCTCAGCACCTCGCGCAGCTCGCGGCGCGCTATCAGCGCGATTGCAGATTGCAGATTGGAGATTGCAGATTGGCTGCGCCCTAATCTAAAATCTGCAATCTGCAATCTGAAATTAAGACTGCCCTGGGTCTGCTCGCGTGAGAGGATCTCCTCGCGGCTGAAGGTGGCCATGCCGACGCGGATGAGCAGGGCGGCCAGCGCCATCAGGGCGGCTGCCACCAGCCACAGCTCGCCCCAGCGGCCGTTGATGATCAGCACGGCGGATAGCTGCACCACGAGCGCCGCTGGCAGCAGGATGAAGCTCGACATAAGGTTGGCCGCCCGCAGCGTGGTGATGTGGGACGAGACCACCACCGCGCCCGTCACCATGACCAGCGCCATACCGCCCACGATCAGGAAGAGCAGGCTCAGCCGCGGCAGGGTGATCGCCGCGAAGTAGAGGTCGGGCTGGAAGCCGATCAGCAGGAAGACGAACACCAGCATCGCGATCAGGCTGGACACCAGCGGCGTGAGCAGCGACGAGCAGAGCTTGCCGATGTACAGATCGCTGTCGGAGATCGGCATCGAGAGCAGCGACTCGAGGCTGTTGCGCTCGCGCTCGCCCACGAAGGACTCTAGGGCCGTGATCAGCGAGAAGCTGGCCGGGATGAAGCCCACCAGCAGCGCGGCGAAGGGCATCAGCCTGCCGGCGAGGTTGTCGTCCTCGACAAAGCGGACGACCTGGCTGGCCGCCGCCACCAGCAGCTGGGGGAAGATAAAGGTCAGCAGCAGGATCGGCGCGACGATCCGCCAGTCGCTCAGGGTGTCGCGCACCTCGCGGCGGGTGATCGTGGAGATGGTGGCTATGTTCATAGTAGGGTACAGGGTACAGGGTACAGGGTACAGGGTCAATGATCTGTGCTGAGCGGTGAGAACTGCGGTTCGGGCTGGCCACCAGCTACCATTTCAGGATGTGCGACTGTTCCCTGTTCCCTGTCCCCTGTCCCCTGCTCAGAGACGATGCGCAGGTAGACATCTTCAAGGCGCTGGGGCACCTCGGCCAGGGCCATCACAGGCAGGCCGGTGGATGCGAGGCGGGCGAGGACCTGCGGGTTGATCAGGTTTGGCTCGGGGCAGCGGTAGCGGAGGGCGTGCTCGTTCTGCTCCTCGATGGCGACGAGTCCATCGAGCAGGGGCGCGGCGGAGCTGGCCGGGAAGGGCGCAGAGAGGCGCAGCTCGTAGAGCGGCGCGCCGAGCAGCTGGCGGGTGAGCTCGGCGATCGTGCCCTGGGCGATGATCTGGCCGCTGCGGATGATCGCGATCCGGTCGGCCAGCACCTCGGCCTCGCTGAGGTTGTGGGTGGTCAGCAGGATCGAGCGGTCGGCGGCGCGCAGCTCGCCGATCGCGTCGCGCACCGTGCGGGCGCTCTGCGGGTCCATCGCCGTGGTCGGCTCGTCCAGGAAGAGCACGGGCGGGTCGTGGATCAGGGCGCGGACGAGGGCGATCTTCTGCTTCATGCCCTTGGAGTAGCCGTCGAGCTTGCGCCCGCGGGCGTCCCAGAGGCCGAACTGGCGCAGCAGCAGCTCGGCCCGCGCGTGGCGGGCCTGCGCGCTCAGGCCGAGCAGCGAGCCGAAGAAGTCGAGGTACTCCATGGCGGCCATGCGCCCGTAGAGGCCGGGGTACTCGGTGAGGAGCCCGACCTTGCCGCGCACCGCCTGGGCGTCGGTCACCACATCCAGGCCGCAGATGCGGGCGTGGCCGCCGCTGGGCTTGAGGATGGCGCCGAGCATGCGGACGGTGGTGGTCTTGCCGGCGCCATTCGGCCCGAGCAGCGCCAGCAGCTCGCCGGGCTGGATGTTGAGGTCGATCGCGCGGACGGCCTGGAAGGCGCCGAACTGCTTGCTGAGCTGGAAGGCTTCGATCATCGACGGGCTCCTGTTGGGGCGCAGCAGGCTTTGCATGCTGCGCCCTTACCATATCGTGCCCTAGCATTGTAGCGAGTCGCTGTATCTCACGCCAGCCCGCAGGTGTTGGCGGCGACGCACCTGAGTGCGCGGCCAGCGCTGCCGATAAATCCGATAGTGGGAGGGGAAGCAATATGTTACAATTTAAGGAAGGTACGACTTTCTTATTGGTTTGGCCAGTTCTTTTGATTACCGCACAGGAGGCGGCAGATGCTTATCAAGGTTGAGATCAACGACGAGGTCGTCGAGGCGCAGCTCGGCGAGCGGCTGCTGGATATCGCCCGCCGCAACGCCTCACATATCGGGTTCTACTGCGACGGGAACGGGCTCTGCACGATGTGCGAGTGTAAGGTGCTCAGCGGCGCCGATCAGCTCAACCCGCCGAATGCGACGGAGCACGTCTGGCTGAGCGAGGAGCGGCTGGCCGACGGCTACCGCCTCGGCTGTCAGGCGGCCCTGCGCGGCGCCAAGCCGGTGCAGGTGCTGACCCGCGCCGAGGAGATGCGCCGTCAGTTCAACGCGGTCATGGCCCCGCCCGCCGGCACAAACGCCGCCGATAACCTGCGCCCGCTGCTGGCCAATATCGCCGCCGTGAACTGGCAGCATATCGGCAGGTGGCCCTTCAACCTGCTGTCGAGCATGCGCCGACTCGGCCTGCTCACCGTGCTCTGGCCGGTCACTGACATGAAGCAGCTGATCGACGATACGGTGCGGATCACGCGGCGGCAGAGCGCCCCCGAGCGGGCGCTCAGCGCGCCGCCGAAGGCGCTTCCCGCCCCCAACGACCAGGCCTAGCGAGCACTTCTTTGTGGGGGTGCGGGGGCGGCTTCGCCGCCCCCGCAGTAGTTTTGTATCGTGGTTGGGCGGCGAAGCCGCCCAACCACGATACAAAACCGGGTCTGGGGCGAAGCCCCAGGACTTGGCAGGAGCCCTGGCAGGATTGGGCCGCAGCGCCGCATGCGCGCCACATTGTGCTACAATGTGGCGCTTTGTGTTCACCCTATCACAGCGCTGTCGCAGGCACCGATACGCTCGCGCTGCAATCTGCAATCTGCAATCTGCAATCTGCACTAGCCACTGATGCTCCCACGACGACTGCTGCTCGGCGCCGCGATCTTCTGTGTCCTCGTCGGCGTCCTGGGCGTGCTGATCTCCATACAGCAGCGGGTTGATCGCTGCGCCTATGTGCCTCTGCTCGCCGATGAGCTGCTCCCCAACGCCAACCTCTCCGCCCCCGGCGATGTCCCCGGCCTGCCGGCCGGCTGGGCCCGCGCGGCCGGCGGCGTGCAGCTGCGCGGCCCCGCCGTCGATGGCGAGGGCTTCGAGCTCGATGGCGATGGCCGCGCCCTCCAGCTGATCGGCATCGCCAACTATGTCCAGACCCCGCCCATCCCCGTCGCCCCCGGCCGGCGCTACTGCTTCAGCGGCTCCGCCCTGACCGACTCGCCCCTCGGCTCGACCGCCCGCGCCCGCCTGGTCTTCCGCTGGGCCGACGCCGATGGCCAGGCGCTTCCTGAGGCCACAACCGGCTGGCAGCCGGTGCGCCTCTGGACGCCCGCCACCCGCAACTGGTCGCCGCTCCAGGGCAGCGCCGTGGCCCCCGCCGGCGCCGCCTCCCTTGCCGTGCGCGTCGAGCCGGCCTCCGACGACCGGATCTACCTCGACGCCATGCACGTGCGGAGGGGCGGCGACGCGCTGATCGAGGATCATTTTGCCGATGTCTATGTGCCGTTTGACTTCCCAAGGGTGAACTCCTGGCCGGGCGGGCGCCGCGCCGCCGTGGCCTTCACCTTCGACTGGGAGACGGCCATGGGCGGGCTGGTCCACTCGCGCTCGGTGGGCGACCCGAACTTCGACAAGGACCCGCTGGCCCGCGGGCTGCGTATGCGTGAGGGCATCACCACCACCGTGGCGATCTTCCAGCAGTACGATGTGCGGGCCACCTACTTCGCCACCGGCTATAACTTCCTGCTCGGCAACCCCGAGCGCCGGCTCTTTATGAATGACCCGACCTTCGCCTGGGCCACGAAGGCCAACGGCTGGGTCTCCGAGCGCTGGACGACGACGCCCTGGTTCGCCGACGACCCCTACGGGACGATCCAGTCCGACCCGGCCTGGTACTTTGGCGACCTGGTGCCCCAGCTGCTCGGCGCGGGCCACGAGATCCAGAGCCACACCTTCAGCCACTTCTTCGGCGGCTATGTGGACGCGGCCACCTGGCAGGCCGACCTGACGACCTGGGACGCCGTCGCCGCCGAGCGCGGCGTGCCGCCCGCCCGCGCCATCGCCTTCCCCTGGAGCAGCAGCTCGGGCATCAGCGATAGCGACTGGGACGCCATCGAGGCCGCCGGGGTCAGCGCCGTCACCCGCCTGAGCGACCAGGCCCAGTACAATCTCTTCCCCGTGGACGGCTCCGGGCTGGTGGCCGACTCGCGCTGTCGCTGGCTGCCCGGCCGCGAGGGCCGCATCCTGGCCTGCCCGGACTTCTACCTCAAGCCCGATCGGGCCGACCTGGCCATCCAGCAGATCGCGCGGGCTGTCGCCCAGGGCGGCATGATCGACATCTGGGCGCACACCGAAGAGGTCACCTCGCCCGCGCAGATCGCCGCCTGGACGCAGGTGGTGCGCTATGCCGCCGAGGACCCGGCGGTCTGGGTCGCGCCCTTCACGCAGATCGCCGACTGGCAGCGCGGCGTGGAGCAGGTGCAGATCCACCTGCTTTCTGACGGGGTCTACGAGGTGCGCAACCGCAGCCAGCTGGATCTGGCCGGCCTGAGCATCGAGCTGCCCCCCGGCGCGCGCAGGGCCAGCCTGAGCGGCGACGACCTGGCCATCAGCGACGGGCGGGTGACGATCGACCTGGGGGCGGGGCAGTCGGCAGAATTAAGAATGTTAAATTGAAAATGTTGAATGAGCAAGAGTGAGGATATCTATGTCAAGCGCCGCAGATAAGCGCGATTCCCGATTGGCGTCGCTGCATTCAACATTCACTATTCTTAATTCAACATTGCTGGGCATGCGGCTCTGGCACTGGCTCTGGGTGCTGCTCTGCGTCGCGGGCGCCCTGGCCGTGGCCGCGCCGCGGGTGCTCTCGCAGCCGGTGGTCTACTACGCCACCGCCCAGACCCAGTTTGACGTGGCGCGCTACGGCGGGCTCTACAGCCCGGTCGCCCCTGGCCGCACCGGCCTGGACGTGGCTATGGGCGATGCGCTGGAGGTGCTGCGGCAGGACGCCCTCGCCCGCCGCGAGCTGCGCTTTGGCCTGCCGAGCTTCCAGGTGACGTACATCCCCGCCGCCGAGGGGACGGTGCTGGTGCGCGGGGTCGCCACCACCGCCGCCGAGGCCCAGGCGCTGGCCGACGCCGGCGCCGCTGAGCTGGTCCGCCAGGTGCGCGCCGCCGGCGGGCGCGAGATCCTGCGCAATATGCTCGGCTGGGAGCTCTGGCTCTCGCTCGACCAGCGCGACGCCGCGCTCGGCCCCTTCGACCTGCTGCTGCGCGAGATCATCCGCACCCAGGCCTTCCCCATGTCGCGCGAGCTGGAGCCTGTCTCGACCCCGCGCGATGTGGCGTCTATGCCCCGCGAGGAGCAGCTGGATATGGCCCGCGCGCTGGAGGCGCGCTACGACCTCTGGCGCTTCGCGATCAACACGCGCAACGCGACGCTGGACGCTCTCTGCGCCAGCGCGGGCCTGCCAGCCCGCGAGCAGGCGCTGGCCAGCTGCGCCGATACCAGCCCGCAGGCCAGCGCCGAGCTCGACGAGCGCGACCGCTCGGTCGCTCGCCTGCGCGCGATCGACGCCGCGCTCCAGTACATGATCAGGGAGCAGGGGGCGGCCTTCCACGTGGACGCGCCCGGCGCGGCCCAGCGGGTGATGGCCGCGCTGCCCGCCGCCCCCGAGCCGCGCTACATCCCCCAGCTGATCGCCCTGGCCGCCCTCTTCGGCCTGGCCTTCGGCGCCGCCGGAGTCGCGGTGGACCGCAGCGCCCACCTGATGGCCAAGGCCGAGGAGCTCTGGCGCTACCGCGAGCTTATCCGCAACCTGGTGCTGCGCGACCTGCGCGCCCGCTATAAGGGCAGCGCCCTTGGCTACCTGTGGACCCAGCTGGCCCCGCTGGGCATGATGCTCGTCTACGTGCTGGTCTTCAGCGTGCTGATGCCGGTCGGCGTAGCCCAGTTCCCGGTCTTCATCATCGTCGGCCTGCTGCCCTGGAACTACACCGCCGAGGCGGTGATGAGCGGCACCCGCAGCATCATCGACAACTCCGCCCTGATCAAGAAGGTCTACTTCCCGCGCGAGGTGCTGCCCCTGGTGAGCGTTTTATCGAGCCTGACGAACTTTGTGCTCTCGCTGCCGATGATGTTCGTGGTGATGGCGCTGATCCAGCTGATGACTATGGGCCGCCTGAACCTGGCCTGGAGCATCGCCTACCTGCCGGTGCTGATCGTCGTCCAGACGGTGATGCTGGCCGGGATCTCGATGCTCCTCGGCGCGGTGGCGGTCTTCTTCCGCGATGTCGTCCATCTGGTGGGGATCGTGGTGAACATCTGGTTCTTCCTGACCCCGGTGATCTACCCGCTGAGCAACTTCGGCGACGGCGTCGCCGTGCGCCTGCTGCGCTGGCTCAACCCGATGGCCTCGCTGATCGAGTTCTACCGCGAGTCGCTCTACGGGGCGGCCGTGGCGGTGGGCCAGATCCCGACCCCGGGCGTGCCCGCCCTCTCAAGCCTGCTGCGCGTCGGCGTGACGGCCCTGGTCGTCCTGGTGGCCGGCTACTGGGTCTTCGAGCGCACCAGCGGGCGGTTTGGGGAGGAGATCTGAGGGGACAGGGGACAGGGGA
>NZ_JAIEWN010000005.1:134960-138662 GCF_019599295.1 Oscillochloris sp. ZM17-4 | reverse complement strand
GGGGCTTGACCCAGGACTTATTCGCGCTAACGTTACTTTTTTCTGAAGGAGCCTCTCATGGGCGAGCAGAACCCACAGCAACTCTATGATGAGTTCTACTATGCGACGGGCCTGGGCCTGCCGTACCGGCGCGATGAGCACTGGACGACCTTCTTCGGCCGGGTCGCCGACGAGATCGTGGCGGCGATTGGCCCGGGGAGCGTGCTCGACGCCGGCTGCGCCCTCGGCCTGCTGGTCGAACAGCTGCGCGAGCGCGGCGTCGACGCCGAGGGGGTGGACATCTCCGAGTATGCGATCGCCAACGCCCCCGAGGCGGTGCGGCCCTTCGTGCGCGTCGGCTCGGTGGCCGAGCCGCCCGGCCGCCGCTACGACCTGATCGTCTGCATCGAGGTGCTGGAGCACATGCCCCGCGAGGAGGCCGAGCGCGCCATCGCAGCCTTCTGCGCGCACGCCGACGATGTGCTCTTCTCCTCGACGCCCCTCGACTTCAAGGAGGCGACCCACTTCAACGTCCACCCGATCGAGCACTGGGCGGAGCTGTTCGCCCGCCACGGGTTCGTGCGCGATGTCGACTTCGATGGCAGCTTCCTCACCCCGTGGACGATCCGCTTCCGGCGCAGCGGCGAGCCGCCGGCCCGCATCGTGCGCAGCTATGAGCGGCGCTTCTGGGAGCTGTGGAAGGCCAACACCGACCTGCGCGAGCTGGTGCTTGAGCAGCGTCAGCAGATCGATATCACCGAGGCGGCGATCCGCGACGCGCGCGACAGCATGCGCGAGGCGCACCGCCTGCTCGCCGCACGGACCGAGGAGCTCCAGGATGCGCACCGGATGCTCAATGCGCGCACGACCGAGTACGCGAGGCTGGAGGCTGAGCGAATGGCCTCCATCGCGCAGGTCGAGGCCTACGCGGCCCGGCTGGAGGCCGACCTCGCCCAGAAGATCGCCCATATCGACACGCTGAAGGGCCAGATCGCGCGCGTCGAGTCCGGCCGCCTGATGCGGATCATGCGCGCCCTGCGCCGGCGGGGCTAGCCGGCGTGACGCTTCAGCGCCGCACCACCTGAGGGGGCGATGCCCTGGTTTGACAACGGCGACGCCTCCCTATACAGTAGCGGCTGTGTATCTGATTGAGAAAAGCCTGCCAATGACACCTGCAAGTGTATCGGTGGTGGTGGTCAACCTGAATGGCTGTCATCACCTGGAGCCCTGCTTCCAGTCGCTGATCGCGCAAGACTACCCCGCTGACAGGGTCGAGCTGATCCTGATCGACAACGCCTCGACCGACGGCTCGCTGGAGCTGATGCGCGAGCGCTTCCCCACGGTGCGGGTGATCCGGAACGCCGAGAATGTGGGCTTCGCCCCGGCGGTCAACCAGGGCGCGGCGGCGGCGACCGGGCGCTACCTGGCCCTGATCAATAACGATATGCGCGCCGACCCCGGCTGGGTGACGGCGATGGTGCGCGCGCTGGATTCCGGCGTCGAGCGCGGCGTGGCCTGCGTCGGCTCGCAGATCCTTGACTGGGACGGCGAGCGCATCGACTTCCTCAGCAGCGGGGCCAGCTTCTACGGCTTTGGCTACCAGTTCTACCACGGCCTCCCCGCTGGCTCCGTGTCGCTGGGCGACCACGAGGCTCTGTTCGCATGCGGCGGCGCCATGCTTGTCGACCGCCAGATCTTCCTCGATGTGGGCGGCTTCGACGAGGACTACTTCGCCTACTACGAGGATGTCGACTTCGGCTGGCGTCTGTGGGTGCTCGGCCACCGCGTGCTGATCACCCCCTCGGCGACGATATACCACCGCCACCACGGCACCTCCAGCCGCATGCGGCCCTATCAGGTGAACAAGCTCTTCGAGCGCAACGCCCTGATGACCGTGATCAAGAACTACGACGAGGAGAACCTGAGCCGGGTGCTCGGCGCGTCGCTGCTGATGATGTTCCAGCGCATGCTCAAGCACATCGACGGCGAGGTCGAGTGGGACGCGTACGACTTCGCCCGCGGCGGATCGCAGCCGCCCGGCGTCCTCGACCAGAGCGTGCCGCGCCTGGCGCTCAGCCCCGTCGCCGCGATGAAGGACATCGTCGACGACTTCCCGCGCCTCTGGAAGAAGCGCCAGCGCATCCAGTCGCGCCGCGCGCTCCCCGACTCCGCGATCTTCCCGCTGCTCCAGTTCCCCTTCGGCGTCCACTATCAGTATGAGCCGCGCCCGGCGAGCACCCAGTCCATCCTGGAGGCCCTCGGGGTGCGCGCGATGATCTCAGGATCCCGTATGCACCGTGTGCTGATCATCAGTAGCGACCCGCTGTCTGAGAACCTGGCCGGCGTGGGCATCCGCGCCGTGGAGATGGCCCGCGGCCTGAGCGAGTCGTCGTATGTCACCCTGGCCGCCCCCGAGCGCGCCGAGATCAGCCTGCCCGATGTGCGGGTCATCGCCTTCGCCCGCGACGACGACGCCCTGGTCGGGCACCTGGTCAGCGAGGCCGAGATCGTGATCTTCCAGGGCTACAGCCTGCGGCGCTACCCGGTGATCGCCGGCCACCATAAGATCCTGGTGGTCGATCTCTACGACCCCTACTACCTGGAGGGCCTGGAGCTCTTCTCCAGAGAGGAGGAGGAGCGCGGCCGCCTGATGGCTGAGGATAACCTGCAGACCCTCGTCCACCAGCTCCAGCTGGGCGACTTCTTCATCTGCGCCAGCGAGCGCCAGCGCGACTTCTGGACGGGCATGCTGACCGGCCTGGGCCGGCTTGAGCCCGAGGGCTACCGCAGCGACCCGACCTTCCGCTCGCTGATCGATGTGGTGCCCTTCGGCTGCGCGGACACGCCGCCCGCGCACACGCGGCGCGTGCTCAAGGGCGTGGTGCCCGGCATCGCCGAGGACGACACGCTGCTGATCTGGGGCGGCGGCATCTGGGACTGGCTCGACCCGCTGACCGTCATCTCGGCGATGGGGATCGTGCGCGCCCAGCGCCCGAAGCTGAAGCTGTTCTTCCTGGGCTACCGCCACCCCAACCCGGCCGATGTGCCCGAGATGGCCATGCACGAGCGGGCCGTGAGCCTGGCCCGCGAGCTCGGCCTGCTCGGCGAGACGGTCTTCTTCAACGACCGCTGGGTGCCCTACGACGAGCGGGCCAGCTACCTGCTCGAGTCCGACATCGGCGTGAGCGGGCACCAGGAGCATATCGAGACCCGCTTCGCTTTCCGCACCCGCCTGCTCGACTGCATCTGGGCCGGGCTGCCGATGGTTGTGTCTGCCGGCGACACTCTGGCCGACACGGTGGCGGCGAAGGGGCTGGGCCACGCGGTGCCGATCGGCGACGCGACTGGGTTCGCGCAGGCGCTGCTGGCGCTGACCAGCGAGCCGCGCCCGCGCGAGCGCTACGCCGCCGCCTTCGACGCGGTGCGCGCCGAGTTCACCTGGCGGCGCGCGCTGGAGCCGCTGGTCGCCTTCTGCCGCAGCCCGCGCTACGCCCCCGACCGGGTGCGCCTGGAGCAGGCGGCGACGCCGACCTCGCCCAGCCGCGAGGCGCGGCTCGACGCAGCGATCGAGGAGAAGAACGCCCACATCGCCTACCTCGAAGATCTGATCCGCCGGCTTGAGTCGGGCCGGGTCATGCGGCTGCTGCGCTGGGCCAGCCGCCGGGGGCGGGGGGCGTAGGGCCTGGGCTTGGGCGGCCCCGCCACCCAGTGCTGATCATATAT
>NZ_JAIEWN010000005.1:98820-134860 GCF_019599295.1 Oscillochloris sp. ZM17-4 | reverse complement strand
CTCGGTGAAGGGGTCGATGCTGGCGGTGGCCTCGTCCAGCAGGATGATCGCCGGGTCCTGGAGCAGCACGCGCGACATGGCCACCAGCTGGCGCTGGCCCAGCGAGATACGCGCCCCGCGCTCGCCCACGTCGGTGGCGAGCCCCTCGGGCAGGTCGGCGACCCAGCCGCCCGCGCCGATCTGCCCGGCCGCCGCCGCCACCTCCTCGTCGCTCGCGCCGGGCCGCCCGTAGCGGATATTGTCGGCCACCGTGCCCGAGAAGAGGAAGGGCGCCTGCGGCACCAGGCCGATCTGCCGGCGGTAGGCGGCCAGATCCAGCCGCCGGATGTCGCGCCCATCCACCAGCAGCCGGCCGCCCTGGAACTCGTAGAAGCGCATGATCAGCTTCACCAGGCTCGACTTGCCCGCCCCGGTGTGCCCGACGATCGCCAGCCGCTCGCCGGCCCGGATGTGCAGGGAGAAGTCGTGCAGGACGAGCGTCGGGGCGGGCAGAGGAGGCTGGTGGCTGGTGGCTGGTGGCAGGGGCTCTGCGCTCTGCGTCGTCGCGTCCTCACCTCCCGCCTCCCGCCTCCCGCCTCCCGCCTCCCGACCTCCGTAGCTAAACTCCAGCCCCTCAAACGCGATCTCCCCGCGCAGCCGCCCGGGGTCCTCATTCGCCTCCTGCACCACCCGCGGCTCGGCGTCGATCAGCGAGAAGACCCGCTCGCTGGCGGCGAGGCCCTGCTGGAACTGGCTCCAGAACGAGGCGATGCTGGTGATCGGGTAGAAGAAGATCGCCAGGCCCTGCACAAACAGGTACCAGTCGCCCACGCTGACGCTGCCGCCGATCACCAGCAGGCCGCCCACATAGATCACCGCCGAGGTGCCCAGCCCCGAGATCGTGTTCAGCAGCGGGAAGATGCTGCCGAAGACGGCCACGCGGGCCAGCTGCACGCGGTAGGCCAGGGCGTTGGTGGCCTGGAAGTCGGCGTAGAGCGCGGCCTCCTGGCGGAAGCCCTTCGCCACCGCCATGCCGCTAATCGTCTCCTGGATGCTGGCGTTCACCGTGGCCTGGGCGCGCTGGTACTGCTGCATGGCCCGCCGGGCCAGGCTGCGGAAGACCGTCGCCACCACCACCACCACCGGCCCCAGGGACAGCGTCACCAGAGCCAGCCGCCAGTTCACGGCCAGCATCACCGCCGAGATCACCCCCACCAGCACCAGCTGGCTCAGCAGGTCCACCGTCAGCGTCACCACCGTCGAGAAGTCCTGGGTGTCCGAGGTGACCCGGCTGACCACCCGCCCCGAGGCGTACTGGTCGTAGAACGACATATCGCGGCGCATCACGGCGCGGAAGGCGTCCTGGCGCAGGGCCAGCACCACATCGCCCACGGCGCGGGCCGCGTAGCGCTGGCGCACAAAGTTGAAGACCCAGCCCACCCCGCCCAGCACCGTCACCAGGCCGGAGAGGCCGAGCAGCAGCTGGGCGCTCGGGCTGCCGGCGAGGGCGTCGATGCCGCGCGAGATCACAAGCGGCACCACCGTAGCCGCCAGCGAGGCCAGGGCCACCATGGTGGAGACCAGGGCCACCCGCCTGCCCTGCGGCCGGAAGTAGGCCGCGATGCGGCGGATGAGCTGCGCATCGCTGTAGCTGCGGTCGTACTCCTCGGCGCTCAGGCCGCCTGTCAGTCCCATACTGCTCTCCTATATGCGGGCGCAGCGCCCGCGTCTCCGGATGCGGGCGCTGCGCCCCGCGCAGCGCCCCGGGGGCCAGCCCATGTGCATTAGGATGGCCGCCCCCTGTAGGGCCGAAGCATGCGCACCGGATGGATCTGCGTGTCGCACATGCATGGGGTGCGCATGCTTCGGCCCTACGATGCCCCCGGCGGGGGTGGGCCGCCCCAGCGGGCCGACACCGGGCGGCGGGCGGTCAATCCGGTTTCGGTTAACCTCATGCACATGGGCACGCGCCCCCTGGCGCGGGTCTGGGGCGCGCAGCCCCAGCGGAGATACCGGGAAGGTACAGGTCATGCCCGGGCCGAGGGCGCGGCCTCGTCGCGCACAAACAGCTGGCGGTAGGCCGCGCTGCGCGCCAGCAGCTCCTCGTGGCCGCCCTGGTCGATCAGGCGGCCGTTCTTGATCAGCAGGATGTGGTCGGCGCTGCGGATCTGCGAGAGCCGGTGGGTGATCAGCAGGGTCGTCCGCCCGCTGAGGATGCGGCGCATCGCCCGCTGGATCTGGTCCTCGGTGGCGCTATCGATCGCGGAGGTGCTGTCGTCCAGGATGAGGATGCGCGGGTCGCTCAGGAAGGCGCGGGCGATGGCGATTCGCTGGCGCTGGCCGCCCGAGAGCGTCACCCCGCGCTCGCCCACCACCGTGTCGTAGCCCTCGGGCATGGCCATGATGAACGCGTGGGCCTGGGCCTCCTTCGCCGCCCGCTCGACCTGCTCCCGGCCCACCGGCCCGCGTGCCCCGAAGGCGATGTTATCGGCGATGCTGCGCGAGAACAGGAAGATGTCCTGCTCGATCGTCGCGATCTGCGAGCGCAGGCTGTCCATGCTCCACTCGCGCACGTCCACCCCGTCCACCAGCACCCGCCCTGATACGGCGTCGAAGGTGCGGTTCACCAGCCGGGTCAGGGTCGTCTTCCCGCTGCCGGTCTGCCCGACGATCGCCACCGTCTGCCCGGCGCGGGCGCGGAAGGAGATCTTATGAAGCACAGCCGACGAGCGCTCGCTCGTCGGCTGTGCTTCGGTATATCCAAATGAGACGTCCTCAAAGACGATATCCCCGCTGAGCGGGGCCGCGTAGCCCGCGCTGTTCTCGTCCAGGTCCGACTCGGCGCGGATCAGGCCCAGGATGCGCTCGACGCTCGCCACGCCCTGCTGGATGATCGGGAAGAGCTGGAGCAGAAAGCGGGTCGGGAAGCTGAGGGTCTCGATCAGCGCCATGAAGGTGATCACCTCGCCGACCGAGAGCCGCCCCGCCAGGAAGAGGGTCAGGGCGTGGCCGAGGGCCAGGCCGATCGTCAGCCCGTAGACCAGCAGCGGCAGGTAGCGCGCCGAGACCTCGCCCTCGCGCACGAAGCTGTCGCGGTATGCCGCCGCCGTGCCGTCGAAGCGGCGCTCCTCGGCCGGCTCCTGGGCGAAGCCCTTCACCACCTCGATCCCCGAGATCGCCTCGGCCAGGCCGGCGTTCATCACCCCGAAGCGCTCGCGCAGGGCGCCGGCCACCGGGCGCAGGTTGTTGTTGAAGCGGCGCAGGGCCACGCTGAAGGCCACCAGGAAGATCATCGGCACCAGCAGCAGCTCGACCCGCAGCAGGGCGATCGTCACCAGGGGCACCACCAGCGTCAGGGTCGACTCGGTCAGCCCGCCGAGGGCCGGGCTGACCAGCAGGTTCACCTGCTGCACATCGTTGGTCACGCGGGCCATCAGGTCGCCGGCGCGCTGGCGGCCGTGGAAGCTCTGGCTCTTGCCAAGTAGGCTCAGATAGATCTCATCGCGGGCGTCGCGCTCGACCCGCTGGGCCAGCACGCGGATGGCCAGGCTGTTGACGATGTCGCTGAGCCCGTAGCCGAGGTAGGCCGCCACCACCCACAGCGCGGCCAGCCCGATCGCCCCGGCGTCCCCGCCGCCGATGATCACGTCGAAGGCCCGGCCCACCATCACGGCGGCAAGGCTCTGCGTAGCCGCCATGGCCACGGTGGTCAGCAGAAAGATGGTCGGAAGCACCGGGTAGCGCAGGATGTGGGAGGCCACCCAGCGCGTCGGCGAGCGCCGGTCGTAGCTGCGGGCGTCGGCCACCGTGAACTCAGCTCGGGTCATGTCATTTCCACCGTAGGGCCGAAGCATTCGCCACCACACGCGCTGGCGCTATCAGATCTGCATGCGTGGCGAATGCTTCGGCCCTACACATTATCCCGCGAGGGCCGCCAGGGCGGATCGCGGGTCGCGCCAGTAGCGCTCGGGGTCGATCGGCAGGGTGGGCGGGCCGACGGGAGCCGGAAGATCATCGGCGCACAGGCGGGCGGCGAAGGCGCGCACGGCGGCGGCGGCCGGCTTCTCGCGGCCGTCGGCGGCCACCAGTCCCCACGTGCGCGCCGGCCAGGCCCGGTCCACAGGCGGTACCGCCCACAGGCCCGCGGCCACATCGCCATAGCCGGCCAGCCAGACCCCACCGGCCCCGGCGCGCCGCAGCTCCTCCAGTGCCGCCTCGACGAAGCGGGCCTGCCGCTCCTCGTCGGCCAGGAAGGCGTGGGCGGGCTGGCCGTAGGCCTCGCTGTCCACCCAGCCGGCCCGCCCCTCGGCCGCCGTGGGCAGGCCCAGGTCGGCCACCACCACCGGCGCGGCGCGGCCATCGGCGCGCAGCAGGCCGGCGGCCACCGCGTGCATCAGCGTGGCGTAGCCCGTCTCCCAGGGGCGCGCGACCTGGGGCGGCGGGGATGTCACCGCCGACACGGCCAGCGCGGCCCCGGCGGCCACGACCTGCTCCGGGCGCAGCGAGTCGGCGCGGGAGAGCGAGTCGCCGTCCACCACGCCCACCAGCGCGCGGGCGCCCTGGGCGCGGGCCTGCTCGGCGAGGTCGGCCCACCAGGCGGCGGCGGCGCGGTGCGAGGGCGGGCGGCGGGCACGGCCGAGGCCGGCGGCCAGCTCCCAGGCATGGGCGGCGGGGTGCGCCGCGAAGTTGCCCACCGTCTCGCGCAGCAGGTAGCGGGCGGCCGCGCGCATATCCGGGTCGGCGTAGAGGTCGCGGGCAGGCTCGGCGCGGTAGGAGCCGTCGGCGAGGATGGGCGGCGTGGGCGGGGCGGCGGGCTGGCGGGCGCGCAGAGCCTCCTCGACGCTGCGGAAGCCCACCGCCCAGGCCGGCAGGTGCGCGGCGCCGCCGAGCGCCCCGCCCATGATCGCCACCGTCGCCCGCAGGCCGGCGTCGTGGGCGGCGTCGAGGCCCTGCTCCAGGCCGGCCAGGGCCGCCGTGCTGATCTTCGACGGCCCGAGCTGGGCCTCGGCCCAGCGCAGCTCCAGGCGCACCGCGCCGAAGCCGAGGGCCGCCACGTGGGACAGCTCATCGCGGACGGCGCCGTGGTCGCACCAGGCCCAGCTACACAGCACCGGCGCGCCGGCGCGCTGCGGGCGCGGCCAGTATGTCACCCCGAGGGAGAACGAGGTCTCGCCCATAGATCACCTTGTCAAGGCAAAATGCAAAATGCAAAATCCAGATTTTGCATTTTGCATTTTGCCTTATTATAGCCGTATGGCAAAGACACCCCCGCGCCCCGTCGGGCGCCCCCACCGCATCGAGGTCATCGCCCCCGAGGGGCTGGAGCTGATCGTCCGCGACGAGATCCGCCGCCTCGGGTCGGTCGCCCGCCCCGAGCGGGACGCCCCCCCCGGCGTCATCCCCATGGACTACGCCGGCGAGCTGCGCGCCCTGCTCGGCCTGCGCACCGCCCAGTCCGTCTACATCGTCAGAGCGTTCCCGGTGCCCCGCCCGAAGGCCCTGCTGGGCGACGAGCACTTCCGCGCCATCCTGGCCCTGATCGAGCGGGTGCGCCGCCTGCACCCGCCGGGCGCCTTCGCCACCCTCTTCCTCAGCGCCGCCGGGGCCGAGTCCGCCGTCCTCACCCGGCTCAAGTCCGAGCTCGCCGCCTCCACCGGCCTCAGCGTCGGCGCCGACGACGGCGACCTGCTGCTGCGCCTGCGCCGCGCCGCGTCCGGCGAGGGCTGGGAGCTGCTCGTGCGGCTCTCGCCCCGGCCGCTAGCCACCCGGCCCTGGCGCGTCTGCAACCGCGAGGGCGCGCTCAACGGCGCCGTGGCCCACGCCATGGCCCTGCTCACCGCCCCCGGCCCCGACGACCGCTTCCTCAACATCGGCTGCGGCTCGGGCTCCCTGCTGATCGAGCGGCTGCTGGCCGGCCCGGCCCGCCGCGCCTTCGGCTGCGACATCGACCCGGCCGCCCTGGAGTGCGCCCGCGCCAACGTCGCCGCCGCCGGCATCGCCGCGCGCTGCGAGCTACACCCCTGGGACGCCACCCGCCTCCCGCTGCACGACTCGAGCATCGACGCGATCTGCGCGGACCTGCCCTTCGGCCACCTGGTCGGCTCCCACGCCGAGAACCTCACGCTCTACCCGGCCATCCTCGCCGAGGCCGCCCGCGTGGCCCGGCCCGGCTCCCACTGCGTCCTGCTCTCCCACGAGGTGCGCCTCATGGAGCGCCTGCTCGACGGGCGGCCCGAGTGGGGCCTGCACAGCCTCCTCCGCATCGACCTCGGCGGCCTCCACCCGCGCATCTTCGTCCTCGAGCGCCAGGCCTAAGGGCGCAGCGCGCTGCGTCCCTACGATCCCTCCCCGGCCTTCGCCTCCACCTGCGCCGCCTTGATCCGCTCGAACTGGCTGCGGACGCTGGCCAGCAGATTCGTCAGCGTGTCCATCTCGCGGTTCTCGATCTCGACGATCCGCGCGATATGCACCTGCTGGGCCGCATCAAGGCGCGTCGTCGTCCGGCCAAGGCGCTGCTCAAGCTCGCGCAGCCAGCCGTCGATCCGCTCCAGCCACGAGGTGAGCTGGCGCATATGCTGCTCGTCGGACTCCTGGAGCGTGCTGATCTTCTCGTCGGCCTGCTGGCGGATGTCCTCCAGCCGCTCCTGGTTCATCAGAAAGCGCTCGGTGGAGAGCCGCTCGACCCGCTTGATGTCGGCGATAATATCGGGGAACCTGGCCCCAATCTCGATCACCTGCTGCGGCAGCGTCTCGGCGAAGAGGTCGATCTGCTGGCGGATCTCGTCGAGCCGGTGGATGCGCGAGTCGTGATCCTCTAGCACCGCGCGCACATCCGTCACCAGCTGCTGCGACTCCACGGCCTGGCGGCGCAGGCTCTGCTTCTCGATCTGGAGCTCGTCGGAGACCTTGCGGGCCTCCTGGAAGGCCGCCGAGTCCGCCTCGCGCAGCCGGTCGAGCTGGAGCGCGTACTGGCGCTGGCGCTCGTCGATCTCCTTGATCTGGGCCTGGATGCCGAGGAGCTGCTGCTCCACCGCCTCGACGCGGCCAAACCAGCCCGCCACAAAGTCGCGGTCCTGCTTGCGCGCGTCGGCCACCTGCTGGATCTGGGCCTGCATCTCGCGCAGCGGCTTCACGCTCTCGTCGATCTTCACCAGCGCCCCGGCCACCTCGCGGCGCAGGGAGATCACGTCGCGCCGCACCGCGTCGGCCGACTGGGACACCTCCTCGGTGTGCTTGTCGAACAGGCTCTGCACCTGCACGACGGTCGCCTCCGTCTTGCGCACCTGCTCCATGGCCCAGTTATATTTATTGGTCTGATCCTTGAGCAGCCGGCGCAGCTCATCGATCTGGCCCTGGAGGTAGACGATCTGCGACTGGCCGTGGGCGCGCAGGCGCTCCTCCTCATATTTCGCCGTCAGGTCGGGGTTGGTCATAGTGTCCTCTTGGATGTTGAATGTTGAATGTTGAATGGCCTGAGCATTCAACATTCAACATTCAACATTATGAATGAGCCAGCGTGGCGAGCGCCTCGCGCAGATCGATCGCGCCGGTGTAGATCGCCTTGCCGACGATCGCGCCCTCGGCGCCGAGCTTGGCCAGGCGCAGCAGGTGCGGGGTGGCGGCGATGCCGCCGCTGGCGATGATCGCCGGCCCGCCCGGCCGGATCAGCTCGCCCAGGGCCGCGAAGTTCGGCTCGGTCAGGGTGCCGTCGCGGCTGATGTCGGTGTAGATGATCCGGCGCACCCCCAGCTCGGCCATATGGTCGATCAGCTCGGTGGCCCGCACCGCGGCCGTGCTCGTCCAGCCATCGGTGGCCACCATGCCATCGCGCGCGTCCACGCCGACGATGATCTGGTCGCCGAAGCGCGCGGCCACGCGGGCAACCAGGTCGGCCTGCGCGACGGCGGCGGTGCCGAGGATCACCCGCTCGACCCCGAGCGCCAGGGCGGCGTTGATGTCCTCCTCGCGGCGCAGGCCGCCGCCGAGCTGCACGGGGATCTTCAGGGCGCGGACGATCCCGAGCACCGCCTCGGTGTTCACCGGGCGCCCGCCCTTCGCCCCATCCAGGTCCACCACATGGAGCCGGGTGGCCCCCATATCGGCCCAGCGCAGCGCCATGGCCACCGGGTCATCGCCATAGACCGTGGCCTGGGCGAAGTCGCCTTGGTAGAGCCGCACGCAGCGGCCGTCCTTCAGATCGATCGCAGGGATGATATCCATAGCCTCACTATCTCACGTGGCGCGCGTCGGCCCGCGCGCAGATTCGTACAAAGTTCTGGAGCAGCTGGAGCCCCCAGCGCCCGCTCTTCTCGGGGTGGAACTGCACAGCGCTGAGGTTGTCGCGCACGATCACGCTGGGGAAGTCGACGCCGTAGTCGGTGCGGCCCGCCACGATGGCCGGGTCGGCCACATCACAGGAGTAGGAGTGGACAAAGTAGAAGTCGCTGCCGTCGGGGATGTCGGCGAAGAGCGGGTGGCCGGCGTGGCCCGGGGCGTAGCGCACCTGGTTCCAGCCGATCTGCGGGATCTTGCCGGCCGCCTCGGGCAGACGCCGCACGCTGCCGCCGATAATCCCCAGGCAGGGGTGGTCGCCGAACTCCTCGCTCTCGGCCAGCAGCACCTGCATGCCGACACAGATCCCCAGGAAGGGCCGCCCCGAGGCGACCACCTCGGGCAGCACCTGGGCGATGCCGAGATCTCGCAGGCTGCGCATAGTGTCGGCCGTCGCCCCGACGCCGGGCAGCACCACTGCGTCGGCGGCCAGCACCGCCGCCGGGTCGTCGGTCACCTCCAGGTCGGCGCCCACGTGGCGCAGGGCGCGCACCGCGCTCGGCAGGTTCCCCGCGCCATAGTTAATCACCGCGATCATCATAAAATCCTCGTAGGGGCGCAGCAGTCGCAACAGGCTGCGCCGCGCACGGCGCAGCCTGTTGCGACGGCTACGCCCGTACAAATGTGTCATCATCTCACCGCGCACGGCGCAGCAGCCTGCTGCGACCCCATGTATCCCCCCGTAGGGCCGAAGCATTCGGTGCGCGCCGCGCGCGGCGCGCACCGAATGCTTCGGCCCTACAATGAATCAAGAAAGATCGGGTGCCTCTGGCGGATCATCGCAATCTGCGGGCCGGGGTCCGTCCCGCCCGTCGGCTGCCCGCCGAGCATATCGGGGCCGGGGTCGCGCCCGAGCATCAGGCGGAGCGAGGAGACGGCGCAGGCGCCCAGGGCCTCCAGGCTGTAGCCGCCCTCCAGGATCAGGGCCACCCTGCCCGCGCACAGCTCATCGGCCAGGCCCAGCAGCGTGGCGGTGAGGTGGGAGAAGCCCGCCGTCGAGAGCGCCATCGGCCCGAGCGGGTCCTTCCAGTGGCTGTCGTAGCCGGCGGAGACGAGCAGCAGCTCGGGCTTAAAGCGGCGCAGGGCCGGGGCCACCAGATCGGCGAAGACCTTCGCGTAGCCCGCGTCGCCGACCCCAAAGGGCAGCGGGATGTTCAGCGTCGTCCCGGCGGCCGGCCCGGCCGCGCCCACCTCGGCCATCGCCCCGGTGCCGGGGTAGAATGGCGCCGCGTGGGTGGAGATGAACAGCACCCGCGGGTCGTCGTAGAAGATATCCTGGGTGCCGTTGCCGTGGTGGACATCGTAGTCCACGATCGCCACGCGCCCCAGGCCGTAGTGGTCGATCGCGTGGCGGGCGGCCACGGCGATGTTGTTGATCAGGCAGAAGCCCATGGCCCGGCCGGGGGTGGCGTGGTGCCCGGGCGGGCGCACCAGGGCGAAGGCGTTGCCCCGCCGGCCGCCCAGCGCCACATCGACGGCCCCGATCGCCGCGCCGGCCGCGTACACCGCCGCGTCCCAGCTGTCGGCCGTCACATAGGTGTCGCCATCGATCTGGCCGCCGCCGTAGCTGCTTAGGGTGCGGATGCGCCGCAGCAGCTCGGGGGTGTGGACGGCCAGCAGCGCCGCCTCGGGCGCCTCGGCCGGCGCCGCCTGGCGCAGGTCGTCGGCCAGGCCAGACACCGCGATCGCCTCCATGATCGCGTCGAGCCGATCCGCGCACTCGGGGTGCCCATACCATGTGTGTGCGGAAAAGCGCGCGTCGCTCAGGATCACGGTGCTCATCGGGGGCTCCATATCTACCATGCTGTCGCTCTATTGTACCCCATCCCTCGGTTTCGAGTACAATATCCCCCATGAGCGATGACGACCTCCAGCTCTGGATCGCCCAGCGCCTGCCGCCCGCCCTGGCCGCCGGCCCGCCCCTGGTGCGCCGCTACGCCGATGAGCTGGTGATCATGCTCCAGGTCGCCCCGCCGGCCGGCCCCGGTGAGGCCGCCGCCCTGATCGCCCGCCTCCGCGAGGAGAGCCGCGCCCTGCGCATCCAGATCGCCGGCGAGATCGAGCGCGGACAGAAGCTCCCCGTCGCCTGGGGCATGCGCGCCGGCGAGGCCGAGGCCCTCTTCAGCTCGCGCACCGCCCCGGTGATGACCCGCCTCGCCCGCGCCGAGCGCGACGTCCTCGACACCCTGGTCGCCGCCGGCGTCGCCGAGACCCGCAGCGGCGCCCTGGCCTACGCGGTGCGCACCTTCGCCGCCGAGCACGGCGAGTGGCTCGCCGAGGTCCGCCATGCCATCGCCGAGGTCGACCGCGTGCGCGCCCAGCTGCACGTCCGCCCGCGCAAAGGGATACCGAATAGGAGCGAATGAGCGAATGTCCCATTCGCTTATTCGCTCCCATTCGTTGCACCGTTTGACATTCGCTGATCTTACTGCTACCCTTACATCCATCGGGGCGTGGCTCAGCCTGGTAGAGCACCGCGTTTGGGACGCGGGGGTCGTGGGTTCGAATCCCTCCGCCCCGACCACCATCGCCGCATCGGATCGAGCGGGCGACACATGCCGGCCATCAGCGCATCTGCGCCGGTGCGCCGGCATTTTTTATCGGTGAGCGCGCGTGAAGAGAAGGAGCGCGCGGGCCTGAGAAACCCGCGCACAACACCCACATGTCCACCATTCTGATCGTCGAAGACGAGACCACCCTGGCGGAAACCATCCGCTACAACCTTGAGCGCGAGGGCTACAGCGTCCTGATCGCCTCCGATGGCGTGCAGGGCCTTGAGCAGGCCCGCCGCGAGCAGCCCGACCTGATCGTGCTCGACATTATGCTCCCCCGGCTCGACGGCTTCTCCGTCTGCCGCATCCTCCGCCAGGAGAGCGATGTCCCGATCATGATGCTCACCGCCCGCCAGGACGAGGTCGACCGCATCGCCGGGCTTGAGCTCGGCGCCGACGACTACATCAGCAAGCCCTTCAGCCTCGGCGAGTTCCTGGCCCGCGTGCGCGCGATCATGCGCCGCTCCGAGCGCCAGCCCCGCGCCGGCGGCCGCGAGGTGCTGGAGGCCGGCGCCCTGCGCGTCGACACCAGCAGCCGCCGCGCCTGGAGCGAGAGCCGCGAGCTCACCCTGCCCCAGAAGGAGTTCGACCTGCTCACCTGCCTCGTCCGCAACCGCGGCATCGCCCTCTCGCGTGACCTGCTCCTGGAGCGGGTCTGGGGGCTCGACTTTATCGGCGATAGCCGCACCGTCGATGTCCATATCCGCTGGCTCCGCGAGAAGATCGAGCCCGAGCCCGCCCACCCGCGCTATATCCAGACGGTCCGCGGCGTCGGCTACCGCTTCGAGGCACCCGAGCAATAATGTTGAATGCTGAATGTTGAATGTTGAATGTTCGAACATTCAGCATTCAACATTCAGCATTCAACATTCCACAAAATATGTCGCTGCTTGACATCGCCCTCGCCATCGGCCTGCTCGCCAGCCTGGGCGTGATCTCCTGGCTGCTCACCCGCCGCCCGGCGTCGCCCGCCCCCGCCCCCGCCCCCGCGCCGCCGCCCCCGCACGACGACCTCGACGCCGGGGGACAGCCGCTCTTCCAGGCCGCCGCCGCCGCCCTCGACGCCGGCACCGTCGTCGTCGATCAGTCCCGCCGGGTGCGCTTCGTCAGCGCCCAGGCCGCCCAGATGCTCGCCGTCGCCGATGACGCCGTCGGGCTCGGCATGATCACGCTCCTGCGCGACCACCAGGCCGACGCGCTCGTCGGCGAGGTCGCGGGCCGGCGCCGACCTCGGCGCCGACCAGCCCGCCGTGCTCATGGACCCCGACCGGGTCGGCCAGGTGCTGCTGAACCTGCTGCACAACGCGGTGAAGTTCTCCGCCGAGGGCGGCGAGGTGAGGGTGCAGGCGCACATGATCGCCGAGGACGCCGGCCGGCCCGGGCCGTGGCTGCTGGTGAACGTCTGCGACACCGGCGTCGGCATCCCCGCGCAGGATCTGCCCAGGATCTTCGAGCGCTTCTACAAGGTCGATCGGGCGCGCACCCGCCACGTCGGCGGCACCGGGCTCGGCCTGGCCATCGCCAAGCACCTCGTCGAGGGCCACGGCGGCCGCCTCTGGGCCGACAGCGTCGAGGGCCGCGGCAGCACCTTCTCCTTCACCCTCCCCGTCGCGTAGGGACGCGCGTAGGGACGCAGCATGCTGCGTATCCCTACGCGCAACCCACACGCGCTCTCCACAAGTTCTCCATCCTGTCCTGCTACCCTATCTCTAGATAAAGCAGCCGCCCAGGAGGAGACCATGAGCACGAAGCCCGCAGCCGCCCGCAACCGCAACCGCCTCGCCGCCCTCTGGGGAACCCAGAGCCTACGGCGGATCACCCAGTTCGGCTTTCTTGCCATGATTGTGGCCGGCGTCGTCCGGCACACCCTCAGTGAGGATAGCACCTCGCCCGAGGCCGTCTGCCCCTTCGGCGGCCTGGAGACGCTCTACAGCTACTTCACCACCGGCGGCACCATCAGCCACACCCACCTCTCGAACCTGGTGCTGCTGGGGGCCGTGGTGCTGCTGACGCTGCTCGCCCGCGGCGCCTTCTGCGGCTGGATCTGCCCCTTCGGCACCATCCAGGAGTGGGTCAATAGCCTCAGCCGCTGGCTCCAGGCCCGCATCAAGCCGCTCGGCCGCGCCGCCCGCGCCCTGCGCCGCGCCGCCCGCCGGCCGATCTTCGGCACCATCGACCGCGTGCTCAGCTACGGCCGCTACGTTGTGCTGGCCACGATCATCGGCGGCACCGTCGCCTACGGCTCTATGGTCTTCCGCGACTACGACCCCTGGTCGGCCCTGATCAGCGTGGCCGAGTTCGAGCTGACGGCCGGGGCCGTGATCCTCGGCGTGGTCCTGCTCGCCTCCCTGGTCGTCGAGCGGCCCTGGTGCCGCTACGCCTGCCCCCTCGGCGCCACCATCGGCCTAGTCGGCCGCCTCAGCCCCATGCGAATCCAGCGCGAGGACTCCGCCTGCACCGGCTGCACCCTCTGCACCCACCGCTGCCCCATGGGCATCGATGTGGCCGCCTCCAGCGAGATCACCGATATGCGCTGCATCAGCTGCCTCCAGTGCGTGGACTCCTGCGTCCACCCCGAGGCCCTCGACCTGCGGCTGAGCATCCCCCTGACCACGAAGTAAGGGCGCAGCAGACGCAGCCCATCCATCCGCGCACCTGTATGAAGGCCCGGCGCCTGCTGCGCCCCGATTATCGAGAGGAGTATCCCTATGGCCACCGACCCCCCCCGCCGCCAGGTCGCGCCCACCGCGCAGCGGCGCTGGCGCAGCCTGCATATGCCCGCCCCGCTCTACGCCGCCCTGGTGCTGGCCGCCTTCCTCGGCACCATCCAGCTCGCCCAGATCGCCGGCTTCTGGTCCACCTCGGGCAAGATCACGCTCGACGGCGCGCCGGTGGAGGTGACCGGCGCCGACCCGGCCGAGGTCAAGGGCTGGATGACGATCAGCGATGTGCTGGGCGCCTACGGCCTGACCCAGGACGAGCTCTACACGCACTACCAGATCCCGGCCGACCTGCCGACGAGCGCGGCCCTCAAGGATATCGAGGCGATCGCCCCCGAGTTCTCCGTCACCGACCTGCGGGTCTGGCTGGCCGAGCGCGCCGCCCAGCCGTAGGGCGATTGCAGATTGCAGATTGCAGATTGCAGATGAGGTGCGAGCGTTGCTCGCACCTCATCTTCGTTCGCACGCACGCAAGTTTTCAGGTAGCAACCCCCAAAGAGAAGATCTCTCAACTTCATCAGCTTTACTTTTGATCAATACTAAGGGGCACCAGATCTATCTCATGAGGAAGCGGGCGAGCGATGTCATGTACGCATCTCGACAGAGGTAGGTGCGCCTCTGCGAATCAGCTATACTATGGGCCACGTTTAGCCGCGCCGCGCCCAATCTGCAATCTGCAATCTGCAATCTGCAATCCCCGAGGAGGCCGCTATGCTCAATGCCCGCGTCAACTCTGCGCTTGAGATCGACCCGCTCGATGGCGAGTCGCTGCTGAACCATGTCTCCGCCCTGGCCTACAACATCGGCCCGCGCCCGGCGGGCCACGAGGCCGAGGCCCGCGCCCGCACCTACATCCGCAAGGCCCTCCACGATATCGGCATCGACGAGGTGAAGTCCCAGCCCTTCCAGACGCCCGACACCTGGGGCTACGCCCTCGGCACGCCCTTCGCGCTGTCGATCGGCGGGCTGCTGCTCGGCCGCCTGGGCTGGCTCGGCCGGGCCGCCGGCACGCTCCTCGGGGCCGGCGCCGCCTACCTCACCTGGCGCGCGGCCAGCGGGCTGCGCCAGCCCCTCGCCCGCGTCGGCCCGCAGCGCGCCTCGGCCAACCTGATCGTCCGCATCCCCTGCACGGGCCGCTACCGGCGCACCGTGGTGCTGCTCGGCCACACCGACACCAACCGCCACCGCGATACCTTCAGCGACGCCCGCAAGGCGACCCTGCCCGCCGCCACCACGGCCGTGATCGGCCTCCAGGCCGCCGGCGCTGTCGCGCAGGCCGCCGGCGCGCGCTGGCTGGGCCGGGCCATCGGCGCGGCCCAGGTCGCCGGACTCGGCGCCATCATCGCCGACGAGTCCGGGCGATATGTGGACGGCGCGAACGACAACGCCAGCGCCGTCGCCTGCCTGCTCGGCATCGGCGCCGCCCTCAGCGCCCAGCCCCTTGAGCACACCGATGTCTGGCTGGTCTTCACCGGCGCCGAGGAGACCGGCCTGTTGGGCACCCACGCCCTGCTCGATGAGTACGGCGACCTGCTGCGCAGCGCCTACTTCCTCGACTTCGAGATGGTCGGCCGGGGCGACCTGGCCTATGTCTCGCGCCACAGCGGCTTCTCCTACCTCAGCAGCTACGCCCCCGACAGCGAGTCGGTCGCCCTGGTCGAGCGCACCGCCCACGCGAACCGAAGCTTCGGCGTCTACGGCAAAGAGCTCATGATCCTTGAGGAGGTCGCCGCCCTGCGCCGGCGCGGCCACCGCGGCATCTGCCTGGTCGGCATCGACCGGGACGGCTGGCCCGCCAACTGGCACCGCGACAGCGACGCCATCGGCAACATCCAGCCCGAGGCCCTGGAGCGCGCCGCCCGCTTCAGCATGGCCATGCTCCAGACCCTCGACGGCGAGGACTCCTACCGCTAGCGTCATTGCAGATTGCAGATTGCAGATTGCAGATTGCGGCCCAATCTGCAATCTGCAATCTGCAATTTGCAATCAGGGAGTCGGGGTGGTATCATCCACCTCGCCCTAACTGTATGTGAGGTGGGTGCGTGTTTTGAGCCAATACGGTTTCCATGGGAGCTTCGCTCTAACGAGTTGAGCTATGCGGCGGGCCGCAGAAACTCACAGGCGGGCACCCACCTGCTATCGCAGGTTCGAAACTGGCCCATCCACGGCAGCTAGGGCACCACTCTGAATTGCAGATTGTAGATTGCAGATTGCAGATTGTAGCTGATGGTGCAATCTGCAATCTGCAATCTGCAATCTGCAATAAATGTATGATCCACCTCCTCCACGGCCCCGACGAGTACCAGCGCAGCCAGACCCTGGCCCGCATGCGCGCCAACTTCCCCCCCGACCTCGCCGACCTGAACGTGGCCTCCCTCGACGGGCGCAAGCTGAAGATCGACGCCCTGGCCGCCGCCTGCGAGGCCATGCCCTTCCTGGCCGACCGGCGCCTGGTGATCGTCTCCGACGCCCTCAAGCACACCAAGGCCGGCAAGGACCGCGAGGAGCTGCGGGCCTACCTCGACCGCGTGCCCGCCACATGCGACCTGGTCTTCGTCGAGAGCGACGATGTGGACCGGCGCAGCATCCTCTTCACCTACCTGAAGAAGGCCGCCAGCGTCCAGGAGTTCACCCCGCTCCAGGGCGGTGAGCTGACCCGCTGGGTGGCCGAGCGGGCCAAGGCCCGCCAGGTGCGCCTGGAGCCGGCCGCCGCCCAGCGCCTGATCGAGTTCGTCGGCGGCGACAGCCGGGCCATCGTCAACGAGCTGGAGAAGCTGGCGAGCTACGTCGGCCGGGGCGGCCGGGTCACGCCGGCCGAGGTGGACCTGCTGGTGCAGGACGAGCAGGAGCAGAACCTGTTTGCCTTTATCGACGACCTGAGCGCGCGCCGGCTGGGCGACGCCCTGCGCGGCGCGCGCCAGCTGCTGGAGGACGGCCAGGCCCCCACCTACATCCTGTTTATGGTCGCCCGCCAGGTGCGCATCCTGCTCGGCGTGCGCGAGCTGAGCGCCCAGCGCCGCCGCCCCGACGATATCGCCGCCGAGCTGGGCCAGCGCCCCTTCGTGGTGCGCAAGGCTATGGAGCAGGTGCGCGGCTTCGCCGCCGGCGACCTGGAGCGCCTGCACGACCGCCTGCTGGAGCTGGACCTGTCCACTAAGACCGGGCGCATCCAGCCCGAGGTGGCCCTGGAGCTGTTCGTCGCCGAGGCGTGCCGGTGAGGGGACAGGGGACAGGGGACAGGGGACAGGGGACAGGGGACAGGGGACAGGCGACAGGCGACAGGCGACAGGCGACAGGCGACAGGCGACAGGCGACAGGCGACAGGCGACAGGCGACAGGCGACAGGGGACAGGGGACAGGGGGCAGACTCTCAGAATCAAAACAGGCAACAGATCGCAAAAGCGATACTGCTGCCTGTCCCCTGTCCCCTATGTCCTGTCCCCTACCCTACACCGCGACGGCGGCGTCGGCGCCCAGCTTCTTGACCAGGCGCGACTTGCGGCGGGCCGCGTTGTTCTTGTGGATGATGCCCTTGACGGCGGCCTTATCGAGGATGCTCAGCGCCGCGCGGATGCTGGCCTCGTCGGGCGACCCGGCGAAGATCGTCTGCTCAGCCTTCTTGACGGCCGTCTTCACCTGTGAGCGGTACATCTGGTTGCGGGCGTGCTTGCGGGCGTTCGACGCGATGCGCTTCTTCGCCGACTTCGTGTTTGCCAAGGCTCGGATCCTCCGATATGATCAGCTGTCTGAATGTGTACAAGGTCGGGAGGGGTGTCAGGTGGCCGGTGCCGCCATCGCCCCTCCCGCTCGCCCACTCGCGCGGGCTACTAGCGCAAGAGTATAGCATAAGGACGCCCCGCGTGCAACTTGTCTCGCTGATGCGCCGCGCCCGCTCCGGCGCCCTCGGGAACAGCCTGATCGTCATGGGCGGCTTCGTGCTCAGCCGGGCCACCGGCGTCCTGCGCGACGTGATCGCCTCCTACTTCTTCGGCACCTCCGCCCAGATGGCGGCCTACCGCTCGGCCTTCCAGATCGTCGATCTGCTCTACCTGGTGATCATCGGCGGGGCGCTGGGCAGCAGCTTCATCCCGGTGTTTATCCAGGTCTGGGAGCGCGACGGCGAGGGGCGGGCCTGGGATCTCGCCGGCGCGGTGCTGACCTGGGCGCTGCTGGCGCTCTCGCTGGCCAGCGCGGCGATCTTCGCCGCCGCGCCCTGGATGGTGCGCGCCGTCTACGGCGGCCAGGGCTTCGAGCCGGCCACCCTCGACCTGATCGTCCAGCTGGCCCGGCTCTTCCTGCTCTCGCCGCTGCTGCTGGGCCTGGGCGGGCTGGCCATGGCCGCGCTCAACGCCCGCGACCGCTTCGCCATGCCGGCCCTGGCCCCCTCGATCTACAACCTGGGCATCATCGCCGGGGCGCTCTGCGCGCCCTGGCTGGGCATCTGGGGCATGGCCTGGGGCGTGGTGATCGGCGCCCTGCTCTACGCCCTCGTCCAGCTGCCCGCCCTGATCGGCATCGGCGCCCGCCTGCGCCCCGGCCTCGGCCGGCAGATGGCCGAGCTGGGCGCGGTGGCCCGCCAGATGGGGCCGCGCGTGCTCGGCCAGGCCGCCGCCCACATCAGCGTGGTGGCCACCTCGGCCCTGGTTGCCAGCTGTGCTGGCAACTTCAACCAGCATACCTGTAGAATCACCTCCCCAGCAGCCGCGCGTACAGCGCCGCGAACCCCTGCCCCAGCTGGTCGTAGCCGAAGCGAGACGCCACCTTCTCGCGGCCGAACTCGCCGAAGCGCCGGCGCAGCCCCGCGTCCTCGCCCAGCGCCCGCACCCGCTCCGCGTAGCCCGCCACATCGTTGCGCGCCACCAGGAAGCCGCTCTGCCCCTCGTCCACCACCTCGGGCAGCGCGCTCGCGTTCGTCGTCACCACCGGGCGCCCGCAGGCCAGCGCCTCGGCCGGCGCGATGCCGAAGCCCTCCAGCCGCGAGGGGAACAGCAGGATGTCGCAGCTCTGGTAGGCCGCCACCAGCCCCGCCCGGTCCGGCGAGCCGATCGGCACCATGCGCGGGTGCGGCGGCGCCGTCTCGCCGCCCTGGAAGCCCCCGGTGTAGAAGAGCGTGTAGTCGTCCGGCAGCAGGCCCATGATCTGCGGCAGCAGATCGAAGCCCTTGCGGCGCGTGCGGTTGCCCACGAACAGCAGCCGGATGCGCGCCTCCGACGCGGGCAGCCCGTGGTCGGCCCTGGCCATGCCCGCCGTCGGCACAAACACCCCGGTGTCGATCCCGTCGAAGATGATCGTGCTGTCGCGCCGGCCGTAGGTCTGCTCCACCTGGCGCTGCGTGAAGCGGCTCACGCAGACCACCGCGTCCGCCCGGGCCACCGAGAGCCCGTCGTAGCGCGACTCGACCAGCCGGTAGAAGATCCGCTGGGCCAGCGAGCTGTAGGGCTGCAGGTCAGGGTCGGTCGTCAGGTGGTGGACGGTCGTCACCACCGGCAGGCCAGCCTCGCGGAAGGCGAAGGCCACCCGCGAGCGGCCCTGCGCCACATCGAAGCCGCGCCACCAGCCCGCCGGCAGGCCGCGCGGGATGAGGAAGGGCGCGAAGTTGTAGATCTCCGGCAGGCGCAGCAGCTCCGGCCGCAGCCCGACCGCCCGCACCGAGCGGGCGATGTTCTGGATCCCGAAGTCCACCCCGCCGCGGCCAACCGGAGATATATACAGAGGTCGAATAGCCATATCATCTGTAGGGGCGCAGCGTGCTGCGTCCTCTACGCCCTCCTAGAAGAAATCCGCGTTGAAGGGCGCCGGGCCGGCGAAGGCCCGCTCGGCGAGGTCGAGGGCCTCGCGGCTGGCGGCGGCCAGCATCCCGAAGGCGGCGGCGGTGCGCGGCCGCAGGTAGCGGCTGTAGATCTGGGCCAGCACGCGCACATCGCAGCTGACGTCGGCCGGGCTGTCGGAGGGCAGGCGGCGCACCTCGGCCCGGCCCGCCGCGAGCTCCAGCTCGAACACCGCGTTGTGCTCCGTGATCCAGTCGTCGCCGACGCCGACCCGCAGGCGGCCCTTAAGATCTCTGGGGAAGCCATAGCCGGCCAGGGCGGCGGCCACATCCACCAGGCGCAGCATAAAGTGCGGCTCGACCGTGCAGCTCAGTGGCTCGGGCATCAGCAGGTTCACCGGCGCATCGGCCGGCGCCTTAAACTGCACATGGGCCACCTGGTCCGCGTGGCCGGCGAAGAAGGCGAAGAGCTGGGCGCGGGCGGTCGGGTCGAGGGCCACAATATCCTGGCACTCCATGCGCCGGCCGCCGACCGCGTCCTTGACCCGGTAGATCATGTAGGAGCGCGGGTTGCCGCCCTCGTCGCGCCAGATGTAGGCGCGATAGGGCTTGCCGTCCCCGTCCGCCAGCACCGACTCGCGCCACCAGTCGGCGTTGCGCACCGTCGGCCCGAAGCGGCCGCGCAGGGCGCCGCGGTAGATCACGTCGAAGTCGGCCGCCTGATCGGGGCCGGCAGCCTGGAAGCCGCCGGGTGCCGGGCGGAAGCTGGCGAAGCGCTCCGGCGACCCCGTGTAGACCCGCCGCTCCATAAAGGTGGCCCAGCCGTAGCGCCCGTAGAAGGCCCGCTTGAAGGGGTAGAGCACCGCCAGCGGCACGCCCTGCTCGCGCAGCTCGTCGCAGCTATGGCGCAGCAGCGCGGCCACGTGGCCGCGCTGGCGCGACTCGGGCGCGCTGGCCACCCCGCCGATCCCGGCGGCGGCGATCTGGCCGCGGCCCGTCTCCAGCCGCAGCGGGATCAGCTCCAGCTGGGCCGCCTGCGCGCCGCCGTCCACAAACAGGCCGCGCATGCGCCCCAGCTTCTCCGCGCTCGGCGCATCGCTGCCCGGGCTCGTCGCGAAGGCGTAGACCTCCAGGTCGCGCCATCGGTCGAGGTCTGATACTGTGAGGGCTCGGTATTCCATCGCGATGCTCAAGGCAACAGGTAAAAGGTAAAAGGCCACACCCTTTTACCTTTTACCTGTTGCCTTCATCTCGGCTTCTCCACCAGGATAAAGTAGCTGCCGCAGCGCATCCAGCCGAACAGCCAGAGGTCCAGCTCCATCAGCAGCGTCACCGCCATCAGCGCGTAGTAGACCGGGCTGCCCGGGCGGAGCTGCGAGCGGATGCGCCGCCTGGCCCGGATCTCGCGGGCGATCCCGTCGGGTGAAGGATGAAGGGTGAAGGGTGAAGGATGAAGCGCGTCAGCGTTGTCGTCATGAATCTTGGGCTTGGATGGCTTCATCCTTCCGCCTTCATCCTTCATCCTTCCCATCACCGCCTCGCCCAGCTTCATCAGCACGTGCTCGACGAAGGTGGTGAACAGGCTGTTCCAGAAGATCACCCGCACCGGGCGCAGCCCGGCCCGCTCGAAGGCCTCCAGCACGTCCTCCCAGGTCTCCAGCGCCTTCAGGTGGTCGGACTTGCGGCGGGCCTCGCGCGAGAAGTCGTAGACCCCGGCGCGCACAAAGAGCCGGCCCAGCCTGCGGCTGAGGTTGATCACCGGCTGGATGGGCGACATCTCGCGGGTGTTCGAGAAGGCCAGCATCAGCCCGCCCGGCCTGAGCACGCGGGCCGTCTCGGCCAGATAGTCGTCGATCACATCGATCGGGAAGTGCTCCAGAATATCGATCGCGAATGCCTTATCGAAGCTGCCCTCGGCGAAGGGCAGCGAGCGCGAGTCGGCCTTCGTCAGGGCCACCGTGGCCACCGCCTCATCGGCGAAGAGCGTCGCCGGGTCCGAGCCGACCATCCTGGCGACATAGGGCGCGTTCCAGACGGCGTGCTTGGCGGTGCCGCAGCCATTGTCGAGCACCCTATCGCTGGGCTGCCAGCGCATCATCCGGCGCAGGGCGCGGTCGCGCACGCCGGCGGCCAGCAGCGGCGGGGCCAGGTCGCGGTAGTCGAGCTCCTCGGCCAGCTCGGCCTCGTCGGTCACATACTTCGAGACATAGCCGTAGTCGGCGCCGCGCGGCATCAGGTCGATGTAGCCGTCCTCGAAGCCGTAGATATTCGCGCAGGACGCGCAGTGCAGGCCGTCGGCCGCCACGTACAGGTCGCGCGAGCGGCAGGTCGGGCACTGGAGCAGCGGGAAGAGGTCGCGTGTGATCATCTTAGGGTACAGGGCACAGGGCACAGGGCACAGGGTATGAGTCGGATTGCCCGGCCTATCCCCTGTGCCCTGTCCCCTGCCCCCTCATTAGAGCCAGCGCGCGCCGACGTCGCGGGCGAGCAGGCTATCGAAGATCAGGAGGAAGAGCCCCTGCACGGCGATGCCGTGGCCGAGGCCGCGGCGGTCGGGCCGGTCGGCGTAGTACTGAGCCGTGGCGAGTCCGGCGACGATATAGAGCACATCCAGGCCGGCGTTCACCAGCAGGATGCGGCGAAACTGGTCGGCCTCAGCGTGCTCCTTCGCCTCGCTCAGGTCGCCCGCGAAGCTGCGCTCGGCCTTCAGCAGCGCCGAGCGACGCCCGGCGAACGCCAGGGCCGCGTCGATCACGCCCCAGGCGGCGGCCTGGAGCCCCATCTGTCGCCAGTAGTCGCTCGGCAGCAGGGCCAGCCCCACGCCGACGACGCTGCTGCCCATGCCCCAGCGCAGCAGCGGGCGCAGCGCCCGGCGCTGGTATGCGAAGAAGTTATGATCCATGGCGCATATCTTACCCGATATCGCCCCGGCGTCAATGCGCCGAAGCTTGTTATAATAGGAGCCGCCACACATACATCCAGAGCCGGAGGCTCCTGCGTAAGATCTATTGAGGTCATCTCTTTGGCCGGCACACACGAACGAATGCTTGCGACTGAACCGCTCAACGATGAGGCGCTGATGGCGCGTGTCGCCGGCGGCGACACCGACGCCCTCGATCTGCTCTACCACCGCTACGCGCGCGTCGTCTACGGGCTGGCCCTGCGTATTCTGGCAAACCCACAGCACGCCGAGGATGTCGTCCAGGAGACCTTCTGGCGCGTCTGGAGCCGCGGCGCCACCTTCCAGATCACCGGCGGCTCCTTCCCGCCCTGGCTCTTCGGGATCGCGCGCAACCACTGCATCGACGAGCTGCGCCGCCGCCAGGCTCGCCCGGCGACCCGACCCGGCGATGACAGCGATATCCTGCTCGCCATCCCCGACGGCCAGCCCGGCGTCGATGACCTCACCTGGGAGGGCGAGCGCCGCCGCCTGATCATCAGCGCCCTCGCCGACCTGCCCGATGACCAGCGCGAGGTGATCGAGCTCGCCTACTTCAACGGCCTCTCGCAGCGCGAGATCGCCGAGCGGCTCAATAACCCCCTGGGCACGGTGAAGACCCGCGTCCGCCTCGCGCTCCAGAAGCTCAAGGGCCTGCTGGAGCACCTGAATGGTGAATGATGAATGGTGAATTGCCCGACATTCACCATTCACCATTCACCATTCACCAGTAAAAAATACTGATGCACACTGACACCTCCGACACCCCCGACAGCCAGCTTGAGGCCTACGCCCTCGGCGCACTCGACGCTGCCGACCGCGCCGCCGTCGAGCAGCAGCTCGCCGAGTCGCCCGAGCGCCGCGCCGAGCTGCGCCGGCTGCGCGAGGTCGTGGCGATGCTGCCCTACGCTGTCGCGCTCGCCGACCCGCCCGCCGATGTGCGCGAGCGGCTGTTCGACCGCATCGCCGCCAGCCGGCCCGCCGCGCCCGCCCGGCCCGCCGCCCCGGCGCCCGCCCGCCGGCCCTCCCGGCTTATGCCGGCGGCCATGGCCATCCTCGCCGCCCTGCTGATCGCCCTCGGCGGCCTGACCATGTCCCTCGGCAGCCAGGTCGCCGGGCTCGACCGCAGCAACCGCCAGCTGGTCGACACCCTCGGGCAGATGCAGCAGATCCTGGCCCAGACCCAGGGCCAGCAGGGCGAGCTGGCCGCCCAGCTGGCGACGAGCCGCGAGGAGATCCGCAGCCTGAGCGCGCGGCTGCGGGAGGACCAGTACGTCATCTCCTTCGTCAGCGCCCCCGGCGTGGCCACCCGCGACCTCAGCGCCGCATCAGCCAGCCTGCTCGCCCGCGGCGAGATGTATATGTACCCCGGCGAGGCGAGCGCCGTGGTGATCTTCAGCGGCCTGCCCGCCCTGGCGCCCGGCCAGGTCTACCAGTTCTGGCTGGCCGACGAGAGCAGCCAGGTCGCCGGCGGCACCTTCGCCGTCGATGAGACCGGCCTCGCCACCCTGGTCGTCGAGGCCCCCCGCGAGGTGAACGCCTTCCGCCAGGTGATGCTCACCGTCGAGCCGACCGGCGGCAGCGTACACCCCGGGCAGCAGGTCGTGCTCCAGGGCTCGCTCTAGCCCCACGCGCCCAGGCTAGCCCAAGACGCGCCGCCGCACGCGCGCGAATATAGTACCCGAGTCCCATTGTGAGCTGGGGCATGAATCGTTATGATCAGATCATGCAGATCCAGGCAGTCATCTTTGATCGTGATCTCACCCTGCTCTACTTCGACCCGGCGCAGCTCGCCGCGGTCGAGGAGCAGATGGCTGCGATCGCGCCCGAGCTCCCGCAGCACGCGGCGGTGCGGGCCTGGACGAGCTGGCCTGGGCCGTGGCCACAGCACCGCGATGACGAGCCCGCCTTCTGGGCCGATTTCTGGGCGAGCCTCGGGCACACCCACGGGCTCCAGCCCGCACAGATCGTGCGCCTCACCGTAGAGGTCGGCGCGATCTACCACACCACCTTCGGCGCCTACCCCGACGCAGCCCCCACCGTGCGCTCCCTGCGCTCCGGCGGCCTCCGGCTCGCCATCCTGACCAACTACGAGCTCCCGAGCGTCGACCGAACGCTCGCCAACGCCGGGATCGACCCGGCCCAGTTCGATGTGGCGCTCACCAGCGCCATGCTCGGCGTCTACAAGCCCGACCGCCGCGCGTTCCTGGCGACGGCGGAGGCCTTGAACCTCCCGCCCTCCGCATGCCTGTTTGTCGACGACCTGGCCGAAAATGTTGCGGCGGCTCGTTCAGTTGGCATGCTCGCCTATCAAATCGACCGCTCCCTGCCGGTCGATGACCTCGACGCCGCGCGTCTCAGCACCCTGGACTCATTGATCGGGCTGCTGCTCCCCCCTTTCACGCGCGACTAACCCTCGACCTCTCACGCCCCATATACGTACGACTCACCGTCGTAGCATCTGTCATCCGTTGCTCATCTCCTGATCTTCTCAGCTCTAACCGCATTGCCTACAATCATCGTAGCGATGCGCTCTGGCCGGGCGAGAGCACGCCAGAGCACCCACCCTACATCAGCACGCACCTATTTCGCCCGCCACCCATGCCACACGCGCGCAGTGTCAGGTATGGCACTGGCGAGCTGCCTAGAGAATTGAGGAGGCCATGATCACTCAGCATATCGATACGCAGACCCGACAATCTCCCGCAGCCGCGCTCGGCCCCGCCACCCCGCGCACCGGGCGCGAGGGCGTGAGCGTTGTCGAGGATGCCTCCATGACAATGATGGATCTGGCCGCGCTTGTGCGGCGCTGCGCCACCGAGAGTGAGCGCTTCTACCGGGGGCAGCAGCACGATACGCGCTTCAGCTACGAGCTCTTTCGCCGCGCCCTTGCTGAGCGCGATGAGGCGGCCTGGGAGCAGCTCTACATGCACTACAGCGGCCTCGTCGAGGGCTGGATCCGCCGGAGCGGCGCCTTCACCAGCAGCGGCGAGAGCAGCGAGTACTTCGTGGTCGGCGCCTTCACCAAGTTCTGGCGCGCCCTCTCCCCCGAGCGCTTCGCCTCCTTCCCCAGCCTCGCCTCGCTGCTCCAGTACCTCCAGCTCTGCGCCACCAGTGTGGTGATCGATAGCGTCCGCGCGCAGTCGTGGGCCGAGATGCTGCCCGAGGAGACGATCAGCCCCAGCCACGCCCCGCACTACTCGCCCGACGAGGAGGCGATGAGCCGGGTTGACAGCGAGGAGTTCTGGCGCTTTATCGGCGGGCAGCTCAACAACGAGGTGGAGCGGGTGGTCGTCTACTTCTCGTTTGTGCTCTGCCTCACGCCGCGCGCGATCTACGCTAGGCGCAGCGAGCTGTTCAGCAGCGTGAATGATGTCTACAACGTCAAGCGCAATGTGCTGGGTCGGCTCAGCAGGAACCAGCAGCTGCGGGCGCTTATCGCACAGTAGGGAGGCATCACGCATTGGGTGCGCGGGGGCGGCTGAGCCGCCCCCGCTTTTGCGTGTCCGGCCGGCACACGCCGTCGAACGACGCGCCCACCCCCGAAAAGAAACGAGCCACTGTAGGAGGTGTGTAAAATCTCAGGAGGGCTGCGTTTCTTACTATACGGCAGGGAGATCTGCCAGCGGTACTAGAGGAGCGAATGGTATGACTATTGACGATGGCCGGGACGAGGGCTGCGTGGCACCGCCCGGGCTGAGCAGCACTGAGGTGGTCGCTGCCGCCGATGGCGAGATCGATGAGCAGGCCCGCGCCCATCTTCAGGAGTGCCCTCACTGCGCCGCGCGGGTGCAGCAGATGCGCCAGATCCAGAGTCGCCTGCGGCGTCAGCTCTACCGGCTCTTTTGCCCCAAGACCGACCTGCTTGTAGACTACTGCCAGGGCCTGCTTGACCCGTATCAGCGCACGGTCATCACCCACCACCTTGCCACCTGCCCCTGCTGCGCTGGGGAGGTCGCGCTGATGGAGTCGGGTCAGAGACACGCACCGAGTAGCCCCACTCGTTGTCGTACCAGGAGACGACCTTGAAGAAGTCGTCGCCCATCGCGATCGTCAGGGGCAGGTCGACGATGCTGCTGTAGGTGCTGCCGATGAAATCGCTGCTCACCAGCTGCTCGTTGCTGACGCCGAGGATGCCCTCAAGCTCCTCGCTCTCGCTGGCATCCATGAAGGCCTGGTTGATCTCCTCGACGCTGGTCGCGCGGCCGAGCAGCACCGAGAAGTCCACCATCGAGACCGTGGGGGTCGGCACACGCACGGCGTAGCCGTGGAACTTGCCCTTCAGCTCGGGGATCACCAGGGACACCGCCTTTGCGGCGCCGGTGGTGGTGGGCACCATGTTGATCGCGGCGGCGCGGGCGCGGCGCAGGTCGCTGTGGACGTTATCCTGGAGGTTCTGATCCATCGTGTAGGCGTGGATCGTCGTCATCAGGCCGCGCTGGATGCCGAACGTGTCGTTGAGCACCTTGGCCACCGGGGCGAGGCAGTTGGTGGTGCAGGAGGCGTTCGAGAGAATGTGATGCTTCTCGTGGTCGTACTTCGTCTCGTTCACGCCGAGGCAGATCGTCAGATCCTCGCCCTTGGCGGGGGCCGAGATGATCACCTTCTTGGCGCCGGCGGCCAGGTGGGCCTTGGCCTTCGCGGCGTCGGTGAAGCGGCCAGTCGACTCGATCACGATATCGACGCCCATCTTGCCCCAGGGGAGCGCGGTCGGGTCTCGCTCGGCGAGCGCCGCGATCTCATAGTGGGCATCGTCATAGTCGATGACGATCTTATCATCGGTGACGTTCACCTCGCCATCAAATGGGCCATAGGTCGAGTCGTAGCGGAGGAGGTGCGCCAGGGTCTCATTGTCGGTCAGATCATTGATGGCGACGATCTCGAACTCATCGGGGTGATACTCGAGCATAGCCTTGAAGCTCTGCCGACCGATCCGGCCGAAGCCGTTAATTGCGACGCGAACCATGGGTCGTGCCTCCTTACTCCATATGCTATAGGCTCGCAGGCATCTACCAGCGACGTAGCAGCGCTCTTGTATGAGCTATCTACCGACGTAGAGACGGGCCTGATGCCGTCGCGAGAACACGCAAAGTATGACAGGGGCTATTATAGCATGCTTTATCGCGGTGCCCTGGGGCGAGGGTGTGCTACAATCAGTGGTAGAAGATCGCGATGGGAAGGACTCTGCCATGGTGCTGACAATACTTTCAGTGGCGGCCCTGGGGGTGCTCGGGCTGTTCGGCCTCTTCCGCGGCGTGCGACGCGGCCTGATCGCAGTCGCCGGGACGCTCCTCGGCGCGGTGCTGATCGACCTCTGGCAGGCGCGCTGGTCGGATTGGCTGAGCACGCAGATGGAGCCGCCGGGGTGGGTCACCTTCCTGGTGACGGCGGCGATCTTTCTACTGGTCGCCCTGCTGGTGGGCTACGGCGGCAGCCTGCTGCTCCCGCGCGACCCGAAGGCGAAGGGGCCGGGCCTGTTCGACCGCCTGCTCGGCGCCTGTATCGGGGCGCTCAACGGCGCGCTGATCGTCAGCTATCTGCTGCGCTACGCCAATGAGAACTGGCCCTCGGGCGAGGCCGAGCGGATGATCGCCGGCTCGCTCGTCGCTGGAGTGCTCGACCTCTGGCTACCCTGGTTTATCCTGGCTATGGTTGGCAGCACGACGGTCTTCGTGATGCTGCGCGGCACGCTGCGGGTCTCGCGGGCGCTCAGCCGGCCGGCCACCACCGCCACGCCGTCCGCCACCACCACGAAGCCCGCCATCGCCACGTCTGCATCGGCCAGCGCCGCCGCAAAAGGCCAGGCGGCGACCCAGCCCAGCGCCACCCCGCCGCCGAAGACGGTCGCCGAGCAGGATCGGCGCGTCCTTGATAAGATCGACCAAGTTGGTGCCAACAAAAAGTAGGGCCGAAGCATGCATCCGGCTCGCTACGCGAGCCGGATGCATGCTTCGGCCCTACGGGCCGCCGGGACATGTCCGCCCCTAAAACGAGATCGCCCGCTCGCCCAGGCTGGTGCCGGGCCAGATGCGGATGCCGCGCTCCAGGCGGTTCTCCGGCCCAAGTGTGCAGTTATCGCTGACGATCGTCCCGTCAGTGATCATCGTCTTGGCGCCGATCTGATTGTTGCGGCCGAGGACGCAGTTGCGCAGCGTCGTCCCCTCTCCGATCTGATTCCCATCCCAGAGCACGACCCCCTCAAGGGCGGCCTCCGGGCCGATGTGGCAGCCATCGCCGATCACCGTCGGCCCGATCACCCGCGCCCCGCGCGCGATCGTCACCCCGCGGCCGATCACCACCGGCCCGACAACCTGGGCCGTCGGGTGGATGTCGGCGTCGCCCTCCACCCAGACCCGGTCGGCGATCTGTGTCCCGCGGAAGGTGTGGCGCACCTTGCCGATCAGGATGTCGTGATGGACATCCAGGTAGGTCTGCGGCTTGCCGATATCCGTCCAGTAGGCGCGCGAGGGGAAGCCGACCATGAGGTCGCCGGTCTGGAGCACGACCGGGAAGAGCCCGCGCTCGAACATATAGAACACGTTCGGCGGCACGTAGCGCAGGATCTCCGGCTCGATGATATAGGTGCCGGCGTTGATCAGGTTGGTGGTGATGTCCTCGGCCCGCGGCTTCTCCAGGAAGCGGTGTACCCGGTTATCCTTCTCCATCTCGACCAGGCCGAACTGGGTCGGATCGTCGACCGGGGTGAGCGAGATCGTCACCTTGCTCTGCCTCTCGGGGCTCCTCAATGATATGCAGCTTCATGTTCAGGCGTGAGCCATCGCCAAGGCTGGCGTGGAAGCGCTCGGCGAGATACTGGACGGCCAGCACGACCTCGTCTATCCCCTGGTCGCGCAGACGGATCAGCATCGACTCGATGAACGGCTGATTGACGAGCGGGATCATGGGCTTTGGCGTGTTGCATGTGAGCGGGCGCAGGCGCGTGCCCAGACCACCGACGAGGATCACTGCTTTCATAGGGCTCCCTCATGATATAGACGCATGGCGAGATGACAGCTGTAGCCCGCTGAGCACCTGGAGTAGGCAGGGGCCAAGCGCTACGGGGCACGCCTTCTATAGTATCGGTTGGATATGTATGTATAGTTGACGAATTGCTGATCGTCTGATGACAGTTTGGTCGTGAACGGCTGTGGCAGATCACATCGTGCGCTCAGCCTGACGCCAGTAGGCGAGGATGTCGCGCAGGGTCTGCACGATCGGGATCGACGGCTCCCACCCGGTGCGGGCGCGGATCTTCCCCGCATCGCAGACGATGAGGGGGACATCGATCGGGCGCATCAGGCTCGGGTCGGGCCGGATCTCGATCACGGCCGTGCTCTCGGCGAGGAGGGTGTCGAGCAGGTCGCGGATCATCACTGCCTGGCCAGAGCCGACATTATAGACCTCGCCGGCCTCGCCGTGCTGCGCAAGCAGGGCGTAGGCCCGCACGATATCGCGCACGTCGGTGAAGTCGCGGCATGCGCTCAGGTTGCCGACCTGCATCGACGCAGGCTGAAGCCCGAGCTCGATGCGGGCGATCTGGCGGGCGAAGGCGGCGGTGACGAATCGCTCGTTCTGGCGTGGGCCGATGTGGGTGAAGGGGCGCACGCGCACGATGTCGAGCCGGTGGCTGAGGTGGTACTGAAGGGCGAGCATGCTCTGGGCGACCTTGCTCACCCCGTAGGGGCTGGTGGGCCGCAGCGGGGCATCCTCGCGCACCGGGAGATCCTCCGCATGGATCTGCCCGTACTCCTCGTTTGTCCCGACCACGAGCACCCGCGTGCCCATGCGCTGGGCGATCAGAGCCAAGAAGATATGCAGCGCCCCCAGGGTGTTGGCCGCCAGCGTGGCCGCTGGGTCGCGGAACGACTCGGGCACAAAGGGCTGCCCCGCCAGGTGGAAGATCACATCTGGCTGGGCGACGATGATCGCCTCGCTCGTCGACTGCGGGTCAGACAAGCTTGCCTGAAGCAGCGTCACCCGGCCCTGGAGCGAGGCCAGGGCGATGGTGGGAGATCGCGAGAGCCCCCAGATCTCCCAGCCGCTTTGCTGGAGCAGGTGCTCGGCGAGGTGGCTGCCGACGAACCCGTTGATGCCAGTGATAAGTGCGCGCATAGGGTTAGTAGGTGCCGCGCAGGCAGCATTTCACGCAGTAGTATGCGAAGGTTTGGTTGTGCATTACATTGACACGGTTTGTGCATTATGCTACAATGTAAAGGCAATTGTAACATGTTTTCTTATAGTACAAGCGTACAGGCGGTTCTTTACACCGCCATATTTTATGAAATCTATAGTCTAAGAGCGAGATTCGCAACGCAGCGTTCAGCGCAGGCTGAGAAGGCGAACGGGCATGGCACAGCAGCACTTCTTATCGCAATTCTCCGACAAGCCACGGTACAACACAAAGGCTGTGGCGCAGGAGACAGGCGTCCCGGCCGACACATTTCGAGCCTGGGAGCGCCGCTATGGCGTGCCGCGCCCGCAGCGCACGGAGGGTGGACACCGTCTCTACTCGGAGCGCGACATTGCGACGATCCGCTGGCTGCGGGATCGGACGGCAGAAGGGCTGACGATCAGCCAGGCGATCGCCCTGATGACGGACGGCGCCGAGTCGAACCTGGGCTGGCTGAACACGGCGGTCGACACCGAGCCGCACACATGGGATCGGCTGAACAGCCGGCTGTACGCCGCCCTGGTCGACTTCGACGCCACGCGCGCCGAGCAGATCCTCGGCGAGGCGTTTGCGATCTATCCGCTGGAGGATGTCTTCCTCAAGCTGGTACAGCCGACGATGATCGAGATCGGCGAGCAGTGGCACGCCGGCAAGATCAGCGTCACCGCAGAGCACTTCGCCACACAGTTTATCCGGCGCAAGCTCTCGGGCCTCTTCAACACCTACAATATCACCGACGGCCGCGGCCTGGTGATGATCGGCTGCGCGCCCGGCGAGCAGCACGACCTGGGCGCCCTGATGATCGCCGTCTTCCTGGTGCGCCACGGCTGGCAGGTGATCTACCTCGGCGCCGAGGTGCCGATGCGCGATCTGCTCGACACCGTGCATCAGCTCCAGCCCGATATTGTCTGTATGGCCGCGTCGACGACCGACACCGCAACCCAGCTCATGGAGGTCGGGCGATACATCCAGGCGATGGACCCGCCCTTCCCGGCATTCGGCTACGGCGGGCGGGCCTTCAACCTCAACCCGCTGCTCACCCAGAAGATGCCCGGCACCTTCCTCGGGCGCGACGCCCAGGAGGTTGTGGACTCGGTCGCTGATATTCTCAGCGGGCGCTAGCAACCGCAGATCCAGACGCGGGGCGCGGGCACGCTGGGGCGCCCGCGCCCCGCGTCGCTGTGTTATCTCCCCGTATGCGGTTTGCTAGTCTGCTACTATTCACGTATTATTAAGATAGAGAAGTTGTTTCCCAAGAGTTCTTAATCGTGCATAGGGGCTGAAGGCCCCATCGCCGCCGCTCCCACGCTTCTCCGCACCATAGACAACTCACACTGCCGCCCTCGCCCGCTTCTCCTGTGGCGCACATACTGTCGCCGGGGTGTAGTTCCCATGTGTCCTGACGAGACATAAAGGAGCGCCGTGTGTCGCTGAAATCACTCTCATCGCTGGCACTGGGCGCCGGTGCCGCCTCCATATCGCAGCCGCTCCCCGCCGAGGAGCAGCTCGCGCTGCTCTTTCACCTGACGGAGCTGCCCCCGCAGGTCGGCTCCGACGAGCGCCCGCCGCACTCCCCCCACCGCATCGCTGAGGCCTACCGCCACTGCGAGCAGATCATCCGCGAGAGCTCTAAGAGCTTCTTCCTCAGCACGCAGTTCCTGCCGGCTGAGAAGCGCCGGGCCGTGCGCGCCTTCTACGCCTTCTGCCGCGTCACCGACGATACGGTCGACCAGGCCAGCGGCGATGCGACCCGCGCCCTGGCCGAGTGGGTGCATCAGGCCCGGGCCGCGCACCCGCTCTCCGATAACCCGGTGCTCCTCGCCTGGCACGATACGCGGGCGACCTACAACCTGCCGCCGGCCCTGGTGGACGAGCTGCTGGCCGGGATGGCGATGGATCTGACCATGCACCGCTACGCCACCTTCGCCGACCTGTGGCTCTACTGCTACCGCGTGGCCTCGGTGGTGGGCCTGCTGAGCATGGGCGTCACCGGGGCGGCCCCCGGCGCCGCGCCCTACGCGATCAAGATCGGCGTCGCCCTCCAGATGACCAACATCCTGCGCGATGTCGGCGAGGACGCCCGGCGCGGGCGGGTCTACCTGCCCCAGGAGGACCTGGAGCGATTCGGGCTGACGGCCGAGGATATCCTCAACCACGTCTACGACGAGCGCTACCGCAGCCTGATGCGCTTCGAGGTGGAGCGCGCCCGCCGCCTCTACGATGAGAGCTGGCCCGGGATCGGCCTGCTCCCGCCCGATAGCCGCCTCGGGGTGGCGGCCGCCGCCAAGTTCTACCGCGGCATCCTTGACAATCTCGCGGCTCACGGCTACGATTCATTTACCCGGCGCGCCCACCTCACCCTGCGCGATAAGCTCGTCCTCCTGCCACGGATCTGGCTGGAGGTTCAGAAATTTTGAATGTTGAATGTTGAATGTTGAATGCCGGGCATTCAGCATTTAACATTCAACATTCAGCATTCAGCTATGGCAACATCAACCCTTCGGCTCAACCACTATCGACCCTGGCCGCGCTGGGCCTTCGACCTGATCCTCTGGGTGCTCTTCCTGGGGCCGATCATCTCGCCGCTCTTCCGCGCCACCGGCCTGCCCGGCCTGACGGAGTCGGGGCTGCTGGCGCGCGACCTGCTGAGCCGCTATGTCTGCCCAACGCCGGATCGCTCGATCATGCTGCTGGGCCTGCCGATGGCGGTCTGCGTCCGCTGCTGGGGGGCGACGATCGGCCTCTGGGCGGCGCGTCTGCTGGTGGGCGCGCAGGGCGACCACGCAGGGGCACCCCTGCGGTGGTTCCGCGGGCTGCCGTGGGCGGCCCGGCTGGCCCTGGCGGCACTGCCCTTCCTGCTCTGGCCCCTGGAGATCGTCGGCCACTATCAGGGCTGGTGGTTCGCCCCGCTCTGGCTGCTGCTGATCAATGGCGCGCAGGCCGGCTTCGCATCAGGGCTCTTCTTCTGCTCGATCTGGCCCGGCCTCTGGCCGGCCCCGGCCCGCTAGGCGCCGGCGCCTTCCGCCCGATTCTCTGTGAGAGTCCAGGGAGGGGAACCCTCCCTGGACTCTCATCCTTATACCCAGGTGCCCCCTATGCGCAGATTACTCCCGCTCCTCGCCGCCCTCTCCCTCGTCGGATGTAGCTTCGCACCCTCAGCCGGCAGCACCGAGCCGACGGTGGCGGCCATCCAGACCCAGGTTGCCGCCATGCAGTCCGGCGGCGCGGCCCGGCCCTCGCCGACCCCGCGCGCGCCCCAGCCGACCGACGCCCCGCTGCCCACGATCCCGCCCCAGCCGACGATCGACCCGGATCTGGGGAGCGCGATGCGCGGCCAGGAGGATCTGCTGGTCGCGCTGTATCGGCGGGCCGGGCCGGCGGTGGTGAGCATTGAGGTGGTGAGCGACCCCAACCTCGGCCTGCCCTCAGGCCACCCGGCGATCCCCAATGTCCCCGACGGGCCGACATCGCAGGGCTCCGGGTTCCTCTACGATGACCAGGGCTATATCATCACCAACAACCATGTGGTCGAGGGGTCGACTGAGCTCCAGGTGCGCTTCTACGATGGCAGCACCAGCATCGGCCGGCTGATCGGCACCGACCCCGACAGCGACCTGGCGGTGATCAAGGTGAGCCAGCTGCCGCCGGGCGTGGCCCCGCTGCCCCTGGCCGACTCGCGCACGGTGGCGGTCGGGCAGACGGCCGTGGCGATCGGCAACCCCTTCGGCGAGCAGAACACGCTCACGGTGGGCGTGATCAGCGGGGTGGGCCGCACCCTGCGCGGGCCGAGCCGCGACTTCGGCACCTTCAGCATCCCGAATATCATCCAGACCGACGCCGCGATCAACCCGGGCAACTCGGGCGGCCCGCTGCTGAACATCCGCGGCGAGGTGATCGGCGTGAACACGGCGATCGCGGTGAGCGCGGGCGGCGGCTCCTTCGAGGGCGTGGGCTACGCCGTCCCCGCGTGGTCTGTGTCGCGGGTGGCGCCGGCGCTGATCGCGCGCGGGCGCTACGAGCACCCCTGGATGGGGATCAGCATGCTCCCGCTCGACGCGCTGTTCGCCGAGCGCTTCGGCCTCCAGGCGAGCAAGGGCGTCCTGGTGACGGGGGTGCAGCCGGAGAGCCCGGCGGAGCGGGCCGCGATCCAGGTGGGCGAGCGCGTGGAGCAGTATAACGGGGTGGATATTCGCGTCGACGGCGATATCATCGTCGCGATCAATGGGCAGCCGGTGGCGAGCGGGGACGATCTGATCGGCTACCTCGACCAGGAGTATGCCGTGGGTGACACGATCACCCTGAGCATCCTGCGCGATGGGCGGCCGCAGGATGTGCAGCTGACGCTGGATGCGCGGCCGTAGGCGAGAATCGTATGCTAGTGGGTGTTGGCGGCGAAGCCGCCAACACCCACTAGCATGTTGTGGGAGAGCGCAGCTCTCCCACGCCCTCACCATTGCAACACGAACGGCGCGAGGACGACGCGCCCGCTGCGGGTGCCCTGGCCGACCATGCTCCACTGGCCGGTCGGCTCGTTTGACTGGGTGTAGAAGCCGATCAGGACGTAGCCGGTGCTGTCGGCGATGGCCTGGTAGGGCAGGCCGCGGGTGGAGCCGCCCGGCACGTTCAGCCACAGGCTGACCGGCTCATTCGGCAGGTAGCCGCGGGCCTCGAAGCCCAGGATGGCGCCGGGGGCGCTCGGGCTGGGGTAGACCCGGCCGCTGGCCACGGCGTTGGGGATGGCGTTGCACTCGCTCGCGTTGCCCTCCGCGACCGGCCCGGCGGGCGGGCTGTTGGGCGGCAGGCCCGGGCGGCGCTGGCATGGCACCAGGGCGCTGCCCAGCAGGCCCAGCCGCACCTGGCCGCCGGCCAGCTCGAAGCGGGCGCGCTCGAAGTACTGCACGGTGTAGTTGCGCCCATCATCGAGCTGCTCGGTGATCTCCTCGCTCAGCGGGAAGCCGAAGATCGCCAGCCCGCCCCGGCTCTCCCAGTAGCCCTTGAAGGCCCCGCGCAGGGTGTGACCCGTCTCCGCGAAGTAGCGCACCGCCGAGGTACTGGCCGTCGCGGCCACGCGGGGGAAGCCCAGCCCGCGGGCGCGCATGTAGTCGGCGCCGATCAGGCCGAGGCCGGCGGATGTCCCGACAACCTCGAAGCGGGCGCGCTCGAAGTACTGCACCACCCGCCCGTCGCTCTTCTGGATGAACTCCTCGCTCACCGGGTAGCCGAAGATCGCCAGCCCGCCCCGGCTCTCCCAGTAGTCCTTGAAGGCCCCGCCCACGTAGTGGCCCGTCTGCGGGAAGTAGCTCTTTGCGGCCTGGGCCTGGCTGGCGACCGGCGGCAGCGCCCCCAGCAGCAGCAACAGCGCCAGCAGGCTCAGCGCTCCCGTCCATCGTCCTCGTCGCTGGCTCATACGCACTCCAGTTCTGCTAAAACCGTAAAGCGAAAAGAGAGAGGCACCTGCGGCTGCGCGGCGCGGCGCAAGCGCGACAGGGCATATTCTTTAGTGTTTATCATTTACAAGTACGCATGCCATCATACGATGAAGCTCCGCCTGCTGTCAAGGGTTGCCGCAGCAGATAGCGGTAT
>NZ_JAIEWN010000005.1:85204-98720 GCF_019599295.1 Oscillochloris sp. ZM17-4 | reverse complement strand
AACGATATCGCGGCGGCGCGGGCCGGGCTGCTGCGCCGCGCCCCGCTGGATGAGGACCGCGAGACGACGTCCGCTGTGGCCGCGATCATCGCCGAGGTGCGCGCCGGCGGCGACGGCGCCCTGCGCGCCCTGACCCTCCGGCTCGACCGGGTAGATCTGGCGCAGATCGAGATCCCGCGCGCACGCTGGGAGGCCGCCGCCGCCGCCATCCCCGCCGACCTGCGGGAGGCACTGACGCTGGCCGCCGCCGAGATCCGGGCCTTCCACCAGCGCCAGGCCCGCAACTCATGGGTCGATTTCGGCGTCGAAGGGGCACGGGGCCAGCTTGTGCTCGCCCTGGACCGGGTCGGCATCTATGTGCCGGGCGGCGCGGCGCCGCTGCCCTCGTCCCTCATCCACGCCGCCGTGCCGGCCCAGGTGGCCGGCGTGAGGGAGATCATCGTCTGCTCGCCGCCCCAGGCGGCGACCGGCGAGCCGGCTGAGATCGTGCTCGCCGCCGCCCACATCGTCGGCGTCGACCGCCTGTTCGCCCTCGGCGGCGCCCAGGCCATCGCGGCGATGGCCTACGGCACCGAGAGCGTGCCGCGGGTGGATAAGATCGCCGGGCCGGGCAACCGCTTCGTCATCCAGGCCAAGCGCATGGTCTTCGGCGCGGTGGATATCGAGAGCCTGCCGGGGCCGACCGAGACCCTGGTGCTGGCCGACGGGGCCGCCGACCCGCGGCTGGTCGCCGCCGACCTGCTGGCCCAGGCCGAGCACGTGGAGGCCAGCGCCATCCTGATCACCACCTCGGCGGAGCTAGCGGCTGCGGTGCAGGCCGAGGTCGGCCGCCAGCTCGAGGCGCTGCCCGAGGCCAACGCGCGGGCCGCCGCCGAGGCGGTGAGCCAGCGCGGCGGGATCATTATCGCGCCTGACATGGAGGTGGCGATGGATCTGGCAAACGAGTACGGCCCCGAGCACCTCTGCCTGCTGCTGGCCGACCCCTGGGCCTACGTGGGCAAGGTGCGCAACGCCGGGGGGATCTTCCTCGGCGAGGACTCCTTCGAGGTGCTGGGCGACTATGTGGCCGGGCCGTCGCACATCATGCCCACCGAGGGCACGGCCCGCTTCGCCTCGCCGGTGAACGTGGACGACTTCCGCAAGGTGATCTCGCTGGTCGGACTGAACCGGGTCGGGCTGAACCGGGTCGGCCCGGCCGCCCGGCGGATCGCCGAGGCCGAGGGGCTCTTCGCCCACGCCGCCGCCGTGCGGGCCAGGCTTGAGGGATGACCCATTTTCTATGATGTTTGGGCGGCTTCGCCGCCCAAACATCATAGAAAATACTGCGGGGGCGGTAAAGCCGCCCCCGCACCCCCGCCGGGAGGTGATGTTGCAGACGCCCTGCCGGCGTCAGGACACAGCGCGCTGCGTCCCTACGGTCGGTGTATAATTCATCTATACAGATTCTCAAGGAAGGTACGCTCATGTCTGGCTTTCTCGTAAGCTTCATCGATATCCTGTTCAACGTGCTGCTCTTCGCCATCCTCGGCCGGGTGCTGATCTCGTGGGTCGACCCGATGGGGAATATGCGCGTCACCCAGATCCTGCGCGAGATCACTGAGCCGATCCTCGGCCCCCTGCGCAGCATCCTGCCCCAGATCGGCATGTTCGACCTCTCGCCGATCGTGGCGATGCTGCTGCTCCAGATGCTCCACGGCCTGCTGCTGCGGGTGATCTGATGTATTGAGGTAGGGGCGGCTCACGAGCCGCCCCTACAGGGATGATATGGCGCGCACAAGCTCTACGGGCGACCGCTTCCTGCTGCTGGTCGTTTTTCTTGCTGGGGTCGGCACGCTCGGCATCGAGATGGTGATGCCGCGGCTGCTGGCCCCCTTCTTCGGCACCTCACAGCCGATCTGGGCGGTGGTGATCGGGATGACCCTGGTCTACCTGGCGATCGGCTACCGCGTCGGCGGAACCCTGGCCGACCGCCGGCCCGACGAGCGGCTGCTCTACCGCATGATCGCATGGTCGGGCATGCTCTGCGCCCTGATCCCGCTCGTCTCCCGGCCGCTGCTGGGCCTGGCCCAGTTCTCGCTGCGCAACGTCGTCGCCGGCGGCTTCCTCGGCGCGCTGGCGGTGGTGGTGCTGCTCTTCGCCGCCCCGGTGATCCTGATGGCCACCGTCGGCCCCTTCGCCGTACGCCTGCAGATCCGCCGCTTCGAGGAGGGCGTGGCCGTGGCCGGCCGCACCGCCGGCACGATCTCGTCGGTCTCCACCCTCGGCTCGATCCTCGGCACCTTCCTCACCGTCCTGGTGCTCATCCCGTCCATCGGCAGCGCCGGCACGATCTTCCTCTTCGCCGCCTTCCTGGTGATCCTCGGCCTCGTCGGCCTGCGCGACTGGCGCTACGCCCTGATGCTGCTCGCGGTGGCGGCCCTGACCGCCGCCCACTACGCATTCGACGGCGGGATCAAGAGCGCCGACTGCTACAACTGCGCGCTGATCGCCGAGGCCGAGTCGGACTACAACTACATCCAGGTGGCCCAGCAGGATATCGTCTACGCCGACGGGACGGTGGACCCGCGACACATCCTGGTGCTGAACGAGGGCCAGGCCACCCACTCGGTCTACCGGCTGAAGTACCGGCAGACCGGCAACCCGCTCGACCTGCTCACCGACGGCGGCCCCTGGGACTACTTCAGCGTCGCGCCCTATGTGTACGCCAACCGCGACCCGCAGAGCGTCAAGAGCCTGGCCCTGCTGGGCTCGGCGGCGGGCAGCGTGCCCAAGCAGTTCCTGGCGATCTACGGCCCGCAGACGACGATCGACGCGGTGGAGATCGACCCGAAGATCGTCGAGCTGGGCCGCGAGTACTTCGACCTGGAGGACCAGGACCCGCGCTTCCCAAACTACCGCACCCACATCCAGGACGCCCGCCTCTGGCTAGCCACCGCCGAGGGCCGCTACGACGTGATCGGCATGGACGCCTACCACCAGCCCTACATCCCCTTCCACCTCACCACGGTCGAGTTCTTTCAGCAGGTCAGAGATCACCTGAACCCGCAGGGTGTGGCGGTGGTGAACGCCGGGCGCCCGGCCAGCGGCGACGACCGGCTGGTGAACGCCCTGGCCTCGACCATGCTCGCGGTCTTCCCGCAGGTCTATATGATCGACACGCGCTTCTCGAACGCCATCCTGATCGGCGTACACGAGCCGGCGGGCGACGGCGTGCAGAACTTCATCGACAACGCCGGCCGGATGCAGATCCAGGCCCTTGAGCTGGTGATGTACTGGTCGCTGAACGAGGGCGCCTACGGCCCGGTGCGCGCGTTCACCGCCGACCAGGCTCGCTACACCCCCTTCACCGACGACCGCGCCCCCGTCGAGCAGCTGGTGGACGGCCTGATCCTCAGCGAGGCGACGCGATAGGCGGTTGACTCCCCACAGATCGCTCTGCTATACTTGATGCTTCAAATGTCTCGTTGAGAGCCTAGAATGTGAGCGGGTTCTATTTGGTTACGCCTAAGACAATTGTAGGGCACCTCGCCCCCGACTTGGACTGCCTGGCGGCGATCTGGATTCTCATGCGCTTCGGCAAAGCGGGGGACGCCGAGCTGTCGTTTGTCCCGGCCGGCCGCACGCTTGACGACCAGCCCGCCGACAACGACCCGATGATCGTCCATGTGGACACGGGCGGCGGCCAATTCGACCACCACCACTCGGCCGACACGACCCTCAGCGCCGCCGAGCTTGTGCGCCGCGAGCTCGCCCCCGACAATGAGTCCCTGCGCCGGCTGGTCGATCAGGTCACCCGCATCGACCACGCCGAGGCCTACCCTGGCCGGCAGCCAGTCTTCTTCAACATTAACGACCTGATCAGCGGCTACAACGCCCTCTACCCGAACCGGCCCCACCATGTGGCCCAGGCCATGCTGCCCAACCTGGACGCGTGGTACGAGCACGAGGCGCGGCAGATCCGCCTGGAGCGCGCCTTCTCCCGCCGCCTGGAGTTCGACACCCGCTGGGGCCTCGGGATCGCCATGCAGAGCGACGACGGCGGATCAAGCCGGCTGGCCTACAGCCACGGCGCCGTGCTCTACGCCTACCGCGCCTCATGACGCAATTTGACAAGCCCTAACAAGACGTGATACCCTATACAGTACTTGCAGACGCTACGCGCCCCTCGACGGGGCGGACCCTGAGACACATTATGACGCTGGGCGATAGTCAGATCCTGAGATTGCGCAAACAGCTGGCGAGCGCGCACATGTGCTCCGCCACCTTTGCCGCGTGCCACGCGCTTGCCGCCGACCGCGGCAGCTGCGCGAGGGGCGCGGTGATGCGTGCGGTCCGGGCTGTCTCCTCCGCCAGCCGCGCCAAAGTCTTAGCTCTCTAGCCGGGGCCAATCCCTACCCCGCGCAGAGAGCCTTTGTTAACCACACAAATGGTTCTTAAAGGGGGTGGGTGCCTTGGGCCAGCGAGTCCTCGTCCTCAACGCCAGCTACGAGCCGCTTCAGCTCATCTCGGTGCGTCGCGCGGTGATCCTCCTGCTCCAGGAGAAGGCCGAGCTGATTGAGGCCGCCCAGCAGCAGCTGCGCGCCCGCCATATCGCCTTCGATGTCCCCCTGGTGATCCGTCTAGTGCGCTACATCCGCATCCCGCGCCGCCTCAAGCTGCCCTGCTCGCGCCGCGGCATCTTCGCCCGCGACCGCGAGACGTGCCAGTACTGCGGCACGCAGCCGGGCCGCGCCTCCCTGACGATCGACCACGTGCTGCCGCGCTCGCAGGGCGGCGCGACGACATGGGAGAATGTGGTGACGGCCTGCCGCGAGTGCAACCACCGCAAGGGCGGGCGCACCCCCGACCAGGCCAACATGCTGCTGCTCACCACCCCACGCCAGCCGCAGTACCTGGCCTTCGCCCTGCTCGGCGAGATGGAGCGCCACGATATCTGGCGCAAGTATGCCTTCACCTAGGCGCGACCTGGGCGACTTTGGCGAGTCGGCTGCCCGCGCGCACCTGCTGCGCGCCGGCTACACGATCCTGACGAGCAACTGGCGCTGCCGCATCGGCGAGATCGATCTGGTCGCCCGTCAGGGCGGCCAGCTTGTTTTTGTCGAGGTGCGCACCCGCCGCGCCGATGGCCCAGTGCCCCCTGAGGAGAGTCTCTCGCCCACCAAGCGCCGACGCCTGCTCGCCCTCGCCGACGCCTACATGTCCGAGGCCGATCTGTCCCCCGAGACTCCCTGTCGGATCGACCTGATCGCGATCATTATCGACCGCGCCGGGCGGGTCGCCCGCCTCGACCACATCGTCAGCGCGGTTGAGGCGGGCTGAATGCCCTTGTCGTTGGGGCGCGCGCTATGTATACTAGTAGGCACCGTTTAGATGGCAGAATGTAAGGTGGCAGCCCCTATGACTGTACCCGAGCCCCGCGCGGTCGATGCGGTGGAGGCGATCACGCATGTCGCGCCCACCTACCTGAACCGTGAGCTGAGCTGGATCGAGTTCAACCGCCGCGTCTTCGGCGAGGCCCTCGACCAGAGCACCCCGCTCCTGGAGCGGGTGAAGTTTCTGGCAATCTTCGCGTCGAACTTTGACGAGTTCTTTATGATCCGCGTGAGCGGGATCATGCAGCAGATCAGCGCCGGCGTGCAGAAGCAGTCGCCCGACGGGCTGACGCCCACCGAGCAGCTGAAGGCGGTGCGCAAGGCGCTGCTGCCCCTGATCGAGCAGGAGCGCGACCTGCTGCTTAACGATCTGCTGCCGGGCCTGACCGATCAGGGCATCCACCTGCTGAATATGATCGACCTGAGCCCGCGCCAGCGCGACTGGGTCGATGACTACTTCTGCAGGCAGATCTTCCCGGTGCTCACGCCCCTGGCCTTCGATAGCAGCCGGCCCTTCCCCTTTATCTCGAACCTCAGCCTGAACCTGGCGGTGATGATCCAGGACCCGCAGAAGGGCGAGCTGTTCGCCCGCGTGAAGGTGCCCGAGGTGCTGCCGCGCCTGATCGCTCTGCCCGCCGAGCTCTGCGAGGGCTCCGCCGAGCTGCCCACCGGCCGCCGCCACTGCTTTGTCTGGATCGAGCAGCTGATCGCCACCCACCTCGATATGCTTTTCCCCGGCATGGAGGTGGTCATGTCGGCGCCCTTCCGCGTCACCCGCAACGCCGATATGGAGATCGAGGAGGATGAGGCCGACGATCTGCTCTCCAGCATCGAGCAGGGCGTGCGCCAGCGCCGCTTCGGCGAGGTGGTGCGGATCACGGTCGATAACGCCATGCCCGAGCGGATACACCATCCGCCAGGGCGATGTGCTGCTGCACCACCCCTACCACTCCTTCGCCCCGGTGATCGACTTCATCCAGGCCGCCGCCGACGACCCGAAGGTGCTGGCGATTAAGCAGACGCTCTACCGGGTCGGCAGCAACTCGCCGATCGTCAAGGCGCTGATGCACGCCCGCGAGCAGGGCAAGCAGGTGACGGCGGTGGTCGAGCTGAAGGCCCGCTTCGATGAGGAGAACAATATTATCTGGGCCAAGGCGCTGGAGCGCACCGGGGTGCATGTGGTCTACGGGCTGCTGGGCCTGAAGGTTCACGCCAAGCTGGCCCTGGTGGTGCGCCATGAGCAGGACGGCATCCGCTGCTACGCCCACCTGGGCACCGGCAACTATAACGCTGGCACCGCCCGCGTCTACACCGACCTGGGCATGTTCACCTGCCGCCCCGAGATCACCGCCGATGTGGTGGACCTGTTTAACTTCCTCACCGCCTACAGCCGCCAGTCCACCTATCGCTCGCTGCTGGTCGCCCCCGTCACCCTGCGCCAGCGCCTGGTCAGCCTGATCCGCCGCGAGATCCAGCGCCAGCAGAAGCACGGCGATGGCCGGATCATCTTCAAGATGAACGCCTTCGTCGACCACCAGCTGATCGACCTGCTCTACGAGGCCTCGCAGGCCGGCGTGCGGATCGACCTGATCGTGCGCGGGATGTGCTCGCTGCGCCCCGGCGTGCCCGGACTCAGCGAGCATATCCGGGTGCGCAGCATCATCGGGCCGTTCCTGGAGCATAGCCGGATCTACTACTTCGAGAACGGCGGCGCGCCGGTGGTCTACCTCGGCAGCGCCGATATGATGGAGCGCAACCTCGACCGCCGTGTCGAGGAGCTCTTCCCGCTCGATGACCCGGCCCTGGCAGCCTATGTCCACGATATGCTGCTCCAGACCTACCTGGCCGATAATGTGCGCGCCCATCTGCTCCAGCCCGACGGAACCTATCTCCGGCTCACGCCGGGCGATGCCCCGCGGGTCGATAGCCAGGTGCCCGAGCGGATGATCACCGCGTAGGGGCGCAGCAGCAGCCACGCGCTCTGCACGTGGCTGCTGCTGCGCCCCTACGCATGCATGGATGTATGCGCCTCTTCATCGCCCTCGACCTGCCCGACCACGCCCGCGCCGCCCTGGCCGAGGCCCAGTCTCGCCTGCGCCGGTGCGGCCACGCGGTGCGCTGGGCCGCCGTGGATGGCCTGCATCTGACCTTGCAGTTCCTCGGCGAGGCTGACCCGGCGCGTGTGCCTGATCTGCTGGCCGCGCTGGCCGCCATCCCCGCGCCGGCCTTCCCCCTGCGCCTGGGCGGCCTGGGCGCTTTCCCCTCATCCGCGCGCCCGCGGGTTATCTGGGCCGGCCTCGCCGGCGACCTGGGCGCGCTCGGGGCGCTCCAGCGCGCCGTGACGGATGCGACCGCCCCGCTGGGCTTTATCCCCGAGGATCGGCCCTTCGCCCCGCACCTGACCCTGGGCCGGGCCCGCCAGGATGTCGGCGCGGCCCAGATCGATGCGCTGGCGGCCGCCCTGCGCGCCGCCGCGCCGCCCGCCCCGGTGGCGTGGGATGTCGGGCGGCCGCTCCTGTTCGAGAGCAGGTCAACCCCGCAGGGGGTTGTGTACACCATCGTTGCGACGTAGGGGCGCAGCAGGAGGGCCGCGCTTTGCGCGGCCCTCCTGCTGCGCCCCTACGCACATCCCGTCGGCGCGGCGGGCGATATGGTACACTTTTTATATGCACACGATGTCACGATCCATCGTACTGGCCCTGATGATCGCCCTGCTGTCGGCGCTTCTCGCGCCGGGGGCTGCCCGCGCACAGCCCGGCGAGTGGCGCGATCGGGCCACGGCGACTTTTACTATCCTCTATAAGGCCGGCGAGGAGTCCGAGGCGGATCGCTACGCTGGCTTCATCGACACGATCTACGATGAGGTCTCCACGGCGTTCAGCTACCGCGCGCCGCCGCCCCTCACCCTGCGCCTCTACCCCACCAGCGACGACTACTACCAGGCCAACCCGGCCGCCCGCAACGTGCCCGGCATCGTGGCCCACGCCGACTTCCGCCGGCGCGAGCTGGTAGTGATCGTCGAGCGCACCCGCCAGCAGACCGAGGAGGAGGTGCGCAACAATGTGCGCCACGAGCTGACCCACATCGTCGCCGCCGACCTGAGCGAGAACCGGCTGAACACCGGCTTCCAGGAGGGGGTCGCCCAGTACCTTGAGCGGCCCGCCCCCGAGCTGGAGTCGAAGATCGCCTCGCTGCGCCAGGCCGCCGACCAGGGTCGCCTGCTGCCCTGGAGCGCCTTCGATGACCGCGACGCGATCTACGGCGCGCCCGAGGTCGGCTACCCGCAGAGCCTCTCGGCGGTGGCCTTCCTGGTCGACCGGGACGGCTTCGTCAAGCTGCGCGAGTTCCTCACGATCAGCGCCCGCAGCTCGGGCTACCGCTCGGCCCTGGAGCGGGCCTACGGCATCTCCGCGACCGACCTGGAGGCCGAGTGGCTACAGTGGCTCCCCGGCTACCTGGCCGGCGGCTACACGAGCAGCGCCCTGGACAGCTACGACCTCTCGTACGCGCGCGGCCTGCTGGAGCAGGGCAACTACCCCGCCGCCGCGGTGGAGCTGGAGCAGGCGCTCGACTGGATCGCCCGGCACGCCGACACCCAGCCGGCCGAGGTGTCCGCCGAGGCGGCGCGGCTCAAGGCCCAGGCCGATGAGGGGGTGCGCGCGACTCAGATCGCCGAGGACTCGCGCCGGGCGCTGGAGGCGGGCGACTACGAGCGCGCCCAGCAGCTGATCGGCCAGGCCCGCCTGATCTTCGCGCGGATCGGCGACCCGCGCCAGGACGCGGCGCTTGATGTCTATGAGCAGCGGGTGCTGCGCGGGATCGCGGCGAGCGAGCAGCTGGTCCAGGCTAGCGAGCTCGCCCGCGGCCTGCGCTACCCCCAGGCCCGCGCCACGGCCGACCTGGCGGCCCAGGAGTTCGCCGCCCTCGGCGACCAGCTGCGCCTGACGAACGCCCTGGCCCTGCGCCGCAGCCTCGACACCCGCCAGCAGATCGCCGGCGCGCTGCTGATGGCCGCCGGCCTGGCCGGCGCGCTGCTCAGCCTGATCGGGCGCTTCTTCCAGCGGCCGGCCGAGGTGTGGTGAAAGACTCTATGCTGCATAAAAATGCCAGCGAAGCTAGCATTTTTATGCAGCATAGAATTTGTTGTTAATTTGTTAGGGCGGCGGCCCTACACCCGCACCAGATCGGCCGGCACCGGGAAGCCGCGGCAGAGATCGGCGACCTCGCCGGCGATGCGGGCCTGGCGCTCGTCGTCGTCGTGGTGCTGCAGCACATCGACCATCCATGCGGCGATCTGGGCCATCTCGGCCTCGCCCATGCCGCGGGTGGTGACGGCCGGCGTGCCGATGCGGATGCCGCTGGTGCGCACCGGGGGCTGCGGGTCGTCGGGGATGGCGTTCTTATTCACCGTGATCCCGGCCTTGTCGAGCGCCTTCTGGGCCTGGGCGCCGGTGATCCCGAGGCCGGTCAGGTCGGCCAGCATCAGGTGGTTATCGGTGCCGCCGCTGATCAGGCTCACGCCGCGCTCGCTCAGGCCGGCGGCCAGCGCCTTGGCGTTGCGGCGGATCTGGGCGGCGTACTGCTTGAACTCGGGGCGCAGCGCCTCGCCGAAGGCCACCGCCTTGCCGGCGATCACGTGCATGAGCGGGCCGCCCTGGTTGCCGGGGAAGACGCTGCTGTTGAGCTGCTTGGCGTAGGGCTCGTCCATCATGATCATGCCGCCGCGCGGGCCGCGCAGAGTCTTGTGCGTCGTCGTGGTGACGATGTGGGCGTGGCCGACCGGCGAGGGGTGCTCTCCGCCGGCCACCAGCCCGGCGATGTGGGCGATGTCGGCCATGAGCAGGGCGCCCACCTCGTCGGCGATCTGGCGCATGCGGGCGAAGTCGATGATCCGCGGGTAGGCGCTGGCCCCCGAGGTGATCAGCTTGGGGCGGGCGGCGCGGGCCTTCGCGGCCAGGTCGTCGTAGTCGATCTGGCCGGTGGCCATGTCCACGCCGTAGAACTGGATGTTGTACCACTTGCCGCTGAAGTTCACCGGGCTGCCGTGGGTCAGGTGGCCGCCGTGGTCGAGGCGCATGCCCAGGATGGTGTCGCCCGGCTGGAGCAGGGCCGTGAAGACGGCGATGTTGGCCTGGGCGCCGCTGTGCGGCTGCACGTTGGCCGCCTGGGCCCCGAAGAGCTGCAGCGCGCGGTCGATCGCCAGCTGCTCGACCACGTCGACGAACTCGCAGCCGCCGTAGTAGCGCTTGCGGGGCAGCCCCTCGGCGTACTTGTTGGTCAGCACCGAGCCCTGGGCCTCCATCACCGCCAGGCTGGTGTAGTTCTCGCTGGCGATCAGCTCCAGCCCCTCGCGCTGGCGCTTCGCCTCGCTGTCGATCAGCGCCGCGATCTCCGGGTCGGTTATGCGTAGGTTCTCAAGCGTCATGTTTCCCTCCCATGAATTGCAGATTGTAGATTGCAGATTGCAGATTAAGCAATCTGCAATCTGCAATCTGCAATCTGCAATCTGCAATAACTCAGTACCCCGCCGACTTGTCGACGATATTGATCAGGGGCTGGCCGTCGCGGAAGCGGGCCAGGTTCTCGACGAAGAGCGCTATCTGGCGCTCGCGCATGCGCGGCGAGTTCGCGGTGGCGTGGGGCGTGATCGTGACGTGGGGCAGACCCCACAGCGGGCTCTCGGCTGGCAGCGGCTCCTGCTCGAAGGTGTCGAGCGCCGCGCCGCCGATCGCCCCGCCACGGATGGCGTCGATAAAGGCCGGCTCGTCGATCACCGCGCCGCGGGCGATATTGATCAGGTAGGCCGTCGGCCGCATCGCCGCGAAGGCCGCCGCGTCGATCATGCCGCGCGTCTCAGGGGTGAGCGGCGCGGCGACCACGATGTAGTCGGCCTCGGGCAGCAGGTCGCGCCAGCCCTCGCCGCCCACCACCCTGGCCACGCCGGGCATGGGCTGAGGCGTGCGCCGGCTGCCGTAGACGCGCATGCCGAATGCCGCCGCCCGCTCGGCGATCGCCTGGCCGATCCCGCCGATGCCGATGATCAGCAGGGTGGACTCGTATAGCTCGCGCGAGTCCGGGCTCCTGTCCCATCGCCGCTCATCCTGGGCCGCCGCGAAGGCGCCCAGCTGCTTAGCGTGGGAGAGCATAAAGCCCAGCACAAACTCGGCGATCGGGATGGCGTGGACGCCGGCGCTGTTGGTCAGGGTGATGTCGCGCGCGAGCACGGTCGGGGTCAGCACATGATCGACGCCGGCGCTGGGCGTGTGCATCCAGCGCACCGCGGGGGCGGCGGCGAGCACGCGATCCAGGACGGGCTGGTCCGTCCACCAGCGAAAGTAGGCCACGGCGTCGCTGGGGGAGTGGTCGAAGGAGCCGTCCGGGTCAACCCACACGGCCTGGATGCCGGCGGGCAGCATGGGCTCAAGGGCCTCGCGGATCTGGGCGGGGACAAGGATTTTCATACAGTGTTGAATGTTGAATGTTGAATGCTGAATGCTGAATGCTGAATATTGCGTCTCCGAAGTCATTCAACATCCAATATTCAACATTGAATGCTGAATGCTGAATGCTGCGTCTCCGGAGTCATTCAACATTCAACATTCAGCATTCAACATTAGCTTACGCTCTCTCCTGGCTTGAGGGCGATCACCTCGGTGGTGACGCCGAACTCCTGGCATGCCGTGACGAGCGCCTCGGGCGTGCCGGTGAGGATCGGGAAGGTTCCGTAGTGGCCGGGGATGGCGTGCGTCGCGCCAATTAGCCTGAGCGCGTAGGCCGCCTGGCGCGGGTCCATCGTGAAGTGGTCGCCGATCGGCAGGATGGCGAGCTCGGGATGGTACAGGTCGCGCACGATCTGCATGTCCATCGTTGCGCTAGTGTCGCCGGTGTGGTAGATCGTGAACCCGTTGCTCATGCGGATCACGAAGCCGCAGGGGGTGCCCAGGCCGATCAGCTGGCCGTTCTCGAACATCGAGCTGGAGTGGTGGGCGTTGGTCATGGTGACCTTCATGTCGGCCACGCTGACGGTGCCGCCCTTGTTGAAGCCGACCAGCTGCTCGCCGGAGACCCCCTGGCCCTCCAGGTAGGGCAGCAGGTCGTACTGGCAGACCACCATCGCGCCTGTCTCCTGCGCCAGGCTGACCAGGTCGGCGATATGGTCGAAGTGGCCGTGGGTGAGCAGCACGGCGGCGAGGTTTTGGCGCAGGCTCGTCTTCAGCGCGTCCGGGCACGCAGGGTTCCCGTCGAGCCAGGCGTCGATCAGCACGCCGCGGCCCTCGGGGGTGGTGAGATGGAATGTCCCGTGGCCCGCCCAGGTGATGGTTGTGCTCTTGCCAAGTGTTGTCACACCCTGCCTCCTTGCATTGTCTGACAGCGTTCCAACGCCGCGTTCCCTATCCCAAGTATAGCATAAGCCGCTCTGGCGGCTGCCGCGCATGGGGTCTTGACAATGCGCCTTTGGGGAGTATAATATACCCCCAGGGGGTACCCCCCCCGGCAACGTAGATTTTATGGAGCAACGGGGTTAGATGACCCCGAGGAGGTTTGTCATGGCGAAGCCCGTGAAGATTACCGACTCTGAGTTCGAGATGAAGGTGCTGAAGTCCACTCAGCCGGTGGTTGTCGACTTCTGGGCCCCCTGGTGCGGCCCCTGCCGGGCGATCGCGCCGACCCTCGACAAGCTCGCCGGCGAGTACGACGGCAAGCTCACCGTCGCCAAGGTGAACACCGACGAGGAGATCCGCTGGGCCGGCCAGCTCGGCATCCAGGGCATCCCGACGCTGATCATCTTCAAGGACGGCAAGGAGTTCAAGCGCCTGGTCGGCTCGCGCTCCGAGGGTGCCTACCGCGAGGCGTTCGACAGCGCGCTCTCCACAGCATCGTAGGAGACGCTTTTGCCTGGAGGCTCCTATGCCTGATCAAGTTCGTCCACTCTCTGCGGAGCGGCGCAACGACGTGCTCCTGAGGCTACGTCGGATCGAAGGCCAGGTACGTGGCATCCAGCGCATGGTCGAGGAGGATCGTGACTGCCGCGACATCGTGACCCAGGTGGCGGCGGTGAAGTCGGCTCTGGCCAGCGTGAACGGCCAGGTGCTGCGCTGCTATGCCCATAACTGCCTAGACAGCGACGAGACGCCCCGCGACAA
>NZ_JAIEWN010000005.1:80008-85104 GCF_019599295.1 Oscillochloris sp. ZM17-4 | reverse complement strand
CCCACTTCACCAGGTCGCCCTCGGCGTAGGCCCGCGAGATGCGGTCGGTCTCATCGACCATCTGGTCGAGCGAGCGGATGCGGAAGACGCGGGCCTTGTTCTTCGGCTGGTTCTCGATCGTCTCCTCAACCCGCAGGAACCCGTCATCCCCGGGCTCGCCCCCCTCATCGTCCCAGAGGCCGGCGTCGCTGTCGCCCTGGTCCACCGCGGCCACGCTCGTCTTGCCCAGCGGGCCGCCGGCGAGGCTGACCTCGGGGCCGCCCGGCCGGGTGCGCAGCTCCTCGCCCTGCTCCAGGGCCTGCAGGGCGGTCTCCAGGGTCAGGTTCGGGTTGGCGGCGAAGTAGGCCACCAGCTTGCTCAGCTCGGCGGCGGACATGCCCTCGTCCACCGCGAAGCGCGCCAGCTCGATCTGAGTCTTCGGGCTAGCCACGCGGCGCAGGTGCTGGGCCTGGGTGACATTCAGCTCGCCGCGGCGGATCATCTGCTGGACATCGTCGGGCAGGTCGAGCAGGCCGAGGTAGCGCCGCACGGTGCGCCCGCTGAGCCCGACCGCCTCGCCGACGATGTCGTCCAGGTCGCTCTCGGGGAGCTTGCCGCGCTCGACGATGATCTGCGCGCGCAGGCGGGCGTAGGCCCGGGCCTGCTCGACGTCGTTCAGATCCTGGCGCTGCACATTCTCGATCAGCTGGCGCAGCAGCAGGTCCGGGTCGTCGGTGTCGAGCACGATGCAGGGCACCCGCTCCAGGCCGAGCTGGACGGCGGCGGCCCGCCGACGCCCGCCGTAGACCACCCGGTAGCGCCCGCCGCCGGACGCCACCACGCCGAGGGGCTGGAGCAGCCCGCGCTCGGCGATCGTCGCCGCCAGGCCGGCGACATCCCCCGGGTCCTCACGAACCCCGTCCGGGTCAGCCTCAAGCTGGCGCGGGTCGAGGTAGAGTAGTTGCATTGACATAGCAGACAGCTCCTCAGATGAACACATTTGTTTGATAGTATAACACAGAACCACGTCTAACCAGGCGTGCGAGGGCAGCGCCCTCGCACGCCTGGTTAGGCGACTAAGCTCACCGCCCCAGGCTGCACCTCGACCCTCACCCGTGTGGCATGGGTCGCCACCACCTCGCCGTCGGTGGCGACGGGGATGCCGTTTGCGCAGAGCACCTCGATGCTGCGGGCGCGGCCCATCGTCACCTCGCGCAGGGTGGTGTGTGTGCCCTCCATCAGCTTGGGCAGGTAGCGGATGATCTGGTCGAGGCGCAGCTTCTCGACGATGCAGATATCGAGCAGGCCGTCATCGATCATGGCCTCGGGGGTCATCAGGAAGCCGCCGCCCTGGCTGCGCCCGCTGGCCACGCTGGCGAAGAGCAGGCGCCTCCGCACCTCATACTCGTCGAAGCGCACGGTCATCACATTGGCCTTGTACGAGCCCAGGGCGCGGATGATCGCCATGAGGTAGACGGCGAAGCCTTTGAGGCCGGTCAGCTTCAGGCTCTCGACGGCCACCTGGGCGTCGAGGCCCATGCCGAGGCCGTTGATGAAGTGGCGTCGCTCCTCGCCGGCCGGCGACTCGACCGTGATCTTGCCGAGGTCGATCGGGCGGGTGCGGCCTGCGGCCAGGCGGCGCACGGCGCCGTGAATATCGTTCGGCACAAACCCGTCGAGCACCTTGACGAAGTCGCTGCCGGTGCCGAGCGGCACAATGCCGAGGGCGGCCTCGCGGCCGAGGCGCTCACGTCCGCCGACCAGGCCGTTCACCACCTCGTTGATCGTGCCGTCGCCGCCCACCGCCGCCACGCAGTCGTAGCCGCGGTCTAGGGCCTGGTAGGTTAGCTCGGTGGCCCCGCCGCGGGCGTGGGTCTCCACGAGGTCGAACTCCGCGCCGGCGGCGCGCAGGGCGGCCTCAAGCTCGGGGCGGCGCTGGCCCGCTGCGCCGCGCCCGGCCCACGGGTTGAGGATGACGCAGGTTTTCATGGCACTGGCCCGCTTTCATCAACATCTTCGGGAAGTTCTTCTGGCTCAGCGACAAGATTTTCGGTTAAAGTCCTCTGAATTGCAAGGTATTCAGTTCCTATCTCCATAACAATATTGTCTTGGTCGAATCGCAATCTTAACTCTGGCAGTTCATCTCGAACTGCTGAAACGAGAGATCGCAGAGGTTGATGCACATAAAGCTCTAAAAATGCAGCCATTGTAGATCCGGCTGCTTCTGCAAGATGATTCCATGCTTGCATGCCTATATAGGCTTCTCCACCTGCGCTGATAAACGCACGGCTCAATTCATCTAGTTTGCTATTTGGGGTTGGATCGAGAACGACCAGAACGGGCTGATATCCGCTTGCCTGGCAGTCTTTTGGAAACTCAAGTTCTTCATGCCACCTCCCCTGTCCTGATGCAGCAATGGTTACGCGGATTTTGATCTCGTAGGCTTTATCATTGATCACGCAATCGACTTGTCTACCTTGATCACCGCGCCCCCCTCGTTTCACCGGGCTTTTTTTGGCGCTGTAAGGCACTCCACCTATCGCATATGCGATTATTGGCTCAAAGACATAGCCTGTTTCCTGTCCAGCTCGATTGTCTATATCGAACATCCACTTGCGCCAGAACAACAAGCCAACAAGTCCTGATGTGCTCAGGGTTCCGTATTGCAACAGCCCACGGGGGCCAACTTGGTCGATAGTGGGAATTGCCTGTGATTGCAGAATTCGCTCGTACTTCAGCCTGGCCTTGTGTAAGGTCGCAAGGCAGAAGAAGTAGGTGTCTGCATCTGGGCGCTCATAAACGAGCCTTTCAAAGAGCGTAAGAAAATTCAACCCCGGTAGTCGAAGATCTGAAATGCTTTTTGATCCAAAAAAAGGCTCTACATGGCCTGGAATATCGGGGAAACTCTGCTCTAGCCCAAGATCGCTGACAATGGTCGCCAGGAGGTAACAACATACAGGATCATCGAGCGCTACGCCCAGGTCGCTTCCTCCGCCGGTACGGGCCTTTGTGATAAGTGATCGCTGATGAGCAGTTAGTCCCATAGGGTGAGCCTTTCGATAACGGGGTGTTTGAGGTAGCGTTGGTTTACTAACTCAATCACATAACGCAACGCTGGGCTAACTCCAGATGAGAGCGTCGGGATGAAGCTGAGAAGCTCGCCGGTATGCGCTAAGCTCTGCTGGTGCTTTGCATCTGTGCGATCTACGTCTTTGAGTAAGCTCTCAGCGATACGCTCGGCAAGCAGCGGCGGAACCGCATTACCGATGAGTTGCATTTGATCGGCGCTACCGCCAATAAATATGAAATCGTCGGGGAAGGTTTGGAGTCGAGCGCACTCGCGGATGGTGAGTGGACGATGCTCATACGGATGCAAGAACTCCCCCTGCATGCCGCCGGTGATCGCTTTTGAAGGCTCGCCTGGCTTGAGCCGTTTGATTCCAGATGGCGCGCCTCCACGCTTTTCTGTCGGAGTACCATCCATAACTCGCCGCGCCGCCCGCCGCCGAAAGCTGGTGTGCTGTAACTCCTCTGGCAGATCGCGCATCGTCTGCCCTGGCTTCAATGCAATAGCTCGCTGTAACTCCAGAGGGCTCAACTGCCGATGAACATGGCCTTGGATAGCACCTGGCGGTTGCGGAGATGCTGGCGGCAGGGTGCGCAGTGAATCCATAATCGAAGGAGTCAATGGCAAATGCTGCGAGGCAAGCTGAGCGCCAGGAGCGCCATAGGCAGTATGTGTGTATTCAGGGAAAGAAGGAGCCCAGCCTAAGCCGCCAATTGCGATAATACGCTTCCTGTGCTGTGGCACTCCAAAATTAGCGGCATTCACCTTGCGCAGATGGATCTGATATCCGGCTTCAATAAGCGGATCGAGGAGGTCAATGACATTTTTTCCGTTCTCAGCAGTTAAGAACCCTTCAACATTCTCGAAAACAAAGGCTGTAGGGCGTAGATCTGCGACGATACTGGCAAATCTACCGACAAGGATATTTCTTCTATCTGTGTGCTGGCGCAACCCTGCGGAGGAGAAGCCCTGGCATGGAGGGCCGCCAATGATGACATCACTTGTTTCGAGCTCAATAGGCTGTGATAGATCAATGCGTTCGATATGAGGGCCGATGTTGTGCTGATATGTCTCAATTGCCGGCCTAAAATGGTCAATAGCCCGTACAATCTGAAAGCCGGCCTTTTTGAAGCCGAGCGACATGCCACCTGCCCCGCAGAAGAGATCGAGGACGGTTTTCTCTCTCGCTTCCATATGCATACCACCGTTCCTCGAACTTTTGTGCTTAACCTGTAATAGTGTATCACATGCTTCACGCTTTGGCAAGCCTACTCGCGCGCCCCGCTATTAAACTCAACCAGCGCCTCCCAGTTGATTCTCCCGTCAGGGCGACAGAAATCAGCCACGAATGCGGCAGTGAAGCGATTCACCGCCGCCGCCCAGGCATGATCAAACTCCACCTTGTGGCGAGTCGGTCGATCCTGCATGACCCGGATGATCCGCAGATACAGCGTCGGATCTCCGGTCAGCTCTTGCCAGAAGACCTGGCCGCTCGCCTCGCCGCCTTTGCTAGGGGGCTCAAAGAATACATCGCTAAAGATGCCCTCATCTGAGGATGACAGGTATGTCTGGAGGAGTGTCTCGACAATCTCGGAAGCTTCCTGCATGCCGATAGCGCAAAATCGGTAGGGATTCTTCCGTTTGAGGATATTTGCGAGCTTGAGCCCCTCTAACTTCTGGATTCGGTGCGCGTAGAAGCTATCCAGAAGCTGCCCGACAATGTGTTCAAGTTCGGTATCAGTCAGAGTCACGCACTGCCTCCAAACAGATCATCTGGGTGCGCGTTCGGCTCCCCTCTCCCGCTACGGCGGGAGAGGGGCCGCGGGTGAGGAGACTAGGTGACAGGGAGGTTAGATCGCCATCCCCAGCGCCTCGGCCGCCGTGAAGATGTCCTTGTCGCCGCGGCCCGAGAGGTTCACCAGGATGATCTGGTCTTTGCCCATGGTCGGCGCGAGCTTGATCACCTCGGCGATCGCGTGGGCGCTCTCCAGGGCCGGGATGATCCCCTCGCTGCGCGAGAGGGTCTCGAAGGCGTCCAGGGCCTCCTCGT
>NZ_JAIEWN010000005.1:67750-79908 GCF_019599295.1 Oscillochloris sp. ZM17-4 | reverse complement strand
GTCGTCCTGGAGCACGTAGGAGTAGGTGCCCTGGAGCACGCCGGGGCTGGCCGCGAGGAAGCGCGCGGCGTGGTCGCCCAGCTTCGCGCCGCGCCCGCCGGCCTCGACGCCGCGCAGGGCCACGCCCGCGTCGTCCAGGAAGGGGTGGAAGATGCCGATCGCGTTCGAGCCGCCGCCCACGCAGGCCACCACCACATCGGGCAGGCGGCCCGCCTGCTCCAGCATCTGGGCGCGGGCCTCCTGGCCGATCACGCGCTGGAAGTCGCGCACCATGGTCGGGTAGGGGTGCGGGCCGAGGGCCGAGCCGAGCAGATAGTAGCTCTCCGGGTTGGTCACCCAGTCGCGCATGGCCTCGTTGATCGCGTCCTTGAGCGTGCGCGAGCCGCTCTCCACGCCGCGCACCTCGGCCCCGAGCAGCCGCATGCGGAAGACGTTCGGCCGCTGGCGGGCCATGTCCTCGACGCCCATGTAGACCACGCACTCCATGCCGAGCAGGGCGCAGACGGTGGCGGTGGCCACGCCGTGCTGGCCGGCCCCGGTCTCGGCGATGATCCGGGTCTTGCCCATGCGCCGGGCCAGCAGGCCCTGGCCGAGGGCGTTGTTGATCTTGTGGGCGCCGGTGTGGGCCAGGTCCTCGCGCTTGAGGTAGATCTGCGCGCCGCCGAGCTGATCGCTGAGCCGGCGGGCGTGGGTCAGCGCCGTCGGCCGCCCGACGTAGGTGCGCTGGAGCCCGTCGAGCTCGGCCCAGAAGGCCGGGTCGCCCTGGGCCTCGGCGTAGGCCGCCTCCAGGGCCGACACCGCCGGCATCAGCGTCTCGGGCACGTAGCGCCCGCCGTAGGGGCCGAAGCGGCCAGGAACCGTTTCAGTTTCACTCTTAGTCATCGTTGGCGCCTTCATAACAAGCGGACAGGGGACAGGGGACAGGGAACAGCCGGGCAGCGCCCTCCCTATTCCTGTCCCCTGTCCCCTGTCCCCTGTCCCCTCGCAGCTACTTCTGGATCAGGCTCTCGTCCTTGTTCTTCTCGCCCTCTTCGAGCAGCATGATCGGGATGCCGTCCTCGACCGGGTAGCGGAAGCCGTTGCGGCGGTTCACCAGCCACTCCTTGCCCTCGCCGTCGCTCAGCAGCTCGATCGGCCCCTTGTCGGCCGGGTCGGCCAGGATGCTCAGCAGCTCCGGGCTGATGCTGCGCTTCTGCCCGCCCGCGCCCGCCGCCGGTGCCAGGTCGAACACGCTATCCTCGCGGTACTGGCGCAGCGCGCGGAAGACCATCACTCCAACGCCGATGAGGGCGGCGACACCGATGATGCGAAATAGGTTTTTCATATAAATCCTCCTGATACTACGACTCGCCGAATCGTCCCAATGCCGACATGGCTCATCTTGGGCGCTGCGACTATTGTAACCGAATTTTCCTACGGCGGCGCTCCAGTTTCGGCCCCTTCTGCCACGGCTGTGGCGGCTCGTCGGCATCGATCCAGACGAGCAGATGCCCCTCGGGCGCGTCCCCGTCGGGGTAGCGGATCTCAAGGAAGGGGAACCGCTGCTCCTGGCGCAGCATGGTGGCCACATCGTAGATGATCTCGGTCCAGGTGCCGGTGTTAATGTAGGTCTGCCCCTCGCCGAGCGGCACGACCTGGGCCAGGTGGGTGTGCCCACAGACGAACAGCTTGTCCTCGTGATGCGCGGGCTGGCGGGCGATCCTCAGCATCTCGCGGGCGTAGCGGTCGTTGAAGTCGCGCACCTCGCGGCTGATCTGGCGGGCGGCCTCGCTCTGCACCTGGTCGATCACCTGGTCGGGCGGAGGCAGGTCGCCGGCCACCTCGCTCACCTGGCGGGAGATCTCGCGCTGGCGGGCCACGCGCCGGCGGCGCAGGCTCGCCACCCAGGCCCACAGCCCCAGGAAGAGCGGCGCGCTGAGCGGGCCGCCCGGCCCGCGCCCGGTGATCGGCATCTGGTGCGGGGTGGGCCACGCCACCACCTGCATAAACCCGGTCACCCCGCGCAGGAAGAAGCGCCGCGCGGCGGCGTTGCGCAGCCTCGGCAGGGCCAGCAGGTACCAGAAGAAGGCCGAGGTCGGCTTGACGTTGTCGAGGAGCGGCGCGATCTGGAGCGGGTCGTCCTCCAGGTCGTTGATCACCTCCTTGACCAGCTGGGTGCCACGCACCACCTCGAAGGGCTCGCTGATCCCATCGAAGTGGACGAAGCGGTTCCAGCTGTCGAACTGGTTGCCGTGGACAAGGTAGATCCCGCCGCCGTGGTAGCTCACCCCGAATCGGATCTGCGGGTCGCCCATGCTCAGGCCGACGGCGGCGGCTAGCCGGGCCTTGGCCGCCGGGTAGTGCAGCTCGAAGTCGTGGTTGCCGATCAGCACGGTGAGCAGGCTGCCCGGGAGCGCGATGAAGCGTGACAGGGCCTCGAAGATCAGGTGGTGCGCGGCGATCACGGCGGCGATCCGGCGCTCGGCCGCCTCCTCCGACCAGTCCTCGTCGTCGATGTCGCCCAGGCGCACCTGGAGGAACTCGATCGTGTCGCCGGCGAGGATCAGCTCGCTGGGCTCCTCGCTGCTGACATAGGAGTCGATAAAGGCCGCGAAGGCCAGGTCGTCCTCAAAGTCGTCCAGGCGATCCCCGCCGCCGAGGTGCAGGTCGCTGACGATGATCCGCCGCTGGCGCGGGGCGATCTGCCCCGGGCCGATCGGCGGGGTGCTGTAGGGCGTCGGCGTAAGGGTGACTCGGCGCAGCTGGAGGAAGGCCCAGCGGGCGACGGATGCGCCGCCGACGACGCCGAGGGCCACGCCGAGCCCGGTGAGCGCCAGCCGCGCCCACCTCATGATCGGGCAGCCCCGCGCGCGGCGGCGATAAAGGCGCGGATCTTCGCCGCGCTTTTATCGCCGTCCTCCTCGACGCCGCTGCTCACATCCACGCCCCAGGGCCGCACCTGGGCGATCGCCGCCGCCACACTCGCCGGGTCGAGCCCGCCGGCCAGCATGATCGGCGCACGCCGGGACAGCTCGGCCGCCGCAGCCCAGTCGGCGCGCGCGCCAGTGCCGCCGTAGGCCCCGGCCACGTGGGCGTCGACGAGCAGACGCACCCCCGCCCCGACCCAGGCGGCCTCGCGCTCTGATCCGTCCATACGGATCGACTTGAGGATTGGCCGGCTCACCCCCGCGGCATCGGCGAGCGACTCATCGCCGCTGAGCTGCACGAGGTCGAGCCCGACGGCGTCCGCCGTGGCGTTGACGGCTGCGGGCGGCGTGTTGACGAACAGGCCGACGATCTTCGGGTGAGGCGGGGGGATGCGGCGCAGTGCGGCGACGATGGCGACAGCCTGCTCAACGCTCACCTGGCGCCGGCTCGGCGCGAAGACGAGGCCGATCATATCGGCGCCCGCATCGGCTGCGACAATCGCGTGCTCGGCTGTGCGCAGGCCACATATCTTGATGATCATAGGGGACAGGGGACAGGTCACAGGGGATAGGAGACGGGGGCGGTATCCCAATGCCGGCCCCCTGTCCCCTGTCGCCTGTCCCCTCGCTTACGCTTCGGCCTTCAGCGCGTAGTAGACCCGCTTGCCCTTCCCGCTGCGCTCAAGCAGCTCGCTGTTGATCGCCTGCTTCACCATCGTGCGCAGCTGCTCGTTGGTGCGGGTCAGGCTCTGATCCTTGCGCAGGCCGCGCAGCGCGTCGAAGATCTGCTGGAACGACACGGGCTTGCTGAATCCGCCCATCATCCCGCGGAAGACCCCCCACTCCTCGTCGCTGAAGTCGATCTCAATCAGCGACAGCTCGTTCTCATCGTCCGTGTCTGCGGCGACGGGCTCGGGCTCGGGCTCGGGTGCGACGACGGGCTCGGGCTCGGGCATAGCGACGGGCTCGGTCAGCCGTCTGCTCCTCGCTGATCATTTCGAGCGTAGCGATCTCCTCAAGGGCGTCGAGGGCGCGTAGCTCATCCATATAGGCGACCGGGTCGCCCACAGGCGGCTCATCGTCAAGGATCGGCGGCGTCAGCTCGAGGTCAAGATCCTCTCCATCCAGACCATTGAGCATCTCCGTCGCATCAGCTGCTGACCCGCCCCCCTGGCCGCGCCGCGAGCGGCGGCGGCGGCGGCGGCTGGCAGGTGCCGCCGTAGAGGCCTCGGCGATCGGGGCCGGCTCACTCTTCGCCGACTCCTTGCGCCCGTTCGACTGGACAGGGACATCGGCCACCGGCTCGACGGCGTTGTCATCGGTCAGGGCGGCGGCGAACTGCGAGAGCTTCAGGGCGTCCTCGCCGGGCAGGAAGACCTCGTTCACCGTGCCATTGGTGAAGATCTGCACCTTGCCGCGCTTCTCGGCGTCCATCACAAAGTCCTTGAACTTGGCGAAGGGCCGCCCGTTCAGATCCTTGTAGCGACTCTCCTTAAAGTCGCCACCCATGAGCTCCTTCATCACCAGCTTGATCGAGCCGAGGGTGGAGACATAGCCGCGCTTACGCACCAGGTGGATCGCCTCGACGAGCACCGTGTAGATATCGGGCTCGGCTGGGGCGGCTGGGGCGGCTGGGGCGGCTGGGGCGGCTGGGGCGGCCTGGCTGGCCGGCTCGTAGACCACCTCGATGCCGCGGTTCAGCTCGGTGGCGCGGTTGGCGATCGCCGTGGCGGCCGCCGAGCCGCCCGGCTGCCTGCCGATCAGCTGCTCGTAGAAGACAAACTCGTCGGCGCTCTGGGCCAGGTGTGTGCTGGCGGCGCCGCCGATGCCGATGATATAGACCTCTTTGCCCTGCTGGCGGATCGAGTTGACCAGCGGGATAAAGTCGCGGTCGCCCGTCACCAGCACAAACTTCGAGATATTGGTGTTGGTGAAGAGTGTCTTCATCGCGTCGATACAGAGGTTCATATCGACGCTGTTCTTGATCGCCCGTCCGGTGCGGCCCAGATCCTTATCGTAGTAGTAGGTCGCCACATAGATCGGCTCGATGGCGTTGGCGTAGAGTGCGCTCGTCACACGCGGGTAGCGATACCAGTCAGCGTAGGCGCGGGAGATCACCACGCGGCCAAGGTCGCCACAGCGGTCCATAATCGCTTCGAAGTTCGGGTTCGCGTTCAGCTTATCGCGCACGCTCACATACACGTTCTCGAAGTCGATGAAGACCGCGACATCAGGTCGCCTGTTTTCGTACGACATTGCTAGTGCGTTTTACTCCTGTGGGTTGGTGTCGGGTGAGGTGGGCGCGAGAAATGCTTCGGGGCCAGCCCATACAACATGGGCCCATGGTCGTGGGGCGTGCGATAGGGGAGAGGAACCGTATCGCACAGGTGGGGAGAACCAATCCGGTCGGCGCGATGACTATAATGATCAAGCTCATCGGCGGCCAATCATTGCCGCCAGTCGTCACACCGGAGTGCGGGATAGATTCGTATCACCAGTGACCAGGGGCTATGCTGCGGAGCACAGCACCGGGAAATTTCCCTGGACCACCTCAGGCTGCTAATCATCGAGAAAACCGTCGCGTATCCCAGCGACACATGGTGAGGGCAGAACCCTTGTGCCGCCGCTTACAACGCTACTATAGCATTGGCTTGCCGTTGATGCAACCATTGTCATTGCAGATTGCAGATTGCAGATTGCAGATTGCAGATTGGAGATCGTCCATCCGCAATCTGCAATCTGCAATCTACAATCTGCAATTCAGCTAGAGCCGGGTTATCTCGCCGTAGGCGAGCAGGTGGGCACGCAGCTCATCGTGGCTGATCTGCTTCTGCGCATAGCTGCGCCAGGCCCGCAGGGCGAGGCGGAGCATGCCGATCCGCACCACGCCGCGGTGGGCCAGCCGCGCGGCCGGCGCGTAGTGGCTGTCGGCGAAGCGCGCCCGGCTGCGGTAGAGGGCCACCAGCATCCGCCAGCGGAGCTGGCGGGTGGAGGCCCCCCCCACATGCACGACCTGCGCCTGCGGCACCTGCCAGATCGCCCAGCCCGCCGCGCGGATCCGCCAGCACCACTCGATCTCCTCGCTGTACATAAAGTAGCCCGTGTCGAGCCCTCCCACCTGGGCGATCACCTCGGGGCGCAGCAGCATGCAGGCGCCCAGGGGGTGGTCGATCGCGAAGGGGGCGTCCCCGCGCTCCTGGGGGTAGCGGCCGTGCCACCAGGAGCCGTAGAGCCGGCCGGGCAGCACCTCGCCGGGCGGGAAGAGGTCGAGCGCGGTCATGAGCGGGCTGGGGAAGCGAAACGCCGCCGCCTGGGGCGTGCCGTCCGGGTTCAGCAGGCGCGGGCTGGCTACCCCGACGCGGGGGTGCGCCTCGAGGAAGGCCACCAGCGCCTCGATCGCCCCCGGCCGCACCTCGGTGTCGGGGTTGAGGATCAGGAAGTAGGAGGCAGGAGGCAGGAGGCAGGAGGCAGGGTTCCCTGCCTCCTGCCTCCTGCCTCCTGCCTCCTGAAACCCGAGCGCAGCGAGGCCGATGTTCGTGCCCCTGGCGAAGCCGGCGTTCTCATCGAGGGCGATCAGCTCCGCCTCCGGGAACGCGGCGCGCACCATCTCCGGGCTGCCGTCGGCCGAGCAGTTATCGACCACGACGACGCGCAGGGGCAGGGCGCAGACCGCCAGCGAGGCCAGGCAGCGGCGCAGCAGCCCCACGGTGTTGTAGGACACGATCACGATGGCCACGGGCGATGGGTTCTGGTGCATAGCGGGGCGCATTCTAGCGCGGAGTTCGCCGGCGCGCAAGCTGCGCTCGGGAAGATGCTACAATGGCAGGGCGGTAGACCGCTTGCTTTCTGGGAATTCTATGCTCGACTTTGCCATTGACCTAGCCCACCGGGCCGGCGCCATCCTGCGGGCCGGCCAGGAGCGTGAGCGCAGCGTCGCCTTCAAGCGCCGGGCCGACCTCGTCACCGATATTGATAAGGCCAGCGAGGCCCTGATCGTCGCCGCCATCGGCGAGCGCTACCCCGGCCACGCCATCCTGGCCGAGGAGGGCGGCGCCGCCGCTGGCGCGGGCGAGTACCAGTGGGTGATCGACCCGCTCGATGGCACCCTGAACTATGTCCACGGCATGCCGATCTATTGTGTATCGATCGGCCTGCTGTGTCGGGGCGAGCTCTCCCTCGGGGTCGTCTACGACCCGACGCGCGACGAGCTGTTCGCCGCCGAGGCCGGCCGCGGCGCCTTCTGCAATGGCCGCCGGCTGCGCGTCTCGTCCGCCGCCGAGCTCGGCCACAGCATGCTCACCACCGGCTTTCCCTACGATCGCTTCAGCCGGGCGGACAATAACCTGGCCGAGTTTGGCCGCCTGCTGATGAAGGCCCGCGACATCCGCCGCCCCGGCGCCGCCGCACTCGACCTGGCCTACGTGGCCGCCGGGCGCAGCGACGCCCACTGGGAGCTCGGCCTGGCCCCCTGGGACACGGCCGCCGGCGCCCTGCTCGTGCGCGAGGCCGGCGGCGCCCTGAGCGACTGGCGCGGCGAGCCCTGGCGCCCAGGCGGCGACCGCCTTGTGGCCAGCAACGGGCACATCCACGCCGAGATCTTACGCGAATTGTGAATGTTGAATGGTGAATGTTGAATGCGCCCATTCACCATTCACCATTCACCATTCAACATTATGAAATGGCAAACTACCTACGCGACTTTATGAGCGATGCCCCGGTGCTGAGCGCGCGCCGGCCGACGATCAACGAGTTCTTCCTGTCGGCCTACACGCTGAGCATCTACACCGGCTGCGAGCTAGGCTGCCCCTACTGTGACAGCTGGCTCTTTGGCGACCGCCCGCTGAACGAGACGATCCACATCCCGCTTGACCTGCCGCAGCGCCTCGACGCTGAGCTGGCCCATGTGGATCGCGGCGACCTGATCGCGATCACCGCCCTTAGCGACCCCTACCAGCCCGCCGAGCAGACCTACCGCATCACCCGGCAGACCTTGCAGGTGCTCGCCGACAAGGGCCAGCCCTGCCTCTTGCAGACCAAGAGCGCCAGCGTGCTGGAGGACGCGGCCCTGCTCCAGCGGATGAATGAGAGCGGCCTGGCCATCGTGATGACCACCCTCGTCACCATGGACCCGCACCTCTCCGAGAAGCTGGAGGGCAAGGCACCGCCGCCGGCGCTGCGCCTCGAGATGCTGGCCGAGCTGAAGCGGGCGGGCGTGCCGGTGGGCGTGGCGATCCTGCCGGTCATGCCCTACGTGAACGACACCCAGTCGGCGCTGCGGGCGATGCTGCGGGCCTGCGCCGAGGCTCGGGTCGACTTTGTGATCTGGGACTACCTACACATTCCGAACGAGCGCCACCGCAGCCGGGTGAACGAGATCCTCGCCCGGGTGGGCTCCTTCCCACACAGCTACTACCGCGACATCTACCAGGGCCAGGCGACGGTGAGCGCGGCCTACCGTCACGATCGAGATGTCGAGCTGCTGGGCCGCTGCGACGGCCTGGGGCTAGAGGTGCGGGCGCCGCAGCGGATCTTCGCCGGCAAGCTGAGCCCGGCCAACGAGGCCGCGCTGCTGCTCAAGCACAGCGCCTTCCGCGACCGCGTGCAGGGCCGGGATCGGGTGGCGCGCATCCACCACAGCCTGGCCGAGCAGATCTACGCCGGCGACCTGCGCCCGGCCGCCCTGCGCGACAGCCCGCTGGCCCTGACGATCCGCGAGATTCTAGAGTAGGGCCGAAGCATCGGCGTCAGACGCACAGGCTTTAGCGGCCAGGCTTACCGCGCCGATGCTTCGGCCCTACGACACCCGCACGGCGGGCCGTTTGTCGGCGACCTGGCGCTGGAGGCGGGCGTAGAGCAAGCGGCGCAGCTCGGAGAGGCGGGCCTGATACTCGGGCGTGTCGATCGCCTCGGTCCACATGATCAGCGCATCCTCGCCGTTGTCGGTGTAGTAGCGCGGGCGCGTGCCGGCCGGCTGGAAGCCATATTTGATGTAGAGCCGCTGGGCGCTCGCGTTCGAGACGCGCACCTCAAGGGTGAGCATCTTCGCCCGCAGCTCGTAGGCAGCGTCGATCAGGCCGTTCAGCAGCAGCTCGCCCACGCCGAACCCGCGATACTGCGGGTCGACGGCGATCGTCGTGACGTGGGCGTCATCGACGGTGAGCCAGAGCCCGCCGTAGCCGATGGCCGGGCAGCTCGGGGCCGCGCCAGGTGCCGACGGGAAGAGGGCCGCGGCGATCTGGCCGATGATCCCGAGGCGTCGTGGCGACCCGCCCCCCCCGGCGCGTGGCGGGGGCGGGGTGGTGCTGCCACGGGCCACGAGGTAGCGGCAGCTTGCGGCGTTGCGGATCTCGCGCTTGTAGGTGTTGGCCGACCAGGGTGTGGTGAAGCTCTGGCTCTCGATCTGCTGGACTTCGGGGATGTCGTCCTCGGTCATCGGCTCGATGAAGTAGTACATCCGGTCACTCCACAGCGAGAGCGATCAGTGGCATGATCGGGCGCGCCGCATGCGCCCGACGCCCCCACGCTATCATTTGATCGGTGTCGCCGAGGTGACGGTAAAGATGCTCTGATAGGCGCCGTCCTTCCCAAAGCCGCCGCCGGTCTGGAAGGTGCCGGTGACCTCGACGTGGCCCCAGACATAGCTGTTGTTCGGCCCGACGTTCAGCTCGGCGGACTGATCGGGCGGGAAGCCCTCCATCCAGATCGGGCTGCCCATCGGCTGGGGGCTGGAGCCGTCCTCCTCGGTGGCGACGCCCTCGGCCAGCACATAGATCACCGAGTTCCAGAAGTAGTAGCCCTGGGTGGTGATCGTCTGGCCGTTGTACGCCTCGGGGTTGCGCTGGAGCTCAAAGAACGAGACCTTCCCATCGGCGAGGGGCGTGTCCTTGATCGCGTTCTCGACGCGGCGCACCTGCTCGATCGGCTCGGCGGCGCTAACGGTGAGCTGGTAGGGGTAGCTCCCATTCGGGCCGAAGCTGCCAGAGGCAAACTGGCCGCGGACGCGCACAAAGCCATAGACAGCGTCGCCGGGGCTGTGGAGGTCGGCGGTGAGCTCGGCGGGGAAGCCCTCAAGCCAGATCGCATCGCCGAGCGGCTGGGCATCGAGGCCGTTGTCGAGGGTGTGGACGCCGAGGGCCAGCACCGAGATCGACGGGTCTCCGGGGCGCCAGAGGTAGGCTCCATCGACGGTGATCTCTTTGCCGGCGTATGTGGCGGGATCGGCTGTGACATTCTGGACGTAGAGCGGCGTGCCGAGAGCGCTGGCCTGGCCGCCGCATGTGGCCAGCAGTAGCAGCGATGTGAGCAGCATAAGGGCGAGCAACAGGGATCGCCACGGGCTGCGAATCATACTCTATCCTCCTGGCGCGTGATTGCTGTTAGGGTGGGCCTGGGCAGCCCACAAGCGCTGTCAGCCGCTATGGCGGCACACATGGCCGAGCCATAGGTCCACAGCAACGCCTTCGTCACGCTATTGTACGACACTATACCGGCGATTATACCAGATGCGATCCCTGGTAGCAACTGCGCGAAATTCTTGACAGCTATAGGTGAGAACAGTATTATTAGTATATCATGGGGCTATGAATCCATAGGATCCTGAAACAGCACAGCGGGGCATGGCTCAGGGCAACGCCCCGCTTGATGCACTTTAAAAACTTCATAGGAGGTTATCGTGATAGATCTACTTGGGGCCGCCCTGAGCCTTGTAGTCGGACTGGTGGTTGGCGGCAGCGTCGGCGTCTGGTGGATGAACAATGGGGTGAACTCCCAGATGCAGAGTAAAGCCGCCGAAGCCCGTCTGTTGTTAGAAGAGGCGCGCTCCCAACAGAAAGAGATCCTGCTTCAAGCCAAAGATGACGCGCTGCGTGTTCGAAATGACGCTGAGGCGGAGATCCGTGAGTCCCGCCAGGGTATCCAGAAGCAGGAAGAGCGTCTGCAGCGGAAGGAGGAGAACCTCGACCGGAAGCTTGAAGGGCTTGAGCGACGGGATCGCCAGGTGCAGAACCGCGAGCGGCAGATCGAGCAGCTGTACCAGGAGGCCGAGCGAGTGAAGGGCCAGCAGGTGGGAGAGCTCGAGCGCATCTCTCAGCTCAACCGCGATGAGGCCCGCGAGATCATCCTCGCCCAGGTCGAGAGCGAGGCCCGCGATGAGGCGGCCCGCCGGATCCGTGAGATCGAGCAGAACGCCCGTAATGAGGCGGAGAAGACGGCCCGCAAGATCATTGGGCTCGCAGTCCAGCGCTGCGCGTCTGACTATGTCGCAGAGCTGACGGTCACCACTGTGAATCTCCCGAGTGAGGAGCTGAAAGGCCGGATCATCGGCCGTGAGGGGCGGAATATCCGCGCCTTCGAGCAAATCACCGGTGTCGATATTATCGTCGATGATACGCCCGAGGCGGTCACGCTCTCGTGCCACGACCCGGTGCGCCGGGAGGTGGCGCGGGTGTCCCTCTCGCGGCTACTGAAAGATGGCAGAATTCACCCCACGCGCATCGAAGAGATTGTGCAAAAAACCCAGGTAGAGATCGAGCACGTGATGCGTGAGGAGGGTGAGCGGGTTGCCTATGAGGCCAATGTCCAGGGCCTCCACCCCGACCTGATCAAGCTGCTGGGGCGCCTGAAGTATCGCACCAGCTACGGGCAGAATGTGCTCCAGCACTCGCTGGAGTGCGCGCTGCTTGCGGCCCACATGGCCGCCGAGATCGGGGCAAATATTAACATCGCGAAGACGGCCGCCCTGCTCCATGATATTGGCAAGGCGGTTGACCACGAGGTGCAAGGGCCGCACGCCCTGATCGGCGCCGATATCGCCCGGCGCCTGGGCCGCTCCCCGGCGATCGTCCACGCGATCGCCGCGCATCACCACGATGAGGAGCCACAAACGGTTGAGGCGTTCCTGGTGATCGCCGCCGACGCAATATCGGGCGGGCGCCCCGGCGCTCGTCGTGAGACCCTCGACCTCTATATCAAGCGCCTTGAGGCGCTTGAGACGGTCGCCACCTCGTTCACTGGCGTGCAGCGCGCCTTCGCGGTGCAGGCCGGCCGCGAGGTCCGCGTGATGGTTCAGCCTGACCAGATCGATGACCTTGCCAGCATCCACCTGGCCCGCGATGTGGCAAAGAAGATTGAGGAGAGCCTGCAGTATCCCGGCCAGATCAAGGTGACTATTATTCGGGAGACGCGGGCGGTCGACTTCGCCCGCTAGCTGGCGCGGGCGAGGCTCGGGCGGCGCTGCCGCCACGGCGAAGGTTT
>NZ_JAIEWN010000005.1:65800-67650 GCF_019599295.1 Oscillochloris sp. ZM17-4 | reverse complement strand
ATGGCGATGCTTGAGTACGGCCAGCATCACATGCCGATCACTGAGGATGGCAGGGTCATTGGGATTGTGACACACGCAGCTATCCTGCGCCATCAGAGCAGCAGCCCGGTCTTCCTGCCGAGCCAGCTCCGGCGCGCGAAAAGCCTTACCGACCTGCGCCATTACAGCGATCAGGTGGGATCGACGGTGGCCTCGCTGCTGGACGCGGGCGCGCGGGTGAGCGATATTGGTCGGGTGGTGGCGGTGGCCCACGACGCGCTGCTCCAGCGCCTGCTGCACGACGTCGAGGCCGAGCTCGGCCCGCCGCCTGTGCCCTACGCCTGGCTGGTGCTGGGCAGCGAGGGTCGCTTCGAGCAGACGCTGCGCACCGACCAGGACAACGCCCTGGTCTACGCCGACGATGCGCCTCCCGAGGCTGAGGATTACTTTCGCACCTTGTCCGAGCGGATCGTCGAGCAGTTGGTGTTCTGTGGGTTCCCGCGCTGCACCGGCGATATTATGGCTACCAACCCGAGGTGGCGTCAGCCTCTGCACGTCTGGAAGCACTACTTCTCGCGCTGGATCAGTGTGCCTGAGGAGGAGGCGCTGCTGCGCACAGCGATCTTCTTCGACTTCCGCCAGGTGTATGGCGAGCTTAATGCGGAGGAGTCGCTGCGCCCAGTGGTGCTTGAGGCGCGTAAGAATAAGGTCTTCCTGGCCCGCATGGTTCGCGCCGCCCTGCGCCAGCCCGCGCCGCTCACGTTCTTCCGCCAGGTGGCCCTCCAGCGCCATGGCGACCAGCGCCATATACTCGACCTCAAGGAGCGCGGCACGGTGATGGTGGTGGATCTGGCGCGGATCTTCGCCCTGGAGGCCGGGTGTTCTGCCACCTCGACCACGACCCGCCTGCGCAAGTCGTGGCCGGAGAGCAGCATTAGCGAGGCTGACGCCGAGGCGCTGATCAGCGCCTTTGAGCTGATCAGCATGGTGCGCATGCGCAACCAGCAGGCCCAGATCGCCCGCGGCGAGGAGCCGACGAACCAGGTGGTGTTTCCGCAGCTTGGCCCGCTCGATCAGCGCGAGCTGAAGGAGGCGCTTCAGGTGATCGCCAACATCCAGCGCGGGGTGTCCCTCACCTTCCAGACGAATCTGATGGGGTAGGTCGCTATGTTTCTCTTTCGACGTCGGCCTGAGCTGCCTGCGTTCATCCAGGCGTACCAGCAGGCGCCCCAGCCTGACCCGGCTATGCCCTGGCGCGAGGTCGGCTACAGCGTGATCGACATCGAGACGAGCGGCCTAGACGAGCGGCGCGACGCGCTGCTGGCGATCGGGCTTGTGGAGATCAACGCCGGCCGGGTGGAGCTGGCCCGCCGCTGGTATAGCCTGGTGCGCCCGCCCGAGGGTCTGCTGGTGGGCGCCGGCTCGATCCGCATCCACGGCCTGACCCGCGCCGAGCTGGCCGATGCCCCGCCTGTCGAGGAGGTGCTGCCGCTGCTCCTGGAGCGCCTCGCCAGTCGCGTGCTGGTTGTCCACGTGGCCCAGGTCGATGTCGCCTTCATCAACCGGATCCTCAAGGCGCGCTGGGGCGCGCGCCTTGTCGGCCCGGCCCTCGATACGGCCCGCCTGGCGATGACCCTGCACCAGACCGCGCAGACCCTCGGGCACGTGCAGGCCGACATGCCCCTGCCGGCGATCCAGCTGCGCGCCCTGGCCACCCGCTTCGGCCTGCCCACCTACGGCCAGCACAACGCGCTGAACGACGCGCTCACCACCGCCCAGCTCTTCATGGCCCAGGCCAGCCGCCTTGAGCGCCAGGGCCGCGCCACCCTGCGCGGCCTCCTGCGCGCCGGCAAGGTGTAGTGCGCGCCGTC
>NZ_JAIEWN010000005.1:33669-65700 GCF_019599295.1 Oscillochloris sp. ZM17-4 | reverse complement strand
CCGCCGGCGCGACTTCCAGTCGCCAGCCGGAGGCCCCAAGATTTTGCAACAGCCCTGCCGGATCGACGCTGCGGCGTGGCGCCGCGACGCCGCAGCGGTATAATACCCTCGCGCTCGATGCAGAGCGATCATCAGCATGCGAGGAAGGTATGCGCACGCACACAGACACACCGGCTCAGGTCAACGACTTCGCGATCGTCGCGGCCACGGCCAACGGCTCTGGCAGCCAGACGGCCAACAACACGATCATCCGCGCGATCTTCACGATGGGCATTCCGGTCAACGGGAAGAACCTGTTCCCATCGAATATCCAGGGTGAGCCGACATGGTTCACCATCCGGGTGAGCCGGGACGGCTACACCTCCCGCCCGGCCCATGTGCCGATCCTGGTGGCATTCAACCCGCGCACCGCCGCCGAGGACCTGGCCGCCCTGCCGGCGGGCGGGATCTGCCTCTACCCCGGCGATGGCCCCTGGCGCCCCGAGCGCCCCGATGTGACGAGCTATCCCCTGCCGGTCAAGGCGCTGGTGGCCGAGAGCGGCTTCGAGCCCAGGATGCGCGACTACGCGGCCAACATGGTCTATGTCGGCGCCCTCGCGGCCCTGATCGGCATCGACCTTGCCGAGATCCGCGCCGCCCTGGAGCACCATTTTGGCAAGCCGAAGCCGGTGGAGCTGAACGATGGTGTGGTGCGGGCGGCGCACGCCTGGATGGCCGAGCGCCTTGGCTGCCAGCCCGCCTGCCCCTACCGACTTGAGCGCATGGGCGCGACCGCCGGCCAGATCCTGATCGACGGGAACAGCGCGGCGGCCATGGGCGCGGTCTTCGGCGGGGTCAGCTTCATCGGCTGGTACCCGATCACCCCGGCCACCAGCCTGGCCGACGGGCTGGCCTACTACCTGCCGCGCCTGCGCACCAACCCCGACGGCACCGCCAGCTACGCGATCGTCCAGGCCGAGGACGAGATCGCCGCCCTGGGCATGCTGATCGGCGCCGGCTGGGCCGGCGCCCGCGCCATGACCTCCACCTCCGGGCCGGGCATCTCGCTGATGAGCGAGTTCGCCGGCCTCGGCTACTTCGCCGAGATCCCCTGCGTGGTCTGGGATGTCCAGCGGGTTGGCCCGAGCACCGGTATGCCCACCCGCACCTCGCAGGGCGACCTGATCTCGACCTACTTCCTCGGCCACGGCGACACCCGCCAGGTGGTGCTGCTGCCCGGCTCGGTGGCCGAGTGCTTCGAGTTCGGCTGGCGGGCCTTCGATGTCGCCGAGGAGCTACAGACGCCGGTGTTTGTGCTGAGCGACCTCGACCTGGGCATGAATATGTGGATGTCGCCGGCCTTCAGCTACCCCGACGGGCCGATGCGGCGGGGCAAGGTGCTGAGCGCCGATGACCTGAGCCGCCTGGGGCGCTTCGTGCGCTTCGAGGACCCTGAGGGCGACGGGGTGGGCGCGCGCACGCTGCCCGGCAACCCGCACCCGCTGGCCGCCCAGCTCAGCCGTGGGACTGGACATAACGAGCGGAACGTCTACAGCGAGAGGCCGGCCGACTGGGTGGCGAACATGGACCGCCTGGGCCGCAAGCACGAGACGGCCAGGAAGCTGGTGCCGCAGCCGGTGATCGACCGGCGCGACGGCGCGGAGCTGGGGATCATCGGCATGGGCTCCAGCGAGGCGGCGATCGGCGAGGCCCGCGATCTACTGCGGGCGCAGGGCGTGGAGACGAGCTTTATGCGTGTGCGCGCCCTGCCGCTGGGCGAGCCGGCCCGCGCCTTCGTGGAAGATCACGCCCGCGTCATCGTCGTCGAGCTGAACCACGACGGCCAGCTGCGCCAGCTGCTCCAGCTGCACTGCCCCGCGCACGCCGCGCGCATCCAGAGCGTGGCCTTCAACGACGGATTGCCGCTGACCGCGCCGTTTGTGTCCGAGAAGATCCTGGAGGCCCTATGAGTACACGCGCCCAGACCACCAACGCCATCGGCCTGACTCGGGCCGACTACAAGGCGGCCACCAGCACGCTCTGCGCGGGCTGCGGCCACGACTCGGTCTCCAGCCAGATCATTGCCGCCGCCTTCGACCTCGCGCTGGAGCCGCACCGGGTCGTCCGCATGAGCGGCATCGGCTGCTCCAGCAAGTCGGCGGCCTACTTCCTCGGCCGCTCCCACGGCTTCAACGCCCTGCACGGGCGCATGCCCTCGGTGACGACCGGCGCGCACGTGGCCAACCGCGAGCTGCTGCCGATCGCCGTCAGCGGCGACGGCGACACCGGCAGCATCGGGCTGGGCCAGTTCAAGCACCTGCTGCGCCGCAACGTGCCGATGGTCTATATCATCGAGAACAACGGCGTCTACGGGCTGACCAAGGGCCAGTTCTCGGCCACCGCCGACATGGGGGCCAGCCTGAAGTACGCCGGCTATAACCCGCTGCCCCCGGTGGACCTGTGCGCCGAGGCGATCATCGCCGGCTGCGGCTTCGTGGCCCGCTCCTTCGCCGGGGACGCCAAGCAGGTGCGCGAGCTGATCAAGGCCGCCTTCAGCTTCCACGGCACGGCGGTGATCGATGTGATCAGCCCCTGCGTCACCTTCAACAACCACAACGAGTCGACCAAGAGCTACGGCTACGGCAAGGCCCGCCAGGAGCCCATCCACGACCTGAGCTTCATCCCGAGCTTCGACGAGGTGCAGGTCGAGTACGCGCCGGGCGAGGTGCGCGACGTGCGCCTGCACGACGGGCCGGTGATCCGGCTGCGCAAGCTCGCCGAGGACTACAACCCGGGCGAGCGCATGGCCGCCCTGGGCCTGATCGAGCGCGCCCGCGCCCGCGACGAGTTTATCACCGGGCTGCTCTATATTGATGAGGCCCGCCCGACATTGGCCGAGGCCATGAACCTCTGCGAGACGCCGCTGGCCGCCCTGCCCGACGACCAGCTGCGCCCGCCGCCCGCCGCCCTGGCGCAGCTGATGGCCGAGCTGGCCTAAGCTTGAAGCTTCCGGTAAGGTTGTGAACCTTACCGGAAGCTCAAAATGCCCGCGCATCACCGTTCAGATAGGTGCGCTTCACCGCTGCATCAGCTTCTGCATGGCCTATAATGAGGCGGTGGCCGGCAGATACGTCATAAGGAATGCCTGATGGCACATGAGACCATCCTCATTGTCGAAGACGACTCGGCGATATCCAGGCTGCTTGAGGTCTATCTGTCAAACAAGGGCTACCAGGTGCGTACGGCCAGCCGCGGCGAGGAGGCTCTCGCGATCTGTCGGGCAACCCCACCCGACCTGATCCTGCTCGATGTGCGACTCCCCGATATTAGCGGCTACGATGTGGGCATGGCCCTGCGGGCCACCCCCGACACCCAGAACATCCCGATCGTCGTACTGACCGCCTTCACCGAGCGCAACGACCGCATGATCGCTCACCACACCGTGCGCGCCGACTACTTCCTCGGCAAGCCCTTCGACATCGAGGAGGTCTACTGGGTGGTGCGCAACCAGCTCGACGAGGGGCGGAGGCGCGGCCAGTTCCACCCTGTCACCAATCTGCCCACCGGCGAGCAGGTGAACGCCCGGCTGCGCGAGCTGCTGGCCACTACGGGCTGGACGCTGGCGCTCATCCGGATCAACGGCTTCGAGAGCTTCACCCAGTTCTACGGCGTCATGGTGGGTGAGAACGTGCTGAAGTTCACCGCCCTGCTGATCAGCGATGTGGTGGGCCGGCACGGCGTCTCAGGCGATATGGTGGGCCAGATGGTGGCCGGGCCGTACTTCGTGCTGATCACCAGCACTGTGCCGAGCGGCGGGATCTACCAGGAGCTCGCCGACCGCTTCGACGCCGACATCCCCCTGCACTATGACTACCACGACCGCGAGCGCGGCGGCCTGGAGGTGGACGGCGACGACGGCCAGGTGCGGCGCTTCCCGCTGATGTCACTGTCGGTGGGGGTGCTCACCAGCGCCGACGGGCCGTTCCGCGATATCCGCGAGCTGACGGAGGTGGCCGAGGATCTGCTCCAGCACGCGAAGGCCGGCGGCGGCGAGCGCCGCAGCGCGATCATCTACGGGAAGTAAGGGCGCAGCAGCGCCGCGCTGCTGCGCCCTTACGGTGCTCGCCAGAGCTACGCGTCCAGCCCCCAGCCGCGCAGCTCGTCCATCCAGCGGTGGCTGGTCAGATCCATATGCACCGGGGTGACGGTGACGTAGCCGGCGGCGATGGCGGACACATCGGTGCCGTCCTCGTGGAGGTCTTCGGGCTCGGCGCCGCCGATCCAGTAGTAGGGGCGGCCGCGCGGGTCCTCGCGGACGATCAGCTCGTCGCGGTAAGTGCGCTGGCCGAGGCGGGTGACCTGGATGCCGCGCACGTCCTCGGGGGGCAGGGCCGGCACATTCACGTTGAGCAGCACGCCCTCGGGCAGGCCGTTCTTCTGGACGCCGGCGACGATCGTCGCCACGGCGGCCTCGGCGGCGCGGAAGTCCTGCGGGCCGCGGTGGCCATTGTTCTGCGAGACGGCGATCGCCGGCAGGCCGAAGATCATGCCCTCCATGGCGGCGGCCACCGTGCCCGAGTAGAGCAGGTCGCTGCCCAGGTTGGCCCCCAGGTTGATCCCGGAGACGACCAGGTCGGGCTTTCTGGGCAGCAGGCCCATCATCGCCAGGGCCACACAGTCGGCGGGGGTGCCGTCGCAGAGCGTGGCCGGGCTGCCGTCGATGAGGGCGCCCTCCCAGGCCCGCATGGGGTCGAAGAGCTTGCGGTAGTGGCCGGCGGCGCTCCAGTTGCGGTCGGGTGCCACCACAGCCACCTCGCCGAGCGGGGCGAGCGCCCGGCGCAGCGCGGCCAGCCCCGGGCTCTGGTATCCGTCGTCGTTGGTGATGAGGATGTACATAGGGATTTGTTGGCGGTTGGGGCGCAGCAGCACCAGGTGTCTGCGCTTCTTAGCCATGATATCGGCTGCTGCTGCGCCCTTACAGGCTTACTCCTTCGGCAGGTCGATATCGCTGAGCCGCACCGTCTTGCGGCCGCTGAACTTGATCGTCTTCTGTCCCTCGCTCGAGAGCTGGCCGTCCTTCTCCAGGTTGGCGATCTCCTGCTGCATGGTGCCGGCCAGCTCCAGCTCGCCCTGGCTGAGCAGGCGGGTGACGGCGCTCTTGAGCTTCTGGGTGGCCCCGCTCACATCGCCGGACTGCAGATCCTGGAGGGCGCGGGTCTGCAGTTTGAAGGCCGAGACCTTCTCGACGATGTTCATCACGCCGGGGTTGACCTGGCCGAGCTGGCCGGCGTCGGCGGTGAAGGTGAGCATAATATCGATGCGGACCTTCTGGCCGGCCAGGCCGAGCGCGGGGATGTCGTAGCTCACCTCGGCCTGGCCGACGCGGTAGGTGCCGATCGGACGCGGGTCGACCAGGAACTCGACCAGCAGCGTGCGGCCCTGGCCCGTCTCCAGCTCGCCGAGCGGCACACCCACATCGCGGTCGGAGATCGGCTTGTAGCCGAGGTTATTGATCAGCGGGATGACCTGCCAGACGGCGCGGGGCGTGACGCCCTGGACGAGGCGCAGGTTGAGGCTGCTATTCTGGATGGCGCTGTTCTGGGCCTTCTGAACCGTGTTCTGGAAGTACTCGGTGATCTCGTTGGGCCGGGCGATATAGTCGGCGGTGCCGCCGGAGCGGTTGGCCATCTCGATCAGCAGGTCCTCGTTCCAGTCCTTGCCGACGCCGAGGGCAGTGATCGGCACACCGATCCGCCCGGCGTCCTCGGCGCGGCGCAGGCACTCGTCCTCATGCTCGGTCTGCCCGTCGGTGAGCAGGACGAGGCGGCGGATGGCACCGCTGCGGTCCTTCTCGATCTCGCGCAGGCCCTTCTCCATGGCGGGGGCGATCTTGGTGCCGCCGGCGTCGCGGATGCGGCCGACCCGGTCCTGGATGCTGCGGCGGTCGGTGACGGCGGCGGCGGGGACGAGCACCTCGGTGCGGTGGTCGAAGATCACCACCGAGGCGATGTCCTGGGCGTCGAGCATATCGACCGCCATGCCGATCGCCTGGCGGACGCGCTCGATCTTCTCGCCCTTCATCGAGCCGCTGCGGTCGAGCACGAAGCTGACATTCACCGGTGTGCGCACCTGCGCCATCACCGCCGATGGCTGTACCTCGATCAGCGCGTAGGCCACCTGGGGCGTCGTCGTGGCTGCGAGATACGGGCGGGCCAACGTCGCCCGCAGGGTTACTTCACCGGCCATAGTTCTCTCCTCTGGGATTGCAGATTGCAGATTGCAGATTGCAGATTGGGCGTGCCGCACAGGACTCCGCGCGCTCTAGCAATTACGGTGATCTGACGCCAGATGTTGCATGGTGGGCGAGTTTATTGTAGCACAGGGGTTGGGAGTTGGAGGTTGGGAGACACCCGACCCCCAGCCCCAACTCCCAACCTCCAACTACACCCCCGACTCCTGGCCCCCGACCCCTGACTCCCGCGAGATCAGCACCTTATCGACGCGCAGACCGTCCATATCGATCACCTCGAAGCGCCAGCCGCCCCAGCTGACCACATCGCCGGTGGTGGGGATCTGGCCGAGCAGGCTGATCACGAAGCCAGCCAGCGTGTCGAAGCGATAGGTCTCCTCGTCGGGCAGGTCGTCCTCGTCGAGGATGCGCTTGACCTCATCCACATTCAGGGAGCCGTCGGCGAGCATGGAGCCGTCCTCGCGGATGGTGACCGGGGGCGCCTCAATCTCATCAAACTCATCGCCGATCTCGCCGACGATCTCCTCAAGCACGTCCTCAAGGGTGACGACGCCCTCGATCCCGCCGAGCTCGCTGACCACCAGGGCCATGTGGCGGCGGCCCTTGCGGAAGGTGGCGAGCAAGGCGCTGGCCCGGCTGTTCTCGGGAACGTAGAGCGGCGGGGAGATCGCCTCGCGCACCTTGGCGTCCTCGCCCTGGCGGCGATAGAGCAGCAGCAGGTCGCGCACATGCACCGTGCCGGTGATCGTGTCGGGCGAGCCCTCATAGATCGGGAAGCGCGAGTAGCCGCTGGAGAGCAGCTCGTCGATGACGTCGCCGAGGGTCGCGTCGGCGTCGAGCATCTCCACATCGTGGCGCGGGGTCATGATATGGCGGACGGCGCGGTCGGTGAGCTTAAAGATGCTATCGATGAACTGCTGCTCCTGGAGCTCGACGGTGCCGCCCTCGGTGCCCTCGCGCACCAGGGCGCGGATGTCCTCCTCAGTCACGCGCTCCTCCTCGACGTTGGCCCGGCCGAGGATGCGCAGGATCAGGTCGGACGAGAAGGAGAGCACGCTGATCACCGGGGTGCTGAACCGAGCGAGGAGGCTCATGGGCGGGGCCATGAAGGCGGCCACGGCCTCGGCGCTCTGGAGGGCCAGGCGCTTGGGCACCAGCTCGCCGAGCACCAGCGAGAGGTAGGAGACGAGGATGACCACGAGGACCTGGGCCAGCGGGATGGCGTAGGGGCCGATGTAGGGCAGCGTCGCGATCGTGGGGGCCAGCTGGTCGGCCAGAGTGGCGCCGGCGAAGACGCCGCTGAGCGTGCCGATCAGCGTGATGCCGACCTGGACGGCGGACAGGAAGCGGTTGGGGTCATCCTGCAGCTTCAGGGCGACCTCGGCCCCGGCGCTGCCGTCCTCGGCGCGCTGCTCAAGGCGGCCGCGCCGCGCCGAGACCATGGCGATCTCGGTGGCGGCGAAGATGCCGTTGGCGAGCGAGAGCACGACGATGATCAGAAGTTCTATCATGCCTAAAAATACTTATACCGCAATACCGCAGAAGGAACGCGGTGGCGCATCGCCCGCCGGTAGGCTGAAGCCCCCGGCTACGGTTCTGCGAAGGCCGCCTGCGCGGCCTGTCTGAGGCCGCGCAGGCGGCCTTCGCAAACCCTAGCCCGCCCGTTTACGGGCCGGGCGCGGTCGGGGCACCGCGTTACGTATGCGCTACTGCCTTATATCGTGAGGAGGAGTTGCCAGCGTAGCTGGCAACTCCTCCTCACGATATGATGATGTTGGGGGGGCTACTGGAAGTGAATAATCCGCAGGAAGCTGTCGGCCTTCAGGGATGCGCCGCCGACGAGGGCACCGTCGATATCTGTCTGGGACATCAGCTCATCGACGTTATCGGGCTTGACGCTGCCGCCGTACTGGATGCGCACCGTCTGGGCGACCGCATCGCCGTAGAGCTCGGCGAGGGTGGCGCGGATGGCGGCGTGCATGGCCTGGGCGTCGGCGGCGGTGGCCGTATCGCCGGTGCCGATCGCCCAGATCGGCTCGTAGGCGAGCACCACATTGAGCAGCTGCGTTGCGGTCACATCGACGAGGCCGGCGCGCACCTGGCCGGTGACGATCGCCTCGGCCTGGCCTGAGTCGCGCTGGGGCTTGCTCTCGCCGACGCACATGATCGGGCGCAGGCTAAAGTCGAGGGCGGCGCGCAGCTTGCGGTTCACGGTCGCGTCGGTGTCGCCGAAGATCTGGCGGCGCTCGCTGTGGCCGACGATCACATACGTGCAGCCCACATCGCGCAGCATCTGCGGGGCGACGGCGCCGGTGAAGGCGCCCTGGGACTCAGAGAAGACCTCCTGGGCGCCGAGGGTGATCGGCGTCCCGGCGACCTGCTCGCCGATGGCGTAGAGCGCGGTGTAGGGCGGGCAGACCACCACCTCGCGGTCAGCGACCTGCCCCAGCCCGGCCAGCAGTCCCGCGACGAGCTCGCGGCCCTCGGCCACCGTCTTGTACATCTTCCAGTTCCCGGCAATGATCGGGGTTCGCATAGGTATTCTCCCCATAGCTATCGGAAGGGCGCACTCGCGCCCGTTAAAGGGCACCGTTGAGCGACCTAAGGATGCTGACTACGACACTGTCGCTGAGCAGAAAGGCCAGCCCGACACCGACGGCCACCGTCACAGCGAAGACCTGCCAGTTCCAGGCGAGCACCTTAGCTCCGTCGAAGGGGCCGGCGGGGATCATGTTGAACACGCCGATCCAGGCGTTGAACTTAAACCCGATGAACAGGGTGATCAGCAGCAGGTTCGGCAGAGGCAGGCCGAGCAGGGCGACGGCGAAGAGACTGATCAGGAAGAGCACCGAGAGCACCAGGTTCGTCACCGGGCCGGCGAGGGCGATCAGGCCGCCCTGGCGCAGCGTCAGGTGGCCGCGGTGCCAGACGGCGCCGGGCGCGGCGATGAAGAAGCCGGCGAAGGCGATGACGACCGAGAGCAGCAGCCACTGGTCGTTGGCGATGAAGTGGGCCTCGGCGCCGTAGCTGCGGGCCACCACCCGGTGGGCCAGCTCATGCAGGACGAAGGCCATCCCGCAGACGACGGCCGAGATGATCAGGTTCTGGACAAATGCCGAGCTGAGCAGGTTGCCCGCCCCCGTCTGCACCACGGCGAAGGCTAGGGTGGACCCGGCCCACGCCTTAAGCAGCTCGATATTGTCGTCCGTGCCGCGCGAGAAGACATCGTCGCTCGGCGTCGAGAAGATATTGCGCACCCCGAGAGTCCTCCTAGATATGCCGTATCGGGCGATCCGCCCTTGTGATGCATTGTAGCATATTCGCAGACGCTAACGGATTGATCTCCGCAGATAGACGCAGCCAAAACACCACGGGCGCGAGCGCCGTCGTATACTGCGCGCACATCGTTGTACATCGTCTTAGCAAGAGAGGTTCCCTCATGAGCGCGCCCGCTTTGAGCCCCGACCTGATCCGCCGCGCCCAGCAGTCCGACCCGCAGGCCATCAGCGCGATCTACGAGCGCTACGCGCCGGAGATCTACCGCTACATCTACTATCGGGTCCACGACGCCGAGCTGGCCCGCGACCTCCAGTCGGATGTGTTTCTCCGCATGATCGAGGGGCTTGGTCGCTACGAGGACCGGGGCTGGTCGATCTCGGCCTGGCTCTACCGGATCGCCCACGACCGCCTGATCGACACGCTGCGGCGGCGCGAGCGGACGCACACGATCCCGCTGGACGCGTGGGTCGAGAGCGGCGATGATCACGAGGACAGCCTGGAGCTGAGCGCGCAGCGGGCGATGCTGCGCCGGGCGATCAGCCAGCTGAGCCCGAGCCAGGCCCAGGTGCTGCGGCTGCGCTACGGCTACGACCTGTCGATCCAGGAGACGGCGCGGCAGATGGGGCGGAGCCAGGGATCGATCAAGTCGCTCCAGCACCGCGCCCAGCAGAATCTGGCTCGTCTCATCCAGGAGGATATGGGCGAGTCCCCTGGCGGGGGCTACTCCTTCGCCTAGATGCGGCGCTCGGACGAGCGACAGGGGCGCGGTGCTTGCACCGCGCCCCTGTCGCTATCTTCTGCCCCGCTGGACGCCCACCTTGAGCACATCGACGAGCTCATCAAGGGAGAGGGCGGATCGCTGCTTGGGCGGGGCCTTGGATGTGCCGCAGAGCAGCAGGCGGTGGCTCGGGTGCACTGGGTGTTGGGGGTTGGCCTGGGACACGCTATACTATAGCCGTTGCCTGTCGCCGCCAGCATAGAGGGACCGCCATGCAGATCCTCCCCGACGTTCAGATCGTCCAGCGCCCCGGCATTGTGGAGTTCGGCTGGGGCCATCACGCGCCCGAGCTGCTCCCGGCCGAGGGGCTGGCGCGCGCCGCCGCGCTTGTCCTCGGCCGCGACTGGCACGCCGCACTGACCTACGGCTACGACCAGGGGCCGGGCCGGCTGATCGAGCTGCTGCGCCAGCGGCTCGGCCGCCTGGAGGGCGTGGCCCCGCCCGCCGAGCAGATCATGATCACCGCCGGGATCTCGCAGGCCCTCGACATGCTCTGCGCGCAGATCTCGCGCCCCGGCGATGTGGTCCTGGTCGAGGCGCCCACCTACCACCTGGCGCTGCGGATCTTCCGCGACCGCGGCCTGCGCGCGGTGGCCGTCCCCGGCGACTCCCAGGGCATCCATGTGGACGCCGCCGAGGCCATGCTGCGCATGCTGCGCGGCGGCGGCGAGCGGGTGGCCTTCCTCTACACCGTGGCCAGCTTCGGCAACCCCAGCGGCGCCACGCTCACCGCCGACCGGCGCTACGCCCTGGCGGCCCTGGCCCGCCGCGAGGGCCTGACGGTGATCGAGGACGACGCCTACGGCGAGCTCTGGTACGACGCGCCGCCGCCGCCGCCGATCTACAACCTGGCCCCCGGCGGCCCGGTCGTGCGCGTCGGCTCCTACGCCAAGGTGCTGGCCCCCGGCCTGCGCCTCGGCTGGATGCTGGCCTCGCCCGAGCTCGTGCGGCGCTGCGCCGGCTGCGGCGTGTTCGACAGCGGCGGCGGCGCGAGCCACTTCGTCGCCCATGTGGTGTCCGCCTTCCTGGAGCTGGGCCTGCTCGACCCCCACGTCGAGGGGCTGCGCGCCGCCCTGCGCGCCCGCCGCGATCTGATGCTCGCGGCCCTGTCCCGCCACCTGCCCTCCGGCTGCACATGGAACCCCTCGCTGGGCGGATTCTTCGTCTGGGTGCGCCTGCCCGCCGGCATGGACGGCGCGGCCATCCTGCCCGCCGCCGAGGCCGCCGGGGTCAGCTACCTGCCCGGCGCACGCTTCTTCGCCGAGGGCGGCGGCCAGAACTACCTGCGCCTCTGCTTCAGCCTGCTCCCCCACGACCAGATCGCCGAGGGCGTCGGGCGGCTCGGCGAGGTGCTGCGCCGAGCCTGAGCCGCATGGTGGTATACTGGCCCGATGCACACGTGGCGAGCCGCCGCTGGAGCGTAGCTCTAGAGGAACTTCCCGACTCCTCGCCCGCCTTCGGGCGGAAGGCCGCCCCGCGAAACCGTAAGCGGGGGCACGGCGATGGTAACGTCGCCGCGACGTAAGACGGCAACAGAGAGCAGACCCGCCGGGGCAACCCGGTGAGGGGTGAAAGGGCCGGGTAAGAGCCGGCCGGCGTCGGCAGTGATGTCGGCGGCCAGGCGACTGCGCCGGCTGATGGGGAGCAAGGTACGTGGGGCGGGCTCATCGGTGGAAGCCGCAAGGCGTTTGTACCACCCCGCTCGCTCGTATCGCCGCCGCGACGGCAGACCGGGTAGCGCCCGGCGCGCTAGGAGCGGCCTTCGCCTCGTGCGAAGAGAGAGATGGCGGCAGCAAACAGAATCGGGGGTACAGTCACGTGTGCTCCGACATTGCCTGCGGCCATGTCATATGCAGGGGCGCAGCAGGAAGAGCGGCGCTGTCGCAACGCGACAGCGCCGCTCTTCCTGCTGCGCCCCTCAGCGCCGGCCCAGCTCGTGGGCCGTGAGCGTCATCACCGTGGGCGGCGACTCGGCGGGCAGGGTGATGATCGGCAGGTCGATGAAGAAGGTCGATCCGCTCCCGGCGGCGCTCTCGACGCCGATCGACCCGCCCATCAGCGCGGTCAGCCGGCGCGAGATGGCCAGCCCCAGCCCTGTCCCGCTGTAGTGCCGGTCGCCGTGGTTGACCCGGCGGAACTCCTGGAAGATCGCCTCCTGATCCTCGGCGGCGATGCCGATCCCGGTGTCGCGCACGCAGATCCGCAGCTGGTCGCCGCTCGATCGGGTGCAGACCGTGATCGAGCCGGACTCGGTGAACTTGATCGCGTTGCTGATCAGATTGGCGAGCACCTGCTCAAGCCGGGAGCTGTTGGCGTGGACCAGGGGCAGCTGATCGGGGAGATCGCCCAGCAGCTCCAGCTCGCGCTCGTGGGCCTGTGGCTGGAGCTGCCCGATGACGTTCCGGATCGCCCGCAGCGGCTCCACCGGGCAGAGATCGACCTTGAGCTGGCCGGCCTCCATCCGCGAGAAGTCGAGGATGTCGGTGATCAGGCGCAGCAGCGTGTTGCTCGCCTCGCGCATGTAGCCCAGCGGCTCCTCCACGCGGTCGCCCAGCGGGCCGTAGAGCCCGCGCTGGAGCATCTCGGTGTAGCCGATGATCGATGTGAGCGGCGTGCGCAGCTCGTGGCTGATGGTGGCCAGGAACGAGGACTTGAGCTGGTCGGCGGCGCGCACCTCCTCGTAGAGCCGGGTGCGTACCGTCGCGTCGGTGATCAGCTCGCCGATCGTCTCGGCCAGGCGCGTCATCGTCGCGCTGATGTCGCGGGGCGCGCTGCTGCCCAGCACCAGGACGCCGAGCGGGCTGCCGTGGAGCATGAGCGGCACGACGAGGATGTTGCGCAGCCCCGCGCGGGCCATCATCTGGCCGACCAGCGAATCGGCCACCTCCGGCTCGTTCAGGGCGAGCAGGCTGCTGTGGCCGGCGGCCATCAGGGCCTGGAGCTCGGCGACGCCCCGGCCGCTGATCAGGTCGCCCTCATAGCTGCGCTGCGTCTCGGCGGCGTAGTCGGCCACAATGTCGAGCCGCCCGCCGCCGGCGCGCGTCACCCCTACGGCGGCGCGGTCCCAGTGGCCCGCCCGCACGATCGTCTCGGCGATCGCCCGGATCAGCCGCTCGGTCTCGGTGGCGGTGTTGGCCGCCCGCGCTACCTCGTTGATCAGGCTCAGCTCGGCCAGGTGCTCGGCCCGGCTCTGCTCGACTCTGGCCCGCTCGCTGACATCGCGCAGCAGGAGCAGGGTGCCGGCCTGCGCGCCGTTGGCGGCCGACAGCGGGCGCAGGCGCAGCTCGATCGCCCGGAGCTGCTCGCCCTCGCCGGTCAGGAGCTGGTGGGTGCGCGGGCCGGGGCCGTCGGCTAGGGCCTCCCGCAGCTCGCCCAGGTGCGGCGAGCGCGTGAGCAGGCCGAGCAGCGGCATGCCGATCAGCTGGCCGGGCGGGAGCTGGAGCAGCGCGATCGCCTCGGCGTTGATCTCGCTCACCACCGCCTGCCGGTTCAGCACCACTAGGCCGTCGGGCAGGGCGGCGAGCACCTCGCGCTCGACGAGGGGGGCCAGGTCGATCACCCGGAAGTGGACGGTGGCGTAGAAGGAGAGTGCGCCGCCGATAAAGAGCAGGATCGGCGTCGGGTCGTCGTTCCATGGCGCCTGGGCGCCGGCCAGGTAGGCCAGGTTGCCGACGGCGGGGATGAGCGCGGCGATGAGCATCATCCACGCGTGGCGGCGGTCGATCGGCGCGGCGCGGAACACCGCCAGGGCCAGCAGGCCGATCCCGGCCGCGAAGCAGCTGTAGGCGTAGGCCGAGTGTACCCAGAAGAGTGGCCCGCGCACGACCTTCAGCCACATAAAGCCGCGGCTCATGTCGGGCATCGTGTCGAGCAGGAAGCGGTGGTGCAGCTCGTTGGTGAGGGCGAGGGCGCAGAACAGCGCCGGGGGGATGAAGATGCCGATCTGAAGAGCTCTGCGCCCGCGCCACCAGTGGCCCGAGTACGAGATCGCGATCAGCAGCCACGCCGGCATGATCGTCACGATACCGACGTACTGGAGCAGCGACCAGAAGAGCGTCCCGGCGAAGCTCGTGTCGGCGGCGGCCAGGGCGTGGCAGGCGCACCAGAAGCTGATCGCGCCCATCAGCAGCGTGAAGGGCCGGCCGCTGCGGTAGTAGCGCCGACGCCAGGCGTAGGCGGCGAGCAGGCCCGCGATCGTCGCTAGCGAGAGGTAGAAGGCAACGAAGGGAAGTGCGCCCATGGCATACTCGTTGGCGAGCCTGATGCGGATGGCCGATGCTGAGACGCGCGGGTGAGATATGTCTATACGAACGGGCAGGCGGATCGGAATTTGCCTACTGACGCCGGCGCAGGCCCTCGGCGAGCAGGTTGAACGCGAGGATGCTCAGCGAGAAGGCGGCCATCGGCGCGATGAAGAGCACCGCGCTCGCGCCCCGCTCGCGCACGCCCTTCGCCAGCATCCCGCCCCACTCCGCGAAGATCGGGTCGTTGCTGATCTGGCCGCCGACCGCCTCGCGCTCGGCCCCGCCGATGAAGATCCCCAGGAAGCCCAGCTCCGCGCAGAGCAGCAGCACGGCGGCCACCGCGTAGGCCGCCTCGACCAGCAGCAGGTCGCGCAGGTTGGGGCGGATGTGACGCCAGAGGACGGCCGCGCGCCCCAGGCCGATCGCATAGGCCGACTCGACGAAGGGCGCGGCGCGCAGCTCGCGCACGGCCACCCGCACCCGCACCGCCGTCTCCGGCCAGCCCGTCAGGCTGAAGACGACCACGAAGGCCAGGGCGTTGAGCTGGTTGTTGCCCAGCCGGCTGATCAGGGCCAGCGGGATGAGCGCGAAGAAGAGGCTTGGCACCGCCGACCATGCCCCGGCCAGGACATCGAGCAGCCGGCTCGCGCCCGCGTACCAGCCGGCCAGCATGCCGAGGCCTGCGGCCAGGGCCACCCGCAGCATGGCCGCCACCCCGCAGAAGAGCAGGGTGTAGCGGGTGCCGTAGATCAGGCGGCTCAGCAGGTCGCGCCGCAGGCTGTCGCTGCCGAGCAGCATGCCGGCCGTGCCTGGCGGGTAGGGCGCGCGCACGATGTCGGCCCCGTCGAAGAGCACCACCGGCTTGATCGGGTCGAAGGGCGCGAGCAGGGGCGCGGCGACGGCGCAGATCGCCATCAGGGCGACCAGCGCCCCGCCGATCAGCAGCTCGGGGCGGCGAAGGAGTGACATCGTGCGGTGCATCAAGCTAAGCCTCAAGCTCTCCAGAATATCTTGTTGGCGCGAATAAGTCCTGGGTTAACCTATGCGCAGAGGTGTGCCTCCACGCCGCCGCTCGTCACCTGGAGCAGCCGCCGGCCGAGCCCGCCCCAGTTGTACAGGTAGTCCACAATGATCGTCCCGGCCACGATCACTCGCACGGCCCCGAGCGCCGCCCCGAGCAGCGGCAGGCGCAGGGCCGGCAGCACGTGGCGACGCCAGAGCCCCAGGCCGCCCAGCCCCTTCGCCCGCGCGGCGCGGATCCAGTCCTGGGCCATGATCTGCTCCTGAGAGACCTGGAGCGAGCGGGCGATGAAGGCCGCCCCGCGTGTGGCTAGCACCGCCGTGGGCAGGATGAGGTGGCCGTCGAGGCCGTAGCCCTGCACGAAGGCCAGGCGCACCCCCGTGCGCAGGGTGATCGTCGCCACGGCCTCGCTGAGCAGGAGCACGGCCACGAACGAGGGCAGCGAGATCAGCAGGGTGCTCAGGCTGAAGAGCAGGCCGCCCCAGACCCCCCGGCGCACGGTGGCCAGCAGGCCGCCCCAGGCCACGCCCAGCGGTAGGGCGACCAGCGTGCTGGCCGTCAGCAGCTCCAGGGTGCGCCGGGCGGCCTGGAGCATCTCGTTGTTCACCGGCCTGCCGCGGGCGTTCGATCCGAGGTTGCCCTGGGCCAGCCCGCCCACGTAGCCGACGATCGTCTGGAGGTACGCCCCCAGCCGCTCGGCGCTCGGCGGCCCGCCGCGCCCGAAGAGGACGGGCAGGAACACGATGGCGGCCACCAGGGCCACGCCGGCCGCCAGGGTGATCAGCAGCAGCATGGCCTCGCGGGCCAGGGTGCGGGCGGGCGACTCGCCTGACATGAGGTGCTCCGGGGGTGGGGTTGGCGCGATGCGCAAAACTTATAGCGTATAATGCGCGCACCGTCAACCGCCGCATATCATACAGCGATTGCAGATTGCAGATTGCAGATTGCAATCTGCAATCTGCAATCTGCAATCTGCAATCTGCCTATGATCCTTCCCGCCACCCTCTTGGCCGCCGGCGCCGGGCTGATCCTGCTGGTCGCCCGCGACATCCGCCGGCTGCGCAGGATCCCGCACCTGTCCGCGCCGGCGATCCCGGCAGAGCCGCCGCTGATCTCGATCCTCATCCCGGCGCGGAACGAGGAGCGTGGGATCGGATCGTGTGTGCGCGCCGCCCTGGCCCAGTCCTACCCGCGGATCGAGGTGATCGTGGTGGACGACGGCTCGACCGACGGCACCGCCGCGGCCCTGGCCGCGATCGTCGACCCGCGCCTGCGGGCGCTGTCCGGCCGGCCGCTGCCGCCGGGCTGGGTGGGCAAGTGCAACGCCTGCCAGCAGCTCGGCGAGGGCGCCGCTGGCGAGTGGCTGCTCTTCCTCGACGCCGACACCGTGGCCGCGCCGGATCTGGCCGCCGCCCTGCTGGCCACGGCCAGCCTCCGCAGCCTCGACCTGCTGACGATCTTCCCCTTCCTGGTGCTGGGGACGTTCTGGGAGCGGGTGATCCTGCCGCCCTTCCTGGCCCTGATCACGGCGCTCTTCCCCTTCGAGCAGATGGAGCGGCCCGACGTGCGGCCCGACCAGGTGCTCGCCAACGGCCAGTGCATCTTCGTGCGGCGCACGGCCTACGCGGGCGTGGGCGGGCACGCGGCGGTGCGCGACGAGGTGCTGGAGGATGTGCGGCTGGCCCAGGCCATCCGCGCCGCCGGGGGCCGGGTGGGCATCGCCGAGGGCATGGCCCACCTCCAGGTGCGGATGTACACCAGCGGGCGCGAGGTGGCCGAGGGGCTGATGAAGAACGCGGCGGCGGGCTACCGCAGCGGCGGCGGGCGCTCGGGCTGGGCGATGTCCGGCCTGATCCTTGAGGCCTTCGGCCCGCCCTGGCTGCTGGGGGCGGGCCTGGCCGGGCTGGCGCTTGGGGATGCGGGCGCGGCATGGGCCGGGCTGGCCGGCGGCGGGCTGAGCCTGCTGGCGAGCCTGTCCCTGCGCGCGGCCCTCTACCGACGGCTCTACCGGCAGCCCGCGGCCTACGGGCTGCTCTGGCCGCTCGGGCTGCTCAGCTACCTGCTGATCGCCGGCCTGGGCATGTGGCGGGTGCGCAGCGGGCGCGGCGTGATCTGGAAGGGGCGCACCTACTCAGGGTAGGCGCGCCCCTTCTAGAGATACATAGTGTCTTGCAGAAATGTGCCAGCGAAGCTGGCACATTTCTGCAAGACACTATGAGGATTCTGGAGGCCGCAGGCCCCTACTCCTCGTCCTCGCCCTCGCGCGGCTTGCGGATGAGCTCCGGCTCGGCGACCGCCTCGACCGCCGGCGTGCTCTCGGCGGCGCGCAGCTGGCTCAGCGAGAGCAGCACCTGGCTCGGGTCGGCCAGGATCTTGTAGCTCACCTGGCCGGCCAGGTCGCGCACGTGGATGACCTTGTCCATCGCGTCCAGCACGCTGATGTCGATGTCGATGTGCTGGGGCAGGTCGTTCGGCAGGGCCGCCACCATCAGCGAGTTGAGGACGTGGTTGAGCAGGGCGTCCCCGCGGGCCACGACTGGCGACTCGCCGACGACGACGATCGGCACCTCGACGTTGACCGACTTCTTCAGGTCGACCACCTTAAAGTCGATATGCAGAATGTCGCGCGTCACCGGGTGGCGCTGGATATCCTGCACGAAGACCGACTGCATGCTGTAGCCGTCGATCATCAGGTCGATCAGCGAGGTGCGGCCGGCCTTGCGGAAGGTCAGCTCGAAGTCGCGGGCGCTCACCTGGGTGGAGACGGCCTCGAAGCCCTTGCCGTAGACGGTGGCGGGGATCTTGCCCTCTTTGCGCAGGTACTTGACCTTCTTGCCGAGCACCGTGCGTACCTGGGCGTTTAGGATCTGATGGGTAGACATGTGTGGGGCTGCTCCTCATCTTGCGCGTGCGGCGCGGCGCCGCGCAATACTTATACAGCGGCATAAGAATGGCGACCGGCGGTGCGCCAGTCGCTCAGCGCAGAGTGTAGCACAGGGCGTCGTTCTTATCAAGTCTTGACAGCCTCGGCCTGTCGTAGTATAGTCGGCGTGGGAATAGTCAACTCTGACTAATTGAGGGGCATATGACAACAACAAAGGGCGGATCGTCGCTGCGGCTGGTGCTCACGGTACTCTTTCTGGGCGTGCTGATGGGCGCCCTGGACATCGCGATCGTCGGCCCGGCGCTGCCGGCGCTGCGCGAGTGGTTCGGCGTCGACGACCGGGCTGGGGCCTGGATCTTCACCATCTACGTGTTTCTGAACCTGCTGGGCGCGCCGCTGATGTCCAAGCTGAGCGACCGCTACGGGCGGCGGCCGGCCTACATGCTGGCGGTGGGCCTGTTCACCATCGGCTCGGCAGTGGCCGCCGCCGCGCCGAACTTCGCGATCCTGCTGATCGCCCGGGCGCTCCAGGGCCTCGGCGCGGGCGGCATCTTCCCGGTGGCCAGCGCGGTGGTGGGCGACAGCTTCCCGCCCGAGCGCAAGGGCTTCGCCCTGGGCATGATCGGCGCGGTCTTCGGGCTGGCCTTCATCATCGGGCCGATCCTCGGCGCGGTGCTGCTCACGATCAGCTGGCACTGGATCTTCCTGGTGAACCTGCCGGTGTCCGCCCTGGTGCTGATCATGAGCTGGTACACCCTGCCGGCCACGGGCGCGGCCGAGCCGAAGCCCTTCGACCTGATCGGCCTGATCACCCTGGCCATGCTCCTGGGCGGGCTGACGGTGGGCGCCAGCAACCTCGACTCGAACAACCTGCTGGCCAGCCTGGCCTCGCCGCTCGTCTGGCCCTTCCTCCTGCTGGCCCTGGCCGCCACGCCGGCCTTCTGGTGGGCCGAGGGCCGCGCCGCCGACCCGCTGCTGCGCCGCACCCTGATCGTCACGCCGCAGCTGGCCCTGGCCAACGGGCTCAGCATCGGCGCCGGCCTCGGCGAGGGCGTGATCGTCTTCCTGCCCAGCCTGGCCGTGCTGGCCTACGGGGTCAGCGTGAGCACCGCCAGCTACATGACCCTGCCGGTGGTGCTAGCGATGGCGGTGGGCTCGCCCCTGGCCGGCCGGATGCTCGACAAGGTCGGCGCGCGCCTGGTGGTGATCGTCGGCACGCTGCTGCTCACGGCGGGCATGCTGGTGCTCGGCCTGCTCGGCGCGCAGCTCTGGGCCTTCTACGTGGCCAGCACCCTGATCGGCCTCGGCCTGGCCAGCCTGCTCGGCGCGCCCGTCCGCTACATCATGCTCAACGAGGCGCCGACCGAGGACCGCACGGCCGCCCAGGGCTCGGTGACGGTCTTCACCGGCGTGGGCCAGCTGCTCAGCGGCGCCCTGGTGGGCGCGGTGGCGGCCAGCGGCGGCGGCGGGGTCGCCGGCTACACGCTGGCCTACCTGGTGAGCGGCGCGGCCTGCTTCCTGCTGGTGTTCCTGGCCCTGGGCCTGCGGCGGGGCAAGGCTGATGTCGTGCCCGCGCCGGCGGCGCCCGCCACGCGGTAGGCCATACGTCGCGCCCTGCGTGATCCACGCGCCCTCGGTGTCGGGTATACTTCTCTGGCGCGCATATCCGCCACTCGCATAGGCCCTGTGCATGCCAGAGCCCCTTGACCCAAACGCCCCCCCGCCCGGCCGCATTGTCCGCGCGGTCTATCGCGGGGGGGCGATCCTCCCCGAGCAGCCCCTCGACCTGCCCGACGGCACCCCTGTCCAGCTGGTGGTGCCCTCCGGGCCGACGGTGATCGTCTCGCCGGAGGCGGCGGCCGGGGCCGCTCGCTCGCCCTGGTCCGCCCTCGCCGCCCCCCTTGGCCGCGCGGGCATCCTGGCCGAGCTGCGCTGGGGCGACCTGCTCGCCCTCGCCGCCGGGCTGCTGCTCTACGCGCTCACCCGCCTCTCCGGGATCGCCGCCTTCCCGATCTACTTCTTCTGCGATGAGGCCATCCAGGCGAACCTGGCCCGCCAGCTGCTCGCCAGCGGCCTGCGCGACGCCGACGGCACCTTCCTGCCGCCCTACTTCCTCAACGCCGAGAAGTGGAACCTTAGCCTGAGCGTCTACATCCACCTGGCCAGCCGCGCCCTCTTCGGCGGCGAATCGGTCTTCCTGACCCGCGCCACCTCGGCGGCGGTGGGCGCCCTGGCCCTGCTGGCCGTCGCCCTCACCCTGCGCCTGGTCTTCCAGAGCCGCTTCTGGTGGGCCGGCCCGCTGGCCCTCGCGGCCGCCCCGGCCTGGTTCCTGCACTCGCGCACCGCCTTCGAGACGGTGATGATGGTGGCCTTCTACGCCTGCTTCCTCTGCTGCTACCTGCTCTACCGCACCCGCGGCGCCGCCTGGCTCTTCCCCGCCCTCGTCTTCGGGGCGATGACCTTCTACGCCTACGCGAATGGACAGGGCGTCATGCTGGCCAGCGGCGCGCTCCTGCTGCTCTCGGACCTGCGCTACCACCTGCGCCAGGGCTGGCGGGTGCTCGCCGCCGCAGCCGGGACGCTGGCCCTGCTCGTCATCCCGCTGGCCCGCTTCCGCCTGCTCCAGCCCGACGCCTATGAGGCCCAGCTGCGCGCCCTCGACTCCTACTGGACGCACAGCATCCCGCTGGGCGAGAAGCTGGCCACCTTTGGCGCGACCTACCTCGCCGGGCTCAGCCCGGCCTACTGGTTTCTGCCCAACAGCGTCGATCTCGCCCGCCACCGCATGCTCGGCATGGGCCACCTGCCCCTGCTGCTGCTGCCCTTCATCCTGGTCGGTCTGGGGGTCTGCCTGGCCAACCTGCGCTCTCCGGCCCACCGCACGCTGCTGATCGCGGTGCTCGCCGCGCCCTTCTCGTCGGCCCTGGTGGCGATCAGCATCACCCGCGTGCTGGCGATGGTGGTGCCCGCCGCCCTCCTGGCCGTCATCGGGCTCGACCGCTGCTACGCCTGGGTCGCTGGCCGAGTGCGCTACCGCGTGGCCGCCTGGGCGGTGGCGCTGGCCCTCGGCCTCTCCAGCCTGCTGCTGCTGCGCACGGCCCTGGGCGACGGGCCGACCTGGTTCCAGAACTACGGCCTCGACGGCATGCAGTACGGCGCGCAGCAGATCTTCGGCGAGCTCGTCCCCGAGCTGCTCGCCAGCGAGCCCGACACGCGTCTGCTCGTCTCGCCGACCTGGGCGAACAACCCGAACGCCTTCATCGACTTCTTCCTCACGCCGGCCCAGGCCGGCCGCGTCGAGATGATCAATGTCGACGCCTTCACCGTCTCGCGCCAGGAGCTCGACCCGGCCCGCGAGCTCTTCATCATGCCCTTCTACGAGTACGAGCGCGCGCTCAAGAGCGGCAAGTTTGTGGTGGACCCGCCCGAGCGGGTCGTCCCCTACCCGAACGGCTCGCCCGGCTTCTACGTCGTGCGGATGCGCTACGTCGATAACGTGGACGCGCTCTTTGAGGCGGACAGGCTCGCCCGCACCCAGCTGGTCGAGGATCAAGCCGACATCGGCGGCCCGGTGATAGTCGCCCACTCGATGCTGGACATGGGCTCGCCGGCGCAGCTCTTCGACGGCGACCCGCACACCCTGATGCGCGGATTCGAGGCGAACCCGCTGGTCGTCGAGCTGCGCTTCCCGCAGCCGCGCAGCGTCAGCGGGGTGACGCTCACCGTCGGCTCGATGGACCTGCGCCTGCGCCTGGTCGGCACGCCGGCCGACGGCGGCCCGCAGATCATCGCCGAGCAGAGCTACACCGGCCTACCGCCCGACCCGACCGTCCAGCTGGACCTGCCCAGCGGCGCGCGCGAGCTGAGCAGCCTGCGCCTGGAGATCGCGCAGATCGGCGGCGGCGAGGTGGCCCACATCCACGTGCGCGAGCTGGCCCTGCGCTGACGCCCCATGCCGCCGGGGCGGCCCATCCTCGCCGGGGGCACCGTAGGGCCGAAGCATGCGCACCCCATGCATGGGCGCCACGCAGATTCATCCGGTGCGCATGCTTCGGCCCTACCTATGCCGGGGGCCGCCATCTATTAACCTAACGCATATGGGCGCAGCGCCCCTATGCGAGCGCGGCGGCGACCCGCGCGGCCGCGCGCAGGTCGGTCAGCAGGGCGGAGCCCAGCCCCACCGCCGCGGCCCCGGCCGCCAGCATCGCCCGCGCCCCGGCGGCGTCGCGCACCCCGCCGATGCCGATCACCGGCACCGTCGCCTCGGCGCAGACGGCGGCCACCAGGCCCAGGGCCAGCGGGCCGACGGCGGGGCCGCAGAGCAGGCCATCGGCCAGCGTCCCGTCGGCGCGCTGGGCCAGCGCCGGGATGCCGTCGATCAGGGAGAGGGTGTCCGCCCCGCGCTCGACGGCGGCGCGGGCCAGGGCCAGGATATCGGCGGCCTGGCCGGGCAGCTTCACGATCAGCGGGAGCACGGTGGCCCGGCGCACCGCCGCCACCAGCCGGCCGGCCGCCTCGGGCGTCAGCGCGTCGTGGGCCGCCAGGGGCAGCTCGACGCCGGCCACTCCCTCGACGCCCTCAAGCTGCGCGGCGGCCTCGGCCGCCGCGGCCGCGCTCTCGCCCCAGATGCTCACCACCACCGGCAGATCCCAGGTCGCCCAGGCCGGCGCGAGGCGCTCGCGCACCGCGCGCATGCCGAGGCTATGATCCCAGCCCCGGTAGAGCAGCCCGGCGGGCGTCTCGACGATCTCCGGCAGGGGGCGAGCCTTCCGCGCGCGCAGCCCAGTGCTGCGGGTGATGAGCGCGCCCAGCCCGTGCGCCGACGGGCGCGCTGCCAGCCCCAGGTGGCGGGCCACCTCCACGCCGTAGCCGAGGCTGCCCGCCGCCGCGATCACCGGCGAGGCGATCGTGAGCGCGTAGGGGTTGTTGGGGGCGAGATCAATCATAATAATGAACCCTCATAGTATGGTGGGGAAATGCGCCAGCGGAGCTGGCGCATTTCCCCACCATACTATGAATACCCCAGCGCGCGCAGCGCCTCGCGGGCGGACTCGGCCTCGTCCCAGGGGATGGCGCCGCCGGCGTAGATGATATTGCCCTCGTGGCCCTTGCCCAGGAGCAGCACCAGGTCGCCGGGGCGGGCGGCGGCCATGGCGGCGCGGATGGCCTCGGCGCGGTCGGGGATGCAGAGGTAGCCGTCGCCTGATCGCTTGCCGGCCCGCTCGGCGCCCTCGGCGATCTCGGCGATGATCGCGGCCGGGTCCTCGCCGCGCGGGTCCTCGTCCGTCAGCACCAGCAGGTCGGCGTAGCGCCCCGCGATCTCGCCCTGGACGGCGCGCTTGGCCCGGTCGCGCTCGCCGGCGCTGCCGAACACGGCGATGATCCGGCCGCGGGTGAGCGGGCGGAGCATGCCCAGCACCTGCTCGAAGGAGTCCGGGTTGTGGGCGTAGTCGACGATCACATCGAAGGGCTGGCCCAGGCTCACCGGCTGCATGCGCCCGCGGATGCCGGGGACCGCCTCCAGCGCGGCGACGGCCCGCGCCAGGGGGATGCCCTGGCTGAGGGCCACGCTGAGCGCGGCCAGGGCGTTGGAGACATTGAAGCTGCCGGGCAGGTGCAGCCGCAGGCGAGCCTCGCCCCAGGGCGTCGTCACACGCAGCGCCGATCCGCCCGGCCCCGCGCTCACCTCATGGGCGCGCACGTCGGCCTCCGCGCGCACGCCGAAGGTCAGGCGGCGGGCACGGGCCGGCGCCGCGTCGAGGAAGTGCCGGTGGCTCGGGTCGTCGGCGTTCGTGATCGCCCAGGCCTCGCCCTTCTCGCCCTCGCCGAGCATCTCAAAGAGGCGGGCCTTGTCGGCGCGGTACTGCGCGAAGCTGCCGTGGTAGTCCAGGTGCTCGTGGGTGATGTTGAGGAAGACCGCCACGTCAAACATGCAGCCGCCGAGGCGGTTCCAGCGGGATGAGAGGGCGTGGGAGGTCGACTCGATCACCGCGTAGGCGCAGCCCGCGTCGGCCATCTCGCGCAGCAGCCCCTGGATCTCGGGGGCCTCGGGGGTGCTCTGGCGGGTGCTGTTCGGCCAGCGACGCGGGCCAACCTTAAAGTCCACGGTGCTGATCATCCCGGTGCTGAAGCCTCCGCCCTCGATCACCTGGCTCACCAGGTCGGTGGTGGTGCTCTTGCCCTTGGTGCCGGTGATCCCGATGGTGCGCAGGCCCGTGGCCGGGCGCTGGTAGAAGTTGGCCGCTAGGGGCGCCAGGGCCACCCGGCTGTCGGCCACGCTGATGAGCGGCACATCTATCGGGTCGCCGCCCCAGTGGCGCGCGTCCACCACCACGGCGGCGGCCCCCGCGGCGGCGGCCTGGCCCACGTAGCGGTGACCGTCCACGTGGAAGCCGCGGATGGCCACAAAGAGCCAGCCCGCCCGCACCTGACGGGAGTCGTAGGTGATCCCCAGGATGGGCGTGTCGAGATCGGCGGGCGAGCCCGTCGTCTCCACACCGTGGAGTATGTCGTGCAGCGTGAGCGTCATAGATCGTGTTGTGAGTAACAAGGAAACCTGCTTCTGTGGGGATTGTACCCGAAAACCGGCGCGGCGGGGTCGCTACGCCTGATTCCTAACGTGCTGTTGCTGTATGGCGGCAACGCCGCCATACAGCAACAGCACGTCTACCCGATCCGCCGTCGGGCCAGGCCGTAGAGCGCGGGGATGAGCACGCGGTCGTAGGCCGGCAGGTAGCGCACGACATGGCCGCCGAAGCCCTTCTTAAAGCGGTAGACCCCAAGTAGCGGGTCGGCCTGGGCGGCCCGCTCAAGGGCGGCCCGCTCGGCCTCGTCGGCGCCGGCCGCCCGCCCGAGGGCGTCGGGGATCCCCCAGAGGTCGTAGCGCTCACAGCCGAGGCCGGCGGCCCACTGGATCGCCTGCCACTCCAGCAGGTGGTTGGCCCCCGCCTTCAGCCCGGCCTCATCGGCCCCGCTGTAGAGGTAGCGCCCGCTGCCGGCGTCGGCGAAGACCATGTGGGCGGCCACCGCCCGCCCGTCGATCTCGGCCAGCAGCAGCCGGCTGCGCGGCTGGAAGAGCCGCCATGCGGCCCGGTAGTAGCCCTCGCTGTGGATGCCGAAGCCGGCCCGCGCCCCGGTGGACTGCATGATCGCGTAGAAGGCCGGGATATCGGACTCATCTCCTACGCGCACGGCCACGCCATTGCGCTCGGCCCGGCGGATGTCGGCGCGGTGGCCCTTGCTGAACCCGGCGAAGATCGCCTCGGTCGGCCGGCTGATCGGCACGTGGACGCTGCTGCGCGGCTGGATCGTGCGCTCCGCCAGCATCCCCTGGAGCAGCAGCCATGTGTGGGCGTAGTCAGCCCCGGGCTGCTCCTCGGTGATGTTCGGCTCCAGGCGCAGGAAGATCGCGCGCTGGCCGCGGGCGATGCGCGTCAGGCCGTCGATCAGCAGCAGGTTCGCCGCGTCGTCGTCGGCGAGCAGCGGGCCGCGCGGGGCGTAGGCGACGGCCAGCCCATACTGGCGGCGGATGAGCAGCTGCGCGCCGGCGCGCAGCGACCCGTCGGCGGCGAGGACGGCCAGCCGGCGTGGGCGCCAGCCGGCCTCGGCCTTGAGCGCGCCCCAGGCGCTGCGCTGGAGCAGGCTGCCCTGGGGGTGCGCGTCCACGAATCCGTCCCAGGCGCGAGCGTCCGGCTCCACCAGGGCCAGATCGCCGGCGCGCGGCCGGGCGGGGCGGGCCAGGATACTCATCGTCGCATCCAGATCCGCTCGCCGTAGGTGCCCGCCTCGGGGCGCAGCCCCTCCGCGTAGGCGGTGACGCGCTCAGCCATCGTCGCCAGGTCGCCGAAGAGCGTGGAGATCTGGCTGGCGTAGGCCTCGACCGCGCTGATCTTGCGGGCCAGCGTCGCGTCGATGCCGGTCACGCTGGGCAGAAAGATCTCGGCCCCGCCGATCTGTGCCATGCGCCGATCGAGGGCGCCGGGCACCGCGACATAGGGGAAGTCCTCGTAGAAGGCCATGCTCAGCCCGCTCTGCGCGAGGCCCACGGCGACCTCGTAGGTGGCCTGGTGGTCGACGTGCTGCCCGACGCCGAGGGGCGCGTAGAAGATCGCCGCCGGGTAGCGCGCCGCGAGCGCCGCGACCTGCCCGCGCAGGCTGTCGGCGAGCGTGTCGTCGGGGGCGACCGTGCCGAAGAGCGTCTCGTCGCCGACGTATGCCTCGGGCATGCGGTAGATCGCGTCGAGCAGACCGAGCAGGAGGCAGTCGGCGCCGAGAGTCTCCAGCGCCTCGACATCCTCCTGGGTGCGCCGGCGCACCGCCTCATCGGGCGGGAGCCCCCACTGGCGGTGCATGCGCTGGGCGAAGGGGCTGAACGGGCCGGCGGCGGGCGGGCTGCCGGCGCAGATATTTACCACCAGCACCGTCTGCCCTGCGCCGACGAAGCGGGCGATGCTCCCGCCGCACGAGAGGGCCGCGTCATCGAGGTGCGGCGAGAGGTAGATGTGGTCGTACGTCGCGGCCAGGTCGTCCGGGCTTATGTAGTGATGTGGCATAGGTTTATCCTGTTGGGGCACAGCAGCGCCGCGCTGCTGCGCCCTTACGGTGGCCCCCGCAGGATCACAGTTCCCCAAGCGAGAGCTCCTCCAGCGCCTCGGTGGCGGCGGTGCGGCGGGCCTCGTCCTTAGATTTGGCGAGGCGCTGGAGCACGCGCTTGGCGCTCGGCCCGCCCACCTGGCCGAGCGACCAGATCGCGGCGGTGGAGATCTCGCCGTCATCGTCGTCCACCAGCGGCAGCAGGCTCGGCAGCATCGGCTGGCCATCCTCGCCGAGCTCGCCGACGGCGCGGGCGGCCTCATAGCGCATGGCCGGCGAGGGGCTCTTCAGCTCGCGCTCGATATAGGGGAACCAGGTCGGTCGCATCGAGCGGCCCATGGCCAGCACCGCGCTCTCGCGCACCGTCAGCTCGGGGTGCGCGTAGGCCCTGCCGATCTCCGCCTGGGCATCCTTCGATCCCGCGAAGTAGCCGAGCCCCTCGACGGCGCGGCGGCGCACATCGATCGGCTGCTCGGGGTCGGTGGCGGTCCTCAGCAGCGCGCCGTACACCCGCTGCGTGGCCGCAGACGACATCTCGCCGACCTCGCCCCGGTAGGCGAATGCGGCCAGGGCCACGACGGCAGCCTCGCGGACGGCCCCCGAGTCGTCGTCGATCAGGCGGATCAGCCGGTCCATCGTGCCCTCGCTCGCATCCTCCCAGAGCCCGGCGACGGCTGAGGCGCGCACCTCCGGGTCGCTGTCGCCCAGGCAGGCCCGGAAGACCGGTCGGAAGTCGAGGTCCACATTATCCTCTGCCAGCGCATTGATGTCGTGGATGATCGTGATACGGCGCTCCCCAGGGAACTGGCGCCAGGCCTGCCAGAAGATCTTCAGGCTCTCTGGCCCGAGATTTGCGAGGATCCTCAGCTCATTGTGTGAAAGGGGCTTCGAGAGATCGCTCAGCTGCGCGATCTGTTCTTCAAAGGACATGGGATGTCTTCTTTCCTCATACTACATAGGGGGCGGGCGAGTGGCCTGGCGTCTGTGCGGATCGCCTTGCCCTCCCCCACCCCCTTCATCCCGTCGCGCCCGTATGCCGTAGGCCCACACCGGCGCTGTGCTGCGTGCTACTCGTCGTCGTCTGTGTAGCGCCCGAAGCGGCGGCGGGCCGGCTGCAGATCCTCGCCCTCGCCCGAGTCCTCCGGCTCATCCGCGCTCGCGCCGCCCTCGCTCTGCGGCGGCGTAAAGGTGTAGCGGCCGGCGTTCGCCTCATCGGCGCTGAAGGCCTCGCCGTTCTCCAGCAGGTGCTCCAGCAGGTTGCGTGACCCGGGCCGCAGGACGTTATACGACAGCAGCAGGTCGTCCATGCTGATGCTGTAGCGCGGCTCGCTGCGGCTTCCCACCTGCTCGCCCATCACCTCGATGATGTGCTCCAGCACCACCTCAGACTTTCGCCGCTCGCCCATGGGCAGCGACTTGAGGTTCTTCAGCTTGCCATAGCGCGACTGGCTCGGCACCTGGTCCGCATCGACGGCGCAGAAGTAGGTGAGGTTTGCGAAGGAGAACTTATTCTTCTTCTCGTCCAGAGTCAGCAGGCGGTCCTCCGTCTCTGCGGCCTCCTCGTAGCTGATCGTGAAGAGGTTCGGCTCGCTGCCGCGAGCGATGGTGATCATGGCGCCGGGCACCAGGTGCTCGCGGAAGAACTCCTCAAGGCCCTGGAGCCAGCCGCCGCGGTTCCCGGTCGGGTAGCGCACCTCCACCAGGTAGCTGGTGTAGTGCTGCGGCGACTCGAAGCGCAGCATGGCGCTGCGCTGGTCCGGCAGCATCGGCGTCGGCACCAGGGCGGTGATGCTGGCGTCGAAGGGCAGCACGCCGTACTCCCACTCGAAGAAGGTCAGCAGCCGCGTGAGGGTGCCGCTCTTGCTGATCGACTCGGCGCTCTGGCCCTCCAGGCTATTGTCGTAGCCCTCGACGAGGTAGGAGGTGATCTGGCCCATCTCGGCCGCCTTCACCCGCTTGCCGCTGATCGCCGGCAGGCCCTTGGTGGACCAGAGCCGCGCGCCCTCGACGCCGACGAACTCGAAGTCCTTCTCGCGGTGCAGGCGGTAGTTCAGCGAGAAGCGGAAGCCCTCGTAGTCGGCCTGGCGCGGGTTGTGGTAGTACAGGTCGGCGATGATCTCAGTGTCGGAGAGCGGCTCGTTGCGCTCCAGGATGTAGTCGCGGATCTTGCGCAGGTCGTTCTTGCCGAGGTTGACCACGCTCGCCTCGGGGTAGTAGCTCCGCCCGAAGCTGACGATCCGGCGCAGCGGGTCCTGGTCGATCCGCTCGGACAGGATCTGCTCAAGCCGCTCGCCCTGCTCCGCGAGGATATCGGCGATCGGTCGGCGCAGGTCGATCGACAGGCCCTCGGCCAGCGTGATCACTGTGTTGCGATCGCTCGGTATCTGTCGAGGCGGCTTGGCGACGACCGGCTCGGGCTTGGCGACGACGGGCTCGGGCTCGGCGACGACGGGCTCGGGCTCGGCGATGACGGGCTCGGGCTCGGCGACGACGGGCTCGGGCTCGGCGACGACGGGCTCGGGCTCGGCGATGACGGGCTCGGGCTCGGCGATGACCGGCTCGGGCTCGGCGATGACCAGGTCAGGCTCGGCGACGGGCTCGGCGGCGACGGGCTCGGGCTCGGCGATGACCAGCTCAGGCGCGGCGGCGACATCCTCGGCGGCCACCGGCGCGGCGGGCGCGGTGCTCATCTGGCCGAGGGCGTCGATCGACGGCACCAGGTGAAGCGGCGCCATGCCGGCCTGAACCTGCCAGTAGTCTGAGATAAACACCGGCTCAACCGTGGTGATCGCCGGCCGCGATGTCGAGACGACAACGCTGATATCATCGATCGGCAGCGGGTTCTCCGGCTCGTGGAGGCGCTGCCGGAATGAGTGGGTGTCCGCGTCCGAGCGCGGCACATAGGCACCCTGGCGCGAGGTGACGTAGAGCACGCCGCGTTCCGTCTCCTCGCGGGCGAAGATACCCTCATTCGCCTGAAGTGCGGCGTCGATGTCGGCGGCGATCTCATCGCGGCCGCGCTGATACTTTCCGGCCAGATAGTCGGCGAGGTTGTCGAGCGACTGGCGGATCGGCGCGTCGATGGCGAAGAGCGAGCCCTGAGTCGTCATCAGGCGATAGACTTCGTCGGCCAGCTCCTGCTGGCTTGGGCTGCCCTGAAACGAGGCGACTGTCATTCGCTGTCCTCCGTCACCGACCTGCTGAGGATGAGAAGATACTGCTGCAGCACATCTTTGATGTCTTTCGGCTCGCCGCTTGAGCGCAGCCACTGAAGAAGCTTATCGAGCGATGTCTCGCCGAAGGTGACCATTTTTGCGTCCATAGAACCTCGCTCAAAACAGCATTAAGCAGAGAGACTCTTCATCTCCCCGCTTGCCTGATAGGATACGCTCATGCACTGCGCTAATTATAGCATTGTGGTGCGGTCTGTGCAAACATTTCGCCCACACGAAGCGGGCGGCGATGGGCATCGCCCATCGCCGCCCGCTTCGTGTGAGACAGCGCCGATCTAGTCGGAGAGGCTATCGAGGGCGAGTGCCACGGCGCCCATCGTGACGCTATCATGGCCGAGGATCGACGCGACGATCGGCACGGGGTGAGCGAACTGCGGGTCGATGCACTCGTTCATCTTGTCGCTGATCGCCTTGATAAATCGCTCGCCGCCGATGCGGACGACGATGCCGCCAAGCACGATCATCTCTGGGTCGAGGAGCGCGATGGTCTGGGCGCAGCGGGTGGCGATGAGATCGATCGTCTCCTGCACCACCTGCCGTCCGGCGGAGCTGTCGCTGAAGATCTCGTCGAGGTTGCTCGTCTCAAGGCCGAGCACACCCGCCCGGCGCAGCAGCCCGCGGATCGAGACCAGCTCCTCAAGTGTTTCCGGGCGACCGGTGCCATCCCACCCCTTGCCGACCACGGCGTGGCCGATCTCCCCGGCCGTCGAGGTTGCGCCGTGGTAGAGCCGCCCGTTCAGCACGGCCCCGCCCCCCACGCCGCTGCTCAGGTGCATATAGAAGACATGCTGGCGATCCTTGGCCACGCCGAAGGTCGCCTCGCCAAGCGCGATCAGATTGGCATCATTATCGATCAGGGTAACAGCATCGAACGCCTGCTCGAATCGCTCCTGGAGCGGGTAGCTCTCCCACCCCTTCATCCTCGGCGACAGACGGATCACACCGTGGCGTAGGTCGAGCGGGCCGCCAAAGCCGACGCCGACCCGCACCAGTCGCCCTGGTGCGACATCTGCATCCCTGAGCAGGCCCTTGGCCATGCCGATCACTTGCTCGATGATATCGTCGGGCGCGGCTGGCTCAAGATCTGCGTCAACGCTTGTGAAGCTGTAGCTTCCGAGGTCGACGAGTGCCGCGCGCAGCCCGTAGCTCCCTACGTCGATCCCCAGGACATAACCCTGATTGCTGAGCAGCCCTCCGCGCTTGTGTGATAGTCGCTCGCTGATCAGCGTCTGTAGATCGGTCATACGGGACTCCTTTCAGGTGCTCGGGGCTGCGGGCAGATCCATAGGCATCGATCATCTCGCCATGCCTGTGGTGGGGTGTGCGCTGATCGGTGCGATCCAGCATCAGTATGGGGTCGCTCACGTATCTGCGCCTGTGGATTATAGCATAGGTTCCTCGCTCATTCCGGTCGCTCGACGTTTATGATCAATAACCATCAGGATGCAGCCGATAACAATACCTAGTCCGCCACCGATGGTGTATGGCCATGTGGGCGCTGCCGTGGTCTCTTCAGGCGTGTGTATGGCCATGGATATCGAGGTCGCTGTGATCGTGTTCGTCGCCGTGGGCTCCTCGTAGCGATAGCGGATCCCGTCGTCGCCGCGATAGGGGGCCGCCGGCGTGGCGGTGCCAGCGCGCACGTTGGGCGGCAGGGCGCGCGCTGGCACCGTGGCTGGGAGGGTGGATGCTATGCGCCCCACCTGTCCGGTCGGCTCGCCTGGCCCGCTCGCTTCTGCGGCCTGTTGTGGCACGGCTGTGGCGGGCGTCG
>NZ_JAIEWN010000005.1:16904-33569 GCF_019599295.1 Oscillochloris sp. ZM17-4 | reverse complement strand
CGAGGACGACCTGGCCGGCGGGCGGGCGGCCTGGGCCGAGGTGATGCGCTCGGCCTTCGCCGACGAGCCGGCCCTGGCCGCCGAGCGGGCCGAGTGGGAGCTGTCCGCCGATCTGCTGCGCTTCCTGTCGCTGCGCCAGCAGCTCTATGTGCTGGCCGAGCGCGGCGCGTCCCGGCAGGTGCTGCGCGACGCCCTCGGCGCGGCCCAGGCCGCCCTCGACGCCCTGGCCGCCTGGGCCGAGGCCCACGTGCCGCCGCGCGCCCGCGCCGGCCACCTCCTGCTGCGCGTGGCATTCCAGCTCCACCTCGACCATATCGCCGACCGCCGGCTCGGCCCGCCCTGGCGGCGGGCCGCCCTGCGCGCCCGCCGCGCCGCCGACGCCCGCGCCCTCCTGGCCGACCCCCTCCTGGCTTGGGAGCTGCTGCGCGCCCGTAGGTAAGGCAACAACCCTGCCGCGTGGCCCGCAGGGTTGTTGCCTTAAAACTCCTGACTCGGGACGTGGCAACCGTGTGTTGTGACGGTATGCCGTACAATACCCTTGACAGTCATCTGCTTTATGTTATAGTAAGATTGTGCTGAATATCACAATCTTATGCATACCCTATTCCCGGCGCCATGGCGCGCGTGGAAGGACTGGCAAAATGGCTGCCTACCGAACCAACACACCCCTATCAGAAGCTGAGGCGCATGTGAGCACTATAGATGGAGGCCCCGACAAGCGCTACGTCAGGCAGCGAGTCGCCCAGGGCAGCGGCATCCTCGATCTCTTTGAGCGGGCGAGCCTGACGGCGGATCTCCGCGCCGTCGAGGACCTGCTGCTCGAGCGCTCGCGCTCACGCTCCGAGCTGATCACTGCAGCCAGCATCCATACGGTGCGCTCCGGCGGCAAGCGCCTGCGGGCGGCCATGGCCCTGCTCGCGGCGCAGCTGGGCAGCTACCAGCTGAGCAACGTCATCCACGCCGCAGCATCGGCCGAGCTGATCCACGCCGCATCGCTCGTCCACGACGACCTTGTCGACCAGGCGGCCCGCCGCCGCGGCCGGGTGACCGTCCACACCCGCTGGGACAATGACGTGGCGCTCATGGTGGGCGACTACTTCTTTGCCCTGGCCGCCGCCGAGATGTCGCTCAGCCCCGATCCGCGGATCATCACCTTCTACGCCGCTGCGGTGCAGACGATCGTCGAGGGTGAGCTGAGCCCGGTGATGCAGGCTGAGCCGGCGGAGACGGCCCTGAGCCAGTATTTCTACAAGACGGGCGCCAAGACGGCGGCGCTCTTCGAGGCGGCGTGCAAGGCCGGGATGGCGGCCGGCGGCGGCGGCGATGCGCAGATCGCTGCCCTCGGCAGGTATGGCTTCGATGTCGGCATCGCCTTCCAGATCGTGGACGATGTCCTCGATTTCACGGGCGATGAGGACACCCTCGGCAAGCCGGCGGGCAACGACCTGCGTCAGGGGACGATCACCCTGCCCCTGATCTACGCCCTTGAGTCCACGGGTAGCCCGCTGCTGCGGGCCGTCATCGAGCAGAGCGCGGCTGATGAGTCGGTGATCGACGCGGCCATCGCCGAGGTGCTGTCCGCCGGCGGTGCCGATGCTGCGATGGCCGAGGCTCGCCGCTATATCGCCCAGGCCATCGGCAACCTGGACGCCTTCCCCAATTCGCTCGCCCGGCAGTCATTGATCGACCTGACCGAGTTCGTGGTTAACCGGGAGTCCTAGCGCGGGATGGATCGCGCCCGCTGCGGGATGCCATAGGCCTTGCGCAGGGCGCTGAGCGTGCCAGTGCTGATGCCGAGCTGCTCCGCGATCTCCTTCATTGGCGCGCGCTCGATGCTGTAGCGCTGGACGATCACCTCGCGCGGGATGTGGATGCGCTTGGGGAAGCGGCCGGGGCGGGCGGGGATGCCGTGACGCCGCAGCATGTTTGAGACGGTGGCTGCGCTACAGCCGATCTCGGCGGCGATGGTCGCGAGCGTCTGTCCCGAGTCACGGTAGCGCTGGCGAAGCTCCTCTGGGGTGATGATCATGCGCTGCTTCATAGGGTACACGTAAAAGGATATGCTGGGCTGAAGAGAACACGATGCGCGCATCGTGTTCTCTTCAGCCCATGCGGCTGACAATTACTCTATCGGTGATGATAACACGATATCGTGTATCTGTCAAGCCTCGCCCAGCGGGCGCTCGCGACCATCAGCCGGGGGCTGATCCGTCTGGTAGGTGAAGCCGGCCCGCTCGGCCACGAGCGAGAGCGTCTTCTGGGTCGATCGGTGTGGCTTGTGCGTTCCCGTCTCCCACTCGCTGATCGTCTGCTGCCGCACTTCAAGCTCATCGGCCATCTGCTGCTGTGTCATGCCCATGTGCTCGCGGAGCGCCCGTATCCGGCGGGCGTCCCACTCCTGGCGAGCCCGCTTGCGCGATGCCTTTGGCGGGTACTGATATTCATCACTCATCGACACTCCCTCATCCATTGCGTTAGGCGGTTACTGACCGGGTTTGTGAATCTCTCTCTATTCTAACACGTCATCGGATACACGCAAGCAGGCTTTTTTGCGCAGGGCGGGCGGCATCGCTGCTATACTAGGGGACAGGGGACAGGGGACAGGGGACAGGCCGCAGCAGCGGCGTTTCTGAGGAGTAACCGTTATGGTGATGAGCAGCTCGCCCGATGACCAGGCGACGATCAAGTCGCTGGCCCAGTCGCAGTTTGCCCCCGCCGCCCACGACTATGTGACGAGCGCGACCCACGCGCACGGCGCGGATCTCCAGCGGCTCGTGGAGCTGGCCGCCCCGCGCGGCCACGAGCTGGCCCTCGACGTGGCCACCGGCGGCGGCCACACTGCCCTGGCCTTCGCCCCCCACGTGCGGCTGATGATCGCCAGCGACCTGACGCGCTCGATGCTCCACGCCGCCCGCGACCACATCCGCGCCCAGGGGGTGGCGAACGTGTCCTACCTGCGGGCCGAGGCCGAGAGCCTGCCCTGCGCGCCGGCCAGCCTCGACCTGATCACCTGCCGGGTCGCGGCCCACCACTTCGCCGACGTGCGCGCCTTTGTGCGCGGGGCCGCCGCCGCCCTGCGCCCCGGCGGCCTGCTGCTCGTCTCCGACCATATCGGCATCGAGGACGCCGAGCAGGATGGGTTTATGGACCGCTTCGAGCGCTGGCGCGACCCGAGCCATGTGCGGGCCTACTCCTACGCCGAGTGGCGCGGCTTCTGCGCCGAGGCCGGCCTGGAGGTGACGTACTGCGAGGACGACCCGCGCGAGCCCTACGAGTTCACCTCGTGGACGGCGCGCATGCGTATGCGCGATGCGGACCGGGACGCCCTCGGCGCATGGCTGCTGGCGGCGCCGCCGCACCTGCGCGAGCGCTTCGCGGTGCGTGAGCGCGACGGGCGGGTCGAGTCGCTGCGCGGCACCTTCGGGATCGTCGTCGCCCGCAAGGGGTAGGGGCGCGGCTACGCCGCGCCGCAGCAGAACCAGTGCGGCATGTGCCTGCCGGGCACACTTTTGCTGGAATTTTGGCGGCGAAGCCGCCAAAATTCCAGCAAAACATCTATTTCAACAGCTCTGATACGGGATTTCAGGTATTGGCGGGCGACGGATGACAAGGGTATAATCTGGATATCTGTGCGCCGATAGATCTAGCAATGATGCCGTGGATAGAAAGGGAGCCTCATGACAGTAGCGCTGCTACGCCGCGACGAGGTCGCGGCCGAGCATACCTGGGATCTGACTCACATCTTCGCCGATATCGCCGCGTGGGAGGCCGAGGCCCGGCGGGTCGAGGGCGCGCTGCCGGATCTATCCCGCTTCCAGGGCCGTATGGGCGAGTCGCCCGGGGCGCTGCTGGGCTGGCTCCAGGCCTGGGGCGAGCTGCGCGTGGCGGCGTATGCGCTGCTCTCCTACGCCCTGATGTCCTTCGACCAGGACACCTCCAACCAGCAGATGGCGGCCCTGCGCGAGCGGGCGTTCGGCCTGTTCTCGCGCTGTATGGCGGCGGCGGCCTTCGCCGAGCCGGAGCTGCTGGCGATCGACCCGGCCCGGGTCGAGTCCTTCCTGGCCGACGAGCCGGCGCTCGGCATCTACGCCCACTACCTGAGCAACCTGCGACGCCTGGGCGGCCACGTGCGCTCCGGCGAGGTGGAGCAGCTGCTGGCGGCTGCGGGCGACGCCCTGGGCACGCCGTATGGCGCCTACCAGATGCTCGCCGACGGCGACCTGCGCTTCGCCGACGCGACGGACAGCGCGGGCGCGCCCCACCAGGTCGCCCGCGGCACGATCGACGAGCTGCTCGAGCACGGCGACCGGGCGCTGCGCAAGAGCGCCTGGGAGTCCTACGCCGACGGCTTTCTGTCGCTGAGGAACAGCTTTGGCGCGCTGTACGCGGGCAGCGTGAAGGGCGATGTGTTCCTGGCCCGTGCGCGCGGCTACGCGGGCGCCCTGGAGGCCTCGCTGGATAAGTCGAATGTGCCCCGGGCGGTCTACGACACCGTGATTGACGCCTGCAACCGGAACCTGCCGATCTGGCACCGCTACTGGGATCTCCGGCGGCGGGCGCTGGGCCTGGGGCAGATGGAGGCCTGCGACATCTTCGCGCCGCTGGCCAAGGGCCCGGCGGTGAGCTACGCCGAGGCGGTGGAGATGGTTTGCGCGGGGATGGCACCCCTGGGCGAGGAGTACGTGCGCGTCGCGCGGGCCGGGCTGACCAGCGAGCGCTGGGTGGACATCTACCCGAACCGGGGCAAGGCCAGCGGGGCCTACTCGGGGGGCGGCTACGGGACGCCGCCGTTCATCCTGATGAACTACGGCGACAGCCTGACCAGCATGAGCACCCTGGCCCACGAGCTGGGCCACTCGATGCACAGCTGGCACACCAACCGGGCGCAGCCGGCGGTCTACAGCGACTACACCCTGTTCGTGGCCGAGGTGGCCTCAAACTTCAACCAGGCCATGGTGCGCGGGCACCTGCTGGCCCAGGGAGGGTCGCGGGAGTTCCAGATCGCCCTGATCGAGGAGGCGATGTCCAACTTCCACCGCTACCTCTTCGTGATGCCCATCCTCTCGCAGTTCGAGCAGCAGACCCACGCCTGGGCCGAGGCCGGCGAGGCGGTGACGGCCGAGCGCATGGGCGAGCTGCTGGCCGAGCTGTTCGCCCGCGGCTACGGCCCGGCGGTGCGGGTGGACCCCGCGCGAGACGGGATCGTCTGGGCGCAGTTCCCGCACCTCTACAGCAACTTCTACGTCTACCAGTACGCCTCGGGGATCGCGGCGGCCAACGCCCTGGCCGACGGCGTGCTGCGCGGCGAGGCGGGCGCCGTCGAGCGCTACCTGAGCTTCCTCTCGGCGGGCGGCTCGCGCTACCCGCTCGACGCCCTGGCCCTGGCCGGGATCGATATGACCTCGCCGGCGGCGATGGACCGGGCCTTCGGGGTGATGGCGGGGTTCGTGGACCGTTTAGAGGGTTTGATTGGGTAAATGGTAGGGCCGAAGCATTCGGGTTAGGCGCGTAGCGCCTAACCCGAATGCTTCGGCCCTACCAGGTTTGGCGTTATAGCATGCGGCATATCACCACAGGAGACCATATGACGATTGACACGCAGAAGGTGCCCACCCGCGCGGAGGCCGCGCCGGAGCACACCTGGGATCTGAGCATTATCTTCCCCAGCGTGGAGTCCTGGGACGCCGAGCTTGCCGCCGTCGACGCGCTGGCCCAGCAGTTTCTGGCCATGCAGGGCACCCTCGGCCAGGGGGCGGGGCAGCTGCTGGCCGCCCTGCGCCAGCGCGACGAGGTGAGCCGCCGGCTCTGGGCGCTCTACGTCTACGCGCGCCAGCTGAAGGACTCGGATGGCACCGACCCCGCCGGGCAGGCGCTTAACGAGCGGGCCGGCTCGTTCGCGGCCCGCACCTCGGCGGCGCTGGCCTTCATCGACCCGGAGATCCTGGCCATCCCCGAGGAGACGCTGACGGACTGGGTGGCCCACGAGGAGGGTCTGGGGCTCTACGCCTACGAGCTGGAGCGGCTGAACAAGCAGCGCGCCCACATCCGCTCGGCCGAGGTCGAGGGGCTGCTGGCCCAGTTTGGCGACATCACCCGCGCGCCCTACGAGATCTTCGAGACGCTGAACAGCTCCGACATCAGCTTCCCGAGCATCAAGGACGAGCAGGGGGCCACGGTGCAGCTCTCGCACGCGCGCTACGGCCGCTATATCGAGAGCGGCGACCGGCGGGTGCGCCGCGACGCCTTCAAAGGGCTGTACAGCGCCTACAAGCCCTTCCGCAACACGATCGCCACCACCCTGGGCACGGCGGTGCGCTCCCACGTGCTCGACGCCCGCGTGCGCAGCTACGGCTCGGCCCTGGAGGCGGCCCTCAAGCCCAACGAGATCCCGCTGGATGTCTACCATAACCTGGTGGGCACGATCGAGGCCAACCTGCCGAAGCTGCACCGCTACATGGCCATCCGCAAGAAGCTGATGGGCCTGGACGACCTGCGGATCTACGACCTCTACACCCCGCCGGTGCCCGAGGTGGCGCTGGAGATCCCCTACGCCGAGGCCCAGGAGATGATGCTGGCGGCCTTCGCCCCCCTCGGCCCGAGCTACGCCGAGGCCCTGCGCGAGAGCTTCAGCAGCCGCTGGATCGATGTCTACGAGAATGTGGGCAAGCGCAGCGGCGCCTACAGCAGCGGCTCCTACGGCACGCCGCCCTATATCCTGCTCAACTACCAGGACCGGCTGAACGACGCCTTCACCCTGGCCCACGAGCTGGGCCACTCGATGCACTCCTACTTCACCCGCAAGACGCAGCCCTTCGCCTACAGCAGCTACACGATCTTCGTGGCCGAGGTGGCCTCGACGCTCAACGAGGCGCTGCTGACGGACTATCTGCTCAAGCACCGCGACGACGAGCAGCTGCGCAAGCGCCTGCTGGTGCAGCAGCTTGAGGATGTCCGCACGACGATCTTTCGCCAGACGATGTTCGCCTCCTTCGAGCTGGACATGCACACCCGCTCCGAGGCCGGCGAGCCGCTGACGTCGGACGGGCTCAGCCAGCGCTACTACGAGCTGGTGGGCAGCTACCACGGCCCGGCGGTGACGCTCGACGAGGAGATCGCCTGGGAGTGGGCGCGCATCCCGCACTTCTACTACAACTACTACGTCTACCAGTACGCCACCGGGCTCTCGGCGGCCCTGGCCCTCAGCCGGCAGATCATCGACGAGGGCCAGCCGGCGATCGACCGCTACCTGAACTTCCTCAGCAGCGGCTCATCCAAGTCGTCGATCGACCTGCTGCGCGGCGCCGGCGTCGATATGACCACCCCCGCGCCCATCCAGTCCGCGATGGACACCTTCGGCGAGCTGCTCGACCAGCTGGAAGCACTGAGCCACTGAGCCACTGAATCACTGAATCACTGAATCACTGAATCACTGAATCTCACTTCAGTGGCTCAGCGACTCAGTGGCTCAGTGATCCCGCACGCCACGCCCTTCCCCTGGTAGTACCCCGCCACATACTGGTTGTCCACGGCCGCCGTCAGATCGGCCGGCTTCGCCAGGATCGCCAGGTTCCTCAGCGTCATCGCCTCAGCCTCCCAGGCCGCCGGGTCGCTGGAGCCCGGGCAGGCCTTGCCCGCGCCGTAGGTGATCAGCTTGATCGTCTCCTCGGCCTCGAAGCTGAGCTGGCCCTTCTCCAGGTCCGGGTTGTAGGCGGCGATCAGGTCGACCGTCTCGGCGGGGTTGTCGATGGCGTCCTGCCAGCCGCGCAGGGTGGCCTCGACGAAGGCGCGCACCGTGTTGGGGTTCTGCTTGGCGAAGGCCGCGCTGGTGAAGAGCACATCGCCCATCAGCTGCACGCCGTAGTCGCGGGCGAAGATCAGGCTGATGTTGGCCCCCTCGCGGCGGGCGGTGTTGGGCTGATCGGTGGCGTAGACCGGCCAGATGTCGGCGCGGCGCTCTAGGAAGGGCGCCAGGCTGAAGTCGCCGGGGATCTCGGTGATCGCTGCGCGCTCCACCCCGGTGGCGGCGAGCAGCGCGAGGTACTCCGTCTCCACGTTATCGCCGTAGAACATGCCCACCGTGTGGCCGGGGAAGTCCTGCGGCCCGATGATCCCCGAGTCGCTGTGGACCATAAATGTCACCGGGCTGGCCTGGAACCATGTCGCCAGGGCGACGACGTCGATATCCTGCTCGCGGGCGGTGAGCACGGTGTCGGCTCCGGTGCTGCCGAAGGTGTCTTTGCCGGTGGCGACCAGCGGCAGGGAGACCAGGTCGGGGCCGCCGGGGTTCAGGGTCACGTCGAGGCCGGCCTGCTCGTAGTAGCCCTTGACCTTGGCGACGATGTAGCCGGCGAACTGGTACTGCGGGAACCACTGGAGTCGCATGGATACCTGGCGCAGCTCGGGGCCGGCGCCGCCTGCGGACGGGGCCGGGGCGCACCCGGCGACGATCGCGGCGAGGGTGAGCATTAGGACTGGGGTGTATATCTGGCGCATAGGCTTTCTCTCTGGTTAACTTGGTGACAATGCCCGCCCTGGCCCTGCGCGTTATCAGCATTGCTATTGGTCGTGCTGCCAGAAGACAACCTTCTGCTCGACGGCCACGGTGATGGCATAGAGCGCGAGGCTGAGGGCTGCGGCGAGGGTGACGGCGGCGAAGACGCGGTCAGTCTGCAGGTGGTAGGTGGCGATGCTGATCACATAGCCGAGGCCGCTGCTGGAGCCGGACAGCTCGCCGACGATCGCGCCGACGACGGCGAGGGTGGAGGCGATCTTCAGCCCGGCGAAGAGCGCCGGCAGGCAGGAGGGCGCGCGCAGCAGGCGGAAGACCTGGGCGGGCGTGGCCCCCCACGCCCGCAGCAGGTCGAGCTGCTCGGCGCTGATCCTGCGCAGCCCCTGGGCGGTGTTGACTAGGACGGGGAAGAAGGCGAACAGGGCGGCCATGGCTACGCGCGGGGCGAGCCCGTTGCCGAGCCAGATGGTGAGCAGGGGGGCCAGCGCGGCGGCCGGCAGGGTCTGCGAGACGAGCACCCAGGGGTAGAGGGCGCGCTCGACCGGGCGCACGGCGACGAAGAGGGCGGCCAGGGCCACGCCTGCTACGGCCCCTATGACCAGCCCGCCCACCCCGGCGGCGGCGGTGGCTGTCAGGTGGCCGATCAGCCCGCTGGCGGGGTCGATCAGCCTGGCCAGCACGCGCCCAGGTGTGGGCAGCAGGTAGGGCGGTACGCCCAGGGCTGGCAGGGCGAGCTGGAGTCCCCCCAGCATGGCCAGGAAGAGCAGCGCCGAGGGCGCGTAGCGGCGCACAAGATGCCCGCTGGCGCGGGCCTGATGCGCGGCGCGGCGCCGGATCTTCGGGTGGACGGCGGCATTGGACATAATGCCGGTATTATACGGCATTGATGGCCATAGACAAGGTCTCGGCTCCAGGTGGCAGGGCTGGAGCAGGCCCTGGGCGCCATCGGCTGGCGACTGGAAGTCGCGCCGGCGGGGCGCGTTGCGCCGGGCGTCGGCCTGCGCCGACGCCGGAACCCGTAGACCTTAGCCTGTGGCTTCCAGTTGCCGCCTGTTATTGCTGCGTCGGCAGCGGCACCCCGATCGTGATCACGGTAGCCTGGCGGGGCGCGCTGGCGACGCTGAGGGTGCCACCCATGATCGCCAGGAGTGTGCTGTGCAGGGCTAGCCCGTGGCCGCCGTCGGCGCGGGTCGGCACCGCGCCCATGCCCACCCCATCGTCCTCGATAGTGACAGTGAGCAGCGGGCGCCCGCCGGGGTCGCTGCCAGCGTATGCGCGGGCGGTGAGGGTGAGCTGTCGGCCAGGTGTGTCGCCGCGCCCGTGGCGGGCGGCGTTGCGAACGGCCTCGCGGGCCGCGTAGTAGAGCGCCTCGGCGCTGAGCGGGTCGAGCCTACGGGCGGCGGCCTCGGCCTCGTCCAGCACCTCCCAGTGTACATGGTCGAAGGCCCCGCCCAGGTCGGAGTCGACCGTGCGGCGCAGGGCGCCCAGCGCGCCCAGGCGGGCCAGGTCCGGGCCGATGGCCGGCGGCAGGGCGCGCAGCAGATCGGAGATCTGGCGGTGAGACGATTGCAGATTTGAGATTGCAGATTGCAGATTGTCTGAGAGGCCGCCCTGCTGCTCAATCTGCAATCTGCAGTCTGCAATCTGCAATAAGGTCGCGTGGATCTGGGGCAGCACCTCATCGTGGAGGACGCGGCGGGTGCGCTGGTCGATCACCTGGCTCTCGGCGATCCGACGGCGCTGGAGGTCGGCCAGGCGGCGGGCCATCTCGGCGGCGGCGCGGGCGTCGATCAGGCGCTCACCGGCGGCGCGGGCGACCTCGATCTCCTCCTGGGTGTAGATGCCGCCATCGGCCTTGGCGCTGAGCAGCAGCACCCCGATCAGGCCGCGATCATTGCGTAGGGGCACGGCCCAGCCGGCCTCGCCGCGGGACTCCGACGCGAACGGCAGGCAGAGCGGCGTCTGCGCCGCCGGCATCGCCTGGAGCGCGGCGATCAGGGCGCCGGCCTCCGGGGCGGGGCCGGCGGGGTGGGACAGGGCAGGGCCGGCCAGGTCGGCCAGGGGGCCGAGCGGCAGCAGGTAGGCCGCCCGCGCGCCGAGCAGCTCGTCGCAGAGCGCCTGGAAGGCCGCCTCGGGCTTGTCGTCGCCCCCCCCGCCCGGGCCGAGCAGCCGATCGTAGAGGTTCTGGCTCGCCACGAAGGGCCGCAGGCGGGCCAGGCCGCCTGCCGGCTCGCTGGCCGAGCGCCAGCCCACCATGGCCAGGAAGACGGTCATTAGCACGGTGGCGATCAACAGCTGGTAGATCGGGAGGTCGGGGATGCCCGCGCCGCTCAGGCTCCAGCCGACGGCCAGGGCGTAGACGCCGCCCAGGATGAGGATGCGCCGCCACTGGCGGGCCAGCTCGCCACGGGGCAGCGCCGCGCCGGTGAAGACCTCGTAGGCCACCACCGCCTGGCCGATCATCACCACGGCGGCGGCGATCAGGAGGCAGATGAGGAAGTCGAAGCCGATCAGCAGGCCGATGCCCCGCGCCGTCAGGCCGGGGAAGAGCCCGGCGCGGGCCTGGTCGAGGAACCAGACCGAGGCCACGCCGATGGCCAGGGCGATGGCGAGCAGCACCGCCGACGCCGCAAGCAGCCAGGGCCGCGCCCGCCGGCGGGCCAGGTCGCCCATGAAGCGGTCCGACGCGGCGGCCGGGGCGCGCAGGCTGAGCATGGCCAGCACGATGCAGAGGGCGGCGAAGGCCGGGTAGATCAGGCGGGTCAGCGTGGCCCGGCTGAGCAGGTCCGCCGGGCCGACCGGCGGTCGGGCCAGGTCGGCGTAGCTCGGCAGCGGGTCGATGAAGAGGGCCATCAGCAGGGCGACGACGCCCATCAGGCTCACCCCGGCCAGCCACATAATGGCGGCGCGCTCGCGCAGCCCGCCGCTATACCAGGCCATCACCAGATACCAGAGGTAGGGCGCCACGATCAGCACCAGCCAGCCCGTGCGCCAGTAGAAGTCCATCTCGCCGCCGAATGCGCCGATCACCCGGCCGACCACGGCGGTGTGGCCGACGAAGAAGGCTCCGCCGAAGAGCAGCCCGCCGCCGGCCAGCCAGGTGCCCCAGCTGCGCCGCTCGGCGCTGAGCAGCACCGTCAGCCCCAGCCAGAGCAGGGCGATGGCGTTAAAGAGCGACCCGGCGATCAGCGCCCAGTCGACCAGGGTGAGGAGGCGGTAGATCATATGTGGCCACCGTAGGGCCGAAGCATTCGGTCTTGTCGCGTAGCGACAAGACCGAATGCTTCGGCCCTACCCATCGAACGACACCCAGCTCCCCCGCTCATCCTCGGCCAGCGGCGTGCCGTCCTCGTCCCAGCGCATGAGCCGGCCGGCGCGCACGATCAGGGCGGCGCGGGTGCGGGCGACCTTCTCGTCGGTGGCGCTGTCGCTCAGGCCCCAGGCGGCGTAGATCTGGCCGTTGGTGCGGCTGATCGTGCGCTTGTCGCGGAATCCCAGGCGGGCGGCGATCTGCTCGTTGCTCATGCCCTGGGCGATCATGCGGGCCACCTGCTGCTCGTTGGGCTCCAGCAGGGCCATGGGCGAGCGCTCGTCCTTGCGGCTCACCTCCTGCACCCGCGACTCGATCTCCGGGTCGATGTAGCTGCGCCCGGCCACCGCGTCGCGCAGCAGCGGCACGATCATCTGCGGCAGCAGGTAGCTCGACTTGCGCACGTAGGCGTAGTGGCTGAGGATGCCCGAGCGGCGGAAGGCCCGGTAGTAGGCGTCGTCGTCCTGGATGGAGTAGAAGACCACCGGCAGGCGCGGGTGCTCGCGGCGGATGGCCACGGCGGCCTCGATCCCGTTCCAGGCGCCCTCCAGCTGCACGTCCATCAGGATGGCGTCGGGCGGCGCGTCGAGGCAGCGGGCCAGGGCCTCCTCGCCGCTGCCGCAGTCGCCTGCGAGCCTCACCTCGCCCGTGGCGGCCAGCCCCGCGCAGAGGGCCGGCCGCAGCTTCTCGTTATCCTCGACCACCAGCAGGTGGATCATGGCGGGCGCGCTCCTCACTGTTGGGGCGCAGCGGCGCCGCGCTGCTGCGCCCTTACGCTTCGGGTAGCCTGCCACCATGTGGCGAACACGGCGGCGGCGGCGATCAGATCGACCAGCAGGTCGCCCAGGGTGTCTCCCAGGTACAGGTGGCCCTTGTAGATCACCTGGAGCCCCTCCTGGCCCAGGGCGACGAGCAGGATCAGGGCGGCGTAGGCGGCCGGTCGGCCGCGCAGCGCCGGGATGTGCTTGAGGGCCAGGGTGCCGATCGCAGCGAAGATGGCGGCGTGGCCGACGATGTGGGCGGGCAGGCCGTCGAATACCTTGTAGAAGAGGTACTCCAGGGCGGGCGACTGCTGGGCGACCAGGCCGTATGGCAGCAGCGCGACGCCGACCAGGATGATGAGCGGGATGTATTTTCTCATGTGCTCAGGATAGTTCGCCCGTCAAGCACCTGAGTGCGTCCGATCGGTGCTCTGAGGCGTCGCGCGCGGGCGGGGTGTTCGGGTATGCTATCTGTAGCATGTGAAACCTAGCCTGGAGGAGCCTACATGATGCGCCAGATTATACAGATACACCGCCGCCTAGCCTCCACCCTGTTCTACCCGAGCGCCGCCGCGAGCGCCCTGGCTGTCCTGCTGGTGATCGGCCGCTCGCTGATGAGCGGCGTGCTCGGGCCGAGGTTCCTGATCTGGAACCTGATCCTGGCCTGGATGCCCTACCTGATGTCGCTCTGGGTCGAGTCGGCCGCCCGGCGCTCCTGGTGGCGCGCGCTCCTGCCCGGCGTGCTCTGGCTGCTCTTCCTGCCGAACGCGCCCTATATCATGACCGACTTCATCCACCTTGAGTGGATGGGCTTTGTCTGGTGGTACGACCTGGGCATGCTCATGGCCTTCGCGTGGGCGGGCTGCCTGCTGGGGGTGGCCTCGCTCTACATCGTGCAGCGGGTGGTGCGCGAGCGCCTGGGGGCGGCGCTGAGCTGGGCCTTCGTGCTGGCCAGCTGCGGCCTGAGCGGCCTGGGGATCTACTTCGGGCGCTTCCTGCGCTGGAACTCCTGGGATGTGTTGTTCAGCCCGCGCGGCCTGGCCCACGACCTGTGGCACATCCTGAGCGACCCCGCGCACTACCCGCAGATGATCGGGGTGAGCGGGCTCTTCGCCTGCTTCCTGGCCCTGGGCTACCTGACCCTGACGGCGGTGCGGCGGGCGTGATGCAAAATGCAAAATGCAAAATGCAAAATTGTACAATTTTGCATTTTGCATTTTGCATTGTTAAGAGAGGATGCTGGCCTCTTTGTCGGCGGCGATGCCGGCCCGCCACTGGTGGTCGGCCGGGCGTGCGCGCGCCCACGTCAGGGTGTCGGCGACCGTCTCGGCCAGGGGGCGGAAGCGCAGCCCGGCGGCGATGGCCTTGCCACAGTTGATCTGCGAGAAGCCGAGCGTGTCGGGCTCCTCGGGCACCCAGAGCGGCAGCTCGACCCAGGGGGCCACGCCGGCGGCCTTCAGGCGCGCTGCGTCGGCCCAGACCGGCTCGGCGTCGCTGCCGGCGATCTCCCGGCAGGTGTTGAGGATGTCGCCGAGGGCCAGGGGCTGCTCGGGGCCGGTGGCGTTGTAGACGCCGGTGGCCCCCGCCTCGACCATGCGGATCGTCCAGGCGGCCAGGTCGCGCACATCGATGATCTGCACCAGATAGCCGGGGCGCTCGGGGGCGAGGTAGCGGCCGCCGCGGGCCACGCGGGCCGGCCAGTAGGTGAAGCGGTCGCTCGGGTCGTGGGGGCCGACGATCAGGCCGGGGCGGATGTTGAGCGTGCGGCCGGGCATGGCCGCCTCGGCGGCCCGCTCGCAGAGCGCCTTCAGCGGCCCGTAGCTCTCCCCCGTCACCTGCTCGATGGCCGGGTCGTCCAGGGTGCCCACCGGGTCGGACTCATCGATGCCGACCTTACTGTACTCGGGGTAGACCGAGATCGACGAGATGAAGGTGTAGTGGCCGACGCTGGGTGCGAGCAGCTCGGCTGTGGCGCGCACGTGGCGCGGGATGTAGCCGCAGGTGTCGATCACCGCGTCCCAGCTGCGGCCCGCCAGCGCGGCCAGGTCGCCGTCGCGGTCGCCCCGCAGGCGCTCGGCCTCGGGGAACAGCTCGACGCCGTGCTGGCCGCGGTGGAAGAGCGTGATCTGGTGCCCGCGGGCCAGGGCGGCATCGACGAGGTGGCGGCCGAGGAAGATCGTGCCGCCGATGATCAGGAGGCGCATGGTGCTTCTCTCCTGGTGAGGGGGCGGGGCGGCGAATCTACCCGCGCCCCAGGCATCAGGATGCCTTCTCTTGCGCCTCGCTCTCGCGGGGCTGCCGCGTGCTGCTGGAGGCCACGCGCGCCACGTCGGACATATAGCGGTCGAGATCCCGGAAGGGCCACGTGAGATCGCGCGGCTTGAGGTGGCTGAACGCGTTGATCGCGTTGAGTGGGAAGCGCAAGACCTCGTCGGCGAGCATACGCGTGACGTACTGGGCCAGCGGCCCGAGCTCTGCGATCGGGTTTGAGCCGGCGGGCGGGCTGATCGTCGCGAACACCTTCTGGCGCAGATCCTCTGCCTTGGAGCGCATCTCGACGGTGCCGGCCCGGTCGAGAGTCGTCTTACAGGCCAGGCGGTGCCCCTCACTCAGCCGGCTCTCGGACAGCCACGCCTGCTCGGACGGGTTCACGGGGCTGAGGAGATCGGCCCCGGACAGCACCTGGCACTGGCATGTCTGACAGATCCCGGCCCCGTTGCAGACGAAGCCGACGTGGGCGCCGTTGCGCCGGGCCACGTCGATCAGTCGCTCGCCAAGATCCGCCTCCATCGCGACGCCGTTGATGACGACCGTAGGCATCTGTGGCTCCTTTTGTTTCGTTCGACCTATAATGCGCATTGTAGCATACGAATATGGCTTCAGTGCGGTATTTATCGTGGTATCATGCACAAGGAATTCCTGCTTATATTCGGCGGTTCACCGCCGGGCTGTATGGTCTCTATGCTACCAGCCGTCGATCCGGCCACCCCGGCATCTCTGGCCGATCTGATCTGGCTGAACACCGCCGACATCCTCTCGGCGTTCGGCCTCCCGCGCGACGCCGGCCTTCGCGGCCCGCTGGAGCTGATCTGCCGCCCGTCGGCGCTGCGCTTCGCCCGCCAGCTCGCCCGCATGGACGCCATGGTCGGCGCGGGGGGGCTGGGCACCGGCGGGGCCTGGATGGCCGGCCAGCTCGGCGCGCGCCTGGAGCTGCGCGGCCCGCAGCCCCCGCCCGCCGGCCCCCTGCTGATCATCGCCAACCACCCCGGCCTGCTCGACGCCTGCGCCCTCGCCGCCGCCATCGGGCGGCCCGACCTGCGGGTGCTCGCCGCCGACCGGGCCTTCCTGCGCGCCCTGCCGCAGATCGCGGCGCGCATGATCCCGATGGGCGATGGTCCGTCCCGGCGCATGGCGGCGGTGCGCGAGGCCGCCCGCCACCTGCGCGCCGGCGGCGCGCTGCTCACCTTCCCGGCCGGCCGGATCGAGCCTGACCCCCGCGCCCTGTCCGGGGCCGCCGACTCGCTCGCCGGCTGGTCGTCGAGCGTGGATCTGTTCGCCCGCCTGGCCGGGGGGGCCGCCGTGGTGCCGGCGATCGTCGGCGGGGTGCTCTCGCCGCAGGCCCTGGCCCACCCGCTGGCCCGGCTGCGCCGCGCCCCGCAGGATCGCCAGTGGCTGGCGGCGATCATCCAGCTGATCTGGCCGCGGCGCTTCCCGGTGCGTGTGTGCGTCCAGATCGGCCAGGCCATCTGGCCCGACGGGGGCGAAGCCGTGTCCGCCGCCGCGCTGGCCGAGGCCGCCCGCCTGATCGCCGAGGTCGCCCGCCCGTGAGCGCGATCATCACCCGCCTGCGCGGCGCATCCCCGCTGCTGATCGTCTTCTTCTCGGTGTTCGTCGATATGCTCGGCTACGGGATGATCGTGCCGCTGCTGCCCTTCCTGGTGCCGGGGCGGGACGGGCTGCTGATCGGCCTGCTCAGCTCGCTCTACGCCCTGATGCAGCTGCTGGCCGCGCCCCTCCTCGGCTCCCTGTCCGACCGGGTCGGCCGCCGGCCGGTGCTCATCCTGTGCCTGGCGGTCTCGGGCCTG
>NZ_JAIEWN010000005.1:0-16804 GCF_019599295.1 Oscillochloris sp. ZM17-4 | reverse complement strand
GGGGCTGGTGGGGGCGGCCTTCGGGCTGGGGCTGATGCTCGGCCCGGCCCTGGGCGGCCTGCTGAGCGCCTACGGCCTGCGCGCGCCGGCCTTCGCGGCCGCCGGCCTGGCCCTGCTCAACGTCGTCTACGCCCTGGCGGCGCTGCCCGAGTCGCTGCCCGCCGAGCGGCGCTCGGCCCACCCGCTGGACCCGCTGGCCCTCATCCGCCGGCTGGCCGACGCCGTCTCGGCGGCGCGCGTGCGCCCGCTGCTGCTGACGATCTTCCTGCTGAACCTGGCCTTCGCCGGGCTCCAGAGCAACTTCGCGCTCTTCAGCAGCGAGCGCTTTGGCTGGGGGCCGGCCCAGAACGGGGGCTTCTTCGCCTTCGTCGGGGTCTGCGCCGTCTTCACACAGGGCTTCCTGATCGGCCGGCTCCAGCCGAGGCTGGGCGAGGCCCGCCTGGCGCTGGGCGGCCTGGCGATCATGTCTGCCGGCCTGGCGGCGGTGGCCCTGGCCGGCCAGGGCTGGCAGCTCTACCCGCTGGTGGGCGCGATGGCCCTGGGCAGCGGGCTGGCCATCCCCGCCCTCTCCAGCCTGGTCTCGCGGCGGGCCGGCGCGGGCGGGCAGGGCGCGCTGATGGGCGGGATGCAGGCGCTGCTCAGCCTGACCCTGGTGCTTGGCCCGGCCCTTGCCGGGCTGCTCTACGACCGGGCCGGCCAGGCGGCGCCCTACCTCAGCGGGGGGCTGCTGGCGGGCGCGGCGCTGCTGGTGGCCTGGGGGGCGCTGCGCCGCTCAGGCGAGATGACACGTTAAGAGGGCATTGCAGGGAGGGCAATCCCTGTCTGCAATGCCCCCTCTATACCTAGAGATCGGGGGAGCGATGACCGAGAAGCTGCACCATCCCACCGTCGAGCTGGTGGCCCGCGCGGCCCTGCCGACGCGGCACGGGTCGTTTGAGATGCATGTCTTCGCCGACGCGGCGGGCGCGGAGCACGTGGCGCTGACGGTGGGCGAGGTTGGCGACGGGGCGCCCGTGTTGGCGCGGCTGCACTCGGAGTGCCTGACCGGCGATGTGTTCGGCTCGCACCGCTGCGACTGCGGCGAGCAGCTGGCCCTGAGCATGGGCATGCTCCAGGCGGCGCGGCGCGGGGTGCTGCTCTACCTGCGCCAGGAGGGCCGCGGGATCGGGCTGGCGAACAAGATCCGGGCCTACGCCCTCCAGGAGCAGGGCCTCGACACGGTGGACGCCAACCGCGCCCTGGGCCTGCCCGACGACATGCGTGACTACCAGGGCGCCGCCGAGGTGCTGCATAGCCTGGGGGTGAGTCAGATCGCCCTGATCACCAACAACCCGGCCAAGATCGCCGGCCTGGAGCGCCACGGAGTGCAGGTGGTGGAGCGCGTCCCGCTGCACATCGCGCCGAACCACCACAACCTGCCCTACATCGCCGCCAAGCGCGAGCGCATGGGCCACCTGGGGTGAAAATAGCCGATAGCCGATAGCCGATAGCCGATAGATCGGCGGCGTTGATTGTGGCTCTGCGCTCTGCGCGCATAAGGGCCTTATGACGTTTTGTGTACTTTTTTGTACTACATTGACATATTTGAGATCTCAATATTATAATTAAAAATACATAAAAGCCATACCCCCCCAGGGTATAAAGGAGACGAGCATGGATCAAACGATGGGGCGATTCGTCGCGTCGCTCGAAGCGCACATGACGCCCGAGGATGTGGTGAACCTTGAGGCATGCATGGACTGTAAGCTCTGCGGGGAGGCGTGCGCATGGTATCTCGCGACGGAGGACGAGAAACTTCACCCGACCTACAAGACAAACTTTGTCCGCGACATCTACCGGCGCTACATGACGATTGAGGGCAAGATCGGCGGGGCGCTCGGCCTCGTCCCCACGCCCACCACGGCCGACCTGCGCGAGCACATGGCCTCCTTCTGGCAGTGTACCGCCTGCGGGCGCTGCACCCTCGCCTGCCCCGCCGGCCTCAGCACCCGCAGCGTGGTGCGCATGGCCCGCGCCGCCTACACCGACTCCGGCCTGAGCCATGAGAACCCGACCCTCGGCTCGATCATCAAGAACCTGGAGACGGTGAACCACAGCTTCGGCCTCAGCGTGCCGCAGGTGCTCACCCGCTACAGCCTCTTCCTCAGCCACAAGCAGGTCGAGCTCCCGGTTGACATCCACGGCGCCGAGACCTTGTTTGTCTGCCCATCGGCGGCCAACACCAAGATCCCCGACTACGCCACCAATGTGATGGAGCTGCTCAACGCGGCCGATGTGAACTACACGGTCTCCTCGCGCATTGCCGAGACGGGCACCGAGGCCGATCATATTATTGTCCACCACGAGCTGACGCGGGCGATCCTGGAGGCCTGGGAGGCCGAGGCCGAGCGGCTCGGCGTGAAGCAGGTGATGGTCGCCGAGTGTGGCTGCGACACGCGCTCGATGTTCTTCGAGGCCCAGGAGCTGCTCGGCCGGCCCTTCAAGTTCCCGATCGTGCTCTTCGACGCGGTGCTGCTTGAGGCGATCGAGCAGGGCGTGCTGCCGGTCGAGAAGAGCGATAAGGCGATCACCTTGCACGACCCCTGCCACTCGACGCGGCTGGCCGGCCAGGCCGACCTGATGCGCAGCCTGCTTGATCAGTGCGCGACGAACTTTATTGAGATGACGCCGAACCGCGAGCACAACTACTGCTGCAACGGCGGGGCCGGCGGCCTGCGCCTGCCCGAGAATACGCCGCTGCGCCGGCAGGCCTCGGTCTTCAAGGCCAACCAGATCAAGAACACCGGCGCCGACTATGTCGTCACGCCCTGCGTGGTCTGTATGCTCACGCTCGACGATGTCTGCAAGACCTACACGCTCGGCACGCAGGCCCCCGGCGAGCGGCCCTCGACGATGATGTTCGAGCTGGTGTACGAGGCGGCCTACGCCGGCCTGGAGCGCCGCGGCGAGCTGGACCGCTTCCGCACGCCGATGCAGCTGCGCGGGCGGGACGCGGCGTTTCTGCGCGAGCACAGCGCGTCGGGCAAGACGGTCGAGTTCCTCCAGAGCTCGCTCGGCGAGGGACTGCTGAAGTGGCTGGCGGCCGACGATGTGGTGAAGCGCTACTTCAGCGCGAACCCCGATGCGGCCCAGAAGCTGGACGCGTTCAGGGAGATCGCGGCGGGCCGGTCGATGGGCAGCATGGCAGCATGATGGTTGGGCGCTAGCATCAATGCAATCTGCAATCTACAATCGGCAATCTGCAATCGTTAAGAGAGGCCAATGATGGAGACATTCCTCAACATCTACACGCCGATCGCGCTGCTGCTCTTCTTCGGCGGCGTGGCGCTGCGCATGGGCCGCTGGGTGAAGGCGATGTTCGTCTACCGCACGGCGCGCGGGCGCAACCGGACCTTCCCGGTGACGAGCAGCAACCTCGGGATGATCAAGGGGGCCGCCGAGGTGCTGATCGGCCCGGTGACGCACTTTCACCAGAAGGCCAACCGCACCTGGAGCCGGGGCTACGCGCTCTACCACGCCGCGATCATCACCGAGGTGACGGGCTACAGCATCTCGACGCTGATCCTGCTGGCGCGCATCGCGCTGGGCCAGCCGGTGCCCGACATCGCCCTCCAGACCGCCGAGAGCTTCAACTACACGCCGGCGAACCTGCTGACGATCGTCTTCGGCAACGGCGAGGAGCTGGCCGCGCACTTCCTCTTCGGCGGCTTCGCGCCGGTCTTCCTGGCGATCACCTGGGTGGCGGTGATCTTCGCGGTGCTGGGCAACCTGCACCTGCTGTTCACGCTGCTGACCCGGCGCAATGCGGCGGTGGTCGCCGACATTGACCGCGCATCGGCGGGGGTGCGGGTCAAGGGCCGGCTCACCTGGGATCGCCTGGCGGTGCGGCTGCTGATCTTCGCGATCATCTGGACCGAGCTGCTGGCCCGCCTGGATGTGGTGCCGGGGATCGTCTTCTTCCACGCCAGCCTGGGCCTGGCCCTGTTCACGCTGTTCCCCTTCACCTACCTCTTCCACATGGTCTACAACGTCGTCGCGCTCTACTACTCGGCCCGCCGGCGCTCCATCCGCGCGATCGCGTAGGGGCGTGACACGGTAAAAGATGATGATTGGTATGTGCGTGCGAGCGAAGCTCGCACGCACATACCAATCATCATTTTCTGTTCCGCCCTATGATCGCCGCGCCCAGGGCGTTGGCCACCCGGTCCGATGTGTGATCCCAGGTGGGCAGATCGGCGGCGCGGGCGCGGGCGGCGGCGGCCATGCGCGCGCGCAGCGCCGGGTCGCCCAGGAGCCGGGAGATCGCCTCGGCCAGGGCGGCCTCGTCGCCGGCGGGCGTCAGCAGGCCGGCGTCGGGGCCGACGAGATCGGGCAGCGGGCCGACGGCGCAGGAGACGACGGGCAGCCCGTGGGCGAGCGCCTCGGCGAAGGCCATGCCGTAGCCCTCGTAGCGCGTCGGCAGGGCGAAGAGGTCGGCCCCGGCGTAGGCCGCCGCGAGCTCGGCGTCGCCCACCGCCCCGCGCACGGCCACCCGCGCGCCCGTGGCCGCGATGCTCGCCCGCACCTCCGCCGCGTACGCCGGGTCGGCGTTGGGCTCGCCCACCAGCTCCAGCACATCGCCCGGCCGCGCCGCCCGCCCCCAGGCCCGCACCAGCTCGACGATCCCCTTGCGCGGGATCCACTGGGCCACGCAGAGTGCGCGCAGGCCCGGATCCCCCTCGCCCCCAGCCCATCCGCCACCAGGGGAGTTAGGGGCGGGCAGACGGCAGGCGGCAGGCGGCAGGACTCTGCATTGGAATGCTGTCCGGCTCCCCCTCTCCCCTGGTGGGAGAGGGGGTTGGGGGGTGAGGGGAGCAGGTTCCAGCCGGTCGTAGCCGCCGGGGGCGACCATGATCCGCTCGCGGGGCACGCCGCGGCCGGTGAGGATCCCCGCGCCGTGGCGGCTCACGGCGATCAGCCAGTCGGCCCGCAGCAGCGGGGACTCCCATTCCAGCTCGCGAGAGTCCTGCTGGCCCGAGGCCACCGACGGCAGCTCGTGGACCATGGCCACCAGGGGCCGGCTGGCCCGCCATGCGTCGAGCCAGGGGGCCACGGCCGCGCGGGCCAGGGCGTCCACGAGCAGCACGTCATAGCGGCGGGGCGTGATCCGCTCGCCCAGGCCGGGCGCCGCCGCCAGCTGGGCCGCCACGTCGGCCGCCGAGGCCACGACCTCGTCCACGATCGCCCCGCTCACCCGCAGCCGCGCGAAGACCTCGCGGTGGTACAGGTAGCCGCCGGTGAGCCGGGATGTGTCGCCCACGGTGATGAAGCAGATGCGCATAGTAAATGTGGAATGTGGAATGTGGAATGTGGAATGTTGATCCATTCCACATTCCACATTCATAATTCCGCCGCGAACGCGGCGTACGCCCCCGGGTTCTCCCAGATCCGCACGGTGAGCGAGCGCAGCCCCCGGCCGCGCAGCGCGTCGGCGAGCTGGCGCCAGCAGTAGCCCGCCAGGTTCTCGGCGGTGGTGTTGATGCCGGCCAGCCCCGGCACCTCGCCGAGGTCGCGGTAGTGCAGCTCGGCCACCAGGGCGGCCACAGCCCCCTGGAGGATGCTGATGTCGATCAGGGTGCCGTCGGGCTTCAGCTCGGGGCCATCGACGGCGGCCTCGATCCGGTAGCTGTGGCCGTGCATGCGGGTGGCCGGGCCGAAGTCGCCAACCAGCCGGTGGGCCGCCTCGAACTGGGCGCTCACGCCGATCTCGTACATTGTAGGCACCCTTTCATAGATTATACGCCAGCACCACCTGCACCACCCCCTCGGCCCCGGAGTCCACCAGGGCGTAGGCCTCGGCGGCGCGCTCCAGGGGCATGCGCCGGCTGATCAGCTCGGCCAGGCGCAGGCGCGGCAGCAGGGCGGCCACCGCCTCAGAGCGGCGGGCGTGGTCCCAGCGCGGGGCGAGGCCGGGGCTGAGCCGGCCCACCTGCGAGCCGCGCAGCGTGACCCGCCCGCGGTGGAAGTGCCCGCCCAGGTCGAGCGTCACCGGCTTGCGCCCGTACCAGGAGGCCACCACGACAGTGCCCTCGTCGAGCACGCACGCGATGGCGCCCTGGAGCGCGGCCGGCGCCCCGCTGACCTCGACGGCCACGTCGGCTGCGCGCCCGCCGTTGGCGGCGCGCAGCCGCTCCGGCAGATCAGGCCCCGGCTCCAGGGCGGCGTCGGCCCCCGCCGCGAGGGCCAGGCCGCGCCGGCTCTCCGCCGGCTCCACGGCGAGCACCCGCGCCGCCCCGGCCATGCGCAGCAGCTGCGTCACCAGCAGGCCGACCACGCCCTGCCCGAAGACGACCGCCGTCTCGCCCAGGCGCAGCGGCGTGTCGTGGACGATATTCAGCGCCGTCTCCAGGTTCGCGCAGAAGACGCCCAGGGCCGGGTCGAGCCCCTCGGGCAGGCGCATAGCCAGCCCCGCCGGCGTCAGGTAGACGCTCTGGTGCGGGTGCAGGCAGAAGACGTGGTCGCCCACGGCGAGCCCGGCCACGCCCGGCCCGACATCGATGACCTCGCCGACGCTGGCGTAGCCATACTTGATCGGGAAGCCGAAGCCGCCGGCCAGGGTCGGCAGATCCAGCGGCAGATCGGGGTCAACCTGGCCACGGTAGACCAGAATCTCGCTGCCGTGGCTGATCGCCGAGGCGATCGCCCGCACCCGGATCTGGCCCGGCCCCGGCGGGGGCACCCGCTCCGCGCGGATCTCCACGGCGCGCGGGCCGGCGAACCAGACGGCGCGGGCACTGATAGTCTCGCTCATGGGTAGACAACCCTCCCCGCGATCACCAGGTCCGCGCCGTAGGGCGTGATGTCCACATCGGCCAGGCTGTAGGCGTCGCCCAGGCGGGCGATGCCCAGGTCGCCCACGGCGTCGGTGCCCGCGCCGAGGATCTTCGGCGCGAGGGTGACGGCCATGTGGGTGGCCAGCCGCATCCGCAGCATGGCGGTGATCAGGCGCGCCCCGCCCTCCACCATCAGCGACCGGACGCCGCGCGCGTCCAGGGCCATGAGCAGCGCGGCAAGCGCGACGCCGCCGCCGGGCGCATCGGGCAGATCCAGCAGCGTCGCGCCGGTCGCCTCCAGTGCCGCCCGCAGATCCGCCGGCGCGCGGCCCGTGTGGGCCAGGATCGTCCCGGCGCCCGCGCCGTCGCGCAGCACGGCGGCGTCCGGCGGCGTGCGCAGGCGGCTGTCGGCCACCACCCGCAGCGGGTCGCGCCCCTCGGCCAGGCGCACCGTCAGGCGCGGGTCGTCGGCGAGCACGGTGCCCACCCCGACCATGATCGCGTCGTGGCTGGCCCGCAGCCCGTGGGAGAAGCGCAGGCTCTCCGGCCCGCTGATCCACTGCGAGCTGCCCGAGGCGGTGGCCGTGCGGCCGTCGAGCGTCTGGGCGTAGCAGAGGGTGACGCGGGGGAGAGTCATGTGCGGCCCCCCCGCTCGCGGCGCTCCCTGCGGCGCAGGATCTCGACGACGGAGCCGGCCATGACCGTGTCGTCGAGGCGCACATTGGGCTTGCGCACGCGCACCTCGACGGCGTGGAGGAGCGGGTGATCGGCCAGCACGGCGGCGGCGATCCGCTCGGCGACGGCCTCGGTCAGCTTGAGCGGCGGCCCCTCGACGATGGCGCGGGCCGCCCGGTACACCTGGCTGTAGTCCACCGTCAGATCCAGATCGTCGCTCTCGCCGGCGGCCCGCAGGTCGAGGTGCAGGGCCACATCGACCACGAAGCGCTGGCCGAGGGTCGTCTCCTCGGGGCGCGTGCCGTGGTGGCCGAAGAAGATCATGCCCTCCAGGATGATGCGGTCGGGGCTCATGGGCTAGCCTTTCTCGGCGGCGAGGCCGTACATCAGCGGCACATCGGGCGCGCCCTCGGGCGGGTACATCCGCCGGCCCTCGCCGGGGCGCATAGCGTCGAATGGCCGCTCGCCATTGACATAGCAGTACTCGCGCAGGGTCAGGATGCGCAGGCCGGCCCCGGCGAGGGCGCTCACCACCTCCCCGACGCCCCAGCGGTAGAGGTAGCAGGGGTGCGGGTTGACGAAGCCCCCGGCGCCGGGGGCGAATCCGGCCGGGGCCAGCCCATCGCCCGCCGCGCCCACATAGTCGCCCACGCCGTCCAGCTCCAGCAGCGCCCCGCCCTGCGGGTAGCCGTGGGCCAGCCGCCAGCTCGGGCTGAGCATGTTCGAGGCCGGGTGGAACTCCATCAGGGCCAGCCGCCCGCCGGGGGCGAGGATGTCCACCACGCCCCGCGCGAAGCCGGCCAGGTCGTGCAGCCAGCAGATCGCGCCATAGCCGAGGTAGATCCGGTCGAACTGCGCGCCGGCGGCCTCGGCCAGGTAGTCGTAGACATCGGCGCGCACGAACCGCGCGGGGATGCCAGAATCCTCGCTGAGCTGGCGGGCGATCCCGATCGCCTCGTCGCTAATGTCCACCCCGGTGGCCGCGGCGCCGAGCGACGCCAGGCTGAGCGTGTCCTGGCCGGCGTTGCAGAGCAGGTGCAGCAGCCGCAGGCCGGCGAGCTCGCCGAGCAGCTCGCGCTCCTCGGGGAAGAGCGTCAGCCCGCCAGCGCGCAGGAAGGCCGCCTGGCCGGGGCGGTGGCTCTGGTGGGCCGGGGCCACGGCGTTCCACGAGCGCCGGTTGGACTCAGTACGCATCGTCGTCGTCATCCTCATCCTCGCTCACGCCGAAGAGGCGCATCCACTCGGCGATCTCAGCCTTGCTCAGCGGGCGGTCGTTGCGCTTCTCGCGCATCGACACGCTCGGACGGGGCGCGTCGAGCGCCTCCAGGCGGCGGGCGAACTCCTGCGCGCTGATCACCGGCACGCCCTGGGCGCGGGCCGCCCCCGCCACCGCATTGTCCGAGCTGACCACGTGCCACTCGTCGCGCCGCCGCACCGCCCGGATGCGCCGGATCAGCTCGCTGTCGGCGTCCGAGGGCGACTTCGCGAAGCGCGCCTCCACCCCGTAGCCGTTCAGGTTGTCCGGGTGCCCGTAGACCCCGCCGTCGAAGATGACGACGACCTTGCGCCCGCGCTTCTTGGTGGCGTACTTGCGCAGGATCATCACCAGCTGCGCCTCGTCGTCCGGGTCGCCCAGGCTGATGCTGCGCATCTGCCCGATCAGGTTGTGTCCATCGATCAGGATCGGCATCGTGTCACGCTACCTCAACCCGCCCCTCCGCCCGGTGCAGTGTCACGCCTGCCAGCCGCGCCCCGGCCAGCTCGTTCGGCTCAAGCTTGTGCAGGCCCTAAAAGCTCCCGCCACTCGCTCAAATCTTCGCCATTATGCCCGCCGCTATAGAGCGTAAAGCTGTTGATCCGGTGATTGTGTAGCTCTGTCACTGAGCGATTCTCATCGGCAAATAGGCCAAGCTGCTGCTCGGACGGGCTCATCGTGCTGAGTGTTGTGTCCGTGCGATCAACAAAATCGCCCATGCGCTCGGTGCCTTTGGTGAAGCGCCGCAGCGTTGCGCTGATCGCCTCCCGGCTCCTGTCGATACCTATCCACTGGCGGCCGAGCACATCTGCGACAGCAAGGGTGGTGCCTGACCCGCTGAAGCAGTCGAGCACCAGATCGCCTGGGTTCGAGGAGGCCTGGATAATCCGCTCAAGCAGGTGTGGGTTCTTCTCGGTGGGGTAGCCGGTGGTATGTACATTCTGGTTTCTCGTGTCGCGGAAGTCATACCAGATATCTTGCACGGGCACGCCTTCGCTCTTGTCGAGGTAGATCTTTCGGCGTGGATTCCCAGTCGGCGACCAGTAGATTTCCCCGCGCGCGTCCATCTCATCGAGTGTCTTTGGAGTGTACTGCCAGTGCTTGCCGGTCGGGGGGGGCACGCCGCGCCAGGGTTTGCCCGTCTCTCCGTTGCGCGTGCCGGGCGCGTGTACCGGCACCTTCTTGTACCTGCGGCCTGTCCCCTCCTCTATATTCGTGTACTCTTTTATCGAGCGTTCCGTTGTCCACGCCTCAACGGGGCGATTCCATACGTAGGTGTCTGACTTTGTGTAGAACAAGATGTAGTCGGCGATGTTGCCATAGGTTTTCTTTGTGTAGTTCTTGTGGCTGCATTTTCTTCTTGTGATCCAATTGCGGAAGTTTTGCGGCCCGAAGACCTCATCCATAATAATTTTGATGTGAAAGGCCATGTTTTCGTCAAGATGCACATAGATTGAGCCGTCTTCTGAGAGCAACTCTCTGAGTAGGATGAGCCGCTTGCGCATGAACTCAATAAAGCTCGCCCCGACCAGCAGATCTTGATAGGCGTCTGCCTGGTCGCGCGAGTGAAAGACACTGTTTGTGGCGAAGGGTGGGTCAATGTAGATCAGTTTGACCTGCCCTCTGACACTGCTGTCGCGCACAAGAGTGGCGAGCAGCGGCAGATTATCTCCATAGTAGAGTCGGTTTGGTGATTCGGGGTGCGCTGTCCATATTGATAGCACATTGCCCGGTGGCGTTGCCAGCACCTCCTGTTCAGATGTCTTTCCTACATAGCTGAGGGTGACACCTGCTGGCAGCTGCTCATGACTCACGAGAGAATCTCCCTGCGCGATCCATTTTGTCTTTGGGTTTCCGGTCGCCATTAGAGAATATCTCCTATGTAGAGCCATGAGGCGCTGATTCGCTCCGGCACCATCCGTAATGTGGTGATCAGCACTTTACCGCCCCAAGCCTCTTCAATCGCAGCATAGTCGTTCCACATTGAGCCGAGAAGTAGCCCGGGGCCATCGTTGAGAAAGATAACCTTCGTCGGTAGATCATGCTGCTGGGCGTAGGTGAGAATCTCTCGCGCGCAGTCGCGATACCCGCCTGTGCGATCATCCTCCTGGGCTCCGCCGCGATCCGAGTCGTAGCGTGCGAGGCCGACGGCCAGAATAGTCGCTTTTCGCTCATCATAGATAATGAAGTCGACTGGCCGCTTGGGGTTGGGGTACTCGCTGAATACCTTGCCAAGCAGGACATCGCGCCCTGCGCGCTCTGGCCCAATGAGCGGGAGGTCAGGGAAACGTGATCTGAAGAGCGTAAAGAATCGCTCAGTCAGATCATAGCCCTTCTTCCCGCGATCTTTGTACTCCCAGAGCAGCGCGCATAACGGTTCGTCGGGGATCGGGCGACTCGAAAAGGCAGCCTGAACCTCGTGGATCGGGCGGAACTCATCCCGGTAGCTCGCGCAGATCTGGGCAGCCTGTGACTTCTTCTTCAGCATCTCGACAGGCGTGCCAGGGCTCACATAACGCTTGAAGACGCGTGAGAGCTGGATACGCATCCAGCCCTCGCGTATATCGGCGATCTGCATGAATAGGCGCTCGGACGACTCAGATGTACGGACAAGACGCCCAAATATCTCTAGCACCGGAGCATAGAGCAGGCAGGCATCAATCAGGATATCAGGGTAGAACTCGCCGCTTGCCAGCGTGATCCAGTTATGGGCGTCTGCCTTGTAGTGCGCGAAGGTTGTTCTCATCTCAGGTGCCGTTGTCATATGTTGTGCCTACGCCTCATCCTAGCACAGAGGTGCGAAATCCGCAAGCGTGTATCCGCTGCGCCGGGAGCTTCCCCTCTCAGTATACCGCCAATACGGGGCTGCAACACTCCCCCCCGTCCCCGCGTCACATCCTCAGCGATGCTAGTGAGGAGGGTAACGATGCAAACTGACACCCCGCCCCGCCCGGCGAACCCGGACGAGACGTATTATTCCGGCAGCCCCGCCCGACGCTGGGGCATCCTGCTGCTCGTCGTCGGCGTGATCTGGCTGGTGTTTGAGCTGACCAGCCGCGGCTCGATCTTCGGCGTGGGCCTGGGCTTTATGGAGCGCAGCGCCGACGCGCCGCCCCAGAGCTTCGCCGCCGCGCGCCTGGTGGTGCGCGGGGCCAACGACACTATCTCCCTGGAGCGCGCCCCCGGCGACAGCGTCACCGTCGCCGCGGTGCGCCACGGCTTCGGCTGGAACGCCGGCGCGGCCCGCGCCGCGCTCGACCGGCTCGATGTGCAGATCACCCAGAGCGGCGACACGCTCACCGTCGAGGTTCGGCGCGCCGCCGGCCTGCCCAGCTTCATCGGCCGCTCGCCCTACGTCGACCTGCGCATCGGCGTGCCCGACGGCCTCGCCCTCGATGTGCAGACGGCCAGCGGCGAGATTGTGGCCGACGGCCTGCGCGCCTCCGGCAGCCTCGCCACGGTCAGCGGCGACATCGCCCTGTCCGACAGCTCCGGCCACCTGAGCGTCAGCAGCACCAGCGGCGATGTGCATATGTCCGGCGCCTTCAGCGGCCCGCAGGTCGAGACGGTCAGCGGCGATATCTGGCTGGAGGGCGCGAGCGGCCCGCTGCGTGCCCACACGATCTCTGGCGACATCAGCCTGCGCGGCCTGCGCGAGGCCCAGCTTGATCTGGAGACGACCAGCGGCGATGTCGATGCCACCGGCGCCCTGGCCGGCACGATCAGCACGATCTCCGGCGATGTCCAGCTGCGCCTGCCCTCCGCATCCGACCTCGCCCTCAACGTGAGCACCGTCAGCGGCGACCTGTCGAGCGACCTGGAGCTGCGCGACACGCAGCAGGACCGGCGGCGTCTGAGCGGAACCCTCGGCGCGGGCGAGGGTGCCCTGACGATCTCGACCACCAGCGGGGATGTGGAGGTTGACGGGGAGTAGCTTGAGATAGGCACGGCCCCGATGAGCGAAGCTCATCGGGGCCGTGCCTTGTCTATCTCAAAAAGATCACGGCGAGCAGGGCCAGCAGGGCCGGCCCGCCCTGGACGTAGAGGATCGAGCGCTTCGCGGTGAGGCCGCCGTAGATCGCGGCGACGATCACGCAGAGCACGAAGAAGAGCTGGATCTGGAGGCCGACGGCCGGGTCGGGGTGGGCCAGCCCCCACAGCAGCCCGGCGGCCAGGAAGCCGTTGTACAGGCCCTGGTTCGCCGCCAGGGCCTTCGACTCCTCGGCGAAGGCCGACGTCGTGCCGAAGATCCGCCGCACCCGCGGCGTCGTCCAGGCGAACATCTCCAGGTACAGGATGTAGATGTGCTCGATCGCCACGAGGCCGACCAGGATCAGGCGTAGCCAGCTGAGCATGCGGTAGCCCCCCTCGGTGTGATGTTCGCTTGGCTCGGTCGCCCATTCTACGCGAGCCCGCGTGGCCTCAGCCCGTGGCCTCGGCCAGCGCCCGCACGGCATGGCAGAGCTCCACGAGCTGCGGCTCGGGGATGGGGTGCGCCGGGCCGTCCTTCAGGAATCTGGCGAAGCTCTGCTCCGAGGCCCCGCCGCCCGCGTGCGGGTTGTGGCTGTGGCTGAACCAGAGCAGACACCCCTCGTAGGTATGAACCCCCTTGTAGCCCCACTGGGTCACGTCCCAGCTCCACTCGTGCCTGGCCTGGAGGCCCGGCTTGGCCGGCGGCAGCGCGCTCATGAAGATCTGCCATGGCGAGAGCCGGGGCGACAGCGGCTGCTGCGGCAGCTCCAGCGCGGCGACGCCGCGGCCCCTGGCGTAGAGAATCTGCCGGGAGCCGCCGAGCACGGCCAGCCCGCTCACCTCCTCGCGGGAGGGCAGCGCCGCCGCGTAGAAGCTGGGGCTCGGCGCGAGGGGCAGCCAGGCCCCGGCCCAGCCCCGCCCCGCCATCGCCAGCACCTGCGAGTCGGCCGACCAGGCCAGCGTGGTGACGCCGGGCGTGAGGCCATCGTAGGCGCCGGGTTCCAGCCTGCCCAGCTCCGCCGTGCCCCGGTACGGCGCGACCTTGACATCCACCGCGCCGAAGCTGGATGCCAGGATCCTCCCGCTCGGCGCGAGCGCGCGCCGCGTCTGGCTGTGGATCGACTCGGAGAGCATGACCGGCAGGCGCGCGCGGCGGGATGTCTCTGGGTACGCCAGCGAGCGGATGCGGCGGCCCTTTGTCTCGGGCCTTGTCTCACGCAGCGCGCCGTCGGCGAGGCCCCAGACATACAGGCCGCCCCAGAGGTTCGCCGCCGCCAGCAGCGATGAGTCGCTGTTTGGGCGGCGAAGCCGCCCAAACCCAATACAACACGCAGTGATCGCCCGGATGTTGTTGAAGAGCAACCGTCGGCTGATGCGATGCCCCTACTCTTCAGGGCATCCGCGCACTACCATGAGCGCACGGTGCCCGATTGTCCCGGCGTGCAGCATCGCCCACGGGCGCCGCGAATACACATAGCCCAAAGGAGTCTGATATGGGAACCATCAGCACCCGTCTGGTCGGCGAGATGCTCTTCGAGAGCCAGATGGGGAATCACAAGCTGACAATCGACGTGCCGCCGTCGATGGGCGGCAGCGACCGCGCCCCGACCCCGCCCGAGATCTTCGTCGCGTCGCTCGGGTCGTGCATCGCGGCGTTTGTCGCGCAGTACTGCAACCGCGTCGGGATCGATGCGACTGACCTGGAGGTCGCGATCGTCTTCGATAAGGCCGACAGCCCGACCCGCCTGACGAACCTGCGCGCGGTGATCACGCTGCCGCACGGCGAGTACGGCAACCGCGAGGAGGCGCTGCGCCGCGTCGCCGAGCACTGCCCGGTCCACGAGACGATCGCGACCATGGGCGGGCTGAACTTCGAGTTTCACGACACCAAGGTAAATGTGTCGGCCTGATCGTAATAAGGCGCGTCCCCGTCCGCCTTTATGTGATGCAGGCATCTGCCTGCATCACATTGTTTTCCCCTGGCGCTTCCCTGGGTGATCATTGAGGCAACGCTTAGGCGCGCCTCATCGGCCTCTTAGCCTGGGCGGCTAGACTGTACGCACGGTGGATTGTTCCTCCGGGTACAGCTAATTCTCAACAGGGAGGCCGCCATGGTGACGCCAACCCGTGTGCTGATAGTCGATGACGACGCCCCGTTCCGTCGCCTGCTGCGCCTGATCCTGGCCGCGCCCGAGCTGGAGATCGTCGGCGAGGCCGCCGATGGCGCGGAGGCGCTGGAGGCCACCCGGCGGCTCGCGCCCGACCTGGTGCTGATGGACAATAATATGCCGGTGATGAGCGGCCTTGAGGCGGCGCGCCTGATGGCGCAGCTGCCGACTCGCCCGGTGATCGTGATGCTCACCAGCGACGCCTCGCCGGAGCTGTGCGCGGCGGCGCTGCGCTTTGGCGTGGGCACCGTCCTGCCGAAGGGCCTCAGCATCAACGCCCTGGGGCATGCGGTGCTGGCGGCTGCCAGCGTGGCGGCTAGGCCGTTGGAGCGCGCGGCATGATGGAACACGCAATGCACCATGCAACATGCAAAAATTTGCATGTTGCATGGTGCATTGCGTGTATACTTGCCGGCGATGAACATCCTGATAACCGGCGGCACCGGCTTCCTCGGCCGGCACGCCGCCCGCCTGCTGCTGCATAGCGGCCACCGCGTGCGGCTCATGGGCCGCGACTTCGCCGAGGTCGCCGACCTGCTCGCCGCCGGGGCCGAGCCCGTCCGCGCCGACCTGCGCGACCACCCGGCGGTGATCGCCGCCTGCGCCGGGGCCGACGCCGTCGTCCACGCCGGGGCGCTCTCGGCGCCCTGGGGGCCGCGCCGCGACTTCCTCGCCGTCAACCTGGGCGGCACCGCCGCCGTGCTCGCCGGCTGCCGCCGCCACGGCGTCGCGCGTCTGGTGGCGATCTCCTCCCCCGCCGTCGTCTTCACCGGGCGCGACCACGTCCTCACCACCGAGGATGCGCCCTACCCGCGCCAGCCAAGCTCGATCTACGCCCACAGCAAGCGCTTGGCCGAGGAGCTGCTGCGCGCCGCGCCCGACGTGCCCGCCGTCACTCTGCGGCCCAAGGCGATCTTCGGGCCGGGCGACCGCGCCCTGCTGCCGAGGATCATCGCCGCCGCCCGCGCCGGCCGCCTGCCGCAGGTGGGCCACGGGCGCAACCTCGTCGATCTGACCTACGTCGAGAATGTGGCCCACGCGATCGCCCTGGCCCTCACGGCAGAGGCCGCCGTCGGGCGCACCTACCACATCACCAACGGCGAGCACGTGCCGCTGTGGGCGCTCATCCGCGATGTGCTGGCCCGCCTGGGCATCCCCGCGCGCCTGCCGCGCGTGCCCCTGCCGGCCATGCTCGCCGCCGCCACGGCCATGGAGGCCCGCGCCGCGATCAGCGGCCGCGAGCCGCTGCTCACCCGCTACAGCGTGGCCATCCTGGCCCGCACGCAGACCTACGACATCGCCGCCGCCCGCCGCGACCTGGGCTACGCGCCGGTGATCAGCGTGGCCGAGGGGGTGGAGCGGACGATGCAAATGTTGAATGCTGAATGTTGAATGTTGAATGCCGGGCATGCCATACGTGCGTGTGTAACCTCCTGTTCGTTGGCCGCAGGGCCATCGGTGCGAGTGAATTGGCCGCATAGATGCCCTACGACCCTGAACGCCACCACCGTCGGTCAATCCGGCTGCGTGGGTACGACTACAGCCAGCCTGGCGCCTACTTCGTGACCATCAATGTCCAGGGTCGGCTACCGCTGCTTGGCTCCATTGAGATGGGAGCGATGCAGCACAGCCCGGCTGGGATGATGGCTGCGGCGCAGTGGCAGGCATTGCCGGAGCGGTTTGCGCATGTAACCCTGGATGTGTGGGTGGTGATGCCGGATCATATACATGGGATCATCTTGCTCCACTCCAACGCCGCACAGCCCGGGCCGGCACTCGGCGGCGTCATCGGCGCATTCAAGTCGCTAACGACCCACGCCTATATTCAGGGCGTCGAAACACAGGGCTGGCCGCCATTTCCTGGCCGCCTCTGGCAGCGCAACTACTACGAGCGCATCGTGCGCGACGAGGCGGCGCTGGAA
>NZ_JAIEWN010000049.1:31202-41112 GCF_019599295.1 Oscillochloris sp. ZM17-4 | reverse complement strand
CCCCCCGCGCGCAGCGCCGCAAGCCCCCGCTGCGCCGCCACGTCCTGCGGGTCGAGGGCCGCCGCGCGCTCCAGGCACTCCCGCTGCTTGGCCGGGTCGTCCAGCGCGCCCGAGAGCCAGAGCCATGCCGCGGCGCTGCGCGGGTCGGCCCGCACCGCCGCCGCCAGCAGCTCGCGGGCGCGGGCGCGCTCCCCCGCGCGCAGCGCGGCCACGCCCCGATCATACAGGTTGTCATCATCTAGCTTCATCGGGGGATTCTCGTACGGGCGCAGCAGGCCGACGAGGATCGCCATATTCGCCCAGGCCACCACGGTGGGGATGGGGTAGCGCACGATCACCCGCTCGGCGTCGGGGAAGAAGCCGGGGATCGCGCCGACGATGTTGACCGTGGCGGTGACCGTGAGCAGCAGGAAGGGCACCAGGGCGCGCAGGTCGGCGGCGGCGCAGAGCAGCAGGAAGGGCAGGGCGAAGAAGGCGTAGCGCTCGTGGATCTGGGTGGGCAGGGCGAAGAAGGCCATGGCCAGGGCGGCGGCGGCGGCGGCGCGGGAGGGGCCGCCGGGGCGGCGCAGGGCGGCCAGGCAGGCTAGGCCCGCCGCCAGCGCCACCAGCGCGAAGCCGATGCTGCGGTAGCTCAGGCCGGCCACCTGCACCAGATCCGAGATCGGCTGATCCTCGGCCACCAGCCACCACAGGTTGTAGGCCCGGTTTGTCACCTGGGGGAAGCGCCCCACCGAGCCGGCGGCCGCCTGGTAGAGCCCCGGCCCCTGTCCGATCAGCACGAAGGGCGCGCAGGCCAGGCCGATCAGCCCGGCCGCCAGGGCGCCGCCCTCGACAAGCCCGCGCGCCCCGTGGCGGCGCACGGTCAGCACATAGAGCAGCGGGGCCAGGATGATCGCCTGGGGCTTCACCATCACCCCGGCGGCCCAGCAGAGCCAGCTCCAGCGCCCCCGCCCAACATCCAGCAGCGCCACCGAGGCCGCCATCGGCAGGGCCAGCAGCACATCCACCTGGCCCCACCAGGCCACGTTCATCCAGACCGGCGGGATCACGGCGTAGAGGCCGGCGATCAGGGCGGCCCGGCGCGGCCCGGCGTGGCGCAGGCCCCACCAGTAGAGCAGCGCCACCGTCGCTAGCAGGGCCAGGATGCTCGGGAGCTTGATCAGCGCCCGCGTCACGGCGGGCACCGGGTCGTAGAAGGCCCCGCCGAGCGGCCCCACCAGAAAGGATAGGCCGCGCAGGATGTAGAGCCTGAGGGGCATGTAGTCGCCGCCGTAGCTGAAGGCCTGGCTGAAGCCGCCCCGCTCGAACATAAAGCCCATGCGCCGCGCCGAGAGCTTCAGGTCGCCCACCGGGTCGGGCGCGCCCAGCCAGGGCAGGCACATGAGCAGGGCGAGCAGGAGGAGCAGGGCGGGAGGCAGGAGGCGGGAGGCGGGTCGCTCGCTGCGCTCGCTGGCAGGCGGCGAGAGACGGGAAGCAGGGCTCGACACCTGCCACCTGCCACCTGCGGCCTGCCACCTGCTAATCACCAGCGCCCCCAGGGCCGCCGCTCCCCCGGCGGCGAGCAGCTGGCCGAGGAAGGCGTAGCGCCAGAGCCCGGCGGCCTGCCACGCCGCCGCCGTCGCCTGGAGGGCCAGCACCGCGGCCAGCGCCGCCGGCGCGCCCATCCCCGCCCGGCGCAGCAGCGGGTAGACGCCGAGCGTGGCCAGGAGCATAGACGCGATCAGCATCGCGGGCGGCGGGCCGTCGCCCGCGATGGAGAGCGTGTGGAAGACCACGCCGAGCGCTCGGCCGTCGACCGTCTCGGCGGGCGAGTCGATCTGTAGCGACACCCGCTCGCCGGGCTGGGCGGGCAGCAGCAGGCTGTAGGTGCGCAGGCCGGGCAGGATGAAGAACGACGACTCGCTGCCCGAGGCGCGCAGCACCGCCGGGGTCGCCTGCGCGAATCCGCTGGCGAGGCTGAGGCGCAGGGAGAGCGGGCCGCCGGGGTTGGGCGGCTGGACGCGGGCGGCGCCGGTCGTCCAGCGGAAGAGGTCGGGGCGGTCGGCCAGCGGCTCAAGCTCGTGGAGGCCGGCGGTCGGCAGCATCACGGGCAGCGCGTCGGCGGCGAACGACGCGCCGCGGTGTCCGCCGTAGGCCAGGGCTAGCCAGAGCGGCGCGGCGGCGCAGAGCAGCAGCAGGGCGAGCGTGTCAGGCCAGATACGGCGCATACCTGGGTGATTGCAGATTGCAGATTGCAGATTGCAGATTATCGCGACACCTCAAGGACACACGATCTACTAATCTACAATCTGCAATCTATAATCGCGCTCGAAAAGGTTTCAGGTTGCTTTACAGTTTGATGCCGTGAATGTCGTTCCACTGCACCAAATCTGCAATCTGCAATCTACAATCTGAAATCTTGTCTTACGCCGCTATCGGCTCCTCCGGCTCCCTGGTGATATCGCGCAGGGTGCTCAGATCACGGATGCGCTCGGTGAAGAGCACGCCGTGCAGGTGGTCCACCTCGTGCTGGATGGCCCAGCCGAGCAGCCCGTCGGCCTTGCGCAGGCGGCGCAGCTTGCCGCTCGCGTCCTGGAACTCCACCGTCACCCATCTGTTGCGCGGCACCTGGCCGTACCAGCCGGGCAGGCTCAGGCAGCCCTCATCGCGCATCACCTCGTCGCCGCTTGTCTTCACGATCTTGGGGTTGATCAGCACGTACTGCTCGGCCGGGGCGACCTCGACCTCGCTGCCGTCCTCAAGCTCCTCGATCTCGGCGGGGACCTCGATCACGCAGAGCTGGATCGGCAGGCCGACCTGTGGGGCGGCCAGGCCCACGCCGTTGGCATCGTGCATCGTCTCGAACATGTCGGCCACCAGCTGCTTCAGGTTGCGGTCCGGAAGCTTCACCGGGCGACAGTGCATCTTCAGGGTCTTCTTGTCTTCTTGATTATCGATGCGTAAAACACGTCGTTTCGCCATGATTATTCCCGCAGTAGCCTAATGAAAGCCAGCGGAGCGCCGACGCGCCGCCTCATAGTGATTATAGCACACGAGGTACATCGCACTCCGCGTTGACGTGACGGGCGAAGATTGTTATAATTCCACTATCCCTGTTAACTGCCTCTTAATGGAATACCTGAACCTCGGGCAGCGATAGCCCCCTCCCAGCGTCGAGCCTCTCTGGTGGCACTTCGTGCGAGCGAACCACGTGTATGCTGCGATCAGCATCGCGCGGCTGACTCCCGCACCTCCGGCCCACGACGGCGGATGTGGATCTATCCCGAGCACCCGATCGGACGGCGTCTCTGAACATCTCTGCCGCTTCGAGGCGTAACCCGAGCGCCGCGTCCATGTTCTGCACCCTGCGTCCCCCAGGGTGTACTGATACCAGCTATCTCCTGCGGGGCCGGGGCGGCCCCGTCGTCGCTCATTTTCTGGCCAATCGTGTAGAGGAGGTTCTGTGAAGATGCGTCAACCCCGTGCCTGGACGCTCGCGTGGCTGCTGATGGTCGCCTCAATGCTGATCGCCGCCTGTGGCGGCGCGCCGGCCGCCCAGCCCACCGCCGCACCCGCCGCCGCGGATGCTACCGCCGCACCCGCCGCCGCGGATGCCACCGCCGCACCCGCAGAGCCGGCTGCCGGCCAGACTCTCAATGGCGTCACGCTGCCCGACGACGCCGCGCCGCCCGAGTATCAGGTCTATGTGACCTACTTCCCCAACGACGCGCCCTTCACGACCGTCGATCAGATGGAGTCGATCTACAACCAGGGCGGCTTCAACCCGATCGGCGGCCTGCTCGGCGAGCCGCTGCTGCGCCTGAACAAGGACTTTGAGGTGCAGCCCGCCGCCGCCCTGACCTGGTCCTCGAACGCTGATGCGACCGAGTGGACCTTCAACCTCGACCCGAACATGATCTGGAGCGATGGCACGCCGCTCACCGCCGACGACTTCGTGGCCAGCTTCCAGTACGCGGCCAGCCCCGACCACGCCTGGGACTTCGCCTGGTACTACGGCCCCCCCGGCGCGATCAAGAACTGGGAGAAGGTCGTCGCTGGCGAGGTTCCGCCCGCAGAGCTCGGCATGAAGGCCGACGGTCCGAACACGCTGATCGTCAGCTGCGAGCGGCCGACGCCCTACATGCCGGCCAAGCTGGCGGTCTACAGCATCACCCTCCAGAAGGCCGCCCTCGAGAAGCTTGGCCCGCTCTACAATAACGACCCGGCCACCTCGGTCTCCTCCGGCCCCTTCGTGCTCACGGAGTGGAAGAAGGGCGAGAAGCTCGTCTACGAGGCCAACCCGAACTATAAGGGCACCAACAAGCCCTTCATCCAGAAGGTGATCGTGATCGGCGCCAAGCAGGAGACCATGTTCGCCGGCTACCAGGCCGGTGAGGCGGACTTTGTGTCCGGCGAGGCTCTGCAGACCGCCGATAACGAGATCATCAACGCCGACCCCGAGCTGTCGAAGGAGGTCCGCACGATCGCCAACGACTTCCGCACCGACTATCTCTTCTTCGATGACCAGAACCCGCCCTTCAACGATGTCAAGGTGCGCCAGGCCTTCGGCCACATCGTCGACCGCGACGCGATTATCCAGACGATCGTCACCCCCAGCCAGGCCATCCCGGCCTACTCCTTCCTGATGCCCGGCTTCCCCGCCGCGAACTCTGAGGGGCTCAAGGATATCCAGAGCTACGACCCGGACAAGGCCCGCGCCCTGCTGGCCGAGGCCGGCTTCCCGGGCGGCGCCGGCTTCCCCAAGCTGACCCTGCGGCTGCGCAATGAGTCGGCCACCCGCCAGGCCGTGGCCCAGGCGATCGCCGCCACGATCAAGCAGGAGCTGGGGATCGAGGTCGAGGTCCAGAACGATGACTTCAAGGTCTACATGGACGACTTGAACGCCAAGCCGACCAAGATGCAGTTCGGCATGGTCTCCTACGGCATGGACTGGCTCGACCCGTCCAACATGCTGGGCGTGTGGCTGGGCACCGGCCGCCACAACTGGCAGAACGCCGAGTACGACAAGCTGGTGAACGAGGCGGCTGAGAACACCGACCAGGCCGCCCGCATCGCCCAGTTCCAGGAGGCCGAGAAGCTGCTCGTCACCGACGCGCCCGGCGTGTTCATCTACCACCGCACGGTGGGCAACCTGATGAAGCCCTACCTGAAGGGCTCCGCCCTTGAGCCGAACAGCTCCGGCCTCTCCGGCCTGCAGTGGCCGGGCTTCCACAACGCCAGCACCAACGTCAGCACGCTCTACATCACCAAGGATGTGCTGAAGTACCGCAGCTCGCCGCCCAAGTAAGAGGCTGAACAAATAACAAGAAATTCCGAGGAGCCCGGGGCCTTGCAACAGCCCTGCCCCCACGGCTCCCTCACAGCGCGAAGCTGCGGTGGATCGCCCGCACCGCCGCGTCGCCGTCCTCGGCGGAGACGACCAGGGAGATGTTATTCTCGGTGCTGCCCTGGGCGATGGCGATCACATTGATCCCGGCCGCGCCCATGGCTCCGAAGACCCGCCCGGCGATGCCGGGGGTGCCGCGCATGCCCGAGCCGACCACGGCCACGATCACCACCGAGTCGAGCACCTCGATATGCTCGACGTCGTGGTCGGAGAACTCGGCGGCCAGCTCCTTGCGCAGCTCGGCCACGGCCGAGGCCCCCTCGGCGCGCGGCACCGACAGGCAGACGCTCTGCTCGCTGCTGGCCTGCGAGATCAGCAGGATGTTGGCCCCGGCGCGGGCCACCGCCGTGAAGATCCGCGCGGCGACGCCGGCCAGCCCCAGCATCCCCGGCCCGCCCACCGTGATCATGCTCACCTCGCGGATCGCCGTGACCGCGCGTGCGGTGCGGTCGCCCCGGCCCGCGCCGATCAGGGTGCCGGGGTGCTGCGGGTTGAAGGTGTTCAGGATGCGGATGGGGATGCGCCGCTGCACCAGGGGCTGCACCGTCTTCGGGTGCAGCACGTTGGCCCCGTAGTAGGCCAGCTCGGCCATCTCGCTGTACGAGAGCTGGCGCAGGGTGCGGGCCTCGGGCACCACCTTGGGGTTGGCCGTCAGCACGCCGTCCACCTCCTTCCAGAACCAGACCTCGTCGGCGTCGAGGCTGGCCCCCAGGATGGAGCAGGTGTAGTCGCTGCCGCCGCGGCCGAGGGTGGTGGGCACGCCGGCCCGGGTCGCCCCGATGAAGCCGGTGACGACGGGCACGCTGCCGGACGCGAGCATGGGCAGCAGGCGCTCGCGCGAGCGCTCGGCCGTCTCCTCCATCAGCGGCGAGGCGCTGCCGTAGCGGTCGTCGGTGATGATCAGGCCGGTGGCGTCGACGGCCTGCGAGGGCACGCCGGCGCCGCGCAGGGCGGCGGCGATCAGGCGCGCGTTGATCCGCTCGCCCAGGCCGCTGAACAGGTCGAGCGCGCGCGGGGTCAGCTCGCCGAGCACGGCGATGCTGCGCGACAGGTCGCTCAGATAGTCGAGCATGGCCCGCAGCTCAGTCTCCAGGGCGGCGCACTCGGCGGGCGGGGCCAGCTCGGCGGCGACGCCCATATGGAGCTCAAGCAGGCGCGGGGCCACGTGGGCGGTCGAGCCGCCGTCGCCGCGGGCGGCCGCGTGGGCGGCGGCGATCAGCGTGTCGGTGGTGCGCAGGTCGGGGGCGTTCATCGCCGACACCACAACCACAACCTCGTGGCTCTGGCGGCTCTCGCTCACAATCGCGGCGACCCGGCGGATCGCGTCGGCGCTGCCGACCGAGGTGCCGCCAAACTTCATCACAACGCGCATATCGCTCATCCTGTAAGGGTGCAGCAGGCGCGCAGCAGAGCTGTGCTTCAACGACCCAATCATCCCAGCGCGCCTGCTGCGCCCCTACGCCACATGTTATGGGATCAATAATACTTTGCCCGCCGTCGCCCGGCTCTGGAGGGCGATGTGGGCGGCGGCGGCCTCGGCCATGGGGAGGCTGCGGTCCACCCGCACGCTCAGCGCGCCGGAGGCCATCCAGCCGAACAGGTCGCCCGCGCGCCAGGCCAGCTCCTCCGGCGTGGCGATGTAGGCCCACAGGGTCGGTCGGGTCAGGAAGAGCGAGCCCTTGGTGCTGAGGATAAGCGGGCTGACCGGCGGCACCGCGCCGCTGGCGTTGCCGAAGCTGACCATCATGCCGCGCGGGCGCAGGCAGTCGATGCTGCCCTCCCAGGTATCCTTGCCCACCGAGTCGTAGACCACATCCACGCCGCGGCCGCCGGTCAGCTCGCGCACGCGCGGGGCGAAGGCCTCGTCGCGGTAGAGGATCACCTCGCTGGCCCCGGCGGCGCGGGCCAGGTCGGCCTTCTCGGGCGTGCCGGCGGTGGCGATCACCCGCGCCCCGGCCCGACTGGCGATCTGGGTCAGCAGCAGGCCGACCCCGCCGGCCGCCGCGTGGATCAGGCAGGTGTCGCCGGCCTTGATCGGGTAGGTGCTGTAGACGAGGTAGTGGGCGGTCATGCCCTGGAGGAGCACGGCGGCCGCCAGCGAGAGATCGACGCCCTCGGGCCTGCAATCTGCAATCTGCAATCTGCAATCACCCCTCGGCCGGCGTGATCGACTCGAGCACGATCTCGGCGATGTCGCGCCGCTTCAGGGTCTCGTCGCGGCCGGTGTTCTTGGCCGCGTCCTCGAACATCACCATGCAGAAGGGGCAGGCTAGGGCCAGGGTGTCGGGCTGATCCGTCGTCAGCTGCTCCAGCCGGATGACGTTGATGTCGCGCTTGCCCGTGCCCTCCAGCCAGACATTCCCGCCGCCGCCGCCGCAGCACATGGCCCGCTCGCGGTTGCGCTCCGGCGCCTCGACCAGGGTCAGGCCGGGGATGGACTCCAGCGCCCTGCGCGGCGAGTCGTAGATGTCGTTGTAGCGCCCGATGTAGCAGGGGTCGTGGTAGGCCACCTTCTCATTCACCGCGCGGGTCGGCGTGATCTTACCCGCCGCGATCAGGCCGGCGATAAAGTCGGTGTGGTGGACGACCTCGTAGTCCACGCCGGCCTTCCCGCCGAACTGCGAGTACTCGTTCTTGATGCTGTTGAAGCAGTGGGCGCAGGTCGTCACCACCTGTCTGAAGGTGTACTGCTTCATGGTCTCGATATTCTGCTCGGCCTGGGCCTGGAACAGCATCTCCTCGCCCATGCGGCGGGCCGGGTCGCCGGTGCAGGTCTCCTCTTCGCCGAGGATGGCGAAGTCCACGCCGGCGGCCTGGAAGATCTGGACCATGGCGCGGGCCACCTTGCGCGAGCGCTCGTCGTAGCTGGGCGCGCAGCCGACCCAGTAGAGCACATCGACGTGCTCCTTCTCGGCCATGGTCGGCACCTCAAGCCCGTCGGTCCAGGCGCTGCGCTCGCCGGAGGGCAGCCGCCAGGGGTTGCCCTGGCGCTCGACGCCCTCTAGCACGCGCTTGACGCCCTGGGGCACCTCGCTGGCGATCATCGTCAGGTTGCGGCGCAGGTCGACGATGTCGTCTACGTGCTCGATCATGGCCGGGCACTCGTGGACGCAGGCGTTGCATGTGGTGCAGGCCCACAGCTCATCCTCGCTGAACAGGTTGCCGTAGAGCGGCAGGGTCTCGATGTCGAGGGCGCCGCCCTCGGCCGGCTCAAGCCCGGCCAGCGGCTTGACGCTGCCGTCCTTGAAGATGATCGGCTCGCTCCGCTGGAGGTCGGCCAGCTTGGTGATGATGTACTTGGGCGAGAGCTCGGCGCCGCTGGCGTGGGCCGGGCAGACGCTCTGGCAGCGCCCGCAGCGCATGCAGGCGTCCAGATCCATGCGCCGCTTCCAGGTCAGGTCGCCCAGGGTGGCCACGCCGAGGCGCGGCTCGTCCTTCTCGATCTCTGCCTCCATGTTGGGGATGGCGTCGAGCGCGCCCTTGGGCGTCAGGTCGCGGAAGAAGGTGTTGAGCGGCGTATAGATGATGTGGCGGAACTTGCTGAAGGGCAGGGTGCCGATGAAGGCGAAGGTGGCGGTGGCGTGGGTGTACCAGAGCAGCGGGTGGATGGCCAGGGCGGCCGGGCTGCCGTCGCCCAGGCCGACCGCACGGAAGATCGTGGCGAGGGTGAATCCGACGTAGGAGAGCCGCGCCCAGCCCTGCGAGTAGACCGGCACGCCCTCGATGACCTGGTTGGCGATGCGCAGACCCTCGATCAGGAAGCCGCCGAGGCCGAGGAAGATCAGGACGCCGAGCACCCAGCCGTCGTTGCGCCGGTTGTCGAGCCGGTCGGGGCGAGTGCGATAGCGCTGCCAGGCCGCCCAGATCAGGCCGGCCACAAAGACCAGGCCGAGCGTGTCGAGGATCAGCTCGTAGCTCTGGTAGAAGCCGCCGACCAGGATCTTTCCGGCCTGCTCGCCGATCATCGGCACGGTGAAGTCCTCCTCGACGGCGATCACATCGGTGCCGATGAAGAGGGCCAGGAAGCCGAAGAAGATCAGTGCGTGCATCGAGCCGGGCTTGCGGTCGCGCAGCACCTTCTTCTGGCCGAAGACCTGCACCAGAAACTCGGCGGCGCGGGCGGGGAGCTGTCCGATACGGGCCTCGGGGCGGCCCCTGCGCCAGCGGGCGATGTCACGTAGGACACCCCATGTCGTCACCAGGCTGGTGAGCGTGATCAGGCCGTAGAGGAAGACCGGTCCGATGAAGGGGTCGATGTTCCAGTAGATCTCGCGGATGGCGATAATCTGGTCGTCCATGGCGCAGACCTGCACCTTTCTCGTTCGATTGCAGATTGCAGATTATAGATGAGGCGTAGCTTGCGCAGTTCTGCTCTGCTCTACGCCAGGGTTGTTGGGGAGTATGCGGGGCATCATAGCATCCGTGACGTAGGGCGTCAAAAAATTGATATGGGACAAGGCGCATGACATGCTCGCACCTTTACTACGCGCCGATTGTTTTAAGTTTTTTGTATATACTCTCATA
>NZ_JAIEWN010000049.1:14466-31102 GCF_019599295.1 Oscillochloris sp. ZM17-4 | reverse complement strand
ACCTTAGACCCAGTGCAGTGTGCGGGTGAGGAGGGGGGGGAGGTGAGGTATATGTCCTGTCCGCACGCACATCATAGCATCCCCAGATATCAAGCTCAATGGCGCATGGGTATGGTTCCCCAGACACCGTAGGTACTAGGCCCATCACACCAGGAAGTACCACAGAGCCGACATCTTTGTCGGCGGCACAATAATCTTCCAATCTTTCGCGCATCAGCGCGCGCTCGTGTCCGCTGCCACTATCGTCCGGCGGCGGCGGACACGAAGCGGCGCACCCGCTCGACATCGACCGGGTTGGCGATCTCGCCGCCCTCCTTAATGCTGCTCCCGACAATGACCCCGTCGGCAACCTCCATAAAGGCGGCGATATTCCCCACATCCGTCCCGCTGCCAAGCAGGATCGGCGTGTCGCCGGCGAGGCTGCGGGCGGATCGCACCTTCGCCAGATCCGGGGCGTCGCCCGTCATGCGCCCCGAGATAATCATCGCATCGGCGCCAAAGAAGTTTGTCCACTCCATGTGGGTGGCCAGATCGATGCCGGGGAAGCGTACCGAGTGCTTCTTATCGACATCGGCGAAGATTTTAATATGCTCGGCGTGCAGCTCCTTGCGCCGGCGCAGGAGATCGGCGGCGCAGCCCTCGTCCCAGCTGCCAGCGTCCCACACGCCCGCGCCGGTGAACATGCAGACCCGTATGAAGCTGGCCCCGGCGGCGATGGCGATGCCGAGCAGGGCCACCCCGCCGTTGTGTACCAGGTTGATGCCGAGCGGCAGCTGGGGGACGGCCTGGCGCACCGCGTGGGCGACCACCGCCTGGGCGGCGATGCTCTCGGGCTGGATGTGCGGCCCGGCCCGGAAGGGGATGTCCCACATATTCTCGACGATCAGGCCGTGGCAGCCGCCCTCGGCCAGGGCGTAGGCGTCGGCCACGGCGCGCTCGATGATCGTGTCCATCCCGTAGCCGCTGTAGCCGGGGGCGCCCGGCAGCGGCCAGCAGTGGACCATGCCGATCACCGGCTTCGGCGTGGCGAAGACCGCGCCCAGGTCGCTAATGCGGAGCGAGTCGAGGTGAGATTTCCAGAGGGGGGGCATATCTATTCTCCTGTCTCAGCGCGTTTATGCGTATAGTGATCGATCGTGGGGTCAGGCCTTGATGAGGTAGTGGATCTCGGGGTCGAGGCGGCCGAGGATATTCGGGCGCGTCGGGATGGCGTCGGCCGCCCCGTGGCGGGTCGCGGTCAGCGCGCCCATCATATTGCCAAGGGCGGCGCAGTCGGACAGATCGCCGCCGTTGAGCAGCGCCCAGGCAAAGCCTGCGGTAAAAGCATCGCCGCATCCGTTCGTGTCTACAACTGATACCGCAGGGGGGAGGACATCGATCCGCGTCCGCTCATAGGCGACGCTACAGCCCTGGGCCCCGCGCTTGATCGCCACCGCCTGTAGCCCGGCCCCAATCAGGGCGCTGCTCGCCTGCTGGATGCTCTGCCCCGGCAGCAGCGCGCGTAGCTCATCCTCATTGAGCGTGAGCAGCCAGAGCTTCGGGATCAGCCCGGCGATGATCCGTCGCGCCGAGCGGATCGCCGGCAGGCAAAGGTCGAGGGCGCAGGGGATGCCCGCCGCTACGGCGAGGTCAATGGCGCGGAGCGCCGCCGCCCGCTGCGAGTCATCGAGCAGGGCGTGGCCGCCGATGATCAGCAGCCCGCAGCCCGCCAGCGTGGATCGGCTGATGGCGGCCGGGTCGCAGCGGACATTGGCGCCGCGGAAGCTCAGAAAGCTGCGCTGCCCGCCCGGGCTAACCATGACGCCGCACAGCCCGGTAGAGACCTCCGGGTCGGTCTGGAGCGATGAGAGATCGACCCCGGCGCGCTGGGCGACGCGGAGGGCGACAGCGGCGGCCGGGTCGCCGCCGACGCGCCCGATCAGGTGGGCGCGGGCGCCAAGGTTTGCTAGGGCGACGGCGATGTTCAGCCCGCTGCCGCCGCTCCCCCAGTGGAGCGCGGTGGCCTGGGTGTCATCCCCCTCACGGGGGAAGCTCGACAGGGCGAAGCTCAGATCGACGTTAATATCACCGAGTACGGCGACGGCTTGTGGTTGGTGTTCATCCTGCATCGTCCTATACTATATCCTGCCACGGCTGCTCGCAAGCCCAGACTCTTGCCACCGCTATCGTAACAGGGTACAATTCGATACTATGCTCAGTGCCCGTCGGAGCGTGGCCGGGTGAGGTGGGAATATCCGACGGGTTGCTATCCATTGTGTGGCTACGGTCAGGAACAGCGCACGCCTTATGGAAGAGATCCTGATTATTGACGATAGCGAGCAGATCTGCGGGCTTCTCGCCGATTATGTCCTGCCCGAGCTGGGCTATAGCCCGCTCGTTGCCAATACGGGCCGCCAAGGGCTTCAGTGTATCCGTGATCGCCTGCCTGATCTGATCCTGCTCGACCTCCAGCTCCCCGATATCTCTGGGCTCGATCTGCTGCGCCTGCTGGCGCAGGATGGCTACGATGTGCCGGTGATCCTGATGACGGCCCACGGCTCGGAGAACATCGCCGTCGAGGCCTTCCGCCTCGGCGCGCGCAACTATCTGATCAAGCCATTCTCCGACACCGAGGCCCGCGCGGTGATCGACCAGGCCCTGCGCGAGCGGCGCCTGCGCCGTGAGAAGGACCGCCTCACCGCCTCGCTCCAGCAGCGCGTCCAGGAGCTCACCGTCCTCTCGCGGATCGGCAAGTCGGTGACGGGGCTGATGGACCAGGAGCAGCTGCTCGAGCGGATCGTCGAGGCCGGGGTCTACATCACCCACGCCGAGGAGGGCTTCCTGCTGCTGCGCGACAACCAGCACGATGAGCTCTACCTGCGGGCGGCCAAGAACCTCGGCGAGCAGCGCGCCCAGAGCCTGCGCATGCCGATCAACGACACCCTCGCCGGGCAGGTGGTGCGCACGGGGAAGCCGGTTCGCACCGATAAGACCCGCACCGGCATGGCGCTGAAGGTGAAGACCGGATTCCTCGTGCGGGCGATCCTGCAGGTGCCGCTGATCGTTGGCGACCAGGTCGTCGGCGTGCTGGCCGTCGATAATCAGCAGTCCGACCGCTCGTTCACCGAGAATGACCAGTACCTGCTGGCGACGCTGGCCGACTACGCGGCGATCGCGATCGAGAACGCCCGGCTCTACGAGCAGGTGAAGCTGAGCGAGCGGCGCTATAAGGATCTGTTCGCCAACGCCTACGATATGATCTTTATGCTGGACCGCGAGCTGCGGATCACGAGCATTAATAAGGTTGGCGCGCAGATCACGGGCTACCCGGTGCAGGATCTGATCGGCCAGCCTCTCTGGACGATCTGCGCCGCTGACTCCTGGGCTGCGGCGCAGGCGCATCTGCGCGGCCTGCTCGATGGTCAGACGGTGCCGCCCTTCGAGCTGGAGCTGGCACACCACAACCAGGATCCGATCTACCTGGAGGTGAGCGCCCACGTGATGCAGAACGGCGGCGGCAAGCCGTCCGGCCTGCACTGTATCGCGCGGAACCTGACCGACCGCCGCCGCCTGGAGCAGCAGCTCATCCAGTCGGAGAAGCTCTCGGCGATCGGCCAGCTGGTGGCCGGCGTGGCCCACGAGCTGAACAACCCGCTCACCAGCGTCAGCGGCTACGCACAGCTCACCCTGCGCGATAAGAGTCTCTCCGATGATACCCGCCAGGATGTCGAGCAGATCCACGCCCAGGCCGAGCGGGCGGCAAAGATCGTGCAGAACCTGCTGATCTTCGCCCGCGAGCATACGCCCGAGCGCTCGAAGGTGGCGATCAACGAGGTGCTGCGCAGCGCCCTGGCCCTCCAGGCATACCAGCTGCGCGTCGATAATATTGCGGTCGACCTCGCCCTCGCCCCCGATCTGGTGGCGACGGTGGCCGACCCGCACCAGCTCCAGCAGGTCTTCCTCAATCTGATCACGAACGCCCGCCACGCGATGGTCGATCGCGGCGGGCGCGGAACGCTCACGCTGCGCACGAAGGTGCTGCCGCCCCGCGCTGATGATGCGGGCGGCGAGTCGAAGATCCAGATCGAGGTGGGCGACACGGGCGTCGGCATCCCCGAGCGCAACCTGCGTAAGATCTTTAACCCGTTCTTCACGACAAAGCCTGTCGGCCAGGGCACCGGGCTCGGCCTCTCGATCTGCTTCGGCATTGTCAAGGAGCACGAGGGGCTGATCTGGGCCGAGAGCCTGGTGGGCGTTGGCACGCGGGTGATGATCACGCTGCCGGTGCGCCAGCTCCCCGAGGAGCTGGCTGAGACGACACCCCCCCCGCCCCCGGCGATCACTGAGCCCGAGCCATCGCTCAACGTCCTCGTCGTCGACGATGAGGAGCCGGTGATCCGGCTGATCTCGCGCCTGCTGCAGGACTTGGGCCACCGCTCGACGCTGGCGCAGAGCGCCGAGGAGGCGCTGCGCATCCTCGACCACGAGTCGTTTGATGTGATCCTCACCGATGTCCGTATGCCCAGCATGAGCGGCTTCGAGCTGCTTTCCGCCGTGCGCGCCAGCAACCCCGACCTCGCAGAGCGTGTGATCTTTATCACCGGCGATACCCTCAGCCCAACCACCCGTGAGCAGCTTGAGCAGAGCGGGAATATCTACCTGCCCAAGCCCTTCTCGATCAGCCAGCTTGAGTCAGCGTTCCAGCTGCTGCTCAAGCGGCGCTCGATTGGCTCCAGTGATCGGTGAGCGGATCTGTGGTATGCTCTGGCAGGCTTGTGTCGCGCTGCCTCTTCTCTTCTCTACCATAGCCCACCGCGGCGCACGCCTCGCCCACATAGCTGTGGGCCGGAGCATGTCTGACACACCTCGCTACTACGACACATGCTAGTATGACAGGAATATACTGTGGACGGATATATTGCACAGGCGATCACTGCGATCACTGAGGACGGGGTCTCGGGCGCGGTTGAGATAGCTGAGAAGAGCGCCGATCTGTTCATCTGGCAGGCGAGCGCGGATACGAGCGGCGATCTGGTGCATCTGCGCAAGGATCTGCTCGATGTGGGCTGGACGATGATCCGCGCCCACCCGACGATGGCTCCCCTGGTGAACCTTGTCAACGCCCTGCTGTGGAAGATCGAGTCCGCGCGGGACTTCGCCCATGGCCAGCAGGTGATCGAGGCGTCCGCAAACGAGTTTAAGCGGCGGCTCCACGTTCACGAGGCGGCGATCGCCGAGACGGCCCTGCGCCTGATCTCCGATGACGCGCAGATCGTCACCAATGGCCGCAGCACGACGGTGCGCGCGGTGCTGCGCCACGCCCAGCGGGCGGGCCGGCGCTTCCGAGTGATCTGCGCCGAGGGGCGGCCCGCCTGCGAGGGGCGGATTATGGCCAGCGAGCTGGCCGCCAGCGGAATCACCACGACGCTGGTGGTCGATGCCCTGGCGGTGGTGCTGGCGGGCCAGTCGCAGCTGGTCCTGGTGGGGGCCGACCACCTCAGCGCCCACGGGCTGATGAACAAGGTCGGCACTTATGGGATGGTGCTCTCGGCGAACGCCGCCGACGTGCCGGCCTATGCGCTCTGTAGCTCCGAGAAGTTCCTCCCGCCGGAGTATCATCCGCCCCAGCAGGCCCGCTGGCCGGCCGAGCAGGTCTGGCCCGAGGTGCCGGAGAACATCCAGGTGGCGAACGTCTACTTTGACACGACGCCGCTGAGCGCCCTGGCGGGGATCGTCACCGAGCAGGGGGTGCAGCCGACGGTCGGGATCGAGGCCTGGCTCGCCGCCATCCAGCTCAACCCGGCGCTGCGCCTGTAGGGGTTCTGCCCAGGTTTTATAGCCAATACTTCTCGAGTAAGGAATCTGCCTCCGCGCAGCCCTCACCCCCCAGCTCCCTCTCCCAGAGCGGGAGAGGGGCAGGGGGTGAGGGGGCAAGGCCGACGCGCGATCAGCGTATTCGTAAAGTATTGGCTTTATAGCTCGTAGGGGCGGCTCGCGATGCACCCCTCCGCGCTTCGGGGATGCCTAGTCTATGTCGAGCGATGCGCACGCGAGCTTCACTTCCGCCTCGCTGCCCGCCGATGGCCCGCTGTACGTCGCCGGCGTCGGCGTCGCGCCCGATGCTCTCGATCCGCTCCGCCAGTTCCTCGCGGCGGCGGGCGATCTGACGGGCGTGGCCTTTGTGGTTGTGCCATGCGGCCCGACGCCTGCCGCGCCCTCCCCGCTCGACCTGCTGAGCCTCCAGAGCGCGCTGCCGACCCGCCCTGCCGGTGACGGCACCCCCCTCGCCGCCGGCGTCGTCTACATGGCCCACGCCGGCGCGCGGGTTGATCTCGTGGGCGAACTGGTGGTGCTCAGGGACGACGGCGATGAGCGCGCGGTGGAGCGGCCGTTCGACACGCTGCTCAGGTCGATCACCGAGCACTGCGCCGAGCGCTCGGTCGCCGTGCTGCTCGCCGATGGCGGCGAGGATGGGGCTGCAGGACTGCGGGCTGTCTCCGCCGCCGGGGGGCTGGCGCTCGCCCATGCGCCCGAGGATGCCGAGTCCGGGTGGGCCGGCCAGGTCGCCGACATCACCCTGGCCCCAGATGAGCTGCCGGCCGCGCTCCAGCGGGCGCTTGGGGGCGGTTCGTCGCCTGTGCCCCCCGATGCTGATCGGGCTGGCCTCGACACCATCTTCCGCGCCCTGCGCGGCCGCTGGGGCATCGACTTCTCTAGCTATAAGCCGACGACCATCGGCCGGGGCATCCATCGGCGCGTCGCCGCCTGGGGCTCCCGCAGCGTGGGCGAGTACGCCGCCCATGCCGCGGGCGATGTCGAGGAGATCGACCGGCTCTACCGCGACCTGCTCATCCGGGTGACGGAGTTCTTTCGCACGCCCGAGGCCTTCCGCGCGCTTGAGGAGCGGGTTATCCCCGAGCTGTTTCGCGGCCGGCAGGATGAGATCCGGGCCTGGGTGGCCGGCTGCTCCACCGGCGAGGAGGTCTACTCGCTGGCCATGCTGCTGCACGAGCAGGCCGCCGCGCACGGCTTCGTCGGAAAGATCACCATCTTCGCCACCGATGTCCACCGGCCCTCGCTCAGCGCCGCATCGCAGGGCGTCTATGCGGCGGATCGCCTGGCGACGATGACTCCGGAGCGCCGGCTCAGCTACTTCCAGGCGCTGGCCGATGGCACCTACAAAGTTGCCGCCACACTGCGCAGGATGATCGTCTTCGCGCCGCAGGATCTGATCAGCGACCCGCCCTTCACCCGGATCGACCTGGTCTGCTGCCGGAATCTGCTGATCTACCTGCGCCCGCCGCTCCAGGAGAAGGCGCTCTCCTCGCTGCACTTCGCGCTGCGCAGCGGCGGGTTCCTCTTCCTGGGGCTCAGCGAGGGGCTGGGCGGCCTGGCCGGCGAGTTTACGGCGGTGGACTCGCGCCTGAAGATCTTCCGCAAGTCCCGCGATATGAAGCTGCCGCTCGCCATGATGCCCCGCGACCCCGCGCTGGCGATGGTGGAGCAGTCCATCTCGCCGATGATCCCCCGCCCGCAGGCCGGGATTGATCGCCAGCTGCTCTACGACTATGATCGGCTGCTAGAGCGCTATATGCCCGCCGGGGTGCTGCTCGATGATCAGCGCCGGCCGCTGCACTACTTCGGCGGGGTGGCGCGCTACTTGCAGCCGCTCGCCGGCCGCGCCGAGAGCAGCTTTCTCCAGATGCTCAGCCCGGCGCTGAGCCTGGCGATCAGCGGCGGCATCCAGCGCGCCGCCGTGTCGGATCAGCCGATCATGATACGCGGCCTGCGCGTGGCCACCCCCGACGGCGCGCGCGCGGTCGATGTCACCGTGGAGCGGCTGGGCGGCGCGCGCGCGCAGCTGGCCCATACGATCATCACATTCGTCGAGATCGACATGCGGCCCGTGGGCGCGGAGCCGCCGGAGGTGGCTGACCAGGGGGGGGCGCCGGAGCAGCGACGGATTGAGGATCTTGAGCAGGAGCTGAGCTACACCCGCGAGGATCTCCACGCGACGATCGAGGAGCTGCAGACGAGCAACGAGGAGCTGCAGACGAGCAACGAGGAGCTGCTGGCGGCCAACGAGGAGCTCCAGTCGGTGAACGAGGGGCTCCAGTCGCTCAACGAGGAGCTCCAGTCGCTCAACGCCGAGTTTGAGCTGAAGAATAGCGAGCTGCGCGACCTGAACCGCGACTACGACGACCTCATCCGCAGCACGCGGGTGGCGATCCTCTCGCTCGATCGCGATCTGCGGATCATGCGCTATAGCCCCTCGATCGAGACCTTCTTCGACCTGCGGGATTTCGACCTGGGCCGGCCGATCACGAGCATCGCCTACAAGCTGGGGGCGGCGGAGCCCCTGATCGGCGATCTGTGGGAGGTGATGGCCGGCGGCGGCCAGATCGAGCGCGAGGTGCGGGCTCCCGACGGGCGCTGGTTCCAGCAGCGGATGCACCCTATCCTCAATGAGCGGCGGGATCTTCAGGGCGTGGTGCTGATGTACATCGACATCAGCGAGCTGAAGCAGGCCCAGGAGCTGGCCCTGCTCGGCGCGCAGCGCCTGCGCGGGGCGATCGAGAGCAGCCTCGACGCCTTCTACCTGCTCGAAAGCGTGCGGGACAGGGGCGGCGCGATCGTCGACCTTCGGTTTGTCGAGGCTAACCCGGTGGGCGCCGCGCGTCTGGCCACCACCCGCGACACGCTGCTGGGCCGGCGGATGTCTGAGGTGATCCCCGACCCCGCCCTCGCCGCCGAGATCGTCGCCGACTACGGCCAGATCGCCGAGAGCGGCGAGTCGGTCTCCCGCGAGATCCTCAGCGGACTGGGCGAGGGGCAGCGCTGGCTGCGCCAGCAGGTGGTGAAGGTGGGCGACGGCGTGGCCGTCACCAGCGCGGACATCAGCGACCGCAAGCAATACGAGGCCGAGATCGCGGCCCAGCGCCTGCGGCTGGACCTGGCCCTCGACGGCGGCGAGCTGGGCACCTGGGATGTGGACCTGCGGCGCGGCGAGCTGCATAGCGATGCGCGGACCCTAGCGATCTTCGGCTTCGCCCAGAACGAGGTCGAGGATAGCCGGGCCTTCTGGCGCGACCGCATCCACCCCGACGATATTGTGCGCACCGATGCGGCCCGGGACGCCCACCTGCGCGGCGAGACGCCCGCCTTCGAGGGTGAGATGCGGGTTTGCCACCGCGACGGCTCGTGGCGCTGGGTGCTCTCGCGGGGGCGGGTGGTGGAGCGCGACGACTCCGGCGCGCCCGTGCGCATGTCCGGCACCTACATGGACATCACCGAGCGGGTTGAGGCCGAGGCGCAGCTGCGCGAGAGCGAGCGGCGCTTCCACACGCTGAGCGAGAGCTCGCCCGCCGGCATCTTCCGCGCCGATGTGGCCGGGGATTGCACCTATGCGAACCCGCGCTGGTGCGAGATTGTCGGGATCTCAGTCGAGGAGGCCCTGGGCACGGGCTGGTCGCGCCAGCTGCACCCCGAAGACGCCGGGCGCGTGGCAGCCGCGTGGGCTGATGCGGTGGCCGCAGGCGCCGAGTTCCAGATGGAGCTGCGCTTCCTGCGGCCCGACGGCGTAGTGCGCTGGGTATTCTCACAGGCCGCGCCCGAGATCGACGAGGGCGGCCATGTGACGGGCTACGTCGGCATGGTGATCGACATCAGCAGGCGGCTCGCCGCCGAGGAGCAGCTGCGCCAGCAGTCGGCCCAGCTGGCGGCCGCCAACGAAGATCTGGCCAGGGCGGCCCGGCTCAAGGATCAGTTCCTGGCCAACATGAGCCACGAGCTGCGCACCCCGCTCACCGGCGTGATCGGCTTCAGCGAGGCGCTCGACCAGGGGATCTATGGCGACCTGACGGATCCGCAGCGGCGGGCGGTGCGCCAGATCTTCGACAGCGGACAGCACCTGCTCAGCCTGATCAACGACATCCTCGACCTGGCGCGGATCGGGGCGGGGCAGGTCGACCTGAAGCTCGGCCCAGTACTCGTCGAGGATGTCTGCGCGGAGGCGATCGACCTGATCCGGCCCATGCTGGTGGCGAAGGCCCAGCGCTTCAGCTACGCGCGCCCGCCGGCGGGCCTGGCCGTCGAGGCCGATGTGCTGCGGCTGCGCCAGATTCTGATCAACCTGCTCTCGAACGCGGTCAAGTTTACACCCGAGGGCGGCGAGCTCGGGCTCGATGTCACGCCCGACCTGGCCGCCGGCGCGGTGCGCTTTGTGGTGTGGGATCACGGGATCGGGATCGCGCCGGCGCAGCAGCCGCTGCTGTTCCAGCCCTTTATGCAGCTCGACAGCCGGCTGGCCCGCGAGCAGGCGGGCACCGGCCTGGGGCTGGCCCTCGTCCGCCAGCTGACGACACTGCACGGCGGCGAGATTGAGCTGCGCAGCGCCCCCGGCGAGGGCAGCGCCTTCACCCTCGTGCTGCCCCAGCGGACGCGCGCGGCCCTCGCTGAGACCTCGACACAGTGGGCGGCCGCGCGGCGGCCGGCGGGCCAGCCCCAGGCCGGGCATCCGCTCATCCTGCTGGCCGAGGATGACCCCGCGGTGGCCACGCTGATCGGCGACTACCTGCGCGCGCAGGGGTGCGATCTGATCCACGTGGGCTCTGGCGATGAGGTGCTGCCCAGGATGCGCGACCTGCGCCCGCAGCTGGCCCTGATCGACATCCAGCTCCCCGGGCTCAATGGCCTGGAGATCATCGCCCAGCTGCGCGCCGACGCGGACTCTGCCCTGGCCCGCACGCCGGTCATCGCCGTGACCGCCCTGGCCATGGTCGGGGATCGCGAGCGCTGCCTGGCCGCCGGAGCCGACGACTACATGAGCAAGCCGATCCGACTCGATGATCTGGGCGCGATGGTCGCCCGCATGCTCTTACGGTAAAGAGCTCTTTTCTGGATGTCACGCGCTGATATAGGTATACTCTGATGATACTATGTGGCAGCTCATATGTGTACTCCTGCATTGTAGTTAAGGGAACCCTATGACCGGCGCATCGATCCTGGTCGCTGACGACGAGCCTGTGGCCCGCGAGCTGATCACGAACTACCTGGCCCGCGATGGCCACGAGCTGCATATGGCGACGAACGGGATCGAGTGCCTGCGGGTAGCCCGCGAGATACTCCCCGACCTGATCCTGCTCGATGTGATGATGCCGCGGATGGATGGGCTGGAGACATGCCGGCAGCTGCGGGCCGACCCGCTGCTGGCCGAGGTGCCGGTGGTGATTATCTCGACCCTCGATGACCGCACCTCGCGGCTGAACGGGATCGCCGCCGGCGCCGATGACTTTCTGACCAAGCCGATCGACTCGCTGGAGCTGCGGGTGCGCGTCAGCTCGATCGTGCGCCTGAACCGTTACCGCAAGCTCCACGAGAGCCGGCGCGAGCTGGAGACCGCCTACACCGCGCTGAAGAGCGCCTACGACACCACGATCGTCGGCTGGTCGCGCGCCCTGGACCTGCGCGATCAGGAGACCGAGGGCCACAGCCAGCGGGTGACGGAGATGACGGTGCGCACGGCGCAGGCGCTGGGCCTCGCCGAGGCCGACATCGTCCACGTGCGGCGCGGCGCCCTCCTGCACGACGTGGGCAAGCTGGGCATCCCCGACTCGATCCTGCTCAAGCCAGGCCCGCTCACCGATGAGGAGTGGGCGATTATGCGCATGCACCCGGGCTACGCCTACGAGTGGCTCATGCCGATCGAGTACCTGCGGCCGGCCCTGGACATCCCCTACTGCCACCACGAGAAGTGGGACGGCAGCGGCTACCCGCGCGGGCTCGCGGGCACCGCCATCCCGCTGGCGGCGCGCATATTCGCCTTCGCCGATGTGTGGGACGCCATGCGCTCCGACCGGCCCTACCGCGCGGGCTGGCCCGTCGATAGGGTGAGGTCGCATATCGCCGGGCTATCCGGCAGCCACTTCGACCCCGACCTGACGCCGATCTTTCTGGCGCTGCACGCGGACGACCAGGACTAGGCGCGGCCCAGGCTGTGGTATGATACAACCTATGAGCACACCGATGATCGAGCCGCAGATCGCCGACGAGGAGCTGGTCGTCCCGCCCCTGCCGGGCTGGTTTGTGCCTGCGGCCCTGGCCATGACGGTGGTCCTCGGCCTCGTGATCTGGTACCTCTGGGTCGCCACCGACCCGGCTGCGGCGATGGCCGGCCCGAGCTGGCTCTTCCTCTGCCACTAGATCACTGAGGCGCTGAGGCGCTGAGGTGTGCGCGTGAAGATCTGCGAGAGGGTGAAACCCTCTCGCTTTTTGCTGCCGCGATATGTATGTTATCTACCAGATGTTGCCCGCGAGAGCTGCAAGTACTTCTGTAGCTCATCCGGTGTGATCTCGCCGGGGAGCACCAGCCGGTAGTGCTGCTCGCTGACGAGCTTAATCTGATCATCGATCTCGATAAAATCAAACATCGCGATATGGTTCTCGGCCACAAACTGCGCGGCGATAGGGCGGCAGGCCAACCCCTTAAACTTCTGCTTACACATCGCGACATCGTGCTCGATCTGGACGATGCTCTGTGAGTCTCGCCCGCCCTTGGCCTGCACAGGGATCACATAGTGTACGCCTCGGCTGTCAAGCGCGACATAGACCTCATCGGTCTCGACTTGGCCGATGCCCTTTACCGTGGTGCGCAGGTGGTTCTGGAGTGAGTAGCAGGCGAGGCCGGTGAAGATGTCGATCAGGCGGTTGTAGCGCAGCTTCGCCAGCAGGGCCTGCTCGTCCGAGAACGCATAGCGGGCGATCATCCCAGGGGTCGCATCGGGTATCTTGATCGCCAGCTTTTGTGGGTTGGGGACGATATCAAACGCTGGCGTGATCAAGACCAGCTTGTAGCGGGAAGGCCCTCCGCTGCGGATGATCCACTGCTGCCCAGGCGGCGCCTTCTGCGTGATCTCTTCAGGCAAGGGCTGGCGAAAGCGGAAGTAGTAGATCAGATCGCCGAGGTTTTTGGGCGGCTCAACGCCTTCAGCTTGCGCCGCCGGTGTGATCTCATTGCGCTGGAAGTGAACTTCAACCGCCCCCTCGACGTAATGCTTCCTGAAGAGGTGCAGGATTATTTTGTTATATCGATCTGCGTTCTGATTATCCTGAGGCGGCATATACTATGACGCCTCCTTCTTCACGCGCCGCGTCCGGGGCTGCGGGATGGCCTGCTTCGACACGCCGAAGAGCCGGGTGGCCTCGGCCATGTCGACATACAGCAGCGACGGGTCGCCGAGCGAGATCGGCTGCGGCGGCTTCACCGGCCAGACGCGCAGCACCTTGCGGATCTCTGTGGCGATGGCGCGGCCGAGCAGCGGCGGGACAGCGTTGCCGATCTGGCGGAAGCCGTGCCACTTGGTGTGGTGGAGCCGGAACCAGTCGGGGAAGGAGTGCAGCCGGGCGGCCTCGCGCACTGAGATCACGCGGGGCAGCAGCGGGTGGATGGGCCGCGGCGAGGTGTAGGCTCCGCGCTCGCTGCCGGTGCCGGCGCGCAGGGTGTTCGCGAGCCCTCCGGCGTCGAGCCGGTAGAAGCGGCTGATCGGCTCGGTGCTGCCAGGGGCAGTGTCGGCGAACCGCGCGATCGAGAGCGCGGTATGGACCGTGCGCAGCGAGTTTGTCAGGCGCCCGCGATCCCAGCGCCGGGGCGAGGCATAGTCATCCACGTCGGCCTCGCTGTTCCGCAGCACGCGCGCGTAGCGGCTGGCGGCGGACTCCTGCGCCGCGAGGATCGCCGCCGGCAGCGCGATCTCGTCGCTCGATAGCAACTCGTCGAAGGCGTCGAGATCCGGGATGTCGCCGATGGCCTCCCAGACCGTCGGCCCGATCGGGGTGCCGTCGGTGAGCGCCTCGCTCCTGATCATGCTGGCCGATGCCGCTGCCGTTCGCTTCGGGACGGGGCAGACCCGCGCGGCGGGGTGGATGGGGAGCGGCTGACCTTCGCGCGCGCCGAGCAGGAAGAGCCGCCGGCGATCCTGCGGCACGCCGAACTGGGCGGCGTTCAGGATGCGCGGCGGGACAACCTGGTAGCCCTCCTCCTGGAACTCGCGGATCAGCTGCTGGAGGATGCCCGAGTGGCCGCCGGCGTTCATACCGGGGACATTCTCCATGACAAAGTACTTCGGGCGCAGGTCGCGGATGACGCGGAAGAAGTGGAAGACGAGCTGGTTGCGCGTGTCGTCGATCAGGCGCTTGCCCATGGTGGAGAAGCCCTGGCAGGGCGGGCCGCCGAAGATCACATCGATATCGACCATCGCGCCGGCGCTGGTGCGCCCGGCGATATGCGGGCTCTCCATCACCGCGCTGGCGATCTGCGCAGATGGCATCGCGCTCAGGTCGGCGCAGATCACACGAGTGTGCGGCGCGTTGTAGGCGTGTACCGCCGCGTGGACCGGGTCGTACTCCACGGCGACGGCGATATCGAATCCGGCCTGCTCGAAGCCGAGCGAGAAGCCGCCGATCCCGGCGAACAGATCGACGGCGATCGGCCGCCGGTAGCATTCCTGTGTCATTGGGGTGTCCGTGCGTCTATGTTCGTCTCGCTCCCGTGTACTATACACGGTATCGAACAAATGTACAAGTCTTTGCTCAGCACTCAGCACTCAGCACTCAGCACTCAGCACTCAGCACTCAGCACTCAACATTCAACATTCAACATTCAACATTACATCACACCCCCGGCTGGCGCAGCGAGTCGACGAGGGACTGCATCTCGGCGCTGGGCTGGGCCGGGTCGAGCTTGCTGATGAACCAGACCACCAGGAAGTTGACGGGGACGCCGAAGATGCCGGCGGCGCTGTGGCTGATCCCGAGGATGGCCCGGTCGGGGAAGGTGTAGCTGATCACCATGTAGGCGGCGGTGACGGCCAGGCCGCCGATCATGCCGGCGGCGGCGCCGCGGCTGGTGGCGCCCTTCCAGAAGATGCCCAGCACCAGCACGGGGAAGAAGCATGCCGCCGCCAGCGAGAAGGCCCAGGCCACCATCTGCACGATGATCGCCAGGCGCTGGATGGCGGTCAGGGCGGCCAGGATGGCCGCCGTGAGCACCATGATCCGGCTGAGCAGCATCTGCTCGCGCTGGGTGGCCTTGGGGTTGAGCGTGCGGTGGAGGATGTCGTGGGCCGCCGCCGAGGCGATCACCATGAGCAGGCCGTCGGCGGTGGAGAGGGCCGCCGCCATGCCGCCGGCGGCCACCAGGGCCACCACGGTGCCCGGCAGGCCGGCGATCTCGGGCGTGGCCAGCACCACGAGGTCCTGGTCGATCTGGAGCTCGCGGAACTGGAGCCGCCCGTCGCCATTGCCGCCCTGCTCGGGCGCGTCGGCGATGGACAGCAGGCCGGTGGCGGCCCAGTTCTCGGCCCACTGCGGCAGCTCGGCGATCGGCTTGTTGACCACATCCTGGAGGATCTCTAGGCGCGAGAAGGCCGCGTAGGCCGGCGCGGTCAGGTAGAGCACACAGATCCAGGCCAGAGCCCAGCTCACGCTGCTGCGGGCCTCGCCCACGTCCGGCACCGTGTAGAAGCGCACCAGGATATGCGGCATGCCCGCGGTGCCCAGCATCAGGCAGAGCGTCAGGGCCACAAAGTTCCAGGGCGTCCAGTCGTTGAAGGGCTGGCTGTAGCTCTGGATGCCCTGGGCCGCCTCCAGGACCTCGATCTGGTGCATGGCCTGGCCATACATCAGCTGGGGCAGCGGCACCCCGGTGATCTTCAGCGAGATCCAGGTGACCGGCACGAGGTAGGCGATCACCAGGATGATCCCCTGCACGCCCTGGGTCCATGTGATCGCCTGCATGCCGCCGAGGAAGGAGCAGAGCAGCACCGCCGAGAGGCCGACGATCACGCCGAGCATATAGTTCACCCCCAGGAAGCGGCTCATAATGATGCCGACCCCGGTCACCTGGGCGGTGACGTAGGTGAAGCTGATGATGATGCTGATCACGGCCGAGATCACGCGGGTGGCGGCGCCGGGGTAGCGCGCGCCGATGAAGTCGGGGATGGTGAACTGGCCGAACTTCCTGAGATACGGGGCGAGCAGCAGCACCAGCAGCACGTAGCCGCCCGTCCAGCCGGTGATATAGGCCAGCCCCTCGTAGCCGAGCAGGTAGAGCGCGCCGGCCATGCTGATGAACGAGGCGGCGCTCATCCAGTCCGAGCCGGTGGCCAGGCCGTTGAGCATGCCGGGCACGCGCCGGCCGGCGACGTAGTACTCATCGAGCTGGGTGGTGCGCGAGCGCAGGCCGATCACGGCGTAGATCCCGATCGTGAGCAGCAGGAAGAACCAGCTGATCGCCGAGACGGGGATGTGGAAGGCCATGTCGAGCATGCCGACGGCGACGACGAGCAGCACGAACCCGGCGACAAACCCGGCGTAGGCGCCGAAGATGCGCCGGCGGCGGGCGCGCTCCTCCGGCCCGGCCGGTGTGTCCAGTCCGTACTGGCGGTCGAGCCCGCGCATGCGCCAGCCGTAGAGGAAGGTGAGCAGGATGAAGAAGATCAGCGACCCCTGGGCGCCCATGTAGTAGCCGAGGGGGAATCCGGTGAGGACGCTGATCTGGTTGAGCGGCGCGGCGAGGATGGACGGCAGGGTGAAGCTGATCAGCCAGATCAGCAGGTACGGCCCGATCAGCCGCAGGTTCGCCCGCCAGTAGCCGTCGAGC
>NZ_JAIEWN010000049.1:0-14366 GCF_019599295.1 Oscillochloris sp. ZM17-4 | reverse complement strand
CCTGGTCGATCCGGTCGGGGTCGGCCCAGACGGCGGGCAGGCGCTCGGGCGCATCGATGTGCAGGCACACCTGGTTCGCGGCGAAGAGCGGCTCGAACTGCACGCGCATCGCGTCGAGCAGGCGGCGGATATCGGTGCTGCGGGCCACCACCGGGAGCTGGCCGGCCTCGACCCGCGAGAGCAGCTCCAGGTCCTCGATCAGGCGCTGGAGCCGGCTCGACTCGTGCAGGATGAGGCTGAAGGTCTCGGGGCTGGGCGTCACCACGCCGTCGAGCAGCCCCTCCATATAGCCGCCGATAGTGGCCAGCGGCGTGCGCAGCTCGTGGGTGACATCGGCCAGCAGGGCCAGGCGGCGCTGCTCGGTCTGGTCGAGGGTGTCGGCGAGCTGGTTGACGCTCTGGCTGAGCTGGGCGATCTCATCATCGGAGGCGATGCGGGTGCGCTCGCGGTAGAATCCCTGGGCCAGACGCTTGCTGACCCCGGTGAGGGTGAGCAGGGGCTCGACGATCCGCCGCGAGACGAAGAGGCTGACCACCACGGCGGCGGCGAGGGCGGCGAATCCGCTCACCAGGAGCGCCTGCTGCACCACGGCCTGAAACTGCTGGAGCGGCGGGGCCTGGGCGACCACGCTCGGGTCGAGGCTGCCCGTCTCGGCGGCGGCGGCGCCCAGGGTGAGCGGGGCCGAGTTCACCAGGCCGATGCTGGCCAGGAAGGTGGCCGTGGCCAGCAGCACAATGTCGGCGATCACCACGATCACCAGATGCGAGATGAAGAGCTTCCAGCGCAGCTGATGCGGCCATCTCATCGTGGGCCGCCCACAAACTTATAGCCGACGCCGCGCACCGTCTGCACAAACGACGACTCGGCCTGGTCGTCCTCCAGCTTGCGGCGCAGGGTGCCGACGTGGACATCGACCACGCGGTCGATCCCGGCGAAGTCCGGCCCCCAGACGCGCTGGAGCAGCTCCTCGCGGGTGAAGACGCGGCCGGGGTAGCTGGCCAGGGCGTAGAGCAGATCGAACTCGCGCGGGGTCAGCTCCACCAGCAGGTCGCCGCGCTGCACCTCGCGCCGCTCGGGGTCGATCGAGAGCGCGCCGAAGATCAGGGCCGGGCGGTCGTTCGACTTGCCGGCGGGCCCGCGGTTGCGGCGCAGGATGGCCTTGACGCGGGCCACCAGCTCGCGCGGGCTGAACGGCTTTGTGAGGTAGTCGTCGGCACCCACCGAGAGCCCGATCAGCTTGTCCACCTCGTCGGCGCGCGCCGTGAGCATCAGCACGTACACGGCCGTCTCCTGGTGTAGCCGCCGGCAGACCTCGATCCCATCGAGGCCGGGGAGCATCACATCAAGGACGACCAGGTCGGGGCGGAAGGCGCGGGCCAGGGTGAGCGCGCTGGGGCCATCGTAGGCCCGCTGGACGGCGAAGCCCTCGGCGGCGAGGTAGCTGGCCACGAGGTCAACGATGGGCTGCTCATCATCCACAACCAGGATCGTTGCTGCATCCATCGTACGTAGCACCTCACGCATCTGTGCGGGGGAGTGACGCGCCTGCGCGCGGAGTGAGTGGACATCGCCGGTGGGCTGGGTGTGCCTGTAACTATACCACGTCTGCGGCGGTGACAGAGAGGTGTTACACTATATGTTACGGATCGATAACGTACCGCGTGATATTCGCAACGCTCCAGGGCATCCCCATGATCAGTGAACCATTGAATGATCTGCTTCGTCAGCGCGCCATGGCCCGCCTTGGCCTGCTCGATCACCCCAGCGACCCGGCGCTCGACCGGCTGACGAAGCTCACCGCGCGGCTGCTGCGCGCGCCGGTGGCGCTGGTGACGCTGGTCACCGCAGATCGACAGTACCTCAAGGGGATGTACGGGCTCGATGCGCCGCTGGCCGTCAGCCGCGAGACGCCGATCTCGCACTCGTTCTGCCAGCACGTGGTCGCCTCGGGCGCGCCCCTGGTGGTGGCGAACGCCCCGGAGCACCCGCTCGTCTGCGACAACCCGGCGATCCGTGAGATGGGCCTGATCGCCTACCTCGGCCTGCCGCTGCGCACCTCTGACGGCACCATCCTCGGGGCGCTCTGCGCGATCGACCACAGCCCGCGCGAGTGGGACGAGGATGATCTCGCCATGCTGACCGACCTGAGAGACACCGCCGAGACAGAGATCGCGCTGCGTCAGGAGGTTGTGGAGCGGTCGAGGTTCACCCAGTACCAGATCGCGCAGCGCAGCACCTTCGACCAGATCGCCGCCGGCGGGCCGCGCGACGTGCTGCTGGGCACCCTGGCCTGCGGCATTGAGGGCCAGATCGCAGGCGCGCGCTGCGCGATCATGCTGCTCGATGACTCACGGCTGCACCTGACCACCGCCGCCGCGCCCTCGCTGCCGCCGTCCTACTGCCGGGTGATCGATGGCACGCGGATCGGGCCACGGGCCGGCTCCTGCGGCACAGCGGCCTTCCTGGGCAAGCCGGTGGTGGTGGCCGACATCGCCATCGACCCGCTCTGGGTGCCCTGGCGCGACCTCACCATCGGCCATGGGCTGCGCGCCTGCTGGTCGATCCCGATCTTCGACAGCGCGGGCCGCACCCTGGGCACCTTCGCCATCTACCACGGCGAGCCGTGTCAGCCCACCGAGGCCGAGTTTGACCTGGTGCTGGGCGCGGCCAACGTCGTCGCCGTGGCCGTCGAGCGCTGGCGTACGATCGACGCCCTGCGCTCAAGCGAGGCCCGGCTGCGCCGCTCCGAGGCCAACCTGGCCGCCGTCTTCGAGCACACCAGCGACGCGATCTGGTCGGTGGACGCCGACCTCCAGGTGGTGACGGTGAACCGCCGGGCGGTCGCGAAGCTGCGGGAGATGAGCGGCACCTTTATTACGCTCAACCGGGTGTTCGATGAGGGCATGCCCGACAGCCAGCGCGTCTTCTGGCGCGGGCTCTACCGGCGCGCCCTGTCCGGCGAGCGATTCTCGATCGAGCAGCCCTACATGGCGGATGGCGCGCAGCGCTGGTGTGAGATCTCGCTCAACCCGATCTATGATGACGACGTGATCGGTGGGATCTCGGTGTTTAGCCGCGACCTGACCGAGCGCAAGCGGGCCGAGGCCGCGCGCCTGGCGATGGAGCGATCCTGGCAGGAGACGCAGCGCCTTGAGAGCCTCGGCGTGCTGGCCGGCGGGATCGCCCACGACTTCAACAACCTGCTGGCCACGATCCTGGGCAACACCGAGCTGGCCATGCTCGACGTGGACGAGCAGGTGTCGCTCCGCGAGAGCCTGGAGCAGGTGTCGCTGGCGGCCCGTCGTGCCGCTGAGATGACCCAGCAGATCCTGGCCTACGCCGGCAAGGGCCGAGTCACCGTCGAGGAGATCAGCATCAACGCCATGGTGCGCGAGATGGCGGCCCTGCTGCGCGGCACCAAGCTGCGCCAGACGCCGATCAGCTACTGTCTAAGCGACGACCTGCCCACCGTCGCGGGCGACCCGGCCCAGCTGCGCCAGGTGGTGATGAACCTGCTGGTGAACGCCGCCGAGGCGGTCGGTGATGGCCAGGGCGACATCCGCGTGGCGACGGATGTGCGCGTGATCGATGCTGATACGAGCAGAGGCTTCGAGCCGCCCCCCCCGCCCGGCAGGTATATCTGCCTGGAGGTGCGCGACAGCGGCTCGGGCATGAGCCGGCCCACGCTCGGGCGGATCTTCGAGCCCTTCTTCACCACAAAGTTTACCGGGCGCGGCCTGGGCCTGGCCGCCGTGCAGGGCATTGTGCGGGGCCACCACGGGGCGATGCACGTTGAGAGCGCCCTCGGCGAGGGGACGACCTTCTCGGTCCTGCTGCCAGATGTTAGCCAATCCGTCGGGCACGAGGCGAGCGCGGCCGGCGAGCGCAGCCGGCCGCTGCCCCTCGGCGAGGCCTCGGGCCTCGTGCTGGTGGCCGATGATGAGCCGGCCGTGCTCCAGTTCACCGCGCGCCTGCTGCGCCGGCTCGGCTACGAGCCGCTCGTGGCGGCCTCGCACGCTGAGGCTCTGGCGCTGCTCCAGTCGCGCCACGGCGAGGTGCGCTGCGTGCTGCTCGACTGGACGATGCCGGGGGTTAGCGGCGAGGAGTCCTTCCGCCGTCTGCGCGCCCAGGACGCGCAGACGCCGATCGTCGTCATGAGCGGCTACAGCGAGCGTGCGGTCGCCGACGCGATCATGGTGCCCGCGCCGACCGGCTTTCTCCACAAGCCCTTCACCGCCGAGGCGCTCCAGCGCGCCATCGCCCAGGCCGTGGGGGCGTAGGGGCGCCCCTTGTGGGCGCCCAAGGCCGTGGGGGCGTAGGGGCGCCCCTTGTGGGCGCCCAGGCCTTGGGCGCCCCTTGTGGGCGCCCACGGCCGTGGGGGCGTAGGGGCGCCCCTTGTGGGCGCCCAGGCCTTGGGCGCCCCTTGTGGGCGCCCACGGCCGTGGGGGCGTAGGGGCGCCCCTTGTGGGCGCCCAGGCCGTGGGGGCGCCCACAAGGGGCGCCCCTACGCGCCGGCCATGCCCATCAGGCGCCCCCACTGCTCCTCCGTCACCGGCACCACCGAGAGCCGGCCCTGGCGCACCAGGGCGAAGTCGGCGAAGAAGGAGTCGGCCTTCACCGCGGCCAGGGTGACCGGCTGGGGAAGGCGGCGCACGGGGCGCACGTCCATCACCGCCAGCTTCTCGTTGTCGAGCTTCGGGTCGGGGTAGGCCGCGCTGATGATCTCGGCCACGCCCACGGCGCGGCGCTCGTCGCCGGTGTGGTAGATCAGGGCCAGGTCGCCCGGCTGCGCCCTGCGGATGTACATCAGGGCCGCGTTGTTGGCCACCCCGTCCCAGACGGTCGCGCCGTCGCGCTCCAGGTCGTCGTAGCTATAGGCGTCGGGCTCGCTCTTGAGCAGCCAGTAGGCGGGCATCGTGGTCCTCCCGGTGATCAGTATGATTAGTTAAGAGTCGGCCAGACCTCAAGCTTGGTCCTCACCCGGCGGATCACCTCGTCGGTGAAGGCGGTGGTGCTAGACTGGCCGCCCAGGTCGGCGGTGCGCACGCCGTCATAGATGGCCTCCATGGCGGACTCGGTGATCGCGCGGCTGGCCATGGTGGCCTCCTTGGTGTTGAGGTAGGGCAGCAGGGCGCTGCCGGCGAGGATCATGGCCAGGGGGTTGGCCACATTCTTGCCGAAGAGGCCGGGGGCCGTGCCGTGGGGGGCCTCGGCCATCACCACCGTCGGGCGCATATCGTCGTCGAGGGCCAGCAGCAGCGACTCGGCCCCGGCGATCGAGCCGAACATCTGGATGACCAGGTCCGAGAGGCAGTCGCCGTCGCGGTTGAGGGCCGGGATGGCCAGGGGCTCGTCGCCGACCGTCATCAGCAGGGCGTAGGTGGCGTCGATCAGCTGGGGCGAGTAGCGCACATCCGGGTAGCGCCCCGCCGAGCGGTCCATCTCCTCCTTGAGCATGCCCTCGTAGACGGGGCTGACCGTGTACTTCGGCCCGCCGAACACCTTGCCGCCCATGCGCCTGGCGTAGATGAAGGCGGTCTCCGCCACCGCCCTGCATGTGCGGCGGCTGATCTTCTCGGTGCGGTAGGCCCACTCGTCGAGCCCGTCGCCCTCGCGATGCTCCTCGGCGCCGTAGGCGTCATCGACGGCCATGCGCACCACGGCGATCGGCGCGAAGACGCCGCCCACCGGCCGGATGCCCGGGATGCGCCGGCCGGTGCGCAGGATGACCGTGCCGTTGATCTCCTTGCGCACGATCGCGTTGGGGCTGCCCACATCGCCGGCGACCTCGGGCGTGATCGTGGCCGCCTTCAGCCCAAACCCGCTCTGGCGCATGGCGCTGGCGGCCTCGTGGACGACCGCGTTTTTGGTGGCACGGCGGTTCTCCAGGCTCAGGTCGAAGTGCTGAAACGCCAGCGGCACCTTCGTCACCGCCGGGTCGAGGACCCGCAGCGCCTCAAGCAGCAGCTCCTGTCCGGTCTGATCACCATCAAGCACGACGAGTGTCGGCGTTATCATCACATGTTCCTTTAGTATTTTTTGTTAGACAAGGTTTCAGAAGAAGCCGAGCTTGGCGAGGATGTTGCGCACGTGGACCTCGGCGGTCTTCTCGGAGATCACCAGGGTCTCGGCGATGGCGCGGTTCGAGAGGCCGCGGGTGATCAGGGCCAGCACCTCAAGCTCGCGGGGGGTGAGGCCATCGGGCGACTTCGGGGAGGCCTGGGGGCGGGCCGGGGCGGGCGGATCGAGGTCGTCGAGCTTCGTCAGCTCGTAGGCGTAGCGTATCGGCCCGGCGATGGCGCGGGCCTCCGCGATCAGCTGGCGGGCCTGGGCGCGCTCGGGCGCGCCGCCGCAGCGCAGCAGGGCCTGGGCGCGCCGGCGGCTGAGCCGCACCACGTCGGGGATGAAGCCCCGCTGCTCCCAGATGGCGGCCGCCCCGGCGAAGTGGGATGCCGCCATCTGGGGGTGAGCCTCTCGCTCGGCCAGGCCCCGCATCTCCGCGAGGAGCGCCGCCTCGATGCCGGCGGCGCCTTCCTGGGCGGACAGCTCCATGGCCGCGATCAGCGCCAGCGCATCGGCGCGGCGGCCCACATCCAGATAGATCTCGGTCGGCGCTATCAGCTGAAAGGCGAGCCTGCCGAGCGCGAAGGTGTCGGGCGCGACACCGACGCTGGAGCGCGCCTGCGCGACCATATGGTCGGCCAGCGCCTCAGCGCGATCCTGCGCTCCCAGGGCGCGGTAGGTATAGATCAGCAGGTTCATCGCGTAGGTGGCGGTCTCTTGATCACCGGTGAGCAGGCGCTCCAGCAGCGCGCGGGCCGCATCGAGCTGGTTACGCGCCCAGAGCAAAGTGGCGCGCATGTAGAGGATCAGGCCGCTCTCGTCGAGCATCCCGAGGGTGCCCGGCCGCAGCACCTCATCGAGCAGCGCCTCAGCCTCGGCCCAGCGGCCCGACATGTAGAGCCCGCCGAGCAGCGCGCCGGCGAGCTTACCGCTGCCGCGGATATAGCCGTGGCGGGCCGCGTAGGCCCAGCCCTCGCGCTGCAGGGCCAGGCTGTCCTCGTGCTGTCCGACCTGCAGGAGCCTGCCGCCCAGGTTAATATAGGCCCGCACCGCATCGGCCGGCAGGTCGGCGTCGAGGGCGATCGCCATACTGTGCTCCAGGTGGGCCAAGCCCGCTTCGACCTGACCAGAGTCGACCTCGGCGACGCCGATATTGTTCAGCGCGTGGCAGATCGCCGCCCGGTCGTCGAGCTGGTGGGCAATGGACAGCGCCTGCTCGCCCCAGGCAATGCACTCAGCAGCGCGGGCCGGGCCCTCGGAGATACGCAGCATGGCGAGGTGCGAGAGGGTGCTGTAGGCCATGGCCAGCTCGCGGCAGGGCGCGGCGCCCTCCAGCGTGTCCAGGGCGGCTTGGGCGTGGGCCTGGGCCGCCTCGCGGTCGCCCTGGCCCCAGGCGACCCGCCCGAGCATGCGCTGGGCGTCGGCGATATGACGGGTATCGCCGAGCCGCTGATAGAGCGCCAGGGCCTCGCGCCAGTAGCCAGAGGCGCGCGCCAGATCGCCGATCAGGAAGGCCGCATGGCCGAGCCGAGCGAGCAGGCCGGCCCGTGCCGGCGGGTCGTCCTCGCCCTGCTCGGCGGCCTCAAGGGCGGCCTCGTAGTGGCCGAGGGCGGCCCGGTAGGCGTGGATGGCGGCGGCCCGGTCGCCGGCCAGCTCGCTGTAGCGGGCGGCCTGAGGCATGGCGCGGGCATGGATGGCGTGGTAGGCCAGCAGGTCGATCGCGGCCTCTGGAGCCCCGGCGTGCAGCTCCTCCAGGGCGCGCAGCACCTCCTGGTGGCGCATGCGCCGCTCGCGGCGCAGCATCTCCTCGTAGAGCGCGGCGCGGATCAGCTCGTGGCGAAACTGGTAGGTGTCGCCCTGCTCGCCGGGCGCCTCGGCGATCAGCTGGCGCTCCACCAGCGCGGACAGGCTGCCTAGAAGTGCGCGCTCACCGAGGCCGGTGAGCCGCATCAGCAGCTCGAAGTCAAACCGTCGCCCGACCACAGCCGCCGCCCGCAGCACCGTCATCGTGGGCTCATCGAGTCCGGCGGCCCGGCGCAGGACGCTCTCACGGATCGAGATCGGCAGCGCCGCATCGCCCGGGTCGCGGCCCTGGTGGGCGACCAGCGGCCCCAGCAGCTCCTCGGCGAAGAAGGGGTTGCCCTCGGTGCGCTCGTAGAGCGCGGCCAGCATATCGGGCGCGGGGGGCGCGCCGAGGATGGAGGCGAGCATCTCGGCGAGATCCTCGCGGGCGAGCGGGGCCAGGCGGATCTCATAGAGACGCCGGTCGCGGACGAGGCGGGCGATCGTCCCGGCGAGCGGGTGGAGCCGGTGGATCTCATCGCTGCGGTAGGTGCCGATCAGCAGGATGCGCTCGCCCGCGAGCACCCTGGACAGGAAGTGCAGCAGGTCCTGGCTGGCCTCGTCGGCCCAGTGCAGGTCCTCCACGATCAGCACGCGGGCCTCATCGCCCTGGGGCCGCAGGGCCTGGTAGATCGCCTGGAAGAGCCGGTGCCGCTCGGCCTGCGCGCCGTCCGGCCGGGGCGCGTCGCCCGCGGGCGCGAGATCGGGCAGCAGCCGGCGCAGCTCGTCGGCCCAGGGGCCGGCCGCCTGGTCGAGCGCCGGCCCGCCCGGGGCCAGGGCGATCGCCCGCAGCAGCTCGACGAAGGGGGCGTAGGGCGGGGCGGGGCGCTCATCAAAGCAGTGGCCGGCGTAGGTCGCCCCGGGGATGCCGCGGGCGAACTCGCGCAGCAGGCGCGTCTTGCCCACGCCGGCCTCGCCGGCCACCAGCACCAGCCGGCCCGCGCCGGCCTGGGCCTGCGCTAGGTGCGCGGCCAGATCGGCGAGCGGCTGCTGACGGCCGACCATCGTCGGGGCGAGTACGCGGTTGATCATGGGTCAACTATACCACGCGCCGGCGCGGATCGCCGCCCCCTTGCCACGGGCGTACCTCACTGCTCAAGCAGCGGCAGGTACTGTACCGAGGTATATGATGCATTGCTCACGGTGATGCTGCGCGTGGCGCTGGCCGTATTGCCAGCGGCATCGCGCGCGATAGCATCGAAGGTGTGGCCGCCATTGACCACGCCCGTGCTATTCCAGCTCAGGCTCGGGCTCGATGCGCTCTGCTCCACGCCCAGGTTTGCCCCATCGAGCTTGAACTGGACACCCGCCACGCCAACATTGTCGCTGACGCTGACCGCGATCTGCACGTTCGCCCCGCTGACCGTCGCCCCCTCAGCCGGAGCCGTGAAGGTCACCGTCGGGCTCCGCGTGTCGGCCGGCGCCGGGATCGGCACATTCGTTAGGGTGAAGATGCTGCCGGCCGCCAGGCTCACCGTGTAGGTGCTGCCGCTCGGCGAGACGCTCCCCCCATCCGCCATATTGAGGCTCTCGGAGGTCTGGTAGAGTCTCAGCGCGCCCGGCGTGCCCACACCCCCCACGGTGATGCTCAGGGTCTGTGGGTTGCTCGTCTTGTTGCGGCCCACCAGAGTCAGCTTGCCAGTGGTGGCGTTATGAAAGGCGCTGATGCTGACCGTGTTCGTGTCGCCGCTTGTGGCGTCCACCCGCTGCATCCCGGCCTCGATGAACCGACTTGTCTGCTGGACGACATAGAGCCGCTTGGTGGGGCTGTAGATGCCCGTGCCCGTATCGTAGCCGATCATCCCCCAGTAGGTGTAGGTCTGATGGTGCTCGTAGTAGCTATCGTAGGCCTCCCAGACGAGCGCGGCCGTCACACCATCGTTCAAGTAGCTCTGGAGGTAGTCGAAGGTGTCGGTCGCAAATGTCCAGTTCTCGTCGGGCGTCACCGGGATGCCCCTGTCACACTTGAAGTTCGGGCATAGGCCGGAGTACTCAGTGACCCAAGGCGTGAGGTTGGGGTAGTCCGACGCGGCGATAGCGCCCACCAGGCCGCCGTCAGTAAGCGCGTAGCGGTGGGCGGCAAAGTGGTCAAACTTCGCGACCACGTCGGGCGCAGCGGCGAGGGCGCTCAGGTAGGTCGCGGATCGCTCGGCCCCGGCCAGGTCCGGCCCGATCAGGCGCAGGTCGCCCATGCCCACGGCATCGAGCTTCGCCGAGAGCTTCTCCATGATCGCCACGTAGTGCGCCGGGGTGATGCGCGGCCCCTCCATCGAGTCCGCATTCGGCATATCATGCTCATTGATCGGGCTGAGGATATCGACCCGCAGCTGCTTTGTGTGGCGGGCGTAGTAGACCATCGAGGAGATCATCTCGACCCACTCATCATCCATCGAGCCATCATCCGGCAGGGTGCATCCCCCCATCCACTGCGGGACACAGCCCATCACGCTCAGCATGATCGTGTTCACACCCTTGCCGTCGAGGTAGTCGAGCATCGCCCAGAGCTTCTGAAACTTCTCGGTCTCGTAGAGGCTGTTGTAGTAGGTCCAGTTGAAGCTGTTAGGGTCGGCGTTGTCGTTGGTGACCTCCCAGTCCTCGTGGGACTCGATGGCCACGCGCCAGATCGAGGAGCCTGTGTCGTCCACCAAGGTGTCGAGCTGTGGGGTGAAGCTGCCGGGGTTGGCCAGATCCCACGAGCGCGAGTTGGCGTTCACCCCGAAGCCCTCGATGGTCTGGTAGCGCGTGGCCCCATTGATCTGGATGCTGGTTGTGGACTGGGGCGTCGTAGCTCTCTCAATCTCGCTGATGTAGGCGGCATGGCTGGTGAACAGTGCCTGGTTCACGGCGATGGCGAGCAGAACCATGATCGTTATAGCGAACACTCTACGCACAGATAGCTCCTTGAAGGCATGAGTTCGTATTGTGATGGTTCGGGCCTTCAGGTCATATAGCGCTCGTACCCTCTCGGCCATCTGCCCTAAGCGGGCGAGGGGGGGCGGTCAGGCCGGCGACAGGTCGCAACGACGCTGTGAGACATGGTATCGACGTCAGTCTATGCCTGGCTTCAGGCTTCACAATCGGGTGCCGAGCGGAAGGCCAGGCACAGTATACGCAGGCCGGATGATAGAGATATGATAATTATGGGTGCCTATAATTAGGGCAATATGAGTATAACGCCCTCCATCGTGTGGTATCTGCGGCCCGCCATTGTGAAATCCCCCACCAGAAACAGCGTAACCGAGCGTGGTACAATAAGCGCCATCATGGCCTATGCGCGCGACATAACAGTCAATGCAGACGAATACTAGCACACGAGACATACCTATGAGCGATTGGGATAGCTTTTACGGGCCGAACGCCGGCTATATGCTGGAGCTCTACGAGCGCTACAGCGCCGACCCCAGCTCGGTCGATGCGCAGACGCGGGAGTTTTTTGCCAGGTGGACGCCCCCCGACGACGACCCCGAGGTCGCCGCGCTCGCGGCGGCCTCCGCCACGCCCGCCCTCGACGTTTTGCGCATCGTCGGCGCGGCCCGCCTGATCCGCTACATCCGCGAGCTCGGCCACACCGCCTCGCGAATCGACCCGCTCGGCAGCGTCCCGCCCAGCGACCCGGGACTGGAGCTGGTGAGCCACGGCGTCACCAAGGCCGACCTGACGGCCCTGCCGGCGGCGATGGTGCGCGGACCGCTGGCCGCGCGCTCCACGACGGCCGCCGATGGCGTCGAGCGATTGCGCCAGGCCTACTCCGGCCAGATCGGCTATGAGACCGACCACATCCAGGACTACATGGAGCGGGAGTGGATCCGCGAGATGGCCGAGGGGCGGCACTTCTTTGAGAACTTCGACACCGACCGCCAGCGCGAGCTGCTGGATCGGCTCACCGAGGTCGAGGGCTTCGAGCGCTTCCTACACAAGACCCTGCCGGGCCAGAAGCGCTTCTCGATCGAGGGCACCGACATGATCATCCCGGTGGTCGACGCGATCATCCGCAATGCGGCGGCCTCGGGCACCCGCGAGGTGGTGATCGGCATGGCCCACCGCGGCCGGCTGAACGTGCTCGCCCACATCCTCGGCAAGCCCTACTCATCCATCCTGAGCGAGTTCCACACCCCCGACTACAGCAAGGACACCTACACCGGCTGGACGGGCGATGTGAAGTACCACCTCGGCGCCCGCAAGGCCTACCGCGAGAGCGGCGTGACCGAGATGCCGATCACGCTGGCGCCGAACCCCAGCCACCTGGAGTTTGTCAACCCGGTGATCATCGGCCGCGCCCGCGCCGCCCAGGAGAAGCGCACCCGCCCCGGCTACCCCCAGGAGGACGAGAAGGAGTCGCTGGCGATCCTCATCCACGGCGATGCGGCATTCCCCGGCCAGGGCATCGTCGCCGAGACACTGAACCTCTCGCGCCTGAAGGGCTACCATATCGGCGGGACGATCCACGTCATCCTGAACAACCAGATCGGCTTCACCACCGACACCAAGGACTCGCGCAGCACCATGTACGCCTCGGACCTGGCCCGCGGCTTCGAGATCCCGATCGTCCACGTGAACGCCGACGAGCCGGAGGCGTGCATCGCCGTGGCGCGCATGGCCTGGGCCTACCGCGAGAAGTTCCAGAAGGACTTCCTGATCGACCTGGTGGGCTACCGGCGCTGGGGCCATAACGAGGGCGACGAGCCCGAGTTCACCCAGCCGCGCATGTACGAGAAGATCCGCAACCACCCGACGGTGCGCGAGATCTGGGCCCGTGAGCTGGAGCGCCGCGGCGTGATCACCTCCACCGAGGCCCAGGGTATGCTCGACGATGAGCTGAGCCGGCTCCAGCTCGCCTTCGATAAGATCCGCGAGCGCCAGCGCTTGGCCGCCGAGATCCCGCCAGCTCCGGCGAAGGGCCGCGCGGCGGACAAGCCCAAGCCCAGGCCGACCGTCTACGCCAAGCCGCTCTCATCCCACAAGCTGATCGAGCTAAACGAGGCCCTGCTCGACCGGCCCGAGGAGTTCACGCCCCACCCCAAGCTCGACCGCATGCTCCAGCGCCGCCGCCAGGCCATGCACGATGTGGGCGGCATCGAGTGGGCGCACGCCGAGTCGCTGGCCTTCGCCGCCATCCTCGCCGACGGCACGCCCATCCGCATGACCGGCCAGGACAGCGAGCGCGGCACCTTCAGCCAGCGCCACCTCGTGCTGCACGACTCGGTCACCGGCGAGCGCTTCATCCCGCTGCACAGCATCCCGCAGGCCCGCGCCGCCTTCGCCGTCTATAACAGCCCGCTCTCCGAGGCCGCCGTGCTGGCCTTCGAGTACGGCTACAGCACCCAGGCCCCCGGCACCATGGTGCTCTGGGAGGCCCAGTTCGGCGACTTCGCCAACGGTGCCCAGGTGATCATCGATCAGTTTATCGTCTCGGGGCGCTCGAAGTGGGGCCAGGACCCGGCCCTGGTGCTGCTACTGCCCCACGGCTACGAGGGCCAGGGGCCAGAGCACTCCAGCGCGCGCCTGGAGCGCTTCCTCCAGCTGGCCGCCACCGATAACATCCGCGTGGCCAACTGTAGCACCGCCGCCCAGTACTTCCACCTGCTGCGCTACCAGGCCGCCTCGCTGGCCGGCTACCCGCGCCCACTGATCGTGATGACGCCCAAGAGCCTGCTGCGCAACCCGCGGGCCAACTCCTCGCTGGGCGACCTGGCCGACGACACCTTCCACGCCGTCCTCACCCTCGGCGCCGACGCCCCGCCGCCCGAGGAGGTCGTGCGGCTGGTGCTCTGCTCCGGCAAGGTGGCGATCGACGTGCTGGCCAGCGGCGAGCTTGAGAAGGCCGACGGCGGCGTCGACATGGCCCGCGTCGAGATGCTCTACCCCTTCCCGGCCGAGGAGCTGTCCGCCCTGCTCGCCCGCTACCCCGGACTCCAGGAGGTCGTCTGGCTCCAGGAGGAGCCGCAGAACATGGGCGCCTGGAGCTACATCGCCCCGCGCCTGCGCGAGGTGGTCGGCCCAGACACCCCCATCCGCTACGTCGGCCGCGGCGAGTCGGCCAGCCCCGCCGAAGGCCTGCACAGCCAGCACACCCTGGAGCAGAGCCGGATCATCCGCGAGGCCGTGCAGGGCGCGCCAGTGGCGGCGACGCGGTAATATGTAGGGCCGAAGCATCGCGCCCTGACCATGTTCGGGCTTGAAGATATACGGCGCGCGATGCTTCGGCCTCATTGATGATACATGGAGAGTCCTTCAATGACCTACGAGATCAAAGTCCCCGCCCTCGGCGAGTCAATCGTCGAGGCGACGGTGGCAAGGTGGCTCAAGCGCGAGGGCGAGGCGGTGGCCGCCGGCGAGGCGGTGGTGGAGCTGGAGACCGATAAGGTCAACCTTGAGGTCGCCTCCGACCAGGCCGGCGTGGTCGCCTCCATCGCCAGGGGCGAGGGCGAGACGGTGGCCGTCGGCGATGTGCTCGGCTCGGT
>NZ_JAIEWN010000048.1:25533-42062 GCF_019599295.1 Oscillochloris sp. ZM17-4 | reverse complement strand
TCGGCCTAGATGTCGTCCGCTCCAACGTCGAGCGCATGCGCGGGCGCGTGTCGGTGCGCAGCAGGGCCGGCGGGGGGACAGACTTTCTGATCAATGTGCCGATCTCGCTGACCCGCTCCCACGGGCTGCTGCTGCGCGCCGGGGGCGCAGCCTACGCGCTGCCGCTTGACGCCATCCAGCGGATTGTCGCGATCAGCCCGGCGCAGATCCAGCACCTTGAGGGGCGCGCCGTGCTGCGGCTCGCCGACCGGGCCTTGCCCATTGTGGCCCTGGCCGATCTGCTCGACCCCTCATCATCGACATCTGTCACCGGCGGCCTGGCCCTCATCCTGGGCAGCGGCGAGCGCCAGGTGGCCTGCCAGATCGACGCGGTGATCGGCGAGCAGGAGCTGGTGATCCACCGCCTGCCCGCGCCGCTCGTGCACGTCCGCTTCGTCTCCGGCGCCACCATCCTGGCCGACGGGCGGGTGATGCCCATCCTCGATGTCGTCGACCTCGTGCGCGCCGCCGCCGGCTCCCGCCGCGCCGCGCCGCCGGCCGTCACGGCCGAGGAGGAGCGCCGCGCCCCGGTCGTGCTCGTCGCCGACGACTCGATCACTACGCGCACCCTGGAGAAGAATATCCTGGAGGCGGCCGGCTACCAGGTGCGGCTGGCCACCGACGGCCAGGAGGCCTTCGACATGCTGCGGGCCATGGCCGAGCATGGCGGGTGCGACCTGCTGCTCAGTGATATCGACATGCCGCGGATCAACGGCTTCGAGCTGACCTGCCAGGTGCGCGGCGACCCCAAGCTGCGCAACCTACCGGTGGTACTGGTCACCTCGCTGGATAGCGCAGATGACCGTGAGCGCGGGGTCTCGGCCGGCGCCGACGCGTATATCGTCAAGCGCGCATTCGACCAGCAGGTGCTCCTCGACACGATTAGCCGACTGGTCTGAGCACAGCGAGGCACCTATGCGCAACACCGAGGCCACCACTGCTGGTATTATTGTCACCTTTCGGATCGGGCGGCAGTACTATGCGCTGCCGCTGGACGCTGTGAGCCAGGTGGTGCGTCTGCCCGACCTGACCGATATCGCCGGCGCGACGGCGACCTTGGCCGGCATGCTCAACCTGCGCGGCGCCTTCCTGCCGGTGATCGATGGCCACGCGCTGATGGGCGTAACGTCCGACTACGCCCTCGACAGTAGCATCCTGGTGGTCGCCCTCGACGGCGCGCCGGCGCTGGGTCTGCTCGCCGACGAGGTCGATGCCGTCGAGCGAATCCCCGCCGCCGGCGTCTCAGAGCTGACCAGCAGCGCGCCATTTGTCAGCGGGATTATGCGCGACGGCGAGCGAACCGTGATCATGCTCGACCCAGGAGCCCTGCACCTGACGATAGCCGATGGCCGATAGCCGATAGCCGATAGCCGATAGCCGATAATGGTGTCCGATTGCGCCAAATCTGCAATCTGCAATCTGCAATCTGCAATAGAGAAGCCTCCATGCAAACACCGATCAGGGTGCTGGTCGTCGATGACTCGCCCTCGCAGCTGGCGCTCATGGTCTCGCTGCTGCGGGCCGCAGGCGACTTTGAGGTTGTGGGGACGGCCGCCGACGGCCGCTCGGCGGTGGCCGCCACCGACAGGCTCCGCCCGGGCGTGGTGGCGATGGATATCCAACTCCCGGTATTTGATGGCTACGAGGCCACCCGGCAGATCATGCAGCGCTGCCCGACGCCGATCGTGATGTTCAGCGGCAGCGCGGGCGACGCGGCCGTGCGCTCGATGGAGGCGCTCGCCGCCGGGGCGCTGGCGGTGGTGCAGAAGCCGGGGGGGCTCAACCTGCCCGCCGCCGCTGCCGAGCGCGCCCAGTTCCTCCAGATGCTGCGGCTCATGTCGGGGGTGCGCGTCGTCACCCGGCACGCGCGCCGCGATCCCCCGCCCGCGCCCACCCCGATCATCCACCCGGCGCGGACTAGCAAGCCCGAGATTCTGGCCGTCGCGACCTCCACCGGCGGCCCGGCCGCCCTGAAGACCTTTCTGGAGGGGCTCGGCCACAGCTTCCCGCTGCCCATCCTGATCGTCCAGCACATCGCCCGCGGCTTCTCGCCGGCCCTCCAGGAGTGGCTGTCGAGCGTGGTGCCGCAGCCGCTCCACTTTGCCCGCCCCAATGATCTCCTGCTGCCCGGCCACGCCTACCTGGCCCCCGACGACCATCACCTGCTGCTGGCCGCGCCGGGCATAGCTGGGATCGCGCCGACCACCCCCGCCGACCGCTACAGCCCCAGCGCCGACAAGCTCTTCGCATCGGTGGCCCGCTGGTACGGCCCGCGATCCATCGGGGTGATCATGACCGGCATGGGCGACGATGGCGCGCGCGGCATGGGTGCCATGCGCGCCGCGGGCGCCATGACTCTTGGCCAGGACGAGGCCACCTGCGTGGTCTTCGGCATGCCGCGCGCCGCCGCCGAGGCCGGCGCTCTGGTGCGCCTGCTGCCCCTCGGCGGGCTGGCCGGCGCGGTGCTCGCCGCCATCCCGCCCGCCGCCAGCCTCCAGCGGGGCGCGTCATGAGCGACCTCCCGCTGAGCGATGAGCTCTACCCGTGCCTGCGCGACCTGCTGCGGGACCGGCTGGGGCTGCACTTTCCGGCGAGCCGCCGCAGCGACCTGGCCCGCTCATTGAGCCTGGTGGCCCAGGATCTTGGCTACAGCGACCTGGGCCGCCTCTACACGGCGCTGCTCGCCGGCGGCCCGGTCTGGGACACGGCGATCCGCCACCTGACCATCGGCGAGACCTACTTCTTCCGCAACAGCTCGCAGTTCGCCGCCCTGCGCGAGCGCATCCTGCCCGACCTGCTAGCCCGGCGGGCGGGCGCGCGCAGCCTGCGCCTCGAACCTAGACGTTCTCGGCCGCGCCCGCGAGGGGCTCTACGGGCCGTGGTCGTTCCGCGAGACGCCCGACGCGGTGCGCAACCGCTTCTTCAGCGCCGAGGGGGCGCGCTGGCGGCTGCGGCAGGAGATCCGGCGCAGTGTGATCTTCCACCGGCTGAACCTGGCCTCTTCTGAGTACCCGACCGTGACCAACGGCACCATGGCGATGGACCTGATCTTCTGCCGGAATGTGCTGATCTACTTCGATGAGGCGACGACCCGCGCGATCATCGACCGGCTCTACGCGGCGCTCGCGCCCGGCGGCTGGCTGGTGGTCGGCCACGCCGAGCCGAGCGTGGCGACGTTCCATCGCTTTGAGACGGTGAACGCCCCCGGGACCGTGCTCTACCGCAAGCCGCCCAACGCGCCGCTCTTCGCCGTATCGAGCCAGGGGGTAGGCGTCACCGTCACGCCGCTAACGCCGCCCAGCCCGGCCACGCCCCCGCGCACCCCCGCGCACCACCAGGGCTTGTCGGGGGCGGGCAGCCTCGCCCGCCAGAGCCCGGCCCCGCCCACAGCTGACAGCCTGGCCGAGGCGCGGGCCGCCGCCAACGCCGGCCGCTGGCAGCGCGCCGCCGAGCTCGCCGACCGCACCCTCGCCGCCGAGCCGATGCGCGCCGCCGCCCACTTCCTGCGCGGCCAGATCTACGAGCACGAGGGCCAGCCTGACCAGGCTCTCGCCGCCTATCGCCGCAGCCTGTACATCGACCCCACCCTGGCGATGGGGGCGCTGGCGATGGCCGATATCTGGCGGGCGGATGGGCATGACGCCGATGCTCGGCGAAGCTACCGCAGCGCCCTGCGCCTCCTCGATCCGCTCGCCCCTGGCGACCTCGTCCCCGAGTCCGACGGCGCCAGCGCCGCTGAGCTGCGCGCCTATATCAAGGCACAGATCGCGCTGCTTGGTCGATGATTATGTCTACCCCATGTTGACACGCTCTGTGCCTCGTGGTATAAGCTCCTTTGAACCTGTGGCTATGAAGACTCTCTGCGCAGGCACCAGGCTGTGCCGCAGGAGGTTTGCTCCGTGTCTCGTAACAACAGCGCCGTGATCGCGCTTATCATTACCGCGACCCTGATTGTGCTCATTGGGCTCACAGGGGCGGGCGCACCCCAGCGATCTTCCAACGCGTTGGCCAACTCGGCCTCGCTCGCCCTCCCACCGAAAGTGACGGACACCCCCAGCCCGACCACGCCCCCCGCGACGGCGACACCTCCCCCACCCACGCCGACCCTGGCCCGCCGCGACTTCAACGAGGGCGACGGGATCAAGTTTGTGCCGACGGTCTATCTGCCGGGGCGCGGGCCGACCCTGCCGGGCGAGATGGTCTACAGCGGCCGGCGGCTGGACGTCTACGTGGGCGGCGGCACCTTCAGCCCCGATGAGGTCGCGTCGCTCGGCGTGAAGGCCGAGTGGGCGCTGAGCTACATCCAGAAGCGCTTCGACGCCGAGCTGACGCGGCGCGTCTCGGTGGGCGTGTACAGCACCAGCCAGGCGCCGGGCAAGGGCACGCGCGGCATCGCCTACACCTACGGCGACACCAACGTGCGGATCTACTACCGGCCCGGCGAGGACCAGCACGACGCGCTGGTGATACTCTCGCACGAGCTGGCCCACGCGCTCCAGGCCGAGGCCTACGGCAAGGATGTCCAGTCGCGCTCCGACACAGTGCTGCTGGAGGGCTTGGCCAGCTGGATCTCCGGCGAGTACTGGCTGAGCCTCTCGGGCGCGACGTCGTTCCAGTCGCGCGCCCGCGAGCTCTACCAGTCCGGCTACAAGGGGAACCTGGCGACCCTCGGCTACGGCAGCCTGGATGTGGCCTACGACATGTGGGCCGGCTTCGTGGACTACCTGGCCCGCACCTACGGCTGGGAGAAGTTTAACCAGCTCTACCTCAGCGGCCGCGGGCGCAGCCCGGGCTCCGCCGACTACCAGGGCATCTACGGCAAGTCGTTCCAGGAGCTGTACACCGAGTGGTACGCCACCCTGAAGTAGGTGTGCTTCGATAAAAAAGCATAGGCCAGGGCGTCGCAGACGCCCTGGCCTATGCTTTTTTAGAGAGAATCCCGCCAGCGCAGGGCCTGCTCGACCTTATCATAGTCCCAGGGCTCGCCCATGCCGAGGATCATGTGGGTGGCGCCGGCCTCCAGGTAGGCGTCGAGGCTCTCATCGCCGCGCGGCGAGACGCTGCGCTCGATCTCCTGCGGGTCACGGCCGAGCTGGGCGCACCAGTCGTCGAGGATGGCGCTCTTGTGCTTGAAGGTCTCGGCGGGGCCGAAGCCGTGCCAGATCTGGGCGTGCTGCGCGGTGATGCGCAGGGTGACCTTCTCGCCGCCGCCGCCGATCAGGATGGGGATGGGCCGGGTGGGCGCGGGCACATCCACCTCCCAGCGGTGCTTGATGATCGGCAGGGCATCGCGCAGAGCGCGCAGCCGTTCCGGGGCGGTGCCGAAGGCGTAGCCGTACTCGCTGTAGTCGCGCTCGAACCAGCCGGCTCCGATGCCGAGGATGAGCCGGCCGCCGCTGATATGGTCGACCGTCTTGGCCATATTCGAGAGCAGGGCCGGGTTACGGTAGGTGTTGCAGGTCACCAGGCAGCCCACCTCGGCGCGGCTGGTGAGGGTGGCCATGGCGGTCAGGAGCGTCCAGCCCTCGAAGTGCGGCCCCTGCGGCTCGCCGTAGAGTGGGAAGAAGTGGTCCCAGTTCCAGATCGTATCCACGCCCATCTCGTCGAAGCGGCGCACCGCTGTGGCGAATGAGGCGTAGGTAGTGTGCTGAGGGTGGAGCTGAACCCCGATGCGAACACGCGACATGTGATCTCCTTGGTCGTTGATACCTGTAGGGAGTAGGTTGTATGGAGGGGTACGGCTACCATGATACCATGTGTCAAAATAAAAACAGACTGAGTGAAAGCTACAAAAAGCCGCGTTTATCCTGTACACTAGAGCACTGAGCCTCTGGGGCTCGCATCGCCGGATCGCCCCAGGTCGGCAGCTCAGGCCCGGCCACATTTCTCTTCGCTACCGCCCGTGGCGACTCACACTGACAACCAACAATAACGATGATCGTACGAATCTGGGGGACACGCGGCTCATACCCGGTTGCGCGAGCGGAGATGCTGCGCTATGGCGGCAACACCACCTGCGTGGAGGTGCGTGTCGGCGACAGCTGCATCATCCTTGACGCCGGCACGGGGCTGCGCCAGCTTGGCGAGGCGCTCGGGCGCGAGCCGCGCCCGCCCCGCACGATTAACCTGCTCATCACCCACACTCACTGGGATCATATCATCGGCTTCCCTTTCTTCGATCCGATCTCCCAGCCCGAGAACCGGATCGAGATCTACGGGCTCCAGCGCACGCAGTCGAGCCTGCGCAAGACGATCGCCAACGCGCTGAGCGACCCGCTCATGCCGATCAGCCTAGAGGACCTGCGGGCGGACCTGAACTTCCACGAGATCCACGAGGGGCTGGCGTTCCAGCTCACCCCGCAGGTGCGCGTGTGTACCGCGCGGGCGAACCACCCCTACCGCGCGCTGGCCTACCGGATCGAGGCCGACGGGGCCGCGCTGGTGTTTATCCCCGACACCGGGCCGTTCCACACGGTGCTGTTTGGCGACGAGCGGATCGAGTGGACGGGCAGGCCGACGCCGAACACCGATGATGAGCTGCAGGCCCTGGCCGCGATGCGCGCGCAGATCGTCGATCTGGCCCGCGGGGCCGACTGGCTGATCTATGACTCGCAGTTCACCGACGCGCAGTACGCGCGCTTCCCGCACTGGGGGCACAGCACCGCCGCCCAGGCCCGCGAGATCGCCGAGGATGCGGGGGTCGGCCAGCTGCTGATGTTCCACCACGACCCGCACCACACCGATGCGCAGATCGACGCGATGCTGGAGGAGCAGCGGGCCACCTGCGACTCTGAGCTGATCATCTCCGCCGCCTACGAGGGCATGGAGCTGCGCAAGGGGGAGCGGCCATGAGGATGCAGTTCTGGGGCGTGCGCGGCTATGTGCCGACGCCGGGCGCCGAGTACCTGCGCTATGGCGGCAACACCTGCTGCACGGCGATCTATGGCTCGGGCGGCGAGCTGGTGGTGATCGACTCTGGCACCGGCTTCTGTCAGCTCGGCGATATGCTGATGGGGCGCGAGTTCGGGCGCGGCGGCGGCGAGCTGTCGCTGCTGATCACCCACACCTACTGGGACCACATCCTCGGGCTGCCCTTCCCCGGCCTGGTGCATATCCCCGGCAACCGCCTGCATATCTACGGCCCCGACAGCACCCGCGGCTCGCTGGAGATGGTCTACAACGGGATGCTCTCGCCGGTCTACTCGCCGGTCTACGGCCTGGCCCACATCGGGGCCACCCACAGCTTCCAGCCGATCTCGACGGAGCCGTTTATGGTTGGCGGGGTGCGGGTGAGCGCCCTGCCGCTCTCGCGGCGCAACCACTCGCCGATCTGGGCCTATCGGGTCGAGGAGGCCGGCCGCGCGCTGGTCTATATCACCGATGTGCGCTACATCGACGACCAGATCTGGAACCAGGCGCTCCAGTTTGCGGCCGGCGCGCATATCCTCGTCCACAGCGCGCCCTACACGCGCCAGGAGCAGGTGCAGGACTACGGCCACAGCCGGGTCGAGGACGCGATCGAGCTGGCCCAGGAGGCGAACGTGGAGCAGCTGATGATCTTCCACCACGCGCCCACCCGCACCGACGATCAGCTCGACGCGCTGGTGTCGAGCTACCGCCGCCAGCTGCGCGATGAGGAGAGCCCGCTGATCTTTGACGCCGCCCGCGAGGGATTAATTGTCGAGGTGTAGCGCGTAATGGCGCAGCAGCGCCGCGCTGCTGCGCCATTACAGCCTATGGCTTGAGCCGGCCTTTGTTCTGGCGGTGGAAGCGGGCGATCTCCTTGCCGAACTTGCGCGAGTCCTGGCGGCGCTGGAGCGCCACCGGGTTGATCACGCGCCGGTCCTCGCGGTCGCCGCCGCGCTCCTCGCCCAGGCTCATGTGGTCCACCTCGTCGATCAGATCCAGCTCGTCCAGGTCGCTCATGTCGCGCAGGTTCATGCGTAGCTTCGGCATGGGTTCAGGTCACTCCTCTAAAAGGTCATGTTAGTGAAGCGTGCGGGCGAGGGCGCGGCCCTCGGGGGCGCCCTCGTCGGCGAAGGCGGCGCCCTCGCTGTAGCGGGCGCGCAGGGCGGCGCCGGCCGAGACCAGCAGCGCGCCGAGGCGGGCCATCAGCGGGGCGTAGGCGGGCAGGGCGTTGGGCAGGTCGCCGTGGGCCGCCCGCAGCTGGGCGGCTCGGAGCGACTCGGCGAGCAGCTGTCTGTGGCGCTCCTGCGCCTCCAGCAGATAGTTCTGTTCACGCACGGTATTGCCTCATTTCACATAGAGCGGGCGGCGCTACTGGTCGCCAGCGCGCAGCCGGGCGTAGCTATCGTAGCGGACCGGGTCGATCTGGCCCGAGGCGACGGCGGCGCGCACGGCGCAGTCGGGCTCGTGGATGTGGGTGCAGCCGGCGTAGTAGCACTCGCCCAGGAAGGGCCGCATCTCGGGGTAGCACCAGGCCAGATCCTCGGGCGGCAGGTTCCACAGGCCGATCTCGCGGATGCCGGGCGTGTCGGCCACGTAGCCGCCGCTCGCCAGGCTCAGCGGGTGTAGCTCGGCGACGGTGGTGGTGTGGCGGCCCTTGCCGATTAGGCCCGAGACCGAGCTGGTGGCCAGGTTTAGGCCGGGCACCACGGCGTTGAGCAGGCTGCTCTTGCCGACGCCGGACTTGCCGGTGACGACGCTGATCCGCCCGGCGAGGCAGTCGCGGGCCTCGTCGATGCCCTGGCCGGTGTGGGTGCTGGCGTAGATCACGCGGTAGCCGACCCGCTCGTAGGGCGCCAGCATCGCCCGCGCCTCCTCGGGGCTGACTAGGTCGGCCTTAGTGGCGACGATGATCGGGTCGAGCTCGCTGTGCTCGCAGATCACCAGGTAGCGGTCGAGCATGCGCGGCGAGAAGGAGGGCTGGGCGCAGGCGAAGACGAGCAGCACCTGGTTGAGGTTGGCGACCATCACGTCCTCGGCGTCGCGGGTGCCGGCGGCCTTGCGGGCCAGGCGCGAGCGGCGGGGCAGCACTAGCTCGATGGCGCCCTCGCCGGGGCCGACGATAGTGATCGCGACATCGTCGCCGATCACGGCGATGTCGGTGCTCTGGCGCTCGCGCTTGAGCCGGCCGCGCAGCTTGCACTCGATGATGCCGCCGGCCGTCTGCACCCAGAAGAAGCCGCTCTGGGCGCGCAGCACCACGCCGCTGACGGTGTCGCGCGGGGCCTTCTTCTCCTGCCGCTCCTCCCGCGCCCGCAGGCGGTCAGCGCTTCTGGTGCTCATAGACATGAACCTCCAGATTGCTGATGCCGAGGACGTCGAAGGTGAGGCCGAGAATTCTATCGATGACCGACGGCTCGGGCTGGCCCTGGGCCGTGTCGGCCGCGAGGGACACCCGCGCCCGGCGCGGCTGTCCATCTGGTATGTCGGGCGAACAGTGGCTGAGAGAGCCATCTCGCTCAAGGATGATCAAGGTTGTATCCCCCTCGGAGGTACGCTGCATTCCTGACGACGGCGGCAGATGCGTGGCCCCGACCGATTGTTCGATGAGTATCATCTCTGTCTCTTCCTCTGCTGATGGTCACTTCCGAACGATGCGATCCTGCCCGACGTCGCGCCCGAGGGACACAAAAAGGCCGTGGGCGCCTTCTGCGCGCGCCACGGCCTCAAATAAAGTGAGGCTGTGGGCGCCTGTCTGGTCGCCCACAGCCTCATACTCACTGTCCGGAGCTGATGCTAGCTCCTGAGTAGATGCGAGGGAAGACCAGGCCCATCACCGCGAGCGCCGAAGATGAGCTCAAGCCGGGCCGCGCGGCCCGCGCCGGCAGCGCCGGCGGTCATACTGTACGCTGTGAAGTTCATGAATGGCTCCTCTACGACTAGGCTCGGACAACCTGTGGTACTTTTGTACCGATGGCGCTAGGATAGCATAGGGCCACAGAGATTGTCAATGGTTCTAACTCATACTTTTGGCTGAGCTGGGGGTTGGGGTTGGGGGCTGGGGGTTGGGGTGATCTAACAGAGATTTTGTGCGGCGCTAATGCTGCTCTAACATGCGTCAACTATCGTACAATGTGGGCGCGGAGGACGCGAACGCGGGGGCGCGCGCATGTGATGTGTCTATGAGAATTCTATATATGCCAAGGAGCTGCTCATGACAACCGATCAGGAGACGACGCACCAGCCGGAGGCGATGAGCTTCCGGGCCGAGGTGCAGCAGGTGCTGAATATTCTGGCCCACTCGCTGTATACGGACCGCGAGATCTTTCTGCGCGAGCTGATCTCGAACGCGTCGGACGCCCTCAACCGGCTGCAGTTCGAGATGCTGACCAACCAGGATGTGCGCGACGCCGACGCCGAGCTGGCGATCTGGGTGGAGGTCGATAAGGATGCCCGCACGATCACCGTGCGCGACACCGGCACCGGGCTGACCCGCCAGGAGATGATCGACCACCTCGGCACGATCGCCCAGTCGAGCGCGCGGGCCTTCGTGCAGCAGGCCAAGGCGCAGAACGCTAGCTCCAGCGAGATCATCGGCCAGTTTGGCGTGGGCTTCTACTCGGTGTTTATGGTCGCCGATAAGATCACGGTGGTCTCGCGCTCCTTCCAGCCCGACGCTGAGGCGGCGGTCTGGGAGTCGACCGGCGGCGACAGCTTCACGGTGGATGTGGCCGAGCGCGAGGCCCGCGGCACGAGCATCACCCTGCACCTGAAGGAGGACGCGGCGGAGTTCGCGAACGACTGGAAGCTTGAGCAGATCATCAAGCGCCACTCGGACTTCGTCTCCTTCCCGGTCTACATGGGCGACCGCCAGGTGAACCAGCAGAAGGCGCTCTGGCGGCGCGCCCCGCGCGAGGTGGAGGCTGAGCAGTACAAGAGCCTCTACCAGCAGATGACGATGGACTATGATGAGCCGCTGCTGAAGCTGCACCTCTCCACCGACGCGCCGATCGACCTGCACGCGATCCTGTTTGTGCCGGCCAAGCGCGAGCGCGGGATCATCGAGCGGCGGATCGAGGGCAAGATCAAGCTCTACTCGCGCAAGGTGCTCATCCAGGAGGACGCCAAGGAGCTGCTGCCGAACTACTTCCGCTTTGTGGAGGGCGTGGTCGATAGCGAGGATCTGCCGCTGAACGTCTCGCGCGAGGGCGTGCAGAGCGATGTGGGCGCGAACATCGCCTCGCCGGTGCAGCAGCGGATCAAGAAGACGCTGACCGGGCGCATGCACCGCGAGCTGAACGACCTGGCCGAGAAAGACCCCGAGAAGTTCGCGGCCTTCTGGAAGGAGTTCGGCGTCTTCATCAAGGAGGGCGTGGCGACCGACTATGAGGGCCGGGCCGACCTGCTGAAGCTGCTGCGCTTCCACAGCACGACGAGCGGTGAGGCGCTGATCACGCTGGCGGACTATAAGGGCCGGGTGATCGAGGGCCAGACCGAGATCTACTATGTGATGGGCGGGAGCGTGGAGGCGGCGCGCACCAGCCCGCACCTGGACCCGTTCACGGCGCGCGGGATCGAGGTGCTGCTGTTCGGCGATCTGATGGACGGCTTTATGCTCTCGGGGCTGCGCGAGTTCGAGGGGATGAAGCTGCGCAATGTGGACGAGTCGGACATCGAGCTGCCCGGCGAGGCTGACGCGCCCGAGGGCGGCCTGAGCGACGAGTCGTTCGCCGCGCTGGCGGCGGGCTTCACGGCGGCGCTGGGCGAGCAGGTGAAGGAGATCCGGGCCTCGAAGGTGCTGCGCGACAGCCCGGCGCGGCTGGTGAGCGATGAGGATGGCCCCGGCCGCGAGATGCAGCGCATCCAGCAGATGCTCGGCCGCGAGAGCGAGCCGCTGCCGCGCGTGCTTGAGCTGAACCCCGCGCACCCGCTGATCGCCTCGCTGGCCCGGCGGGCCGCCGCCGACGCCGCCGACCCGATCGTGGCGGCGGTGGCCGAGCAGCTCTACGATAACGCGCTGCTGCTGGAGGGCCTGCACCAGAACCCGGCCCTGATGGTGCCGCGCCTGCAGAAGCTGATGGAGGCGGCGGCGAAGGTCGCGGAGGACGCGGAGTAGCGTTTGGAACACGAAGGACGCGAAGTAGGGCGGAGGACGCGAACGCGGAGGGCGCGAAAGGCGCGAAGCGGGGCGCGGACACGACGCCGCTAGGTCTGACCATGATATGCTGGCCGTGAGTATCTCACGGCCAGCATATTGATTCTTCAAGGAAGGATAGACCTATGACCCGGTTGCTCTTTCTCCTGGCGATGGCGGCGCTGCTCGCGGCCTGCGGCGCGCCGCCCACGGGCGGTGTGCCTTCGGAGCCGGCCACCCCCGCCGCGCCCGCGCCCGCCGCCGCCGACACCCCTGTGGTGATTGATATTCCGCTGGTCCAGGGCTCGGGCGCGCCGCCTGTCGACCTGGGGGAGCTGTCGGTGCGGCTGGAGCAGGTGGCGGGCGGATTCAGCAAGCCGACCTTCATCACCGGGGCGGGCGACGGCAGCGGCAGGCTGTTTGTGGTCGAGCAGCTCGGCCGGGTCTGGGTGGTGCGCGACGGGGCGCGGCTGGGCCAGCCCTTCCTCGATATCAGCGGGCTGGTCGGCTCGTCCGGCAGCGAGCAGGGGCTGCTGAGCGTGGCCTTCCACCCGCGCTACGCCGAGAACGGCCTGTTCTTTGTGGACTACACCGACCGGCGGGGCGGCACGGTGCTGGCGCGCTACCGCGTCTCTGCGGACGCCGACCTGGCCGACCCGGCGAGCGCCGAGGTGCTGCTCCAGGTCGATCAGCCGGCGGCGAACCACAACGGCGGGCAGCTGGCCTTCGGGCCGGACGGCTACCTGTACGTGGGGCTGGGCGATGGCGGCGGCGGCGGGGACACCTACGGCAACGGGCAGAACCTCGGCACGCTGCTGGGCACGATCCTGAGGCTCGATGTGGACGGGGGGGGCGACCAGGGTCGCCCCTACGGGGTGCCGGCCGACAACCCGTTTGTGGGCCGGGGCGACGCGCGGCCGGAGATCTGGGCCTGGGGGCTGCGCAACCCCTGGCGCTTCGGGTTCGACCGGGGCACGGGCGACCTGTACATCGCCGATGTGGGACAGAACGCCGTCGAGGAGGTGAGCGTCCAGCCGGCGGGCAGCGCGGGCGGGGAGAACTACGGCTGGAATACGATGGAGGGGGACACCTGCTATACCGCGCAGGGCTGCGACCAGGCGGGGCTGACGCTGCCGGCGACGACCTACCTGCACAGCTCGGCCGAGGGCGGCTGCTCGATCACGGGGGGGTATGTCTACCGCGGCGCGGCGCTGCCGCGGGCCGCCGGGCTCTACCTGTACAGCGACTACTGCACGGGCAACCTGTGGGCGCTGCGCCGCCAGGGCGCGGGCTGGGAGAACCGGCTGATCGGCAGGCTGGGCGTGAGCCCGAGCAGCTTCGGCGAGGATGATGCGGGCGAGCTGTATGTGGCCGACCACGCCGGCGGGGTGATCTACCGGCTGGTGGTGGAGTAGGGGGCGGCGGGGGCCAACCTGTACCTGACGAAAGTCTGTTATACTTTTCGTCAATTTTACGTCGTATATGTAAGAGGAACGGGCGTTGTGATGCAACGAAACATCCGCAAAGTGCTAGTGGCCAACCGTGGCGTCCCAGCCGTCAGGATCATGCACACCTGCCGTGACCGCAAGATCCCGACGACGGCGGTGTACAGCACCCCCGACCGGCTCGCCTATCACGTCTTCATGGCCGACACCGCCATCCATATCGGTGACGCGCCGCCGATCGAGTCCTATCTGAACGCGGACAAGATCATCGAGGCGGCGCTGGTCAGCAACTCGAACGCCATCCACCCCGGCTGGGGGTTCCTGGCGGAGAACGCCGAGTTTGCCCAGAAGGTGATCGACGCCGGCCTGATCTGGATCGGCCCCTCGCCGGAGGTGATCAGCCTGATGGGCGACAAGATCCGGGCCAAGGTGATCGCCAAACAGTCGAATGTGCCGACCGTCCCCGGGGTCGAGAACGTCACCAGCGCCGAGCAGATCAGCGACTGGATGCGCGCCGAGGGCGTCACCTTCCCGATCATGATCAAGGCGGCCTCGGGCGGCGGCGGCAAGGGCATGGTCAAGGTCGATACGCCAGACCAGATCGCCGGGGCGCTGGCCCAGGCCCGCTCCGAGGCGAAGAAGTCCTTCGGCGACGCCACCGTCCTCGTCGAGAAGTACATCGAGCACGGCCGGCACATCGAGGTGCAGATCGTGGCCGACGAGCACCGCCACGTGATCCACCTCTTTGAGCGCGAGTGTACGCTGCAGCGCCGCAACCAGAAGATCATCGAGGAGGCCCCCTCGACCCTGGAGAACGACCTGCGCCAGGAGATCTGCGTCACCGCCGCGCGCCTGATGCGGCGGATCGGCTACACCTCGGCCGGCACCGTCGAGTTTATCTTCGACCCCTCCACCCAGAGCTTCTACTTCCTGGAGGTCAACACCCGCCTCCAGGTCGAGCACGGCATCACCGAGCTGATCACCGGGCTGGACATCGTCAGCATTATGCTCGATGTGGCCGAGGGCAAGCCCCTGCCGATCAAGCAGCTCGATGTCGTGCCCAACCGCTGGGCGCTTGAGGTGCGCCTGAACGCCGAGGACCCGAAGACCTTCGGCCCCTCCTTCGGCCAGATCACCCGCCTGCGCGCCCCCCTCGGCCCGAACGTGCGCGTCCTCCAGGGCGCGACCGAGGGCGAGGATATCCCGCCCTACTACGACTCGCTGTTCATGCTGCTGATGGCCTCGGGCACCGACCGGGCCGACGCGCTGCGGGTGATGGACCGGGCGATCACCGGGGACCTGCGCGTCGAGGGGATCAAGACCCTCGCGCCGCTGCTGCTGAGCATCATCAGGCACCCCAAGTTCATCGCCGGCGACTTCTCGACCAAGTTCATCGAAGAGCATATGCCGGAGCTTGTCTCCGGCTTTCGCGAGCGCACCAGCGAGGATGAGATGCTCCGCGTCGCCCAGTATGTGGCCGATATCTCTGCCCTGGGTTCGCAGGGATGGATGTGAGGAGAGACGATATGGACACCAGCAGCACAACCCCGCCCACCAGCGCTCAGGGCGCGTACCCCTTCGTCCGGCCAGGCATGACGGCGCGCGCGATTGTCCAGGCGGTGCATAGCCTGGATGGCGTCTGCCTGACCTCGGTGAGCATGCGCGACTCGGGGCAGTCAGACTTCAAAAACCGCCATCGGATCTACGATCTGAAGACCCTGGCCCCGGTGTTCAACGACATGGGCCTGTTTAGCGCCGAGTGTCACGGCGGCGCCCGCTGGCACGTCGGGGTGATGAACCGCCGCGAGAGCCCCTTCGAGGAGCTGCAGATCCTGCGGCGGCTGATGCCGAACGTGCTGCTCCAGACCCTCGTCCGCGAGACGAACCTGTGGGGCTACCGGCCCTACTCCAAGAATGTGATCGAGCACGCCGTCTCGCACGCCGATATCGATGTCTGGCGCTGCTTCTCGTTCCTCAACGATGTGCGCAATATGCGCACGGTTGCCGACACGGTGATGAAGCGCGGGCGCCTGTTTGAGCCGGCGATCTCCTTCACGGTGGCCGACTGGGCCACCGACGCCTACTACCTGGGGGTGGTGCGCGAGATCGTCGCCCTGTGCGGCGGCGTCGACGAGATCATCCTGTGCATCAAGGACATGGCCGGGGTCGGCAACCCGGTGCGGATCGGCCAGCTGGTGTCCACGATCAAGCAGCACTACCCCGAGCTGCTGATCCACTACCACCGCCACATCACCGACGGGCTGGCCCTGCCGGCGCTGTTCGCCGCCGCCCAGGCCGGCGCGAAGATCGTCGATGTGCAGGAGGACGCCCTGGTGCGCTTCTACGGCCACGCACCCATCCTCGGGGTGCAGGCCTACTTCGAGGAGGGCGGGATCCACGTACACCTCAACCGGCCGGCCGCCGAGCAGGCCAATGAGAAGGCCCGCGAGTGGATCGGCCAGTACGACTGGGCCGAGTCGCCCTTCAAGGGCTACGACCACGGCGTGACCAAGCACCGCATGCCCGGCGGGGCCTTCCCGAGCTCGTTCGAGCAGGCCGAGAAGGGCGGGTTCTTCCAGCTGATGCCGGCGATCCTGCGGGTGATGTCGCTCTACAACCAGATCGTGCGCTACTTCGATGTCACCCCCGGCTCGCAGATCACCTGGGTCACCTGTAGCGGGATCGTCAACCGCTACGCCAAGGAGCAGGGCGCGGCCGGCGTCGAGCGGCTGATCGCGCTGCTCGCCAAGTTTGTCGAGGCGCAGGGGCAGGACTTCGCGGCCATGAGCGGTGCGGAGCAGGACGAGCTGCTGCAGCTCTTCCGCAGCGCGCCCGGCGACTTCAAGAACCTGATCGTCGGCCACTACGGCAAGCTGCCGGTCGGCTGGCCGGCCGACTGGGTCTACCAGAGCGCCTTTGGCGAGGAGTGGGAGGCGAAGATCCAGGGGCGGACCGAGCTCTCCCCGCTCGACACGCTCAAGGACGACGACCTGGACAAGCTCCGC
>NZ_JAIEWN010000048.1:16699-25433 GCF_019599295.1 Oscillochloris sp. ZM17-4 | reverse complement strand
AGGGCGAGTTTTGCGGTATTGCGTAGATTGGCACAATCTGCAATCTGCAATCTACAATGTATACACCTCAGGCCTGAGCACGCCGATATAGGGCAGGTTGCGGTAGCGCTCGGCGTAGTCGAGGCCGTAGCCGACCACAAACTCATTGGGGATATCGAATCCGAGGTAGTCCACCGGCACATCGGCGGTGCGGCGCTCGGGCTTGTTGAGCAGCGTGCAGATGCGCAGGCTGGCCGGGCCGCGCCGCTGCATCTGGCTGCGCAGGTAGGCCAGGGTCAGCCCGCTGTCGATGATATCCTCGACGATCAGCACGTGGCGCCCGGCCATGTCGACATCGAGGTCCTTGAGCATGCGGACAACGCCGCTCGACTCGGTGCTCTCGCCGTAGCTGGCGACAGCGATGAAGTCGAAGGAGAGCGGGATGTCGATGTTCCGCACCAGGTCCATCATGAACATGGCGCAGCCCTTCAGCACGCCCACCAGCAGCAGGTTGTCGGCATCGCGGTAGTCGGCGGAGATCTGCGCGCCCAGCTCGCGCACCCGGACCTGGATCTGCCCCTCGTCGATCAGCACCTTGGCGATATCAGCGTGCATCGTGTGGCCGCTCCTCATTCTGTCTCTCTGACGATCCCCACCCAGATCACCGCCCCGCCGCGCCCGCCGGCGCGCGCATCGGCGCGCAGCCCGGCCACCCAGAGGATGGCCTCGCCGGCGACGAGGATGGGCCATGCGTCGCGCAGGCGCCGGGGCACCTTCCGGTCCACGAAGAAGTCCTGGAGCCGCCGGCCGCCGCGCCCGCCGGCGGGGCGGATGCGGTCGCCGGGCCGGCGGCGGCGCAGGGCCAGCTCGCCGGCCAGCTCCGCCGAGACGGCGACCCACCAGGGCGAGGGCTGGGCCGGCGGCTCCTCGGCGGCCACGCATGCCCAGCCGCCGCCGAGCGGCGTGCGGCCGGGCGCGACGAGGGCCAGCCGCCCGCCGGCGAGCTGGGGCGTGTCCGGCTCGGGCGGCGCCCCGGCGGCCCTGATCAGGGCGCTATTGTAGCCGAACTCCAGGCTCAGCCCGCCGGCGATCTCCACGCGCCGCGGGCTCCCGGCGTCGATCGCGGCGCGGGCCGCCTCGACCTGGGGGAAGCTCAGCTCGGGCGCGCCGAGGCGGGCGGCGGCGCGGCGCAGGGCGTAGCGGCGCAGGGCAGGGTGCAGATCGCGCCACGCCGCCAGGCCCAGCGCGACGCTGCCGGGCCGCTCGACGGCCAGGGCGGGCCATGCGGCGTCGAGGGCCCGCTGCATAAAGTCATAGTCGTCGGCGCAGATCCGGGCCGTGCGCCCGAGGGCCGCCACCACCTGGGGGTTCTCCTCGGCGAGGGCGGGCAGCAGGCGCTGGCGCACCCGGCTGCGGGCGTAGCGCGGCGAGCGGTTGCTCGGGTCGTCGGCCGGGCTGAGGCCGTGCGCGGCGCAGTAGGCCAGCACCTCGGCGCGGGAGGTGTCGAGCAGGGGTCTGATCAGCAATGTGGAATGTGGAATGTGGAATGTGGAATGTCGAGCATTGTCCTCAGCATTCAACATTCTCAATTCAACATTCAACATTCCCCCGGCCCACTCGCCCCAGCCCACCACGGGGCGCATGCCGCGCAGGCCGGCGGGGCCGGCGCCGCGCAGGGCGTGCAGCAGCACCGTCTCGGCCTGGTCGTCGGCGGTGTGGGCCACGGCCACGGCCTGGGCGCCCGTGTCGCGGGCGACCTGGGCCAGGAGGTTGTAGCGGGCGCGGCGGGCCGCCGCCTGCGCCCCCTCGCCCGAGGCGCGGGCCAGGGCCGGCACGTCGGCGCGGGCGATGCTGGCGGGGATGCCCCAGCCGGCGGCGGCCTCGGCCACCGCGCGGGCCTCGCCGGCCGACTGCTCGCCGCGGAAGCCGTGGTCGAGGTGGGCGACGTGGAGCCGCGGGCCGCCGGCGCGGGCGAGCGCCGCCAGCGCGTGCAGCAGGCAGAGCGAGTCGGGGCCGCCGGAGACGGCGACGACGATTAGGGCCGCGGGGCCGCGCAGACCCTGAGCCGCTAAGAACTCGCCCACCCGGTTCGTCAGCGCGTCGTGCATAAAAAAAGTGTTGAACATCAAGTGTCGAGTGCTGAGTCGTTACAACTCAACACTCAACGCTCAACACTCAACACTCACGTCTGGTGCCGAAGGCGGGATTCGAACCCGCGACCTAACGATTATGAGCCGTTTGCTCTACCGCTGAGCTACCTCGGCGGACGTCGACTATAGTACCATGCGGGGCAGGGGCGCGTCAAATGTATAACGGATGGGAGCGAATGAACGAATGCGGGCATTCGTCCATTCGCTCCCCGCTCGCTGATATGGTGCTATACTCGGGCCGCGACGGGGCGCTATGGAATAGGGGGCCTGCTGTGGACGAGCTAGAGTTTCTGACCGCGCTGCTGCGCATCCCCTCGCTCTCGGGGCAGGAGGGCGAGGCGGCGGCATTCCTCGCCGCGCAGATGCGCGGCTTCGGCTGGGACGCGTTCGTGGACCCGTCGGGCAGCGCCGTGGGACACCTCGGCGAGTCGGGGCCGCTGGTGGTGCTGCTCGGCCATATCGACACCGTGCCCGGCCTCATCCCGGTGCGGGTCGAGGGCGACCGGCTCTACGGGCGCGGCGCGGTGGACGCCAAGGGTCCCTTCGCCACCTTCGTCATGGCCGCCCGCCGCGCCCAGCTGGAGGGCCGCCTGCGCTGCCGGCTGGCCCTCGTCGGGGCCACCGAGGAGGAGGCCGCCAGCTCGCGCGGCGCCCACCACGCGAAGGGCCAGTACGCCCCCCAGCTCTGCGTGATCGGCGAGCCCAGCGGCTGGGACCGCATCACCCTGGGCTACAAGGGCCGCCTGCTGGCCCACTACCGCCACGCGCAGCCCGCCGCCCACAGCGCCGGCGAGCTGCGCGCCGCCCCCGAGCACATGGCCGACTTCTGGGCCGCCGTGCAGGCCCGCTGCGCCGCCCACAACGCCGGCCAGGAGAAGCTCTTCGCCCAGCTCATCCCCTCGCTGCGCCGCGTCGCCAGCGGCGGCGACGGCCTCCACGACTGGGCCGAGTCCACCGTCGGCCTGCGCCTGCCCGAGGGCGTGGACCCCGCCGCCCTCGCCGAGGAGCTGGCCGCCCTCGCCGCCCCGGCCGAGCTGCGCGCCGAGGGCGGCTGCCCGGCCTTCCGCAGCCCGCGCACCACCCCGCTCGCCGGGGCCTTCGTGCGCGCCATCCGCGCCCAGGGCGGCCAGCCCGCCTTCCTCCACAAGACCGGCACCGCCGACATGAACGTCGTCGGCCCGGCCTGGGGCTGCCCGATCGTCGCCTACGGCCCCGGCGACTCGCGGCTCGACCACACCCCCGACGAGCACGTGGAGGTCGCCGAGTACCGCCGGGCGATCGCCGTGCTCGCCGATGTGCTGGCGCAGGTCGCCGATTGACGCCCGCCCCGCCCTGTGCTACGATTGCGCCCATTAACAAGATCATAGAGACATCGCAGGGGGCCCGGAGGAAGCGAAGGGCTTAATGTGGGAAAGTCCGGTGAGAAACCGGCGCAGTCCACGCTGCTGTGAGTCGCGGCCACCCCGCGGCGAGCCAGAATGCCTACCCCTGCGGATACGCCGTTCACGCCCGCGCTGGTAAGGGGTGAGGTGGTCGCAGCGATCCGCATCCCTGCCTCTCCACACCCTCTCCACACCCTGGAGAGGTTTTTTTATTGCAGATTGTAGATTGCAGATTGCAGATTGCCGCTGCAACCGGCAATTCGTAAATCTGCAATCTGCAATCTACAATCTGCAATCCCAAGGAGCCACCATGCGCCGCACGCTCGCCGCCCTCGCGATCGCCGCCGCCCTGCTCGCCGGCCTCGCCCCGCCCGCCGCCCGCGCCCAGACCTCCGCACCCCGGGCCGCCGCGTCCGCCCTGGCCTGGGCCCGCGCCCAGCAGCAGGCCGACGGCGGATTCCCCGGCTTCGGCCCCGGCGACACCGCCGACGTCGTCTTCGCCCTCGTCGCCGATGGCCAGGACCCCGCCGGCGTGACGAAGGGCGGCAAGAGCCCGCTCGACTACCTGGAGGCCCAGGCCGCCGCCTACGTCGCCTCCGGCGGCGTCAGCGCCGCCGCCAAGCTCGCCCTCGCCGCCACCGCCGCCGGGGCCGACCCGGCCAGCTTCGGCGGCGAGAACCTGCTGGCCGCCATCGGCAAGAGCTACGACCCGGCCAGCGGACAGTACGGCGCCGATGTCTTCGGCCACGCCCTGGCCCTGCTCGCCATCCGCTCCGCCGGCGCCACGCCGCCCGCCCTCGCCCTCGACCGCCTCGCCGGCCTCCAGCTCGACGACGGCGGCTGGAGCTTCGACGGCACCGCCGCCACCGGCAGCGACACCAACACCACCAGCCTGGCCCTCCAGGCCCTCGTCGGCCAGCCCCAGGCCGGCGCGGTGCGCGCAAAGGCCCTCGCCTACCTGCGCAGCCAGCAGAACAGCGACGGCGGCTTCCCCTACTCCCAGTCCTCGCCCTACGGCCACGACAGCGACGCCAACTCCACCGCCAATGTCATCCAGGCCCTCGTCGCCCTCGGCCAGGACCCCGCCGCCTTCACCAACGGCGGAAAGGGGCCGGTGGACGCCCTCGTCGCCATGCAGAACCCCGGCGGCGCCATGCGCTACCAGAGCGCCCTGCCCGACGATAACGCCCTCGCCACCTACCAGTCGATCGCCGCCCTGCTCGGCAAGGCCTTCCCTCTGAAGGTGACGAAGGTCGCCGGCGCCCAGGCCCTCGTCGCGCCCGCCGCCGGCCTGCCCGCCACCGGCGCGCCCGCCCAGATGCCCGCCGCCGGCCTGGCCCTCGCCGGCCTGGCCCTCGCCGCCGCCGGCCTCGGCCTGCGCAGGATCGTCCGGGCGTACCCGTAGGGGCGCAGCAGTCGCAGACGTTTCCACAGCCTCCAGGCCTATGCCATCCGGGCGACTGCTGCGCCCCTACCCGTGGATGATATGCGTACCTTCTTCCTGATCATCATCCTGGCCCTGACCGCCGCCACCGCATCCGCCCAGCCCGCGCCCCACCGCGCCGGCCTGGTGGTGCAGTATGGCGACGGCAGCGTCCAGACGGCCTGCGTCGCCTTCGAGGAGGACGAGATCAGCGGCATCGACCTGCTCGAGCGCTCGGGCATCCCCGCCGTCACCCAGTCCAGCGGGATGGGCGCAGCCGTCTGCAAGATCGGCCCCGAGGGCTGCGACTACCCCGCCGTGGGCTGCTTCTGCCAGCGCGACGGGGCGCGCGCGGTCTACTGGGCCTACCAGGTGCTCGACGGCGACGGCTGGCGCTACGCCTCCCTCGGCGCGGCCAACGTGCGCGTCCGCGACGGCGACGTACACGGCTGGGCCTGGGGCGCGGGCGACTCCAGCGAGGGCGCACAGCCGCCCGTCATGGGCATCGACGTGATCTGCGCGCCGCCGGCCAGCCCCACCGCCCCGCCCGCCGCGCCGGATGACTCGGGGCGGCGGACACCGGAGGCGGTCCCCTCGGCCAGCCCGGCACCGCTGGCGGCAGGGATTGACTCGACTCCTGCCCGATCCGGGCCCGGCTACCTCGCCTTCGCCGCCATCGCCGCCGTCCTCATCGCCGGCCTGATCATCGCCGCCCGCCGCCGTACGTAAGGGCGCAGCAGCGCCACACTGCTCGTAAGGGCGCAGCCGCTCGCCGACATCGAAGGCGTAGCCGACATCATACAGCACGGCGGCGGCGGCCAGCGCCGGCGCCGAGAGGGCCGAGGTGCTGTAGGCCGTGTTGATGCCGAAGAGGGCCGCCAGGCGCTCGGCGAGGACATCGCTGAACACCCGCAGCACCAGGTGGATGTCGGGGCGGCGGCCGCGCGCCGCCAGGCCCACCTGCACATTCAGCAGGTCGTTGCTGTAGAGCGAGGCCAGCGTGTAGGCCCGCGCCAGCCCGGCCTCCTCAAGCACCCGCGCGTCGCGGGCGTCGCCGCGCAGCGCCCGCACGCCCAATCCCTCGATCTCGGCGATGATCGGCGCCGGCGTCTCGGGCAGGCAGACGGCCACAATCTCCGAGTGCGGCGCGCTCGCCAGCAGCAGCCGGATCACCTGGATGCCAACCTGGCCGATGCCGCAGACGATCACCGTGTTGAGCTGGTCGCCGGAGGCCTTCGGCGGTAGCGAGCGCAGGAAGTCGATCTTGCTCTGGGGCGTGTTATCGAGCCGGGCGCGCTCCAGATCGTCGAGGCGCCCGAGCATAAGCACCACGTCGCCGGCGTCGATCTTCTGCATAACGCCGCGCCGGCGCTCGCGGCCTGCCGGGTCGCGGTGGCGCAGCACGCGCACCCGGTAGCGCTCCTCGACGCCGGCCACAAAGCCGGAGAGCATGCTCTCCGGCTCCACCGTGAGCTCGGCGATGCCTAGCATGCCCTCGGGCAGGCTGATCACCTGGACGATGGCGCGGCCCACCACGGCGGCGGCGAAGGTCGGCGCGGCCAGGGTCGAGATGCTGAACGCGGTGTTCGGGCCGAAGCTCTGCTCCAGGTTCGTGTCCAGCTCGCGGTTGTAGATGCGCAGCACCGTCTGGATGCCCGGCCGGCGGCGGCGGGCGGCGAGGATGATCTCGATGTTTGTCAGGTCGTCGTTGATCGCCGCGATCAGGCCGCGGGCGCGGCCCAGCCCGGCCTGCCGCAGCACATCGGGGTCGCGGGCGTCGCCCAGGATGACCGGCGCCTTCAGGCGCAGGGCGGTGGCCACAAACTCGCTGTCCCAGGCCGTCTCGATCACCACCACATCATAGCCGGCGTCGAGCAGCTGCAGCGCCGTGCGGTAGCCCACCCGGCCGAGGCCGCAGACGATCACGTGGCCGCTGAAGGTGCGGGCCAGCGAGACCTGCCACTGCTCGGGGCTGACGCTCTTATCGAAGATCAGCCGGCCGAGGTCGATCGCGCTCTGGAGCAGGAAGAACAGGCCGAGCAGCGGGATGGCGAAGAAGAGCAGCCGGCCCAGCGGGTCGCTGGGGAAGTCCAGGCCGCTCTGGAAGATCAGCAGCTGGAGCGTCTCGTAGAGCGCCTGGGCCAGGTCGACGCCACAGAGCGGCGGCGCGCAGCTCATCCTGGCCGGGAAGTAGTCGAGGAAGAGGTAGAGCGTGCCGCCGACCAGCACCAGCAGCAGGGCGACAAGCGGGAACCATGCCTGGCGCAGCAGGCGCACATCATCGCGCAGGTTGGCCCACACCAGCCGCCAGAGCGGGTAGCGCCGCCGCCGCTCGCGCAGGCGCTCCAGGCGCACCTCGTCCTCGGAGGCGGTCGGGCGGGGCGGGGGTGAACTGGACGCGCTCGGCATGTATAGTGCTATTGCAGATTGCAGATTGCAGATTGCAGATTGGAACAGCCAATCTACAATCTGCAATCTACAATCTGCAATCTACAATCTCGCGTTGCTCACTGCGACCATGCGCTCCAGGCGCGCCCGCGCCCGGCCCTCGTCGATGCTGGCGCGGGCCATCGCCAGGCCGGCCGCCAGATCGGGGGCGAGGTCGCCGGCCACCAGGGCGGCGGCGGCGTTCAGCAGCACCACATCGCGGCGCGGCCCCGTCTCCTCGCCGGAGAGGATGGCGCGCAGGATGGCCACGTTGGCGGCCACATCGCCGCCGCGCAGGGCCGACTGGGGCGCGCGGGCCAGCCCGAGGTCCTCCGGGGCGACCGTCTGCGGCGTGGGCTCCTTGCCGCCGCGCACATCGTAGATCAGGTTCGGCCCGCTCAGCGTCAGCTCGTCCACCCCGCCGTCGCCATGGACCACCAGGGCGTGGACAGTGTCGAGGCGGCTGAGGGCGCGGGCCAGCTTCTCGGCCAGGGCCGCGCTGGCCACGCCGAGCACCTGGTGGCGGGCGCGGGCCGGGTTGGTGAGCGGGCCGAGGATGTTGAAGGCGGTGCGGATGCCGATCTCGCGGCGCACCGGCCCGGCAAAGCGCATGGCCGGGTGGAACTTCGGCGCAAACATGAAGCCGATCCCGGCCGCGCCAAGGCAGCGGGCCACGCCCTCGGCGTCCAGATCGATCTTCACGCCCAGCCCCTCAAGCACATCGGCGCTCCCGCAGACGCTCGACATGGCCCGGTTGCCGTGCTTGGCCACCGTCAGGCCGGCGCCGGCCGCCACGAAGGCCGCCGTCGTGCTGATGTTGAAGGTGTGCGAGCTATCGCCGCCGGTGCCGCAGGTATCGGCGACCGGGCCGTCGAAGTAGACGGGGGTGGCCTTCTGGCGCATCACATCGGCCATGCCGGCGATCTCGGCGTCCGTCTCGCCCTTCAGGTGCAGCGCGGTCAGGAAGGCGCCGATCTGGGCCGGGGTGGCCGCGCCCGTCATAATCTCATCCATCACCATCGCCGCCTCGGCCTGGCCCAGGTCACGCCCGCCGACGACGGCGATAATCGCCTCGCGGATATTCACTGTAGCTCCCCAATCCTTGTATGCGTATGCCCCTATTGTATGCGCCCCCGCGCAGCCGGTCAATTGCGCGCGCGAGCGTACTATTGGTAGTAGGAGGTAAAAGCAGAAGTACTATTGTCCAAAAAGTTAGTATATGGTTAAATCGTCTATACGAGCTAAGCGCGTAGCATTCACAGACATTGCATAGCCGTGGGCGTACACTCCACCCAGCACCTCACCAGGCGTCACACGCAATCTGCACCCCATTATCGGCACCTACACTAAGGCATGTTTCAGAATCGGCCATT
>NZ_JAIEWN010000048.1:0-16599 GCF_019599295.1 Oscillochloris sp. ZM17-4 | reverse complement strand
TCTGCAATCTGCAATCTGCAATGAGATGGAGCATATCTAATGACCACACTAAAACCGATCAGCGTCCTCTTCGTCTGTATGGGCAACATCTGCCGCTCGCCGATGGCCGAGGCGGTATTCCGCCACATGGTCGGCGAGGCCGGCCTCACCGAGCGCATCAGCATCGACTCGGCCGGCACCGGGGCCTGGCACGCCGGCGAGCCGCCCCACCGGGGCACCCTGGACGTATTGCGCAAGAACGGCGTCGACGCCGGGGACCAGCGCGCCCGCCAGCTCGCCGCCGATGACTTCCGGCGCTTCGACTATATCGCCGCCATGGACGACGAGAACCTCGCCGCGATGCGGCGCTTCCCGCCCGAGGCCCGCGCCCGCGTCCGCCTGCTGCTCGACTACGCCCCCGGCCTGGCCGCCCGCGAGGTGCCCGACCCCTTCTACAGCGGCGGGTTCGACGAGGTCTACGCGCTCGTCACCGCCGGCTGCCGCGGGCTGCTGGAGGCCATCCGGCGCGACCAGGGGCTGTGAGTATTGCAGATTGCAGATTGCAGATTGCAGATTGTCACAATCTGCAATCTGCAATCTGCAATCTGCAATCCACCAGGTGGTACCATAGCGCTATGACAACACCACCGCGACCCGAGCGCATCGGAACGATCACCGTCGGAGGCACCCCGATCCCCTTCGCCGCCCTGCCCGGCCTGCCCGAGCTCAGCGGCGACGAGGCGATGGCCCTCTGCGCGCGACATGTCGCCCCGGCGGCCGACGAGCGCATCCTGCTGCTGGGCTGCGGCCACGGCGCACTCGGCGTGGCCCTGGCCCGCGCCGCCCACCTCGGGCGAGTCACCCTGTGCGACCCGAGCCTGATCGCGCTGCGCGCCGCCCGCCGCACCCTGGAGCTGAGCCAGATCGCCAACGCCGAGGTCAGCGAGGCGATCAGCCTGCTGCCCGAGCGGGCCGGCCAGCTCGACCGGGTGGTGATCCTGGGGCCGCAGAGCCGCGCCCTGGCCCGGCGCTGGCTGATGGAGTCCCTGGCGCTGCTGCGCCCCGGCGGCGCGATCACCCTGGCGGGGGCCAACCGGGGCGGCGTGCAGAGCCTGATCGGCGATGCGACGGCCCTCTGTGGGGCCGCGCAGATCCTTGGCGTGGGGAAGGGCTGCCGAGTCGCCGAGCTCACTCGCCCCGAATCGCCGCCCGCCCCGCCGGACTGGGCCGCCGCGCCGGGGGTTGCGCCGGGAAGCTGGCACCGCTTTACCGCGCAGCTGCCGGCGGGCGAGCGCGAGCTGCTCAGCCTGCCGGGCGTGTTCAGCTACGAGCACCTGGACGAGGGCACCGACCTGCTGCTGCACAGCCTGCCGCTGCCGGCCGGCGCCCGCGTGCTGGACATGGGCTGCGGCTACGGGCCGATCGGGGTGGCCGCCGCCGCCGCCGGGGCCGCCGTCGTCGATATGATCGACGCGAGCCTGCTGGCCGTGGCCGCGGCCCGCGCCAACGCCGAGCGCCACGGCGTACACGGCGAGGTGCTCGCCGGCGACGGGCTCGCCGCCGTGGCCGGGCGGCAGTACGACCTGATCATCAGCAACCCGCCCTTCCACGCCGGCGGGAAGGTGGACACCGCCGCCGCCGAGGCGCTGATCGCCGGGGGCCGCGCGCTGCTGGCGCCCGGCGGGCGGCTGGCCCTAGTGGCCAACCGCTTCCTCTCCTACCAGAAGGCCATGGCCCGACATTTTCCCCGCGTCGAGCGGGTCGCCGAGAGCAAGGCGTACCACGTCTTTGTGGGGCACGTGTGATCGGCGGCGCCCGTAGGGCCGAAGCATGTGGGCGGTGCGCTCCGCGCACCGCCCACATGCTTCGGCCCTACCTCAGCGGGCCACATCGTCGGCGCGGTCACATTACGGGCGCGGCGACATCCCGCCAGAACACATAGTGCGGCCCGGTGCCGGGGGTGTCGAACTCATCGCCGTAGGGCGCGAAGCCCTGGGCGGTGTAGAATGTCATGGCGGATGTGCGCCCGTTGCACCAGAGCACCTCGCCGCCGTGGCCGCGGATGTGCGCGACGCAGGCGGCGATCAGGGCGGCCCCGTAGCCCCGGCGCTGGAAGGTCGGCAGGGCGGCCATCCCGCGCAGGCGCCACCCGGCCCGCCCCGGCGCGGCCGCGCAGCTCTCGGGGGATACCGTGGCGATGCCCACCAGCTGCCCCGCAGAGAAGGCCCCGGCGTGAAAGGCCAGCGGGTGATCGTCCCCGGCGTACACCAGCTCCTCCGGGCGCTGGTGCGGCCGCAGCACCTGGTGGCGCAGCGGGCGGGTCTCGGCGGCGCTGATCGGGCGGATGTCGTGAGGCATAGATCTCCTGAATGTTGAATGTTGAATGTTGAATAGGATATGACAACTTCCGACCTTGATCAAACGCTGCATGAGCTGGCCGCCTTCTTCGCCGGGCGCGGCGTGAGCGCCTGGCTGGTCGGCGGCGCCGCCCGCGATATGGCCCGCGGCGTTGCGCCCGCCGACATCGACCTGGCCGTGGATGGCGATGGCATCGGCCTGTCGCGCGACCTGGCCGAGCATCTGGGCGGCACCTTCGTCCCGCTGGATGGTGAGAACAGCACCGGGCGCGTGGTGCTCCCGGCCCGCGTCAGCGCCCCGGCCCTGGTGATCGACGTGGCCCGCCTGCGCGCCCCGAGCATCGAGGGCGACCTGCGCCTGCGCGACTTCACCGTCAACGCGATAGCAATCCCTCTGGCAGAACCCTGGCCTGACTCCCGCCTCCTGCCTCCTGCCTCCTGGATCGACCCCACCGGCGGCCTGGCCGACCTGCGGGCCGGCGTGCTGCGGGCCGGCGGGCCGGCGAGCATGGCCGACGACCCGCTGCGCATCCTGCGGGCGGCCCGCATGGGCGCGGCCCTGGGGCTGCGGGCGACCCCCGAGCTGGCCGGGCAGATCCGTGCCGCCGCGCCGGGCCTCGCGCGGGTGTCCGCCGAGCGCGTGCGCGACGAGCTGCTCAAGCTGCTCGACTGCCCATCCAGCGCGCCCTGGCTGCGCTACCTCGATGCCTGTGGCGCGCTGACGACCGTGCTGCCCGAGCTTGAGCCGGCCAGGGACTGCGCGCAGCCGAGGGTCCACTTCCTGCCGGTGCTCGCCCACATGCTGGAGACGGTGGCGAGCCTGGAGTGGGTGCTGCGCGGCCTCGGCGGCGTCTGGGCGGCAGATGAGAGGCCTGAGGCGCTGCCGGCGGCGGTGCGGGCGCACCCCGGCCTGCCGCGCGGGCTGCCCTACGCCGAGCGCTACGCCGCCCTGATGGGCGAGGCACGCGGCGGCGGGCGGCGCAGGGCGGCCCTGCTCAAGCTGGCGACGCTGATCCACGACAACGCCAAGCCGCAGACCAAGCAGACCCACCCCGACGGCAAGATCAGCTTCTACAACCACCAGGAGATCGGCTCCGATGTGGCGGCGGAGCTATGCCGGCGGCTGCGCCTGAGCCGCCGTGACGCCAGCTATGTCGCCATGGTGGTGCGCGAGCATATGCGGCCGGGCCAGCTGCGGGCCGGCGAGGTGATCACCAGGCGGGCGGTGGCGCGCCTCTTCCGCGACCTGGGCGACGCCGGGCCGGACGTGCTGCTGCACGAGCTGGCCGACCACATGGCCGTCCGCGGCCCGCAGCTGCGGCCGGATCACTGGGCGGAGCACCTGCGCTGGGTCGGGGAGATGCTCGACACATGCTGGGGGCAGCCGGAGGAGCGGCGCGCGCCGCTGCTGCGGGGCACTGACCTGATCGATACGCTGGGGCTGACGCCCGGCCCGCAGGTCGGGGCGATGCTGCGGGCCATCGCCGAGGCCCAGGCCGCCGGCGAGATCGCCAGCCGCGATGAGGCGCTGGCGCTGGCGCGCGGGATGCTGGAGTAGGGGCGCAGGATGGCGTGCGGCGCGCCATCCTGCGCCCCTACTTCGGCGCGCGGATCTCGTCGGTGCGCTGACGCTCCTCGGCGGGCGCGCGATCATCGCTGAGCAGGGGCAGCAGTACGAGGGTTAGGACAATCATGACTCCAAGCAGGACGCTTGGGAAGAGGTTGATCAGATCTGACATAGGCCACCTATAGCGTATTTCACGTAGGGTACGAAGCAGGTGCATCCTACGCGACGCAGCTAGAGGAGGGAATGAGATCGACCTGAGAGCGCTGTGACGGCGGGGTGTGGTGGGGGTGAAGAAGAAAGGCCTCGCCGCCCGGCGAGCACCGGGCGGTTCAGGGGAAGGTCTACTTCAAGACATCGCGCACGATCTGCTCGAGCCGATCCAGGGGGAAGGGCTTCGGCAGGTAGTAGTCGACGCGCTGCTCACGGGCGCGCTTCTCAAGCTCAGGGGTAGCGTAGGCCGTGATCATGACCACCTTGGTGTCCGGCGACGTCTCTTTGATCGCGGCGGCCAGCTGTAGGCCATTCATGCCCGGCATATTATAGTCGGTGATGACGAGGGGGACGGGGCGCAGCGCGATCTGGGCGAGCGCCTCAGCACCGCCGTTCACCGTGACAATATCGTAGCCACCCGTCAGATCGCGCATAAGGCGATGCAGGATTATGAGGATGTCCGGCTCATCTTCCACAAGGACAATGGCCGGGTTACGTCCAGAAACATCGGGCATAGGATTGCTCCTCGATCCCCTTTAGCTCAGAGCGAACAGCGGTGTCGCGGCACATCGACGAAACACTGTAGTCACACAAACGCCCGATCCTACTACATCTTGCAAATGTGTAGGCAGAGCATTTCATACAGGCCATCAGAACACTCGTGGCGGCAATTGTAACATACAGCGTGGGGACGGGCAAGGGGCAGGGTGGCAAAGAACGTCCCCAATATCGAGTATGATAGCGCCATCGTGCCATCTGGCACCCGAAGGAGCGCACATGTCACAGCTGTTAGGCATCTTTCTCGACGTTCTCGCCCCAGTCTTTCTGCTGGTGCTGCTCGGATACCTCGCCGGCCCAAGGCTACAGCTCGAGGCGCGCACGCTCTCACGGTTCGCCTACTTTATCCTCACCCCGGCCTTCGTATTCAACATCCTGAGCCGAACACGGATCGAGGCCGGCCTCGCCGGGCGGATGATCGCGTTTATCACCGTGGTCTACCTCGGGTCGGTGCTGGTGGCCTTTGTGGTCGCCCGGCTGCTGCGGCGCTCGACGGAGATGACGGCGGCCTATGTGATGATCGCGTCCTTCGGGAATGTGGGCAACTTCGGGCTGCCGATCATCCAGTTCGCCGAGGGCGAGGCGGCGCTTGGGGCGGCCACGGTCTACTTCCTGGCGAACCTGGTGCTGGCCTTCGTGATCTGCGTGTCGGCGGCCAATGTCAGCCGCGGGTTCAACCTCAAGATGGCCGGGCAGGTCTTCCGCACCCCGGCGCTGATCGCTCTGGTGCCGGCGATCCTGCTGAACTGGGCGAACATCCAGCTGCCGCCGGTGATGAGCCGGCCGGTGGAGCTGCTCTCGGGCGCGCTCATCCCGACCATGCTCGTCGTCCTCGGCGCCCAGCTGGCCGCCGCCGGGCTGCCGAAGATCAGCACCGATCTGCTGGTGTCCAGCGCGATCCGCCTGGTCAGCGGGCCGGTGCTGGCCTTCGCCTTGGTGGGCTGGTTCGCCCTGCCCAAGCTGGAGGCCGGCGTGGGGATCCTCCAGGCCAGCATGCCGGCGGCAGTGCTGGTGAGCATCATCGCCCTGGAGAACGACCTGCTGCCAGAGTTCGTCACCACGACGGTGCTCTTCAGCAACCTGGCCAGCGTTGTGAGTCTGGCGGTCGTGCTGCTGCTGATCATGTGAGCGGCGAGCGGCGCGCATGTCATTGTAGCGCCATCTACGCGCAGCCCGCTGCTTGCGGATTAAAATTGCATAAGCTATAATACGTATACGGATATTCACACCTCAGATTCCCAGGAGCAGAGCATGAAACGACGGGAGTTTCTTCGCGGCGCCGCAGCCGGCGTCATGGGTGGGCTAGGGATGACCCTGGCCGCGTGTTCGAGCGCGCCCGCGGCCGCACCGACAGCCGCCCCGGCGGCGGCCGAGCCCACGGCGGCCGGCGCGGCGGCCGAGCCCACGGCGGCCCAGGCAGCAGCCGAGCCCACGGCGGCCCAGGCCCAGGCCCCGGCCCAGAGCTCATCGCTGCCGGCGGTCGAGTGGCGCATGGGCACCAGCTGGCCGGTCTCGCTGGACACGATCTACGGCGGTGCCACGGTGCTGGCCGAGCGGGTCTCCGAGCTGAGCGGCGGCATGTTCAAGATCACCCCCTTCCCGGCCGGCGAGCTCTTCCCCGGACTCGAGGTGGTGCAGAACGTGTCGCAGGGCACCGTCGAGGCCGGCCACACCGCGCTCTACTACTACATCGGCCTGGACACGGCCTTCGCCATCGGCACCTCGCTGCCCTTCGGCCTGACGGCCCAGCAGCAGAACGCCTGGCTGTACCACGGCGGCGGCAACGAGTCGCTGGCCAAGCTGGGCGATCAGTTCAGCTCGGTGCTCTTCCCGGCCGGCAACACCGGCACCCAGATGGGCGGCTGGTTCCGCAAGGAGATCAACACCGTCGCCGACCTGAACGGCCTGAAGATGCGCATCCCCGGCCTGGGCGGCCAGGTGATGTCGAAGCTCGGCGTGACGGTGCAGGTGATCGCCGGCGGCGACATCTTCCAGTCGCTTCAGACCGGCGCGATCGACGCCGCCGAGTGGGTCGGCCCCTACGACGATGAGAAGCTCGGCCTGCCCGACGCGGCCCAGTTCTACTACTCCCCGGGCTGGTGGGAGCCGGGCCCCACGCTCCACGCCATCGCCGGCGCCGACGCCTTCAACGCCCTGCCCGTGGAGTACCAGAACTACTTCAAGGTGGCGTCCTGGGAGTCGAACATGAACATGCTCGCCAAGTACGACGCCCTGAACAACGATGCGCTGGAGCGGATCATCGCCAAGGGCATCCAGCTGAAGGTCTACAGCGACGAGATCATGGTCGCCGCGCAGAAGGCGGCCTTCGATCTCTACGCCGAGAACTCGGCCTCCAACCCGCTGTTCAAGGAGATCTTTGACCCCTGGAACGCCTTCCGCCAGAAGATCCAGAAGTGGCACCAGACGAACGAGCTGCCCTTCAACACCTTCATCCAGAACAACCCGATCTAGGGGATAGGGACGAGGGGACAGGGCACAGGGGCGGTCAGACAAAGGCACAACGTGGGGGCGGTGGTATTACCACCGCCCCCACGTTGTGCCTTTGTCTTTGTCTTTGTGCCAGGCGCACTAGCCGCCTATGTCCCTCCGTGTCCCCTGTCCCCTGTCCCCTGTCCCCCAGCTACGTCCCGAAGGCCATGTTTGGCAGGAAGCTCACCAGGGCCGGGAAGAGGATGATCAGGATCAGCAGCGAGATCTGGATAGCGATGAAGGGCAGCACGCCGCGGTAGATATGGGCGGTCGTGATGCCGGGAGGGGCGACGCCGCGCAGGTAGAAGAGGGCGAAGCCAAAGGGCGGGGTGAGGAAGGACGTCTGCAGGTTCGCGCCCAGGATGACGCCGTACCAGAGCAGGTCGATGCCAAGCGTCTGGGCCACCGGCACGAAGAGCGGGATGACGATGAAGCAGATCTCGAAGAAGTCGATGAAGAAGCCCAGGAAGAAGACGATCAGCATGCTAACGACCATGAAGCCCCAGTAGCCACCGGGCAGGTTCGCCATCAAGTCGAAGACGAACTTATCGCCGCTGAGCGCGCGGAAGACCAGCGAGAAGGAGGTCGAGCCGATCAGGATGAAGATCACCATGGTGGTGACGCGCATCGTGGCGTCCGAGACGTCGCGGAAGGTCTTGAAGCTGAGCCGGCGGTTGGCCAGGGCCAGCAGGGTGGCGCCGAGGGCGCCGACGGCGCCGGCCTCGGTGGCGGTGGCGATGCCGAAGAAGATGCTGCCGAGCACGGCGAGGATGAGGAAGAGCGGCGGCACCATCACCTTCAGCACGCGCAGGGCCAGGGGCCAGCCGTGCAGCGTGCGGGCCGAGAGCGGCAGGGCCGGGGCGACGTTGGGCTTGATCAGCGCGATCACATAGCAGTAGACGGCCAGCGAGACCGAGAGCAGCAGGCCGGGGATGAGCGAGCCGAGGAAGAGCCGGCCCACCGAGACGCCGATCTGGTCGCCGAGCACGACGAGCACGATGCTGGGCGGGATGATCTGGCCGAGGGTGCCGGCCGCGCAGATCACGCCGCAGGCCAGCTCCTTGCTATAGTTGTAGCGCAGCATGATCGGCAGCGAGATCATGCCCATGGCCACCACGGTTGCGGCGACGACGCCGGTGGTGGCGGCGAGCAGGGCGCCCACGATCACCACGGCGATCGCCAGGCCGCCGCGCAGCGGCCCGAAGAGCACGCCCATGGTCTCAAGCAAGTCTTCGGCGAGGCCAGACTTCTCAAGCATCGAGCCGAGGAAGACAAAGTAGGGGATGGCCAGCAGGGTGAAGTTTGCGGCGATGCCGAAGACGCGCGAGGGCATGGCCCGGATCAGGATGGGGTCGAAGATACCCAGCGACACCCCGATGATCCCGAAGATGATCCCCACAGCGGCGAGCGAGAAGGCGACGGGGTAGCCAAGGCTGAGAATCACCAGGGCGCCCAGGAACATCGTCGGTCCGAGCCACTCGTACATGCAGTCCTCCGTTACAGTGCAGCCTCGTGCGCTTCAGCGAGGGCGGACGGGTCGATGTCGCCGGTGAGGATCGCCAGATTCTTGATCGCCTCAGAGATGCCCTGGATGATCAGCAGGACGGGGCTGATCAGCAGGAAGGTCTTCAGCGGGGCGCGCGGCAGGCCGCCCGGGTCGGGCGACATCTCCCAGGGGATCTGCCTGCCGTTCGGTAGGAAGCCCCAGGACTGGCGCACGGTCGGGTAGGCGAAGTAGATAAACAGGAGGCAGAAGGGGATCAGAAAGAGCAGCGTGCCGAGAAAGTCGATCAGCGCCCTGCGCCGGGGCGGCCAGCCGCCGTAGAGCACATCGACGCGCACATGCTCGCCGTGCTTCAGGGCGTAGGCGGAGCCCAGGAAGAAGATCACGGCGAAGATATACCACTGGGCCTCGATGAAGACGTTTGAGCCGAGCGACTGCCCGATAGCGCGGCCGATATAGCGGTTGAAGACGTTCCAGACCCCGACGCCGAGCACGAGCGGGACGAGCCAGTAGGTGATCCGGCCGGTCAGTTCCGTGAAGGCGTCGATGCCCTTCGACAGTCGCAGCAATCCTTGCACGCGGCTACCTTCCTTTCTCAGGGGACAGGGAACAGGGGACAGGGAACGGCGAGCACATGCCGAACCATACAGCCGAGGGGGCTGGTCAGGCATCTGAAGTATACGGGGGCAAGATTCGCGTGGGGGTATGATACCTGTTTTAACGTACCCTGTCAAAGCTAGCGGGCGGCCCGGGCGAGGCGCAGCATTTCGGCCACCGAGTCGCCCGGCGACTGAAGTCGCGGGCTGTCATACAGCGACGCCCGCCTACGCGGGCTATCCAAGCCCGCGTAGGCGGGCTTCCCAGACCGTAGCCGGGGACTTCAGTCCCACGGTGGGCCCGGGCGTCCCACGCACAAAAGGTGCGACGGCGGCCATGCCGCCGTCGCACCTTTTGTGCGTGGGATCTACTCGTGGTTAGAGCCCCAGCCCTCCGGGGTGCGCCAGAGGCTTGAGAGGATCAGGTCGCGCACGTTGATCAACTCCTTGGGGAGCCGGTCGTAGAGCTTGATGAACAGCTCCTCGTGGAGCAGCACCTCCTGCTGCCACTCCTTAATGTCGATGCTCATGATCTTATTGAACTGCTCCTTGGAGAAGCTCGTCCCGCGCCAGTCGAGGTGCTCGTAGTTGGGGATCCAGCCGATCGGGCTCTCGACGCTGAAGGCCTCGCCGTGGGAGCGCTGCACGATCCACTTGAGCACGCGCATATTGTCGCCGAAGCCGGGCCAGGCGAACTTGCCGTTCTCATCCTTGCGGAACCAGTTCACGCCGAAGATGCGCGGCGGATTGTAGATGGTGCGGCCGAACTGCAGCCAGTGGTTGAAGTAGTCGGCCATGTGGTAGCCGGCGAAGGGCAGCATCGCGAAGGGGTCGCGGCGCACCACGCCCTGCTGGCCGAAGGCGGCGGCGGTCGTCTCGGAGCCCATGGTGGCCGCCAGATAGACGCCGTAGGTCCAGTTGAAGGCCTGGTAGACCAGCGGCACGGTGCCGCTGCGCCGCCCGCCGAAGATGAAGGCGTTGATCGGCACGCCCCTGGCATCGTCCCAGGCCGGATCGATCACCGGGTTGTTGTGGGAGGGGGCGGTGAAGCGCGCGTTCGGGTGGGCGGCCGGCGTGCCCGTCTCGGGCGTCCAGTCCTTGCCCTTCCAGTCGATCAGGTGGGCCGGCTTCTCCTTGGTCATGCCCTCCCACCAGACATCGCCGTCGTCGGTGAGGCCGACGTTGGTGAAGATCGTGTCCTTGGCGCAGCTCTCCATGGCGCTGGGGTTGGTGTCATAGGAGGTGCCGGGCGCGACGCCGAAGTAGCCGGCCTCAGGGTTGATCGCGTAGAGCTTGCCGTCGGAGCCGGGCTTGATCCAGGCGATGTCGTCGCCGACGGTGGTGACCTCCCAGCCCTCCTCGACAAACTCCTTGGGCGGGACGAGCATGGCGAAGTTCGTCTTGCCGCAGGCCGAGGGGAAGGCGGCGGCGACGTAGGTCTTGCGGCCGCTCGGCTCCTTGACGCCCAGGATGAGCATGTGCTCGGCCAGCCAGCCCTCCTGGCGGGCCATCACCGAGGCGATGCGCAGCGCGAAGCACTTCTTGCCGAGCAGGGCGTTGCCGCCGTAGCCCGAGCCGTAGGACCAGATCGCGCGCTCCTCGGGGAAGTGGACGATATACTTGGTGGTCGGGTTGCAGGGCCAGGGCACATCCTCTTGCCCCGGCTCCAGCGGCGCGCCGACCGAGTGCATGCAGGGGATGAACTCGCCATCCACGCCGAGCACGTCGTAGACCGCGCGGCCCATGCGGGTCATCAGCTTCATGTTGACCACCACATAGGGCGAGTCGGTCAGCTCGATGCCGATATGGGCGATCGGCGAGCCGAGCGGCCCCATGCTGAAGGGGATGACGTACATCGTACGGCCCTTCATGCAGCCCGTGAAGAGCGGGTTGAGGGTCTCCTTCATCTCCTTGGGGGCCATCCAGTTGTTGGTGGGGCCGGCGTCGGCCTTCGCCACGCTACAGATGAAGGTGCGATCCTCGACGCGGGCGACATCGCTGGGGTCCGAGCGGACGAGAAAGCTATTCGGGCGCTTCTCGGGGTTGAGCCGGATGAAAGTGCCGCTCTCGACCGCCTGCTCGCAGAGGGTGCTGTACTCCTCGTCTGACCCGTCACAGAAATGCACAGCGTCGGGCTGACAAAGGGCGACCATGTCCTTGATCCACTCCTCGAGGCGGGGGTGTTTCATGTAGGCCGGGAACTGGAACTGCATTGCGCTCCTCCTATAGCTTCATACAAAAGGTGGATTCCGCGCGGCGTTATTGTGGCAGCAGTGGCACGGGCATCATCATAACATACCCTCGCCGGCTCATTGCTCCTGGAGAGGTGCGGGTGTATAACGATTGTGAAGATTATCGCAACAAAAGAGCGGCGCGCAGAGGTATGGTATACTGTCGAAACGGTACGCGAATCGGACACCCTGAAGGAGCACATCAGTGGAGCTGGCCCTCTATATTGCGATGCTTATCATCTGCGCAGTGCTGATCATCCTCGTGGTGATCCAGGCCCGCACCGCCGGCATGACGAACAGCGACTCAAGCTCGATCTACCGCACGCGCCGCGGCCTCGAGAAGACCATGCACCAGGCGACGATCGCGCTCGCGGTGGCCTTCCTTCTGCTGGCGCTGATCACGAGCCTGCCGATCTTCGGCTCCGCCGGCTAGATTATATTTTAGATTGCAGATTGCAGATTGCAGATTGGGATATGTCCCAATCTGCAATCTGCAATCTGCAATCTGCAATCCCTCATGGCTCGACGAATCCGCTGGCAGATCGTCATCGCGGCCCTGAGCATCCTGCTCGTCTCGGGCCTACTCGGTCGGCTGGCCCTGCGCAACGCCTCGGTGGCCAACCCGCTGTCCGGCGGGAGCTACCGCGAGGCGGTGCTCGGCGCGCCCGCCCAGCCGATCCCGCTGCTGAACGACCCGCTCGCCGACCCGGTCGGGCGCGATATGGGCGCGCTCCTGTTCGACGGCCTGATGCGGATCGGGGCCGACGGGCTGCCCGAGCCGGGGCTGGCCGAGTCGTACGAGATCGACCAGAGCGGCCTCGTCTACACCTTCCGGCTGCGCCGCGATGTCACCTGGCACGATGGCGCGCCGCTCGGCGCCGACGATGTCATCTTCACGCTGCGTGCGCTGCAGTCCGCCACACAGCCGGGCGACCCGGCCGCCGCACGGGCGTGGCAGGACGTGCTGGTCGACCGGATCGACGACTACACGGTGCGCTGCACCCTTCCCGCCCCCCAGGCATCCTTCCTGAGCCTCGCCCGCGCGCCGATCCTGCCGGCACACCTGCTCGCGGGCACGCCCCCCGAGCAGTGGGCCGACACGGGCTACGGCAGCACGCTGGTGGGCACCGGGCCATTCTCGCTGACGGAGCTGCGCGAGGACGGGGCCACGCTCACGGCCAACCCGCGCTACTTCGGCGGCCGGCCCTACCTCGACACGGTGGAGCTGCGCTTCATCGCCACGCATGAGGCGGCCCTGTCGGCCCTCACCCGCGGCGATGTGCTGGCCTACGGCGAGCGGGCGAGCCTCGACGGGGGCGCGGCCCAGAGCCTAGCGACGATCTCCCTCGCCGGCCGGCTGCGCCGCAGCTCTGTCCCCCTGGATGAGTACGCGGCGCTCAGCTTTAACCTGCGCAGCGCGCCGCTGGACGACCAGCCGCTCCGCCAGGCCCTGGCCCACGGCCTGAGCAAGGACGCGCTGATCGAGCGCGCCCTGGGCGGCCTGGCCGCGCCCATCGACACCCCGATCCTGCCGGGGTCATGGGCGGCGAGCCCCGACGCCCGCTGGTATAGCGCCGACCCGGCCACCGCCGAGCGGCTGCTGGGTGAGCTCGGCTACGACCGCGGGGTCGACGGGGTGCGCCAGCGCGACGGGCGGCGGCTCAGCCTCGACCTGATCGTCGATGGCGAGCCGCGCCGCCGCGCCGCCGCCGATGAGATCGCCCGCCAGTGGGGAGACATCGGAGTCGAGGTGAAGGTGGAGGAGCTGCCCGCCGCCGATCTGCTCCAGCGGCTGCGCGACCACGACTTCACCCTGGCTATCCACAGCTGGGCGCGCATCGGCCCCGACCCCGACCCCTACGCGCTCTGGCACTCGTCGCAGGCCCTGAACTACGCCGGGCTCGCCGACCCCGAGATCGACAGCCTGCTGGAGGGCGCCCGCGCCGAGGGCGAGATCGGCGCCCGCAGCAGCGACTATACGGCCTTCCAGCAGCGCTGGATCGACCTCGCGCCGAGCATCACGCTCTACCAGCCGCTCTATGTCTTCGCCACCGAGCAGAGCCTGGGCGGGGTGGGCATGGCTGAGCAGGAGATCGCCACCAGCCAGCTGCTCTTCGGCGCCGAGGACCGCTACCGCACGATCACCCGCTGGTTTATTAACAGCTACCGGGAGATCCAGGGCGACCTGCGCTCGCCCTGAGGTAGGGCCAAAGCATTCGCCCGTAATTCATGGCAACTAGGCCATAACTCATGGGCGAATGCTTTGGCCCTACAATGTACCCGCCATTACCCCCCGCGGATCTGCTCGCGCAGGTCGTCGATCACCCGCAGGTCCCCGGACGGATCCTCGAAGTACCAGTGGTCCCATCCGTTGCATGAGGGCGCGCGCATCAGGGCCGCGCCGATGCGGTGGATGGAGCCGCGCGCGCCGTCGGGCAGGCGCAGGGAGCCGTCGGCCAGCACGGTGGCGGATATATCGCGCTTGCGGTTGAAGAAGAGGGGCTGGCCGGGCAGCAGGACGCCGGCCTCAAGCAGGGCGGCGAAGGGCAGGCGCGGCGCGCTGCGGCGGCCGGCGATCTTGCCGAGGGCCGCCTCGTCGAGCACCTCGGCGGGGCGCACGGCGTCGATGCGGGCGCGGGCCGCCGCGACATAGCGCTCCTCACGCTCGATCCCGATAAAGTGTCGGCCCAGGCGCTTCGCCACCGCGCCGGTGGTTCCCGTGCCGAAGAAGGGGTCGAGCACCACATCGCCGGGGTTCGTGCTCGACAGGAGCACCCGGTAGAGCAGGGACTCGGGCTTCTGGGTGCTGTGCAGCTTCTCGCCGTTGAGCGTCACGCGCTCGATGCCGGTGCAGATCGCCAGATCCCAGTCGCTGCGCATCTGCTTGTCGTCATTCAGCGCCTTCATGGCCGCGTAGTTGAAGGCGTACTTCTTCTGGTCGCGGCTCTTCTTGCACCAGAGCAGGGTCTCGTGGGCGTTGGTGAAGCGCATCCCGCGAAAGTTTGGCATCGGGTTGGTCTTCACCCAGACAATGAGCCAACTGTTACCCTGACTCGGCCCTTCTGAAACCTTGTCTAACAAAAACTGATGGTGCTGCGGCGCGGCTAGGCCGCGCCGCAGCACCATCAGTGCGCCATGTGCCTGTAGGGCACACCCACTACAGACTCGGGATCGTTGGCCCTACTGCACGTCCACCAGCTCCACCTCGAAGATCAGCGTCGCGTTGGGCGGGATGACGCCGCCGGCGCCGTTCGCGCCGTAGCCGAGGGACGATGGGACGACCAGCTGGCGCCTGCCGCCGACCCGCATCCCGGCCACGCCCTCGTCCCAGCCCTTGATCACCCGCCCGGCGCCCACCTGGAAGGGGAAGGTGTCGCCGCGGTTCAGCGAGCTGTCGAACATCGTGCCGTCGGTGAGCCAGCCGGTGTAGTGGACGACCGCCGTCTTGCCGGCGGTTGCCTCGGCGCCGCTGCCCACCTCAAAGTCGTAGTACTTCAGGCCGCTGGGTGTGGTGGTGTACTGGGAGTCATCCACCTGCGCCGGGGCCTCGGGCGGGCCGGCCTGGATGTCCACCAGCTCCACCTCGAAGGTGAGGGTGGCGTTGGGCGGGATGACGCCGCCGGCGCCCTGGGCGCCGTAGCCCAGGTTCGGCGGGATGATCAGCTTCGCCTTGCCGCCCTTTCGCATCAGGCCGATCCCCTCGTCCCAGCCGGGGATGACCATGCCCCGCCCGAGGGCGAACTGGATGGGCTGGCCCCGCTCGTAGGAGCTGTCGAAGACCTTGCCGTCGGCCAGCGTGCCCCGGTAGTGGACGGATACGACATCCCCGGTCTTCGGGGCGTCGCCGGCTCCGGGCGCGATCTCGATGTAGGTCAGTCCGCTGGCGGTGGTCACTGCGTTCTCCTCGCCGCCGGCGTCGCCGGCGCTGGTTGGGGCCGGGGCGACTGTCGCCCCGGCTGTCGGGATAGATGTAGATGCGTCGGCCGGTGCCGCCGTGGGCACGCTGGCGACCGGCGCCGGGCCGCACGCCGCCAGGGCGCCCGCCAGGGCCAGTCCGATCAGTCCGGATCGCATGTGCGTGAGGGCCATAGATCTCCTTGGAGCCTTCCTGGAAGCGCGCTATCCTCTGACCACTATCGGCAGGTTGGTGTGAAACGAGATGGGCGGCTGCAGCGTGATCTCAAAGATGGCCGGCCAGTACTTGCCGGTGACGAACAGCCGGTCGCCCGCCGCGTCGTAGGCGATCCCGTTGAGCACATCGGCGGCGGCGTCCTCGGCCGGACTGAGCAGGCCGGTCAGGTCGAGCTGGCCGATCACCGCGCCGCTCGCCGGGTCGATCTGCACGATCCGATCCGTCAGCCAGACGTTGGCGAAGACCGTGCCGTTGATATACTCCAGCTCGTTGAGGTTGCGGACCGGGACCCCCTGCGCATCTGTCACCTGCACCTGGCGCGTGATCGTCAGCTGGCCGCTCTGGATGGTGGCCGCCGGGTCGATGAAGGAGAGCGTGCTCGTGCCATCGCTCATGATCAGCTGGCTGCCGTCGTAGGTCATGCCCCAGCCCTCCTTTGGGTCGCAGGTTCCATTGGAGGCGGGAAAGGCGAACTGTCCGGTCTGCTCGAAGGTCTTACGGTTAAAGAGCAGGCCGAGGCAGTTCCGCCAGGTGAGCATGAAGATCGTGTCGCCCACCGGCGAGATGCCCTCGCCGTAGAGGGTCGGGTCGACCGGGTCGCCCAGGGGGGTGCTGTCCAGCACCTCGCCCGTGGAGAGCCGCACCTTGCGCAGCGAGGATTTGGCGTACTCGCCGGTGCTCTCGTAGAGCGTGTCGTCGCCCACATAGACCAGGCCCTCCGTCCAGGCCTGCGTGTCGTGGGGGTAGCGGCGCACCACCTGGTAGCTGTAGCTGGGCGTCGTGGGCTGGGCGAGCGCGGCGGCGGGCGTCGAGGTCGGCGGCGCGGCGGTGGGTGGCGCCACCAGCGGCGTGGGCAGCCTCGGGGCGGCCTCGCTGATCGATGCCGCGGACGAGGGCGCGCCCCCGCACCCGTAGGCCAGCAGCGCGGCCGCCGCCAGACCCGCGGCCCGCGCGAGCAGATTGATTCGTCTCCGC
>NZ_JAIEWN010000047.1:27614-46824 GCF_019599295.1 Oscillochloris sp. ZM17-4 | reverse complement strand
TACGGCCCGCTCAGCCCCGCGTCGCCGCCGGCCCCGCGCGCCCCCGCGCCGCCCGGCGAGATCTCTGACGCCCGCGGCGCGGACGCCGACTACCTGGCGACGCGCGTCGAGCGCGGCGTCGCGGCGGCCCTCGCCGCCGGCGAGCTCGACGCGGCGGGGGGCGAGGCGCTGCGCGCGTGGCTCGCCGAGAGCCTAGCCGGCAGCGGCCAGGGCGCATGCCTCGTCCACGGCGACCTGCGGCCCGAGCGGGTGCTGCTGCGCCGCCGCGAGCGCGGCTGGCGGGTGGCCGGCCTGGTCGGCTGGGGCTTCGCCCAGGGCTGGCGCCCCGGCTGGGACCACGCCTGCCTCATGGAGCACTTCGCCGGCGCGGACTACTTCAGCCTGCGCGTCGGCTACGGCAACGCCTACGACGAGACCACCGAGCGCCGCTACGACCAGCTGCGCGAGTTCGCCCTGCGGCCCTTCCGCATGGCCCTCTTCCTGGAGGCCGGCCGCGCCGACCTGGCCCTCGGGCTGGTCGGGCAAGGAGATGCGTCATGAGCGCTACGGTTCATCTGCTCACCGCCGAGGAGTTCTTCGCCCTGCCCGGCTCGCGCCGCCAAGAGCTTGTCTATGGAGAGATTGAAGACCTATTCAACTAGCGCGATGTGCTTGCGCGGCAGCCCGAGCCCACAGGCGTTCAGGGCGTGGTCGATAGTTGCTGTTTGCCCAGCAGCGTATAGGAGATAGAGGTTCGGCGAAGCTTTCTTTTTTGCCTGGATCGGTGGTTTCAATTCAATACCTGTATGTGCTAGCAATGAATCACGAGCGCTGGTAAGAAACGATAGGGTACCGAGTAGGTGCCATTGGTACTGGCCAGCTTTGCGGCCCGGACGTTGCATAAGACTTCCATCGCCATCGAAGTAGCCAAGTAAGAAAGGCATCTCAAAAGGTTCTGGCACTCTAGGCCATTCTAGGGTTAGACTTTTGCGAGGTGTTATACCAAGGGTAATAAGATCGTGTATCAATTCCTGGCTACCAATCGAGAGGGCGGAGGAGTTCGGCCCAGCATTGTCAGTGATCTTCGCGCAAGGGGCAATAATGTCACGGAATCGCTCAAGCCAGTGTCGATCTCGTCGCTGGAGCGCAATGCTCAACGTATGCTGCCTTCCCCCGATATACACACAGCCATCGGCAGCGATGAAGCCAAGCCAGTAGGCTTTTTCCTCACTGTCAATGACCTTGAAATAGTCGCGCCGGACTTGACAGGGGTTATTTCGCTCGCGGGTGTGGCTGATACCTAGCTCGTGGATCTTGTGCTGGATAGCTTTCCAAGTTCGCCCAAGCTTCCGCGCAATTTCCTCACGGGAGTTATTAAGATCAGGGTAGAGTTCACGGAGCAACTGCTCTTCAGCCTCAGTCCAGGCGTACGAGGAAAGTGGGCGCGGGGAGCGTCGATGTAGTCCAAAGGAGTTTGCCCGCGACTTGATCGCCATCCAACTGCGCTGAAAGCGCTGCTCTAGCTCTTCTCGGGTGACAGCCGGATCGACATAGAGACGTCGAAGATCCTGATCATCCTGTTCGCTCCAAGGTAGGCCGGGCATAAGACGCTCCATACGATAAGGGATTTCGATACCGTGTATGCAGTATAGCATAAATCGATAATTTGTGCTACTAGATCAGACAAGGTGACACCAGATGGATACCTACGAGCCGCATATTTACGAGCTCTCCTCGCCAGGCAAGCACGGCACCAACCTGCCGCGCATGGATGTGCCCGAGAGCGAGCTGCCGGCCGGGCTGCTACGCCAGGACGGCATGAACGACTTCCCCGAGCTGACCGAGCCCGAGGTGATCAGGCACTACACGCGGATCAGCCAGCGTAATGTTAGCGTAGATACGACCTTCTACCCCCTCGGCTCGTGCACAATGAAATGGTCCGGTAAGCTCCACGAGGAGGTCGCGCGCTACGCCGGCTTCGCGGCGGCGCACCCGCTGCAGGACGCGGCCGACTCGCAGGGGGCGCTGCGGCTGATGTACGAGCTGCAGGGCTACCTCGGCGAGATCTCGGGCTTCGCGGCGGTGAGCCTGCAGCCGGCGGCCGGCGCCCAGGGCGAGTTCACCGGCATCCTGGCCTTCCGGGCCTATCACCTGGACCGGGGCGACCACGACCGGCTGGAGGTGCTGGTGCCCACGGCGGCCCACGGCACCAACCCGGCCACGGCGGCCATGGCCGGGCTCAAGGTGGTCGAGGTGAAGGGGCACGCCTGCGGCGGCGTCGATATGGACGACCTGCGGGCCAAGGTCTCGCCGCGCACCGCCGGCATGATGCTGACCAACCCGAACACCCTGGGCCTCTTCGAGAACCAGATCCTGGAGATCTGCGAGATCGTCCACGCGGCGGGCGGGCTGATGTATGGCGACGGGGCCAACTTCAACGCCATCCTGGGCATCGCCAAGCCCGGCGAGCTCGGCTTCGACTTCATGCACTACAACCTGCACAAGACCTTCACCACGCCGCACGGCGGCGGCGGCCCCGGCAGCGGCGCGGTCGGGTGTACGGCGGAGCTGGCGCCCTTCCTGCCCGGCCCGCGCGTGCGCCTGGCCGACGGCGGCGGGTATGAGCTGTTCACCCCAGAGAAGAGCATCGGTCGCATGAAGGCCTTCCACGGCAACTTCGGCATGCTCGTGCGGGCCTGGACCTACATCCGCACCCTGGGCGCGGAGGGCCTGCGCGAGGTGAGCGAGATCGCGGTGCTGAACGCGAACTATGTCCGCGTGCGCCTGATGGACCTCTACCCGCAGGCGGTGGAGCGCATCTGCATGCACGAGACGGTGCTGAGGGGCCAGATCGCCGGCGCGCCCAAGGACATCCGCACCCTGGACATCGCCAAGCGCCTGATCGACTACGGGTTCCACCCGCCGACGGTCTACTTCCCGCTGATCGTGCCCGAGGCGCTGATGATCGAGCCGACCGAGACCGAGGGCAAGCGCACGCTGGACGTGTTTATCGATGCGATGCGCCAGATCGCCCGCGAGGCCGTGGAGACGCCCGAGCTGCTCCACGAGGCGCCGACGACGGCGCCGGTGCGCCGGCTCGACGAGGTGCGCGCCGCCCGCCAGCCCATCCTGCGCTACGACCGCGAGGCGATCGCGCGGGTGCGCGCCGAGTAGGGGTGAGCCGTAGGCAGAGGCTCGTGTCGCCGGGACAAAGCCGCCCCGTGCGTATCACGTTAAGCCCCCGGCTCCTTGGGATTTCTTGTTATTTTGGCCAACATGGCCAGCTTCGCTGGCCATGTTGGCCAAAATAACATCGGTTTTTAGGGTGGCAGCCCTAAGCGTGATGTGCATGGGGCGAAGCCGCCCCGTGCCGCTATCCTCAGAGCGAAAGAGAGCATGCTATGGCAGCAAGCCTACGTATCCGGGACGTGGAGCGGATCGTCGTGGACGTGCCGTTCACCGCGCGATGCCAGGAGTGGAACGCCCGCGAGGTCTGGCAGTGGCGTATCTCCGAGGTGATCAGGGTGACGACCGACGCGCCCGACATGGTGGGCTACGGGGAGACGATCCTGCACTACACCTGGGGCCGCGTGACCGACGAGGCGATCGCGCGCGTGCGCGGCGGCAACCCGGCCGACTTCCTGGGCGACGACTCGCTCGGCGCCGGGCTGCAGATGGCGCTCTACGACCTGGTCGGCAAGGCGCTCGGGGTGTCGATCTCCCGGCTGCTGAACCTGCCGCGCGTCCGCGAGTGGTGCCCGATCTCGTGGTGGAACATCGACATGCCGCCCGAGGCCAACGCCGCCGAGGCCCAGGCGGCGCTGGCGGCCGGCTACACCTCCTATAAGATCAAGGCCCGGCCCTGGTTCGATATCTACGACCAGGTCGAGGCGATCAGCCGCGTCACCCCGCCGCACTTTCGGCTCGACATCGACTGGAACCAGATGCTGATCAACCAGGGCAACGCCGCGCCGGTGCTGGCCGAGCTGGACATGCAGCCGCGGGTGGCGATCTACGAGTCGCCGATCATGCAGCGCGACATCGAGGGGCAGCGGCTGCTGCGCCAGAAGACCAGCCGGCCGCTCGCGCTGCACTTCGGCGAGCCGCCCTTCCCGAGCGTGGCCCGCGACATGGTCTGCGACGGCTTTGTGGTGAGCGGCGGCGTCGCCAGCATCCTGCGCCAGGGCGCCCTGGCGGAGGCCTTCGAGAAGCCGTTCTGGCTCCAGATGGTGGGCACCGGGCTGACGACCGCGCTCTCGGCGCAGCTTGGCGCCGCGCTGCCGCTGGCGCAGTGGCCGAGCGTCAACTGCCTGAACAACTACGCCGACGACCTGCTGGCCGCGCCGCTGACGATCATGGGCGGCTACCTGAAGGTGCCCGACGGCCCGGGGCTGGGGGTCGAGATCGACGAGCAGGCGCTGGTGAAATACCGCATGCCGGAGCCCTACGAGCACCCCCGGCCGCGCCTGATCATGTCGGTGGTCTGGCCCGGCGGCCGGGTGATGCACTACACCCAGATGCGCCCGCAGTGCTGGGACGACTTCCTGGCCGGCAACCAGCCGGCCCAGGAGCGCGGCGCCACGATGGAGGTTCACCCCGACGATGGCTCGCCGGAGTGGGCCGAGCTCTACGCGCGCGCGCTGCGCGCCCCGGTTCGCGATCAGCGCTAGCGCTGGTTTCCCCCAAAACAACACCGGCTGTAGGGAGAATACTATGAGAGTACTTGTGATCGGCGGGTCGGGCTACGTCGGCGGGCTGGTCTTACCGCACCTTGCCGCGCGGCACGCGCTGCGCGTGTTCGACATGCGCCCGCCGGCCGACCCATCGTGGGAGTATGTCGAGGGGGGCGTCGGCGACCGCGACGCGCTGGGGCGCGCAGCCGAGGGGGTTGACGCGCTGCTCTACATGGCCATGGGCGAGAAGATCTACGACACCACCTCCGGGATCACCTCCAACCTCGACGTCAACATCAAGGGCGTCTACCTGGCGCTTGAGGCCGCGCAGCGGGCGGGGGCGCGGCACGCCGTCTACACCAGCAGCATGTCGATCTACGGGGGCGACCTGCTCCAGCGCTACTTCCCGGACGAGGGGATCACGCCGGACGCCAGCGACCTGTACGGATTCACCAAGCGGCTGGGCGAGGAGGTCTGCCAGAACGCCACGCGCGCCTGGGGCATGAGCGTCAACGCCCTGCGGCTGTGCTTCCCCACGGCGGACGACGAGTGGGCCGCGCAGACGCGCCTCGGCACGCCGACGATCGCCACCGCCGCCAGCGATGTGGCGCGGGCGCTGCTGGCGGCCCTTGACTATCGCGGCGGGTTCCAGGCCTTTATGATCAGCGGCGACTACGAGCAGCGGCTTATGCGTATGGCCAAGGCCCAGCGGCTGCTGGGCTGGGCGCCGCTGGCGCGGCCGACTCAGTAACTAGAGAGGGGTGCCCACGATGCAGCTACTCTTCGACGAGCTGAACCGCGCGGAGCTGCGCGCGCTGGCCCCAGGCGCGCTGGTCGTCCTGCCGGTCGGAGCCACCGAGCAGCACGGCCCGCACCTGCCGGTCGGCACCGACCGCATGATCGTCGAGCACATCGCGCGGGCCGCCGCCGCAGAGGCGGCCGCGACGATCCCGGTGCTGGTCGCGCCGACCCTGCCGTTCGGCAGCTCGCACCACCACGTGCCCTTCGGCGGCACGCTGTCGCTCGGCACCGAGACCTACTACCGCGCGCTGATCGACCTCGCCGAGACGCTGATCGCCAGCGGCTTTCGGCAGATCTTCATCCTGAACGGCCACGGCGGCAACAACGAGCTGATCCAGCTTGTGGCGCGCGACCTGGCGCTCAAGCACGACGCGAGCCTGGCCGCCGCCCCATACTGGACGATCGCATGGGATGCGCTGGTCGCCGAGGGCGCGCATATCGCGGCCGGGCTGCCGGGGCACGCCGGCACCTTCGAGACCTCGCTGGTGCTGGCGCTGCGGCCAGATCTGGTGCGCGAGCCGCGCCCGCACCGCGACGGGCAGGCCGACAGCGACCCGCGCGGCGGGTCGCCCTACCGCGCCGAGCGGCACGGCTCCTGGCAGCAGATCGAGGGCTACACAGACAGCCCCGACCAGGCCGACGCCCCGCGCGGCCAGCGCTATCTGGCGGCGATCATCCGCGAGGTGGCGCGCGCGCTGCGCGAGTTCCACCAGCCCGCCCCGCCTGACGCATAGCGCACATCATCGCCGCGCCATGCGGTACAATATGCAGGCACCCGAGCGGCGCACCGTGGCGCCCAACTCTCCATGAGGGGTGCGGAGCAAAAATATGAGCCTGTACCGTAGCCACCACGTGGCGGCACGCTTTGTGCCCAGCCTCTTCCAGGCCTTCGTGCGCCTCTATGTGCGCCCGCGAGTCGAGGGAGCCGACACGCTCCCCACCGAGGGCTCCTTCATCATCGCGGCCAACCACACCAGCCACGCCGACACCGCCGTGATCTTCACCGCCCTCCCGCGCCACGCCCGGCGGCGCTTCGTGGCCGCCGCCGCCCAGGACTACTTCTTCCAGGGCGGGCCGTGGCAGTTCTTCTCGCGCATCCTCTTCAACGCCATCCCCGTGGCCCGCGACCGTCGCGGCGGCCAGGACCCGCTCCGCCACGCCTCGCGCGCCCTGCGCGAGGGCTACGCCCTGCTGCTCTACCCCGAGGGCACGCGCAGCAAAAATGGCTCGATCGGCCCCTTCCGCGGCGGGATCGGCCGCCTGATCGCCGAGTTCCCCGGCACGCCGGTGATCCCGACCTATGTCAGCGGGACGGCGCGGGTGATGCCGAAGGGCAAGGTGGTTCCGCGGCCCTACCGGGTGACGGTGCGCTTCGGCGAGCCGATGCTCGTCAAGGCCCACCCGAAGCACCGCGCCACCTGGCAGTCGGCCGCCGACGAGGTGCGCGACGCCGTGCTTCATCTCGGGGGGCTTGTCAGCGTCGCCGGGCCAACCCCGGCCGACGCCCCCGAGGAGGGCACCGAGGAGACGGGCGAGCAGTAACCAGAAGGAGTCACGATGTACACCGAGCGCGCCCGCGAGACGCTCTACGAGTGGGTGAGGACCGAGAGCCTGCGCAAGCACTGCGAGGCGGTGGCCGCCTGCATGGGCCACTTCGCCCAGAAGTCCGACGCCGACGCCGACCTGTGGATGGCCGTCGGCCTGCTGCACGACCTCGACTACGAGCGACACCCGGACATGCCCGGCGAGGGGCCGGAGATCGTCGCCGTCTCGCAGGCGCTGATCTCCGGCGACCCGCTGCCCGACCCGCTGCCCGGCCACCCCTTCGTCGGCGTGGCCCACCTGCGCGGGCAGGGCTGGTCGACGGAGGTGCTGCGGGCCATCCTCAGCCACGCCGACTACAGCGGCATCCTGCCCGAGTCGCCGATGGAGCGCACGCTCTACGCGGTGGATGAGCTGAGCGGCTTTGTGACCGCCGTGGCCCTGGTGCGCCCCGACAAAAGTGTGCACACCGTCGAGGTCTCCTCGGTGCGCAAGAAGCTGAAGGACAAGGGCTTCGCCGCCAAGGTCGACCGCGCGGGGATCGCCCACGGCGCCGAGGTGATCGGCATGCCCATGGAGGCGCTGATCGCCGAGGTGATCGCCGCCCTGCGCGGATCGGCCGAGCGGCTGGGCATCGCGGGTGCGGGGTAAGGGCGCAGCAGCGCGGCGCTGCTGCGCCCTTAGAGGAGATCGCTCGTATGTCCCTGGATTCGCACATCTGGCCGGACACGGCCGAGGTCATCGGCGGGCGGCTGCACATCGGCGGCTGCGACACGACGGCGCTGGCCGAGACGCACGGCACGCCGCTCTACCTGCTCGATGAGGCGACGCTGCGCGGCGCGATGCGCGCGTATACGGCGGCGCTGGCCCGACACTACCCCGGCCCCGCGCGCGTCCACTACGCCAGCAAGGCCCTGCTGAACACCGCCGTGGCCCAGATCGTGGCCGAGGAGGGCCTGGGCCTGGATGTGGTCTCGGGGGCCGAGCTGCTGGTCGCCCGCCGGGCCGGCCTGCCCATGGGCCAGGTGCATATGCACGGCAACGCCAAGGGCGAGGCCGAGCTGCGCCGGGCGGTCGAGTGGGGCGTCGGCGCGATCGTGGTGGACAGCCTGGATGAGCTGGACCGCCTGGCGGCGCTGACCCACGGGCGCGAGCGCCCCCAGGGCGTGCTGCTACGGGTGGCCCCAAACATCGACACCCACACCCACGCCCACATCGCCACCGGCGGTGCGGCCTCCAAGTTCGGCCTGCCCCTGGAGGCGCTCGGCGCGGCGGCGGCCCGCGCCCTCGACGCATCTGGCCTGCGCCTGCTCGGCCTGCACGCCCACATCGGATCGCAGCTCACCCGCGCCGAGGAGTTCCGCGCGGCGGTGGGGGTGCTGGCCCGCGAGATGACCCGCCTGCGCGATGATCTCGGCGTCGAGCTGGAGGAGCTGAGCCCCGGCGGCGGCCTGGGCGTGCCCTACACCGCCGATATGCCACCCACCGACATCGACGCCTACGCGGCGGCCCTCGGCGCGGCGACCCGCGAGGCCTGCGCGGCCCACGGCCTGCGCCCGCCCCTGCTCACCGTCGAGCCGGGCCGCTCGATCGTCGCCCGCGCCGGGGTGGCACTCTACCGCGTGCTGGCGCGCAAGCTCGGCCCCGACGGCGCGCCGCTCTACCTGCACGTGGACGGCGGCATGGCCGACAATATCCGCCCGGCGCTCTACGGCGCGCAGTACACCTCGCTGCTGGCCAGCCGCGCCGACGCGCCCGCCGGCCCGCCGGTGGACGTGGCCGGGCGCTACTGCGAGTCGGGCGATGTGCTGCTGCGCCAGGCGCCCCTGCCGCCCGCCGGCCCCGGCGACCTGATCGCCGTGGCGGTGGCCGGGGCCTACACCCTGAGCATGGCCAGCACCTACAACATGGCCCCCCGCCCGGCCCTGCTCCTCGTCGGCGACGGCGCGGCCCGGCTCATCCAGCGCCGTGAGACCGAGGACGACCTGCTGGCGCGGGATCTTTTTCTATAAACGTTCTCGGTGGTTACACGAGCGCCTCGCGCACGGCGCGCAGCTTGCGGGCCGCGCTGTTGATGTAGCCGTTATTCATGGCGTCGAGCAGGGGCAGGGCCTGGTCGATAAATTGCACCGCCATTGCTGTTTTGCCCTGGGTGAGCGCAAGAGTCGCCTGGCTCAGATGAAATGCCGCTGTGTTTCGGGCAAACTCATCGACATTGCGCGCGATCGCCACCCGCTGCTGGAGCTTCGGCAGCTCCTTGAGCGTGTCGAGCTGCGCATCGCCACCATCATCATCCGGCTGGCCACCGTGATAGGTCTTGATAATGTCGCCCTGTGCCACATCGCCTCGGAAGGTCACGCTGCCGATCTGGGCGCTGCCGAAGTCGATCACCTTGCGGTTGTCGGCAACCTGGATCTGGATCGTCCGTACCGCTGTCGCGGCAGGTGGCTCCTGCTGGATCTGGCTCTCCTCGCCGCCGTCTGCGCCGCTGTGCAGGGCCACGGGGAAGGGGCCGACCCCATCGATGAGGCTGAGCACCGGATCCTGTCGGTCGCCCCGGCTCGCCGAGAGCTTGCTCACCTGTGCGTAGATCCGGCCATACAGCTCGAAGAGGCCGATGTAGCCGCTGCGCGGGCTGACCCCCACGCCGCGCAGGCCGTCGATCAGCGCCTGGCCGAATGCGCTGTGGGGCTCGTCGGGATGGAAGTAGGAGCGCTGGTCGGATCGGCTGGCGGTGATCAGGGCGCGGCCCTTGCCGCTGGTAAGCAGCGCGTCCCCCCCGCTGTTGGGTATCACCGTTCCAGCGGGCTCCTCGCGCAGGCCGCCCCGGCTGGCCAGGGCGCTGGTGTAGCCGGCGAAGCAGGCGTTGATCACCAGAAGCAGCCGCTCGGCGCGGATCTGCCTCAGGGCGTTGGCCAGATCGCGGATGTTGAGCCCGGTGCCGACGCGGATCAGCTTGCCGTCGATGAATTGCGCGTCGCTGGTGGCCAGGGTGTAGAGGTCACGCTCGTTCAGCGCGCCGTGGCTGGTGATGGCGATGAAGACCGTGTCCTCGGGGCCGGAGCGCGCCGCCAGCCGACCGAGCGCCTGGATCGTGGCCGCGCCGCTGGCCCCCACCCCGCACAGCAGCTCCACCTGTGTGGTCGGGTAGCCCCCCACAGCGGGATCGGTCAGCGCCGCGTGCAGATCGCGCGCGTCGCGCTCGGCGATCGGCACATTCCACTGCGGGTCGCTGTACTCGCCCACGCCGATCACCAGCCCGTACCCGTGCGCAAACGATCCCATCGCTGTCCCTCCCAGCTATAAAAAACAGGGCGCGGCGACATTATACGTCGCCGCGCCCCAACTCCCAACCCCCAACCCCCAACCCCCAACCCCTACAGGAACGCCCCGATCCCGGTGATCGCGCGGCCGACGATCAGCGTGTTCATCTCGTGGGTGCCCTCGTAGGAGTAGAGCGCCTCGGCGTCGGCGAAGAAGCGGGCCACGTTGTACTCCAGCAGGATGCCGTTGCCGCCCAGGACGTTGCGGGCCAGAGCCACCGTCTCGCGCATCTTCTCGCCGCAGAATGCCTTGGCCAGCGATGCCCGCTCCTGGGAGATCTTGCCGTCGCGGGCGTGGAGCTGGCTCATGCGCAGGCAGAGCGTCTGCATGGCGGTGATGTTGCCGAGCATCTGGACCAGGCTGCTCTGCACGAGCTGGAATCCGGCGATCGGCTGGCCGAACTGGATGCGGTGGTTGGCGTATGTTAGTGCGTGCTCGTAGGCGCCCATGGCCGTGCCGGTCATCGCCCAGGCCACCGCGCCGCGGGCCAGGCCCAGCTGGCGGGCCACGTCGCGGAAGCTGCCGGCGTTCTGGAGCCGGTTGGCCTCGGGCACCCGGCAGTTTGTCAGGGTGATGTTGGCGTTCTGCACGACGCGCAGGGCGATCTTGCCCTCCAGCTTCTCGACGACGTAGCCCGGCGTGCCGCGCTCCACCAGGAAGCCCTTCACCTGGTTGTCGCCCAGGTCGCGCGCCCAGACCACGTTCAGGTCGGCGAAGGGCGCGTTGCCGCTCCACTTCTTGGCCCCGTTCAGCACCCAGCTGTCGCCCTCGCGGCGGGCGGTGGTGGTCAGCCCGGCGGCGGTGGCCGAGCCGACATCCGGCTCAGTGAGCGACCAGGAGCCGAGCAGCTCGAATCGCTCCATCTTCGGCAGCCACTGGGCCCTCTGCTCGGCAGAGCCGAACATCGCGATCGAGCCCATCGCCAGGCCCCAGTGAACCCCGAAGAACGTGTAGATCGACGGGTCAACCCGGGCCAACTCCATGAAGGCCATGCCCGCAAGCACCGGCCCGAGGTTGTCGATCGCGTAGGGCTGGCGGCCCCAGGTCTCCTTGATCAGGTGGGCGAAGCTGGGCACAAGCTCGTGGGGGAACTCGCCGCGCTCCCAGTAGTCGCCGATCACCGGGCGCACCCGCTCCTCCATGTAGCTGCGGATGGTGGTCAGGGTCGCCCGCTCGTCGGCGCTGAGCAGGTCGCGGATGTCATAGAAGTCGCTATTGACCGGCGGGATGCCTTTGGGCCGGCGCTTGAGGGCGATCCGCTTGAGGGCGAGGCCGAGATCCTGAGGGCTGACCCCGCTGAGGGAGCGCAGCATCTGCGGGAGGTGGACCTGCTGAAAGAGCCGGCTGATGCCGGCAAAAGGCATAGTGACGGGGGCCATCGCGTTCCTCCGTTCCGCTCGTTGGCCGACAACGCCAGTGTTATCGGCGGCATAACGCATTGCGTTATACTTATGTTATAGCACGGCGGAGAAACGCTTGTCAATGAGACAGATACTCATCTTCGCACTCTCCCTCATCGACGATGCGGTAGCCGACGCCGCGCACGCTGTGGATCAGCCGGCGCGCGCCTGATGGGCTCTCTAGTTTCTGTCGCAGATGGTGGATGCGGCCCCGCGTCAGATCGCGGGCCTCTTGCTCAGAGCAGGTGTAGCGCAACACCTCGCGGGCGATCTCTTGGGAAGAGACGACAATGCCGCGCCGGTGGGCGAGGTAGAGTAGCAGCGAGAAATCGCCGCTGGTGAGCAGGATCGCCTGCCCGTTATAGGTCACGCGGTGGCGGCGGGGGTCAATCCGCAGGGGGCAGATCTGGAGGATGTGCTCCTCGGCCCGCTTGGGGTGGTAGCCGTGATGGTAGGGCTGGGCTCGCTCGGCTATCTTCTGTCGCTGGGCCAAGACCTCCGCGACATTCCGCACCATATCATCACGCGAGACGGGCTTGAGCAGGTAGCGATTCGCCTGCTGGTTAACTGCGGCAATCGCCGAGGCCATGCTGCCCTCGCCAGTCACGATGATCACAGAGATCTGATTATCGATCTCTCTTGCCCTCGCCATGAGCTGAAGGCCATTGATGCTGGGCAGGCACAACTCAGTGATCAGAAGGTCAAATCGCTCCCGCGTGAGCAGATCAATTGCCTCCTCACCACTCCCAACTATGAGAACAGTGTATCCGGCTTTCTGAAGCTGTACCTGGAGTGCCATCCTGATAATTTTATCATCATCAACGACCAGAATGCGCTGCTGATTCATAGCTATCCTTGCATGGCAAATCTGACCAGTACAATAGATAGGTTATAGAATATCAGCCGAACTTACTACGTGCAATAGTTTGTTGCCGGAATACAACTCGGTTGTAGCTTCTTGGCATCGGCTCCCGGCCCGTACGAGGTGATCATGATAGGCAGGCCGAGATCGGCGCTCAAGACACGCAGCAGGTCATCTGGCCCGCCGAGGGGATTCAGCAGCGGGCGACAGCCAGCGAGGGCGGCGGTGATCCGCTCCTGGTAGGCGAGATCCTGCGGGCTGGGCGCGGGGATGATCCGCTCGATCACGAGCGGGCCGATCTGGTAGCCCCGGCAGATCGGAATCTCGGGCAGCGCGGCGACCCGGTCGAGGCAGGTGACGGCGAGCCCATCGAGCGGGCCGACGACATCCAGGGCGTAGCGCAGCAGCAGCATATCGAGCCAGCCGGCGCGGAAGCCCTGCTGCCAGGCGTGCGCGCCGTTGCGGGCGTCGGGCAGGGCGGCGGTGAGGGCGGCGTCCTCGCTGGGCATCGGGCCGGCGCCGTGGCGGGTGGCGTAGGCGCGGGTGATGCCGAGCCTGGTGACAGCTCCGCCGTAGCTGGCCTCGGCCAGTAGGGCGTCGGCGTTCTGGAGCGTGGTGGTGCTCCATGTGGTGTGCGGGTGGAAGCCGCGCCACTCATCGAGCAGGACGCCCTGGGCGCCCTCGAAGACCACGGCCCCCGGCCGGCTCAGGATGGCGCGCAGATGATCGCCGGGGACAAGCCTGGCCCTGGCGGCAAACTCGGCGTAGGCGTCGAGCAGCCAGCCGGCCCACTCTGGGTCGGTCAGCAGCTCCAGCTCGACGGCGGCATGATCGCTCGCGGGCAGATGGGGGCGCAGGGCGGCCAGCTTGGCCATGTTTAGATCGCGCAGGGCGGCCAGCTTAGCGTAGAGCCGCTTCTGGTCGGTCAGGTCGCCGGCGCGCAGGGCCAGATCCGGGCGGGCCAGCGAGTCGGCCACCGTCTCGCCGACGCCGATCCCGCAGCTGCCGTGGCGCCCATCGCCCCTGGACAGCTCGCGCAGGCGGTTGATCGCCCGCCCAAAGGGGGTGATCACGAGCGCTGCGGCGTCGATGGTGGTTGTGGCGAAGGCGTCGGCCACGCCGATGGCCCGCAGGTGCTCCTCCTCGGCGAGCATGGCCAGCGGATCGAGGATCATGTGGCGCGAGAGGTGGGTGCCCGCACCGGCCAGGGTGCCTGCGCCAAACTGGGCGAAGACGTGCTCCTGCGGCGATGGGCCGGGCGTCACCACGCGGTGGCCGGCCTGGGCGCCGCCGTTGTAGCGCACTACGGTGTGGGCGTCATACGCTCGCGTCAGGAAATCGACCACCGAGCCCTTGCCGGCGTCGCCGAAGCCCAGATCAACGGTGAGAAATGCGTGGTTCATATGCCTCCGTATGGTTATGCGCGACGCGGGCGACGCGGGCGATGTGGGTGTCGCGTAGGGCGGCGCGGGCGATGCGGATCATAGCCGCCCGTCATCCCCGGCCGACGCGGCGGGCGGCAGGAGGCCGATCGCCGACCGCACAACCGGCGGGCGAGCGGCGGCGTAGGGCGTCAGGGCGGCGGCCGCCGTGGCCGCCGCGCCCCGGTCGCACCCGGCGGCCACCAGGTCCACCGCGCCGACGTTCAGGTCGTCCACGGTGCCCTCGCAGATGCCGATGGTGAGGGCGATCGTCTCGCAGACGGCGGCCTCGTCGTCGAGCATGAGCACCCGCTCGCCGAGCAGCTCGCGCCAGTGGGCCTGGATGGCCGGGTCGCGACCGTGGCTGGTGTTGGTGGGCACGATGTGGAAGTGCTCGTAGCGCTCATGCAGCTCGGCGATCACCTGCGTCAGCGGCATATCGCGCTCCAGCCCGTCGCCGATATACTCCTGGGCGATCTTGCGGCCGACCTTGGCGTAGGGCTTCTCGTCGCCGATGGTGAACAGGTAGCCCTTGTGGCCGCGCTTCTCGTAGCAGTCGATGCTGGTGTGGCGGGCCATGAAGTACATGGCCAGCTCGTAGCTCTCGTAGACCTGGCCGCCGCCGCCGCCCTCAATGTAGATCTTGCCCAGGTCCTCGTCCATCTCCAGGCCGGACTCGAACTGGCCGATCTGGAGCGGCACCCGGTCGCAGGTGGCGTCGCCGACGGCGCCGAAGAGCACCTGCGGGTGGGCCACATAGCCGCGCTGGATGAGCACGCGCATCAGCGCGCCTAGCTTGGTCTGCATGACCCGTGGCACGCTGCCCATCGAGCCGGTCACGTCGAAGATCACGGCGATGGCCAGCGAGTCGGGGTGGACGTCGCTGTCGCGGCTCTCGCGGGTCACGCCGCGAGGGTCCATCTGCGCGTGGACCTTAACGGCGCCGGTGCTGCGGACGTGGCTGTCGTAGGTGAAGGCGGTGGTCTTGGTCGCCTTGCGGTGGCTCTGGCGCGCCTGGTAGGCGGCGTCGCTCCAGTCTGAGTGGCCCATGGTGTGGTTCTCCTGTTGGGGCGCAGCAGCGCGCCACGTATGACTTGGATTCTCTGAACACAGTGGGGCGCGCTGCTGCGCCCGTACGATCATTGGCCGGGGGCGGACGAGGGCATGCGGAAGGGGCGGAAGGCCGGCGGGCCGTAGAGCTCGCCGAGGATCTCGCGGAAATCCTCCAGGATCTGCCAGGCGTCGCTGTGGCGGCGGGCGGGCGACGGGATGAGGCAGGCGCGCAGGAGGGCCTGGATGGGCCTGGGCGCGCTGGCTGGCGGCTCGCCGTCGCCGCCGCCGAGCAGGCGCGCCATGAGGCGGGCGGCCATAAAGAGGTCGGTGGCAGGCGTGGCCGCCTGCTTGTCCGCGACCTCCGGCGGGTAGTCGGCGGCGTGGGGCCGGCAGATCGCCTTGATCGGCTCGCCGATGGGCACGCTGTAGCACCAGTCGATCAGGATGCCGTTGTGGTCGGACGGGCGGATCAGCAGGTGCGCGGGCAGCACCGCGCCGTGGACGATTCCCATACCGTGGGCGGTGCCGAGGGCGGCCAGGGTGCGGTTGAACATCCAGGCGGCGTCGGCGGGGTGCAGGCCGCGCGGGTAGGCCCGCAGCACCTCGGCCAGCGAGTAGGTGCCTTCCTCATGCCGCAGCACGTTGATCTGGCGCTGGCCGCCGGCTGCGTCGCGCATGGTGAAGGCCTCGACGAAGGTCGGGAAGTGGGCGCGCACCGGCTGGCCGGCCAGCTCCCTGTCGATCCGACGCAGGGAGCGCGCCTCGGCCTGGAGCAGGTCGGCGCTGTGCGGGCTGCGCGCCACCTTCAGCAGGGCCGGCTCGCCGGCGCAGCGGGCCGGGTAGAGGTCGCACAGGTCGCCGGCGATCGGGTCGGCGTAGCCCACGTAGGTGCGGCCGCCGCTGGAGACTCGGATGCGCTCGATCTGGCCGTAGGCCCCGTCGGCCAGCTTGCGCAGGGCCGCCTCGTACCAGCCCTGGAGCTGGCGGAAGGCCTCGTTGGCGGCGGCCCACTGGCCTGGGTTGTGGTCGGGGTGGGCGGCGACGGCCATGGCCCGGTACTGCCGGCGCAGCCCCTCCGCGGGGTCGGCGCCCAGGGCGCCGAAGACATCCTCGGGCTCGCTGGCCCGCAGCAGCAGCTGGATGAGGTCGTTGAGGATGCCTGCCATCGCCGTGTCGTCCTTCCGTGGGTATATAGTATCAATATAACACTAAGTATAGTGCATGAATGACAATAAGTCAAGAGGGAATATTGAGCAACTAGGGTATACTGGGGGTTGGGGGTTGGGGGTTGGTGTCGAGCCATCATTTGCAATCTGCAATCTGCAATCTGCAATCTGCAATCTGCAATCTGCAATCTGCAATGGAGCAAGCTATGCGACAGCTGGTAAACCCGGCCAAGGCCCTGCGCACGCTGCGCAAGGGGCCGGCCATCCTGGAGGCCCTGCTCGCCGGCGTGACCCAGGAGCAGGCGATGAGCCTGAGCGACGGCGGCGACGGATGGAGCGTGCTCTACATCGTCTGCCACATGCGCGATGTGGAGGCGATCTTCGCCCAACGCGCCCGCGACCTGCTGGATCACCCGAGCCCGACCTTCCAGGTGACGCCAAACGAGGAGCTGATCGCGCGGGGCAACTATGTCGCCCAGGATCTGCGCGCCGCCCTGGCCTCATACAAGGCCCAGCGCGCCGCCTTCATCGCCATGCTGGAGCCGCTCTCCGATGGGCAGTGGCTGCTGGCCGGCACGCACCCCGAGCAGGGGCCGGCGACCCTGCTCGACGTGGCGATCAACAGCGGCCTGCACGATGTCGATCATCAGGAGCAGATCATCCGCTGTCTGGCGCCGATCAGGGGCGCGTGAGCTGTCTGCGAGGGCGGCATCATCCTCAGGGATGCGGCGCTGTGCTACCGTAGGGCCATCAACCGTGCTGCTGAATATGGAGGTGCGCTGATGGCTACCATCACCCTGCTCGACACGCCCCCGCCGCCGGACCGTGTGGTCGCTCGGATCGGGCTGATCGCCGATACCCATATGCCCGACCGCCTGCCGGATCTGCCCGAGGCGATCGGCGTGGCCCTCGGTGACGTGGACCTGATCCTGCACGCCGGCGACGTGGGCGAGCTGCGCGTCATCGACGCCCTGAGCGCGCTCGCCCCGGTGATCGCCGTCCACGGCAACGATGACACGCTCGAGTCGCAGCGCGAGCTGCCCTACCAGCAGATTATCAGCGCGGGCGGGCTGCGCCTGCTGCTCACCCACGCCCACTACCCCGACCGCGCCGACGAGCTGGCCTCGCGCCAGGATGACTCGTGGGTGCCCAAGCTAGACCGCCGCGCCGCGATGGCCCGCCGCGCCGGCGCGCAGATCGTCGTCTTCGGCCACACGCACGTGCCGATGACGGTGCCCTGGGGCGGGGTGCTGCTGATCAACCCCGGCGCGGTCGCGCCCGGCACCCACTTCGCCCGCGCGCTGATCGCCTCGGTGGCCCGCCTGACCATCCGCGCCGACGGGGCGGTGTGCGTGGAGCATATCGACCTGGCCGACCCGCGCACGACCTTCGCGCCGCCCGTCGACCTGGAGGCCGGCTTCCGCGCGGCGATCGCCCAGGTGCAGGCCTCGATCCTGGCCGCCGACATGGCCCCGCTGGCGCCGGGCGTGGCGAACCTCTTCCGGCCCGGCGGCCTGGGGCGCGCGGACGCCGACACGGTGCGGGATGTGCTGCGCCGGCTGGCCTACCCCTGCTGGGCCGGCGAGCGCGACCTGATCGCCCGCGCCGACCTGGAGGCCGCCATGCGCCGCGACCTCCCCGCCGACCTCTGGCGACGGACGATAGAGATTATCGGTATGTCGTAGGGGTGTACAGGAGAAACACCAATGAAGGTCTTCCAGCTCGATGGCGGCTGGTCCGCCGACCACCTGATGATCGCCGAGCGGCCGACGCCCGTGCCGGGGCCGGGCCAGGCCCTGCTGCGCATGCGCGCCGCCGCGCTCAACTACCGCGACATGGTCGTGCTCCAGCGCGGCTATGGCGCGCAGACCGGCACGCTCCCGCTGATCCCGCTCTCCGACGGGGTGGGCGAGGTGGTCGCCCTCGGCCCGGGCGTCTCCCGCGTGAAGGTGGGCGAGCGGGTCTGCCCGACCTTCTTCCAGCGCTGGGCGGGCGGCCCGCCGAACGCCGACCGGCTGGCCTCCTCGCTGGGCGGCCCGCTCGACGGAGTGATGGCCGAGTATATGGCCGTGGACGCCGAGGGGCTCGCCCACGTGCCGGATCACCTGAGCGACGCCGAGGCGGCCACGCTGCCCTGCGCCGCCCTAACCGCGTGGAGCGCCCTAGTGACGGAGGGCCGCGTCCAGCCCGGCGAGCGCGTGCTCATCCAGGGCACCGGCGGGGTCTCGCTGTTCGCCCTGCAGTTCGCCAAGCTGATCGGGGCCTTCGCCATCGTCACCTCCAGCAGCGGCGAGAAGCTGGAGCGCGCCCGCGCCCTGGGCGCCGACGCGACCCTGAGCTACCGCGAGACGCCCGAGTGGGGCCGCAGCGTGCGCGAGATCGCTGGGGGGGACGGGGTCGACCATATCGTCGAGGTGGGCGGCCAGGCGACGCTGCCCCAGTCGCTGCGGGCCATCCGGCCGGGCGGGACGATCAGCATGATCGGGGTGCTCTCGGGCTCGTCGATGGACGCGCGCCTGGGGCTGGTGGTGACGCGCCAGGTGCGGCTGCAGGGGATCACCGTGGGCAGCCGCGACGGCTTTGAGGCTATGGCCCGCGCGATCGGGCAGCACCAGCTGCGCCCGGTGGTGGATCGGGTCTTCGCCTTCGAGGAGCTGCCGCAGGCGTTCGCCCACCTGACGAGCGGAGCCCACTTTGGCAAGGTGTGCATTGGCTTTTGAACCACTGTAGGGACGCAGCGCGCTGCGTCCCTACAGCAGCTCGACCTGCGCCCGCCCGGCGCTGATCTCGGCCAGGTCGGCCACGCAGCGGGCGTGGTCGGCGGCGGGCAGGGAGGTGGCGATACACACGTCGGCGGCGAACTCCTCGTCGTCGATGGCGGCGCCGTGGGACTCCAGCGCGCGCCGGATGGCCGCGTAGTCGCTGTAGCTCATCCGCACAAGCATGCTGCGCAGCTCCACGTGCTCGCCGCGCGGCAGCACCTCAAGCA
>NZ_JAIEWN010000047.1:0-27514 GCF_019599295.1 Oscillochloris sp. ZM17-4 | reverse complement strand
AGGACTTATTCGCGCTAACAACTCTTTTTGTTAGGGGGGTGCCAGAGTCGCCTAGTGCGCTTTCAGCGCAGGGGTTAGGAGTTGGGAGTCGGGGGTTGGGCGCTGCAACGCGCGAGCGCCCTGCCTCGTGCCCAACAAGGTCGCTTGAAACGGCACTAGTGATCAAGCAGCCTGCTTCTATTGTGAGTAGGCTTGGGCGGGGTGATCATCAGCCCGGTGAGCAGGCCGCGGATCAGCCAGATGATGCGGCCGAGCACGCGCGGCGGGCGCAGGTGAAGCAACGCGTTCAGGGCCGGCTGGACGATCATAACTAGGATGATGGAGGCCAGGCGGCGCAGGGCGAACAGGTGGCCGCGCCGCAGCAGCCGGCCGTAGATGCCGCCCAGGCCATACATATTATTGCGAAGAAGCCTTCGGCCCTGCTCGTAGGTGCGGAAGCCATGATGAATAATGCTGACCGTATGGGTATGGTAAACCTGATAGCCGGCCACGAGCGCGCGCAGGGTAAAGTCCGTATCATTCCCGCTGCGAAAGTGTGAGCCCGAGCCAAAGAGCGGGTCGAAACCGCCGATTGCCTCGGCGGCGCTCCGCCGGATCGCCATGCCTGCCCCGATGCCTATATTCAGCCCGTCACTCGTCTGCCAGTGAGCGACATCCTCAACCAGGAACGAGCGCGAACTAATACAATCGGGCACAAAACCCGCCTGGGTGTCGTGCGGCGCAGGCACCACATTACAGAAGATGACACCAACCCGCGGGTAGCGCAAGAAGATCTGCGTGAGCTCGCCGATCCATGTCGGGGGCACCTCACAGTCGTCATCAGTGATGATCACGAAATCGGTGTTGCTGAGCGCGAGGCCGACATTCAGCGACACGCTGAGCCCCTGAGAGTTGCTGTGAACATAGCGCAGACGCGGCTCGCCGGCGAACGCATCGATCACGCGGGCCGTTCGTGTATCGTCACTCTGGTCGACGATCAACAGGATAAAGTCAGGGTAGGTGCAGGCAAGAATGCTGCGAATCGTCTTAACAATAGAATCACCGCGATCACGAGTACAGATGAGAATGGTCACCGGTGGCATCTGGTCTGCGGCGATCACAGCTGAGGCCTTCATTGAAGTGGTATACATAGATGTCTCTGATGCTCTACACGATGTCCTATCGTAACACATGGTGATCGTAGCGATCTATTCCTACGCAGGCAAAAAACGACCCACACCACATAAAAGTTACCGCTCATAGTTGCTCTCATCCGACCAAAGCCATTGTACCAACGACGTCATACGAGAAAGCCAGGGAAAGGCAATGCCCTTCCCTGGCTCTCATACGATCCTCAGCCTCGGATGTTACTACACGAGGGCCGGGCTCTCCTCAGGCTCGGCCGAGCCCGCCTCCTCAGCGTCGATCTGGCGCTGAGAGCGCAGGCGCAGCAGGTCGTCCATCGTGTCGATCACCACCATATCGCCGTTCTGGAAGCGCCCGGCGAGCAGGCCCTCGGCCATCGGGTCCTCGATCAGGTTGGTGATGATGCGGCGGAGCGGGCGCGCGCCGAAGGCCGGGTCGTAGCCGCGGCGGGCCAGCAGGTCGAGCGCATCGGTGCGGACATCGATCGCGATCTGGTGCTCGGCCAGCTGCTTCTGCACCCGCTTGAGCATGATCGTGGTGATCTGGTGGATCTCCTCGGTGGTGAGCGGGTGGAAGATGATCGTCGCGTCGATGCGGTTAAGGAACTCGGGCCGGAAGAGCTGCTTGAGGGCGTCGTCCACCTTGCGCCGGGTGTCGTCGCTATCGATCTCGTTGGCGTTGCCGCCGAAGCCGATGCGCGAGGCGCGACGGATATGCTCGGTGCCGACATTACTCGTCATGATGATGATCGTGTTGCGGAAGTCGACCTTGCGGCCCTTGCCGTCGGTGAGGTTGCCGTCCTCAAGCACCTGGAGCAGCAGGTTGAAGGCGTCGGGGTGGGCCTTCTCGATCTCATCGAAGAGCACCACGCTGTAGGGCTTGCGGCGCACCGCATCGGTGAGCTGGCCGCCCTCGCCGTAGCCGACATAGCCGGGGGGCGACCCGACCAGGCGCGAGGTGGTGTGGCGCTCCTGGAACTCGGACATATCGATCTTGATCAGGCTCTCCTCGGAGCCGAACATGAACTCGGCCAGGGTCTTGGCCAGCTCCGTCTTGCCGACGCCGGTGGGGCCGAGGAAGATGAAGCTGCCGATCGGGCGCTTGGGGTCCTTGAGGCCAGCGCGGGCGCGGCGGACCGCCTTGGAGATCGTGACGATCGCCTCCTGCTGTCCGACGACGCGGCCGTGGAGGAAGCCCTCCATCTGCATGAGGCGGGTGGTCTCATCGCCCTTGAGGCGGGTGACGGGGATGCCCGTCCACATGCCGACGACCTCGGCGATATCCTCCTCGGTGACATAGGGCCGGTCGATCGTGCGCTCGCCGCCCTCGGCGCCCATATCGCTCTCAATCTGCGCAATGCGGGCCTGCATGCGATCCTCGCGCTCGCGCATGTCGGATGCGAGGTCGAACTGCTGATCCTCGATGGCGGCCTCGCGCTCCTTGCGCAGGGCCTCCAGGCCGCGCAGGGCGTCGCGGAGCTGGGGCGGGGTGGCCGAGCGATACATACGCACGCGCGAGGCGGCCTCATCGATCAGGTCAATCGCCTTATCGGGGAGCTGGCGGTCGGGCACATAGCGGGCGGAGAGGGCGGCGGCGGCCTTGATCGCCTCATCGGAGATCTGGAGCTGGTGGAAGTCCTCGTAGCGTGACTTGATGCCGCGCAGGATGAGGACGGTATCCTCCAGGCTCGGCTCATCGACCATCACCGGCTGGAAGCGCCGCTCGAGGGCGGCGTCGCGCTCGATATACTTGCGGTACTCATCGAGAGTGGTGGCGCCGATCGTCTGGAGCTCGCCGCGCGAGAGGGCGGGCTTGAGGATATTGGCCGCGTCGAGGGTGCCCTCGGCGCCGCCGGCGCCGATGATCGTGTGGAACTCATCGATGAAGAGGATGCAGCGGGTCTCCTTGATCTCATCGATCACCCGCTTGAGACGCTCCTCAAACTGGCCGCGGTACTTGGTGCCGGCCACTAGGGCGCCCATATCGAGGGTGACGACGCGCTTACCCTTGATGCTATCGGGGACATCGCCCTGGATGATCCGCTGGGCGAGGCCCTCGACGATCGCCGTCTTACCAACGCCGGGCTCGCCGATCAGGGCCGGGTTATTCTTGGTGCGGCGCGAGAGAATCTGGATGACGCGCTCGATCTCGTGGTTGCGGCCGATGATCGGGTCGAGGCGACCGGCCTCGGCCATATCGGTGAGGTCGGTGCCGAGGGCGTCGAGGTACGGAGTCTTCGACTGGCGCTGGGCGGCGGGCTGCCCGGGGGTGGCGCGCTGCTCGGCGGCTCCAGAGGTGCCGTGGCGGAGCACGCGCATCACCTGGTTACGCACCTGCTCCAGGGAGACGCCCATAATGTCGAGGACGCCGGTGGCCACGCCCTCGCCGTTGCGCACGAGGCCGAGGAGCAGGTGCTCGGTGCCGATATAGTGATGGTTGAGGCGGTTCGCCTCTTCGATCGCGTATTTGATCACCTTCTGGGCGCGGGCGGTGAGCTCCTGGTCAGTCATGGTGGCGCCCTCGCCGACGCCGACGATAAACTCAACCGCGCTGCGCGCCTGGGCCAGCTTCACCCCGAGGTCATCGAGCACGCGGGCAGCGATCCCCTCGCTCTCGCGGATCAGCCCGAGCAGGATATGCTCGGTGCCGATGTAGGGGTGGTTAAAGCTGCGCGCCTCCTCGGTTGCGAGCTGAAGCACCTGCTTCGCCCGCTTGGTGAATTTGCTGTAGAGGTCAGACATAGTGTTCTCCGCTAGCTATCCCAAATGGCCAGCATATGCCGCTGGGATCGAGTACAAGCGAACCGATACCGCAGGACATGCGGGGGCCGATTCGTCAGGGGGGGGCGTCGAGTACAACCTTGGGCCACACGCCACGATCAGGTGGCGGATCGGGACGTTGCGAGGTGACAGGGCGTGCGGCCAGAAAGATACGCGTATCGGAGGCGGCTACTGGTCGGTAGCGGGCTCGCCGTCTTCATCGGCCGGCTCGCCGCCCTCGCGGTTCATGCGGAGGCTGAGACCCATGCGCTTCCGGGCGGGGTCGATCCGAATAATGCGGGCCTGAACCGTATCGCCCTCGGCGAGGACCTCTTTGGGGTGCTGGATGCGCTCGTCGCCCATCTCAGAGATGTGGATGAGGCCTTCGATCCCGTCCTCGATCCGGGCGAAGGCGCCGAAAGATGCCAGCTGCGTGATCGTCCCCTCGACCACCTGGCCGAGCTGATAGCGATCGCCGGCGCGCGTCCACGGCTCGCTCTGCGTGCGCTTGATCGACAGCGCGATCCGCTTGCGGTCGTGGTCGATGCTGAGGATCGAGACCTGGACCTTATCGCCGGGCTTGAGCACCTCGGAGGGGTGCTTGACCCGGCTCCACGAGATCTCGGAGAGGTGGACAAGCCCATCGGCGCCGCCGATATCGACGAAGGCGCCGAAGTCACACACCGAGCTAATGGTGCCGGTGCGCACATCGCCCTCTTTAAGCTGAGAGAGCAGCTCGTCCTTCTTTGACTCACGGGCCTCCTGGACGGCCTGGCGCTCGGAGAGGATCAGGCGGTTACGGTTACGGTTGATCTCGATCACCTTCAGCTGGAGATCGGTGTTGACCATCCGCGCCATGTCGCTCTGCTTCTGGGTCTCAGGGCCGCGGCTGATCCCGTTCACCTGCGAGGCAGGCACAAAGCCCCGCACGCCCTCAAGGTTGACGAGGAGGCCACCCTTGTTATAGTTCACCACACGGGCGGTGATGACATCGCTCTTCTCGAAGGCCGTCTGAAGGACACGCCAGCTCTTCTCTTGCCGGGCCTTGTCGACAGAGAGGACTGCCCGGCCCTCTTTATCCTCCGACTGGACGATGAACACTAGCAACTCGCCGCCAATACGTAGCGCGGCGCGATCCTCAGGCGGCAACGACTGCATCTCCCGCGAGGGGACAACACCTTCCGCCTTTGAGCCGATATCAACAAGGATCTCGTCCTTATCAATACGCATGATCGTGCCGTCCACCGTGTCGCCGTACTTCAGGTTACGGTAGTCGTGGGCCGGATCGTTCAGGAACTGCTCCATCAGAGCCAGCTCCTCCTCCTCGTCGATCATGCCATTGTCCCGCGGCTCTGGCAGGTGTTGTGTGTCTGAGCTCGTAGCAATGCCCTTGCGTTCTTCCATGCGCGTCCTTCATAGGGAAGGCCAGAACCCATGTGTAGCGACCAGGAGACATACAGACAGTGGGTATCATTATACGCTGACAAGAATCAAAACGCAAGAGATCTAACAGAGGGCATATCGCATACTAATGCACTAAAACCAACTTCCTTAGGAGCTTTCGCCTCCTGACTATAGTGATATCTGATGCATTCCGGGAATATATTTCATCACATACCAAGCTTCATTTATGGCCTAATAATGGCAAAAAACGACCACGTGGAATGAGACGACGGGGGGGCCAGGGTCTTAATCTTCGCGAAGAATATAGCCAGCGCCGCGCACGGTCTGGATCAGGCGCGGGTCGCCGCTCGCCTCGATCTTCTGCCGCAGGTAGCGCACATAGACCTCGATAATGTTGCTCTCGCCGCCAAAGTCGTAGCCCCAGACGCGGTCGTAGATCACCTCGCGGGTGAGCACCTGGTTGGGGTGGCGCATGAAGAGGTCGAGCAGATCGTACTCTTTGGCGGTCAGCTCGACGCGCCGGTCGCTAACGCGCAGCTCACGGGCGGCGGTGTCGAGGGTGAGGTTGGCAAAGCGCAGCACGTCCGTCTGCTGGGCAGACTGGCGGCGGCGCAGCTGGACGCGGATGCGTGCGAGGAGCTCGGCGAAGGCGAAGGGCTTGACGAGGTAGTCGTCGGCGCCGGCCTCAAGGCCGGTCACCCGATCAGGGATGCCATCGCGAGCGGTGAGGATAATGATCGGCACATCGGAGGCGGCGCGTAGGCGGCGGGCGACCTCGATCCCGTCGATGCCAGGGAGCATCAGGTCGAGGACAACAAGGTCGTGGGGGTTCTCGCGGGAGGCGGCGAGGCCCTGGGCACCATCATTGGCCACCGTGACCTGAAAGCCCTCAAGGATCAGGCCGCGGCGCAGGTAGTTGGCGATCTCCTGCTCGTCTTCGATAATGAGGATGCGCTGTTGCATAGAGGTATTCTAGCACATGGTACCGGGCTTACGCCCCAGCACAATGTGCGAGTGATCTGACCCTGTTCAGATGGGTTGGTGGCACCCGTCGGGGCGCAGCAGCGCGGCGCTGCTGCGCCCTTACACCTCAGCTCCAGCGTCTCACGCCACGAGGATCTCCTCAGTCGGCGGCGATCGCCTGGGGCGCGGGGATGGCGAGCATGGTGGGCGCGCTGCCGAGGCGGCGGCCCAGAGCGTGGATGGCGTCGGCGACGATGGCCACGCAGCGGTCGGCCTCATCCTGGGTGAGGATGAGCGGCGGGGCGAGCTGGATCACTGGCTCTAGACGATCGTCGGCGCGACAGATCAGGCCACGTCGCTTGAGCTGGTCGCTCAGCCAGCCCATCAGCTTCTCCTCGGTGAGCGACTCGCGGGTCTCCCGGTCGCGCACGAGCTCAACGGCCATAAACATGCCCATGCCGCGGACCTCGCCGACGTTGGGGTGGTCGCCAATGGCCGCCCGCAGCTCGCGCTGCATGTAGTCGCCCATGGTGCGAGATCGCTCGGTGAGGCCCTCGCGCTCGATGATGGTGATGTTGGCGAGGGCGGCAGCGCAGGAGGCCGGGTGGCCGCCGAAGGTGATGCCGTGCATAAACTTGTCGGCGTCGGCGTCGCTGACGAAGGCGTCGGCGATCTCGGGGCGCACCAGGGCGGCGCCGAGGGGGGCGTAGCCGCTGGTGAGGCCCTTGGCGCAGGTGACGATGTCGGGCCGCAGGCCGAGCTCGGTTGAGCCGAACCAGCCGCCCACCCGGCCGAAGCCGCAGATCACCTCGTCGGCGATCAGCAGGATGCCGTGGCGGTCGCAGATCTCGCGCACGCGGCGCAGGTACTCGGGCGGCGAGACGATCGCGCCCCCGGAGTTCTGCACCGGCTCCAGAATGATGGCGGCGACGGTCTCAGGACCCTCGAACTCGATCAGCCGCTCCAGCTCATCGGCGCAGGTGCCGGCGCAGGCCGCGTGGAGCGCGCAGTAGTCGCAGCGGTAGCGGTAGGGCACCGGGGAGTGGCGGGCGCCGGGCACGAGCGGGCCGAATCCGTTGCGGATGGAGGTGATGCCGTTGACCGAGAGCGCGCCCATGCTGGTGCCGTGATAGGCGCTGCGGCGGGCGATCACCTTGTGGCGATCATGGTGGCCCTGGCGGCGCTGGTAGGCTTTGGCGAGCTTGAGGGCGGTCTCGACGGCGTCAGAGCCGCCGGTGGTGAGGAAGACGCGCGACTGCGGGCCGGTGGGGGCGATCGCGGCGAGCTTCGCCGAGAGGTCGATCATGGGCAGGCTGGGGAAGCTGAAGGGGCTGACGTAGGCGATCTGGCCGAGCTGGGCGGCCACGGCGTCGGCGATCTCCTGACGCCCGTAGCCGACATTGACCGTGAAGAGACCGGAGAGGCCGTCGATGTACTCGTTATCCTCCTGATCCCATACGCGCGACCCGGCTCCACGGACGAGCACGGTGGGTCGCGCGTCGGTACTGGACAGATGGCCCATCTGGAAGAAGTGCAGCCAGACGTTGTCGGCAATGGTCTGCTGCTGGGCGCTGCTGAGCGGGAACATAGAAGCTCCTGTGTGAGGTCCGACACCGTGGGCGCGGCGCGCGATACGCGCGGCTGCAACGCTGCAGCGAGAGGTGCGCTCACATCGTGGGCGACATACCCGTGACGATGGTGTGCGGACGGATTGGCAGGGCGTCGCGCGCTGGGTCAGGAGCAGTGGCGGGCGAGGCAGGCAGCCTCGCGCCGGGCAGGTATACAGTGACGTGCCCATCAGCCCCCTGGCAGGCGCGGCGATCGGCCCACACGGCCCTGAAGCGTGTGCGCCGCGCGGGTATCAAACGTCCAATGGGGTCTCCTTTCTCGCTATCTTGTGTTGGTTCCTGGCGGCTTCGCCTCCAGGAACCAACACGAAGGATCGGGTCTGGGGCGTAGCCCCAGGGGAAAGCGCAGATACGAAAGCGCCGGGGGTGCGACGACCATGTCACCCACCACCCGGCGCCTAGCTGTGTCTGCGGGGCTAATTATCGACGAGGCGCATCACCCGGAAGGACTCGGCGTAGGCGTAGCCGTGATCTTTGGCGGTCTCGGCGTCCCAGCCGCGCACCATGTCGCCGACCTCGGGGCCGACCTGGGAGCGGTGGCAGAGGAGCGACTCGATCTTGCGGTCGATCACGGCGGATGTATCGATAAAGAGGTCGGGCTGCGGTGAGAAGGTGAGATAGAGCTCGCGCACCTTATGCGGCTCCAGGCCCTCGGAGAGCAGCTCAGGGAAGATCGGGCGGGTCTCGGCGCTGGGGAAGACCGCGTACATGGCCGCCTCGCCGGCGGCGCGGTGGTCGGGGTGGTTGATATAGCCGCTGCCGGCGAAGATCAGCGTCGGGTCCTGGCAGACCACGCGGTCGGGCCGCAGCTCGCGGATGAGGCGGGTGAGGTCGCGGCGCAGATCGAGGGTGGGCTGGAGAGTGCCGTCGCGGTAGCCGAGGAAGCGCACGTCGTGGACGCCGACGATGGTGGCGGCGGCGATCTGCTCGCTGCGGCGGGTGCGGGCGAGCGCGGCCAGGTCGGCGCCGGGCTCGTTGGTGCCGGCTGAGCCGTCGGTGATCATGGCGTAGATCACCTGGTGGCCCTCGTCCGTCCAGCGGGCGACGGAGCCGCCCATGCCGAACTCGATGTCGTCGGGGTGGGCGACGATCACCAGGATCCGGATCGGAGATGTGGGGGTATCTTGTGTCATACGATACTAGTCTACACCAGGGGGCGGGGGGTTGTCTAGGGGGGGAAGGCGTTTGGAACACGAAGGACGCGGAGGGGGGCGGAGGACACGAACGCGAAGGCGTGGAGGGCGCGAAGGCGCGGAGGGCGCGAAGGCGCGGAGGGCGCGGAAGTGGGCGGAGGACACGAACACGAAGGCGCGGAGGACGCGAACGCGAAGGCGCGATGGCACGGGTGAAGGAGGCAAGCATGTATAATACGTTCAAAGCAGTTAGGAGCACAGGTCAGATACCCAGCGCTAAAGCTGCTGGGCTTGTGCTCGCTCCTCCACCCGAGGGCGGCGCAGCACAATAGGCCGTCTGACGTGCGGCCCTAAAGGCAATATTCACGGCAGCATTCGTGTCGGCGGCAGCGGTATGGCCGCACGAGAGGCAACGAAAGTGGGCTTGATCAACGCGGTTCTTTGTATCGCAGTGGCCGCACACGGCACAGGTGCGGCTGGTGTTGCGCCCGTTGAACCGTACCCCGCTCGCGGATCTTCGTCAGATCCTCAACGGCGAGTGCCTTACGGGCCGTGCGTGCCTTCGCAACCAGCTTCTTGCTGATGCAGTGGTTGACATCCCTCTGGAAGCGCGCCTCACAGCGAGCGTTCTTCCTCAATCGCCAGCGGGCGCGGCGGGTGTTCGCCTGCTGGAGGCGCTGGCGGTGCTGAAAGCGGCGCGCGCGTACCTGCTGCACCTGGGCGCCGCTGTATGTCTCACCCGCGCTATCGGCAGCCAGGTTGACAATGCCAAGATCGATACCCAGGAAGCCGGTCGGCTCGTCAGGCGTGGGGGTGAGCTTGGTCTGCGTGATGTGCAGGTAAAGCTGTCCGTCGCGTTGCACGAGTTCTGCGCCGCCAATGTTCCAGCTCGTATCGTACAGGTGGCGGCGCTGGAACTCCCCCAGGAGAAGTTGACCCATCACACGCCCGGTCAGCGTGTTCAGGCTCACCCTATCGAGGCTCATCAGCCGATAGGTGCGGGCATCGTAGCGAATCGAGCTGTCAGGCTGGAACGTCGGGCACGTCTCACTCCCATTCGCCCGCGCCGCACGAACCGCTTCAGCCGCTTTGTCCCTGGCGCAGCAGGCCAGTTGCGCCCCCAACCCGTACGCACTTCGGGTGGGGCCGTAAACGACATGGTGCAGTTTGTTCTTGTTGGTGATGCGCTCCTGCCACGCGACCGAGGCGCAGTAGGTTGCCGCCGCGTTGAACTGCACCGCCGTCGCTCGAATGGCGGCTGCGGCGTCAGCGTCAAGCGACAGTTTACAGCATACGGTTCGTGTGGAGAGCGTCTGTATCATAGAACAAGTATAGCACAATCCGAACGCCCGTGCAAGCGTGTGCTGAAGCGGGCTAAAGCAGAGCGCTCCTCCCAGCGCTAAAGCTGCTGGGTTTCCGCGCCTAAAGGCAAGCTATCTATGAGCATCGAAGATCTTGTGGCGGGCTGCGTGAGCCAGATCGAGGTCAGCCACGCCGCCCGCGAGCAGGCGATCGGGGTCTCGCGGGGGCTGATCCGCAGCTGCGCCAACAGCATCAGGGCGGCGCACCGGGCCGAGTTCGCCGAGGCCGAGCGGCTGCTGGGCGAGGCGGCGGCGATGGCCGAGCGGCTGCGCGCATCCACGGCGGGCAGCCCGGAGATCCGCCACGCCGGCTACACCCAGGACGCGCTGAAGGAGCTGGCCGAGGCGCACCTGGTGCTGGCCTTCCTCTCCGGCGGCGAGCCGCCCTCGGCCGAGGCGATCGGCGTGGAGCCGGCGGCCTACCTGAACGGGCTGGCCGAGGCGGCCAGCGAGCTGAGAAGGGCCATCCTCGACGGGCTGCGCCGGGGCGAGACGGCCCGCGGCGAGGCGCTGCTGCGGATCATCGACGATGTCTACAGCACCCTGGTGACGGTGGACTTCCCCGACGCGGTGACGGGCGGGCTGCGGCGGACGACCGACGCCCTGCGGGGGGTGCTGGAGCGCACCCGCGGCGATATGACGGCGGCCATCCGCCAGGACCAGCTGGTGGCGGCGATGCGCGAGCTTGAGGGAAGGCTTTCATAATGTTGAATGTTGAATGTTGAATGTTGAATGACAGACATTCAACATTCAACATTCAACATTCAACATTCGAAATGATGCGCGACGAGCAGCACAACAACCTGGGCACGGCGGCGCTGCCGGCGGCGGTTCTGGCGGCGATCACGGCCTGCGCCGACGCCTGCCGGGGCACGCTGGAGCAGCTTGAGGATGAGCGCGAGCGGCTGCGCGCCGCGCTAGACCGCCGGATCAGGCCGGCCCCCGACGGGCCGACGCGGCGGCTCTGCGCGGTGGACGGAGCCCACGCCACGGTGCCGGCGGCCGGGGCGACCTTCGCGGCCATCGCGGCCGCGGCGGTGGAGGAGGCGACGCTGACCGACCAGGATGTGCTGGTGCAGCTGATGCCGCCGGTGGAGGAGCTGGATGGCATCCTGGGCGGGCTGCGCTGCGTCATGGAGCTGCGCCTGCTGGCCCGGCGGATCCGGGCCACCAGCAGCGGCCTGTTTGTCCTGGATGGCTCCTTCTACTCGATGCTGATTGAGATCAACCGGCTGCTCGTCCGCTACGCCCAGGACCATAAGGGCGGAGCCGCGCCGGCATGGTGGGCGAGCTTCGAGGATCTGATCACCGCCTTCTTCCGCGATGACGACTGGCGGCTGGTGCTGGAGTGCCGGCGCGTGGTGGCCCACCCGAAGTCGGCCACGGCGGCCGACGATGTGCTGGCGCTCGCGCCGCACCTGAGCGGCGTGATCACTGACCGCACCCTCTGGACGAGCGTGCTGAACGCGGGCGAGTACGCGCTGCCAGTGCCGCTCATCCGCCGCGACCGCACGCACCTGCTCACCGGCTACCGCAGCCCGGCGGCGGGCGACTTTAGAGCGCTGCGCACGGCGATCGAGCACGCCTACGGCCAGCTCTATGTGCTCTACTATCGGCCCGACGCCCTCGGCCCGGCCTACCGCATCGAGCTTCCGGCGGCCCTGATCGCCCGCGAGCCGCTCGGCGCTGTGCTGGCCACCTTCCGCGGCGCCCTCCAGATCAGCAGCGTGCAGGAGCCGCTCCCGCAGTTCCTGGCCGATGCGATCTGCCGCCAGCTCGGCCACGCCCTGGCCGCCACCGCCGAGGGCGCCCGCACCACCCTCCAGCGCGACTTCGACATGCCCACGGTTCAGCGCTACCTCGGCCCGTACCGCACGCCACGCTAGGGTGATCGCGAATTGCAGCCTGAGGCTTTTAGATACGATCTACGGCTATGAAACGAATTCGCTCGCTGGCCGGAGAGATGGCAGCCCGCATCGGGGATCATGGCTGGGGGCAGACGCCGCTCGGGCAGATCGAGGTCTGGCCGCAGAACCTGATCACCGCACTGGGCATGATGCTCGGATCGCGCTTCCCCATGCAGATCTTGTGGGGCACAGAGTACACCCACTTCTATAACGACGCCTATATCCCGATCGCCGCCGACAAGCATCCGCGCGCGCTCGGCGAGCCCGGCGTCGCGATCTGGCCGGAGGTGTGGGATGTGGTGCGCCCGATGCTCGACGGCGTGCGGGCCACCGGACAGGCCACATGGGCCGATGATATGCAGCTGACGCTCGTGCGGAATGGCACCCAAGAGGAGGGCTACTTCACCTTTTCGTATGGGCCGATCTGGGGTGAGTCCAACGTCGACGGGATCTTCATCGCGGTGACGGAGACGACACGGCGAGTGATCGCGGAGCGCCGGCTGCACACGGGGCGCGATCTCTCAGCGGCGCTGGTGGGCGTGCGGGTTGAGGCCGAGGTGTGTCGCCGCGCGGCCGAGGTGCTGGCGCAGGACCCGGCAGATCTCCCCTTCGCGCTGCTCTATCTGGGCGCCCGTGCGAGCGCCGACCTGACTCTGGCCGGCGCCGCACACCTGGATGCGGGCCACCCGGCGGCGCCGGCGCAGACGACGATTGGCGGGGGGCCGTGGCCCTTCGCCGAGGCGCTGGCCGCCGAGCAGCCGGTGATCATGCGCGAGCTGCCGCCCGAGCTCGCAGATCTGCCGGGAGGCCCCTGGGGCCTCCCCGCGACATCAGCTATGGTTGTGCCAATCCGGACGCGCGGCGAGCTCACGCCGCACGGCTATCTGGTGGCCGGGCTGAGCCCGAGGCTCCCGCTCGATGATGACTACCGCGAGTTCATCGAGCGGGTGGCCGACCAGGTGTCCGGCCAGATCGCCGGGGCGCGCGCCCACGCAGTAGCCCGTGAGGCCGTGCAGCTGCGCGACGACTTCCTCTCGGTGGCCGCCCACGAGCTGAAGAACCCGCTGACCCCGCTGATCGGCAGGCTTCAGATGATCGAGCGCCGCTTGAGCCGCGAGGGCGGCAGCGAGCGGAACATTACCACAATCAGGCAGGCCAGCGACGACGCCCGGCGCCTGGTAGGACAGATCGACGCGCTGCTCGACGTGAGCCGGATGCGCGGCGGCCAGATGAGCATCTCCAGGGAGGTGTTCGACCTCACCCCCCTAACGCAGCGGGTGGTCGCCGACATCGCGCCAACATTGGAGCAGCATACGATCTCCCTTGCGACGCCCGAGAGCCCAGCGCTGATCGACGGCGACGCCGCGCGGATCGAGCAGGTGCTCCTCAACCTGCTGGGGAACGCGGTGAAGTACAGCCCGCAGGGCGGAGCGATTCGCGTGGCGATCACGGTGGACGCGGGTCTGACACGACTCGCTGTGTGTGACCAGGGAATCGGCATCCCCGAGGAGGCGCGGGCGAAGCTCTTCGAGCGCTACTACCAGGCCCGCAACGCCGACGACCACCCGACCGGCGGGCTGGGGATCGGGCTCTTCGTCGTCCACGAGATCGTGCGCCTGCACGGTGGCCGGGTGGAGGTGCAGAGCGCCCTGGGTGTCGGCAGCACCTTCACGGTAGTGCTGCCCGTGGCCGATGGCCGATAGCCGCTATATGAAATAAGGAGATGCGTCTATGCCCTGGATCCATTACATCAACCGGGTCGCCGACGCGCTGCACGTCGAGCCGGAGACGTTCATCCGCCCGTGGGAGGAGTCGCCCGACGCGCCGACCGACGCCGGACGGTGAGGGTGTTGTTTTGGCGGAATATGCCAGCTTCGCTGGCATATTCCGCCAAAACAACAAGCGATACCTGGGGCTGTGCCACCCAAGCACCAGCGCGATCAGGCGCCATGCTCGCTCAGGTCGGGTGTACCATATACGTATGGAACTATCATCACCCGCCATCACCGCCGCGGCTGAAGAGCCGCCCGTGACCCGCCGGCTCTTCAGCCTGATCGTGCCCTACCGCCGCACCGTCCGTGCTGCGTCCGTATGCCGGGACGCAGCAGCCTGCGCCCCTACGCCGCGTCGACGGAGCGGTAGCCGCCGCGCCCGCGGGGCGTGAAGGCGTCGCTCAGATTGGCGATGATCGCGCTGGCGAGCTGAAGCTCGATGCGCAGGAGCATCCGCAGCCCGGCGAGGTCGCGGTCGCCCCACTGCTCGAACAGATCGGAGATGGTGGTGCTGACCATCTGGATGGAGTCGACCGTGAGCTTCTGGCCGTCGCTCTGGTAGATCCGGCGCACCTCCACCGCCACTGGCTCCATCTCGGTGGCCTCGGCGGGGTAGTAGCGCACGAAGGCGCCGTGGACGGCCCGCTGGAACATGCGCACCAGCTCGGCGTCGCTGCGATCGAGCGCATTTGCCAGCGTCACCGTGTAGGACCAGGTTAGGTCGAGCGGCTCAGAGGGCAGATCGCGGCCCTCCGCGATCAGCTGGTGGACGGCGGACCAGGTGAATCCGAGCTCCAGCCAGGGCGGGATATTCTCATTGGTCAGCGGCTCGTCGTGCTCGGGGAAGAGCTCGATCTTGCAGGTGCGGTCGTGCGTTGTAGGGATCACGCTCTCGATGAAGGCGTGCTCGTGAAGCCCCACCGCCAGCCAGGCATCCTCAAGGCCGCTCACCAGGTCGTCATAGCTCAACATGCTCGCTCCTCGTGCGCTCGCGCGCGGGGGACAGGGAACAGGGGACAGGGAACAGGGGACAGGGAACAGGATTGTATCGCGCTATTGTACCGCCTTCTGGCGGAGCGGGCAACCGGCGGACCTGTTGCCATTAGGGCTACGTCATTGTTCTCTGGCCCGACCGCCCGGCGACTGAAGTCGCGGGCTGATTCTTCGGCGAAGGCCGCCTGCGCGGCCTTCGCCCAGGATCCAGCCGGGGACTTCGGTCTCACGGCGCCGAGGCCGGACGACAATGACGTGGCCCTGCTGTTGCCATGACGAAACGCGCCAGCGAAGCTGGCGCGTTTCGTCATGGCAGGTAGGGGGCTTGCCTGATGTGAGGTCAGCGCGGTATTCTGGCGAGGGCGGCGGTGGCCGGGCCGAGGTGCTGCACCAGCCCATCCACGGCGCCCTGGAGCGGCGCGAAGAGCAGGCTGGGGAAGAGCCCGGCGGCCACGATGGCGACGGCCAGGAGCGCCAGGGGGATCACCTCGCGCCGGCTGAGGTCGCTCAGCCCCTCGTCGCGGGCCTCGCCCATAAAGCCGATGCGGAACATACGCAGCATATAGGCGGCCACCAGGATGACGCCGATCACTGCGCCGCCGGCGAAGGGCCAGCCGAGCACCTGCGAGCTCAATGTGCCCTGCATAATCGTGAACTCGCCGATGAAGGCGTTCAGTCCGGGCAGTCCCATGCTGGCCAGGATGACCAGCAGGGTCAGCCCGCCATAGACGGGCATCGTCTTCCAGAGCCCGCTGAAGGCGGTGATCTCGCGGGTGCCCCGGCGCTCGTAGAGCACGGACACCAGCAGCAGCAGGGCGGCGGTGTTCACGCCGTGGGCTAGCATCTGCACCACCGCGCCGCTGATGCCGATCGCGTTGAGCGCGAAGATGCCCAGGGCGATGGCGTTCATATGGCTCACCGAGGAGTAGGCCACCAGCCGCTGCATATCGGTCTGGGCGAAGGCCGTGGTCGCGGCGTAGATGATGCCGATCACGGCGAGGATGGCGACGGCGGGCGCGGCCCACTGGGAGGCCTGCGGGAAGAGGGCCAGGTTGAAGCGGATCAGGCCGTAGGTGCCGAACTTCGACATGATGGCGGCGAGCATGATCGCCACCGGGGTCGGCGCGGCGCTGTAGGCGGCGGGCACCCAGGTGTGGAAGGGCCAGAGGGCCAGCTTGATCGCGAAGGCGGCGAAGAATGCGCCGAAGAGCAGCCGCTCGACCCCCGCATCGATCACGAAGGCCCCCGAGCGCAGGTCGGCGACGATGGTGCCAATATCGAAGGTGGTCGCGCCCTGCTGGGCGTGGAGCATATACACGCCGATGATGCCGAGCAGCATGAGCACCGAGCCGCTGAAGGTGTAGAGGAACATCTTCAGCGCCGCGCGCGGGCCGTCCTCGCCGCCCCAGATGCCGATCAGGAAGACCGCCGGGATGAGCGCGACCTCCCAGAACACATAGAAGAGCAGCATGTCCTGGGCCATGAAGGTGCCGAGCATGGCCGACTCGAAGGCCAGGAGCAGGGCGAGCATGCCGCGCAGCCGGCCCTCGGGCTGGCCCCAGGTTGCGCCGATGGCGAAGGGCGCCAGCAGCGCCGCCAGGACAACCAGCCAGATGCTGACCCCGTCGATTCCCAGGTGGTAGCTGCTACCCCAGGCAGGGATCCAGGGCAGGGCCGGCTCGGCCATGCCCTGCGGGGATGCCTGGCCTGTCAGGTACATCGCCGCCGTCGCGACGGCCGCCGCCAGGGCCGCGATCGCGAAGCCGAGGGCGATGCGGCGCTGCGTCTCGGCCTGGCTGGCGGGCGTGAGCATTAGGGCCAGGGCGCCCAGGGCCGGGAGCCAGAGCGTGATCGAGAGGATGGGCAGGCTGATCACATGCATAGAGCTGTCACCTTATGGCGAAGGTACAGGCGAGTGGGGTTATTCGTGAGCGGGTTCACGAGGGCAGTTATACGCCGAAAGGGCGCATTTGTCAACGCAAGGGGACAGGGTACAGGGTACAGGGTACAGGCAAGCGGCGTTTGCCCTGCTCCGAAACTATTGCCTATTGCCTATTGCCTATTGCCTATTGCCTATTGCCTGTCCCCTGTCCCCTGTCCCCTGTCCCCTGTCCCCTGTCCCCTGTCCCCTGTCCTCAACCATCATCGGCTTGCCGAGCCAGGCCTCGTACATCTCGGCGAATCGCCCCTCGGCGATCGCGGCGCGCACCTCGGCCATCAGGTTGAGCAGGAAGGCCACATTGTGCAGGCTCACCAGGCGCAGGCCGAGGATCTCATTCGCCTTGTAGAGGTGGTGGATGTAGGCCCGCGAGAAGGTGCGGCAGGTCTCGCAGGTGCAGCCGGGCTGGAGCGGGCCGCCGTCATCGCGCAGGCTGGCGTTCTGGACGTTCAGCTTCCAGCGCCGGGCGGGGTCGCGCACGAGAGCCGCGCCGTGGCGGCCGAGGCGGGTCGGGCTGACGCAGTCGAACATATCGATGCCGCGGGCCACGCCCTCCAGCAGGTCGTCGACATCGCCGACGCCGAGCAGGTGGCGGGCCATGCCGTCGGGCATATGCGGCACCGTCATATCGATCACATCGTACATCTGGGGCTTATCGCCGCCGAGGGAGCCGCCGATGCAGAAGCCGTCGAATCCCATGGCGGCGATATGCTCGGCGCTGGCCTTGCGCAGGTCGGGGAAGACCCCGCCGTGGACGATGCCGAAGAGGTACTGGTCGGGGTTGGGCAGGCTGGCCGGGTCGCGCTCGCGGTGGGCGGCCAGGCAGCGGGCGGCCCAGCGGTGGGTGCGGTCCATGCTCTGGCGGGTGTAGTCGTAGGTGGCGCGGAAGGGCGGCAGCTCGTCGAAGCAGACGATGATGTCGGCGCCGAGGCCGTGCTGGATCTGCATGGATCGCTCGGGCGTGAAGGTGTGCCGCGACCCATCGACGTAGGACTTGAAGATCACCGCGTCCTCGGTGACCTTGACCATGCCCTGGAGCTGCTGGGCGTGCTGCGGGCGGCGGCCCTTGATCTCGTCGGCGATGCCGCCGTAGACCAGCGAGAAGACCTGGAAGCCGCCGCTATCGGTCAGGATGGGGCCGTCCCAGCTGGTGAAGCCGTGCAGCCCCCCGTGGCGGGCGATCAGCTCGTGGCCCGGCTGGAGGTAGAGGTGGTAGGTGTTGCCCAGGATGATCGACGCGCCGTGCTCGCGCAGCTCGCGGGGCGTGATCGCCTTGACGGTGCCGCGCGTGCCGACCGGCATGAACACGGGCGTGGCGATATCGCCGTGGGCGGTGCGGACGACCCCGGCCCGCGCCCGGCTGCGCTCGTCCCTGGCGGTGATGCTGAAGATGCTCATATACGTCAAGTATAGCAGCATTTGGTGCTGGGTTTTGCGGCGGATCCGCCGCGCCCCGAGCCATGTGGTTTCGAGATCATGGTATGATGAGTGCAAATATCGGGCAATTCAAGCTTGGTTAGTAAGGAGTGCAGATTGGACATTGACACCACGAAGCCAAATGGGGGCAGAATCTACGACTACTATCTTGGCGGCAACCACAACTTCGAGGTTGATCGGACAACTGCCGAGCAGCTCAGCAAGATCCTTCCCTCAATCAAGGCCGGAGCGCTGCTCAACCGCTGGTTCATGCACGACGCAGTCCAGCGCCTCGTCGACGCCCGCTTCGACTGCTACCTCGATCTCGCCACCGGCCTGCCCACCGAGGGCTACATCCACGACCTGGCCCCCGACGCGCGCATCCTCTACAACGACATCGACCCGGTGACGATCGCCTACGGGCGGAGCATTGTGGGTGAGACGTCGAACATCCAGTTTGTGCAGTCGAATATCGCCGATATTGATGCGATCCTCGCCGCCGCCGACGCGCACTTCGGTGGCCAGCGCCGAATCGCCATCTCCTTTATCGGGGCGAGCTACTTCATTGATACCGAGACGCTGCGGGGCGTGCTTGACGCGCTCTACGCATGGTGCGCCCCTGGCTCACAGATTGCGATGTCCTGGCTGATCGGTGACGTGAACGGCTTTGCGCAGAGCCAGGTCGCGGCGATCTACCGCCAGATGCGATCGCCGGTCTATGGACTCTCGATGGCCGCCGCGCAGGAGATGCTCGCGCGCTGGGATCTGCTGTCGCCCGGGCTGATCGAGCTGAACAGGTGGAATGGGGTGGACGACGAGTGGCGCACTCCCAGCGAGACCGGGCTTGAGAAAGAGCCGCTTGATCTCTACGGCATGATCGCGGTGCGGCCGTAGGAACACAGGCATGCCGTAGGGGCGCAGCACGCTGCGCTCCTACGGCACCTATAGAGCAAGAGAGCCTCAATGACTGATCGCAATGATCTTGAGCGCGTCGCCGGCGCGGCCCTGCGGCGGCGCGCATTCACGAACCGCGGGATGTTACCTCCGACGCACCTGGCTGATATGGGGCGAGAGCTGGTAGGGCTGCTGCTCGACCCGCAGGAGAATCTCGACCATCCGGCGGCGCGGATGGTGGCGCGCGGGCTGTCCTTTGTTTCGGCTCAGGAGGCCGGCCTCGCTGTTCAGCAGGCCGCGCTGGATGCGGCGGATCTGCCGATGCTGGCGCAGGTATCCGGCCGTATGGCCACTCTGATCGCCGCATGGCATAAGGCCGAGCTCGACGGGCTGCGGCGTGAGCAGGAGGATCTGCGCGAGGCGGTGGTGCGCGCGCTGGCCGAGCAGCGTGAGGAGAGTGATCGGCAGCGGCTGGCTGCGGAGCGCAGCCAGCAGGAACAGGATCGCCTGGCCGCCCTCGTCACCGAGCTATCGGCACCGGTGATCCCGCTCTACGATGGTATCCTGGTGCTGCCCCTGATCGGTTCGATCGACACACGCCGGGCCCAGGATGTGATGGAGAACGTCCTGGAGAGCATCTCCCGACATCAGGCCGATAGCCTGATCATCGATATCACCGGCGTGGCCATGGTAGACACGGGTGTGGTGCAGCACCTGCTCCAGACGGCGCGGGCGGTGGGCCTGCTGGGCGCCACGGTGGTGCTCGTCGGGATCAACCCCGAGATCGCGCAGACGATCACCCAGCTGGGCCTGGTGATCACCGAGATCATCACGCTCGGCACGCTCCAGGAGGGGATCGTCTACGCGCTGCGCCGGCGTGGCCTCTCGGTGCAGGCGATCACGGCTGCGAGCGCTGCGGCCGCCAGGCAGGGTACTGCTCGCTTATCCCTGTGGCGGTGATCTGCCTCAGCGCGCCCGAGCTGATTGTGTAGACGTAGATGTGGTAGCTGCTGCCTATCGCCTCCCCGCCGGCTGTCGTCTCTCCGCTGCGGTTTGAGGCGAAGGCGATCTGATCGCTGCTGGGCGACCAGGTCGGGGTGGTGTCGTCGGCGGGGCTGTTGGTGACCTCATTGGCCGGGCTGTTCGTCAGGTCAGAAGCCCCCCCGCCGTTGGCCACATCGAGCAGGTAGATGTCAAAATTCCCGCTGCGGTCGGAGGCGAAGGCGATCTGCTCGCCGTCGGGCGACCATGTGGGGTTGCCATCGTTGGCCGGGCTGTCGGTCAGCCGCGTTGGCTCGCCCGACCCATCGACGTTGACCACGTAGATATCCCAGCTCCCGTTGCGGTTGCTCTCGAAGGCGATGCGCTGGCCATCGGGCGACCATGCGGGGTGGAGGTCGCGGGATGAGCCGTTGGTAAGGGCGACCAGCCCCGAGCCGTCGGCGTTCATCAGGTAGATGTCGAAGGTGCTGCGGTCGGAGGCGAAGGCGATGCGCTGTCCGTCGGGCGACCATGCGGGGGTGATCTCATCAAAGAGCAGGTTATCGGTGAGCGCGCTGCTCTGACCGCTATCGATGGAGATGAGTCGCAGGCTCCGCGCGCTGCCGACCGGGCTTGTGGCGATCAGGAGCTCGTCGCTGGCGCGCAGGGGCGGCGGGGGCGGGAAGCGCGGCGTCAGATCGTCGGCCGGGTGCTCGGTCAGCCTGAGCAGATCCTGGCCGCTGTCGCCCATCGTGTAGATCTCAAAGTTTCCATCGCGGTCGGAGGCGAAGGCGATCCGCCGGCCATCGCGGGCCCACGAGGGTGACTCATCGTCGGCCGGGCTGTCGGTGAGCGGGGTCTGGGCCGCGCCGTCGGCGTTCATCACATAGATGTCGCTCTGGCCGCCGCGCCGCCGCTCGAAGGCGATGCGCTGTCCATCGGGCGACCATGCCGGCCGCTCGTCGCTGGCGGCGTTGTTGGTCAGGTTGATGATGCTGCCCGACTGGTCGGCGTTGGCCAGGTAGATCTCACGATTATTGCTCGCGGTGGGGTCGGCGGCCGAGAAGGCGATGCGCCGCCCATCGGGCGACCAGGCCGGCGCGCCGATGCGGGGCGGGTTGGCGAAGAGGTCGTGGATCTCGCCGCTCGCGATCGTGATCACCGCCAGCACCGTCTTCTCCCCGCGCGTCGCCACATAGGCGATCTGTGTGCCATCGGGCGACCACGCTGGGGCGACGGCGCCATCCTGCTCGTCGGTCATCCGGCGCAGCTCGCTGCCGTCAGGCGCGATCAGGTAGATCTGGGCGACGCCGGTGCGCTCAGAGACAAAGGCGATCTGGCGGCGGCTCGGCGCCCATGCGGGCTCATAGTCGCGGGCGGTGTGGTCGGTGAGGCGGGCCAGCCCCGAGCCGTCGGCATTCATCACGAAGATCTCCTCGTTCCCGCCGCGATCCGAGGAGAAGGCGATCCGGTCGCTCGTGCTGGGGGCGGCGGTGGCGGTGGGCGAGTGCTCGACCGGCGGCTCTCCCGCCGCCGCCGTCGGGCTGGCGGGGGCGGCTGTCTCCGCTGTGCCGGCGAGGTTGCCGCATCCGGCGAGGGCGATCAGGAGGATAGCCGATAGGAGATAGCCGATAGCCAATAGCGCGCGGGGCATAGCCGATAGCCGATAGCCGATAGCCGATAGCGCAAGCGGGGAGTCCCTGCGTCGTGTAGGATGCTGGTGTCGTATGGCGCTCATCCCCGCTCCCCCGACTCCTGCCCATCGACTCCCGACTCCTTCCCGCCGTCTCCTGTCCCCTGTCCCCCGACTCCTGTCCCCTGGATCTGCACCGGGATCGGCCCGTTGAGGTTGAGCGTGCGGATCGGGAAGGGGATGCTAATGCCCTCCTGGTGGAAGCGGGCGCGCACACGCTTGATGAACTCGTGCTTGAGCAGATACTGGTCGACGAAGGAGTTCGCGCGCAGAATGACGTTGAAGTCGATGCTCGACGCGTTGAAGGTGGTATAGCGGATGAAGGGCGCGAACTCAGCGACGCCGCCGTCCACCTCTTCCATGACCTCGACACCCACCTCGGCCACCACGCGCTCGACGAGCTCGAGGTCGCTGGCGTAGCTCACGCCCATGGGTATCAGGACAGACTGCTCAGACTCGGGGCGGCTGTAGTTGATCACGATCGTGCTCGTCATCAGCGAGTTGGGCACGACGATCAGGTTGTTGGAGAGCTGGCGGATGTAGGTGTCGGCCCAGCGGATATCGGTGATGTAGCCCTCCTCGCCGGAGCTCAGGCGGACATAGTCGCCGGGACGGATCTTGTTCGAGGCGATGACGGTCATGCCCGAGAACAGATTAGCCAGCGGGTCGCGCAGGGCCAGGGAGAGGCCGACGCTGCTGCCGGCCACCACGGTGAGCAGGGAGCCGACGGGCACGCCGTAGAGTCCCAGGATGGTCGTGGTGATAACCATGCCGCCCATGAAGCGCAGCACATTGTTGATCAGCGAGACGGAGCCGATCTGGGCGCGCTCGAACGAGAAGCGCACCCAGTTGGTGGCCAGGCGCACGACCAGGATCACGACCGCCAGTGCCTCGGCGTAGAGGATCGCCGCGCGCATCTGGTCGCTCAGCTTCGGCAGGAGGTCGCCGGTGGTGGAGCTGAGGCCGATGACGATGCTCCAGAAGAGGATCTGCCCGCTGAGCGCGGTGAAGATCACCTCGCCGGGCAGGTTGTTGCTGGAGATAGATCGGCGGCGAGCCCATCGCAGAGGCCAGAGCTCTAGCACCAGCCCGAGAACAATCAGGCCGAGCAGTAACCCGATTGATCCCAGCAGGTTTGCCTGCTGGGCTGCGTCAAATTCCTCGACCATTGGCGGGGGTTCTTACAGGGAGACGAGAGGGGTACATTCTCTCATTATACCCGACTCGCGCGCCTGGGATGCGTTGATCGGCGAGGCTACGGCCGCCGCGCGCCGCGCATGATCGCCTCAAGCAGGGCGCTCAGGCCGACGAGGACGAGGATTCCGGGGAAGAACAGCCTCGGCATCATGAAGAGGAAGGCCAGGCCGAAGAGCCAGAAGGTGTTGCGCAGGCCCACGCCGATCTGCCCGCGGCCGGCGACCCGCACGAAGTTGGATAGGCCGATCACGATCAGGATCCCCGGCCAGAACAGCTTTGAGAAGAAGAGCAGGGCGATGCCGATCAGGAAGACCGCCACGCTGGCGGCCTCCCAGTCGCGCGACCGGCCGGGCGCCGCCCGCCGCGCCCGCTGGAAGGTGGGCATGGTGGGCGCGCCCTGGATGACATCGCCGCTTATTGCGGGGCGGGGCGGGGCGGGCTGCGGCGCCGGGTCGCCCATGCGCCGGCCGCAGCGCACGCAGAAGATCGCGTGGCCGGGGTTGCTGGCCCCGCAGGCCGCGCATGTCACCGGCGCCTGGTCCTCGGGGCGCAGGTGGACGGTCGGGCCGGTGGTGGCGCTATCGAGGGTGAGGCCGCACTCAATGCAGAAGCGCGCGTCGTTTGGCAGCTCTGCGTCGCATGATGGGCATCTCATAGGGGTGCTCGCTCGTGTGTCGTCTCGCTAAGGGTACTACCTATTCTACGAAGAGAACGCCTAGCGTGTTACACATGCCTCGGCCTCGCGCTGCATGTTGCTGGTCGCCTCGGCCTGGTCGAGGGTGCCACGTAGCAGGCTTGGCAGCCAGACATCGACGCCGAAGAGGGCGCAGCGGGCTGCCTTGGTGGGCGGCAGTCCGGGGGCCTGGGCGGCCATGGCGGCGGCGGCGGCGAGGGCCGGGTCGGCGCGGATGGCCGGGTCGGCGAGGGCCTCCCGGCTGGCGGGCAGGCGGCCGAGCGCGCGGGCCAGCCCGGCCTGGGTCTCGGGCCGCTCCAGGAAGGCGGCGAAGGACAGGGCGCGGCCCAGGTCGGCCCCGGCGAGATCGCGCTGGAGCATCAGGAAGGTGCCGCCGATGATCGGCAGCGCGCGCCGGCCCGTCGCCGGGACCAGCGGCATCTGCGCGACGCCGAGGTCGAGGGTCTCGGTGAGGGTGCGGTACTCGGGCAGTGCCCAGTCGCCATCGACGGCGAAGGCCACCTCGCCGGCGCCGAACCAGCGCTGGCCGCCGCGGTAGGTCTTCACCTCGGGGGGTGATGCGACGGCGAGCTCGCGCAGCAGCCCGAGGGCGCTGAGCATCGCGGGGCTGTCGAGGGTCGGCGTATCGCCTGTGGCGTCGGTGACGGCCCCGCCGAAGCCGTGGAGCCAGGGCAGCAGCCAGCGCGGCTCGTCCCAGGCCATCACGAGGCCGGCCTTCCCGGCGCGCGAGCGGGTGATCAGCTCGTCGCTGGTGGCCGGCGGGCCGGCGGCGAGCTGCTGGTTGTAGAGCAGGAGCAGGCCGCCCTGGGCGGTCAGCGGGAGTCCCCAGAGCGCACCCTGGGCGGTGGCGTCCTCTAGCAGGCCCGGCAGCGGGTCGCCGGCGGCCTGGATCGGCTGGAGCTGCCCGTCTGCCAGGAGTCCGGCGAGGGTCTCCTGGTCGGCCCAGATCAGGTCGGGCGGCGGGTCGCCGGTGAGGGCGGCCCCGGCCACGCTCATGCGCAGGGTGTCGGGGTTGTGGGCGACGACGGTGATCGGCCCGCCGCCTGAGCGCTGGTAGTCGGCGATCAAGGCGCGCACTGCATCAAGGGCCGCGTCGGCCTCGCCCACCCACAGGCGCAGCGGGCGCGGGGCCGGCGTGGGCGTGTGTGATGGTGCCGGGCGCGGGGTGGCGCTTGGCGGCGTGGGGGTGGCGCTCGATGCCGACGTGGGCGTCGGCGCGTCGGCCGCGGGCGTCGGCGGCGCGGGCGGGCCGGCGCAGGCCACAGCCAGGGTGAGGAAGAGGGCGAGCCCGAGCAGCCGGGCGGGCGGTGTCGTGTTCATCGCCGCGATTATACCAGCACTGAGGTGATGAGACACTGAGGCACTGAATCGGGAGCTGCTACTACCGATTCAGTGGTTCAGTGCCTCAGTGGTTCAGTGTCTCAGCGCCTCAGTGTCTCAGTGCTCTATGCCTGGATATGCGCCTCCAGGAACCAGAGGTACTTGTCGAGGTCGCGCGAGACCTGGGTGAACATGTCGGCCGTGTCGGCGTCGTTGAGCTCGGTGGCCGTGGTGATCGCCTGGCGGGTCGTGGCGCCGACCTTGGCGTAGCGGGCGACCAGGTTGGCCACGTGCTGCATCCCGTCGGTGATCTCGGCGGGGTACTCGGGGAGGCGCGAGGCGGCGGCGGCCATGCGCGCGGTGCCCAGCGCCTGGCCGCCCAGGATCACGGCGCGCTCGGCGATCGTATCCACGTGGTCGAGCAGGTTCGCGGCCAGGTCGTCAAACAGCTCATGGAGGGCGATAAACTGCGGGCCCTTGACATTCCAGTGGGCCTGCTTCACCTGGCTCAGCAGGTCGAAGGTGTCAGCGAGCTGCTGGTTTATCAGGGCGATCAGCTGATCGCGGGCCGGCGCAGCGATATCGATATGGGTGGTGAAGGTGCGATTCTTGGCCATAAGGTAATTCTCCTCGTACTTGTGTGGCGCACGTCTGCCCGAGGCCCTCGCCCCGGCCTGTGCGTCATGGCCTGTATAGCAGGAATGGTGCCAGCGGCTCAGTGGGAGGAGGACGAATAGGCTATCGCCGGTGGCCGCTGGTGGTTAACTAAATTTTTATAATACGTGAGGGCGGCCCGCTGTGGCCCGCCGCCGGAAACCGGCTGAATTCTGGAGGCACCAATGCGAACGTTGGGTATCTCGTCACTTGTCATAATCATGATCATGGCCGCCCTCCTGATCTCGGGCCGGACCACCACACATGCCGCCACCGAGGAGCGCGTCTACCTACCCCTGGTCGTCCGCCCGCTCAGCCTGACGGCCAGCTACCTGGGCGGCCCCGCCGCCGACAGCCTGAGCGCGGCGGCGTTCGACAGCGCGGGCCGGCTGCTGCTGGCCGGCACCTTCCCCGGCTACAGCCCGGCGGGCCTGTCCCCCGTGACGTTCCCCGGCGGTGGCGACGGGGCGATCATCCGGCTGAGTGAGGGCGGGGGGCGGGTCGAGGCGATGGCCCGGATCGGCGCAGGCGTCAGCGACATGGAGGTGGGCGCGACGGGCGCGGTGGTGGCCTGCGGCGACTTCGGGGTGGCGGTGCTGCGCGCCGACCTGGGCGCGCTGGCCTGGAGCGACAGCCCGGGCGCGGTGAGCCGCTGCGCGATCGGGCCGGGCGGCGGCGTGGCGGCCCTGGTGGGCGCGACGGTCTACCAGTACGCGGCGGGCGGGGGCGCGCCGGTCAGCTGGCAGGTGGCCGGCACGCAGGTGGCCGACCTCGCGATCGACGATGTGCGGGGGCTGGTGTTCGCCGCCGGCTACACGCAGAAGAGCAGCGCCCTGAAGGTGGCCTACCTGCGGGCCTACGGGACGGGCGGCGCGCCGGCCTGGACGGACTATGACTTCGCGGCTGCGGCGGTGGGCGCGGCGGGCCTGGGCGCCGACTCAGAGGGGCGGCGGGTGGCCCTCGGCCGCGACGGGATGCTCTACTTCGCCGGCTTCACCGATGGCGGCAACGCGATCTACGGACGCGACCCGCAGGACATCGCGCGCAAGCTGGGCGGCGCCGAGCTGATCAGCTCCGACGCCTACAACACGCCCTCCAACATCAGCGGGGCGAAGTCGCTGGCCTGGTACGGCCGCTTCGACCCGGACAGCGGCGCGCTGGAGCGCGGCCAGTGGCTGCTCACCCGCCTGAGCGACGGCAAGGGCAACTCGATCAGCATCAGGGCGGTCGACGCGGCGGCCGACGGGGCGTTGCTGGTGACGGGCGACAGCTCGTGCTGCATGCAGGGCCGCGACACGATGCAGCTCAACGGGGTGACTCTGGGCGGCTATGAGGGCGGCGAGCCCTTCGCGCTGCTGCTGCGGCCCGACTTCGGCGCGCGCCAGCTGTGGACGGCCCTGGCGGCGCCGGGCACCTCGGCGGGAGGATCGCCGGCGGCGGCGGCGGCCCTCGGCGCCGACCGGCTCGCCGTGGGGGTGACCTTCGGCCCGCGCAGCGCGGCCCCCCAGCGCGGCCTGATCACCGTCGCCCCGCTCCAGGCCGCCCCGGCCGGGCTCACCGACGGCTACTACCTGCTGATGCCGAGACCCTGACGAGGCCGTACCCCAGCCCCTGCCTTTTGGCGAGCTGTTGACGGCTTCGCCGTCAACAGCTCGCCAAAAAAATTGTTAGCGCGAATAAG
>NZ_JAIEWN010000046.1 GCF_019599295.1 Oscillochloris sp. ZM17-4 | reverse complement strand
AACATCGTCGCCCGCAGGGCAAGCTGAAGCTGTGCGGCCAATTCATGGAGATGCTCGGCAAGCCAGCGGGCGACCTTCTCGCCGGGCTGTCCGGTGTCCGTTGACGCCCATGCGCCTGTCTGATTCGGGTTGGCAATGTCCATGTAACGGTGAACCCGATAGGAATTCCCAGAAGCGGGCTGGCATGGGGGCACCGTGGCACCCGCTTGCCAAATTGTACCTATTGTAGTCAGCCGGCACGGCACCGTCTATACGCGCTGTGTATCTCCTGTGGTCATGTTGTGTGTACAGACTGGGCGGCGTGGCGTAAGCTTGACAATAGCTGATACACAACCAGTACAGACAGTGCGCGTAGGAGCCGGTACACTAGATTTGTCGGTCGGCAGGCATGCGAACGGCGCAGTTACGACAGGTGGTAGTACATCACTGCGGTATGATATGCTCAAACTATTAGTCGTCGAGGATGATCCAAACATACGCAACCTGCTGACGCGCCGGCTGAACCGCGAGGGGTTTCAGATCATCACGGCGAGCAATGGCGTGCAGGCGGTCGCGCTGGCGCGGGCCGAGCGGCCCGCGCTCATCCTGCTCGACATTGATATCCCCATCCTCGATGGCCGGAAGACAGCGCAGCGCCTGCGGGCGCACCCGGAGACGCAGGGCATCCCGATCATTGTGCTGACGGAGTCGCAGCTTGAAGAGAGAGATGATCAGCTCGCGGCGTATGGGTGCGATGCCTATGAGCCAAAGCCGATCAACTTTCCGCAGATGATCGCGCGGGTCCGCTGGCTTGCCCGACCGGATGGCGGCGAGCGGCTGCGCGCTCCAACGCCGATGAGCATGTGCTGAGAGCGACTATGCGTTTATTGTCCCATCCCACTCCCGCCGAGCCGCATGCGCTCGCCCAATGGCGCGAGCATATCATGAGCCGGGTCTTCCACCTGATCATCCTGGCGTTTCTGCCGCTGCTCGCGCTGGATGTCATCAGGCTGCTCGCACAGGCCGCCTATGTCGCGGTTGTGGCGGATCTGCTGCTCGGCGTCGCTGGCGTGGCCCTGGCCGTTGCGCGGGGCGTCCCCTACCAGTGGCGCATCTTCTCAACCCTCGGCATCAGCCTGATCTTCAGCACCTATTTGCTGATGAGCGGCGGCCTTGTCTCCGCCGGTCGGGTCTATATCGTCGCCGACGTCCTCATCGCGGCGCTCATCCTCAGCCGCCGCTCAACGCTGCTGGTCTGGCTGAGCGGCGCGGCGGCGCTGCTGCTCAGCGGCATCGCCTTTGCCAGCCGCTCCTCCGCCGAGGTCGCCGCAGTGGCGCAGCGGCTCACCGACCCGAGCACATTGCTGCTGAGCGCCCTGATCACCCTGACGCTGAGCGGGATGGCTGCGCTCAGCATCATCTCGCTGGTCGGCATACTGGGCCAGAGCCTCCGCGCCACTGAGCAGGCGCTCGTCGATCGTGATCGGGCGAACACAACCCTGGAGCAGCGGGTGGCTGCGCACACCGGCGAGTTTGAGCTGGCCGTCGATGAGCTGCGTGCGCGCGAGGTGCGCCTGCGCTCGATCCTCCAGACGGCGCTGGACGGCTTCTGGGCGATCGATATGCAGATGCGCTTCACCGATGTGAATGAGGCCTACTGCGCGATGTCAGGCTATAGCCGCGCCGAGATGTTGACGATGCGCATCCCTGATGTCGAGGCGGCCGAGCAGACAGCGGAGACCGACGCCCGCATCCGCAGGATCATGGCCACCGGCTCGGATCGCTTCGAGACCCGCCACCGGCGCAAGGATGGCCGCATCTTTGATCTTGAGATCGCCGTCACCTATATCTCCGACGGCGCGGGCGAGATGGTCTGCTTCTGCAGCGATATCACCGCGCGCAAGCAGGCCGAGCGCGAGCGCGCCATGCAGCTGCGCTACGCCGAGGCGCTGGCCCATTGCTCGCAGCTGCTGCTGCGCCAGCCTGAGAGCGACGCCGAGCGATGGGAGATCCTCGATGCTGCGCTCACCAGGCTGTGCGAGACGGTCGGCGTGAGCCGGCTCTATGTCTTCATGCCCCCGGACGATCTTCAGGGCGAGATCGCCCTGAAGATCCTGGCAGACACGCACGCGCCGGGTCTGCCCGCCTACATCGAGCCGTCGCCCGTGCAGATCTTGGACGCCCCGCACGAGATGCTCGTCGCGCTTGGCGAGGGCCGCTGGTTCGGCGGGCCGGTCCCCGGCCAGTTCCCCCATAACCCTCACTTCCAGCAGTCGCTCGATCAGAATGATGTTCAGGCGATCCTGATGATCCCAGTGCTTCTCGGCGGGAAGATGTGGGGCACGCTCACCGCCCTTGACCGGGTGCATGCCCGCGAGTGGGATGCGGCGACCATCCAGCTGCTGCGCACCGCCGCCGAGATCATCGCCACCTTCCAGCAGGGCTGGGAGGCGAACCAGGCGCTGCGCGAGCGCGAGCACTTCATCCAGCGGGTGATGGAGGCGACCCCCGATGTGGTTCACGTCGTCGAGCTGGCGACGCGGCGCAGCCTCTTCATCAATCGCCCGATCGCCCCGGCGGTCGGCCTCGCCCCCGAGCTGGTGCAGAGGGTTGATGAGGATGCCCTGCGGCTGATGCTGCACCCCGACGACTACGGGCAGGTGGCCGATCACTACGGCCGGCTGTCCGCCGCCGCCGACGGAGAGGTCTCCGAGGTCGAGTATCGCGTCCGTCTCGGCGACGGGCGCGAGCGCTGGCTCCTGAGCCGGGCCCAGGCCTTTGCCCGCGATGACGCAGGGCGCGTCACGCAGATCCTCAGTATCGTCCAGGACATCACCGAGGACAAGCACACTTCGCATGCGCTGGTGTCCAGCGAGGCCCAGCTGCGGGCGCTGCGCGATGCCCTGCCCGACATGCTGTTCATCGTGCGCGCCGACGGCACCATCCTGGAGTTCTACGCGTCGCGCCAGGATGATATGCTGGCGTCGCCAGAGTCGTTCCTCGGCCAGAGGCTCGACCAGGTGCTCCCGCCGGAGGTCGCCAGGATGGCCTACGCCGCCATAACGCGGGTGCAGGCGTCGGGCGATATGCAGCTGTTAGAGTATATGCTGTCGCTGGGCGTGGGCGAGCGGGCGTTTGAGGCGCGGATCGTGCCGATCGCCGGCGACACGCTGCTGTTTGTCGTGCGCGACATCACCGAGCGCCGCCAGTCCACCGAGGCGCTGCTTCGAGCTAAGAATGCCGCCGAGGCCGCCGATAAGGCCAAGTCGACCTTCCTGGCCCACGTCAGCCACGAGATCCGCACCCCGCTCACCGCGATCATCGGCATGGCCAGCCTGCTGCAGAGCACACACCTCTCGGCGCAGCAGCGCGAGTATCTGGCGACTATCCGCACCGGCGCCGAGACCCTGCTGACGATCATTGGCAACATCCTCGACTTCTCAAAGATCGAGGCGGGCCAGATCGAGCTCGACTTGCAACCCTTTGATCTGCGGGCCTGCCTGCACGATGCGGTCGATCTCGTCGCGCTCGACGCCGGGCGCAAGGGGCTCGCGCTAGAGTATGTGGTCGATGCGGCGGTGCCCGTCTCGCTGGTGGGTGATCGCGGGCGGCTGCGCCAGGTGCTGGTGAACCTGCTGGGCAACGCGGTGAAGTTCACCGAGCGTGGCTCAGTGCGGCTCGCGGCGGGCGGGCGGGCGCTCGCCGATGCCGAGTACGAGCTGGCGCTGAGCATCCGCGACACGGGGATCGGGATCGCGCCCGAGTATCTGTCGCAGATCTTCGAGCCGTTTGTACAGGCCGACAGCACGACGACCCGGCGCTTCGGGGGCACCGGGCTGGGCCTGACGATCAGCAGGCAGATTATCGAGCGGATGGGGGGCGAGATCCGTGTGACCAGCGGGCCGAGCGCGGGCTCAACCTTCATGATCCGCCTGCCGCTGCACATCGCCGCCCTGCCCATGCCCGCACATGTGGGCGCCGCAGATGCTGGCCTCAGGCCGATGCGGAGCCAGCTGCGCGTGCTCCTGGCGGAAGACAACCCGATCAACCGGGAGGTGCTGTCGCGGCTGCTGGAGAGCCTTGGCATCGTGCCCGACCTGGCGCAGCATGGGCTTGAGGCGCTGTCCGCCGTGGCCCGCCAGACCTACGATGTCGTGCTGATGGATATCCAGATGCCTGAGCTCGACGGCGAGCAGGCGACCCAACGCATTCGCGCGCTGCGGCATATTGCCCAGCCCCATATTATTGCGCTGACCGCCTCGGCGCTTCGCGGCGACCGCGAGCGCTACCTGGCGGCGGGCATGGACGACTACCTCAGCAAGCCGGTGCAGGTCGAGGATCTGTGCGCCGCCTTGGACCGGGCTGGCCTGCGCGGCGGTGAGCCGGCCCGATCTGAGCCGGCCCTCGCCCCGGCGCCGTCTGCGGATGCGGCGCGGCCAGATGATATGATCGACTGGCACATGATCGATCGCCTGCTCGCATCGGTGGGGGGGGGGCAGGATCAGGTGTCGGCGATCGTGCTGGATCTCTTCCGCAGCGAGCTCTCGGCCCAGGTGGAGGATATCGCCGGCGCGATCGCCGCCGATGACCGGCCCCGCATCCGTCTCCTTGCCCACAAGCTGCGCGGCGGCAGCCGGCAGCTCGGCGCAGCGCTGCTGGCCGATCACTGGGAGCTGATCGAGGCGGCGGCGCAGATTTCGGGCGAGCCGCTCGCCGAGCTGCTCGCCTATGCCCGCCATCTCTACGCTGCGACGCTGGCACAGCTCACTGAGCGTCTGGGCCATACCCCATCGGCGTAGCATCGCCTGGGGCGACCGGCAGGCTCAGCGTGAAGACCGACCCCTGGCCCGGCGCGCTGCTCACACTGATCGTGCCGCCCATCAGGCTACTGAGCCGCTGGCAGAGGGCGAGCCCGATGCCCATGCCGCCGTGCTGCCGCGTGCTCCGCATATCGCCCTGGGTGAACTCGGTGAAGATCTGGCTGATCTGCTCGTCGGTCATGCCGATCCCGCTATCGGCGATCACGAAGCGGATCATCGCCGCAGGCGCGCCCGGGGTGAGCGATCCGTCCTCGCGGGTCACGCGCAGGCAGACGCTGCCGTCTGCGGTGAACTTACAGGCGTTCGCTAGAAGCTGCTGGAGGATCTGGCGCAGATTCGCCAGATCGGTGATCACCACGCCGAGATCATCGGCGCACTCAACGCTGAGCGTGTTGTCGTTCTGCGCCGCGAGCGGGCGCGCCCCGGCGATCACATTGGCGACGAGGGTGCCGAGCTCAACCGGTCCCAGGCTCAGGCGGGCCTGGCCGGCCTCGATCTGTGAGAGCTCGATGACATCGTTGACCAGGGTGAGCAAGTGCTGGCCGGAGGCCGTGATCTGGTCTAGATCGCGGAGGGCCTGCTCATGCGCGGCGGCCCCCAGCTCTTCAATGAGCAGCTGGCTGTAGCCGATGATCGCATTGAGCGGGGTGCGCAGCTCGTGGCTCATCGTGGCGAGGAATGCGCTCTTGGTGCGGCTCGCCGCATCGGCCAGCTCGGCCAGCTCGCGCTGGGTCTCGTACATCTGTGCGTTGCGCACCGCCAGCGCGATCTGCCCTGCCACCGCCCGCATCAGGCCAGCGTGCTCAGCGGTAAAGAAGCCTCGGTCTTGGTGCGCGAGCGTGATCACCCCCAGCACCTGCGCGCGATCCAGGATGGGCACGGCCATCGCCGCGCCGGCCGCGCCCTCCAGCTGGAGCCAGCGCGGGTCGCGGGTGGTGTCGTCGATGATGGCGACCTCGCGCTGGCGCACGGCCCACCCGGCGAGGCCATCCACAAGCACACGCGTGATCACCGCGCGCTCGACCTCGTAGGGGGCGGCGCTGCTCTGGAGGCGGATGCTCTCGAAGACGCTCAGATCCTCGGCGAGCAGGAAGATGCTGCCCCGGCTGGTGCCGACGAGGGCGGCCGATGTCTCAAGCACGCCGCGGAGCGTCTCGCGGAGGGTGGGCCGCGCGGCGGCGGCCTGGGCGACGGCGGCAAGCCCGGCGAAGAGATCTTTCTGGGCGCGCAGCTCGGCCTCCCCGCGCTTGCGCTCGGTGATGTCGCGCAGGACGATCAGGCAGCCGGTCTGCTGGCCGCGCCGGTTGCGCAGCGCCTTGCGCCGCACATCGTAGGTCCTCGCGCCCGCCCCCGCGCCGAGCGTCAGCTCCTGGAGGGCATCGTCGGCGCGCTCGGGCGCGGCGAGCAGCGCGGCGAGCTGTGGCGCGACGGCGGCGAGCGGCTGCGCGACGGCCGCGCCGAATGCGGCGGCGAAGATCTGCTGCCCGACCGGGTTGATATCGGCCACGCGCCCGGCGTCGTCGAGGACGAGCACGCCGTCGCCCATCTCCTCGATCAGGCGGTTGCGCGCCACGGGGACGATCGTCAGCAGGCGCGAGCTGTGGCTGGCCCAGCTGCACAGGATCCCGCTGGCCGTGAAGAGCAGCGGCGTCAGGTCGACGTCCAGCGGCAGGCCAATCTGCGCCAGGTAGAGCAGGTTGCCGGCCAGCGGGATGAGCCCGGCACCCATGAGCGCGGCCCCCTGGGAGCGGTAGAGCGGCGCCGCGTGCCAGGCCGCCCGCACGAAGAGCGTGCTGCCGATCAGGATCAGGGTGTAGGAGTAGAGCGTGTGGACCCAGAACCACCAGCCGTGGGCCGTGTCGAGCAGCAGCATGTCGCCGACGGGCTTCAGGGCGACCGTGGCCCAGATCAGGCCGTGGGCATCGTTCGACCAGGCCAGGGCCAGCGTGATCAGGGGGGTGAGGGCCAGGGCGGCGAGGCGGCGCGGGCGGAGCCAGCGGTCGTGCCCGCCGTAGCGCCAGGCGTAGATCAGCCATAGCGGCGGGATGCTCACGATCGAAAGATACTCGAGCCGCACCCAGAGCATGACCCGGTCGAGGTCGCGGCTCGCTAGCTCCATGGCGTACGCCGAGGACCACCAGCTCAGGGCGAGCATCAGCAGCGCGAAGCTGAAGTAGCCGCGCGTGCGGTGGTACATCGCCCACGCGGCCAGAGACGCCGTGAGGGCGGCCGCGCCGATCAGCGCCACAGCGAAGAGGGAGACAAACTGCGCGCTCATGAAGTGCTACTTTGGATGTGTTGTTGCGGAATGCGCGACCGGGAGAGTGAACGAGAAGGTGCTGCCCGCGTTGGGGGCGCTGGAGAACCAGATCCGGCCGCCCTGGAGCTCTACGAGGCGGCGGGTGATATTGAGCCCCAGGCCGCTGCCCGGCTCACCCCCATCGCGCGCGCTCATTGTACGGAAGAACGGGCTGAAGATACGATCTTGCTCATTGGCGGGGATGCCGATGCCGCTGTCGCGCACGGACACCTCGATCATCGCGGCGTCGAGCTGCGCGGCGCTGAGCACAATGGAGCCATACGGCGGGGTGTACTTGCCGGCGTTGCTGAGCAGGTTCGTCAGGATCTGGATGAGCCGCACCTCGTCGGCCATCACGAGCGGCAGATCGGGGGGGATGTCGATGCGCAGGCGGTGGTGCCGGTCGGCGAGCAGCGTACGCATCGTGTTGCTGGCGGCGGCGGCGGCGACGGCGAGCCGGGACGGCGACGGATCAAGCCGCAGATGGCCCGAATCGATCTCCGAGAGATCGGTCAGGTCGGCGAGCAGCGTCTTCGTCAGGTTAGCGAGGCTGCGGATCACGCGCACGCCCTCCTCTTGCTGCGCGGTGATCGGGCCGAACACCTGGAGCAGCAGCAGATCGGCGTAGCCGGCGATCCCGGTGATCGGGTTCTTCAGCTCGTGGGAGAGGATCGCGACAAAGTCGCTCTTGGCGCGGTTGGCGGACTCGGCCGCCGCCAGGGCGGCCTGCTCGCGGTCGTGCAGCCGCTTGCGCACGAGGCAGGCCTCGACGCGCGCATCGAGCAGCACCCGGTCGACCGGCTTGAAGAGGAAATCATCGGCGCCGAGCGAGATGCATCGGGCGACATCCTCGGTGCTGTTGAGCGCGGAGACGACGACCACTGGCGTGTGCCGCAGCGCCGGGTCGGCCTTTAAGATGGTGAGCGTCTCGAAGCCGTCCATCACCGGCATCATGATATCGAGCATGATCAGGTCGGCCCGCTGCGTGCGGAGCAGATCGATCGCTTCGCGGCCATTTGCCGCCTGCATCACCCGATGCCCCAGCCGCACGAGATAGAGCTCGATGAGCTGCCGGTTCTGCGGCAGGTCATCGACCACCAGGATCGTGGCGGGCTGGGGCATCTCGTTGATCATCGCGGGCTCGCATCGGCGGATGTGAGCCGCAGCCATGCCGTATAGGTGGGCGCCCGCTTGCCCGCGATCTCTCTCGTCGGGGGGGGGGCTGCGGGAGCGTTGCGGTGCTCCAGCTCCTCGCCGATCAGATCGCTGGTGGAGCGTCTGATCGTGACGGGGTAGCTGCCGCTCGCCGGGTCGGGGCTGTAGCTATAGTGGCCGCTGGTCCATGTGAAGAGATCGAGGATGGCCTGCTCGCCGGCGTGCAGCGGGCGCCGGTCGCTCTTGCTAAGGATGATCGCGCTCACGACCTGGCCATCCCGTAGCCAGAGCAGCGCCCACGCGGTCTCGTTCGAGATCTGCAGCTTGCCGCTGCGCGCGTTTCGCCCAAATATATAGAGTAGGCGCAGTGTAGAGATATTCGCTAGTGTACCTTCGGTTTCCATAAGAGCCCCCTTGTATGTATGTATGCCCTGCTCGGCTGAAAGGTGAGCGCGTAGCCGCCCTGCGGCGCGCTACGACACGGCCGCCATGATCCGCGGCAATGGCTCTGGGTAGATCGCTCCCAGCGAGACGATCATTCCAGGGCGGTAGAGCCCCTCCTGGATTACAACCTTGTTCAGCGCCTCGATCACCTGCGGGTCGTAGCGCGAGCCGCTGCACGCACGGAGCTCAGTGAGCGTCTCATCGACGCTCCAGGCGTGCTTATACGGGCGCTCGTGGGTCAGTGCGTCGAAGGCGTCGGCCACCGCGACGATCCGCGCCATGATCGGGATGTCGTGGCCCCCGATACCCTGAGGGTAGCCGGCGCCGTCCCATCGCTCGTGGTGGTAGAGGGCGATCTCGTGGGCCGCCTGGAGCAGCGGGAAGCGGCTATCCTCAAGCATGCGCGCCCCCATCGCCGCGTGCTCCTGCATCCGCCTGAGCTCCTCTGCGGTGAGTCGGCCCGGCTTGCGCAGGATGTAGTCGGGGATCGCGATCTTGCCGATATCGTGGAGCGGCGCGGCGCGGCGGATGAGCTCGACCTGCTCCTCATCGAGGCCGATCGACCGGGCGATCAGCGCCGAGAGCCGGCCGACGCGCTGGGTGTGCAGGCCCGTCTCCTCGTCGCGGTACTCGGCGGCCTGCGAGAGCCGTAGGATGACCTCGGTCTGGGCCTCGTCGATGTCGCGCAGGCCACGCTGGACCTGCTGGCTCAGGTGATGGTTCTGCGTCTGGAGCTGCAGGTAGAGGCGGCGCGTCTCCAGCAGGTTTTGGATCCGCAGCACGACCTCGGTCGGGTCGAAGGGCTTGGTCAGGAAGTCCTTCGCCCCCAGGGACAGGGCGTGCCGCCGCGTCTCGGGGCTCATATCGGCGGTGAGCACCAGGATGGGCAGGTAGACGCCTTCGGGGATGCACTGGTTCAGCAGCTGCATGATCGTGATGCCGTCGAGGCCGGGCATCATCAGGTCGAGCAGGATGATATCAGGCTGGTACTCGATATAGGTCGACAGGGCCTGGTAGGGGTCGCTCAGGCTCTGAACAGAGGTAAAGCCCTCGTGCTGAAGAATGCGCTTGAGCAGCTGGAGGTTGATCTCCTGATCGTCAACCAACAATATCTTTTTATCAAAAAGGCTTACGCCCCGATTCATAGAAGGCCCCCTTTGCTCACGCCCAGATACCCGTTGGCTGTACTATGGTATACGCTGGGGGCGGGGAGGTCTATGCGCTTTCTGTGTTAGTTGTGATGTGATCATGTGCGAGGTGCCAGGGGTGATGGCCCTATCGCAGCACAAACAGCGTCCCGATGGCCTGCTGTAGCGTCGCGTGGGTCTGGAGTTTTGACAGGTCGACCCCCAGGCTGACGAGCGCCTGGGCGACCTCGGGCCGGATGCCGACCAGGATGGAGCGCGCGCCGAGCAGGCGGGCGGCCTGCGCGGTGCTGAGCAGCACCCTGGCCACGTGGGTGTCGATGATCGGCAGCCCCGTCACATCCAGGATCAGCGTCCGCGCCCGCTGGGACTCGATCTGCGCGAGCACGCGCTGGAGCAGCAGGCTGGCTCGCGCGCTGTCGAGCGCGCCGACGAGCGGAACGACCAGGGCGTCATGGCTGATCGGGATCATTGGCAGCGAGAGGTCTGTGATCAGATCGCTCATGCGCTCCCGGGCATCCAGCGACTCCTGGAGGGCGAGCGCGTGCGCCTCGCTCTCGGCCAGCGAGACGCTCAGCGCGGCGGTGCGCTCGGCCACCTGTCGCTCAAGGCTGGCGTTGCTCATGGCCAGGGACTGGTTGGCCAGCTGAGTCTCGGCGCGGGCCTGCCGCGCATCGCGGAGCGCCCGCGCGGTGGTGACCATGTTGATGACCACGATCATCGCGGCGAAGGCCTGGAGTATGCCGGCGTTGACGCTTGTGACCAGGATGCTCGGCGCTACTTGGGCCTCCTGCCGGCTGAGCAGGGCGGCCATGATCAGGGCGGCCAGATTCATCGCCACCATGCCCCAGGTGGCGATCGGCGACAGGATGACTCCGGCGATGAGGATGTTCAGGAGGAAGTAGTAGGCGCTGGCCGAGAAGTCCGCCGAGCCGAATATCGGGACAAGCACCAGGCTTGCGGTGGTGGAGATGATGACGAGCGTCGCCACGAGGCTCACGTGGCCCCGGTGCGTCAGCACGATCAGCCACGCGCCCAGGGGTAGCGCGATGATCGAGTTGATCAGCGGGCCGTTCCGGCCGTTCAGCACTGTGATCGGTAGGGTCAGCAGCGTGATGCCGATCAGCCCCCAGAGTATCGTGAGCAGGTTCTGCCCTCTGCGTCGAAGATCCTCGTCGGCGTGGATCATGACGAAGATGCGGGACAGTCGACGTGCGTGGAGCATGACGTTACCTCAGAGAAGGTCTTTGACACTGGTACTCAGCTGGACGCGGTGTGTGGTCGCTCAGCCGTGACTCCCAGCGGCCAGGGTCATCTGAGGGCCGATGCCGCGATCATTCTACGCCTGGCTCCTGGCGCGCACTATGCGACTTCTGTATCGGCTCCGGTGCGGTTGCGTATCAGCCGCGGGGCATCTCTGCCCCGCGTTTGCGCACTGTGGCGTTCTGTAGCCATTGACAGGCGCTGTCACAGCTCTATGATACATGATATCTGCTGCGGTAAGTGCTCCCCGCGCAGCACATGACACATATCATGATGACGCCCTCTACGCAGGGGACATAGACCTATCATGCGCGATCAGCTACGATATAGATACGCGTGTGGACGGTACCACCCGTCTGATGAACTGACTCATACCATATCCTACACTACAACCATGCCGCTGCACTGGCCCTCCCAAAACCTGACTCGTCAGATCTTGCTCGTGATGTTGATCAGTATTACGGTTGTCTTGGCTATCTCGACCGCCCTGAGCATGCGTGCGTCGCAGGCCTACCATAAGGAGGATATGCTTGAGCGGGCCCTGAGCCAGCTCGACGTGATCAGCTATGCGGCCAGCGTCTACTTTGCCCAGGGGGATACGCACCAGCTGATCTTGACCGGCCAGTCCGCGACGGAGGGCGGCGAGCCGCTCTTTGTGGCCTTCTACGCGCTCGATGGCCAGCTGCTCGGGGCGACGGCGGCCCCGCTTGCGCCCGATCAGGCGCGGGCGGGCTTCGGCGATCTCCTCCAGCGCGCGCAGGAGCGCCACGACTATCAGGAGCGCTGGAGCGGCGACTTTCTTGAGATCGCGCACCCGATCATCTATCAGGGCCAGGCTGCCGGCATGATCGCTATGCGCTTTAGCACCGCCGACCTGTCGGCGGCCTTTCGGCGCGAGCTTGTCAGCAGCATCACCACGGCCGTGCTTCTGATTATCGTGCTCAACCTTGTGGTCGGGCTGCTCCTGCGGCAGCTCGTCCTGATGCCGCTGCGCCGGCTCATCTCCGCGACGACCCAGATCAGCGCCGGGCGCTGGGTCGACCCGCCCGGCCAGGATCGCCCCGACGAGTTCGGCGCGCTCGCGCGCTCGTTTGGCCACATGCTCCGCGCCCTCCGCGCCCGCGAGTCAGAGCTCCATGCGCAGGTGGCGGCGACCCACCGGCTGAACGCCGAGCTGGACGCGCGGGTCGCCAAGCGCACCAGCGAGCTGGCGCTGGCCAAAGAGGCCGCCGAGGATGCGAACCGCATGAAGAGCCAGTTCCTGGCCAACATGAGCCACGAGCTGCGCACGCCGCTCAACGCCATCCTTAACTTCACGCAGTTTCTCGGCAAGGAGCGCTACGGCACGCTCAGCGAGCGCCAGCATGCGCTTCAGCAGCGCGTGCTGGTGAATAGTGAGCATTTGCTAGGCCTGATCAACGATATCCTCGACCTCTCGAAGATCGAGTCTGGCCATATCGATCTTGTATACGAGGACATCGACCTGATGCCTGTCTTGCGCGGGGTGATGGCGACGACGGTCGGCCTGACGAAGGAAAAGCCGATCCACATCGACCTGGATGTTCCCACAGCGCTGCCCATGGTAAGGGGCGACAAAACCCGCATCCGCCAGGTGCTGCTCAACTTGCTCTCGAACGCGGCGAAGTTTACGCACCAGGGCGCGATCACGCTGCACGTCGAGCGGCGCGATGATCAGATGCTCTGTGTCACCGTCCGCGATACCGGCATCGGGATCGCGCCCGAGCACCACCGCCTGGTGTTCGAGGAGTTCCGCCAGATCCAGGGCGACATGACGCGCGAGTATGGCGGCACTGGGCTGGGCCTGTCGATCAGCAAGCATCTGATCGAGATGCACGGCGGCCAGATCTGGCTGGAGAGCGCCCCCGGGGCTGGGTCGGCGTTCTCGTTCACCCTGCCCTGTGCGGACTCGGCGGCGCGGAATGGCAAGCATAAGGGATGTGTTCCTTGCTCCCCTTGAGGGAGAGGGGATGAGGTGAGGGATGTGCGGCGGCAAACGCTCAAGCGGTTACGAGCCTTGTCTATCTGGAGAAAGGAAGTGTGGGTCATGATCCGGCGGCGCACAGGTTTTACTGCCATCCTCGTATCACTGATCGCGCCCTTACTGCTCGTCGCCTGCGGACGGGCTGAGGCAACGTCACTGCCCGCGACGCCGCTGCCGGCGGGTGCCGTTGACACCACGCGCTACAAGAAGGCCCCGCCCTATACATTCTGCTTTAGCAATGCCTCGGCCTCAAACTCCTGGCGCCTTTCGATGGTTGAGCACGTCCGCTACGAGGCGCGGCACCACGCAGAGATCGCCACCTATCGCGAGGCCGATGCCAAAGATGACCCGGCCACCCAGATCAGCGACATCCAGCGCCTGCTGTCCGAGGGCTGTGATGCGCTGCTCGTCAGCCCGGCGAAGCTCGATGAGCTCAAGCCGTCGATCGACGCGGCGATGGCCCAGGGCGTCCCGGTGATCCTGATCGACCGCACCGTGACGGGTGACAACTACGTCTCCTATGTCTCGGCCAATAACTGCACCATCGGCCAGCTCCAGGCCGAGTGGCTGGTGCAGGAGCTGGGCGGGCGGGGTGATATCGTGCTCCTTTCGGGCGTTAAAGACTCGAGCGTGGCCGAGGATCGTATGCGCTGCGCCCGTGAGGTCTTCGCCAAGGCACCTGAGATCCACGAGCTGGCCCAGGCCTACGCTAACTGGTCGCCGGTCGATGGCAAGAAGGCGATGCAGGGCTGGCTGCAGACGCTCGGCCATATCGACGGGATCTGGTCTGACGGCTCACAGGGCGTGGGCGCGGTGGAGGCATACCTGGAGGCCGGCGTGCCGGTGCCGCCGATCACTGGGGGTGATATTAACTCGTTCCTTAAGCAGTGGAAGCGGAACGGCTTCTCGGCGGTGGCCGTCAGCTACCCCGCGCGGGTCGGCCAGCTTGGGGTGACGACCGCCCTTGATGTGCTCGCCGGTGTGCCGGTGCCACACCACGTCGATATTCCGCTCAAGGTGATCACGAACGATACGCTAGATTCGTATGTACGCATGGACCTGCCAGATGGCTTCTGGGGCGACTCGGACCCCGAGGTCGTTAAGCTGATGTTCCCGCAGTGAGACGCTGGCGATGAAACATCACCATGAGCAGCCACGGGCTGGGTGCCTTCTGTCCATGCCCATGGGCGACATCTTCCTCTTGCTGAGCACAGTGATCCTGCTGCTCATCGGCGGTATCCATCTCTACGCGTGGTTCTGGCTGCGCCAGGATGGTGCGGTGATCGCGCAGCTCCTCCCGCCCCTCTGGGCGCTTATATGGGCGCTCTCATGGCTGGTCCTGATCACGCTGATCCTGGCCCGCCGGAGCGCCGTCCAGCAGGAGGGCCAGCCCCCCATCGACGGCACCGCGGAGGCCGCCGAGCTACGCCAGCAGGTCGACGCGCTCGAGCGGCGCGTGGCAGAGCGCACGGCCGAGCTCCAGCAGGCGAACGCGCGCCTCGGCGAGGCCGCGCGGGCGGCCGAGGAGGCCAGCATGGCGCAGCGCCAGATCCTCGCCGACATGTCCCATGATCTGCGCGCACCGCTCAACGCCATCCTCAACTTGACGCGGTTCCTCGGCAAGGAGCGCTATGGCACGCTCAGCGAGCGCCAGCTGGATCTCCAGCAGCGCGTGCTGGCCAACGCCGAGCGCATGCTGGGCCTAATTAACGCCACCCTCGGCTATCGCGCGGTTGAGGGTGGCGCGGACATGGAGCCGCCGCCGCCCGCGCCGGGGCCGCCGCGCCCCGCGCCGGATGCGGGGCGCGACGCGCCGCCGATGGTCGTCATCGTCGATAATGATCGAAGCTCCCAAGAGATCTGCCGCCTGCACCTTGAGCCCCAGGGCTACGCCGTCACCCCTGTGCTCGACATCCGCCACGCGATCGAGCGAATCCGGCAGATCCGGCCGCAGCTCGTGATCCTCGACGTGCTGATGCCGCACCTCAACGGCTGGGATGTGCTGGGGGAGCTAAAGACGAGCCCCGACATCAGCCCGATCCCGGTGCTGATCTGCTCGACGGCCGATCAGCAGCGGCTGGCGATCACCCTGGGCGCGAACGACTACCTGCCCAAGCCGATCGACGGTGCGGCGCTGATACTGCGCATCCGCCGCCTCATAGAGCCGCTGGCGACGATCCTGGTGATCGATGACGACCCCGACGCGCGCGAGATCGTCCGGCTCTCCCTCGACGAGCAGCAGTGCCGTGTGGTCGAGGCGACCGACGGGCGGGCCGGGCTGGCCTCTGTGGAGTCTGTGCGCCCCGACCTGATCGTCCTCGACCTGATGATGCCTGGCATGGACGGCATCGCCGTGCTTGAGCGGCTGCGCGCCGAGCCGCGCACCGCGCGGACACCGATCATGGTGCTGACCGCCAAAGAGCTGACTGCCAGCGAGCGCGCATGGCTCCAGGCGCGCATGATCTGCTGCGTCCAGAAGGGCCAGCTGTCCGCCGACCAGCTCCGAGATCAGATGACGCGGCTCATACGATCATCTATAGTGTCTCTATGATGGCGCAGCTGCCCTCGTCCCGCCGGTAAACGAAGACTGGATCCCTCGCGCCTTCATCAAAATGAACCCTGGTGGTGACCCAATGACGGAGCTGTCTACTATTCTTATCGTCGATGATCAGCCCGAGCTGCTGCTCGGCCTCCAGATAACCCTAGAGGCTGCCGGGTATAACGTGCTCACGGCGCTTGACGGCAACATCGCCCTCGACATCCTGCACCGCAATACCATCAGCCTCATCCTGGCCGACATCGCGATGCCCGAGCTCAACGGCTACCAGCTCTTCGAGCAGATACGCGCCGACCCAGAGCTGCTGCGCATCCCGTTTATCTTCCTGACCGCGCGGGCGATGGCGAGCGACATCCGCTACGGGAAGACCCTCGGGGTCGATGATTACCTGATCAAGCCGATCAAGCCCGAGGATCTGCTCGCCGTCGTCGAGGGGCGGCTGCGCCGGGCGCGTGAGCTCAAGGCGGCGGCCCCGCCGGATCTGAGCGCGGCGGAGCGCCTGCCGCCTACGCCCTCACCCGCCGCCAGCGCGCCCGAGCTGGCGAGCGACCTGATTGAGGTCGGCGGACTCTGGGTCGCGCCGAGCCAGCACCGGGTCTGGCTCAACGGCGACGAGATCACCTTCTCGGCGCGCGAGTTCCGCGTGCTGGAGTGCCTAGCCCGTCGGGCTGGCCAGGTCGTGCCGCCGCGTGAGATCGTGAAGGTCAGCCACATGATCGACACCGACGACATCGATGCCAGCGGCCTGCTGCGGCCGCTGATCCGGATCCTGCGGCGCCGGCTGGGCTACGAGATCGGCGAGATGGGCTGTATCGAGAATGTGCGCGGGGTTGGCTACCGGCTCGTCGCGCCTGAGGGATAGCCGAGCGCAGGAGCAGGAGCTATGGCACAGATTGGCCACGTCCTCGTGGTGGATGACGACCCGGTGATCCGACAACTCATGCAGCGTTCGCTGGAGGCCCAGGGCTGCACGATCACTGTTACCGGCACAGCGCGTGAGGCCGTTGCTGCGGCGCTGGCCCAGCCGCCCGACCTCATCCTGCTCGATGTGATGCTCCCCGACCTCGATGGGATCGAGCTCTGTCGCCGCGTGCGTGCCGAGGTGCAGCTGGCCGAGGTTCCGGTGATCATGATCACATCGCTCAACGACCCCGACGCCCGCATGCGTAGCCTAGAGGTCGGCGCTGACGACTTTATCACCAAGCCGATCGATTTCATCGAGCTGCGCGCCCGGGTAGGCTCGATCCTGCGCCTGAACCGCTACCGGCTGCTGCTCCAGGAGCGCACGCAGCGGCAGCGCGCTGAGGAGGAGATGGCCCGGCGCAACCGCGAGCTATCGCTGCTGAACGGCTTCATCGTCACGTCTGCGGCCAGGCTCCAGACATCCCTGCAAATGGAGGGCGCCGTCCACCACGCATGTACCGTGCTGGCCCAGGCCCTCGGCCTAGCGGCGGCCGAGGCCTGGCTGCTGCCCGACGATGGCGCCGAGCTGCTGTTCACATCGTCGCTAAGCCTGGCGCCTCCGTCGGCCCAGCCGGTAGCGTCGGCGATCCTGTCGTATGAGCGGGCGCAGCAGCTCGTGGCGGCCTATGGCGCCATGCCGTCGGCCCTCGATAGCGCGCTGGCCGAGCCCATGCGGTGGCCCAACAGCCAGCACGAACCGATGCCCCACGCTGTGCCGATCATGCTCAACGGTCGGGCCTCTGGCGCGATTGTGCTGCTCGCCGAGAGCGAGCGCCGCTTCGACGCCCAGGACCGCGCGTTCGCCCAGAGCCTGGTCAGCGCGCTCGGGCAGGCGATCGAGACCGCCCTGCTCAACCGGCGGCTACAGCGCCACGCCGAGCAGATGGAGGAGATGGTCGCGGTGCGCACCAACGAGCTTCAGGCCGAGCGAGATCGCACCCAGGCCATCCTTGAGGCTCTCGGCGAGGCGGTGTTCGTCACCGACGAAGACTGTATCATCAACTACGCGAACCCCGCGACGACCATCCTGACGGGCTACAGCGGCGAGGAGCTGATCGGTAGATCCTGGTGCCTGCTGCAGCACGACGAGAGCGCCAGGCTGCTCTACCAGACGATCCACAGGCATGTGCGCGCCGGGAAGATGTGGCGCGGCGAGCTGCTGGACAGCCGGCGCGATGGCTCCACCTACGACGCGGCGCTGACGGTCGCCCCGATCTTCGACCCGCAGCGCCCCGACACGCCCGCGGGCGTCGTCAGCGTCCACCGCGATATCACGCCGCTCAAGGCGGCCGAGCGCACGAAGGACCTGTTCATCTCGAACGTCTCGCACGAGCTGCGCACGCCGCTCTCGATCATCGCGCTGCACAGCGGCAACCTCGACACCCTCTACGACCGGCTCGGCGAGGAGCGGCGGCGACACCTGATCCGCGAGGTGCGCGCCCAGGCCCAGCTGCTCGACGATCTGATCAGCGATATCCTCGACCTGAGCCGGATCGACAGCGGCGGTCTGCTGAGCGAGGATCGCCGGATCGACCTTGGCGAGATCCTGTCGCAGGCCGTCGCGCAGCTGCGCCCGCTGGCGAGCAGCAAGGGCCTGCGCATGGAAGTGCAGGCCGAGCAGAATCTGATCCTGTCCGGCGACCCGGCCCAGCTCGGGCAGTGTGTCCGCAACCTGATCAGCAACGCGATCAAGTTCACCGCCGGTGAGGGCGTGATCCGCTGCGAGTGTCGCCGGCTGGATGTCGGCCCGCCCTCGCCCGGATGGCCCGGCTATAGCGCCGCCGACACCGGGTTCTGGGCCGGGCTGCGCATCGTCGATACGGGTATCGGCATTGACGCCAAGCATATCGGGAACCTCTTCGAGCGCTTCTACCGCGTCCAGAGCCAGACCCACGTCCCGGGGACGGGGCTCGGCCTGGCGATCACACGCGAGCTGATCACGCGCCATGGGGGCTGGACGGGGGTGGCCTCGACGCCCGGGAGCGGGAGCACCTTCGCATTCTACCTGCCCCTTATCGATGAGCGCTAAGGCCCACTGATGCTAAAGAAACTGTTCCCGACCGAACAGATCGAGACTCCCATGCTGCACGCATGGCGCGAGCATGCGCTGAGCGGGGTGCTCCGGATCATCATCGCGCTCACCTTCCTGCCGCTTGTCGTCGACACGGTCGGCTCCTACCAGCGCGGCCAGATCGAGCATATCGTCTTCAATGGCGTGTTCTACACCATCCTGGTGGCGTTTGTCCTCGTGCGATCCATCCCCGTCCAGAGGCGCGTGATCGTGATTATTGGGATCTGGCTCGGCTTTAACGGCTATATCCTGATGCACCTGGGGCTCGTCTCATCGGGGCGAGACAACCTCTTCGCCATCGTTATGCTGGCGGCGCTGCTCCTCAGCCGCCGGCAGGCGTTCGTCGTCTGGCTGCTCGTTGCGGCGATGATTGGTGCGGGGCTGACGATCTTTTCACAGCAGCCCGCCGAGCATATCGCCGAGGCGGTCGCGCGGATAACCGATGTGAATACGCTGCTGACCCATGGCCTGCTCATGATCGGCATCAGCGGGGTGATGGCCACTCTGGCGCTCAGGCTCCAGAGCAGCTTCAGCAAGAGCTTACAGGCCGCTGAGGAGGCGCTGGCCGAGCGCGACCAGCTGAACGCCGAGCTGGAGCAGCGCGTGGCCGAGCGCACGGCCCGGCTTGAGCAGGCGCTGGCAAACCTGCACGCCAGCGAGGTGAAGTACCGGACGCTGTTTCAGACGATGCCGGCCGGCGTCGTGATCACCGATGAGCGCGGCCAGCTGCTGGAGCACAATCTGGCCGCCGGGGATATCGGCGACCCGCTCGGCGCGGCGGGCGCCGCCGCCGCGCAGCTGATACGCGCCGACGGCGCCCCGATGGCGATGGACGAGCACCCGGGGGTGCGGGCGATCCGCGAGTCGCAGCCGATCAGCGACGCGGAGGTCGGTCTGCTCAGGCAGGGCGGCATCCCATCCTGGTACGCAGTCACCGCAGTGCCGCTCGATCTGCCCGGCTACGGGGCGATGATCGTTTATAGCGAGATCACCGCGCGTAAGGCGGCGGAGCAGATGCTCAAGCGTCAGCTCCAGATGCAGGCCACCATCGTGCGCAGCTCACAGATGCTGCTCGACCCAGCGCTCACCGACGATGATCAGCAGCGCCTGCTGACGGCATCGTTGGAGGCCATCTATACGGCGACCGAGGTGAACCGGATCTACTTGCTGCGAACGATCGACGACCCGCAGCAGGGCCTCTCAGCCCGCGTGGAGATCCAAGCCGGCCCCGCCGAGACCACGATGCTGCGCGGCCGGCAGATTGCCTGGGGCCACCTGCCAGACGGCGTCCGCCACAGCCTGGAGTCAGGCAACCTCTGGCTCGGCCCCATCCAGGGCATGCTGCCCCCGCTGCCGTGGCTGCACCGGATCTTCGATGAGCAGGAGATCCGCTCTATCCTCTGCTTCCCGATCTTTGTGGGACAGGTGTGGTGGGGGGCGATCTTCTTCAGCGACCCGCAGCCCGACCGGGTGTGGAGCACACACGAGACGCTCCTGCTGCACACGATCTCCGGCGTCATCGGCACCACGCTTCAGCGCTGGCAGACGGAGACCAGCCTGAGTCAGCAGCTGCGCTATGCCGAGACGCTGGCGCACTGCTCACAGCAGCTGATCAGTAAGGGGGAGTCCCAACAGGCGCACGAGACGATCATGCGCGGCGTGCTCGACACGCTGCGCGAGGCGGTTGACGCGAGCCAACTGGCGCTCTACCAGAGCGTCCAGAAGCCGAGAGCTCTCGCCACGGCCCACGCGCCCGACGTGCCACCCCCGACCATCCCGAGCTCTGAACAACGAAGTGATATTCCGCCTGAGATCAACGCGGCTCTCGCTGCCGGTCAGGTGTTCAACGGCCCGGTTGGCGGGCACTTCCCAGATAGCTCAAGCTTCGCGGAGTTCCTCGCACAGAACAGAGCCCAGTCGAAGCTCCTGATCCCGCTCTTCCTCGATGGAGAGCAATGGGGCCTGCTTGCGACGACTGATACACGTAAGGCCCGCACATGGGATGAGCCGAGCGTCCAACTGCTGCGCACCGCCGCCGAGATGCTTGCCGCCGCGCAGCAGGGCTGGGAGGCCACCCTCGCCCTGGCCGAGCGCGAGCACTTCATCCAGCGCGTCATGCACTCGACGCCCGATATCATCTATGTCTTCGACCTGACCACCCGCCGCACCGTCTACATCAACCATGATCTATCGACGATGGTCGGCCACACCCCTGAGCAGATCCAGGTAGATGGCGTCGTGGCGTCTGATCTGCTGCTCGACGACGAGGATCTCGCCCGGCTGGAGGCGCACCGTCGCCGCCTGATCGCGGTCGGCGACGGCGCGGTGTCCGAGCTGGAGCACCGGGTGCGGCTCGCCAACGGCGAGCTCCACTGGGTGCTGAGCCGCGACCAGATCTTTATGTACGATGAGGAAGGGCGCCCGAGCCAGATCCTCTGCATCGCCCAGGACATCACCGAGCGTAAGGTTGCCGAGCAGGCCCTGGCTGCCAGCGAGGCCCAGCTACGAGCGCTGCGCGACGCCCTGCCCGATGTGCTGCTGATGATTCACGCTGACGGCACTATCCTCGACTACCACGCGCCACCTCATTCGCCGCCGCTGAGCCCGCCCATCGAGATCCAGGGACAGTCCATCATGGACCTGCTCCCCATATTCCAGATCCCCGACTCAATCATTGCCCAGATGCAGACGGCGATGTCTCATGTGCTGACGGCGGGCGGGGTCGCGACCTTCGAGTTTCAGCTGGGCCTTGGTATCGAGCAGCTCGTCTACGAGGCGCGGGTGGTGCCGGTGGTCGACGACACGCTGCTGTTTGTCGTCCACGATATCACCGAGCGCAAGCAGGCGACCGATGCGCTGCTCCGGGCCAAAGAGGCGGCTGAATCCGCCGACCGGGCCAAGTCGACCTTCCTGGCCCACATGAGCCACGAGATCCGCACCCCGCTCACCGCGATCATCGGCATGGCCGGCCTGCTGGCCGAGAGCTCGCTGAGCCCCTCGCAGCGCGAGAGCGCCGCGATCATCCGCACCGGCGGCGAGACTCTGCTCAGCCTGATCGGCAATATCCTTGACCTCTCGAAGATCGAGGCCGGCCAGTTTGATCTCGTCACGCAGCCCTTCGATCTGCGGGCGATCTGCCAGGCCGCGATCGACCTCGTCAGCTATGGCATCGCGCGTAAGGGTATCGGCCTCACCGTCCAGATCTCCCCGAACACACCCGACATGGTGATCGGCGATGGCGTCCGGCTGCGCCAGGTGCTCGTCAACCTGCTCTCGAACGCGGTGAAGTTTACCAGCCATGGCGCGGTGTGGCTCACACTGGACAGCCGTCAGCTTGACGCCGAGCAGTATGAGATCGTGATCGTCGTGCGCGACACGGGCATCGGGATCGCCCCCGAGCAGCTGGAGCGGATCTTCCGGCCCTTCGTACAGCTTGAGCGCGTGCTGGCCCACCAGGAGAGCGGGACGGGGCTGGGCCTGACGATCAGCCAGCACCTTGTCAAGCTTATGGGCGGGCGGCTTGAGGTGATGAGCGAGACTGGCGTCGGCACGGCGTTTACGCTGACGCTCCCCATCACCGCCGCGCTGGCCCCGCCCTCAGCGCTCGATGCGACGGTGGCGCGCAAGCCGATCACCGCGCTGCGCGTGCTGGTCGCCGAGGATAACCTGATCAACCAGGAGGTGCTTCGGCGCATGCTCGAGCAGCTCGGCGTCACGCCGGTGATCGTGGGCGATGGTGAGGCCGCCCTTGAGCACGTGCGCGCCGCGCCGTACGATCTGGTGCTGATGGACATTCAGATGCCGATCATGGACGGCGAGACGGCCGCCAGGCGCATCCGCAGCCTGGCGGATGAGATCGTCCAGCCCTCCATCATCGCGCTGACCGCCTCGGCGCTCCGTGGCGACCGGGAGCGCTACCTGGATGCCGGCATGAACGACTATCTGAGCAAGCCGGTGCTGCTTGATGATCTCCAGCGTGTGCTGGAGCCGCGCGCGTACGGTGTGCTCCCAGCCCCGCAGGCGGCGCCGACCCCGGTCGCCCCGAGCCCCACGACGACAGACCCTGCGGAGCTGATCAACTGGCCGGCACTCATGCGGCTGATGTCGTCATTCCAGATGCCGCTGGCAGATGCGGCTCATCTCGTCTCCAATCTCTACGAGCGCGAGCTCCTGGTGCAGATCTGCGCCATGGGCCCGGTGGCGCGGGCCGATGACCTGTCTTCGGTGGCGCTCCTGGCCCACAAGCTGCGCGGCGGCTGCCAGCAGCTCGGCGCGAGCGCGCTCGCGGACGTGTGTACCGCGCTGGAAACTGCCGTAAAGCACCTCGACAGACCCGCCATCGACGGCGAGATCGCGCAGCTGCGCGCGCTCTATGATCGCACATGGGCGCGCCTTCAGGAGCATATCCGCTCACTCGGCTGAGATTGGCACACACGGCGGCCGTCGCACGAGAATGCACCATAGCTGATACACAGCAACTATATATCCGCCGCCCCGCCCTTGCTATGATAGTTAGGGTTCATAACGAGATTAATCCTTTCACCACAGTACCGCAGAAGTCACGCGGTCGATGGTATCATTTCTCGCTGTGCTCAGAATGACACCATTGACCGTGGTGGGAAGACCCTTCGCTTCGCTCAGGGTGACATGGGGATGTGGCTTCCTGGGGGACAGCGTGACTTCTGCGGTATTGCCTTTCACCCCTCAGCCTGCGTAGCGGGCTTTGTACCAGTAGCCCGCGGCTTCAGCCGCCGGGCGGGTGCCGGGGGCCTGAAGGCCCCGGCTACGGTTACGAAGGCCGCTGAATCAGCCTGAGGGACGTTATTCTTTTATGAGCCCTTAGGGCGGCGCGGTGCGTACCCGTTTGCCTGGCAGCAGCGAGGCGTAGGTGCGGCGATGGCACACAGCATAACCGGTAAGGTGATGATCGGGGTCGGCGTCTTTCTCGCCTTCCTCACGCTGATCGCCGCCCAGGCGGTGTACGGGATCACGATCACATCTGAGGCGCTGAGCCATCTGACGCGCACGGTGCTGCCACAGGTCACCCTCGACGGGCAGTTCGAGCTACGCATGCTGCGTGCAACCGCTGACATCTCACGGGTGTTCTACGACCGCTCGCCCGATGAGCTGGCCATCGCCCAGGAGCAGGTCGCGCTCGCGCGACAGGCGATGGACGCCCTAGCGCAGATCGAGGATGGCGATGCCGACCCGCTGTTTGCCCAGCTGCGCGCGCGGCGGCTCGTGCTGCTGGGCAGGGCCGAGGCATTACTGGCCGAGGCCGCGCTACTGGTGGACGACCACGACGCGACGATCGCCGCCTCGCAGATCGATGCGCTGGAGCAGATGGAGGTCGATCTCGACGACCTGATCGCGCAGCACAGCATGCAGACCGCCCAGGCGATGAGTGCGGGCGCGCGGGAGGCTGAGGCGCCGGTGCGGGCGGCGCGCAACGCGGCCCCGATCGGATTCGGCGTTATCGGCCTGGTGGCGATCCTGGTGAGCTGGCTCTTCCACATCCAGATCGTGCGGCCGGTGCGCGCCCTGGCCGGCGTGGCCACCGCAATTGGCGCGGGCCAGCTCGATCAGGACATTGACACCAGCGGGGTCGATGAGGTCGGCCACCTCCAGCTCGCCCTGCGCCAGATGGTGATGAACCTTCGCGACCGCGAGCGGGCGCTGATGGAGCACACTGCCCAGATCATCGAGCATCAGCGCGTGGAGCTTGAGCTCACCAAAGAGCGGGATATCGCCGAGGCCGCGAGCCAGGCCAAGAGCTCCTTCCTCTCGGTGATCAGCCACGAGCTGCGCACTCCCCTCACCGCGATCATCGGCTACAGCCAGCTGATGGAGCACCTGGTGGCCGCCGACGACTACCGCAGCGTCGCGACGGATCTGCACCACATCTACGATGCGGGGCGGCATCTGCTCACGCTGATCAACGATGTGCTCGACCTCTCGCGGATCGAGGCGGGCCGGCTCCAGCTCTCCGCCGAGCGTGTCGATGTCCCCTACCTCATCCACAGCGTCGTCTCGACGGTCAAGCCGCTGATCGAGCAGAACGGGAGCACGCTCCAGATCAGCTGCCCCACGCACATGGCGATGATGTACACCGACCCGCTCAAGGTGCGCCAGGCGCTGCTGAACCTGCTCGGCAACGCCGCCAAGTTCACCGAGGCGGGGACGATCTGGCTTAGCGTGGCGCAGGAGCGGGACGGTGATGCCGACTGGGTCACATTTGTGGTCGCCGACACAGGGATCGGCATCGCCGCCGACCAGATGCCGAAGCTGTTCAAGCCGTTCTCGCAGATCGACGACTCGCTGAACCGAAGGTATAGCGGCACCGGGCTCGGGCTGGCCCTCAGCCAGCGGCTCTGCCATCTGCTCGGCGGCGACATCACGGTGGAGAGCATCTTTGGCGTGGGATCGACCTTCACCATGCGGCTGCCCGCCATCGCGCCCACCGAGCCCGCCGCGCAGCTGGAGCCTCTCGTCAGTCTGGCCGCCGCACCCGCCGTCGCAGAGGCTGCGCCCGAGGAGCCGGTGCCGATTGTCAGCGAGAACCTGGTGCTGGTGATCGACGGCGACCCGGCGGTGGGCAGCCTGATCGCGCGCGCGATCGGCCCCGAGCACGCTTGTGTCGTCCACGCCGCCAGCGGTGCCGGGGGCGTCGAGCTGGCCCGCGACGTGCTACCCGAGCTGATCTTGCTCAACCTGCTCATTCCCGACATGGACGCCTGGCACGTGCTGGCGACTCTGAAGGCCGACCCTGCGCTCGCCCCCATTCCGGTCGTGATGATCAGCATCGACAACCAGCGGCAGCGCGGGCTTACCCTTGGCGTGGCCGACTTCATCACCAACCCGTGCGATCAGGCCACGATCGCGGCGGCGCTGCGCTGGCTCCCCGCGCCCACGCCAACGTCCGGGTACATCCTGGTTGTCGAGGATGACTCCGCGACCGCCGACCTGTACCTGCGCGCGCTGGAGGGCGAGGGCTGGCGGGCCGTCGTCGCCGAGAGCGCGCGCGAGGCGCTCAGCGCGATCACCGTCCACCACCCCGCCGCGATCGTGATCGACCTGCTGATGCCTGACATGGACGGGGTACAGATGATCAGCACGCTGCGCACGCGCCCCGGCAGCATCGCATGCCCGATAATCATCATGGCAGCCAGCGATTTGAGCGGGGCGGAACGCGCCCAGCTCAAGCGCTCGGCTCGTCAGATCCTAACCAATGGCGCCCACACTCTCGATGATCTGCCCCGACAGATGCATAGCTACTTCGCGGCGCACATCGGCGCTTCTTTGAAGCATACGACGGAGATTCCCAATGACTAAGATTCTGATCGTCGAAGATGATAAGACAAACTGCGATATGCTCGAGCGGCTGCTCAGCATCCACGGGTACGAGGTCATCACCGCGCCCGACGGGGCTAAGGCGCTCTCGGCGGCCAGGGATCAGCAGCCCGATCTGATCATCATGGATATGGGGCTGCCCATCCTCAACGGCTGGCAGGCAACCTATCGTCTGAAGTCGTCCTCCGCAACCTGCCATATCCCGGTGATCGCCCTCACCGCCTATGCGCTCACCGAGGATCGGACGCGCTGCCTCGCGGTCGGCTGCGACGACTATGACACCAAGCCGATCGATCTGCCCCGGCTGCTCGGGAAGATTAAGACGCACCTGGATCGTGCGACCGCCGTCGGCTTTGTTGTGTCGATGCCCACGGGCGGCTCTGACGACGATAGCTAAAGAGAGGGCCAGAGAGGGCTTCACCCTCACGCAAACTCACCACAGTTGATACAGACATAGCATAGACCTCGCCGAGACGCGCGCGTACTATGAGTATGGCACCTTGTCTGCGTCCGAGGTGATGCCCGCCACACGCAGGCGACCATCTCCGTCACAGCCATGCGGTTCCGCCGCCGCAATCCCTGAAAGGGACGCTATGCTCAGCCTAGTCCGCAGACCCACGAGCGATGAGGCGTCGCACCCAACCATCAGCAGTGCTACCGCTGCCCGGTCGATCTCGGCCGGGCAGCGCCAACACGTCTCCCGGCTGCTCGGCAAGCTGGGCTACGAGGTCGGAGCAACACTCGTAATCATCACCGACATGAGCGGCGCCCCCATAAGCTCATGGAGCCGGATGAACGAGATCGACACTGATGGCGTGGCGACGCTTAGCGCCGCGAGCCTGATCGCACGCCTCGCCCTAAGCGGCCTGCTCGGATCGGCCTCATCGAACGTGGGCATCGTCCAAGAGCACGATACCCATAGCCTGTTCCTCTTCCACATCGCCACAGACATGGCCATGGTCGTGGTCGTCGAGGGGCCGGCGCAGCTGGGCTGGGTGCGAGTCGCCGCGCGACGGGTTGGCCAGATGGTGGTCGGCCTGCTCGCGGCAAATAACCTCCAAAGCTAACCATTGAGCATCGAGAAGCGCGGCCCCGGTGTGATCATCGACGTTGCCTTGGGCCTGCCGACTACCGGCCATCGCGAGATCATGGCCGGCTCGCCGCCGACAGCTCTGGCCACGTCCACATATACCAGAGGTATAGCCGCGCGGCAAGCTCCTGGTTGCTGAGCCCCTCGTCGACAAAGATGCGGACATAGCCCTCAGGCTCGGCGCGGGCCATGGCGCGATCATGCGCGTCTATGGCCGAAACCGGATCGCCTGCAGCCTAGAGAGTCAGCGCCTGCATAATCAAGATCTCGATCGCGCTGCCGACGGCCCCCGGCATCCGCCGCCCCGAGCAGCCGGACGAGCAGCGCCAGCGCATCCTGGAGATGTCCGTCGGCGCGCTCCTGGCCGGCGCATCGCCCTGCTCGTGCGCGACCAGAGCCAGCCCCAGATGCAGGTGCGGGGCGGCGCACCTGAGCGCCTCCCTGGTGGTACGCTACGGGCCGTAGAAGTTCTTCATCACGGCGCGCGTCATCGTCCAACCCTCTCTCGTAAGTGATACCCATTTCTACATCACAAATGACACACAAAAGCACTATACGTGGCTCGTGCTCGCTGCTACACTGTGGAAAGAGTTGATGTATTTGCACTCAGGCAAGGCTTCAGATTGCAGATTGCAGATGTGGTGTCGTAGAACGCCATGCACGGCATCAAACTGTAAAGTAACCTGAAACCTTGTCTCATCTCAAAAAGGGGCCTCTATGGCCTGTGAACCTACGACAGCCGCAGTGATCGTCGTCGAAGATAACCCGGACAACCTCTTCATTGTTATGGACCTGCTCAACGCGGAGCTGAACGTGCGCTACGCCAACAGCCGCGCCTCTGGCTACCAGCTCTTCAAGCTGATCGCCAGCCAGCCCACGCTGGAGGTCGACCTGATCCTGCTGGATATACAGATCCCCTATGAGGACGGCTACACGGTGCTCAAGCAGATCCGAAGCCACCCGCGGCTTCAGGAGACAAAAGTCGTCGCGATCACCGCCAACGTGCTCCCCGACGATATCCAGCGCGCGCACGACTCTGGGTTCGACGGCTTCATCGGCAAGCCGCTCAACGCCGATCGTTTTCCCGCGCAGATCGAGCGCATCCTGCGCGATGAGCCGGTATGGGAGCCGCGCTAGGGCCCGCCCATCGGTATGGTAGAGTTCAGGGCCCGCCCGCAGACTATCCGTACGCGCACCAGCAGGAGCACGCATCTATGCATCACATCAGCGGCTACCGCCTCATTGAGCAGGTTGCGGAACACACCCACTGCGCTATCTACCGCGCCCACAGCGACCGCGACAACCGCCCGGTCATTCTCAAGCTCCTCGCCGACCCTCGCCCCTCGCCGGAGGATCTGGACCGCTTTCAGCGCGAGTACGCGATTCTGCGCGCCCTCGACGTCCCGGAGGTCATTCGCTGCTACCGCATGGAGCTGGTCGACCGCCGGCCGATGCTGGTGCTGGAGGACTTTGGCGGGACGGCGCTGAGCCAGCTCGGCCTGGCCGGGCGGCTCCACATCGAGCAGTTCCTCGATATCGCCATCGCCATCGCCGCCAGCATCGGCCAGGTCCACCAGGCTGCGGTCATCCACAAGGATATCAACCCGGCCAACATCGTCTACAACCCGGCCACAGGCGAGCTCAAGCTGATCGACTTCAGCCTGGCCACCCGCCTGCGCCGCGAGGAGGTTGGCTTCCAGAGCCCGGCCACCCTGGAGGGCACCCTGGCCTACCTCTCGCCCGAGCAGAGCGGGCGTATGAACCGGCCAGTGGACTACCGCACCGACCTCTACTCGCTGGGGGTGACGCTCTACGAGCTCGCCACCGGCCGGCGCCCGTTTCGCAGCGAGGACCCCCTCGAGCTGGTCCACGCCCACCTGGCGCGCCAGCCCCAGCCGCCGCAGCAGCTGAACCCGCAGCTCCCGCCCGCCGTCGCGGCAGTCATCATGAAGCTGCTCGCCAAGAGCGCGGATGATCGCTACCAGTCGGCCCAGGGCCTCCGCGCCGACCTCGCCTACTGCCGCGAGCACCTGGGTATGCCCGAGGATCTGGCCGGCTTTGTGCCGGGCCTGCACGACCGCGCCGAGCGATTCCAGATCCCGCAGGCGCTCTACGGCCGCGATGCCGATGTCACGCAGCTGGTGGCGGCCTTCGCGCGGGCCGCCGACGGCGGCCGTGAGCTGCTGCTGGTGTCCGGGCCGCCCGGCATCGGGAAGACGGTGCTGGTCCACGAGATCCACCGGTCGGTGACCGCGCGGCGCGGCTTCTTTGTGGGCGGCAAGTTCGATCAGCTCCAGCGCACCGTGCCCTACCGGGCCTGGGCGCAGGTGTTCACCGACCTGATCGCCCATCTGCTGACCGAGAGCGCGGAGCGCCTGGCCGCCTGGCAGGCCACGATCCAGGCGGCCCTGGGCGACAGCGCGAGCGTGCTCATCGCGCTCATCCCCAACCTGGAGCTGGTACTCGGCCCCCAGCCTGATGCCCCGCCCCTGGAGGGTAAGGAGGCCCAGAGCCGCCTCGAGTTCCTCCTGCGCGGCTTCGTCCGCGCCCTCGCGCGGCCGGAGCACCCGCTGGCAATCTTCCTCGACGACCTCCAGTGGGCCGACGCGGCCTCGCTGAGCCTGCTCCAGCTCCTGCTGAGTGAGGCGGACACCGGCTCGCTGCTGCTGATCGGGGCCTACCGCGACGCCGAGGTCGGCCCGGCGCACCCGCTGATGATGACTATCGCCGATATCCGCCAGGCTGGGGCAACCATCACCAGCCTGGAACTGCAGCCGCTCAGCCGGGATGAGGCCAACCAGCTGATCGCCGATACGCTGGCCTGCCCCACCGATCTGGCGCAGCCTTTTACCAACCTGCTCTACCAGAAGACCCAGGGCAACCCCTTCTTCACCACCCAGCTTCTGCAGGTGCTCCACGTGGAGCACCTGATCACCTTCGATACGGCGGCCGGCCGCTGGGAGACCGACCTGGCGCAGGTGCGGGCCTTCGCCCTCACCGACGATGCGGTGGCCTTTCTGGCCCAGCAGCTGCAGAAGCTCCCGCCGGAGACCCAGGCGCTGCTGGCGCTAGCGGCCTGCATCGGTGGCCAGTTCGACCTGGCGACGCTGGCCCTGGCGGCGGGGCGCCCGGCGGACGCGGTCGGCGCTGACTTTTGGCACGCGCTGCAGATGGGGCTGGTACTGCCCACCAGCGAGCGATACCAATTCCGCTCCGTGACTAGCGCGGAGGTGGCGCAACAGGGCACGGCGCAGGCCGGGCCGACCTACCACTTCCTGCACGACCAGGTACAGCAGGCGGCATACTCGCTGCTCGCGGAGAGCGATCGCCAGGCCACCCACCTGCGCATCGGGCGGCTGCTGCTGGAGCACACCCCGGAGGCGATGCGCGAGGCACGGCTCTTCGACATCGTGTACCAGCTCAACCAGGGCCGCGCGCTGCTGACTGAGCAGTCCGAGCGCGATGCGCTCGCCCGGCTCAACCTGCGGGCCGGGCAGAAGGCCCGTGCGGCGGCGGCCTTCCCGGTGGCGCGAGCCTTCTTCACCACTGGACTTAACCTGCTGGACGCAGATGGCTGGCGGCACGACTACGAGCTGACACTGCGGCTGACCGAGGCCGCGGCCGAGGCCGCCTACCTCTGCGGCGACTTTGCCACAATGGAGCAGCTGGGGGCGGTGGTGCTCGCCGAAGCGCACTCGGTCCTCGACCAGATCAAAGTGTACGAGGTCATGCTCCAGACCATGCTGGCGCAGAACCAGCTCGTGGAGTGCGTCCAGCTGGGGCTGCGCGTGCTGCGCCAGCTGGGGGTAGATCTCCCGGATGAGCCTGGCCCGGCCGACATCGGCGCGGCGCTGATGGGGGCGCAGGCGGCCTGGCAGGCGCAGGGGATCACAACCCTGGGCGATCTGCCGCCGATGAGCGACCCCACCCAGCTCGCTGCCATGCGCATCTGCTCGAACGTGCTCCCGGCGTCCTTCATCTGCTCGCCCGCGCTCTACGTGGTTCTCACCTTCACCGAGGTGAGCCTCTCGATCCAGTATGGGAACACCGCGATCTCAAGCCACAGCTACGCCTGCTGCGCCCACCTGCTCTGCGGTGTGTTCGGCGACATCGAGACCGGGCATCAGTTTGGTCAGCTCGCGGTGGATCTGCAGCGCCGGCTGCAGGCGAAAGAGTTCGAGTGCAAGGTCGAGTCAATCGTCTACGCCTTCGTCAACCACTGGAAGGCGCCGATCCGCGACTCGCTGCTGCCGATCCGCACGGCCCACTTTAGCGGGCTGGAGACCGGCGACTACCAGTTCGCCGGCTACGCGGCGGTGATGTATTCGGGGTTCATCTATGTGCTCGGCATCGAGAAGGACCTCGCCCAGCTGCGCGCCGAGACGGTCGCGCTGAACGAGACGATCTACCGAACCCGGCAGATGACCTCATTCCAGTACAGCCAGATGCTGCGCCAGGCGATGCACGACCTGATCGAGGGGCGGGCCGCGACGACCAACCTCCAGGGCGACTACTATGACGAGCATGCCATGCTGCCCCAGCACATTGCGGCGAATGACCGCATGGGCCTGTTTGTCCTGCACAGCCACAAGCAGCTGCTGAACTACCACTTCGGCGCATACGCGCAGGCGGTGGAGGACTCCGCCCAGGCCGAGCAGTATCTGGATGCCGTGGCCGGCTTCCCCTACGTGCCGCTCTTCGTCGTCTACGACTCGCTGGCCCGCATCGCGGCCTACCGCGTCGGCCACGGCGACGCGGAGGAGGTTCAGGCGCAGGTCGAGGCCAACCAGGCGAAGGTGGCGGGCTGGGCCCAGCACGCGCCCATGAACTGGCAGCACGCATGGGAGCTGGTCGAGGCCGAGCGCCAGCGCGTCTTCGGCCAGGCCTGGGAGGCCATGGAAGCCTATGACCGGGCCATCGCCGGCGCGCGCACCCACGGCTTTCTGCGCGAGGCGGCCCTGGCCAACGAGCTGGCCGCAGGCTTCTACCAGGAGCGCGGCAAGGAGCAGTTGGCCCAGGCGCATATGCAGGCGGCCCACGCCGGCTACCTGCGCTGGGGGGCAGACGCCAAGGCGGCACAGCTGGAGCAGCGCCACGCCCACTGGCTGGCTCCAGACGGCGCGGGGCACCGGGCCGGGCCGTACACGACCAGCCACACCGTCAGTAGCACGACCTCGGGCGCGCCGCTCGACCTGGGCAGCGTGATCAAGGCCTCGCAGGCGATCGCTGGTGAGATTGCGCTGCCGCGCCTGCTCGACCGCATGATCCGCATCGTGATCGAGAACGCCGGAGCCCAGCGCGGGGCGCTGCTGCTTGCGCGCGGCGACGGCTGGGGGGTGGCCGCCTACGGTGAGGTGGACGCGCCCGACATCATCATCCTCCCTGAGGGCGAGCCGCCGGACAGCGCGGGGGTGTCGCCCGGCCTGGTACACTATGTGGCCCGCACCCGCGAGCGCGTGGTGCTGAACGACGCCGCGCATACGGGAGCCTTCACCGGCGACCCGGTCATCCAGCAGCGCCAGGCGAAGTCTGTCCTCTGCGCCCCGCTGCTCAACCAGGGCCAGGTGAGCGGCATCCTCTACCTGGAGAACAACCTGGCGGCGGGCGCGTTTACCGCGGATCGGGTCGAGCTGCTCACGATGCTGTCGGCGCAGATGGCGATGTCGCTCGACAACGCCCACAGCTACGCGCGCCTGGAGGCCAAGGTCGTCGAGCGCACCCGCGATCTGGCCAAGGCCAAGGAGGTCGCCGAGCGGGCCAACGACCTCAAGACCAAGTTCCTGGCGAACATGAGCCACGAGCTGCGCACGCCGCTCAACGCCATCCTCAACTTCACCCGCTTCCTCTCGAAGGAGCGCTACGGCACGCTCAGCGAGCGCCAGGTGGAGCTGCAGCAGCGCGTGCTGGTCAACGCCGAGCACCTGCTGGGCCTGATCAACGACATCCTCGACCTCTCGAAGATCGAGGCCGGCAAGATCGACCTGCACCGCGATGAGGTCGCCGTGCTGCCGCTGCTGCACGGCGTCATGGCGACCGCGATCGGGCTGACCAAGGACAAGGAGCTGCGCCTGGACCTGATCGCGCCGGAGGCGCTGCCGACGGTGCGCATCGACAAGACGCGCATCCGCCAGGTGCTGCTCAACCTGCTATCCAACGCCGCCAAGTTCACGCAGCAGGGCGGGATCACCGTCCGGGCCAGCAGCGACGGCCAGATGCTGCAGGTCGATGTGCAGGACACGGGCGCGGGCATCGCGCCCGAGCACCAGACGCTGGTCTTCGAGGAGTTCCGCCAGATCCAGGACGACAGCCAGCCCGAGCAGCAGGGCACCGGGCTGGGGCTGCCGATCAGCAAGCGCCTGGTCGAGATGCACGGTGGGCACCTCTGGCTTGAAAGCACGCCGGGCGTTGGCTCGACCTTCTCCTTCACGCTGCCCCTGGCGGGCCTGCCGGACAGCGATCCGCCCGCGCCGCACCCGACGCCCCCCCAGGTCGCCTGACGCGGTGGATGCTCGGCGGGGCCGCAGGCCCCGCCGAGCATCCACCGCGTCGCAATACGTAAAGGTACCCTATGCCGCCGGTGAAGGGCAATCTGCTTGTCGCTGACGACAATCGCGACGATCTCCGCCTGCTCGTCGAGATCTTAACCGAGTGCGGACATGAGGTGCGGCAAACGCCCGACGGCACGGCGGCTCTGGCCACAGCCCGCGCCTCCCCCCCTGACCTGATACTGCTCGATGTCCAGATGCCACAGCTGGATGGCTACGCGACATGCCGTCAGCTGAAAGCGGACGAGCGGACGAGCGATATCCCAGTCCTCTTTATCAGCGCGGGCAACGAGATCTTCGATAAAGTACACGCCTTCAACGCGGGGGGCGTGGATTACATCAGCAAGCCGTTTCAGCCAGAGGAGGTGGTCGCCAGAGTCGAGGTCCAGCTGCACATCCACTTCATGCAACAGCGCCTCGAACGGCAGAACACCCTGCTCCAGCAAGAGATTGCGGAGCGCGTGAGGGTCGAGTCTGAGCTCCAGCACCACCAGGATCACCTGGAAGCACAGGTGGACGCACGTACCGCAGAGCTCCAGCGGGCCAACCTCCAGCTTCAGCAAGAGATTGCCGAGCGCACGCGGGCCGAGGCAGCGGTGCAGGCGCACGCCGAGGAGCTGAGCCGCACCAACGCCAAGCTCACCCGGGCGCTGCGGCTCAAGGACGAGTTCCTGGCCATGATGAGCCACGAGCTGCGCACCCCGCTCACCGCCGTGCTGGGCATCTCTGAGGGGCTCCAGGAGAATCTGTACGGCCCCATCAGCGCGCAGCAGCAGCAGGCATTGGCGCAGGTCCTCCAGAGCGGGCGGCACCTGCTCGGCATTCTATCGGACATCCTCGACCTGACCCGCATTGATGCGGGCGTCACACCGCTAATTACAGAGCCCGTCTCCATCATGCACCTCTGTCAGACGGCGCTGCAGCTGGTCGCCGAGCCCGCCCGGAAGAAGAATCTGCGGCTGATGCAGTCTGTGGCGTTCGGGGTGGTGGGGGTGCGGGCGGACGAGCGGCGTCTGACCCAGATCCTGGTCAACCTGCTGGACAACGCGGTGAAGTTTACGCCAGCGAAGGGGACGGTGGAGCTGGATGTCGAAGCAGACGCCGACCAGGAGTGCATCAGGTTTATCGTGAGGGACACCGGGATCGGGATCGCCGCAGAGGACATGGAGCGGCTGTTCCATCCCTTCACCCAGGTGGACGGGCGGCTGTCACGCGCGTACGAAGGGATCGGGCTTGGGCTCACCCTGGTCCAACGCCTCACCGCGCTACACGGGGGCAGTGTGCAGGTCACGAGCTCCCCTGGCGCGGGAAGCCGCTTCACCGTCACGCTCCCCTGGTCTGAGGACGACAACGATAGGCCTCGTGCGCCGACAGCAGCCAGGCCGAAGGCGCACGAGGCATGGGCGACACCCCCGCGCGTGCTGGTGGTCGAGGACCACGAGCCGACCCTGGAGCTGTACATCGCACAGCTCGCTCACCTGGGCTGCACGGTCATCATTGCTCGCACGGGGGCCGAGGCGCTGGCGCTGATCCGGGCACAGCGCCCCACCATCGTGCTGCTCGATATCCAGATCCCTGATCTGGACGGAATGGGCGTGATCCGGCAGGTGCGAGCGGATGCCTCCGTCGCCGCCACGCCGATCATCGCGGTGACGGCGCTCGCGATGTCGGGCGACCGTGAGCGTCTACTGGCGGCGGGAGCAACCCGCTACCTGGCCAAGCCGGTCAGCAATCAGACGTTGATGCGCGAGATCTCTGAGGTGCTTGCCAGCGTCCATGGAGAGCCCTAAAACGTCGGGGGCAGGCCACCAACGACGGAATGTGCTCCCCAATCCTCATGGATCACCTGCACGCGGACTTGGGGCAGCAGGTGTGCGCCTTCAGGCGTCCACTGCATCTGCTGCTGCTTGAGCATGCGGACGCCCCTCGAAGATATGTGCTGGTCACCCACCAGGCGTGAGCGATGTGCAGAAAAACGACCGTTTCTCTGGTATTATTGCTGACACGCGGGAACACCCGCCTGTGGAGCCTATCGCCCCACAGGCGCATACCATAAAACTGGTCTATCATATCTACGTACCAGCCGAAGGTAGCGCAGATGGGTTTCGTGTGATCCATGCCCGCCGGCGGCATACGGAGGAGGCCAGGCCATGCGGATCGGCTATGCCCGCGTTTCAACATCCGACCAGAACCTGCATCTCCAACATGATGCGCTCCATGCCGCAGGGTGCGAGCGCCTATTTAGCGACACGGTGAGTGGCGCCCGCGTGGATCGACCGGGGCTGACCGCAGCGCTGAGCGCATGTCGGTCGGGCGATACGCTCGTGGTATGGAAGCTCGACCGGCTGGGTCGCTCACTCCCACACCTCGTGGAGATTGTGCAGGATCTCTACGCGCGCGGCGTGGGATTCACGAGCTTGCAGGAGCAGATGGATACGACGACCTCTGGCGGGAAGCTGATCTTTCACATCTTCGCGTCACTGGCCGCGTTTGAGCGCGATCTGATCAGGGAGCGAACCAACGCAGGGTTGGCGGCGGCACGGGCCAGAGGCAGGCACGGCGGGCGTCCGAAAGGCGTCGACCAGAAGAAGCAGAAAGCGGCGCTGGCGCTGAAGAAGGATGCTGGATACAGCATCCGCGAGATCTGTGAGATCGTCGGGATCTCGCGCAATACGTACTACAAGTACACACGTGCGGATGCGGCGACGCCCCCCCAAGCACGGCGTGTGCCAGGGTCAGGCGAGCCTACCTCCGCAGCGGAATCAGCGGAGAACGGTATCGCGGAGGGACGCAATGATGGATGATGCAACGCCCACCACTTCGCCTACTAGTGAGACCTCTGCTGACGCCCCGATGATGCGCCGCATCTGCTGCGTCGCGGCTCCCCGTCAACGCACGCCATCGCTTGCCGATCAGATGCGCGCCGCCGCAGTGTGGGCGCAGCTTTTCCAGGAAGCCAGGGCCGCACGGGAGCAGGATCAGCAAGCGCCTGACGATACACCATGCGGGTAGCGATGACCTTGACCGATTAAACCTGCCTAGCAAAGGCCCGGTCGGGTGAACCCTACGCACAAGGAGGGGCGGCTCGTGAGCCGCCCCTCCTTGTGCGTAGAGGGTACCGTACGCCCTACGCCTACGATTGCGGCGGCGGCTCGGCGGGCGGAGCGGGCCGCTTGGCGCGCTGCATGAGCTTCGTCCCGATCTTTGTGGTGTAGACCGCGATCACCTGCTGCTCGGCGTCCCAGACCTGTGTCCCTTCAATGATCAAGCTGTCCTCCGGATCCTTGATAGGCTCGGCCACCCCGCGCCACTGCTTGGCTGCCACATACACGACGTAGCTTGTTGTCGGCACCTCCGCCGGGGTGGGGACGCCTTTAGGCAGCGATGGCAGCGGGCCACGGTGGGTGAGCATAAGAATCACCGTGTTGCCACGCTCGACTATAGACTCTGGCCGGCCAATAACCGTTACTTTCACTGTTGTCGCCCTTCCTTGTCCTACTCGTGCCTCATCGATCAGTGGCCCGCGCATTTCCCACGTGATGGGCTGCGGCGCAGGCTGCGGCTGCTGTGGCTGCTCTGTCTGTTCCTTGGCGGGCCGTGTGCGCCGCACCTTCCATGGCTTCTTCGGGAAGAGATTTGCCCGATCTTCAGGGGTGAGCCGATCTCTGGCTAGAGCGAAGAACACACCGCCAGGTGTCCGGCGGCGAGACTTATTAGGGAGGAGCATGCCGCCCTGCGCCTCAAGCTGCTCCGTCTCATCGAGGACCGTCCACGCCACATCCGGGCCGAGGTGTTTAACTAGCCGGCGGATCAGGTTGATCGGCTCCGACTCGCGCTCGCCGAGGCGCCTGGCGATGGTGAGCACGATATCTTGCATTGGGCTGGCGGGCGGCGTGGTTGGTGCCGATGGCATCTCAGTTGAGCCCTCGTGGAGCACCCGCACCTGATCAGCATAGCGGCCGCGTCTCCCCTTCCTGATACGCACGTGGACGCGCTGTCCTGGCTCCAGCCGCTCACGCCCCTCCTCAAGGTTAGAGACGTGGACGAAGACCGAGCCGAAGCCGGGGGCGCGAATGAATCCGTGGGTGCGGTGAAACACCACGACATCACCCGTCGTCTCGCCGAGAATCTGGTCTGTGTTCGTGTCGGGTTGCCCCAGCGGGTGTTCTATCGGTGAATCAGTCATCGTGCCCTCTTTATAGTGGCTCAAGTTATCAAGACACATTCGTGCACCGGTCACGACGTTGCGGTGGGCAGGTCATGCGGGCCGCCGGATGCGCCTGGTGTCACGGGCGGCGGGCGCCGCTCCGCGCCTCGCGCAGCCTGCGGCCTACCCGCGCCTCGAGTCGCTCATCTCCCATCGCCGCCCCCCATCTCAAGGCCGGCCTGCTCAACCGCCTCCAGATCGCGCCCCGTCACGGCGCGGTACTGGTCCTTAATATAGCCCACAATCTCATCATAACGGGCTGCCGGCAGATCCGTGTAGGTGCCGACGTTGAATGCCTCGTTGAGCTCTGACCAGCTCTTGCGGATCGCAACGCCGGGCGCGAGGCTCTTCCCATGCTCGGCGCGGGCCGTCCCCCAGCGCTGCACCATGTGATAGATTGTCCCCCGCTGGGACGGGCTGAGCGTTGATTCGAGCCGCTGCTCTAGCGCCCGCATCCGATCACGGAGATCGCTGAGGATCGTGCGCAGATCGCGGTAGGCGCCACGTGCGCGATCCTGGCTCTGCTCAATGACATCCTGGCGGCGCGTCAGCTCAGTGATCTGGGTAAACGCCCTATCGATGCGATCCAGCTCGCCGAGATCTTCGATGTCGCTACTTGAGGTGGCAGGTAGTCCCGTGAGCTCTGCGAAGGCGCGCTGGACCGCCGTGACGAGGTAGGCCTTCACGTAGGAGAATCGCTCCTGGGCCTTTTCCGTAACGCGGCGCCGCTGCACGCTCAGCAGCCAGACAGAGACATCCTCTAGCAGCAAGAAGTCGATGGCGCGGAACTGCCCGCCGCTGAGCACCCGAAACTGCACCAGAAGGAGCGACTCATCAAGGACGATGCGCCGGCGCTGCGGGTTCACCGCGAGGCCCAGCGCGTCACAGAGGTCGCGCAGGCTCAGGTAGATGCGTGCGTCGTCGGCGCGGACGGCGAGTACAACGCTCTCAAACAGCGTGATGGGTAGCTGCTCCCGCGGGCTTGGGGGCGGGGGATGTGGCTTCGGCACGGACATGCGGGCTCCTCATATCATGGAGTGCTGAGCGGTGCATGCTGTACACCGCGCGGTACTCTAAGGTACCGCGCGGTGTACAGCATGCACCGCTCAGTACCTATACTCGCTACAGCACGCGATCCTCAAGCTCATGAAGCGCCAGCTTCATCCGCTCGATCAGCGAGCGGCCCTCCTGGGAGCCGGCGAGGCTTGGGGCCAGATCCCAAAGGCCCTCAATGGCGCGCGTCGTCTCGCGCAGCACCTCAAGCGCCAAATCTGCTGCTGATAGATCCGCTGCGTCATCTGCCCTGAGACGCGCAGCAGCCTCGCCCGTATCGGCTGTCTCCGATTGACGCTCAGCCCCGCGGCTCGCAAAATCCGCAAATTGCGGATTTTGGGGCGGGGCAAAATCCGCAATTTGCGGATTTTGCCCCGCCCCCTTACCCCTGCGCGATCCGCGTGATCGTGCGATCGCACCACGCACATCCTCGACGCTCGGGGCCGCCGCCTGGCCGAGCACGTCGGCGACAACATCAGGTGGCGTGGAGGGTCGGGCGAGCAGCGCGGCGGCCGACTGACCCAACCAGTTGCGCGTAACCGCGTCAGCGAACTGCGGGTTCTGCATCGCCATACTATGGATGTTCAGCAACCGCTCAGCGCTGTCCGCGCTCGTCACGGTGGCATCGAGAAAGATCTGCCACTCGCCATGTACGGCGGTGTTGCGCGCCTCGGTCAACCAACGTGCGGCATCCAACAGCGCCTCGCCACTTCGACGACGGGCACCCACATACCGGCGTGCGATGTCCTGGAGCGGCACGCTCAGCTCACCTATCGATCCTTGGAAATCTGGCTCTGCCGCTGTGACAACGGTCGAGACCTGAAAGGGCACGCCCTTCTGGATAGGCTTTGCCGGAGGCTCAGGCTCGCCGCCAGCGAGGATCCCCTTGAGGCGACTCTTATTACTGCTCATAGCGGGCGACAACCTCCTGCGCCAGATCGCGGTAGGCCCGCGCCCCGCTGCTATCGCCAGCGTAGATGCTAATCGGCTGGCCTGTGGCGGGCGCCTCCACGAGCTTCACATTGAAGGGGACGGTTGTCTGGAAGACAAGATCGCCATACTGCTGGCGAATCGTATCTTCGACCACCATATTGACGCTGGTTCGACGGTCAACCATCGTCACCACGATGCCGCCGATGGAGAGCATCGGGTTGAGCTGGCGCACAATGCTGATCGTCTCCTCGAGCTGCGGCATTGCCTTGAGGGCGAAGACGTGGGCCTGGAGCGGCACCAGCACCGCATCGGCAGCAGTGAGCGCGTTGACGGTGAAGACCCCGAGCGACGGCGGGCTGTCAATCAGGATGTAGTCGTACTCCTTGCGGGCCTCGGCGAGCGCTGTGCGGAGCAACAGCTCGCGCCCAAAACGTCCAGCCAGCGTCAGCTCGGCACCAGCCAGCGTCAGAGTCGCAGGGACAAGGTCAACACCGTAGCTCGTGGGTATCGTGGCGAATTCCGGCCCGTAGGTAGGGTTGAGCAGCACCTCATAGACGGAGTGCTCGATCTGGGTCGGGTCATGTCCAACCGCCTGGGTGAGGTTACTCTGCGGGTCGATGTCAATCAGCAGCACGCGCCGCCCCATACGCCCGAGCTCCACGCCGAGCGAGAGCGTAGTCGTCGTCTTCCCAGTACCACCCTTCTGGATCGCAACGGCAAGCACGGTCATTGGCGATTCCTCTCCATAGCGGCGGCATCGGACCGGCGCCCCTTGCGCGGCGGGTCGTGTGTGCGAGCGACGATCAGGCAATTCAGGCTCTCCTCGGTGATCACCCAAGGGGCGGTGGGGTAGTCGCCGATCTGCTGTGCGACGAGCTGCCCGGCAACCACAAAGCGACGCACTTGGCGCTGTGTGACTCCGAGGCGCTCGGCGGCCTGACGTGTGGTGAGCATAGGCCACTCTATCTTAGATGCTTGTCCGATGTGGGACATTATATGAGAAGGCGAACGAACGTGCAAGCACAAGCGGTACGAAGACATCATCACATCCTGCTCAGCGTACGGACGATATCTGGCGGCTGCTCAGGCTACGAAACTGGGTGGTCGCACGATCAAAGCGCAGCGTTGCCATCCCCGTCTCTCCGTTGCGATGCTTCGCCACGTGGATCTCGGCCATACCGGGATACTCCGTCTGGCGGTTATACAGCTCGTCCCGGTAGATGAACCAGACCTGTGAGGCATCCTGCTCAATGCTACCCGAGCCCCGCAGGTCGGAGAGCATGGGGATGTGCTCCGCGCGCCCCTCTACCGCTCGCGAGAGCTGCGAGAGCGCCAGCACCGGCGTGCGCAGCTCGCGGGCGAGGCTGGTCAGCCCCTGCGAGACCGCCGTGATCCGCCGCACCTCATCGTCGCGCTCGCTCGGCCCCTGGGCCAGCTGGAGGTAGTCAACAATCCAGAGGTCTATCCGCCGCTCGCTGGACAGGCGCCGCGCCCGATCACGGATGGCCATGACGTTCAGCGAAGGCGTGTGGTCAATATGGATCGGTAGCTCAGACACCCGCGCCAGCGCGTTGATCGCCGTCTGGTCGCCACGCCGCAGCAGCCGCAGCGCATGCGGCGTGGCGAGCCCCAGCTCCATCGCCACGAGCCGCTGCGCCAGAAGCTCACGATCCATCTCCATTGAAAAGATGCCGACCCGGTGCCCGCGTAGGGCCACATAGCGGGCGATACAGAGCGCCATTGCGGTCTTACCCACCCCAGGGCGGGCCGCAAGCACCACCAGCTCGCCCGGCTTCATCCCCTGGCTGATGATGTCCAGATCTGGGTAACCCGTGCCCAGCCCGAGCAGATCGCCTTCGTCAGCGGTATCCTGGATCGTATCAAAGTACTCGCTGACAATCTGGGAGAGCGCGACAAAGTCCTGGCCGATCTGGCGCTTTGCAGCCAGCTGGTAGATATGCTGAGCCGCCGCGTCTAAGCGATCCTCGATCGGGCGGCTGTCGTCGTAGCCCAGGCCCGCGATCTGCCCGGCGGCCTCGATCAGCGCTCGACCGACGGCGGTGCGCTCGATGATGCGGGCGTAGTACTCGATATGCACCGCCGTCGGAACCTCCGCCGCAAGCTCGCCAATCGCGGACATGCCGCCCACGAGCTCAAGCTGCTCCTGCCGCCGCAGCTCGGCGGCGACTGTCGTGAGATCGGGGGGCTCACGCCGCTGGTAGCAAGTCAGCATGGCCTGAAAGATCTGGGCGTGCCGCTCCAGGTAAAAGTGCGCCGGGGTTAGGAACGAGGCGACAACGACAATGGCATCACGCTCCAGGAGGATGGCCCCTAGTGTCGCACGCTCGGCGGCGAGATCGAAGGGCGGGCTAGGCGGTATTGACATGCGATTCCTCTTCGGGGTGCTGCGCATGGAAGCGGGCGAGGATGGCCGGACGATCTGCGAGGTCGGCGCTGCGGAAGATGGCCAGCCAGCGCTGGCGGTCATAGCCAGAGATGCCTGAGTGGAAGAGGATCGCCCGCTCGGAGACTTTCGGGGGAGGGGGCATGATCTCCTCGGCGGCGGGGAGCGCACGAAGCGCACTGACGACCCACGCGGCGAGGTCGCGCACGCCCTGCTGTGCGCGCGCCTTGGCAATCACGTTGTGGATGTGATCACCTGGTCGGTTCGCAAATGTGGCGGCGACGTCGGCGCGTACGCCGATGGCGCGCAGCAGACGTACGCTCTCGTTCTGCGGCGGCGGCTGATCGGGCCGGGGCTCTGATGTACGTATTTCTCCACCACCACCATCTACGGCTGTTGCTGCACGCGTGTCTGGCTGGGTGGTGGTGGTTAGGTTAGCTCCGTCTGATTCTGTAGATCCATGTGATCTCGCGGGCGGCTCGATGGGAGGTGTTTTGACGCATTCTAGTCGGCTATTCTCGATCTCATCACTACAGGACATGCCGATCATGTCCCCGATCATGTCCCCGATCATGTCCCCGGACAGGTGACCGATCTCCCCCTCGAACATGCTCCCCCCGTCGGGCGCGAAAAAAAGTGCTTGGCCCCTTGGAGGTGCCGGGGTGCGCAATGTGAAGCCTGCGTGCTGCCAGCCAGCGGGGGTGAGGCCGCTGGCGGCATCGGTCGCCGCGCGTTGGGATGCGGCAGCAAGGATGGTGGCGTCATCGGGGAGCGGGAGTGGCCGTCCCGTCGCATCGCACAGGCCGAGGGTGGCAAGTGTGGTGCTGCGGATGGGAATGCCCGCAAGGGCCAGGGCATAGGTCCCGATGGTGCGGAGGCTGATGAGCGGGGCGGCGACATAGCGCTCGATCACGGCTGGGTGGTCTGGGTGGGGGCGCAGGCGTCCCATACAGACATCGAGCAGGCGGTCGTCAAGGCGGACGGCGGCGATGTGACGAGGCCGCCCCCAGCCCGGCACCGTACGATCCCATGGGCGCGGGGCGGCGTCCACTTTCCCCCAGCTGGGCAGATAGCTGGTTTTACGACCGGAGCTGTCGGTGACAACTGCGTAGCCGGTGTCGACGAGGCGGTCGAGCGCGCGCCGCGCCGCGCCGTAGCTGAGGGCGGGGTCGTAGAGCTGAAGATCGCCCGGCGAGAGCGGGGTTGGCGCGGCGCTGATCTGGTAGCGGCGCGCCAGCAGCGCATACGCGCCAAGGGCGACGGGTGCGTTGCGCAGATCTTCCATCAGGCGGCGCGGCAGCGGAACATAGGTCGCCGGCGAGTCGGCGGCGACGCGAGATTCTCGCTGAGGTGTTTGTGGCGTGTAGGCTGCTACAGACATGCTCGTCGCTCCTGGCGTTGCCTATTTATGGCAACACAACATTAGGCTCCCCGGTCAAGGTATTGACAAGGAGATCGTTCGGATGCTACTATGGCAACAGAATTCTCTCTCTATCTCTATTGCCATTGCCATTGCCATTGCCTTACAGATGTGAGAGGTTCCACGAGTGCTCGAATGGTTGGGAATCCGAGACGGGCGCTCGTAGTCTGGTCTTCCTTCCTTGTCCTTTTTGGCTGGGCCGTGCAGTTGACGCTGCGCGGCCCAGCCTTTTTCTTATCAAGGTGGATCGGGCGGATGGGGCATTTGCGGAGGGTGAGACCCTTCCGCTACATCACCCTTTAGCGCATAATTTTATCAGAACAGATGGCGCAACTCAATACTTTTTCGCGCCATATTCGCGACAGTTTCGGGCGCATGCAATGTCGCAAAAGGCATTTCGCGACATTGACGCCTCATCTGGGAGACGTAGTCGATACGCTATTCTCTGCGTCTGGATGCGCAAAAGCTCTGAATCGGCGAAAAGCGTTTCGCGACATCTGGCCCTTTCGCGACATTCTGTGAAATACGTGCCAGCCCGTAAGCGTTTTAGCTCATTGTAAAGGGCTAAAACGCCATCGATCACGAGCCGGTCTGCTCGCTGCGGCGCGGTTTTGCGACATGACCAGCCCCGTGGCGTATGGGGGCTCGGGGCCGAGAATAGCCCGTCCTGATGCGATTTTTTTACCTACGCGTTGTTCGGGTCGCGCGTGACGCGATAGCGCCGACTCCGCGTATGTCCCTCTGCGATGATCATGCCAGCCTCTAGGAGGCCGCGGAGGTCGCGCTGGATGGTGCGCGGTGTCTCCTCGAGGGCTTCGGCCAAGGACTGCACTGTCTGCGTGGCGGGGTTGGCGAGGAGGCTAAGGATGCTCTTCTGCCGCTCGCTCATCTTGATCGGAGTGATCACGCGATGTTCCCCAGGGAGGTCTTTCCCCCAGACGCAGACGCTGAACTGCTCGGGCCTGCTTGTCACAACAGGCGTGCGGGGCGCATCGCGCATGGCCTCAGCCACCGAGTCGTAGCCGAGCCCGAATGCCTCTAGCCGCTCAGAGAGGTAGAGCAGCTGGGCCAGGTAGTGGTTGCGCAGCTGGTGCTCGTTGAGGAGCGTCTCGAACGATATGGTCTTGCGCCGGCCCGGAAACCCTCCGGGGCTGATCCACTCGATCCGGTCGGGGAAGATCTGGATGCGAATGCGCGAGCCGGTGATGCCCCAGTCGCGGTGCAGCACCGCATTTGCCGTAAGCTCGCGGAGTACGACCAGCGGGTAGGCGTCGAGCTCGGCCCTGCGGGTGCCGCGCAGGGTGATCCGGTGCTCGGTGCGCGCCCAGAGCAGCTCGGCCGCCTGGTCGATCAGGCTCACCACATCGCCGCGCACCTGTCGCGAGAGCAGCATCTTCGTCGAGTTCGGCAGCGGGCTGGCGAACTGAATCACGTCGATGCCGGCATGGGGTAGCCAGAGGTTAGGGTCGCGGGCGAAGGTCAGGATGCCGAGCACGGTGGGGATGAGCTGCTCGCCCACCTCGACGAGGCAGTGGTGCTGTAGCAGGTAGGTGCGCGGGTCGGTCGAGTCCTTGTAGGCGCGACGCCGCACGGCCGTGGTGATATGTTCGCGCACCAGATTCTCGTTCAGGTCGCTGAACGTGGCATCGGTGACGGGCTGAAGCTCAACGGTCGCTCGGTTCATGGCTCGGTGTCCTAACAGACAGGGTACGGCTGCCTGCTGCCATGATACGACACGGTTAACTATCGCGCGTGGGACGGCAGCGGGGCGATCACGCTGCACATCGACCACGGCAGCGATGGCACGATTGATGCGACGCTGGTGCTGGTCAGCCAGGCTCAAAAGAAGTATCTGCCGCGCTACGTGCCTAGCGCACGCTCATCGTATCGGTGTACGAACGGCATAGACTGCGGGAAGTGTGCGGTGAAGGTCGATCCGACGCCGAACTCGCTCGTCACGTCGATCATGCCGCCGATCCGCTGGCAGAGCCGCTGGCTGAGCGCCAGGCCGAGCCCCGTGCCGCCGTGTCTGCGGGTTAGCGACTCATCGGCCTGCGTAAAATCCTGGAACAGCTTCTCGATCATCTCGGGCCTGATACCGATGCCGGTATCGATGATACTGATCGCGACCCACTCCCTGCCATCGCGTAGCTCGCGCTGCGCGCGCAGGGAGACCCGGCCATGCTCGGTGAACTTGGCGGCGTTGCTCAGCAGGTTGAGCACGATCTTTCGGATCTTTGTCATGTCCGAGTGTATCAGGCCGATCGTGTCCGGGAGCTGGATCTCAAAGGTGTTATGGTTCTTCTGGATCAGCGGGGCGGCCGTCGCCTGCACCTCGATCAGGAGCGCGCTGAGGTCGAAGGTCTCGGTGAAGATCTGCGTCTCACCAGACTCAATCTTCGACAGGTCGAGGATATCGTTGATGATCGCCAGCAGTTGCTGGCCGGCCGCGTTGATCTTGTCCAGATCCGCGATCATTTCGGGGTAGCCCCGCTGCCTCGCGTCGTAGCGCAGCAGCTCGCTGTAGCCGATGATCGCGGTCAGCGGCGTGCGCAGCTCGTGGCTCATGTTAGCCAAAAAGGTGCTCTTGGCCCGGTTCGCCGCCTCAGCGGCGTCTCTGGCCTCGCGCAGCTCCTGTGCGGTGCGCTCATGCTCCCCGAAGATGCGGGCGTTGCTGATCGCGTTGGCGAGCTGGCCCGTCGTAGTCTGGATCACGGCGAGGTCCTGCCCCAAAAAAGCGCCGTTGTGGCGGCTCTGAAGCGCCATGGCGCCAATAACGCGGCCGCGCGTGCTGAGCGGGATGACCATCTCGGAGTGGATGTCGGTCAGGACGGGGATATCAAAGCTGATCGCCTCCGCGCCGACATCGAGGGCGATGCGGTACTCGCCGTGGGCGATGCACCAGCCCACCAGCGACTCCCCGCCGATACTCAGGCGGTGGCCCGGGCGCAGCGGCGCATGGCCGGCCTCGCCGGCGCTGGACTGGAGGCTGGCCCAGCGACTCTCCGGGTCGGTGAGGAAGATCGCGACGTAGGCGAAGCCAAACCGCTCGTGGAAGAGATCGACGGCGGTCTGCAGCAGCTCGTCGAGGTCGAGGATAGATGTGGTCGCGCGGGCGATATCGGCGGTGCCGTCCAGGTGAATGGCGTAGCGGCTGGCCGCGCGCTGGATCGCTGATCGAATCTGCTCCTGCTCTTCGCGGGTGATGGCTGTGTGGGCCTCGATGAACCCGCAGATGATCTCACCCTGGTAACGATCGATCAGGTCGATCGCGGGGATGCGTAGGTGCTCGGGGGCGTCGCTGAGGAAGAAGTGGCGGGCCGTCTGGGCGAGCATGACGACGCTCCGCTCGCCGAGACCGGCCCGGCAGAGCCGCTGGCCGCGCGCGCGCGCCGCCGGCTCGTCGGGCCGGGCCACAAACGCGGCGAGCGCCTGGGCCTCCTCGTCTGCGACGCCGCCGAGCTGCGCGGGGGGCAGCTCGCGACGGTTATGG
>NZ_JAIEWN010000045.1:14345-48352 GCF_019599295.1 Oscillochloris sp. ZM17-4 | reverse complement strand
TGAGTGGATGGCCTCCGAGATGAGCACCTCCCTGGCCGCCGGGATCATCTACCTCGTGGACGCCCAGAACAACAGCCGGCGAGCCACTCGCTGGCGCACGCACTTCGGCACCTTCCTGGCCGGATTTCAGGCCAGCGAATCGTCAGTGGAGCCGAATATCGGCATGCGCCCCGATGAGATCGAGAAGCTCGGCGCGATCCCGCCCCACAAGCTGCCAGGGCGCGGCTACTTCACCGCGCGCAATGGGCGCGAGGTCGTTTCGGTGCGTACCCCCCTGATATCCCTGGAGGATCGTGAGGAGGCGCTGGCACGGATGCCCAAGACCGCCAGCCCGCGCAGCATCACCCCGCCCCCGCCCCCCGCCACGGCCGCCGGCGAGGCGAGCGGCAAGAGTGGCCCGAAGGTGGTAGTCTCGCCCGAGGAGCGGGCGAAGATCCTGGCCGAGGCACCGCGCCACTCCAGCCGTGGCGACCTCACCGCCGCTGTGTTCGGCGGACGGCGCACCGGCGAGCCGGCTCAGAAGGTCAAGGTCGTCTGCGACGAACTGGGTCTGCTGATGCCCAACGCCGACCGCACCCTTCGCGAGGCCGCCGAGCCAGCGTAGCGCCCGGTACCGAAGCAGCGACAACCGAGAACCCCCCGATCCGAGTCGCTTGGATCGAGGGGTTCGTGCATGGTGTGGTTGTTGATCAACTGACTGTCGCGTAAACGCGACAGCTTGGGCCTCACTTCCGATGCCGAGGACTTCGGCGAGCTCAGTCGAGCCGCGTCGAAACAGACACGATTGGCTGGTTGACCGGCAGCCCGCCAGCATCACGTCTAGCGATGCTGGCATGGTACGTGGCCGCACTATTCCGCGCCGCGTTGAGGTCTGCATGCAGATCGAAGCCACACACACGACACCGCAGGTCATCACGAAAAATCGGCTCTTCCGCATCTCCGATACCGCTGGCGAACTCTGCATGAGCGCCCTTCTCTCAGACGGCTTGTGCTCCCCAACAGGGTAGTTATGGTTTTTCGCGGAGAAGGACTGTGGCGACCTCTCCTGCTGGAGCAGGAGGCGCGAGGCGCGATTTTTCGACGCAAGACGACCAGAAAGACGCAGCATGCCGCTCCGTTGAGGTCATCGTGGGTAGCGGGGCGTTGGGCGTCCTGCTCGCCGGTATCGGCGCACTGCGCCGTATCCGCGACCCGCGCTCAGGCGCTGCGCGACACCACCCCAGATGAGCGACCTTCATACCGGCGGGGCGCGGGCCTGCGATACTCATCCATACCTGCGCGTACCGATCGCTTGCGATCCAACGAGCGCAGCATGGAGGGGAATCATGATCACGAGCGCTGCACCCATACGCGCCGCAGGCACATTGCCTGAGGCGTATCACGAAGTCCTGTATTGGCGCGTTGCCGAGAAGCCGAGCCGCCTGTTTTTCATACAAGCGCTCGCACTCGTCAGCTTTGTCCTCTTTGGGCTGCTGTTTGCCAGCCTGGCAATCGGCCTGGGGAAGCTCCCGCTGACCGGCTCGTTCACCCTCGGTCTGGGCGAGGGCGGCGCGCTGCTGATCGGGGTTGGCCTGACCCTGGTGGCGCATGAGATCACGCACGGCCTGGTGATGCGGCTGGCGGGCGCAACCCCGCGCTATGGCATCGTCTGGAAAGGATTGATGCTCTATGCCACCTCGCCGGGGTATGCCTACCAGCGCAACACCTATGTGCGCATCCTGCTTGCGCCGTTCACCCTGATCAGCGTGCTGGCCATGCTGGGCATCTGGCTGCTGCCGGGATATCAATGGGCGACCCTCTGCGTGATCTGTGGCGCCGTCAACGCGAGTGGCGCCAGCGGCGATCTCTGGATGACGCGGATCGCGCTGCGCTACCCGGCCACGGCCCGGATCATGGATGCGCGCGACGGGATGCGCGTGTTTGTACCGAAACTATGAAGCAAGTGACCGCATGCTGGCCAGTGAAAACCGATCGAAGCGACAAAAGGGAAGCGTAATGCGTAGTGAGCATAACCAAGCACACGTGAATCAACTCCTTCCGACATACCGCGCTCCACCATGGTTGGCGGGCATTTGGAACCGCCGTCTGCTGGGGGTTGCCCTGGCGGTGGGGATCGCCGCGCTGGCGGGCGTGCTGGTCAGCGTGATCGTGCCGCGTGGCCCCACCACCCAGGCCCAGGCATTGCTGGTGCTGGCGGGCGGGGCGCTTGTCGGCGCGCTCGCCGGGCTGGTGATGCGCTCGCGCTGGGCGCTGCTGCTCGCGCCGCTCGTCCATATCGCGGCGCTTGAACTGGCCCGACCGCAGCTGCTGGGGCCGACCGCCGGGGCGATCCGCCTGGACAACACCTATGGGATTCTGGCCTTCGTGCTCGGGCGCGGGCTCTACGGGCTGGTGGCGGTCATCCCGATGATCCTCGGGGCCTACCTGGGCACCGTCCTCGCACGCGAGCTGAGCGGATCGTCGCCGCGGTCAGGAATGGCCGTCTGGCGCTGGGTGCTGCCCGCGCTCGCCACCCTGCTCCTGGCCGCCCTGGCCATCGGGTTCGCCCTGCCAGCCAGCACCCCGCCCATCCTCGGCGCAGATGGGAAGTCGCTGCCGGGCAGCATCGCCGAGCTGACGACCGTGCGCCTCGGCGGGCACGATCAGACGATCATGATCCGCGGGTATAGCGCGGACAAGCCGGTGCTGCTCTACCTCAACGGCGGGCCGGGGATGAGTGGCCTGCCCTTCACCCGCGTGGTGCTGGATGACCTGTCACACGACTTTGTGATCGTTGACTGGGATCAGCGCGGCACCGGCAAGTCGTACGCGGCGCTTGATCCGACCGCGACGCTGACCCTCGACCAGGCGATCAATGACACGATTGAGCTGACCAACTATCTGCGCCAGCGCTTCGACGAGCCGAAGATCTATGTCGTGGGCGAGTCGTGGGGTAGCATCCTGGGCGTGCTCGCGGTGCAGCGCCAGCCCGAGCTGTTCTACGCCTTCATCGGCAGCGGTCAGATGGTTAACGTGCGCGAGACCGACCGGCGCTTCTACCAGGACGTGCTCGACCTCGCGGCGCGCAATGGCGACACGCAGCTCGCGGCCCAGATGCGCGCCTACGGCCAGCCGCCCTACGCCGATATCCCCTACGCGAACATCTTCGCGATGGAGCAGTATGAGTCGCTCTACCAGCCCTACACGCCATCGCAGGCCTACATGGATCTCGGCAACGCCGCCGGCATCGGGCCGTATGGCGTGCTGGCCAGCGAGTACAACCTGGTCGAGAAGTTCAACGTGCTGCGCGGCCTGATAGACACGTTCACGGTGCTGTACCCGCAGCTTCAGGAGGTCGACTTCCGCCGCGACGTACCGCGTCTCGACACGCCGGTCTACATCCTCGACGGCACCGCCGAGCTCGCCGCGCGCCGCGACCTGACCCAGGAGTGGTTCGGCGCCCTTGAGGCACCGACCAAGCGCATGTTCACGCTCGACAATGCCGCGCACTCGGTGGCCTTCGAGCAGTTCGCGCAGTTCGGCACGATCATGCGCGAGACCGTGCTGCCGGAGACGTATGAGGGCCGCTGAGGCAGCGCAGCCCGCATGGGCCGCCGTCAGCGCGCATGAGGAGCAACGACACCATGGGCCAGGAATCGAAGGACCAGGAATCGCAGCGCCGCCCCGCGAAAGAGAGCCAGATGAGCGTAGGCATTGCCATCGGAATGATGCTTGGGCTTGCTCTTGGTGTTGCGTTGAACAATCTTGCTATCGGGCTCGCGATAGGCGTTGGCGTTGGCGCGGCGATTGGTGCGAGCCTCGATCAGAAGCGCAAACGCAGCGATACCGCGAACCACGATGAGCGCCAGGAGGATCGCCCATCCTGAGCAGGGCGCCCGGTGTTTACGCATACAAGGGAAGATGAGGCTTGCATGTCTACATTACTTCGGCTCACGCTACTCGTCCTGATGGGCCTGGCGCTCAGCGGCTGCGGCATCGTATCGCTCGGCACTGCGGGCCAGATCCGCGGCTCTGGCAAGGTCACGACCGAAACGCGCGAGGTCGGCGCCTTCACGGCGATCGATATCTCTGGCGTGGGTGAGGTCGTGATCACCCAGGGCGACGCCGACAGCCTCATGGTCGAGACCGACGACAACCTGCAGGCGATCATGCTGGGCGAGGTGCGCGGCGATACACTTTACCTCGGCATCAAGCCCGACCAGGATTTCAGCGACGCCACCCGCGTCACCTTCACGGTAACGGTCAAGGACCTCACCGCGATCACGCTCGCCGGCGCGGCCTCGATCACGGTGTCCAATCTCAGCGGCGACATGCTCACGGTCATGCACGCGGGCGCGGGCACGGTGACGACCTCCGGGGCGGTGGCGGAGCAGCGCGTGACGCTCAGCGGCGCGGGCAGCTACGACGGCGCGGCGCTGGTGAGTGACCGGGCAACCGTCGATCTCAGCGGCCTGGGCAGCGTGGTGGTGAACGCGCGCCAGCGGCTCGATGCCACGATCAGCGGCGCGGGCAGCATCGCGTACATCGGCAGCCCCGAGCTGCATCAGCAGGTCAGCGGCGTCGGGTCGATCCGGCAGCGCGCGCCGTGAGCGCCGTCGCAACGATCGCACCGCAGCTGCGCGGGCTGGCTCAGCGGCACCCGCTGCTGGCCTTCGTCGGCCTGACCTACGCGATCTCCTGGAGCCTCTGGGGACTCCAGGGCTTGCTTGCCGGCGCCGATCCGATCAGCGCCCGCTGGCTCGGCATCATCGCCGCCTACGGCCCCACGCTGGCGGCCATGGCCCTCGCGGGGCTGCTGCGCCCAGAGCGGCAGGCGGTGGCCTCGCCCCGACGCCGGCTCTGGCTAGCAGGCGGGGTACTGGCGGGCACCGTGTGGCTGAACCTCATGATCGCGTCGAACCCGCTCGGCAGCCCCCGCCCACTGGTGGCGGCGCTGCTGTGGCTGGCCATCACCCTGCTGCCGGCCTGGGTCGTGTGGAGCAGCTTCAGCCGCCGGCTTGGCGTCCGCGCGCTCCTGCACACCCTCACTGCCTGGCGGGTGCCGCCGATCTGGTACGGCGCGGCGCTGCTGCTGCCGGTGATCATCAGCGCGGCCGGGATCGCCCTGATGACGCTGCTGGGGCAGCCGCTGCCGCCCTTCCCCCGCGCCGAGCCGGTGCGCGCGCTGCTGCCGCTGCTGGTGACGACCTTCATGGCGACGCTGCTCTACGGCGGGCCGCTCGGCGAAGAGGTCGGTTGGCGCGGGTTTGCCCTGCCACGCCTCCAGGCGCGGCACAGCCCGCTGGTGGCCAGCCTGCTGCTGAGCGTGGTCTGGGGCCTCTGGCACGCGCCGCTGCACCTCCAGGGCGTCTACCACGGCATCTTTCCCGACGGCCTGCCCGGCATCCTGCTGCGCATCGTCACCACGGTTCCAACCACGGTGCTGTTCACCTGGTGCTTCAACCGCACCAAGGGCAATCTCTGGCTGGTCGTGCTGCTGCACACCGCCGTCAACAACAGCGCCGGCTTCTGGCTACCGGTCACGCTGGGCGTATACGCGGCGATGGCCATCATGACGGTGGCGCTGATCATCACGGACCGCATGTGGCGTATGCGGTCGTCCGAGGGCACGACAGTGCCGGCGGAGGGGCGGGTTGAGGCATTGGATGACCACTGAAGGGCGATGACGATGAACGCGGTGGCCTAACCGATGCGCGAATACGCACGTGAACATCCCGTAGTGCATAAGGACGGCATGTGGAACACCATCTTGAACCAGCACCGAACCAACGTGCGCGCACCGATTACCCGACCGCAACACTGGTCGTGGTCGGTGCCGTCGCAGTCATTTTGATTGGGATGGGGCTGATCCTGAAGATCGACAATCTCAAGGGTGTGGGAACACTGTTTGCGCTAGCGTACACCATGGTGCTGATCTGGTGGCTCGCACGCAGCCGACCTACGGCGGATGCCTTGCCAGATTTTTCGCCGATCGTGAGCGTCTTCACATCGTTAGGACTTACGCAGTTGAAACGGTTTACCGCAACTGGAAGCCATGCCCGCTCAGCAGGCAGAATCGTGGTTTAAGGCTTTGCAAAGCGGTTTTCGATTTTCAACTGCGTAAGTCCTAATCGTATTGGGTCATGGTGGCGTTCGTCAGCACGCTCGCTGGGTTCGTGTTTGTCGTGGCAGGTGTGATCCTGGGTAACGGCTGGCTGATGGTTCCGCTGAGCACGCTGCTGGCCATTGTCATGCTGATTGTTCTGCGCAAACACATGAACCGGAAGGTCGTGCTCGCCGGGATCAGTGTGTTTGCGGCACTGTTCTTGGTCGAACGCATCATGCAGCCCACGAACGCACAAGGAGCGATCATCAATGCGCTCCTGATTGCCTTTCAGGCGATGGCGGGCGTGGTCCTGCTCACCCATACACGGCTCACCAGCATTCGGCTGTACGATGGACAGATTCGCAACGCGTTCCAGAGTCTCTGCTGGGGATGCGTGATGGCGTTGCCGCCCGCATTGTTCAATATCGCGTCGCTGACGAGCAGCCTCCTGACCGATTCGGATCGCCGATTTGATCACTGGTGGAAAGCCGTGTATGCACTGCAACCGGCCCTCTTGGAGGAAACGTGGGCGCGATTGTTCCTATTGACCCTTTTCTATGCAGTGTTGCGCCCCACAAGCCGCCAGAAACCACAGCGCGCGCTCACGGCGGCGTTGATGATCTCGGTATGCATCCACGTATTGGCCCATTATCCGCAATCCCTATCGAATCCACTGTTTATCCTTTTTATGAGGGGTGCGCTAAACATAAGATTCGCGTCGCCCAGCGACGGCGGTTCGGTTCGGGGCGACGGCAGATCGCCGCCGGGCGCTCCTTGACATAGGATTGGCGTCGCTCGGCCCGCAATGGCCGTCGGTCGGCGACGGCGGTTCTCGGGCGGGCGATGGCGGTTCCCGATCCCCCGTCGTTGCCTAAGGTACTCCAGATGCGGTAGCATTGAGTTACGACACACCACGCCACCGCGATCTGGAGTACCCTCATGGTAGTCCCGTTTCGCCAAATCATCAACCGGCTCGTCGCCAACCTGCGGCCCGCGCCGGCCTGTCCGCCTGTCGCCTCGTCGCCCGATGACCCCTGCCCGCTCATTCATCCCGCCGCTCCGCTCCCGGCTTGGGTCGAGACCGACCCCGTCGTCCAGAAGTACCGCGCCCTGCTCGGCGCCCTGCCCTGGGATCAGTTCCCCGAGCGCCCGACCGACCATCCCTGGCCCGGCCCCCACCCCCAGCCGCGCGTCTCCTTCGCCGCCGCCTACCTCGTCAAGCTCCAGGAGGACAAGCGCTTCATGAGCGACCTGCGCACCTACCTGATCGAGCACCCGGCCCTGGTCTATTGGCTGGGCTTCGCCCGCGTCCCCGACCCGGCCGCGCCCCACGGCTTCGACGTGGCCGCCAGCGTCCCCAATCGCCGCCAGCTCAGCAGCGTCCTGCGCCACCTCCCCAACCCCGCCCTCCAGTTCCTGCTCTCGGCCAGCATCGATCTGCTTAAGGCGACCCTCCCGCCCGACCAGCAGGCCACGTTTGGGGACATCATCGCCGGTGACACCCAGGCCATCCTCGCCTGGGTCAAGGAGAACAACCCGAAGCAGTTCATCAAAGAGGGCCGGCTCGATAAGACCCGCCAGCCCGTTGGCGACCCCGACTGCAAGCTTGGCGTCAAGAAGCGCCGCAACGCCGCCCCCGCCGAGGAGGCCAGCCCCGACCACCCCGCCCCGACCACCGATGCCAAGCCCGCGTCCAAGCTGCAGGTCGGCGTGGACATCTTCTGGGGCTACGCCAGCGGCATCGTCGTTACCCGCCTGCCCGATGGCACCGAGGTGGTGCTGGCCGAGCGCACCCGGCCCTTCAATGAGTCCGACCCCAGCCACTTCCGCCCGCTGATGGCTCAGGTCGAGGCCCGTCTCGGCCGCCGGCCGCGCTTCGGCACCTGGGACGCCGCCTTCGACGCCCACTACGTCTACGACTACTTCGACCAGGCCGGCGGCGTCGCCGCCGTGCCATTCAACCCCGGCGGGCCGAAGCGGGCCAAGCGCACCTTCGCCCCGGACGGAACCCCGTTGTGCGCGGCCAGCCTGCCGATGCACCTCCAGTTCACCTACATGGACCGCACCAGCGGCCTGGAGCCGCACGAGCGGGCCAAGTACACCTGCCCGCTGCTCCAGCCGCGCGTGACCGGCGAGCCGTGCCCCTGCGCCGACCCGCATTTCGCCAAGGGCGGCTGCAGCACGACGATCGCCAACACCAAGGGTGCGCGCATCCGCCACGAGCTCGACCGCGAGGGCGACGACTATAAGCAACTCTACGCCCTGCGCACGATGGTCGAGCGGATCAACAGCCAGGCCGAGGCGCTCGACATCCTGCACCCGAAGCTGCGGCGGGGCCAGGCGATCGTCAACGCGAACACCCTGCGCTACCTCCTTATTAATGTGCGTGCGCTCCTGCGCGTGCGCGCCGCCGCTGCCGCTGAGGAGGGGCAGCTGACCCAGAGCTAAGCTGCGGCGGGCGACGCCCGTGACCCCCGGCTGATTCGCGCGGTGGTGGTGGTGGTGGGCAGCCAGGGGGACACGGATGCGACGTCCGCTGACGACAACCGAGTGACCTGACCCCGACCTGGGCCGACTCACCCTTGGCGCCGGGGCATGACTCCCTGCGTCCAACAGCGAACGCAGCGCCGGTGCGGCCCGTCGCCGCCCGCCGCCCACGCCCGCCCACCTGCCGCCACGCTGCCCGCCGCCCCGATCTGCCCCGCGATGATCGCCCCTCGCTCGCCGATCCCGCCCCCACCGCCCCGATCCCACACCTTATGTTTAGCGCGCCCCGGACTCGCTCACCTTATGTTTAGCGCACCCCTCTTTTATCCCCCTGATGTATGGCATCCCATTGGGGCTTATCTATATCAAGCGCGACTACGAATCCGCGCTCGCCTATCATTTCTGTATTGATGCGGTGCGCTTCGCGTTTACGGTTAGCCTGATCAGTTGATCAGCGCTAGCCGTCAACCAAGAAACGCGAGCGTCGCGCACCGCATCTTTCCCGACGGACTGCCCGGCATTCTGCTGCGCATCGTCACCACGGTTCCGACCACGGTGCTGTTCACCTGGTGCTTCAACCGCACCAAGGGCAATCTCTGGCTGGTCGTGCTGCTGCACACCGCCGTCAACAACAGCGGCGGCTTCTGGCTACCGGTCACGCTGGGCGTATACGCCGCCATGGCGATCATGACGCTGACGCTGATCATCACGGACCGCATGTGGCGTATGCGACCGCCCGAGGACACGATGGCACCGGCAGTGGTAGTGAATGCTAGCGGAGAGGGAACACGATGAATCAGGACCACGGCCACATCGAGGCGGCGGGCGCTGCGGATGAAACGGCAGCTCGCTTGCGCAACACCAGAGTCGGGGGAGGCATCGGCATTGGAGCCGGGCTCGGCATTGGAGCCGGGCTCGGCATGGTCGTCGGGCTCCTGTTCGGCGCTATGCTGCTCGGGATGATCGCTGGCGCTTGCATTGGCATGCTGGCCGGCGCGGTATACGAAATGTGGCGGCGTCCCGTCGATGAACCATCGCCGCAAACGGGATCGCCTGCGCGACCGGTCAGCCTGCGCTGGCTACTTGGCTGCCTCGCCTTTCTCGGCCTGAGCGCCGCCTTCGGCGGGATCGTGCTCACGCTCAACCCGACCGGCACCTGGCTGCAGATCCCCCTCAGCATCCTCCAGTTCTCCCCGTTTCGCGACTTCCTGATCCCCGGCCTGCTGCTCGGGATCGTCTTTGGCATCGGTTCGTTCGCCACGCTGCTGGCGCTCTGGTTCCGCCCAGCCTGGCCACTCGGCACGGCGCTGACGCGCTTCACCGGCGCGCACTGGGCGTGGAGCGCGGCGGTCGCCATCGGCCTGGGTCAGGTGATCTGGATCGTCACGGAGATGCTGATGATGCGCGGGACGGACTGGCTGCAGTTCGTGTATGGCGGCCTGGGGCTGCTGATTGTGCTCCTGAGCTTCCAGCCGAGCCTGCGGCGCGCGCTCGCGCTGGGCACGGCACCGCAATCCGCTGAGCGCGCGTGATGAGCGATCTTCATCGCACCAAGAACCGCACGCGCTAGACTGAATCTACGATCTCGTGTACTGGCGTTCCGGAACGGGTGATCGACGACGAGTAATCATCGTGAGAGGGAGCATATGAGTCGATTCACACAGGTGCGCTTCTGGCTGGCCGTGGCGCTCGGCATCGTGCTGAGCGTGACCGTCACCCAGACCGCTCGGGCGGCGGCGTTCGCGGGCACGGATGTCTACCGGCTCCCCGCGGGCCAGGTGGTCAGCGATGACCTCTACATCGCGGCGTCGGAGATCTATATTGATGGCACGGTCGATGGCGATCTGATCGCCGGTGGCAGGACCATTGTGATCAATGGCACGGTCACGGGCGACGCGCTGCTGGCCGGCGCGAGCATCCAGATGAACGGGCGGGTCGATGGCGACATGCGCGCGGCGGGCGCCGAGATCGCCGTCGCGGGGACGATCGGCGAGGATCTGATCGCCGGCGGGGGCGGCAACACCATGAGCATGAGCTCATTTGCCGCAGGCGCTCAGCCGCTGACCGAAGGCATTCGTCTGGCCGCGAGCGCACGGGTTGGCGGCGATGCGGTGCTTGGCGCTGGTGCCGGGAACATTGACGGCACGATCGTCAGGAATCTGTGGCTAGGCATGGGCACGGCGACGCTTGCGGCCCAGGTGGGCGGAAATGCGGAGATTGCGACCAACGCGATCCGCGTGGCGGACAGCGCGCACATCTCCGGCGCCCTGCGCTACACCAGCCCGGAGCCAGATCCCGCCCTCGAAGCGATCGCGTCCACGGTGCAGTACACGCCACCGACGCCAGCGCAGCGCCCCGACCCGCTTGCCGCAGTGCTCGGGTCGCTGCTTCGCACAGCGCTCGTGCTCGCGGGCTTTGCGCTGCTGGCCTGGCTGACCCTGCGCCTGTCGCCGCGCCTGCTGACTGGCCCGGCCAGCGCCCTGGCCGCCCAGCCGGGCCGGGCCGGGCTGTACGGGCTGCTCGCCGCACTCCTGTTCATCTTCGTGCCCGTGGCATCGGCCCTGCTGGTGTTCATCATGGTGCTGTTCTGGGGCTGGTTCCCGGGGGTGGTGCTGGGGCTGGCGCTGTTCGGCATCCTGGCGATGCTCTGGTTCCTCAGCCCGCTGATCACCGGCCTCTGGCTCGGGCGTCTGCTGGCCACGGCGAATGGCCGTGAGGCAAACGATCTGGCGGCGCTGGTCGGCGGCGTGCTACTGCTGGTCCTACTCGGGCGCATCCCCTATGTGGGCTGGCTGGTCTCGCTGGCGAGCTTTGTGCTGGCCCTCGGCGCGCTGATCGTAGCCCGCCGCGCCGGTGGCGCTAGCAAACCTGCGGCCCAGGCGCTGGCACCGCCGGCCCTCGCGCCGACCCCGTAGCCGGTATCGTCCGACCGCCAATAACGGCAGCACCAGAAGGTGCGCCGTCATCGGTTGTGGCCGGTGTAGCACCGTTGCTACCGTGGTAATCTGGCATCTGATGGTCGAAAAGGGTCCTCACACCATGCGCTTTATCGAACGCCACCCGTACTGGTTCGTGGCAATCCTGGAGATCATCGTCATTGCCGTGTACCTGATCGCCGGCACGATCGCATCGGTCGCGCAGCTCTCCAATCAGGCCATCACTGGCATGGCCACTACGACCCTGAGCGTGCTGGTCATCGGCGCGATCAGCGCACTGGGATGGTGGCGGGCTGTCGGCTTCAGGCGACCCGCGCACCCCCGCGACCTGCTCTTTTTTCTGCCCCCCCTGATCCCCGTCCTGCTCAACCTCGGCGTCGGGCTGAGCATACCGAGCCTGTTTCTATTCATGGAATTGCTTGCCCTTGCGTTCCTGATCGGTTTCGCCGAAGAGGCGATCTTTCGCGGGCTGATGCTCAACGCGCTGAAGGCACGCGGACTCTGGCAGGCGGCCATCATCACCGCGCTCCTGTTTGGGCTGTCGCATTCGCTGAATCTGCTTTCCGGCAAGAGTGGTGCCGCTATCTTGATACAAATCGCCTATGCCCTGGCCGTTGGCTTTGCCTTTGCCGCAGTGGTGCTCAAGAAAGGCATCCTGTGGCCGCTGGTCATCGCCCATACGCTGATCGACTTCACCAGCTTTATTGGAAGGGATGATTTTCCAGCGGTCTGGAATACCATCGCTGGCATCGCACTCACATGTATGTTTATGTGGTATGGGCTGTACCTCATGTGGCAGAAAGACGCTGTGCCGATGGATTGTACTGCTGACCTTCCAAACGAGTCTGCGGCGCAATCTCGTGCTTGGCAAGATGGAATCGGGTAGGGCTGGCACGAAGCGGCTCTCATATATCGATCCCGAAGGATAAACATAACCTATGAGCCGCAGACACCTCCTGTGCTACCGCCAGCCGTTCTGGTTGGCTATCGCCGCGCTCTCGGGCATGTGATCGCCGGCGGAGTGGCGAGCTGGCAGGTGGGTCGAACGTTGGCGGCGTAGGCGCAATGCCTGTGGAGAAATCGGATGAAACCATCATCTATCATCATCGGGCTGGCGGCGCTGATTGCGGCGCTGGCATTGATTGCGGCCGGTGCCGGGCTGTTCTGGCAAGCTGGAGGTAGCCCGTTCACCGTCACGACGCTGCGGGGCCAGACTGTGACGATGTACGGGCAGGGATTGTACCGCTTTGACACGCGCTTCATGGGCGCCGGCAACCGTGGGACGGATGCGGTCACGCTCGCGCTCGGCATCCCGCTGCTGATTATGGCGACACGGCGCTACCGGCGTGGTTCGCTCCGCTGGGGCTTGCTGCTGGTGGGCACACTGGTGTACTTCTTATATGTGTATGCCTCGCTGGCGCTCAACGCCGCCTACAACGACCTGTTCTTGGTCTATGTCGTACTCTTCTCAGCCAGTCTGTTTGCCGTTGTCCTGATATATGCCTCGATCGATCTCTCGGCGCTTCAGGCGCACTTCTTGCCCAGCCTGCCGCGTCGCGGCCCGGCGCTGTTTATGTTCGCGAGCGGGCTGGTGACGCTGCTGATCTGGCTTGCCCCGCTGCTCAGCGCGCTGTTTCAGGGCCAGCCGCCCGAGCTCCTGGGCAGCTCAACCACTATGGTCACCGACGCGCTCGATCTGGGCATCATTACGCCGGCCACGATCATCGCAGGCGTCTTGATTCTGCGCCGCGCGCCGCTAGGCTACCTGATCGCCTGTTCCCTGCTTGTGCTTGAGATGCTGCTTGCACCAATGATTGCAGCACAGACAATCAGCCAGATGATAGCGGGGGTGACATTCAGCACCGGCCAGATAGTCGGGCCAATCGCCGGGTTCAGCCTGCTCGCGCTGGCTGCGGTTGTGGTCACCACTGTGCTGCTGCGCACCATCTCGGATTCAGCGCAAGTGCAGGCACCAGCATTGCAGCCGGCACATACCTGAAATGTGGTCGGCACGATCTGCCTCATGTTCATGTGGTACGGGCTATACATCATGCGCCACAAAGACGATGCGCCAATGATCCGCGCAGATGAGCAGGTCGCAAGAGCACTCAATTGAACCAGCTATTGAAGAGGATCACCATGTGGAAGAACGTGCGTTGGCTCACCCTCGGGCTGGCGGCTACCATTGCCGCCGCCCTCGCCTACGGGTCGAACCGCTGGCAAGCCGAGACCGACCAGATGCACGCCGATCTGGAGGGGGCACGTCGCCCCATCGCGCCGAATCGCTACCGCGCGGATGAGCTGGTCGGCCTGCCGGCGCCGGTGCAGCGCTACTTCCGCGCCGCCCTGACCGACGGCCAGCCGATGGTCGCGGCGGTCACGCTGGAGCACACCGGCACCTTCACCATGAGCCTAACGGATGCGCAGTGGAAGCCGTTCCGCTCGACTCAGCGCGTTGTTACCCAGCGGCCGGGCTTCGACTGGGAGGCGCGCATCGCGATCATGCCCGGCATGCCGGCGCGCGTCCACGACGCCTATATCGGCGGCGAGGGCATGCTGCACGCGTCGCTGTTCGGCCTGGTGATGGTGGCGGATCAGCGCGGCACGCCCGAGATGGCCCAGGGCGAGCTGCTGCGCTGGTTTGCCGAGGCCGCTTGGTATCCGACGGCGCTGCTGCCCAGCCAGGGTGTGACCTGGGAGGCGGTCGACGACAGCTCGGCCAGAGCAACCATGCAGGACGGCGATACCACGGTGACGCTACTCTTCCGCTTCAACGCCGACGGCCTGATTGACTCGCTGCGCGCCGAGGCGCGCGGGGCGCTGATCGACGGCGTGAGCGTGCCAACCCCGTGGGAGGGCCGCTGGAGCCGCTACGAGCTGCGCGACGGGATGCGCGTCCCGATCGCGGGCGAGGTGGCGTGGATGCTCCCGGCAGGGCCGTGGCCCTACTGGCGCGGCCGCATCACCAGCATCGCCTATGCGTTCGCGCCATGACCAACGCTGCAGAACTACCCGTCACAGACTACGAGCAGGGGCGACCGATGCAGGCCACATCGGGTGAGGGCATCGCTAGGCGCAGGTCTCACCCGACGGCCCCGAATAACGCCCCAACGCCGGCGGTCAGCGCCATCGCGAGCGCCCCCCAAAATGTGACCCGTACCGCGCCGCCTATCAGGCTTGCGCCGCCGGCGAACGCTGCCAGCCCGCCGAGCACGGCGAGGAAGAGCAGTGACGACCCAGCGACCACCGGGATGAGATACCCGCCGGTCGTCAGGAGCACGGCCAGCAGCGGCAGAGCTGCGCCGACCGCGAAGCAGCCCGCCGAGGTGAGCGCCGCCTGGATGAGCCAGGCGCTGAATGATTCCGTGATCCCAAGCTCGTCGCGCGCGTGGGCCGCCAGGGCGTCGCGCGCCGTCAGCTGGGCGGCGACCTGCTGCGCCAGCGCCGGGTCCAGGCCGCGCTGCTCGTAGATCCGCGTCAGCTCCGCCAGCTCGCCCGCCTGATCGGCCGCCTGCTCGCCCCGCTCGATGCGGAGATCGGCCTGCTCGGTGTCGGCCTGCGAGCTGACCGAGACATACTCGCCAGCCGCCATCGACATGGCCCCGGCGACCAGGCCCGCGACCCCGGTGACCAGGATGGCGTGGCTGCTCACCTGAGCTGCCGCGACGCCGATCACCAGGCTGGCGGTCGAGAGAATGCCGTCATTGGCGCCCAGAACCGCCGCGCGCAGCCAGCCGACGTGATTCGTTCGGTGTCTCTCTTGATTTGGCATTGGGTTGCTCCGGTCACTTATTGGGTGCTGGCGCGGCGTGCGGGCGCTGACTGCTTCGCCCGGCCCTGCGGTGCGACCGCCTCCTGCGCCGTACGGATCGCCTCAGGATCGCCCAGGTAGGCGTGCGTGAGCGGCTGGAGGTTCGCATCAAGCTCGTAGACCAGAGGGATGCCGGTTGGGATGGTGAGGTCGCCAATCGCTGCGTCGGACATGTGATCCAGATATTTGACCAGCGCGCGCAAGCTATTCCCGTGGCCGACGATGATCACCCGCTTCCCTGAGCGAATGGCCGGCGCGATCGTCGCGTGCCAGTAGGGCATAGTGCGGGCGACCGTGTCTTTGAGGCACTCGGCCAGCGGAAGCGCGTGCGGGTCGAGGTCCTGGTAGCGCGGATCGGAGCCGGGCGCGCGGGGGTCATCGGCAGTCAGCACAGGGGGGCGCGTGGTGTAGCTCCGGCGCCAGCGCAACACCTGCGCTTCACCGTATACGGCGGCGGTCTCGGCCTTATTCCGCCCTTGCAGCGCGCCATAATGGCGCTCGTTCAGCCGCCACGACTTCTCGATGGGAAGCCACATGAGATCCAGCGCATCGAGCGTGATCCACAGCGTGCGGATGGCGCGCTTGAGCACTGACGTAAAGCCGATATCGAAGGTAAGCCCTGCTGCCCCGAGCGCCTCACCGGCATGGTGTGCCTCGGCGCGCCCCCGCGCCGACAGGTCGACATCCGTCCAACCCGTGAAGCGATTTTGCTCATTCCAAGTGCTCTCACCGTGGCGGAGCAGCACGAGTTTCGCCATCACAACCTCTTGGTCGTCAGCGTAGGGCGGGCGATCGTGCCACGAGCACCGGCGCCCCGAACCTCCGGCGTGACCGTGGCGCGCATTGCGCAACGTGCGTGATACACCGCTCCGCCAGGTCGTGCGCTTGGCGATGGTGGTTGGTCGCACGCCATGGGGCGCAGGATTCTCCCGCGCCCCATGGCGCGCCGCAGCGCTAACGCTTCGTGGGAGCCTCGTCCCAGTAGGATGGCTGCCGGTAGTGGCGGTAGAGCCGCCGCTCATAGTCGCGGTTCAGCTGCGCCGGGTCATACTCCGGCCCGCCCTTGATCGTCTCGCGGGTGATCGCGACATCCACCGTCCGCTCGTCCCAGTTCACGGCGGTGATCCAGGTGGGGGCCACCAGCACCTGCTTGCCGGGCCACCAGTTGTGCGTGTCCACCACCACGTAGCGGATCGCCCAGGTCGCGTCGTCCATGATGAAGTCGTTGATGTGGCCGATCTCGCCGTCCGTCGCGCGGATGTGGTAGCCGCTCACCTCGTGCGTGCTGCGCAGGTGGGCGTCGCCCGCTGGCTGGTTGATCGCGGCCTGGCGGATCTGCTCGCGCTCGGTGGACAGTATGCCTCCGTTGGCATAGTCGGCGATCCCGCCGCCATAGTAGGGCATGCCCATGCCGCCCCACAGCCCCGGCCCGTACCAGTATGGGTAGTAGTTATAGTAGGCCGCGTGCGCGAGGTGGCGCCGGGCGAGCTGCAGATCCGCGGGGATGTGCAGCTCGCTGACCTGCGCGCGCTGACTGATCTCGCGCTCCCCGCGGCGCTCCTCGCCGAGGTCGAGACGGTCGGCGGCCTCGTGGTGACGCTGCTGGGTCGGCCGGCCCAGGTCGGCGACACGGTGAGCATCCCCGGCGCACAGATGCACGTCGCGGAGATCGTTGGGCTGGCCGTGCAGCTGGTGCGGCTAGTGCGCCTCCCCGGCGCTGCCCCTGATCTCCCAACCGAGAGCGTGTGATGAGCAGACTTCATACCGGCTGGGCGCGGGCCTGCTAGACTCATCCATGACCGTAGTGCATCTATGCCCTTGCCCGTCGCCTAACGGCGTACAGAAAGGAGATAATACCATATATGCTAAAGCAGATCGTATTCCATGAAGAGACCCGTGGCACGCTCAACCGTAACGTCTCCATGGTGACCGATACCGCCGCCACCAGCGATCTCGGCTGCGCGAACTGCGGCACGCCGCTGAAGCTGCCCGGCACGGGCGTGGCCGGCGTCACGTGCCCAATCTGTCAGCTCTTCAACCCGTTGGCGGCACGCTACCCCGCGCCCGAGATGACCCTGGATGCGCTCAGCACACAGCTGAGCGATCTCGTCGCGCAGGCCCGCACAAGCACACTTCCGCTCGACGCCATCGTCCACGTGCTGCGCGACGAGCTGTCGTTTGCCGCAGAGCTTGCGAGCGTGGGCCGCGATCTGTACGTCCAGATCATCGACCTTGGCCCATGCGTCAGTCAACCCATGCACCAATCAAGCCGGGAAGACCGCATGGTGCTGCGCAGCCGCACCGTCGGGGCGAGCCTACGCTAGACCCTCGCTACTACCTCAGACGGGTCACGGAATGTGAGGAGAACAACGATGGCGGCTTCTTTGCCAGTCCTATCGCTAGCTGCCGTCTTCCCACCGCTCCAGGCGCGAAACCTGAACGGGCGCACGCTCGCGCTGCCTGCGGCGTTTGCCGGCGCGCGTAATGTGGTCATCGTCGCCTTTCGCCGTGCACACCAGCAGCTGGTTGACTCGTGGTTTCCCGCCCTCGACCCGCTGCTGGCCACCCACCCCGACCTGCGCGCCTACGAGGTGCCCATGCTCGCCAGCGGCTACAGCCTTGTGCGCCCCTTCATTGACGGCGGGATGGCCGCCGCAATCCCCAGCCCGGCGGTGCGCGAGCGTACGCTGACCGTCTACACCCATGTGACAAACGTTATCGCGGCGCTCCAGATCCGCAGCCCCGAGACCATCACCATCCTGCTCGTCGATCGCAGCGGCCAGATCTCCTGGCGTAGCGAAGGAGGCTATGCTGCCGATACGGGTGCTGGGCTCACCCAGGCGCTCGCCGCAGGGTCTGGGTGAAGTCACAATAGGAGGCATCAGGCCGGCGGTGCGCCAGCGACAGCGATCACATCGATTGAAAAAGGAAGGACACATCGCATGCAGATCTCCATACCCCCAACGTCTGCTACGCTCCCGCTCCCGATGGCGCGGCTCCTGTTCGCTGGGGTGCGCCTGGTGCCGCTGTGGGCGATCATCGGGTTGAGCGTGTACCTGATCACCATCGGCGAAACCCTGGCCGGCATGGCGCTGTGGGCGCGCCCGGCGGGCGTGATCCGTGCGCGGCGCACCGGATTGTTTCAGAGTCAGACCGTGCGTGCCGCAACGCGTGACATCCGCGCCAGGCCGAGCATTATCGTCATTGACGGGTTGGGCCGCGCCGATGGCTCCCCTCAATGGCGCATTGGGAGCGCGCACAACCGCTTCCTACCCTATCCTCAAGGAGGAATGTGATATGGCAACCGACGTCCGTATTCAGCCCCTGTCAGACCGCGTCGTGGTCAAGCCGGCAGAGCGCGAGGCGCAGACCAAGGGCGGCATCTTTCTGCCCGACACTGCCAGCAAGGAGCGTTCGATGGAAGGGCGCATCCTGGCCGTCGGCGCGGGGCGCCTGGACGACAGCGGCAAGCGCGTGCCGATGCAGGTCAGGGTCGGCGAAACGGTGCTCTTCGCCAAGTACGGCGGCACCGAGTACCGGGTGGACGATGTCGAGTACCTGATCCTGTCTGAGAAGGATATCCTGGGCATCATTCAGGAGTAATTGAGCATTGAAAATTGAAAATTGAAAATTGGGCATCGCTCAACTCTCAATGCTCAATGCTCAATTCTCAATTCTTTAGCATTACTGAGAGGAATAAAGCCCCCATGCCGAAGCAGATCCTATTCCACGAAGAGGCGCGCCACGCGCTCAAGCGCGGCGTCGATATCGTGTCCGACGCGGTCAAGACCACGCTCGGCCCGCGCGGGCGCAACGTCGCGATCAGCAAGGCCTACGGCACGCCGACGGTCACCCACGACGGTGTCACCGTCGCCAAAGAGATCTCGCTCAAGGACCCCTTCGAGAACATGGGCGCCCGGCTGCTGGTCGAGGTCGCCACCAAGACCAACGATGTGGTCGGTGACGGCACCACCACCGCCACGGTGCTGGCCCAGGCGATCGTCGCCGAGGGCCTGCGGATCGTCGCCGCCGGGGCCAACCCCATGCAGATCAAGCACGGCCTCGACAAGGGCGCCGCGGCGATTGTGGCTGATCTGAAGCGCCTGTCCAAGCCGGTGCGCGACCGCGCCGACATCGCCCATGTGGCCGGCATCTCGGCGGGCGATGTCGCCATCGGCGAGCTGATCGCCGATGTGATGGAGAAGGTCGGCAAGGATGGCGTGATCACCGTCGAGGAGAGCAAGGGCATCGCCTTCGAGACCGAGTACACCGAGGGCATGCAGATCGATCGCGGCTATCTCTCCGCCTACTTTGTGACCAACGCCGAGCGGATGGAGACCGAGCTCGACGACCCCTACATCCTGATCACCGACAAGAAGATCGGCAGCATCCAGGACATCCTGCCGGTGCTCGAGAAAGTGTTGCAGGTCAGCAAGAACATCGTGATCATCGCCGAGGATGTGGACGGCGAGGCCCTGGCCACCCTGGTGATCAACAAGCTGCGCGGCACCATGAACGTGCTGGCGATCAAGGCGCCGGGCTTTGGCGATCGCCGCAAGGCGATGCTCCAGGATATGGCCATCCTGACCGGCGGCACGCTGATCACCGAGGAGATCGGCCGCAAGCTCGACAGCGCGACGGTCGAGGACATGGGCCGGGCGCGCCGCGTGCTCGCCGACAAGGACAGCACCACCTTCGTCGAGGGCCGCGGCAATCCGGAGGCGATCGCGGCCCGCGTCGCGCAGCTGCGCGCCCAGATCGAGGCGACCACCAGCGACTTCGACCGCGAGAAGCTGCAGGAGCGCGTGGCGAAGCTGGCCGGCGGCGTGGCCATCCTCAAGGTTGGCGCGGCCACCGAGCCCGAGCTGAAGGAGAAGATGCACCGCGTGGAGGACGCGCTCTCGACGGCGCGGGCCGCCGTGGAGGAGGGCATCGTGCCGGGCGGCGGCGTGGCCCTGATCAATGTCATCCCAGCCCTCGATCAGGTGGAGACCTGCAACGCTGACGAGCGCTTCGGGGTGGAGATCCTGCGGCGGGCGCTGGAGGAGCCGATGCGCCAGCTGGCCCGCAACGCCGGCGAGGAGGGTTCGGTGATCATCGACACGGTGCGCCGCAACCAGGAGTCGAGCGGCGACCCCACCTCCGGCTACAACGTGCTGACCGGCGCGTATGGCAGCATGCTCGAGCAGGGCGTGGTCGACCCGGTGAAGGTGACCCGCTCGGCGGTGCAGAACGCGGTCTCGATCGCCGGGCTGCTGCTGACCACCGAGGCCCTGATCGCCGACCTGCCCGAGGCGAGCCCGGCGCCGGACATGTCCGGCGGTGGGATGGATGGCATGGGCGGCATGGGCGGCATGGGCTTCTAACCGCTGAGCGCAAAGCGTAACGTGGAAGCGCATTGCCATCCAGGGCGACTGCAACATCCCGGGGCTACGCCCCAACCCCTGCTTTTTGTGGAATTTTGGGCGGCGAAGCCGCCCAAAATTCCACAAAAAGATCTCTGGGGGTGGCGAAGCCATCCCCAGCCCCCCGCCCGGCGGCGACGTTGCAGTCGCCCTGCATTGCCATCCAGTCTGTGGCCCGAAATCAGGCTCAACTGTCGCGCGCGCGCAGGTCGGCAAGCAGGCGCCGGGCGATAGCTGCGGCGGCGTGGGGATGTCCCACCGCCGCCGCGCGCTGCCGCATCAGGGCGAGCCGCGCGGGCTGCGCCAGCAGCGCCTGGACGGCGATGGGCACCATCTCGGGCATGCGCAGCTGCGTTCCGGCACCGGCTGCGGCGACCATATCGGCGTTCCACTCCTCCTGGCCGGGGATGGGGTCGATGATCAGCAGCGGGGTGTGCCGGGCCAGCACCTCGCTGACGATCAGCCCGCCGGCCTTGGTGATCACCAGGTCGCTCGCCGCCACCAGATCGTCCACATACGCCATCTGGCCGAGCCTGACCAGGCGCACCTGCCCGTGGCCCGCGAGGCCGTCCAGGTGCTGCGCCAGCTCGGCGCTGCGCCCGGTGACCGTGACTAGGGTGAGCGGGGCATCCAGCCCGAGCAGCCCCTCAACCATCAGGCGCACCCGCTGCGGCTCGATCCCGGCCCCGAACAGGCTGATCACCGGCCCATCCGGCGGCAGCCCGTGGCGGGCGCGCATTGCGGCGGGCGCCTTGGGCGCGGCGATCTCGGCGCGCACCGGGATGCCCGTCACCTCCAGGAGGTCAGCGGGCACGCCCAGCCGGACGAGCAGCTGCGCGGTGATCGCGCTCGGCAGGAAGTAGCGGTCGATCGACGGATGCACCCAGCTGCTGTGGGCGGCGAAGTCCGTCAACTGTCAAGTGCTTCTGAAACCATGTCTTAACGTGAAACTGACGGTGAGATTGGAGGCCACCAGTGAATGCATTGCTCATCTCTGCGCAAGAACACACGTCGTTTCTTCAATACACAGCACATGCCGTCATGGTGAGTCGCTTCCGAACTGGAAGCCGGATACGGGCAACCGCATGTTTGCTTTGTTGGGAGCGCACTAAAACGTCGGAAGGGATAGCACGACTACCTTCGCGCTTCTGTCTCCCGCCGTCCACATCCGCCCCTCGACGTTTTAGTGCGCTCTATTTTCGACGTGGAGCCGTGCGGCGGGGTCGCCCAGTAAGCTGTAGCCACGTGCGTCGCTAAACGCAGCCCAGCGCGGCCCAATTCCTTCAAGCCCAAAGCGTTCGCTTCCATTCGCAGCCGCAAAGCGGTAGTTGTCCAGGAGATCGGTCAGATCCATCGCCGTCTGTCCCTGGCGCGTGTTGAACTGGTCGGTCGCCTCGCCCAGTCGCTTGCCATCGAGGATACCGCCAAGCAGATCCTCGAATGCCTGGGACTGTCCGGGCACCTTCTGCACCTCGTCACGGAAGCTGTAGCTCCACGCCCGGTCAACATGGCCGAGCACCGCTAGCGCGCCCCGCTCAAGCAGCCGCTGTGGTAGCTGAGCCACGAATGGATACGGGGCAATGGCTTGGGGGGGCGTCGTGCGCTCGAAGCGAAACTGGTCGTGCGCCGGACAGCCGAGGCCGAAACAGGCAAAGCACACCGCCACCAGCCCCGCAACATCCGTCGCATCGGGCAGATCCTCGCCGGCCAGCCAGTGCGTCCGCTGCGGCAGATCCAGCCCGTCCCAGTCCTGGCAGAGCAGCGCGCCCTGCTGCATGATCTGATCCGGGTGGCCAAGCGGGAGGTCGATACCGTGGGTCGCACTAAAGAGCAGCGCAGGTCGATCAGCGGCATCAGCCCCGATGAGCAGCCGCTCCAGGCTCGCCCTGGTCGCATGCGCCTTGGTCGTCATATCATAGGTGGTGAACCCAAAGCGGTTGGCCAGCGGCTCACGGCCAGCGTCCCCGTGCAGAAGCGGCCCAACAAGCTCGGTGGCGCTCAGCGCGGTTGATGGGTCGAGTGGGTGATGTGTCGCGAGGTATGCGACCGACCGGGTGCGGGCGGGCGTCTGGCCGCGCTCAATCGCCACCAGACGCTCGGCGTAGGCCGTGTAGGCATCGTAGCGATGGTTGCCGTGGGCATCCGTGAAACAGAGTCGGCCCACGCCCCAGTAAAAATCAAGATCGTACTGAAAAGAGAACGGAATATGCGGATCGCCGGCCATGCGCGCCCCAGGTCGGCCCACCAGCAGCAGGTAGAAGGGCACGCCACGCCGGGGATCGACGGGGTTGATGGTTACCCCGTGGCGAGCGCACCAGCGGCTGGCACCTTCAACCGCCTGTGCATCATAGAGAAAGATCGGAATGGGTCTACTGCCCTGCATCGGTGCCTTGATAGCATTGTCGCCACCCACCCGACGCAGCCAGGCCCCGCAGGTCTCGCCCGACTCGAAGGTGAGATTCGGAGGAGCGATTCCCTGATCGGCACAGCGCTGTGTGATCAGCGGCGTGAGCGCCTTAAGGATGGCAGCGTCCTCATCGGCGGGCACGACCAGGCCCCATCCAGCGCCTGCATTGCTCTGCGCATCCTTCATGTTCCGGTCGAGCTGGTCGTACGAGAAGCCGTGGATCATACCAGCGGTAGGCTCATCGCGCTTGGCGACCTGCCGGTGGAGTAGGCGCTCGCTTGCGGTATCGCCCCAGCGGTTGACGGCTGCAATCGCACGGGCGTTGGTCATGTCGAAGCGGTAGCGCGCCTTGCCAATGGTGGGGTCAATGCCGTTGGGGATAATCAACTCGCCGCCATACTGAATAAACTCGTGGGTCTCGCCGACCAATGGCACTGAGGGAGCCGCTGAATCTTCGGCTGAAGGGCTGTACTCCTGCTCGCCCACCGGCGGTGCTATCGGTGGCGTCGTGGGGGGGTGTCCTAGCTTGGTCGCAAGACGCGTTGCCAGTGCGACGATCAGACGGCTCATCCCCGCTGTACTCAGTCCCGCAGCCTGGGCGATCAGTGCATCGAGCAAGGAGTCGTCGTCAGGAGACCCGCCGACTACACCCCCTTCACTTCCCAGCGGTACGATGGCGGGCTCAGTCGTCTGCTCCGACGACCCGGCGCGGCGCGGCGTGAAGGAAGCTTCGAGCACCAGCGCGACTGAATTCTCGTCAGCGATCAGCTGGTAGGGGACGTGCGCGTAGCCCGGCCCGTCCGGGTTCTCGCTGGCCCAGCCTGCACCCCAGCTATTGCGCACGATGAAGTAGCCGCCGCCGGGGGCACCCGCATCGCTACGATAGCCGACGGCGCACATGGCATGGCCCCCGCCCCATTCCTCCCCCGGCAGGAGTCGGCGCACGCGCCCCAGCTTCGTCGCCTGAGTCGAGTGACTCCAAAAGGTCGCAATACGTAGCCCGATCATCACGGGCCGCCCGGCCGCGATCTCGGCCCGGATGGCGTGTACATTCCGCTTGTCGATATGTCGATAGCCACCCATCCGTCGCCCGGCGGCATCAGCCAAGAGCGCCTCGGGGTTGGGCGGCGGACCTTGGCCGATGTTCGGAGCGCCGCCACCCACGCCGCCATCACCGATCTCATAGGCGTGGTAGCGCCAGAGTTCCTCACGGCAGACCCCAACATCGACCAGTTGCTGCGCAGCCACACGCGGTTTCGTCCCACTCGGGTCATGCGGGATCTGGTCGTGCATCTTGCTGCGCCAGAAGAGGAACTGCTCAGAGAGATCGGTCGGTTCATCCCGCAGGCACTGCACCATCGCCACCAGGGCGAAGGCGACACAGGTGTTCCGCTTCCCTTGATCTTGGACTGGGGGCAACCGGGAAAGCAGTGAGGCTCCTGGCGGAAGCGGGGTGGTCGGCAGGGTGAATGCCACCGCAGGCGTATCACCGTCATCATCGAGGATGAGGCCCGTGGGGTAGTCACGAACCATTCCGATGGTGAACGCTGCGGCAAGACGCGAGGCTTGCGTGGCGGCATCGAACAGCTCCTGCATCGCCTTGGGCGTACGGGCAAGTAGCGTCCCCAGCGTCGACAGCCCATTGCGAAGCCGGGCGGTGGCGATAAACTCCTCAGCGGTGGTGATCCAGTAGGGAGAAAGTGCCTCCCGATCCACCGCCGTGAAGGCCGGGATCTGGTCGAGTGGGGTCAGATCATCCAGCTGCATGACATATAGCTCCTCTGCGTCAGGCGGTCATTGCGAACGTCGCCAATCACACCGCGCGCGTGATGGGGGCACAACCTATCCGGACAGCATGCCCAAGATCGTCTCGCGCGAGCCCTCGATCCCCAGCGCCCAGAAGATCAAGGCGGGGTAATCGAGCCAGGGATTGGCTCCAAAGATGGGGTTTGTGACATAGAGCTGATTGAAGCCGAGCGGGACGAGCCCAACAGCAGTGATGATCAGCGAGGTAATACCGAAGATCAGGATCCGACGGCGCGCCCGTGCCGCATCTGCCGTTGGGTTGTCGCTGATCGTTGCGCCAAACAGAGTCCCGAGCTCTGGGAGCTGAGACGGCGGCAATGGGGATGCCGCCCCCTCAGGCCCACCTGAAGACGTGCCGAGAACCTGGTTCATCCCATTATCGGAGTGCGCAAGCATCGCGTTCTGGACCTCGTGCGCATCGTTTGCCAGAAGCGTGATCAGCTGCGCCATACCGTCCGTGTTTTCCATGGTGAGCAGGGAGAGTTGCTGTCGGCGCTCTTGTACGCTTGTTCGTAGCTGAGCTACGGCAGCGTTATCGAGGGTGTCAATCTGTCTGAGGAGGGCGCTGATCTTCGCCGCACTTGTACGGAATGCCTCAAGTGCGGTGCGCACCTTGGCGAGGTCATCCTGCACCGTCGTAGGCTGCGCGCTCATCCCCAGGCTGCGCTCGATCTGCACCAGTGCTTGCTCCAATGAGTCCCGGAACACGCCCGATGCGACTGCCGGCGGGGTGTCAAGTGCATGAAGGAGCTGTGTTCGATGGGTGTCGAGGGTGATCCAGTCGTCACGGTAGGCCCTCCAGCGCCCCCACAGTTCCTGCGTCGCGCTGAGTGCCGTCTGGGCATCTGCCGGGTGACCGAACTGGAGCGCCTGCCTGCTCGCAGCAATCTGTCGATCAAGGGGATGTTGGAAGGCCGTGATGAGCATCGTGTCGCGGCTCATCTGATCGACAAGATAGCCGACCTGGACGATCAGGCTGTCGCGAGGTCGCTGCTGATCGCGGTACTGTGCGAACGCGAGGCCAACCAGGAGCACGGCCACCAGGAGCCCCAGCGGCGGCAGCCACCAGTGCCGGAGCCGCACCGTCAGCGGGAGGCTGCGCACACCTCCGGGGTACACGAGCAGCAGATCGCCGGTGTACTCACCCGCAGGGGCGGCGGCCATATCCAGGGCAAGCGTCAGTGTCACGACCGTGTCGGTCATGAGTTCTGTTCGGATGAAGGTGGGATGGATGGCGTTTGCCGGAAAGATAGCCTGCGCATCGGCACGGCGCAGGTCGGTGGTAATCGCGGTGACGTTGGTGATGACACGGGTCGCACGCAGCGTCAGTTGGTGAATCTGGGTACAGGGCGTGCTCCCTGGGATGAACGTGGGTGGGCATCCGCCGTCGGTAGCGATGGTCAGGCGGCTCGGTTCAATCAGCAGCGCGCCGTCGGTAGCTGGTGGAGTGGCCTCTTGAGCGTACGCGACTGTTCCGATACACAGACTCACCAAGAGGCCGAGTGCAAGCACGAGTGTAATACGATGAGACACGGATTCCTCTCTCATGCAGTGAGCGAACAATGCAAGAGTAATAGTGCATGGCCTCAACAAGAATAATACCGAAGTGTAAAGTGTTTGTCTAGCTACCTGACCACTACAATTACCCACAAGGAATCACCAACAAGCGAGGACACGCGCTCTGCTGGCTTAAAACAACGAGAGCAATAAGCTTTCAGTGCAGTAGAACCATTCAAGCTCAGTTGCTTGAGCTAGCGCCATAACATCGTCAGCTCCTCGCGTTCATTTGTTATCCATCGTATACGCCATGCTCGCCCCACAGCGCGGGTATGGCCTTGTCGCCTCGACGTATGCACTTGCGGCGCTCGAATTACTCGATTCTCCGACCTGAAAATAGGGTACTCCGTAGCGCCATTAGCTCACCTAAACCCTCGCGTCGATGGCATATCCTTGGTGGGCACGGCTTTGCATGATAGGTGATTGTGCCCACTTCTTCGCCCACTGGCGGATTCCGCCAGTGGGCGAAGAAGTGGGCGCGATCAGATTGCTGGGGCTGCAATCCGATTTGACAGCGTGTGTGCTATACAGTTTATGCCTGTGCATGTATCATGCAAGTGATCAGATTTCTGCACACTCCGCCGGGCGGCTCGCCCATGCCAGGGATCGGTGATGCGCGATACCGAAGCCATCGATCTCGAACTCACCATCCGCCTGTCAGGCGATCACTACGTCGCCGATGCCCGCATTGAGCAACCAGGGAACCAAGCGCCCAGCGTGCCTGCGACAGATGTTCCGGTTGCCCTTGACCCAACCGCGCTCCTGGCGCTGGCCCTCGACCCCGATACGTATGGGAGTAGGCTCACCGAGCAACTCTTTGCTGACCAGCGGCTACGTGACGCCTGGCGCGATGCACGGCGGGTCGCCGATGGCGCGAACCTCCCCCTATGTGTGCGTCTTCGCCTCGCCGCAACCGTTGGCGATCTCCACGCCCTGCGCTGGGAGACCCTGCGCGATCCGCTGACGCAGGTGCCGCTGGCAACCGACGCCCGCCTCCGCCTCGTGCGCTACCCCGATAGCCCGGATACGCGACCGATCACGCTGGGGACGAAGCCCGCCCTGCGCGCCCTGCTGGTCGTCGCTAGCCCGAGCGATCTGAGTACGTACAGGATGGCCGAGATCGACGTGGATGGCGAGGTGGGCCGCGTGCGTGCGGCCCTGGGCGACATCGCGCTCATGGTCGTCGGCAACGTGGAGGGGGCGCTGCACCGAAGGGCTACCCTGGGCGCGATCCAGGATGCCCTCCGTTCACAACCGACGATCCTCTGCCTGATCTGCCACGGCCAGCACACCGGCGACGATACGAACCTCTGGCTGGAGGATGATGCGGGCAAGACCGCCCACGTCAAGGGCAGCGCGCTGAGCCAGATGATCGCGCAGCTCGACCGACCGCCGCTGTTGGCGGTGCTGATCGCCTGTGTCGCTCACGGCTACTCCTCCCCCGTCCCAAAGACCCGCGCCAGCGCATCGGCGTGGACATTCTCGGCCCGGCTCAGCTGGGTGAGGTAGCGCCCGGTGGTGGCAAGGTTACTGTGGCCGAGGCGGGCCTGGATCGTGCTCACCGTGGCCCCCGCCCGCTCCATCGCCTGCGCGAACGAGTGGCGCAGCGCGTGGGGGTGGGTATTCAGCCGGCGGGCGACCACCTCGGCGATGCCTTGGGCGGTGAGGGCCGCGCCGATGCGGCCCCGGCCCGCGACCCCGCCGCCCTTGAGCACCGGCCAGATTGCGGCGTCGGTCGCCAAGTCTCCCAGCTCGGCCCCGTGGTGGCGGCGCAGCCAGCGCAGCAGGTCGGCGGCCACGTCGGCGGCCAGGCGGTCGCGCATCACCTTGCCGCCTTTGGCCCGCTGCACGGTGATCGTCACCCGCTCGCCGGTGATCGCCAGGTCGCGCCCGCGCAGCCCGGCCAGCTCGGCGACTCGCCGGCCCGTCGTCAGCGCCACGCGCAGCAGGGCCAGGTCGCGGGCGGCCAGGTCGCCCGCCATGCCGTCGCCGGCGGCCTCAGCCTTCAGCGTGGTGAGGGTTGCGCGCACGGCTGCGGTGTCGAGGGCCTGCGCTGCGGCGTAGCTCTCAACCTTCGGGCGCTCCACCAGATCCATCGGGTTTTCGGGCAGGCGCAACAGCTTCCGGCGCAGGGCGAAGGCGTAGAAGCTCGACACAATCGCAAGCCGCAGGGCGACGGTGCTCGGCTTGACCGTGCGATCCCGCCGACTCGACTTCGCCCACGCCTGCGCGACCAGGGCCACCGCCGCGCCCTCGGCGTCGAGGTCCAGATCCACCTTGCCCAGAGCCGCCCGGAAGTCGGCCAGCGTGGTGGCGTACGCCTCGCGGGTGCGGGCGCTGCCGCTCTTGCCGTGCTTACTATCGAGCCAGGCGGCGATGGCCAGGGCGAGCGGGTCACGTTCGACCGGAGCGAGATCAGCGTCTTCCATTGGATGGGTTCGGGCGAGGGCATTGGACATGGGCGGCTCCCGCTCCAGCGTGGCGCGCTCAGCGCTCCAGGGTGAACTCCACTAGCCGGCTGCCCTTCGGCATCTGAAGGCGGGCGACCCCGTCGGGGCCGTGGCCGATCAGGCCCATGTTCGTGGCGATCTGCTCGCCCCGCCCGCGCGCCATGTGCCGGATCACCCGTCCGATCCGGGCCGGGTCGTCCACCACCCGCGCCGTCGCGCGCACGAGCCTCCCGCGCAGGCGCAGGGCGACGGGTGCCCCGCCGATGAAGTTCGCGCTCCAGCTGGTGGCCGAGAAGGTGTAGAGCGTGCCAGCGAGATCCTGGTAGACCACCACGACCGCGTAGCGCTTGCCGCTCTTGCGGCCCGCAAAGATCAGGATCATGGCACCGCCGCTCAGGATGCCATGGAGCGGCGAGCGTAGGAGGAACTTCAGGGTTGGGTTGAGGATGGGGTAGACCCAGGCGGGCATGGGCGCACGCATCGGCGCGTCGATCATGGTCAGGGACTCTTCCATAGGGGGAGCCTCGGCTGGTCGCGGGATTCTGGGGGGAGTATAGCACGGTTCGACCCAACTAAACTCATTTAGTTGTGCTGTTTTTCCTCCCCTGGTGCGGGCGCTCGCCCCCCAGACGTGGGCCAGGGCTCCTGGGTTGGACTCGTGATCTTCTATACCGAGAATAAGGTATTGATCGCTGCGGGTCGCACGATCATGGCGTTTCGCCCCTGGCTTCGGCACGATCACCGGCGAGCCCCCTGTCGGCTCCATCTATGTGGGCGGGGACGACCGTCGGGATGTGGGCAATGTGGTGGTGCGCGACCGCCAGATGCTTGCCAAGGACGGCATGCGGATCGTGGTGGTGAGCATCCTTGGCGGCACCACCGGCGAGAGACGGCGGAACTGCGGTGCCGCAGCGTCACACTGTGCGATGGTGGCGACACCATACGCCCCTATCGTCGCTCATCGTTTGTTCCGCTTGTGCGACTTGCGATCCCTGGTCTGTTGCTGCGACCGGCGAGGCAGGGCCTTCTTACGTTTTGCCTCCAGTTCAAGGTGATCAGCGGTGTGGCCCGCAGATCCAGCCCTGTGGATGTGGTCGTTCGCCTGTGCGAGCCAAGCCTCGGTTTCTTCCCACCACGATGCGGCAAGTCCCAGGCGGGCAAGGTCGTGGAGCGTTGCGATCATGTCAGGGTGATACTCTAGACCCGCATCGATCCGAATCTGGAGCGCATGTTCAAGCTCTTTGCGGGCGTCCTCATACTGGCCCAGTTCGCGGAGGGCCACACCAAGTCCGTGGTGCATTATCGCCTGTTCAGCCGGGAACCAGCCGCAGAAAATGATGTCGGCGCTTAACTCAATCGCTTTACGGTAGTACCACGCCGCATGGTTCCACTTCTGCTTCGTCAGCATAACGCTGCCGAGTGGGGTGTAGACCAGCGCCTCGCTGAAGTCATCGTGTGGCGCCTCGCTGAAGTCATCGTGCTGCGCCTCAATCAGCGCATGATGGAGCATTGTCGTGGCGGCATCAAGATCTCCCCGTCGATGGAGGAGCACACCGAGTTGGCGCAGGCTTTCGCCTACTGGCTTCATCGCCTTAATTCGGTTCGCGTGGGCCTCCTGGGCAACCTCCCAGGCGTGATCCAAGTCGCCCAACAGGGTATAAGCGTCGGCGATGCATGCGAGACATCTGGCCCATGTCTCTGGATCGTCCGACCGTTCTCGATAGACCTCCACCGCTTGCTCTAGGTAGGGAAGTGCCGCTGAGGCATCGCCGATGCTCAGGAGGAAGCATCCGGTCAACTCTGCCAGTCGTGCGGCGTGCTCATAGCCTGACTGGAGCGCCGTCATCGTCACGTGACGCAGATGCACGTCCATCGAAGCGAAAATCTCAGGTGCCCCGATCTCGTCACTCATATCACCTATGGCACGTAACGAATCGATGACTGCCGCATGGGCCATGAGGTCGTCAGCCCGCTCGCGGGCGAATGCGGCAACAAGCCGATGAACCCGGATGGCCCCGTAGTCGCGATCTGTTAGCGATGTCTCGTTCTCGTCCAACTCGACCTCGAATATCCCCCCATTGCGGCTGATAATGGTGATAACGGGGCGATCTCCCGTGACCCAGCCCACGAGCCCAAGGTCAACTAAGCGATTGATCGCCTGTTCGTAGCGTGCGAACAGAGGCCTCTGTACCAAAAGCCGCGTATTGAATACGCGCTCGATTGTGGAGTAGAGAACTTCGACATTGATGGGCGCGCCTGGGGCAAAGTGCGCCGCACGGGCAAATAGCAAGCGGGCGACGGCGTCAATCGGGTGCGCGGGATCGAGTTGCTGGAAAGCAACTGCGAGCGTGCTGGCGATTGGGCGGTTGTAGGCGGTCGGTGAATAGGGCGAGGCAGTCACCAGTGATTGGTGCCACAGTACATCAGTGGCACGCAGGCTGCTGAGATAGGTTGCGACGGACTCTCCTCCTTGCTGTCGCTCAAGGTACGAGCCAGCGAGGTGGAGAGCAAGGGGAAAACCATCCAGAAGATCGGCCAGGGCGTTGAGATCACCATCATCGGCGGCGAGATCAGGACGGTGGCGGCGCAGCAAGGCGATGCTGGCATCATGATCCAAGAGGGCGAGCGGGCATACCCCCACCCCCAATGCTGATGGCCACTGTCGCTGCCGGGATGTGACGAGTACGCGCGCCGCCGTGCTTCTCGGACGCCAGCGGGCCACAAGCTCCGGGTCTTCACAATTGTCGAAGATGATCAGCCGTGGCGTCGGCTCCTCCCAGGCCGCCACCACCAGGCGCACGCGCTCATCGAGCGGCAGTTTCCCGTAGAACTCGGGGAGCCCATGCATGACCGCGCCGCACTCGGCGATAGACATGGGGATGGCATCTGGGTCGGCACAAGCGACCCAGTGGACGCCCCCTGCAAAGTAGGGGCCGTAGCGGTGGGCGACCTCCGCCGCTAGTTGGGTCTTGCCGTAGCTGGCTGGAGCAGTGATGACCCGCGCCTGGCCGTCCTGGAGGGCGGCACCGAGTTCGCTTAGCGTACTGGTGCGCCCGACAAAGTGCGGGTTTGGGGCGAAGGGTACCCGCGAGCCAGGTGGCAAAGGAGCTGGGGCAGGGACAGCGTTTCGCGGGAGCGTGGCGAGTCGTCGCTTCGCCTCATCGAGCTGCCGGGCTGCGGCCACATCAGGATCGAGAGACAGTTCCTCGTGCTTCGCCTGCATGGCCTGTTTGGCGATCATCTTCACCTTGTGCGCCTGAGTGGGCATGCCCATCCAGGTGAGCAAGTCCTGCATCCACTCCAGAGTCTCCTGCGTCGCCTGTCGGTCAAAGTGCTTCTCGTGGGCCAGTTGGTTGAGGCTATGAAAGACATTATTCACGAATCGACGACAGTCAGGCGGGAGGGAGAAGACATGCCGAGTCTCCTTGATGATCTTGAGAAGCACCCGGCTATCAAGCGACGTAAACCACTGTTCCGGGGCATCCCCCGTTCGCTCAGGCTGGTAGTGGTGGTCGGTGAGAACCGGCAGTACCCCTTGCTCCCACCAAGCATTCCCAAAGTGATCGCGCAGCCGCTGGGACACAAATTGCTGGAGCCCATCGTGGAGGAAGAGGCGTGCGCGAAGAATGTAGGAGTCGTAGAAGGGCTGCATGGTTGTCTCCATATGACAGGCTCATGTCCACTTTTGGTGAAAGCCCCAGAGCGCCATGCTCAGGCAGGGCGTAGAGAAGCCAAATAGCCAAGGGTCGCTTTCTGATCAGATGCCAGCTTTCGGCTTGGGTCACCAAAACTGGCCATGAGCCACCATCTTGTCCTCCTCCGCATCAAACAGGCGGGTAATGGGCATCCGAGGATGTCTTGCCTGTGGTGGTTAGATTGTGTGGTGGCTGAGGCGAGGTAGCTCCGGGTTGCTTCATTGCGTCTTTCGATGTTACCGATCTACCAGTACCAATACTACTACTACAGCATACAGCGATAAAGCTAACGTCTCGCGGAAGAATCTGACTGGCGGAATCCGCCAGTGGACCAAGGAGGTGGTTGATTTTCACGTGTCGGATTTTGAACCGTTCGTGGCTTTCTTTGGCATCTGAATGGGGAAGGAAGTCGCACATGGTGGCGATCAGATTGCTGTGGCTGAGGCTGGGGCTAAAATACCGTTTGGCAGCGTGTGTGCTATGCAGTTTACGCCTGTGCATGTATCATGGGGGTGATCGGATTTCTGCACACTCCGCCGGGCCGCCCGCCCATGCCAGGGATAGGTGATGCGCGATACTGAAGCCGTCGATCTTGAACTTGCGCTCCGCCCGGCAGATGCCGGCTATGTTGCCGATGCCCGCCTCGCCCAGCCCGGCAGCCAGGCCGACGCCGCGCTCGCCGCTGATGTCGCTGTCGCCCTCGATCCTACCGCGCTGCTCGTACACGCCCTCGACCCGGTCGCCTACGGGCACACTCTCACCGAACAGCTCTTCGCCGACCAGCGGCTGCGTGATGCGTGGCAGCGCGCCCGTGCGCTGGCCGACGGTGCTGACCGTTCCCTGCGCCTGCGGCTGCGGCTCGCTCCCACCGCAGTAGACCTCCACGCCCTGCGCTGGGAGACCCTACGCGATCCGCTGACGCAGGTGCCGCTCGCCTGCGATGCGCGCCTGCGCCTAGTGCGCTACATCGACAGCCCCGATACTCGGTCGATCAGGCTGGGGCCAAAGCCCTCCCTACGCGCCCTGCTGGTCGTCGCCAACCCGAGTGACCTAGCTACCTACAAGATGGCGAAGATCGATGTAGATGGCGAGGTTGGTCGCGTGCGTGCCGCCCTGGGCGACATCGTACTCACCGTCATCGGTGACGTGGAGGGGGCGATGAACCGAAGGGCCACCCTGGGTGCGATCCAGGAGGCCCTACGCGCCCAGCCCACGATCCTCTGCTTGATCTGCCATGGCCAGCACACCGGCGACTACACGAATCTCTGGCTGGAGGATGACGAGGGAAAGACGGCCCATACCAAGGGCAGCGTACTAAGCCAGATGATCATGCAACTTGATCGGCCGCCGCTGCTGGCGGTGCTGATC
>NZ_JAIEWN010000045.1:0-14245 GCF_019599295.1 Oscillochloris sp. ZM17-4 | reverse complement strand
CTAGCGCGGCCTACAGCCCGGACGGCACCCGCATCGTCACCGCGTCGCTCGATGGCACGGCGAAGGTCTGGGACGCCGCCAGCGGGGCCGCGCTCGCCACCCTCCAGGGCCATACGAGTGGTGTCACTAGCGCAGCGTTCAACCCGCAGGGCGATCGCATCGTCACCGCATCATACGATGGCACGGCGAAGGTCTTCCTAGCACAGACGGCTGACCTGCTTGCTCTAGCAAGCTGCTCGGTCGGCAGGGACTTGACAACGCAGGAGATCGCGAACAATAGCATCGGCACGCCGTTCGTGGTGGACTTCGCCACGCGCCAATGCCCGCCGGTGTATAGCTGGCAGCGAGCGAGCACGGCGCCACCCGCACCTACAACGCCATCATCTACGCCTGCACCTGCGCCACCGGCCTACCCAGCGCCGTAGCAGGGCAATAGTCCCAGAGATAGCTGCGAAGACCCCTCGCTGCGCTCGGGGTGACAGTGAGCTGCGTTGTCATCCCGAACGCAGTGATGAATCTGCCAGCGCAGCGCGCTGAGACACCAGGAGCACACACGATGACCGACACACCCACCCTTGAGGAGCTGGACCCAGAGCAGGCGGGGCCGCTGCGCGAGCTGCTCGACGGGCTGCGCTCGGGGGCGCTGAGCCGCGAGGAGGCCCTGGCCTATGTCGATGCGCGCCCTGAGCTGAAGGCGCAGATCAGCAGGCTCGCCGGGCGCAGAGTTCGCCACGGCGACTCGCTGGTCATCATCGCCCAGGGGCCGCTGTTCGCCGACGTGCAGATCCACGGCGGAGTGGTCGGCCAGCCGATCTTCCACTTCTCGCTGTCGGTGACGCCCGGCCTCCCCGGCGGCCCGGCGCCGGCGGCCCGCGCCCGCCGTCGCGCCGCCTACGAGCAGCTCTTCCGCATCAGCGGCGCGCTGGCCCGCTACAGCCCGGTCCTCCCCCTCGACGCCAATGTCCTCGCGCAGCTCAGCGCCGAGCTGCGCGACTGGTACTTCGGCCTGCGCGGGCCGGGCGACAATGTCGGCGGGCTATATCTTGAGGAGCGCTGCCGCATCCCCTTCTTCGAGCTCAAGGACGCGATCAAGGAGGCCCTCGCCGGCCGCCCCGACCCGGCCGCGACCGCGCTGCGCCCCGAGGATGCCGCGCGCGTGCTCGCCGCCGGCAAGGCCCTGCGCGACGGGCTGCGCGCCGATATGGGGGCGCTGAGCGGCCGGCCGCCGCGCATCCAGCTCATGGAGCCCGGCTGGATGCCCGCGCACGTCGACCTGGCGATCGTCACCGCCCTGGCCGAGGAGCTGGAGCCGGTGATGGAGCTCGTCGGCGAGGGCGGGCTCTGGCAGGAGTTTGGCCTGCGGAGCTTTCAGCACCGCTACGCCGAGATCGCCTTCGGGCCGCACCGCCTGCACGTGGTCGCCCACGCCCTGCCCGAGATGGGCGGCGACGCGACGGTGAACGCGGTGGCGCGCATGGGCATCCTGCTCCAGCCACGGCTGATGGTGATGACCGGGCTGTGCGGCGGGCTCGGCGCGGCGCAGATCGGCGATGTGGTGGTCGCCGAGGCGGCCGTGCGCCCGCTCCAGGGCGGCAAGGACACCGCCGCCGGCACGCAGCTCAACCTGCTGCCCCACCGGCTGCCGCCCCAGCTGCTCACCCTGCTGCGCGCCCACGCCGACGACCAGGCATGGCTCGACACGCTCCCGCTGGATCATCACCAGCAGCGCACGCCGCAGGTACACATCGGGGTCACCGCCCAATCGGAGACGGTGATCGCCACCGCCGACCCGGCGGCGACGGTCGGCGGGCGCGGGCTGGGCGAGCTGATCCGCAAGCTGCGCGCGGTCGATATGGAGCTGGCCTCGTTCTACGCCGCGCTGAGCTACAACCAGGTCGCCGGCTTCGGCGTCAAGGGCGTCTCGGACCGCGCCGACGCGCAGAAGGGCGATCAGGACCGGGCCTACGCGGCGCGCGCGTCGGTCGCCTGGCTGGCCGCCTTCCTCAGCCGGGCCTGGCCGCAGCTTGGGTAGAAGGCAGGAGGCAGGAGACAGCGCTTATCACTGTCATTCCGACCGAGCGCAGCGAGTGGAGGAATCTGGCGCTGCGGCGCAGTGCAGACCCCTCCACTGCGCTCGCTCCGCTCGCTTCGGTCGGGGTGACAAGGAGAGACGCTGCGCTCATATCGGCTATCGGCTATCGGCTATCGGCTATTGCCTCACCACTGCGCCAGCTCCTCCAGGGCCGCCAGGTCGATCAGGGTCAGGTGCTGGCGGGTGTCGCTGCGCAGCACCTGGCGGCGGGCCAGCTCGCCCACCACCTTGTTGACGCTGGCCCGGGCCAGCCCGGTCATGCGCGCCAGGTCGGACTGGGTGAGGCGGAAGGGCAGCCCTACGCCGCCGGCGCGCGGGACGCCGTGCTCGCCGGCGAAGGTGAGCAGGGTGCGGGCGACGCGGGCCGACGGGTCGCCGGCGCCCATGGCCAGGATCTGGGCGTTGGCCAGGCGCAGGCGCTGGGCCAGGATGGCGTTTAGGTTCAGGGCCAGGGCCGGGATGGCCCGCAGCAGCGCGGTGAAGTCGTCGCGGTGGATGGCCAGCAGCGCCGCCCGCTCGGCGGCGACCACGCTGGCCGAGCGGGCGGCGCTCTGCACGACGCCCAGCTCGCCCACCAGAGCCTGCGGGCCGAGCGCGGCCAGGATCACGCTGGCGCCGTCGGGCAGGTCGATCAGCACGTGCAGCGTCCCCGATGCCACCAGGTAGGCGGCGTCGCCGGGCTGCGCGCGGCTCATCAGCAGGGCGCCGGGCATCACGGCCACCCGGCGCGCGGCCCTGGCCACCAGGGCCAGCTGCTCGATTCCCAGGCCGGCGCAGAGCGGGTAGGCGGCCAGATCGGCGGGGCTGATGGTCATGGCGCACCTCCTCTTGAAATAGCCGATAGCCGATATGGTCAGCCCACAGCTTCTTGGCGAGCGGCTATGCAGCGATCCCGCCGAGCAGATAGATCACCAGGCCGACGAAGACGAGCAGGCCCAGCAGCGCGCCGGCCCCGCCGCCGCGCCGCTCCGGGGCGACCACATAGATCACCTGGGGCTCGGCGGTGCCGCCCCCGCCGCCTGCGGACAGAAGGACGAAGAACCCTACTACGAGGATGATCACGAGCTCCATGTCGGTACCTCCGTATTTGCTTACGTGCTGAAGGCTGATCAATAGCTCCATATCGACACCTCCGCGTTTGCTTACTACTCCCTGTCAGAGCAAACCACGTGGCGATAATGAAGATGTAGGCGCGAGCAGCGGGAGCTTCAGTGCTGGGCATGCCTGGATTTCAGCCCTGGGTAGCCGCCGCGAGCGCGCCTTCTTCATCCGATACGCTGGCCCTATTCAGCCGCTTCATCGGTGAGATCCCGGCGGCCCGGCAGCTCCTTGAGCGCGAGCGTGAGGCGCGAGCGCCGGGGCAACGAGGGGGCGCTGGGATTCCAGCCCGCCGGGCTGAGCGCGGGACATTTGCCCCGCTGGAGGTCCATCGCTCGGAGCGGAGCGAGCGGCCCGGGGGCATGGTTTGATTGTGGCGTGACCGATAGCACCCACAACCAAAGGAGCGCCCCATGATCTGCACACACGTCCGCCAGCTGCTCGACATCCCCGAGGCCGAGGATCTGATCGCGCCGGTGCGCGCAATTATGGACGCCCACCTGGGCGATTGCCCGCGATGCAAGGCCTACTCCACCCGCCAGGAGCAGCAGCGCCTGCTGGCCAGCCTGCTGGCCAGCCCGCTGGCCCCGGCCCGCCCGGCCCGGGCGGCCCGCCGGCTGGCCGCCCGGGTGCGGGCCCACGTGGCCGCCGCCGGCCTGGTGGCCGCCCTGGGGGCCAGCATGCTGAGCGGCCCCGCCCGCGCCGGCGCCGCGCCGGTATCGGGCTACAAAGTGGGCTCCGTCGCGGTCGCCGTCACGCTGCCGGTTGCGGGCTACAAAGCCGGTGTCGGCACGGCCGCCACGCCCGGCGCCGCCACCGACCCGATCGCGCTGGGCACGCTCGCCCCAGCGCCGACGACCTACGTTGTGAAGCCGGGCGACAGCCTGAGCGCTATCGCTCTGGCCTTCTATGGCAACGCCAACGCCTGGCCGACGATCTACGACGCCAACCAGGCCGTGATTGGCCCCAACCCGGGCCTGATCTTCCCCGGCCAGGTGCTGAGCATCCCCCCCGCCATGACCGGCACCGGTACGCCGGGGGGCGGCTCGGGCGGCGGCGCGGTCGCCGGCGGGAGCTACACGGTCAAGCCGGGCGACACCCTGAGCGCGATCGCCCTGGCCGCCTACGGGAACGCCAACGCCTGGCCGACGATCCACAACGCCAACCAGGCCGTGATCGGCCCCAACCCGGGCCTGATCTTCCCCGGCCAGGTGCTGAGCATCCCCCCCGCCATGACCGGCGCCGGTACGCCGGGCGGTGGCGCGGGCGGCGGCGCGGTCGCCGGCGGGAGCTACACGGTCAAGCCCGGCGACACGCTCAGCGCGATCGCCCTGGCCGCCTACGGGAACGCCAACGCCTGGCCGACGATCCACAACGCCAACCAGGCCGTGATCGGCCCCAACCCCAACCTGATCTTCCCCGGCCAGGTGCTGAGCATCCCGGCCTGATCGCCCGGCAAGGCCCCTCGGCTCCGCTGCGCTGCGCTCGGGGTGACAACGCAAGCGTTGTCACCCCGAGCGCAGCGCAGCGAGGAATCTTGCGGCGCGCCACAGTGAAGCCCCCGATCTAGAGCGGAGAATGCTATGATAAAAGCCCGCCAATTTTGTGAAGGAATGATCGTTGTTTGAGGTGGAAGCTGTCATTTGCGAGGATCTGCCGATGACTCAGGCCGCACCGCCAACCCAGCCGCACCAGCAGGTCGATGTTGCGATCATCTGCGCGCTCCACGAGGAGCTCGCGGCAGTGCTGGCCGCATTCGCCGGGCCGGTCGGGTGGTTCGAGTTCGAGATCGAGCACTGGCCACACCGCTGGACGACGCTGAGCACCGAAGGCCGCGATCTCGTCATCGTGGCGGCCACAGCCGGCAAGGCCGGTTCTGATGAGATTCAGGCGGCGATCCAGCGTATCGCACCGCTGCGCCCGCGCCTGACGGTGATGGCTGGTATCTGCGCCGGTCGCCCAGAGAAGGTGCGCCTGGGCGACGTGCTGATCGCCGAGTGGTCATTCGACACTGATGACGGCAAAAGAACAGCCGCGGGCCTGGAGCCCAGCGGCGAGACTGACAAGCCATTTAGCGATGAGCCGCTGGCCTGGGCTGCGGATTTTATCGGCCTTGGCGACGACTGGATCGCCAGCATCCAGGGCAAGCATCCGGCTGATCAGGTCACATTTGTCCTCCATGAGCTGGAGGCGAGCGGCCCCGCCTTCCTTCGCGAAGCCGACCGCGACGCCCTGAAAGCCCAGGGGATATGGCTCGACCTGGTCAAGGATTGGCTGCAGCACCAGGACATGATCACAAGTGACGGTTGGCCGACCAGCGAAGCGAAGCGCTGGGCCGCCACCTGGCAGTCACGGAAGCCGGCGGTGAAGATCGCGCCGGCCGCCCAGTCGCCCAGCGTCCAGGCGGTGCCTGGCTTATGGCCACAGCTGGTCGGGCGGGCGCGCAAGGTGCTCATGCTCGATATGGAGAGCGCCAGTTTCTACTACACGACCCGCCAGAAGCAGCTGCGCGGGCTGGTGGTTAAGAGCGCGGTCGATTACGCCGACGACGGCAAGAATGATGTGTACCACGTCTACGGCGCTGAGGCAGCTGCGCGCTGGCTTGAGGCGTTTGTGCGCCACAACGCTCGCCGCATCCGCTCGCTGCCCCTGCCGCCTGGCCCCGCGCCTCCGCGCCGCGACTTTCTCCCTAGCAGCCCCTTCCCTCCTTACTACATTGAGCGCGCCGACCTGCTCGCCCGCGCCCGCGCGGCCCTGCGCGGCACCGATCGCGCTGTGGCCCTGACTGCGCTGCACGGCATGGGCGGCATCGGCAAGAGCGTGCTCGCCCGCGCGCTCTGTGAGGACGATGATCTCCGTGCGGGATTCCCTGACGGTATCCTCTGGGTTTCGCTCGGCCAGACCCCCGAGTTGCTTCGACACCTACGCGAGTGGGTGAGTACCCTGCACGGTATCATCGCTGAGAACGCACCCACCGTTGAGGGGCTGAGTGCCCAGCTTGGCAACCTGCTGCGCGAGCGGCGCTGTCTGCTGGTGATCGACAATGTCTGGCAACTGGGCCACGCCCAACCCCTTCTGGTAGGTGGCCCCGCCTGCCGTACGCTGATAACAACTCGGGATGCCAAGATCGCCCGGCAGCTCGGCGCGCAGACCTTCAATGTAGAGTTGCTCACAGAGGATGAAGCGATTCACCTGCTGGAGCGCTGGGCCATCGGCGGACTTGATGAGTGTTACCTGGAGCTAAAGCAGCGGATCGTCAAATCGTTGGGCTACCTGCCGCTGGCGGTGGAGATTGCCGGAAGCCAGCTGAGCGACTGGCCCGCCGAACAATGGCTTGCCGCCTTCCAGCAGCGCCGGCTGCGGCTGGAGCGTGAGCGACCGAGCGGCCCTGACGGCGAGTCGGTTGCGCACGACGATGTGTACGTGGCGCTGGCGATGAGCATTGATGCACTTGAGAAACAGGAGCGGGCCTGCTACCTCCAGCTCGCGATCTTTAAGGCGGGTGAGCCGATCTCGCTGTGTGCTGTGGCTCGGCTTTGGCTTGCTCCAGCGAATGGCGACAATTTCGCTGCCGAGCTCCAGCTAAAGAGGCTCGCCGCGCGCGCGCTGCTCAGCTACGACCCGACCATACAGCAGGCAAGCATCCACGACTTGTTGCGCATGCTCATTGGCGAGCGACTGGGTGATGAGGTACCGACAACCCATGCCGCCCTGATCACCGCCTACAACCCCACCGGGTTGCCCTGGCATACGCTGAAAGACGACGGCTACCTCTATGACCACCTGGCCTACCACCTGGCCGGCACCACGCGTTGGGGCGAGCTGCGCGTCCTCTTCGCCGACGACGAGTGGATGCAGGTGCGCGTGCCGCAGAGCGACTGGCGCTACGAAGGTTACCTGTCCGACGTGGAGTATGCATGGGATCGCGCCGAGGCTGTGGCGAATCGGCAGATCGACGCTGACCAGGATCCGATCACATTAGCCGACTGCGTGCGCTACGCCCTCATCCGCAGCAGTGTCAACTCGCTGGCCGCCAACTACGAACCAGCCTTGGTCGCTCAGGCGGTCGCGATCGGGCTGGATGGCTTGGATGGCTGGACACCGCAGCGAGCGCTGAGTATTGCGAAGAAGATCGCCGACCCAATAAAGCAGGCGGCGATGGCGGCGGAGCTATTAGGCCTGGCGAGCAAGGATGCCATATTCGTAGCAACACTCCAGTGTCTGCGCCCTGAGCTACAAGAACTGGCATTGGCCGCCGCCCAGGCTATCACCAACGCATACTTCCGCAGCGAGGCCCTGGTCGCCTTGGCCCCGCAGCTGACCGGCCAGCCGGAGCTGCTGCGCACCGCCCTCGCCGCCGCCCAGGCTATCACCCGCGACGACTATCGCAGCGAGGCCCTGGCCGCCCTGGCCCCGCAGCTGGCCGGCCAGCCGGAGCTGCTGCGCGCCGCCCTCGCCGCCGCCCAGGCCATCACCCGCGAAGGCGATCGCAGCGAGGCCCTGGCCGCCTTGGCCCCGCAGCTGGCCGGCCAGCCGGAGCTGCTGCGCGCCGCCCTCGCCGCCGCCCAGGCCTTCACCGACGCAGGCGATCGCAGCGAGGTTCTGGCCGCCCTGGCCCCGCAGCTGGCCGGCCCTGAGCAGGAGGTCGCCCTGCGCGCCGCCCTTGCCGCCGCCCAGGCCATCACCCGCGAAGACCATCGCAGCGAGGTTCTGGCCGCCCTGGCCCCGCAGCTGGCCGGCCAGCCGGAGCTGCTGCGCGCCGCCCTAGCCGCCGCCCAGGCCTTCACCGACGCAGGCGATCGCAGCGAGGCCCTGGCCGCCCTGGCCCCGCAGCTGGCCAGTCCTGAGCAGGAGGCCGCTCTGGCCGCCGCCCTGGCCGCCGCCCTGGCCATCACCCGCGAAGACCATCGCAGCAAGGTTCTGGCCGCCCTGGCCCCGCAGCTGGCTGGCCAGCCGGAGCTGCTGCGCGCCGCCCTTGCCGCCGCCCAGGCCATCACCCGCGAAGACCATCGCAGCAAGGTTCTGGCCGCCCTGGCCCCGCAGCTGGCCGGCCAGCCGGAGCTGCTGCGCATCGCCCTAGACGCTGCCCAGGCCATCACCCACGACTACTCCCGCAGCACCGCCCTGGCCGCCCTGGCCCCGCGGCTGGCCGGCCAGCCGGAGCTGCTGCGCATCGCCCTCGCCGCCGCCCAGGCCTTCACCTATGAGTGGCTCCGCAGCGAGGCCCTGGCCGCCCTGGCTCCGCAGCTGGCCAGTCCCGAGCAGGAGGCCGCCTTGGCCACCGCCCTAGACGCTGCCCAGGCCATCACCGACGCAGGCGATCGCAGCGATGTCCTGGCCGCCCTGGCCCCGCAGCTGGCCGGTCAGCCGGAGCTGCTGCGCATCGCCCTAGCCGCCGCCCTAGACGCTGCCCAGGCCATCAACAACGAGGGGAGGCGCAGCCACGCCCTGGCCGCCCTGGCCCCGCAGCTGGCTGGCCAGCCGGAGCTGCTGCGCATCGCCCTAGACGCTGCCCAGGCCATCACCCACGACGACTCCCGCAGCCGTGCCCTGAGCACACTATATCCAATAACTGAGCAGACGGCACCCAACATGCAACGAATGATACGAGCACAGATTCGCTCCTACCTCCAGGCATCGCTGCGCCGCGAACCCGACATAGAGCGACATTCTATGCTAGAGCTCCTTGCCGACTCAGCCCTCCTCACCCCGCCCTTCGTCGCCCCGCCCACGCTGGCCGCGATCGCTCGGGCGATCATCGACGTCTGCCAGGAGTGGCGCTGGCTGTAGCAATAGCCGATAGGCCGATAGTCGATAGCCGATAGGGCGCTGCGCAGCACAGTGCAGACCCCGCGCGGCGCTCGGGGTGACAAGGAGTAGCACTGTCATTCCGACCGCAGGGAGGAATCCGCAGCGCAGCACGGCGCAGTGCAGCCCCCTCGCTGCGCTCGGGGTGACAATGTGGGCGGCGCTGAAATCCCAGCGCCACGCACTGGTATCCTTCGACCCGATCCGAGTATGCTAGGGCCCATAGCATACGCTTACCCGTGGAGGCCGCTAATGAGTGTGAATCGCAGCGAGACATTCGGCCGGCTGCTCAAGGCCGGGCTCAACAGCATTGGCACGATCGAGGGCAAGGCCGGGCCAACCGTTGACAGCGAGGTCGGTGCCGAGGTCAGCATGGCCGGCACGACCCTCCAGCGCTACCGCAGCGGGGCCCTCCCCAGCGACGACAAGCTCACCCGCACGCTGGCCCGCGCCTGCGTCACACGTGGGCTCATGGGCAAACGCTGGCTGGAGCAGTTCCTCAAGGCGGCGCGCTTCCCGCACTACGAGGGCCTGGCCCTGACCGCTGAGCTCTTCCCTGAGACGGCCGCGCCGACCCGCGCCGCCATGCCGCGCCCGAACATCCCGCCGCCCACCTACCGCCGCTTCATCATGCGCCGCGCCGCCTACGACGCGGCACTGGCCGGTCTGGGCAGCGCCATCCCGCTCACCATCGTCGTCAGCATGGGCGGCATGGGCAAGAGCAGCCTGGCCCAGGCGGTCGCCCGCGACTGCACCGAGGGCCGGGCCCCGATCGCCTTCACCACTCCCGTCTGGGTCAGCGACCGCGACCGCCCCGGCAGCACCAGCCTCTCGACCGCGCTCGACGAGATCGCCCGCGTGCTCGGCTACCCCGGCGTCAGCGCGCTGAACTCCAGCGAGAAGCGCCGGGCGATCGAGGATCTGCTGCGCAGTCAGCCGGCGCTGGTCGTGCTTGACAATGCCGAGACGGTGGCCGACAGCGCGCTGCTGGAGTGGCTGGCTGCACTGCCCACCCCAAGCAAGGCGCTGGTGACGAGCCGGGCCATGCCGCCGGTCGGCATGCCACACTGCCTGGTCGAGCTCAAGCCGATGGAGGATAGCGAGGCCCGCGCCCTGATCAGCGAGGAGCTCTCCCAGGCTATGCCGGGCCAGCGGCCTGGCGACGCCGCCCAGCTCACCGCGCTGATCGCGGCCACCGGCGGCAACCCCCAGGCGATCAAGCTAGCCCTCGGCCTGGTCCGTCTGCAAAGCCTGCCCGACGTGCTGGAGGGGCTGCGCGCCGGGCGCGATCAGCCGCTGTTCGACGACATGTTCACGCGGTCCTGGGGCCTGCTCGACGGCGCCGCCCAGCTGGTGGTCATGGCGATCACGCTCTTTCCGACCAGTGTCGACGCCACGGCCCTGGGCTATGTCGCCGACCTGCCCGACGCGACGGCCCGGCGCGGCCTGGGCCGGCTGGCCGAACTCTCGCTCCTGGAGATCGAGCAGGGCAGCTGGGATGCCACGCGGCGCTACGCCCTCCACCCGCTGGTGCGCGCCTTCGTGAGCGCGCAGCTCACTGCGCACCCAGCCCAGGAGCAGAGCCTGCGCGGGCGCTGGATCGCATGGTGCGCCGCGCTGGCCGGGCAGGTCGGCTTCTGCTGGCAGGACCTCGACCGGCTCGACCTGCTCGACGCCGACCACCTGAGCATCCAGGCCGGCCTGGAGTGGGCGGCGGCTCACGGCGAGGACGCGGCCACCGTCGCCCTTGCCGAGGGCGTGCGCTACTATTACAATGTGCGCGGGCTGTGGGACGAGCGGCGGATGGCGAACTACGGCCTGCGCGCCGGGGCCGCCCGCCGTCTGGGCGACCGCTCGGAGCTGGTGCTGGCCCTGGCCCAGCAGGCCGAGGTGCTCAGCAAGAAGAGCACCCTGGCCGATGCGGCCAGCCTGCTGGCCGAGGCCGAGGCGGCCGCCGCGGGCGCCGACCTGAGCAGCGACGCGGCCTTCGAGCTGGGCCACGCCCGCGGGCTGCTGGCCCACGCCCGCGGCGACCTGGCGGCGGCCGAGGCCCACTGGCGCGGCATGCTGCCCTTCGCGGCCACGCTGGATGCCCAGAAGCACGTGATCAACCGGCGCTGGCTGGCCACCTGTCTGCTGGAGCAGGGCCGCGTGGACGAGGCCGCGCCGCTGTACCGCGAGTCGCTCGATGACGCCCGTGCGGCCAACGACACCCGCTCGGTGACGGGGAACAGCCTGAAGCTGGCCACCATCGACCTCGAACGCGGCGACCTGGCGGCGGCCGAGGCGGCGCTCGCCGAGTGCCACACCGCCGCGAGCCGCCACAACGACCAGCGCCGCCTGGCCGAGTGGGCCCTGCTCAGCGGACGCCTGCGCCTGACCCAGGGCGACCACGATGCTGCCACGCCGCTCCTGGAGCAGGCCGTCGACCTCTTCACTCGCATGGGCATGCGCCGTGACGCCGACGCGGCCCAGCAGGCCCTGGCCTGACCAGCGGCGCCGCGCGCCACCAAGACCTAAGGCACGGGCGCAGCATACTGCGCCCGATCGCTCTTTGTAGACTGAGGGATCCATGGACCAACCCCAACGACCGGCCGTCGGCGTCTCGGTGATCATCCGCAACGGCGACAAGATATTGCTGGGCTGGCGAGTGGCCAGCCACGGGGCGAACAGCTGGCAGCTGCCCGGCGGCCACCTGGAGTACGGCGAAACCCCCGAGGGCTGCGGCGCCCGCGAGGTGCGGGAGGAGACCGGGCTGACCGTCGTCAATCTGCGCCGCGGCCCCTACACCAACGACATCTTCGCCGACGAAGGCAAGCACTACATCACCCTCTTCGTTGAGGCCGACTACGCCGGCGGCGAACCACTGCCGCTGGAGCCGACCAAGTGCGCGCGCTGGGAGTGGTTCCGGTGGGACGACCTGCCCGAGCCGCAGTTCCTACCCCTGGCGAATCTGATGCGGCTCGGGTATATCCCGCCTGAGAGTACCGACCGAAACTACTGACACCTGCAAGCTATATACATCTTCATATAGGAAAATGTTTTATCTTGCAGCTAATCATTTTTCGGTGAAAGTCCGGTAATGCGCGCTATGTTCGGCTAGCAAGGAGGGAGGTAGTGGTGACACCTACTTCTCTCCTTGCTATACCTTGATCTTGCATCAGGAAATCACACGGTATGAGGAATAGGCTCTCATTTGCACGTCAAGTGACGCTCCGTGGTCGCGGCCACAACAGCACAACTAAGGCATGTTAGTTGTGCTGTTCTGTGAACGGTGCTTTCTGGTTGCCGATTGCCGATAACAAAAACACCATAGCTCTGGTACCAGTTGATACCCACGCGGCGATTCCTTGGCGTACGATTTTCCCGGAGTACTATGGTGCCCCCAGCTCGGGGGCGCGGCGGGGCCGCGGGTCGGTCGGGCGGGCGGGGCCGGAGGGATGGAGATCCGCACGCTCGTCCAGTTCGGCGTGGGACATAGGGTGATCTCTGTTCCATAGGCGATCTCCCCACCCCTACTGCCTGCGCCAGAGTACACCTCAGCGATCATGCGCTCGAACTGGGCGGCGACGGTGACTGGTTCGGGGCCGCAAAGTTGACACCCTCAGGCGCGGCGGCTATCATAGCGCACACCCGTTCGATAAAACGAAAGGAGTGCGACGATGGTGCCATTATCTGATGATGCGTTGCTCGGCCTGGCGCACGAGTATCTGGATCTTGTCGCGGCGACCGATTCGGCCCACGGCGACCCCGACGACCGGCCGCACGCGGCATCCTATCGGGCGGTGATCCACGATCAGATCCTGCAAGCGCTCGGCCTCACGCGCGCCGACCCCTTCAACCCGATCGCGTGGGCGAAGGCGGTCGTGGCGAGCGCGGCACGGCGGGATGCGCGTATTGAGGATTTCTACGCCAGTGTCCCCTTTGAGTTCAATCAGCCGCTGGAGCGGTATCGCCTTCACCACGGCATGCGCCTGGCGGCCTTCGCCGCATTTCTCGGTATCACCGAAGATGAGTACCTGCGCCTCGTCGCCGGCGATCGCCACCTCCCACCTGCGGTCACCCGCCGAATCGCCGACGAGCTCGGCACGCTGCCCTGGCTGATCAACGAGATCGCGCCACGACCGAGCCCCGAGGAACGCGATCAGCTGGATGCTGCAATCCGTGAGGCTGAGGCGCATGGCTACTACCACGTCGATCTCATTACGGGTGAGATGAGCGGCCCGATCCGGCGCGCCCCTGGGCCAGCGCAACTCCCACACGATCCCGCCCCGCTCGACCATATGCTGCTCGCCGACGCGCTGGCAAAGCTGCATAGGGTGCATCCTTCCCGTGAGGATCAGGACTATCCTCGGGTGCGTGGATACCTGGAGCAACGGATCCGTACCGCGCTTGGGCTTCCGGCAGATGCGCCCTTTGACCTGGAAGCCTGGGCCGATAGGTGCTTCTATCCACGCTTGGAGCAAGCACCGGAGGTGCGCGATGCGAATCGTTGCAATAAGTGACACCCACGGGCTGCACCGGCAGATCCGCGTGCCGCCGGGCGATATCCTCATCCATGCGGGCGACCTGACGCGCCACGGGGATCGGGATGCGCTCGCGGATGTGAACGCATGGCTCGCGGAACTGCCCCACCGGCAGAAGCTCGTGATTGCCGGCAACCACGATTGGTGTTTGTACGACGAGCCGGAAGCGGCACGGGCGCTGCTCATCAGCGCCACCTACCTCTGTGACGAACGGGTAGCGATCCAGGGTGTGCAGATCTACGGCTCACCCTGGACGCCTAGCATGGGCTGGGCCTTCTCTCGGAGCCCAATGGCGTTACAGTACCACTGGGCCGAGCTGCCCGACGGCATTGATGTGCTGATCACCCACGGCCCTCCCCTCGGCGCGCTCGATCAGGACGCCAAGAGCCAGCATTGCGGCGACGCGGCGCTCGCCGCAGCCGTGCGGGAGCTACGGCCGCGACTCCATATCTAGGGGTGATCGTACTTTTTCCGGGAAAAGTTCCGGTAGGGTTAAAAAGCGTTAAAGAGACGTTTCGCGCATCCTGATGCCTTCTATGGCGAATACTCCCTATCGCAATTCTTTTTCGTCTCGTCGGTCGGCGCTGCTTCGTCGGAGAATCATGGACGCAGAATCGGCGTCTTTTGCGCCCTGCACACCTGCTACCGCGTATCCTCGTCCTCATGATCGTCGGCGGTCGCTCCCCGGAGCGGCCGGCGCTGACGCAGATCCCACGATGGT
>NZ_JAIEWN010000044.1:18716-49286 GCF_019599295.1 Oscillochloris sp. ZM17-4 | reverse complement strand
AGCTGGTCGCGGCCCATCCCATACCACATTGCCGCTTCCGGGCAGTACCGGCAACGTCCCCTTCAACTACCCGCACCTCATTGCCGGTAATGCGTCCCCTTCTCTACGATATTGCACGCCACGCCGTTGCCGATAAGGCGTAGGCCATCGCTATCAGCAGGATCACTGAGGCGATGAGGGGATGAGGCACTGAGATCTCAGTGCCTCATCCCCTCATCGCCTCAGTGATTCTTGACGCCCCGCCCGCCCCCGGCTACCATACCGTCATTGTAGATTGCAGATTGCAGATTGCAGATCAGATGGTAGATTTGTGGTATGGCAGATTCTTCTGAACATGACCCGCTGACGGTCGGAGAGCTGATCACGCTCGCTGAGGCGGCGGAGTATGCGGGGCTATCATCAGAGACTCTTGTTAACTATGCAAGAAGAGGTCGTCTCAAAGCTAGGAAGATGGGCTGGATGTGGGTTACAACCCGCACCGCCGTTGATGAATACCTCGCCTCGCGCAGCCTCGACAACATCCCTAAAAAGTATCGCGATCCTTCTTGACACTAATCGGAATTCCGGTTACTATTAGCTTATGAAGTGACGCGGCTGGAGGAGGGGGTCGGATCCCTCAACCAGCCGCTCACCCCACACCTGGGATAGCAGGCGTGAGGCTGGGAGCGATTGTACCATCAATCGCGGCGATCCCGGCCCACCCCGCGACAGCGGTGGGGCCGTTCGCACCGGAGTTGTCCTTCGCCGGTGCAGCCAGCGCCTCGGGCTTACGAGGCTGGCTGGAGGGTCGCCGTGAGCCACAACCTATACCTCATGTCTCACGGCGTCCTCCGGTCATCGGAAGGATCGCCACCATGTCTCCTTACCCACCGCCCGCCCCCGGCAACCCCGCCGGCGGGCCGCCCGCGCCACCACCCCTCGACCCCTACATCCTCGACGCCCTGCTCTCCAGCGACCCATCGCGCGCTGCGGCGATCCTGTCCGCCATGCGCCCGGCCGTCCGCAACGCGCAGGCCCAGGCCCACGCCGCCCTCTGCGGCGTCGCTGTGGCGCGCATCCGCGCCGACTGGGAACGGCTGATCGCCCGCGCAGGCTCGCCCCTAGCCCGCCCGCCCCGCGACGATGGCAGCGCTGTGCCCTACGACCCTGAGATCCTCGCCCTGCTCGAACCCGCAGCCGCCCAGGATCTGATCGCCGCGCTCGGGTCAGAGCAGCGCGCCGCGCAGGCCCGCGCCCAGGCAGACTGGCTCAGCGCGTTCGGCTACCCCGTCCTGGCCGACGATATCCTTGCCGACTGGGCGGCAACGATGCCACCAAGCCCCCTTTCCCACGCGCGAGAGATGGGTCACGAGCATAGCGCATAGAAGGGGCACTCTGTATGAGCAACATCCTCACGGCACGGATACACATCCAGGGCATCAGACCCTTACTCTGGCACGCATTCACCCCCGACGCCATCCCGCTTGAGAAGAAAGAGCGCTCCGGCGTCGCCGGCAACGACCCGGCCGAATGGCGCAGAACGGTGCTGCTCACCGAAGAGCGCCGCCCCTACCTCCCAGACACCTACCTGTTCGGAACGCTCAAGGAAGGGGCAAAATTCACCAAACGGGGGCGCGGCTCCATCCAGTCCATGCTGGTGTCCACCCTCACCGTCGGCGACGAGCGCGTGATCATCGGCCATCAGCCGCTGCCCGACCCGCTCACCACCGACCCCACCCAGCCCTTCTACCTCGACATCCGCAGCGTCCGCAACCCCGTCACGAAGGGGCGCAACGTCCGCTACCGCGTTGCCGCTTCCATCGGCTGGGCGCTGACCTTCGCAATCTCATGGGATCGCACGATCATCTCGCGCGGGGAGATGGAGGCCGTGGTGATCGATGCCGGTCGCCTCGCCGGGGTAGGGAACGGTCGCCAGATCGGGTTCGGCCGGTTTGCGCTCGAGTCCTTCGTACTGACTGACTGACTGACACGGCCTGACATGGCACGGCAAGGCACGGCTGGGCACGGCTCGGCTCGGCATTGTAAGGCACCGCATGGACGCGGCGGGCGGGATCACTCCCGCCCGTCGCCACCACACCCAACATCCAAAAATAAACCATGAAACGCCATCGACGTATGCCACGGGAGCGCTGGGCCCTGCGCCGCCATTTGATCTGGGAACGCGACGAAGGCCGCTGCCAGGGACCGTATTGCCTCGGCGCTGCGCCCATCCCGCTGGAGCACGCGCATATCGACCACATTATTCCGCTCTCTAAGGGCGGATCAAACGCGATTGCGAACCTCCGGACACTCTGCCGGCGCTGCCACGTCCTCCGCGCCGGCCACGAGCACCAGGGCATGATCCGCGCCGCCCTCCGCGATGGCATCATCCCGCCCGACTGGCGACCGCTCGTCTGGGAGGGGTAAACGAAGGAGATAACCTATGTTCCGCGCCATTATCACCATGATGGACGTACCCACCGCCATGGGCCAGCTCGCCCCACGCATTCGTCAGCTCAGCCGGGGCGGCGCGCTGCTCATCTTCGCCTGCCTGCTGCTCATCCTCAGCCCCCTGGCCTACCTCTGGTGGCGCTACGACCTCTCCTCCACCTGGCTCTGGTTCGCCGACCTGATTGGCGACGGCAGCGCCGCCAAGGCCGAGGTCGGCGCGGCCGCCACCCGCGCCGGCGCCGACGATGCCACCGCCGGGCTCATCCTGCTCCTGTTCGGCCTCGGCTTCACTCTGCTGCCCTCCGCCGTGCAAATCGGCCTGACGCGATTCGTCAGCGTGCCCGCCCTGGGCTTCCTGGTCAAAGTGTCGCTGGGCTTCGACCTGATCACCGACTGGCCCGCGCTCTGGCAGATCGCCGCCCGCAACCCCTGGTACGACGCCGCCTTCGGCTGGTGGCCGCTGGCCGGGCTGGCCCGCCTGCTCGCCACCGCGCTCGGCACCGTCATCGTCTCGGTGATCCTCCAGTCCGCCACCATTCTCGCCGTCGCCACCCTGCTCTACCTCGCAGCGGCCATCGTCGCACCTGATCGCGAACGACACGAAACCGGGCGGAAAACGCGAACCATCGATGCATGACCACCTCCGCGCCTTCGCGCATCCGCGCCTTCGCGTTCGTGTCATTCGCCCGCCTTCGCGTCGTCCGCGATCCAAACGCCTTCGCGTCGTCTGCGACCCAAACCGAGATGACGGAGCAGCTATGAAATCACCACCACCCGACACCGACCTGCGCCCGCGCGAGTTCGGTGTGGCCCTGCTGATGGCCGCCGCCTGGTACTTCCTCGGGCCGTGGGGCATTATCCCAACCATCTGGTTCGCGTATTTGATCGTCCAGGCCCAGCCCGGCTGGATAGATGTGGGAACCCGGCTGCTGCCCGTCGCCCAGCGCCGCGCCCTCAGCGACGGCGCGGCGACCGCCCGCCAGCAGTGGCGCCAGCTCACCGCGCCCTGGCGCGAGATTGACGCCACTGGCGCGAGCCGTGCCCTGCCCGCCTGGGGCGATAACGACCCGCTCGCCGAGACTGGCAATGACGCCCCCGCCCTGCCGGTGATCACGCTCGCCGAGCTGGCCCAGTCGCCCAATATCTTGCTCGTCGGCGGCCCAGGCAGCGGCAAGACCACCCTGCTCCACGCCCTGATCGCCGCCCGCCCCTGGCGCGCCTACGTGCTCGACCCCCACGCCCACCCGGATAAGTGGCCGGCGTCGGCCACCACCATCGGTGGCGGCCGCGACTTCGCGGCGATCTACGCGCTGCTGCGGCGCGCCGAGGGCGAGCTGACCAAGCGCGCCCAGATCCTCAGCCGCGACGCCGCCGCGCGCTTCGCGCGCTTCGCGCTGGCCGGCGACGAGTGGGGCTCCGTCGCCTCCGAGATCGGGCATGCCAAAGACGAGGACCCGCCGGGCCGCCTGCTGCTCCGCCTGCTCAAGGAGGGCCGCAAATTCGGCATCTCATTCCTCGGCGCGGCCCACGGCGATACGGCGGCCTCGCTCGGCTGTAGCGGCGATACGGCAGCCTTTCGCAACAGCTTTGACTGGTTTGTCTACATGGGCGGCTTTGTGCCACGCGAATTAAAAGATCAGCCGGCCCTGCTCCGCCGCCTGCCCACGACCCGCACCCCCGAGGGCAAGACCCTCCCGCTGGTCGCTATCGCCGTCTCGCCGATCAGCGGCGAGCGCCGGCTGCTCGACCTGCGCGGGATCGATAGGGTCGCAGCTGTGAGGTATTTCTCGCTCATTGGGGAGTATCAAGAGGCGTGGCGTTACTGTGAGCGTGCATTAGCACTTCGCACCCAAGAGCTTGGCCCTGACCATCCCGATGTAGCACGGAGTCTGCGCAGTCGTGCCTGGTTCTGGCGTGATACCCCAGATATTCCGCTTACTACTTCCGACTTAGTACCAGTGGCTGATGCATTGCAGCAAGCAGAGGAAGATTTAGTCGAATCTATCCGTATTCTTAAGATTAAAAAAAATATTGAATATAACCAAGATATTGCCCTCGCTTACAGTGACCTTGGAGCAGTGTATGGTTTTCGTCATGACTATATACAATCCGAGAAATATTTCACCTTAGCATTATCTCTTCAGATTTCTATTCTGGGTGAAAATCACAGACACACCTTGCACACTCAACACAATCTTGCTGTAATATATCATCTCACCGGAGAAATCGATAAAGCTTTTGCTATTTACGAGCGATTATATTCCATCTTTAAGCGTTTACTGGGAGAAAAACATCCACAAGTTGGCACTCTAATGTGCAATATTGGCGAAATATATAGGAGCAAGGAAAATCTTCCGGCTGCTATTGATTATTTCGATCAAGCGCATCAAATTCACAGGGCAGCATACGGAGCAGAGCATGACGAAACGCGAGAGACTAAGCGCCTGCTTGATGAAGCATATGCGAAATATCAAGCCACTAGCGAATAGCCTCCCTCATGGTAGACTTTAAACGAAGAGGGCGTCGCGGGAGAGGCGATCTCCCGTGACGCCCTCTTCGTTTAAAGTCTATTGCTTAACGATCAAAGGTATGAACACCTGATACAAGGGGCCGCTCTCGGACACCAAGTGCCCAGACTCCTGGGTGATGATCATGTCACCCCCAGCCGGTGTACCCTGGAAATGTAGCTGTACCAGATCTATTGGCGATTGCAGCGGCTGATCACCTTCTACTGCGACGATAAGGTAGAGCCGTTGGCCTTCTTGGTGCCAGATGATACCATCAGCCGTGATTCGACTATCAAGTGGGATGACTTGATCAACCGTAATCCCGAAGGGCAACTGGAGCCGCAGGCCCATTCCGAAGAAAGCATCAGCCCCCTGGTTCACAGCGATGATTGCAGTGGAGGCACTGTCAACAGTAATATTGATGGGCGAGGTGTCGGTAGCAAGTTGGTTTGTGGCCTGGCCTACTGCGGCAAGCGAATTAGCGGATGCGCTAGTCAAGTAAGTTGGGTTCGTCGTTGCCATAGCGCTGCGACCAATGTTACGTTCAACGAACATACAGTCGCGCAAGTTGGTCGATCCATCAACATCAATGTCGAAGGTCGGATCATCGATGGGGATGCTCGCCGCCGAACACACACGCCAATCCAGTCTGCTTATCCTTCGATTCTGGTTCATATCGCCGGCCCAGAGCCCAATGGCTGGGACTGCGATCATGCCAGACGCATTTACCACAATATCGCGCTCAGCTAGCATATAGAGCGGATGATGCACAACGATCTGGTATGAGCCAGGCGGCACGTCAGTGAAGACGTAGGCACCGGATGCATCGACATCGGTGGACACTACAAAGCTCTTCTCTGTATTCGACAAAGTCACCTGAGCGCCAGTGAACGGGCCTCGTGGTCGATGCTCAAGGAAGATCGAGCCGCCCACGCCGCTTGGCCCCACACACACCTGCGCTGGCAGAATGTAGTGATTTAGCTCTCCCGCATCGCGATTCAGCAACAGGTGCTGTGTGATTGTAAGATCGGCACACCCTTGACCTCGCGCATAGAACGGCAGATTGACCACCTTCCGATTTCCGCTCAGCGGTGTGTCAACAGATGATGACTGCTGTAGCAAGCCCGTCCAGCTCAACTCTGTCGCTTTAAAGTCCACCAGCAGACCGTGGCTAGGTGTGATGGTGATGGTCGGCTTTTTGTTTGTAGCTGGCTCAAGCACATTCTTATCAGATGTCATCACCTCAAACTGGATGCCATAGAGATCATCACTGCTTGTAACGCCCTCAATGATCACTGGCACTTGGATCAAATCGTTGGGTGCGGCCACCGCTGGCGGCGCTACCTTAAGCGTAATATGGCGTGGTGTGATCAGACAGTCATCATTACAGGCAACGGATGGGGCTGGAATCTCCGCGTCCGTTGGAAGCACAAGCCATGCCTGGATGAATTCATCCCACGCAGTTGAGCCGGCGAAAACTGGGAGTGACGCGACATTGTAGAAATATGCCCGTGTCTCTCGGTTATTGTAGGCGAGCGGAAGGTAGATCGAGAGACCACCGAGTTGCTGGATCGGCCACATCAGCCCTAGCCTGGAGGGACCATCTTGAGTGTAGCGTTTAGGAAGAACCTCTGGTACGGCACTAAGCACAGCAGCCGCAGCATCGCGAATATCCTTCGGCAGCCCCGGCTGTACCAGCAGCGCGTTACTCAAGCCCACCAGATCGACAAACCCATCCTTGGTGTTGAGCGCCCCATCATCATTCTCATCCAGATGTAGTGTACTTTGAATTGCTGCGGTGATATCTTCACGTTGTGTCGGTAGAGCGAGAAGTAGTGCCTGCCCGAGTTGGTCAACTGCTGTGGTCACAGCTGGCATCTGTGTTGTATCGATGACGTTGACCTCAGCAGGAAGTGGTGGATCATCAGGCAGCGCATTGCTATTCCATGAGTCACGCACCGCTTTAGCAATCTGGAGCGAAAAAGCACTCGCAGACGTATCATTCGCAATACCACGTAGGTATGGCTCATAGATATGGAGCGCATAGCTCAGGTTCTCGTGAGCAACCACATAGTGAACTGGAGCCGCTGTTTGCGCCCGTGGCCCAAGCTCAGCCATAACCTCGACAGCGCTCATCAGGCAGGCATCGAGGTACAGAACATCCAGAGTGTAGCCGTCAGCAATCGCCCGCAGGGCATCTGCCATTGGCCGTGTGGCCAGCGATGTCGTTGCCTCACTCTGGGGATAGACCGTCGTTAAATTCCAGGGTGTGTCATCAATCAGGATACCACCCGCAGCGGGCTTATGTAGAATGAATCGGGGCTTCACGATTGGGAAACTCGGGGCCCAGCCGCCGCCATGGCCTACCAGGCTCAGGAACTTGTAGGTGCCACGAGATTGCCCCTGCGCCCATCCGGCGAAGCTGATCAGCGTGTTCGGGTCGCCGGTATCGACCTCGCCCCCAGGGACATGGAACCGATTAACTCCCTCCTGGTAATCAAAGAGAACATGCGGTTGCGCATCAGGCTGAACCATATAGTAGTAGCTGTTGTTCGGGCCTGGTTCGTCTAGCAGGACAGCAATGCTCAGGTTTGTCGGGTTGGCATGTACAGCCAGTTCAAGCTGATCGAGCAACTCCCTACAGCTATTCCGCGTCCCCTGACCAAGGTTATTATCGCAGGCCAGCACCACCATGACCCGAACCAGATGCTGGACAGGATCTGGTGGCTTTACGGTAAAGCCCTGTGGAATGCGCGTCTCTCGCCCGCTCGCGTCGACTGCCACGACATCGTAGGCACCTGCGCCCTGGAGCAATGCCGCACTCGGAACCACCGCCTGGATGGTGGTGCTATCGGGCTGCTTGAGTTGGGTAAGATTAACCCCGCCGATACGGATAGACGCAATATCCTGCACCGCTACTCCCTTGATCACGATCGGCACGTCACCGGCGTTGGCAATAGCACTATCTGGTGACACGGTGCTGATTGTTGATGAGAAGCGGAGCTGTACGGATGCCCCTCCCGTATCGTCAAAATATTCGACACGCAGCGTATGGGGGCCATAGGTGATGGCGCGCGATACTGTCTGTGGGCGGGTTGCGGTACTACTCCACATGTCGATAATCTGCTCACCGTCCAACCATAGGCGCGCTCCATCGTCAGCATTGAGGGTGAAGTCATACATTCCAGCACTGAATTGTAACCGCCCAGACCAGCGCGCAGAAAACGCATTGCTACCGATATTGTAGCCAACGTTTCCTTGTGACCAATCACGGTTAATTTCGTCTTCGCAACGGACGAAGGCAGGCGTTCCCGCTAAGGTCTTGTTATCAAAGTATTCAGCACGGAAGTATCCTGGGGGGCAGGTATCCGGGGCTGCTGGTATCGATGGAGGAGCCTCCTGCCCATAATGAAACTGGATGACAGCCGATCCGGTGTACTCGACGTAGGTCACTCGGATCTGATGTGTGCCCGCAGCAAGTGTACGTGTGACCCAGTAATTAGTTGGGTGTTGTGAATACCATCGATCTATGATCAGTTCGCCATCAACCCATACCCGCACGCCGTCATCGGCTCGAACGGAGAACGTATAGGTACCGGCAGCTAAGGTTGGGTTGCTCGTCCACTGCGCTGAGTAATTGTCTGTGCCCAAACCACCGCCTGGGCTGGTTACACCCCAGTCGTAGTTGATCTGAGACTCGCAGCGGGTGAACGCAGGCGGCCCGGTGAGCGTCACATTGGCAAAGTACTCAGCCTGATAGCTGTCAGGCGCGCAGGTGGGTACCGGATTGTTGATGGTCACAGGGATGTTCTGGGAAGTCCACTGATTAGAGATTGTGCTGTGTTGTTCAACCCGCAGCGTCGCTGATCCATTCAATAGTGTGGCGGTATCGACATTGAGAGAAAAGCCACTATTGGTGAAGCGCGAATCACTATGAGATGTGCTATCGGGGAGACCATAAGACGCATTGCCAAGCAACTGCTCGCCCCGTCTCGTGGTAGCGTATATTCGGACGCCATCGATTCCAGTGCCCTGGGTAGCGTTCAGATCAATCGCCCAGCCATTTACGTTCACCACACCCTGCACAGTGCTGCTAGATGCTGGGTTAGATACCACCATCTGCGGGGAACTGCGACTGATCGGGCCACCGCTGATAGATGAGGCACCTGTGACAACATACTCGTAGACTTGGGCGCGACGCAGAAATTCCTCGTCGCTCAGTGGCTGATCAAGCACCATCGAGTAGAAGCGAAAACGCTCCCCGATGGTTGCACCAACCACTGCCCAGTATGCAGGGGTGCATCCGTTGACCGCACCATACGTATGATCCCAGAGTACCTGAGATGTCGTTGCATATTCTGATCGAAATCGATAGTTGTTTCCATTACCACAGATGCTTAATTTAATGGTTGTCCCGCCGTTGAATGCATCGAATACAGCACTGAATCGTGTTTCGGTGTGGGTCGATGCAGAAGCCGTAGTAGGAGGGAAGACAGCCAGAGAGGCAACATACACGACCAGGAGAAAGATGGTAAGGGAGTGCAGTATACGATGTGGGCGATTCACAATGCCTCCTTGTACGGTGATCTCCATTTACGGAGATGCGCAAATTGATAGGTGAGCGACAAACAGGCAAGGAATGTCACACCGATCCTAATCTAGTGTAGATATAGGTTTTTCAGTATGTATACTATAAATCATAGCACCTATAAATTGCAATGAAAAAATGTTTATATACAACGGCAATTAAAGAAAAAAGATGAACGATTTGTCAAAAATTTGTTAGTGTGAATAAGCCCGCATGGCATCATCAATAATGGAATCTTTCGTGACGCCATGCGAAGCATGCGGAGGGCTTGGGTATGATACCCAAGCCCTCCGCATGCGCCAAGGGTGCTGCGCAGACGCTATCGCTGGCTTGCGCCCGACACCGACCCTATGCCCCAGTCTCCGGTGGCGTCAGGGCGGCGGCAAATGCCTCCATCTCCGTCAGGAGCTGATCGAGATCAGATCGCAGGGCCGCCATCTCCTCCGCGCCCAGGCCCTCCATGCGCGGACGAGCGCGGGCGAGCCCCCGCGCCGTATCGGTGACCTGCTGGCGCAGGGCGGGGAGCCAGCGGGGGGCGGGCGTGTGCGCCGGCTCGTCACTGGCCCGGCGCACACGTGCGACCAGGCGCGACACCGTCGGGCCATCGATACCCGCCCGCCGGGGGGATGCGCCCGCGCTCCCCTCGTCAGACTCGTGCTGCTGTGCGGCCACCGACCGCTCGGCGGCGATGGTGTCGAGCCGGCGCATCACGCTATCAACCTGGGCGGCGGTGATCTCGTTCGCACGGAGGGCGCTGTGTAGGGTGCGGATCTGGGTCTCCTGGAGGCGGAGCCGCGCGATCTGCTGCTGCTGCTCGGGCTGGAAGGCGACGAGGCGGAGCAGCTGCTGACGCCGCGCCCGGCTGAGCTGCATGCGCGACTCCACCACCTCCCATGGCGCATCGCCAAGGGCCTGCTTCATCTGGAGCAGCGACCAGGCCCGCTCCATGTCGGAGAACTCCTCGCGCGCCTCGTTCTCCGCGTACTGGATGAGCACCCGGTCGGCGGGCGCGGGCTCATCCACCACGATTGTATCTAAGGTGTCGAGACCCAGCAGTCGCGCAGCGGTCCAGCGGCGGTGGCCAATCAGGATGAGGTAGCGGGCAGTCGGGTAGTCGGAACTGGTGCCGGCGTAAGCCACGATGGGCTGGATCTGACGCTCCTTGAGCGACCGGCCAAGATCACGTAGCTCAGCCACGAGATCCGCATAGGCGGGGACAGAGGCCCCATCGATGACGAGATCCTCGGGGAGCGGCAGGAGGCGGGCCTGCCGACGGTCGGGGCGAAGATCTGGCGCGATGGATTCTGTGGCGATGCGCTGAATGGTGCGCTGGCCGAGGTCGGCGAGCGCGCCGAAGTGTGCGCCAGCGGCGGCGACGGCCTGACCAGTATCGATAGACGCGGTATCAGGCGTGGTCGCCGGTGCGGCGAGGGAGGCCGCTCGCTCCTGGAGCGCCCGCAGGCGGTCAGAGGTGCGCGGGGGCATCAGACGCCTCCATCAAGGGTGATCAGCTCCTCGACCAGGTTGAGGAAGAGGGCGCGCACCTCGGGCGCGTCGGAGCCCCCGTAGGCGAAGACCGTCTGCTGCATGCCGGCCGCATCGCGGAGCGCGGCGCGCACAGGGAGGATCGTCTGGAGCAGCGATCCGGCGTACGTCTCGCGCAGCGTCGCATCATAGATCTGGTCGCCCGCGCTGCGGGGCGCATAGCGGTTGCGCAGCACGCTTAGCCCGCGCAGGCGTGGGTTGACGCGCTGGGCGGCCCGCACCGAGTCGGTGAGCGCGCGCAGCGACTGGAGCACCAGATCCTCGGGCTGCACCGGGGCGATGCAGCGGGTCATGGCGCTGAGGGCGGTGGCGAGCACCGGGCCACGGGCGGGGGCGAGGTCGAGGATAATCACATCATAGGGGGGGGTGGGCGTGCTCGCTTGGACGAGCGCATCTTGCAGCAGAAACAGGCCGCTGTTGAGCGCGCCGGCGACCTGCACCGGCAGCGAGGCCATGGCGGGGTGCGCGGGCAGCAGGTCAAACCCCGCCGGCGATGGCTGCACACAGGAGCGCAGCGGGCGCCCCTGGACGATCCCGAGCATGCTGTCCTCGGGTCGGACGGCGTCAGGACGAACACCAAGCCACGAGGTTGCGTGCGCCTGGGCGTCCAGGTCGATCAGCAGCACGCGCAGGTTGACCTTGCTGAATGCGGCGGCTAGGTTGACGGCGACGGATGTCTTACCGACCCCGCCTTTCTCCAGAGCGATCCCATAGATCTGCATCGCGACCCCTGCTGTTTCAAGACAAAATCTGGCGCTACGTGCAACTTCCCGAATCGAGGTTTGCCGCATCTGTACGCCCAATCGCAGGGGCGTAATACATTACGCCCCCCCCACGCCGCATCGCCATCACCCTCAGCCATGTTCCGGCGCGCCGAGTACCACCCGCGCCTGGATCGGTGCGCCGATGATCGCGCCAAGCGCCCGGCGGATTGGGGCAAGGTAGCGATTTTCTAAGCCCTCTTTCTGGAAAGCGGTTACGGCGCTAATCGTCGCAATGCCATTATCCATGGTGAGGAGGGTCGTGTTACGCAGCCAGGTGTCGATCTCGGGGCGCGGCAGCTGGGTCTGAAGCGCGCTCATGGCAGTCTGCCACAGCTGATTCATTCGCTGCGCATGCTCGTCGATCACAGGGGTCATCACTGTCGCCTCATTAGCTCGCGGGAGTACATGCGCGTCATCTTCGAGGTCGTCTGCATCCGGTATGGGTGGCGGTGCAGCGGCGCGGGCAGCAGCGATTGCGCGCAAGGCGAGGACCACAGCACCAGGGGTTGCACCCGGATCGCGGCCCATGACATCGTGCCATGTACGCTCGACGAGATACAGCGGCAGATCACGAAACTCTAGCGCGGCACTAATGGCCTTCTCGGCAAGATAGCGCGACGACTCGGTGTGCAGGGTTGCGGTCAATGAGTCGACGACCACAGCGTGAGATGATGTCCCATCATCAACAAAACTCTCTTCTGATGATGAGTCTAGCATTAATGAGTCTCTATAAGAGGATGAGTACGACACTGCTGTCGCCCCAGGCGATCCCTCTGTCGTGTTCGAGGGCGACAGCAGTGTCGCCCCAGGCGATCCCTCTGTCGTGTTCGAGGGCGACACTGCTGTCGCCCCAGGCGATCCCTCTGTCGTGTTCGAGGGCGACACTGCTGTCGTGGCAAACACGTGTTTCTTGGCCCTTGGTGAGGTATTTCTGAGCGATGAAGCGCTGGGATCGGGCGCTACGTGCTCGCCAGATTCATCCGGGTCGAGCAGGATATACTCGTTGTTGCGCATGGTCTGGCGCCAGTCAAGCCAGCCGGCCTCTCTAAGCTCGTTGAGCCAGCGTTGGATGCTGCGGATCGTGATATCGCGGCGGACCTCCTCAGTGACAGGTCTGCCGTCAGCATCTTTTACGGTCTTTCCATTGGCGTCCGTGACAGGTGTCTGGGCGGTGAAGCTCAGTTCGGCGGCCAGTTCCTCTTGGCTAGGGAATGCCTTTCCGCTGTTGCCCGCGTGCATAAAGAGGAGGCAGCCCAGGATGCGTGCATCACGGCTGAGTCGCTGATCGAGAAGCATCCGGTTGGGGATCGCGGTCCATCGGCCCTTGATCTTTATTTTTGCGCTATCAGGTGTGCGTAGTCGCGCACGCCCTGAAGGTGTGGTATCATCGGACATGATAGTTAGCTCCTACGTGATGCCACTGCGCGCCGCCAAGCTTAGCAGTGGCATTACTATGTCGTGAGATCCGGCACAGGGCCGGGCTCGCGACTCTTCTCTCGTCAGTGTGGATACACCGCTGGCCACATCGCACGGTTGGGGGTTAGCTTATCCGGTGATCCCCGCGCTTCGCAGCTCCTGGCCTGCGGTGTCTCGGCCCCTCCTATTGCGGTCTCGCGTCGTCCTGAATCAACTCCGCATGCCACGCCTTGAGCCAGTCCATCACGGCGGCGAAGGTGCCGCGCGGGAGATTCTTATAGCTGGTGATGCCCTGCTGGCGATAGAGCTCGCCATAGACGCGCTGGTAGCCGTTGCGGGTGCCGCGCTGCTCAAGGGCGTTCGCGACTGCCTTGACCGACAGGGCCAAATCAGCTGCCTGCTCCTCGCTGATCGGCTGCTGGGGGCTGACTTGAAGCTCTAGCGTTCCCAGGCGATCCTCAACCTCACCTATGTGGGTGTCCACCGTGTCGAGGCGCAGGTCCACGGTCTTTGCCCATTGCCCCGCCCGGTTCAGTCGGGCCTCCAGATCCATCTGTTGGCGGGCGAGGTGCTGGACAGCGGTGGCGATCTCGTAGGCCAGCTCGGCGCCGCTGCGTAGCGGTGCGGCGATGGGTGTCTCGCCTGCGGCCAGGATCTCGGGCCGAAACGCCTCCCAAAGCACGGTTGCAACCTCGGTCTGGTAGCGGATGAGCTTCTCGCGGACGCCCTCGGCGACCCGGTTCGCGTTCACGCCAGCCAGCCAGTAGGGGATCATATCCAGGCGGAGGCACTGCGACTCCTGTGCGCCACCACCAGTGTCGATCAGCATGCTGGTAAAGCCCTGGCTGATCACCGGGTGCTCGCGGATGCGCTGCGCCTGACGGTTGCGGGCGATGCCCAGATTGTCGCAGAGGCGGGCGATGGGGACGAAGATCGCGCCGGTGTCTGGCTGCTGGATGGCGATCACCTCGTCGCCGTAGAAGGTGACGACCTTCTGTCGTGGTGCGGGCACGGCTCACGCTCCTGTACAGGGGGGGGAACATAGGTTATCCCCTGGGCTCACTGGTCGAACAGAGGGGGTAACATAGGTTATCCCCTTGCGTGCTCACGGGGCAATACCTCGCTGCGTGGGTCGCGGAGCACGCTTCACCGTAGCTCTTCGACAATCAGTGCGCGATACGCCTCCTGGGGTGTGAGCTGGGTGCGGCGGGAGAGCGCATTCGCCAACTTCCATGCCGTCTCACGGCGCATGCCGCCCTTGCGCTCCGGGTGGCTGGCGGGGTTCACCAGGTGGTGGATTGTTGACTCCGCCACATCCGCCTCGCGGGCAAACTCTGCAAGTGAGATTTCGGCCTGGGCGATGGTGTCCGTAAATGTAGGCGCGAGGCAGATGAATTTCCGCGTACGCATAGCGCCTCCAGGGGATGATGGCCTAGAGCCGGTAATGGTGGCATTCTCCATCGTTGGCCGCTCCTTTCAATAGAACTGAGAAGGATTATAAATGATCTAACAGGAGTGTCAAGATCGTGACAGCGGTGCGCAGACAATGGTGTGACGAGGATCTGTGCGGCCACATGCACTGGCGGATTCCGCCAGTGCGTGTGGCCCCAGACTAGCCAGCAGCCCCAGCCGACATCTACCTATCTCTGCCAGCGGTTCCCGCTCCCAAGCTCGTTGATTATCAGCCGATGCCCGATGCGACCGCTGAGCCGATGACGGCATAACCGCCGAGCCGACCGCGCAACGGCATTGTTGGACAGTACGCCGTTCGGCTGCACGCCCTCGGGGTCGTCGGCTGACCGGCTTGCTTGTGGCTGGCATGCACTCCCACCTCGCGGGCGGCTGGGGTCGGGCTGCTGGTCGGTCAGATGTGTCAAGTGTTTTACGGTGGGGTATGCGAAAGTTTTCGACAAACCACAAAAATATATCTCATTAGGAAGGGTAAAAAATAAGTGAACGGGTATGTATGCGGCTTTCATTTTTTGGAAAATGATTTACAATACTTGCGCTCATATGCGTTGGGATATGGGTATTATTCCACATACTGGTTGGTTCAGCGGTATCAGTTCCGCCTTGCCCTGCCGTCCGGATCGTCTGCCCGCGCCCGTGGTGGTGTCTACGGCGTACAGCACGGAGGGCGAGGCCAGAAAGATCGTCCCGTCGCTGACGACGGGGCGACATCGTTCGCGGCGTCCGCGAGCAGCACCTGCATGGTGTCGGCGCCGCCGACATCCGCGCCCGTGTGCTGCGCACTGCCCCCGAGCGTTAATTGTGCCGAGGAGGCACCGGGCTGCACGGGCGGCATGGGCGCCTGCTCCGCAATCGGCAGCGGGATCGAGGTGACGGGCTGATTGAACGGCGCAGGCGGCGTGGCACACCCGGCGGCGATCAGCACCAACAGCGCCAGCGCGACGATGAAAGGACGGGGCATTCGCAGCGTGGTCTCCCTCTCGTGATAGCCCCACCGAAGGCGTGGGATGCTACCTCATCGACATGCGCCAAACGTGGGCGCTGCCCTATAGCCTACGCACCTCTCGTTACAGAAATGGCCCACGGGAATGAGTTCCCGCAGAGGGCAGGAACAAGTTCCTGGTGTTGTTGCCTGCCAGCCCAGCCGCAAGCCCCAGCCGCAGCCCCAGCCGCAGCCGACCGAGCGGGTGACAGGTTTCCTCAACTGCGTGCGCCGACTTCCCGTAGGGAGAACGACATACTCACCCCGACACCACTCCCTACTCGCTCCGGCGCTCCGCTTCCCTCTGGTCGCCCGGCCACTCGGGTTCCGCACTACGCAGGCTTCGTGCTCCACCCTCCTGTCCGTTCTCCCGTCGCTCGCGTCGGCCTTCGCTTGATGTGTGTGTCTCGCCGGATGATCGCCCCGCTTCACTCATCGCGGGTCATTGATTCCGCACGGCGGGTCATTGATCCGACCGACCGAGCGACCGGAACGATCCGACCGATCCCACGAGACTCCGATGAGGCGAACGACGGAGAGGGGGGGTGAAAACCCTCTAAGAATGTCTGCCGGAACGCCGCGCCAGAGCCGCTCGCGCCCCGGTGTCTAGGAAGTGGAAACGACGTGAAAACGACAGGAAAACGACCGCTATCCGACGGGTCAAGCGACGGGCTATCCGACGTGCAGCCGACATGGACGCGACAGGCAAGGCGACGACCGATGCGACCGCTACACGACGACCGAGACGGGCGAGGGGGGGGGCGCATGCGCCCCCCCCTCTTGCTCTCAGGTGTGCGACATGCGTCTCTGGATGTTGCGAGCGATGCCCCGATCTGGGTGGCCTCGGCACCAGGACATCGCTGGGCGGGCGACCTCAGCTCCCCGGCGCACACCGCTCGACAAACAGCAGATCATCCCCGCTTGCATCGGCGCAGGTCGCGGTCAACACGCCGAGATCCTTGATGAAGGGGAAGAGCCAGGCGGGGATCTGGCCCTTCGCCCAGGCCGAGTCGATCAGGGCGAAGCCGCCGCCGATTGCGCGCAGGAGCGGCTGCGGAAGGTCGCGCACACGCCCGACGCCGCGCAGCCAATCCGCCTGGAAGCGAGCGGGGACGGAGGTGAACTCCTGGCTCGGTGCGTGGACGGAGCCGGCGGGCGGGCAGCGACACGGCAGAGTCGGCCCGCACACCTCTGCGCGGGCCGACTCGCCTCGTCGGATGCATATATCGGAATCCGCCACTGGCGGTTGCGGGCCTGGTGCGTGGCCGGCGGGCGGGCAGCGACACGGCAGAGTCGGCCCGCACACCTCATTGTCGTTTCGTGCGATACGTTCGCACCTCGACGCCGGCCAGCCCCAGCCCCAGCCGCACGGCGCATCCTCCCAAAAGTGGTTCACTCCGACGCCAGCTCCCAGGTGCGTGTGGCGACACCCCAGACATAGCGCTCCTCGTCAGCGACCAGGAGCGGGGTGCCCGGCTCCCAGCGCCGCCACGCCCAGGCATCCACGAGGGCGCCGGCGCGGTGATGTGCGGCAAGCCGGTCGCGCACAACACGGTTGAGCCGGTCGCGCGTGGGCTCAGTCAGCTCCCCCGGCTCAACGGCGAGGATGTCGCCCTGCCCGGTGCGGATCAGCGCCTCGGCGCACAACCCTTGCCAATATCGCTGAACGACGTAGAATATCTCGCGCCGCTTCTCCCCCGCCGAGAAGTAGAGATCGACCACCTTGATCGCGTGGACGGCCTCTTCGTCGTAGGGGCGTCGCCATCGCCCCGCTGCGGCGTCCCAGGTGTACGAGAACGGAAAGCGCCCCGTGTCCTTGGCGACAAATTTTCGCCCCTTCTCCCAGCGCCGCCAAGCGATACGCACATGCACCACGTCGGTGGCGGGCCGCGCCCGCAGCTGATCAAGCTTCGCCTCCACCGCCGCCTTGACCTGCGTGTGCAGCGCCTCGGGGGTGTCGCCGCTTGCGTCCGCGATCACCGTTCCATCCTCCGTTCGGACGAAGACCCCAACGCAGGTGTCGCGCCGGTAGCGCTCGACAAGGTAGGCGACCTCGCGGTACTTCTTGCCTGAGCAAAAGTAGGAGTCGACCATCATGGCCTCGCGGGTCGTCTCGTAGTTGTGGCGTCGGTACTCGGCGTCCCGCTGGATCTGCGCCTCACGCAGCGCCGCCTGCCGCTGGGCCGCAACGCACGAGTCGCACGTCCAGGGCGGGAGCGTGCTGCTTCTCCAGACAGGGAGCGGCTGCGCGGGCGTCCACGGGGCATCCCCCTCGTACAGTGCCGCACTGGCCTCTAGCTCCACCCACGGCACCGCCGCCTCGCCGAGCATCCGCTTCTTGTCGTCGCCCATCGCGTGCGTGACGACAACCTCGATGGCCGCAACGACCCTCCCGCCCTTCAGCAGCGCGATGTCGGGGCGGAGCGACCCCAGCGTGAACTCGACCGCCACGTCATCCCAGTCGGCCTGCCAGACGATCTCCCGCCTGGCCCCGCAGCGCCCGCCCGCACAGGTTTGCGCGACGCGCAGCGATGAGGCAGATCGAAGCTGCTGCGCGAGGTAGAATTTGGTGTTGAGATGCAGGGCGGTCTCGGGGTGGGCAGCAGCGCAACGCGAGTCGGGCCGATGCGCGTAGTGGTGCGTGCGGATAGCGCCGACCTTCGGCGTGATCAGCTCCTCGCAGAGCGGGCAGTATGCGGGAGGCCGCGCCGCCGGGGCGAGGGCGGCAAGCGTCGATACATGGCAGCAAGCGCCGTGGACGACGACCCAGGACGGGCGGATGTGCGGCGGGACGAGCATTGCGTTCCTCGCATGTGGTCTGGCTACGCGGCGTGCCGGCGGCGGCTATCGGGGGCAAGCGGAGCCTCGCGGTTCAGCGGCGTGCGCTGCTGGCCCTGGGCCTTCTCGCAGAGCCGCTCCCAGGCCGGGATCGACTCGTGGCTCAACACCGCCCCGACCAGATCAAACCAGCCCCGCACGATGGCGTAGGCCGTGATCGGCATCCGCGCCTGGCTGATCTGCTCGAACGGCTCGTCGGCCACCAAGATCAGATCCCAGGCCCAACCGTTCGCCCGCTCCTTGATGATCACACGCATCGGCGGCTCCTTCGCGATAGGGCGCTGCTTCATGCATGATCGCCCGCTGGCGCAACCGCAGCAGCACCAGCGTCCGGCGGCACATCGGGCGGCAGCCCCGCACGACACGCACGGCAGGGTGCCGTGCCGGTCACTGGCGGAATCCGCCAGTGTGGCCAGCGCTGGTTCTGCCATCGCCGCCCGTCCAGCGATGTCCTAGTGCCGAGGGCCACCCCAGATCGGGGCATCGCTCGCAACATCCAGAGACGCATGCTGCACACCTGAGAGCGAGGGGGGGGCGCATGCGCCCCCCCCCTCGCCCGTCTCGGTCGTCGCGTGGCGGTCGCATCGGTCGTCGCCTTGCCTGTCGCGTCCATGTCGGCTGCACGTCGGATAGCCCGTCGCTTTGCCCGTCGCATAGCGGTCGTTTTCCTGTCGTTTTCGCGTCGTTTCCACTTCCTAGACACCGGGGCGCGGGGCGCTCTGGCGCGGCGTTCCGGCAGACATTCTTAGAGGGTTTTCACCCCCCTCCCCGGCGTTCGCCTCACCCATGTCTCGTGGAGATCGGCCTCGCCGGATCGTTCCGGCGGCGGCGCTCGGGCGCTCGCGTGGGGAGCAAGGACTCGCGTTGCGGGATCAGCGAAGCGCAGTGAGCGGGCGACGATCATCCGGCGAGACACACACATCAAGCGAAGGCCGACGCGAGCGACGGGAGCACGGACAGGAGGGTGGAGCACGAAGCCTGCGTAGTGCGGAACCCGAGTGGCCGGGCGACCAGAGGGAAGCGGAGCGCCGGAGCGAGGTGAGGGTCGTGGTGTAGGGTGTGATGTCGTTCTCCCTACGGGAAGTCGGCGCGCTCAGTCGAGGAAACGTGTCACCAGCTCGGTCGGCTGCGGCTGGATAGGCACATCACCAGGAACGGTCTCCTGCTCTATCTGCAACTCCTGCCCGGAGCTGTTCTGGCTCATCGCAAACGACATGGATTCGCGCCGTTCCAGATCGCGGAGCGGGCTGTCCACTACGAGCTGCTCCCCCACGAAGTCATCAGCGCGCTGCTGGTGGTGCAGGCGACGGATCGCCTGCTCGCCCAGGACCCGCGCCGAGGAATGCGGCGAAGGGGAGCCGCTTTCCTCCTCGCCCGCAAGCGTATCACCGTCGCCCAGCTTCACACGGCGATCAGCACCCAGATCTGGCTGGTGACCAACTACGCCCGCTACGCGATCCGGCCTGACCTTGGCGAGCTGCTCAGCGCCCAGGGGAGCATCAGTGAGGGGTAACTCCACGAGGAGCGCACCCGCTACGTGCAGGACTTCTTCAGCCTATGCTCGGCGCAGTGGGATGCGACGGTGGGAGGCATTTCACCTGCGCAATGACGCTGTCAGATTTCACACGACGTGGGCCTTCTTTCACGCGATTTTGCCCGGCGTGTCCTGGTGCCGTTCATCCGCGAACAGGCTGTCCGGCTGTCCCATGTCGCGTGAAAGAAGGCCCACGTCGTCGCATAGTCACGATGAGCACTGTCCCGGCCCGCTGTGCGGCCCCAGGAGCAGCGAGCCGTCCCTTCTGTCGTCTCTTCCGACTAAGCCACGTCAGCGGCCCGCGCATGTAGTCATTGGGCGCGGTATGGGGCGAAGGGCAACGGCACTCGTCGGTACGGCACTCGTCGGCCCACTGGCGGAATCCGCCAGTGACGGTTCTGATGTAGGTTTTTTATTATGCGGTGTTCTGCTGCGATATCGTGCATTGGGTATGGTCGCTCCAGGGTCAATCGTCTCCGTCCAGGGTTCGAGATGAACCGAGCAGCGGGGAGTGTGCCCGTCGTGATCAAGGTCGTGACGATGAGGATCGTCACGCGCCGAACGCAACGCAACAGGCGTGGGTGCGAGCGCTGAGTCGGACGTGTGGCAGCAGCAGTACATCCAGCCTCCTGGTCGGTCGTCTCAGCGAGCCCAGCCACGCTGATAGCCCAGAGGGTGATCACCCGGCTATGCCATCTGGGGTTCTCGTGCGGCACGGCCTGAACCAGGAGAACAAAATGTTTACACTGACTCCATGCCCCTCGCTAAAACCCGCCCCAGAACGCGAGGTGCATGAGCTACCCAGGGGGGGCGACAAAATGCGCTCAAATTTAATTTCCATGCAAATTAAATTTGGGGTCGCCTTTAACGATATTGGTTTAATTTATACAATAAAATACTTGTAGAAATGGAATTTGAATATGAGTAATAAGAAACTGCTGCGCGAGAGGGTATCACGCGACACGATCATCGAGCCGGATAATGTGTAAAGACTTTCTGGGATCGTCTGCCTGTACTCAAGGAAGCCCGCAGAGGGCGTGGACACTCTATGTAAGACCGTGCAAAATCAAGCGCTTCACCAAGCAGCGTTCTGGAGTGGTGCGATCCAACCTAGCGCGATAAAATGAAAAACTGCGTAAGAGGTCTTCCAGACGCCATTACAGGACTACGTGTCATGATCCTAATGCGTGCTTCATCAGCGTGGCGACCCAAGCGAGGAATACGTATGTTCTTTATCTGGTCTTGGCAAGGCGTGCTCCTCCGTGGTGAATCTCGCAGGTCGAAGGCTCTTGACGGACCAACATCGGTGAATTATAATATTTTTATTGCTTACACAAACGAAAGGAGGGTTGGGGATTGCCAGAACGGACGGAGAGAGATGAGGTCGGGCAGGTTGGTAGATCCGGGGTCTGGGTGAACGATCAGTCCAGGATTTTTCGTGAGGCAGTCACTCGGCACCCGCAGGCGTTGGCCGAACTGTCGCCAGCGCAGCATCAACGGTACTGGGGTGGTTTTATCCCCCGTCCAGTGCGCTGGCTACTCCGCCATCCTGATCTCCTGATCACAATGGGTGAGATGGTCAGGGCGCAGCAGGCGATGAGGGATGGCGCGGAGGACAGGGTGGAGCTACATCGATGATGATCAGGGGAACGACAACGTTCAGACGCACACAGCCCGCCCTGCCAGGCGGACTGAGTGATCGCAACGGACAGGGCGCAATAGGCATTGCACCCTATTGTATAACATTGATGATTCCGCGTCAATACGCGGAAAATGAGAAAATTGCCATGCATCGACGCATACACCCCCACCCCCATCCAATCCCACACGCCGCCGTACGATCCGTGCCGATCCTCGGGGGGCAGTGATGACGATGAGCGCGCCCTCTGCCGATGCCGTGGGGGAAACAACACCCACCGACATTTCTCATCAGAATGCGATTTCTCGCACTGTACAACCGACAGCGAATGGCAGCAGACGACATGAAACTGCACAGGAAATTACACATCAGAGTGTAATTTTTAGCTCATCCCCAGAACACTCGCTCTCCGACACCGAGCGTCAAATTCATGCGCTACATGGACTCGGCGACGGCTGGGTGTCGGTCTGGTACTGCGAGGGCGATCCCTCAGCAAAGGACGCCCAACTTTTCCAGTTCTCCTGGCATCACGCTACGCAATGGAGGGAAATCGTCCGCGATATTGAGCGCTGCGCCGCACGCTATGGCGATGTGTATGTCTCGTTGACGCAGCACACTGAGCCACGGCGTCAGGAGAAAACAGCCTATGCCTGTCTGTGGCTCTGGATCGACGACATCAAAAATCTCGATCTTATCCGCGACGCCGCGCTGGTGCTCGAAACAACACCTGGTAATTATCAGGTGTTGTTTCGGCTCAGCCGCCCCCTGACCGCTGCTGAGCGGCGTGTACTCCAGCGGCGTGGCCGGGTTGCTCTCGGGGGCGATCCCGCCAGCAGTGACCCCGTGAAACCGATCCGGGTCGCCGGTGGGTACAACACGAAGGCCCAACAGGGCGAGCGCAACGAACAGAATCATCAGGTACGGCTCGTCTGGCTCAACGGCAATGAGATCACCCCTGAGGAGCTGTCGGCGCGCTGGCCCGAGGTTGCTGGGGGTCTGGATGGAGGTGAACTCACCGACATCCCAGAGGGGCTCGTTGAGGTGGCACTCGGCAATATCGACGCCCATCGTCAGCGCGCTCGACAGACCGTCCGACCGCAGAGCATTGCGGCGCGGACGCTGAAAGATCCTGGTAGCGCCCCGACGCCCTCTGAGGCGCGCTACCGCGTCATCTATGGGCTGGCGAGTGTCGGGTTCCTCGATCACGAGATCGCCGCCCTCATTGTGTACTGGACGAAAGCCGGGACATTGCCATGCGGTAAACAGCGCACGATACAGAGCCTCCTCAATGATGTCGCGCGCTGCATCTCAAAGGCCCTCCCACAAATCCAGGCGAAGCTGGCAGACAAAGGGCGTGAACTCCAGCGCCGTCCGACGGGCGGTGGCTATACGCAAACCAGCACGCCGCTACGGCAGCCACGGGTAAAGGCTGGGCTCCAGCACCTCGCCTCGGATGCATACCTCACATGGCTACACAACCATGCTGCTGGGGGTGCGGTCGCGATGACCGTGAGTCAGATTGTGACGGCTCTGGCCGGGGATGGCATCAGCGTCTCGCGTACGACGATTGAACGGCGTGAGCGAGAACTGACGGATGCCGGGCATCTTCAGCGCCAGCATGGTCGGCTAATACTGACTGGGGCTGACGCGCCGAAGTCCGTCATCATCCCACACGACCCCCCAGCAAAATCCTTCATCATCCTGCACGAAGGCGATAATGACGGTACGAGAATTTCCCGTCAGGATGAGGAATTTGGAAGTTCCTTCACCTCTATAGAGACACAATCCCCCCTACAGTATCTCTATAGGATCGAGTCTCTACCTGCATCTGACGGAGTTCGCGCGCAGAGCATGCCAGTTGACCTGGGGGGAGTTGTGTCTCTACCGGCTGCGGCTAACGGAGTCCAGGCGCAGGGCACGCCAGTTGACCTGGGGGGAGTTGTGTCTCTACCGGCTGCGGCTAACGGAGTCCAAGCGCAGGGCACGCCAGTTGACCTGGGGGGGGTTGTGTCTCTACCGGCTGTGGCTGGCTCGATACCGGCTGTTGCAGCATCGCCTGCTCCTGATGCGCTGCCGCCCGGATGCATGTTTGCGCAGTGCGACTATGCCGGGTATCGCTCACGCTACGGGGTGTACTGGACGGTGAGCGGGCCAGATGGATACCTAGAGGACGTGTACGAAACCAGGGAGAGCGCGGCGTTTTGGGCGCGGCGTCGGTGGAACAGTCCGCCTGCGCCGGTTTCCCTGCCCACTGCTGAGCAGCCTGACGACGAAATCGTCGTCACTGCGGTTTCCGCCAATAGTGAGCTTCCGACCGGCGCTGCTGTTGCCGGAACTGCGCCGGTTTCCCTGCCCGCTGCTGAGCAGCCTGATGAGGATCTTGTCGTCACTGCCGTTGCTGGCGATGCTGCTGTTGCCGGAACTGCGCCGGTAGTCGTGCCCGCTCCTGAGCAGCCTGACGGGGCTCCGGCAGACGCCAACCTGTATGTCGAATACGGCACCCTGGCGGGTGAGCCTGACGCGATGGGTGAGGTTTCCTGGATGAACCTGATGGCTCAGTTTGCCCCCATCGGTGAACTGCTTGACCCTGGCGCTGTCGCCGCGTGGATGGTAAACGGCATCTGCGAGGTGCCTGCTGAGGATCTGCCGACAAGCGAGTGCGTGAACGACGACGAGGTGGTGATTGCCGCTGATGATGCCCGTATCTTCGCCTCTCGTGCCCCACACGTTGCCCGCCAACCATGCTACGATGCCAGCCCTGCTTCGTTGATCGCGCAGGAAGCCCCAGGAGCGATGGAACAGACCATACCTGCGCTCGTCATCCGTGACGCTATCGCCGCGCAGAAGTCCGTATCGCACGTCGCAGGATGCAGGGCAGTGGTTTACGAAGGCGGCGCGAGCTACGACCCTAACCGGCGGGTGGAACTTGGGGACGCGCGCCTGCGCGGGAAGCTGAAAATTGGCTCAGTGGTGATGAGCTTTTCCGGGCCATGTATGCCCGGTTGGACGAGTTGGCCGCTACCGCGCCTCCGCTCACGCCTGTGTCGCAGGTGTCTGCGCCCGATCCTGCGCCCGATCCTGCGCCCGAGCGCATCAAAGGCCCGCCGTGTGATGTGGCGAAGCGCAGCTTGTACTTCATTCTCACAGGCAAGGTTCGGCGTGGTGCGGCCACCGAAAAGCAGAGACGACACCTTTCCACCCTGAGCGAGTGGTACAGCCCAGCGGAATACGCAGCCATGTTTCCTGCGAAGGGCAATGCTAATGGTGCGCAGACGGTGTCGATGGGTACGGTACCCAGTGTTACGCAGCGCGGCTTAGCGGAGTACGATGCCGACTATTACGTCGTTGGCTGTCAGGGCTGGGGCTGCTGGCTGTCAGGGCTAGGCAGGACTGGGAACTACTGGCTGGGCAGGGTGCTATCAGGGCATTTCTCTGGATTTGATCACGCTGGTTGTCGTGCGAGGCGTGGTGCTCATCTTCTCGTTCCGGGCCGGTATGTAGGTGGGAGTTCAGCCTTTATAAAATCAACGCAGCGTGTTGGCTGGGGCTGGGGCTGGGGCTGTCCGGCCTGTTGTGCTATGGCCAGTGTCTATCGTAGCTGGACGAGGCAGTGTGTGTGGTTGGCGCATATCGAACGGGTTGCACAACATGGTAATCCCCTGATCGCTGGCGGATTCCGACAGTACTTGTGCTCGTGCTTGTTCCTCAGCGCCCAGCCCCAGCCCCAGCCCCAGCTGCTCCACTGGCGGAATCCGCCAGTCACATCCCCATCATCCGCATGGCCACGAGCAGCCCAATGATCACGACGACCGGCAACAGACATCCCATGCCGCCCTGTGCGGGCTGCGGCTCCGCGACTACATCGATGATCTGCGGCTGCGTGGGCCGTGCGGGCAGCAGCGTCCGCAGCATGCACGTGCGGGTATCCGCAACGAGGCGTCGATAGCCGCAAGGCCGAGTCGTGAAGTTGAAGGAAAACGAACATGATATTGACAGGAAACGGCTGGTCTGCTACGATTCTGGGGCAGATTCAACGAACCGCAATGACGAGCAATGATCAGCAACGAACGATAACGAATAGCAACGAAACAAAACCGAGGCATACGGAAATGACAGTACTGCGCTCACTCGAAGATTATCGGAATCTCCAATGCCTGGGCGTGGAAGAGTTTGCAACCCAGCTTGGGGTCTCGACAGGTACGTACTACCGGATGCTTGAGCGGAAAGATGTGCATCCCTCGACGAAGCGGCGGGTCGCAGCCGTGCTGCACACGCCACCGTTTCTGATTGCGGAGTTCTTTCCTCAGCCGAGCCAGACCCTGCGTGACGCCGTCGATGCGATCATCGAGCGCGCGGATCAGCAGGGTTGGCGGGTGGTTGACCCAGAGACTCTAGAGCCAACGGGCGAGCGACTGACGCGGTCAGGAGTACAGGACAGGTAAATGCGCATCGCTTTTAGCGACGAGGCATTCGCACAGCTCCAGGAGCTTGCTCCTGAGCAGCGAACAAGTGTGACCAATCTGATCCGGGCCGTGAAGAACAATCCCGATGGTGGGTGGTTCTGGTACAAGCGCCCCCAAGGCGAGATCATCCGCATCGCCCCAGGGATGCACGCAAACCTCGCCTATCTCGTCTCTTGGGAGGTCGCGGGGGGAACGATCCTCATTATCGCGATCATCACAATCCCGTTTCCGTCACAGACAGATTATGAGGAGAAGACCAAGCCATAGCTCCGCTCCGCCCCGGTGCTGATAGCAGTGGACAATGACCCTGCGGCACAATCCTGAACCAGAGCTTCAGGTTGAGCGCACAACAGCCCCAGCCCCAGCCCTGAATACTTCCCCATATACGTGGATATCGCCGCGCACCTACTGCACATCCACGTCCTAAACAGCAAACGGGCACTGACGGATTCCGCCAGTGCCCGTATTCGCTCCAATTCCCCCAGCCCCAGCCCCAGCCCACTGACGGAATCCGCCAGTGGCCCGTACTCGCTCCTCAGCGCCCCAGCCTAAGCAGGCTGCCATGCTCGGTGCCAAACAGGCGCTACCATGCGTGTGCCCTGGATCACAGGGCCTAGTGGTGGGAGTCGCTTGATGAATAATCACATCCTGGTCGTTCTGCTATCGGTGCTGGTTATCGGCATCGCGCTCGCCAGCCGGGCGTGGTCATGTCGCCGCGCCGCTGATCTGCTGGCGGGCTGGACGACGGCCAGCGGCTACGTCCTGCTCCAGTCCGAGCCGCGCTATGTTCGCGCCGGCCCCTACTTCTGGCGCCACAGGCGCGGGCAGATGATCTATTACGTCGCCGTCGCGGATCAGCAGGGCATCCGCCGCGCTGGCTATGTGCAGCTTGGCGGCTGGTTCATGGGCCTGTTGAGCAATCAGGTAGATGTGTCCTGGGATTCCGCTCGCTGACGCCGCACACCCGTTCCTATTGCGCTGCGCGGCGATGAACCGTACCATAGCCACAGTTGGCTTTCCGAACAGCCAAATTTGATAAAGGACAAGGTGCGGCGCATGGCCGACCCCAACGATAAAAACGAGCCTGTTGACCCGCTGACTGTCGGCGAGCTGATCTCGCTCCAGCAGGCGGCGGAGTATGCGGGGCTTGCTAAAGGCTCTTTGCTGGTATACGCCAAAAGTGGCCGTCTTAAAGCTAAAAAGATTGGCTCACAATGGGTTACTACTCGTGCCTCTATCGATGAATATCTCTCCTCGCGCAGCCTCGAAAACATCCCCAAGAAATTTCGCGACCGCTCTTGACAGTATTGACGAACTCAGATACTATATGAGATGAAATGACGCGGCTGGAAGAGGGGGTTGGAGCCCTCAACCAGCCGCTGACCCCACACCTGAGTAGGCAGGCGTGAGGCTGGGCGCGATTGTAACAGATCGCAGCGATCCCAGCCCACCCCGCAGCAGCGGTGGGGGCTGTATGTCCGGCGCCATCATTTCCGCCGGGCAGCCAACGCTCTATGGCCTCGTAGAGCAACCTGGAGGATCGCCGTGAGATCACAGCTATATCCCCTGCCTCGCGGCATCCTCCGCTCAAGGGATTGTCGCGATGTCTGTCCTTCCCCCACGCACCCGCAGCCGCCCGGCTGCCGGGCAGTTCGAAGTTCCCCTGGAACCCTTTGCCTTTGCGCATCTGCTCCAGAACCGTCCAGACCTCGGCGCGAGCATTCTGATCAATTTGAGTCCCCGCAACATTCAGGCACAGGCGACGGCGCACGCTGCGCTCGATGAGCGTACCTCACCTATTGAGGTGTTAACTGGCTGGCAGCGGATCATCAATACCTACTACCCAACGGCCATCGGCCCAGATGTGGTCTGCGGGTGTGTGATCGACCCGCAAACCCTGGCGGAGGCGGACATCGACACGGCCCGCATGCTCGTTGGCGCACTATCGCCGAGGCAGCGTGTACAGCAAGCTATCACCCAGGCAGCGATCCTCGCTGAAATCGGCTACCCGACCAGCGCCGAGGAGATCCTGCGTAGCTGGGAATGCGCTGCGTCCGAGGCACCCGATGCTACCGCGTAAGCGAAAGCGCCCCCCGCGCCGCCCACGAAAACCACCTCGTAATCCGCACGGGCCGAATGACGGGCGACGGCGACGGCGGCGCGTACTGGTGTCGGGGTGACATGTGCCACCACTGCTACGGTTCCAGGTTATCACCCCCGGCGGGAAGCAACACATCGTGAACTGCTATCCGCCGGGGGCGCTCAATCACGCATTTTCGGACGACCCGGCTGCGGCCTGGGCGCTGCTCGCCGAGCTGACTCCAGCGGCTATTGTGGTTCAGCGGCAGGCATGCGCCCAGCACGCAGCCTACTATCCCACCGCCACGGCCTGGTGGGATGTCAGCATCGAGCCGGACGATCTCGACTGCGAATACAACCCCTACCCGCCCGATCTTTCATAACCTTGGAGCAGAGACCTCATGAGCAATATGCTTGACGCGACCATCAGCATTCAGGGCACCCGTCCGCTACTCTGGCATGGCTTCACCCCCGACGCCATTCCCCTCACCAAACAGGAGCGCTCGGGCGTGGCGGGCAACGACCCGACCGAGTGGCACCGCACCGTGTTCCTCACCGCGCAGCGGCAGCCCTACCTTCCCGCCACCTACCTCTTCGGGGCGCTCAAGGAGGCCGCGAAATTCACCAAGCGCGGGCGTGGCTCCATCCAATCAATGCTCGTTTCCACCCTCATGGTGCGCGACGAGCGGGTTCTTGTCGGCAATCAGCCCCTGCCCGACCCCCTCACCACGGACCCCACGCAGGCGTTCTACCTCGATGTCCGGAGTGTTCGTAACCCCGTAACCAAGGGGCGCAATGTGCGATATCGAGTCGCGGCCGCCACCGGATGGACGCTCACCTTCGCGATCACCTGGGATAAGACCGTCGTTAGTCGCAGCGAGATGGAGGCTGTCGTGCTCGACGCCGGTCGCCTCGCCGGGGTGGGCAGTGGCCGCCAGATCGGGTTTGGCCGATTTGCACTGGAGTCCTTTGTGCTCGCAGATGCACCCTGACACATGGCATGGCGAGGCGAGGCAACGCACGGTCAGGCGAGGCATGGTAAGGCGAGGCAAGGCCAGGCGAGGCATGGCATGGCATCGATGCGGCGGGCGGAATTCATCATTCCGCCCGCCGCCAGAGGGCACACTGATGAAGCGACGACGACGACTCCCCCCCGCAATCTGGGCAAAACGTCGGCAAGAAACGTGGAGGCGCGATGAAGGTCGCTGCTGCGGCCCCTATTGCGGCGATGCGCCAGCCCTACCGCTGGAGGTCGCCCACATTGACCATATCGTCCCGCTCTCAAAGGGCGGCACAAACGACATGGCCAACCTACGCACCCTCTGCCGGCGCTGCCATGTCTTGAGAGCTGACATCGCCCATCAGGGCATGATCGCTGCCGCCCTGCGCGACGGCATCATTCCCGCCGACTGGCGTCCGCTCGTCTGGGAGGGCTAACCACTGTGGATGAGCTGATTGAGACATACGGTTTTTTGCGAGCCATGCTGGAGGACGCCGTGGCCACATGGCCCGATACCGTCAATCAGGAGACCCGCATGGCCATCCAGGTGTATCTGCGCACGCACTGCCGAAGCTGTGGGATGGTCATCCCTGAGCCGCTGCGCCGACGTAGTGCGACCCAGTGCTCGTGGTGCGCGCAGCCGCCCCGCGCGGCGATCCGACGCCGGCTCGATGAGGGCGACGACGATGACCAGGTGCCGTTCTGAGGCCGCCTGGGACGCGCCCAGGCAGCCCGCCGACCGTGGCGGCAGTCCAGCCGCCTGATGAGGAGTACCCCATGTTCAAGGCAATTATTACCATGATGGACGTGCCCACCGCAATGGGCCTGCTCGCCCCGCGCGTGCGCCAGCTCTCACGCGGCGGCGCACTGCTGATCTTCTCCTGCCTGCTGCTCATCCTCGGCCCGCTGGCCTACCTCTGGTGGCGCTACGACCTCAGCTCCACATGGTTCTGGTTCGCCGACCTGATCGGCGACGGTAGCGCCGCCAAAGCCGAGGTCGGCGCGGCCGCCACCAAAGCCGGGGCCGACGACGCCACCGCCGGGCTCATCCTGCTCCTGTTCGGCCTCGGCTTCACCCTGTTGCCCTCTGCCGTCCAGATCGGCCTGACCCGCTTTATCTCCGTGCCCGCGCTCGGCTTCCTGGTCAAAGTGAGCTTGGGCTTCGACCTGATCACTGACTGGCCCGCGCTCTGGCAGATCGCCGCCCGCAACCCCTGGTACGACAGCGCCTTCGGCTGGTGGCCGCTGGCCGGGCTGGCCCGCCTGCTCGCCACCGCGCTCGGCACCGTCATTGTCTCGGTGGTCATTCAATCGG
>NZ_JAIEWN010000044.1:0-18616 GCF_019599295.1 Oscillochloris sp. ZM17-4 | reverse complement strand
TAACGAAGATCCATCGTAACCATAGGAGACACAATCATGGCATCCATAGGCCGCATTCCCGACTTTTCGTCCGCGCCGCTGTACGCGACGGTCGTGCTGGACACCCGCGACGACCCGCGCCTGCTGGCGCTGTGGTGCAACCTCGCCATCTGGCGTCCGATTGATCGCGCCCTGGATCAGCCGGCGAATCTGGCGACCTGGGCCGAGCGCACTGGCTTTGCCCCCGAGGAGATCCGGGCACTGATTACCACTTTGATTGAGCGTACGCTGCTGGAGCCGGATACCAGCATCTCATGGTGGACGCTTGAACAGGCCAGCCGGGAGGCAGTCCTGCCGTATAGCAACGAGCTGCGATGGCGCGAAGGGATCCGCCCGCTCGTCCTGAGCCAGCCATCGCTGCTGCTGGAGTAAGCGCTACCGCCGTGCGCTCGCGCTTCGGTTTTGTTTTTACCATTTCTTAAGGGACGCGCTATGCTCGCAATAACTCCCCCCCGCCCTCCGGTGGATCTCTCTGACCCGATGGTGCGGTTGCTCTTGACCGACACATCCCCTGACCTCACCGCGCCGCCGCGGCCGCGCATCGTCAACCATCGCTGTGGTGGCAACTTGGCCGAGAAAGAGGTCTTTGACGCCCTGCACTACCTCACCCTGCTCTATGAGGCCACGGGCCGCAAAGACTTCACCGCCGCCGAGATCCACCGCTACGCGATAGGTGTCAGCTTATCGCGCATCCCGACCTATTTGCGCGGCCTGTGCGACAAGGGACTCGTCGATGTGACTGGCCACCGCAAGATCAAGGGGCTGCGTCCGGCCTTCTGGACGGCGCACTACGAGATCGACATGGATCGGCTGCGAAACGAGAGTGCGCTGATTGTGGCCGCCGACCTGCGCCGGGAAAATCAGCCCCCGCCGCTGCGGCGGCCTGTGCAACCATCGCCGGGCCAGACAGCACTCCCGTTTGATGCGCAGGATCGGCCACCGTACCCCGGCGAGCATGGCGACCGTGCTGTCGCTGCCCCCTGGGACGCGCTACCGCCCCCCCACCGATACCAGCACCGGCGGGGAGCGGCGTGCCATACCCCCACGAGCATGGCGAACTCATTCCCCACGAGCATGGCACCGGCCCCCGAAGGGCAGCCATGCTCCCAGGAGATCGGTAGCCATGCTCCGACGAGCATGGCACTAGCCTCCGAAGGGCAGCCATGCTCCCAGGAGATCGGCAGCCATGCTCCGACGAGCATGGCACTGGCCCCCGAAGGACAGCCATGCTCCCAGGAGATCGGTAGCCATGCTCCGACGAGCATGGAACCGGTCCTCCAGGAGAGGGCCATACTTCCAGGAGATCGGCAGCCATGCTCCGACGGTATCGTTGTGGGGATGTGGGGAGGGAAGGATGGATGTGGGGAGGTAGGGGTGGGGGCTACACACGCACACGCGCCGGACGACATTCGTCTTCTGATCCGAACCGAACTTCACGAGGCGCTATCCCGCTTTGGCCTAGGGGCAACCTTCACCCCAGCACATCCGCAGCCGAACGAGCCAACCCCACCGGCACCCGCAGGCGAGCCAGCCGTCCACGCTGGCCCGCTAGCGACGTGGGCAAACGTGACCGGGCACCTCGTCTCGCCGCTGGACATCGAGAAGATCGACGAGGTTGTGCGCCGCTTTGCCAAGCCAAGCGGCGGCCACGCTGCCTACTGGCTGGTGCGAGCGATTACCAGCGTGGCACTGGAGGAGGCACCGCTGACCATCACCTACGCGGGCGGCATCCTGCGCCGGATGGCCGACCGAAACGACTGGAGCACCGACGAGCTGATCCGCCGCCCGAAGGAACTCCGGGCTGAGGCCGTCATCCCGACCGCCGCCCCGCCGGAGCGGGTGGCACGCGGCAAAGGACGACGTGGGGCGGCCCCGGCGGCACCCACTGCCGCGCCCGAGGCCGTCGGCACACCATTGCCCGACGAGATGTCCCAGCACTGGACGCTGGCGACGTGGCGGGCGTTCGCTGGCCCGAGCGTGGCGGTCACGGTGACGCGGGCGCAGCAGCTCATTGTACGGGTCACGGATCGCCCGACCTGGGAGGCAGTGCTGGCGAACTGGCACGCGCAGTACCAGACCAAGGCCAACTGGGCGCACTTCGACGGCCTGCTGGAGCGCTACGACCGCGAGATCGCGGTAGGCGGGCAGCCCGCTAGCGGCGCGAAGGAGGACATCCCGCACATTCCGACCACGGTGGTCTGCTATCACCCGGCCCTGCGTGACAACGACCTGAATGTCCTCTGGACGGCACGCATGAACGAGGCTACCTCGAAGGTGGCCAAGCAGGCGGTGCTGCGCCGCCTGCTCGCCGAGTACCCGCTGCCACCAGAGCTGATGGCTGAGCTCCGCATCCCTGAGCAGACTTTCTCGCAGTGAGGAACCCCGTGGAAAAAAGCGTCCCCTTCGACCTGACTGCCGAGCGGGTGACTCTGGGGTCGGTCCTGCTGGATCGCGAGGCGATCATCGCCGTCGCCGACACGCTCACGCCCGACGACTTCTACTTGGAGAAGCATGCCCAGGTCTATACCGCGATGCTGGCCTGCTATGCACAGCGCGTGCCGCCCGACCTCGCTACCGTGGGCAGCGAGCTGCGCCGTCAGGAGCGGCTCGATCTCGTGGGCGGGCTGTCGTTCCTGGGCGAGCTGCTGGCCGAGGTACCCACTGCCGTCCACATCGCGTACTACGCCGAGCATGTGCGCCGGGCGGCCACCCTGCGCCGCCTGATCGAGGCGGGCGGGACGATCGCGGCCCTGGGCTACCGCGAGGATGCGGATCTGGACGATGTGATCAGCCAGGCCGAGGCCCGCCTGGAGGGCGTGCGCGGGCGCACCGCTGACACCGGCTACGTGCCGATCAGCCAGGCGGTCAACGAGCTCTTCGCGGCGATGGAGCACCGTCAGGAGCATCGCGGCGAGCCAACGGGCGTAATCACCCGGTTCACCGAGCTGGACACGCTTACGGGCGGGCTCCAGAAGGGCGACCTGATCGTTGTCGGGGCGCGCCCGAGCCAGGGGAAGACGGCCCTGGAGCTCTCGATCGCCTACAACGTGGCCCACCACGCCGGCGAGGGCGTGGGCATCTTCAGCATGGAGATGGGCCGCGACCAACTGACCCAGCGCATGCTGTCCATGCACACCGGGCTTTCCCTCCAGCGCATCCGGGTCGGCGACCTGAGCCAGGAAGAAATGACTCTGGCCTTCGAGGGGATGGGCCGCCTGTCTGAGCTGCCGATCTACATCGACGACACGCCGGCCCTGAGCATCAGCGGGCTACGCTCCCGCGCCCGCCGGATGTGTGCGCAGCGGCAGGTATCCCTGCTGTGCGTGGACTACCTCCAGTTGATGACCGGCGGCGGGCGGGGCGAGAATCGGGTGCAGGAGGTGGCGGAGATCAGCCGGGGGCTGAAGCAGTTGGCCCGCGAGCTGAACGTGCCGGTGCTGGCGCTGTCGCAGCTCTCGCGGAACGTGGATCAGCGCCCGAGTCACGTCCCGGTGCTGTCGGACTTTCGTGAGTCGGGCGCGATTGAGCAAGACTCGGACATCGCGATCGGCCTCTACCGGGATGAGACCTACGACAAGGATACCGACAAACGGGGCATCGTCGAGCTGCACGTCCTCAAGCATCGCAACGGGCCGCTGAAGACGATCCCGCTGCGCTTCGAGGGGCGGACGACGCAGTTTCAGAACCTGGAGCGCTACCGGGTGCCGGTGGGGTATTAGGAAGAGGGTTGTTCGATGAGCCCGCCACTCCAGCAGGTACGGATCGCGGGCGTCGTCTACGAGCTGTCGGCGGGGGAGCAGCTGCGGATCACGGCGTAGCTCGGGGAGGACGGGGCGATCGAGGGTATCTGGGCAGCCGTTGAGCCCCGGGCGGCCGGGCCTGTGGGGGACGCCAGCGAGGCCAGGGGCAGGCGGCGGAGGGCGAGGACTGAGAACGGATATTCGTAAAGCGTTTTTTACTCTGTTCCGTGTATTTTTGGGCGTTTCATTTGCGGTTCATTTGCGGTTCAAATACATTTCAAATGCGTTTCATTTAGGCTTATTGCCTTTTCCGCGAGGGGACGCGCAAAAGTGCCGTTTTTTTGCGCAGGCTATTAACTAGTTCCCCAACCACTTTTCCTCCTTTTTGGGCAGGGTTACACCCCCCAAGCCCCCCAAAGAAGGCTTTACATTATTGATCACGGCGACCCTCCAGGCAGCCTCATAAGCCTGAGGCGCTGGCCGCAGCAGCGAAATGACAAACTGCTACGCACGGCCCCACCGCACTGTCGCGGGGTGGGCCGGGGTCGCCGCATCCTGTGGTAGGATACGCCCAGCCGCACGCCTGCTTAGCCCAGGTGTGGGGTGAGTGACCGTGCAGGAATCTCACCTCCTGTGCGGTCACGTCATTTCATAAGGCTAATAGTACTCCTGGTCGGGTGTACTGTCAAGAGAGATCGCGATATTTTTTGGGGATATTGTCGAGGCTGCGCGAGGCGAGGTACTCATCAATAGCGGCGTGAGTCGTTAGCCAAAATAAGCCGACTCGTTTTGCCTTGAGGCGGCCACGTTTGATGTAATCATTCAGGGAGCGCTTCGCAAGCCCCGCATACTCGGCTGCATCCGCCAGCGTAATCAGCTCGCCGACGGAGAGCGGGTCATGTTGAGAAGAATCAGCCATACCACACAATCTACAATCTGCAATCAAAAATCTGCAATCACACTACTTCCCACTCCTCGCGGGAGACGTTGGCCTGGCGGAGGATGCGCGCGAGCAGACCGACGCTGATGTCGCCCTCGTGAGGATTTGGGATCGTTATGGTCAGGTCGCCACGCTGCATAACCATATGGCGACGACCGGGGAACGGGCCTTCAAAGCCAAGCGCGTGCAGCCCCCGGATCAGCTTCGTGCGATTTACCGGCCCCCAAGGCGGCATCAGGCGGCCTCCTGCGCAATCATCGGCGTGTTCAGATCGATCTCGTTGAGTACCGGAACCTCCAGCCCACGCCGCAGCCGAAAGACGATCCAATCCTCCAGCGAGTCCTGAAGCGCCTCGCGGCAACCTTCCAGGGTGGTCGCATTGCCCCACACCCCCTGGAGCCCCGGGATCTCGCCGTAGAAGCCCTCGTTATCCTCAAGGATCTCATAGGTGGCGCGGCGCATCGCCGCCTGAATATAATCTGTGAGCATATGCGAACCTCCTCCGTGCTGGCCGATCAGCCCATGATAGCACGCCAATGTCCACCTTCGCCTTCGCGTCTTCCGCGCCCCTTCGTGTTCGCGTCCTTCGCCCGGCTTCGCGTCCATCGTGTTCCAAACGCCATCGCCATCCAAGCGCCAACATCACGCGGCCAGCGCACGGACGTGCAGGATCTCGCGGGAGGCGAGCGGGCGCACATCGGCCCCCGTCAGCGACGGGTGCATGATAGCACGCTAACGCGCTCATCATGGCGAACGTGTCATTCCGAGCGCAGCGAGGAATCCCGGCCGGGACCCTTCACTGCGACTACGGCTCCGTTCAGGGTGACATGGGTATCGTTTCCCCCGGCGCCACTGGCCGCCGGGCCATTGGATACTCAGCCTGACACGGCGATCATTGAGCTCGCCGAGAGATCGGCTATCATACCAGGGGCGTGGCGCGTAGCGATTATCTACCGACAGGCGCCCACACCCCCGGCGCACCTGCCGCACCTGAGCCCGAGAGGACACACCAATGGCGCGCGACGAAGCATACCGCGAGGCGGAGAAGAAGATAGAGGAGGCGCGAAGCTCAGGGGCGACGGTGCTTGTTCTTAGCGAGAAGGGGCTCTTCTACCAGCTGATCGTGCGCCTGCACAAATTCTCGCTCGGCCGGGTGAACTATCAGGAGAGCGTCCACTGGCAGCGCGGCCTCGTGCTCGACGACGACTACAACGGGCGCGCGCTGCTTGAGCATATCGCCAACGACGTGCGGATCACCGTGCGCGCGCCCTACCCCGAGCGATTCCTCTCGGTGCTGACCAGCGAAGTGAAATACCTGGTCGATAGCTTCTGGACCGGCCTGCGCTGTGATGTGATGGTGCCGTGCATTGAGCCGTGCGGCAGGGATGCGCCCGGCACCGGCCTGTTCGAGGTGCAGAAGCTGATCGAGAGCAAACGACGCAGACGGGAGGACTATCCCTGCCCGGTCTGTGATGAGTGGCAGGATATCGATTACTTACTTCGTAACGCGCCGGCTGCCCAGCCGTTACCCACCGCCGAGCTTGTCGCGAACAGCGCCATTCTGGCCGAGGTTCGCGGGGTGCGCCGCCAGCTAACAACGCACTACCTCAAAACAATGGGTCGTTTTGATACGCTGGATGCCGGCCAGCGCGAGCTGCTGAGTAAAGCAGACGCAGCCTACACCAGCTTGATCCAGGCCCTGACCGACGAGGCCAAAGAAGGCCCGCGCCTCTTCAGCCTCGTGCCGGTCAATCGCACCAACTTCAACCCGCGCGAGTGGACGAGCGCGAAGTTCCGGCTGACCCTGTGGTGCGAGCACGCGCGGCAGCCGCTGCCCAGGCTCAACGGTAAGAAGAGCACGCAGGGCGTGTACGACATCGAGCTCACCCGCGAGTGGTTCAGGAAGGCCGCGCCCTTCCTGAAAGTGCTCACCGGCACCCTGAGCCTGGTGCTGCCGATCACAGCGTCGGGGGTGAAGCTGGCCCTGGACGACACGGCCTACACCATGATCGAGGAGCAGCTCGACTTCAGCAAAGATATCATCGACGCCTCGCTCAGCGGCAGCGAGCAGATCGGCGGCTGGCTGGGCGGCGACACCTCAACCGACCTCGAGCACGGCGACATGATCCGCGCCCAGGGCGCGACCCTGCGCGAGTTCCACGCGCTGCTCAAGGCGCAAGACGCCGGCTTCGGCGGCCTTGTGCGCGTGCGCAATAAGCGCCAGGAGTTCCTCTGGGTCCACAAGCAGTTTGAGGGCGAATATTAGGGACCGCATGGCGGGCGACCACGGTGGGCAGCCCCGGGCGGCGCAGCTGCGCCCACAGCTCCGCCGGTGGCCCTCTACCAGCCATGCTACAATGGTAGAGTAAATTTACTATCATGTGACGATCTTCTCGCACTGACATCACCACAACCCATGCAGGATACCCATGACGTTTGACGTTGCCTTTCTCGGCGGGGCTTCGGAGGTTGGCGCAAGCTGCATCGCCGTGCGCTTCGGCGAATCGTGGCTTGTGGTCGATGCTGGCGTGCGTATGAGTGGGGCCGCCGAGGAGCGGCTCCCCGATTTCTCCGCCCTGGAGGGCGCGCACGTCGCGGCGATCGTGATCACCCACGCCCACGCCGACCATATCGGCGCCCTGCCGATCCTTCACCAGCAGTTCCCGAGCGCGCCGATCTACACTACCGCCGCCAGCATCCGGCTCATGACGATCATGCTGGCCGACGCCATCGCCGTGATGGAGAAGCGCGCCGCCGAGGAGCTGGAGCTGCCGCTGTACGATAGCGCGGCGGTTGAGCAGATGCTGCGCCGTCTGACGCCGCTGGCGGTCGATGATCGCCACGCCATCCCCGAGATCCCCGGCCTGGTCGTCTCGCTGCGTCTGGCCGGCCACATCGCTGGGGCCGTGAGCGTGGGCCTGGAGCACCCCGAGGGGCGCGTCGTCATCTCCGGCGATATCAGCGTCGCCCCGCAGCGCACCATCCAGGGTGCCCAGACGCCGCTCGTCACCCAGCCCGACCTGCTGATTTTGGAGTCCACCTATGGCGGGCGCGCGCACGCGCCTCGGCGCATGGAGGAGCAGCGCTTGAGCGCCGAGGTGGCGGCGGCCATCCAGCGGGGTGGCCACGTGCTGATCCCGGCCTTCGCGCTCGGCCGCGCCCAGGAGGTCATCCTTATCCTCCAGGAGGCCCAGCGGCGGCGCGAGATCCCGCACTTCACGGTCTGGGTCGATGGAGCCCTCCCAGCGCAAGGGCATCCTCCAGGGACAGCCCGCCTGCATTATCGCCAGCTCGGGGATGCTGACCGGCGGGCCGAGCCGCTGGTATGCCGAGCGTTTGCTGACGCGCCCCGAGGCGACGGTGGCGCTCACCGGCTATCAGGACGAGGAGGCCCCCGGCCGGGCGCTCCAGCAGGTGGCCGCCGGCCAGCGGAGCGCCGTGGTGCTGGGCGAGCAGACCGTCACCGTGGCCGCCAAGGTGATGACCTACTACCTCTCGGGCCACGCAGATCGGGCCGAGCTGGTCGGGTTCGCCCAGCAGATCCGCCCGCGCATGGTCGCGCTGGTTCACGGCGACGGCGGCGCGCGGGGTGGCCTGGCCGCCGCGTTGCGGGCCAGTGGGATGTCGGTGGTGCTCCCGCCAACCGGCAACGTGCTGCACGTGCCGACGACCAGGCGGGAGGTCGTCGAGCCCGTCACCCAGGCCCTGCTCGCGCACACCCGTCAGGCGGCCCCCGACACCACAGAGGCGCTGGCCCTGGCGCTCTGGGAGGAGGAGGGGCGCCCGGTCGAGCCGGTGGTGGTCGAGGCCCGCGCGGTGGCGCGGCGCTGGTACGGGGCCGCGGGCACGCCCGAGGAGATCCAGGCCGTGGTGGCGGTGCTGGCTGCCGCCCCGCAGCGCTTCCAGCCGATCGCCGCCCTGGCCGGGTTCTACCGCCTGCTGCCGCCGGACGCGCTGCGCCAGAGCGCGCCGGTGGCGACGCCGCGTGTGGAGGCGGGCAGCCTCATCCTGGCCCGGATCAATGGCACGGCCGTGGTGCCCTGGTTCTGCGCGCGCGTGGCGGGGGGGGTGATCAGCGGCGTAGGGCCAAGCCGCTCGCCCGCCCACCAGCTCGTGGGCGTCCGCGATGTGGTGGCCTGGGTTGGCCACTGGGATGTCCCGGCCGGCGCACCCGACGACGCCCAGCAGCGGGTGATCGACGACTGGCTGCTCCAGAGCCGCACCCAGCGCAGCCACGTCTCGGCCCGTGCGGTCGCCGCGACGATGCGCCCCGGACTGAGCTACGACCTCGCCACACTGGTGGCGGCGCTCGGCCAGCCGGTCGATGATCTGGCCTGGCGGCTGCATGTCGCCCGGCTGATGGTGGCGAACCCGCGCATGTTCACCATGATGCCGGCCGCGCACCCGCTCCATGACGCGCGCTGGTCGGTGCGGCTGGCGGCGGGCTGGGAGGATGCGCGTGAGGAGGACGTCGCCCAGCCGCGACCGGACACGCACGCCATCCAGCAGCGGATTGACTGGCACCTGCGCGGGGCGAGCGACCTGTACCGGCGCAGCATCGACCCCGAGACCGGCGACGTCACGCTGCGCTTCCGCTTCCCGCTGACGGCCGAGGCGCGCTATGGCGCGCAGCTGGCGGCGCTGCGGGCCGAGCTGCCGGTGCGCGTGATGATCAATGAGGAGACAGATCACACGGCTGTGCTGAATATCATCCAGCTCCACCTGCGGCCGATCGTGACGATCAAAGGCGTCCCGACGGTGGCTCAGGACGCGCGCCGGGTGACGGTGGTCTGTCAGGGCGCGCCCTCGGCGGAGGCGCTGGCGGAGGCGCTGGCGGCGATCACGGCGCGCACGGGGTTTGATGTTGAGGTGGTGCCGGTGGCCGCGCCGGCGGGCGCGCCCGGGGGGGGGCCGCAGCCCGCACCTGCGAAGGTGAAGCATCAGCTGGTGGTGGGGACAGCGGCGGCGGATCGCTGTGCGGCGTCAGAGGCCCGCGCGGTCACCCAGGAGGTGCTTGCCGAGGCGGCCCTGCAGATCGACCTGGACCCGACCAATGGCTTCGTGATCGTGCGCTTCCCGCTGCCCCACGCCGACATGCAGCGCCACGCCGAGCGCCTGGCGGAGGTGGTGCGGCGCACGGGCTGGGCGGTGCGGGTGCGGCCGCACCCGCAGCACACGGCGCTGGAGGCGGCGGCGCGCGCGGCGCTGCCTCCAGGAACGGAGTTGGTGCTGCCGCTGTCGGTGTACACCCAGCGGCAGACGGTGGAGGGCCGGTATCGTGGGCATCTCGCGGCGGCGACGGTTCAGGCGGCCCAGGCGGCGTTCGCGCAGGCGACCAGGTGGCAGCTGCTGCTGCGCCCGGTCGCGGCAGGCGCGGCGGAGCAGGGGGACACAGCTGCAGCGTGACGACGCCGGGCCGGATCGGACGCCTGCTGATCTCGCTGCTGCTGCTGCACTGGGGGCTACTGTCGCTGCCGCTGCTCTACCTGAGCGCCTTTCTGGAGCGCAACCGCGACACCTACTACGATCTGCTGCTGGGAGTCAGCCAGCACGGCGCCTGGGGCGAAGAAAACCTCACCGAAACAGGTCATCCAGCGTGAATAGCATTAAAAAACGGATCATGTCGAGAAATGCTTTACACGTCGGGCCTAGCACGCCTCGGCCTCGCCGTGGCCGGGTAGTCTAAACGTCAATTCGAGGCGTTCTGCAAAACCTCTATCTTCGTGTCCCCTAACACACAACTGTCCCCACCCCTATCATAAAATAAAGGTGGGGACAGTTGTAGATGGCTGCGCGGGAGTCTTCTGGCTCTTGCGTGTCCAGGATGATCCTACCGAACGATCAGCGGCAGGTAGACGAGGCTTCCGATCTGGATGGTGAAGGCCTGGGGGAGCTGCCCGCTCGCATTGCTAGCGGTGACGGTGAACGCGTAGGTGCCAGCGGCGGCCGGCGTGCCGTGGAGCAGGCCGGATGTGTCCAGCAGCAGGCCGGGCGGCAGGCCGCCGCCCGTCACGCTGAAGGTCGGCGCGGGATTGTCGCTCGTGGTGAAGGTGAAGCGGTATGACTTCCCGGCAGTGCCAGACGGCGGCGCGGCGTTGGTGAAGATCGCCGGCGCCGCCGCGCGGAAGGCGATGGTGAACCTTTGCTGGTACTGCCCGCCCGCATTGCGGGCGGCGACGGTGAACGCGTAGGTGCCGGCGGCGGCCGGCGTGCCGTGGAGCAGGCCGGAGGCGTCGAGCAGCAGGCCGGGCGGCAGGCCGCCGGCCGTCACGCTGAAGGTCGGCGCGGGGGTGCCGTCGGCGGCGAAGGTGAAGCTGTAGGCCGTGCCCGCGGTCCCTGCGGGCGGCGCGGTGCTGGTGAACGCCGTCGGCGCGGCCGGCCGGATGGTCAGGGTGAGCGTCTGGGGGAGCTGGCCGGCCATATTGCGGGCGGTGACGGTGAACGTGTAGACGTCGACGGCGGTTGGCGTGCCGTGGAGCAGGCCGGAGGCGTCGAGCAGCAGGCCGGGCGGCAGGCCGCCGGCCGTCACGCTGAAGGTCGGCGCGGGGGTGCCGTCGGCGGCGAAGGTGAAGCTGTAGGCCGTGCCCGCGACCCCATCGGGCGGCGCGGCGCTGGCGAACGCCGTCGGCGCCGTCGGCCGGATGGTCAGGGTGAACGTCTGGGGGAGCTGGCCGGCCACATTGCTGGCGGTGACGGTGAACGCGTAGGTGTCGGCGACGGTCGGCGTGCCGTGGAGCAGGCCGGAGGCGTTGAGCAGCAGGCCGGGCGGCAGGCCGCCGGCCGTCACGCTGAAGGTCGGCGCGGGGGTGCCGTCGGCGGCGAAGGTGAAGCTGTAGGCCGTGCCCGCGGTCCCATCGGGCGGCGCGGCGCTGGCGAACGCCGTCGGCGCGGTGAGGAAGCCACCCAGCGTCGCGAAGTACCTGATGCCAATGTGATTCGGAATAGGGCTGAAGCCAGCATAGACGATCAGCCCATCGCCGCTCACCAGGAGCGATGTCGCCGCGTTATCGGTGGCGGGAGCCCATACCAGCGCGCTCCCGGTTGTCGCGTTGATAGCCGTGAGGTTGCTACTGCTGAGGAGGGTGCCGCCCACGCTATCGAGGAGCCCGCCGACGTAGAGCGTGCTGCCGTACAGCGCCAGGGTGTCGACCACCGCGTCAGTGGGCGAGACGGCGTTGCCGATGTTCGGGTTCCATGACAGCGCTGCCCCGGCGCCCGTCGTGTTCAGCGCCGCCAGGTAGTTGCGCGCGGAGCCACCGGCGTGGGTGAACGCGCCGCCGGTGTAGAGCGTTTGCCCATCCGCGCTCATCGTTATGGCCTTCACGGCACCGTCCGGGCTCGGATCCCAGGCCGTCGCCTGGCCACTGCTCGTCGCGATCGCCGCCAGGTTGTTGCGGGCGGTGCCGGCCGGGCCGCCGACGTGGGTGAAGGTGCCGCCGGCGTACACCGTGTTGCCGCTCGTGGCGAGCGCGCCCACCACGGCGGGCCCCGTGCCGCCGGTGTTATCCAGGTTCGGGTTCCAGCTCGCCAGGGTGCCGGTGCCGCCATCGAGCGCCGCCAGGTGGTTGCGCACGGTGGTGGCCCCGTTGCCGAGGTGGGTGAAGGCGCCTCCGGCGTAGAGCGTGGCCCCGCTCATGGCGAGCGCGTACACCGCACCGTCCGCGCCGGGGTTCCATCCCGACACCGCCGCCCCGGTGTCCGTGTTCATCGCCGCAATGTTGCTGCGGAGCACGCCGCCGACGCTATCGAAGAATCCGCCGGCGTAGACCGTGTTGCCGCTCACCGCCAGCGCCTCGACGGGGCCATTGGCGTACGGGCTCCACGTCGCCTTCACGAGCTGTCCGCTGCCCCCGCCCGGGCTGGCAGGGTTGTAGGTGTTGAGGGCTGCCAGGCGGCTGCGCACGACGCCGGGGCCGGGGATGTAGCCGCCTATCCATTCGAAGGCGCCGCCGACGTAGAGCGTCTGCCCGTCGCCGCTCAGCGCCATCGTGTACACCGCAGCGCCCGTGTCGGAGTAGGGGTCCACGTACCAGGGCAGCAGGCTTGCGTCGGTGGCGTTCACCGCCGCGATGTCGTCGCGGAAGGTTGGCTCATTCACGACGGGCGCGACCGGGCTGTGCGGCTGCGGCGCGTCCACGCCGACGTTGTCGAAGATGCCGCCGAAGTACAGCGTGCTGCCGCTCAGCGCCAGGGTGTTCACAAAGATAAAAGAGCTCGCGCCGATGGAGTAGCTGATCCTCGGGTTGGCCCATCCGGCGGCCAGCCCGCCGGTGCCCGTGTCGAACGCCGCCAGAATGGTGTTCGGAACGACCGGGTTGGTGCCTACATTCAGGAAGGCGCCGCCGGCGTAGATCGTGGCCCCATTGAACAGCAAGGCGTAGACGCTGCTGTCTGGGCTCGGGTTCCATCCCTGCACCGCGCCAGCGGCGCTCACGGCCGCGAGGTTATTGCGCGCCTGCCCGCCGATGCTGCTGAACGTACCGCCGACATAGATCGTAGTTCCGCCGATTGCCAGCGCGCTCACGGTGGAGTCGTCGCTGCCGCAGGCTGCGGGCCCCACGCTCGGGTTCCAGCTCAGCGTCGCCCCGGTGGCGACGCTGAGCGCGGCGACGTGGCTGCGCTGTGCGGGCGTGCTGCCGATGTAGCAGAAGCCACCCCCGACGTAGAGGATGTTCCCGCTGACGGCGAGCGTCGCGACTGGGCCATTCGCGAGCGGGGTCCAGTTCGGGTCGACCGTGTTGTTGCTCAGGATGTGGGCCAGCCGGTTGCGCGTCTGGACGACGCCCTGGTTCGCGCCCTGGACGTCGACGACGCTCATGAAGTTACCGCCGATGAACCAGCCGCCGCTGCCGTCCGGCACAATCGTCTTAACCTCGCCGTTGACCTTCGGGAAGCTCTGGGTTGAGCCGTTCGTGGCGCTCAGTGAGGCGAGGCTGCCCGTCTGCGGCCCGAGGTATTTGAACTGGCCGCCCAGGTAGAGCGTTGCGCCATTGGCGCTCAGCACGGAGCTGTACACCGGGCCGTCGGTGACCCAGGCGTTTGCGTCGGCCGCAGCCGGCCCTGATGGCGCCGCGCGAGCGCTCCCCATCAGGTGTGTGAGCGATGCCAGCAGTGCGACGATCAAGATGGGCGTGATCATGCCACGCGAGGATGCTCGAGATGACATCGCTCGATTCCTTAAGCTGACAGGGGCTGCGCGGCGGCTTCCGGCCGCCCGGATCTCGCGACCGTGTCGCCCCTGCTCATTGCATTGACGATACCATCGGGCTATCTGCCCACCGTCACCGCCCGCAGCTCTCCGACAGCGCGCTCCTGAACCTCCTGCTCCGCTTGTGGAGCGGGCTGGCCATACTTGGCCAGCCGGGCAAGCACGTGGCGGATGCACTCCGCATCGTTGCGCATGGCGGCATCCTCCAGGGTCGCGATGGAGTCGAGCAGGTTCGCCGGGACGAGGCTGCTGGCGTTGTGCGAGATGAAGATCTTCTGGTGCTGGGTGCGCCGGTACTCCTCGTCGGGCAGGAACAGCTCCTCGTAGAGCTTCTCGCCCGGCCGCATGCCGCTGAAGACGATGTCGATGTCGCGGCCCACCTTCAGGCCCGACAGCTCGATCATGTCGCGGGCCAGGTCGACGATCTTGACCGGCTCGCCCATGTCGAGGGTGAAGACCTCGCCGCCGTGGCCCAACACCGACGCCTGCAGGGTCAGCTGCACCGCCTCGGGGATGGTCATAAAGAAGCGCCGCATCTCGGGGTGGGTCACGGTGACCGGGCCGCCGGCCGCGATCTGCTGCTTGAACGTCAGCACGACGCTGCCCCGACTCCCCAGGACATTGCCGAACCGCACCGCGACGTAGGGCTTGCCGGTCAGCTTCGCCGCGTGGTGAACCAGCAGCTCGGCGACGCGCTTGCTGCTGCCCATCACGCTGGTCGGGTTGACGGCTTTGTCGGTCGAGATCATGACGAACTGCGCGATCCCGGCCGCCAGCGAGGCCTGGAGCAGGTTGCGCGTCCCCAGGATATTGTTGGTGATCGCCTCGACCGGGTTCAGCTCCATCAGGGGCACGTGCTTGTGCGCCGCCGCGTGGAAGACGATCTCGGGGCGGTACTCCTCAAAGATCGTCCCAATCCGCTCCAGGAAGCGGAGGTCCGCGATGCGCGCATCGATCCGGCAGGTGCTGTTGCCGCTCTTGCGCACATGCTGGAGCAGCTCATTCTGGATGGTGAAGACGCTGTTCTCGCCGTGCCCGAGGACGAGGAGCTCTGCGGGCTCGAAGTGGAGGATCTGGCGGCAGAGCTCGCTGCCGATCGATCCGCCGCCGCCGGTCACTAGGACCCTCCGGCCGCGGATGAGATCGCTGACCCCCGTCGTGTCGGTGTGGATCGGCTCGCGGCGCAGCAGGTCGTCGATCTGCACATCGCGCAGCATGCTGATGTTCACCGTCCCGTCGAGCAGCTCGGAGAGGCCCGGGATGATCTTGGTCTCCACGCCGGCGCCCTCACAGATGCTCACGATCTCGCGGATCGCCTTCCCGGCGGCGGAGGGCACGGCGATGATCACCTGCCGCACCTCGTGCGCTTGCACCAGCCGCGGGATCGCGTAGCGGTCACCCAGAACCGGCACGCCGTGGATGCGGATATTGTTCTTAGCCGGGTCGTCGTCGATGAAGCCGATCAGCTCGCGCCCCTGGGGATGCCGCTGCCGCAGGTCGCGGGCGATGCTCTCCCCCGCGTCGCCAGCGCCCACCACCAGCACCCGCTCCGCGCCGCTGGCGTCCCTGCGGCGCAGCTTGTATGGGAATTCCAGGCGTCGGAGCATGCGCGGGGTTGCGGTCATCGGCAGCGCCAGCAGCAGGAAGATCGCGGGGACCGACTGTGGGATCAGGTCGACCTCAGGCAGCAGCCAGTCCGCAGCGAGCAGGAGCGTCTCGGCCGTGATCGCCACGGCGGTGATGGCGAGGGCCATCCGGAACAGCTCATTGATCGATGCGTAGCGCCAGTACTGGGCGTAGATCCCGGCCCGGTAGAAGAGCGCGGGCGTGATGATCGTCGCCATGGCGGCGAACAGCGCGAAGCCGAGCCAGTACTTGGCCAGATCCAAGCTCTCCAGGCGCAGCACAAAGCTGATGTACGCGGCGCCTATAAGCAACACGATATCGGCTGTGAACAGGCGGCGGTTAGTCGTGAACTCTCGCATGAGTGCCCCCCTGCGCTTATCGTTTGATCGAGCTTCTACGCTCATGTCTCCGCGCCACCCCGCCCCTGCGGCATGTCAGACGCCGACGATGCGCGCGGCTGCATGTTATGTTAGGACATGTGCGCAGCTCCGCCTATACGGACCGATCCTGCTAGATCGCCGTGCATGCCCGCAGATGATGGCAGACGTAGTCCACCTGGTCTTCCGTCATCACCCCCGAGAACGGAAGCGCCAGCGACACGTCGCCCAGTCGCTCGGTGACGGGGAAGTCGCCGGGCTGATAGCCGAGCCGCTGCAGGTAGATCGGCTGGAGGTGGATCGGCGTGAAGTAGGGCCGGCTAGGGATCCCGGCCTCGGAGAGCTGGCGCATGACCTCGTTGCGGTCGGCCGGCGCGTTGAGGCGCACCACGTAGACAAACCAGCTCATGCGCGTCGTCGACGGGACAATGGCGGGCCGCTCGATCAGCTCGGCGCCGGCCAGCCGCTCGTTATACCAGGCGGCCACCTGGTCGCGCCGGGCGAGCAACTCCTCGATCCGCTGGATCTGCGTGAGGCCGAGCGCGGCGCTCAACTCGTCCAGGCGGTAGTTGTAGCCCAGGCGGGTGTGATTGAGCCAGGCGTCGAAGACATCGCGCCCCTGGTTGCGCAGCGAGCGGAACAGGTCGTTCCAGTGCTCGTGGTTGGTGACGATCATCCCGCCCTCGCCGGTGGTCATCTGCTTATTCGGGTAGAAGGCGAAGACTGCCGCGTCGCCCAGCGTGCCCGCCCGGTGGCCCTTGTACTCGGCGCCGATCGCCTCGCAGGCGTCCTCGATGACCGACAGGCCATGCCGGCGCGCGACGGTCAGGATCGGGTCCATATCGGCCGGCTGGCCGAAGGCGTGGACCGGCAGGATGGCCTTGAGCCGGGGGCCGATCGGCCCGTCGCTATGGTACCGCAGCGCCGGCGGCAGCCAGCGTCGCGCCGCCGCGCCGCCGCGAGACAGCCCTTCGGCGGCCTCCGCAACCAGGGCCGGGTTAATATTCCCGGTCGCCGGATCGACATCGACAAAGACCGGCGTGGCGCGCTCATACAGGATGCAGTTCGCCGAGGCGATGAATGAGAAAGGCGTCGTGATAACGATATCACCCTCCTCAACCCCGGCGGCGATCATGCAGAGGTGGAGCCCGCTCGTGCCAGAGTTGACGCTCGTGGCGTGCTGCGTGCCGGTATACGAGCGGAACGCGTGCTCGAACGCCTGGTTCTTTGGGCCGATGCTCAGGACCGGCGTCTGCAACACACCGAGCACGGCCGCGATCTCCGCATCTGTCAGATCCGGGGATGACATCGCAATGTTGTCTGTGGCGATCATAGATAACCTCGCTTCATGATCATGGAACCTTGCTGGGTTTGATATGACCCGGCAGCGATGATGTCTCGGTATGCTCGTGCGAGCGAAGCTCGCACGAGCATACCGAGACATCATCGTGTGTGTTGCGCCACTCGCCTCGGAAGAGGAGCGGGGAGCTATTAGACCGTCTGGAGGGCGGCAAGCAGGCCGTCGAGCTCGGCCGGATTGTCGCCAAAGGTAAACCGCTTCGCGGTGCGGCTGATCATGCGCATGAGGCCGGTCAGCACCTTGCCCGGGGCCACCTCGAGCACGGCGGCCACCTCGACCTCCGCCAGGCGCTGCATCGAGTCGACCCAGCGCACCGTGCGCGTCAGCTGCTCGCTCAGCTCCTCGCGGATCGCCGCCGGCGTGCGCAGCCACTCCGCCGTGGTATTGCCGATGATCGGGAGAGACGGCTCGACGATCGGCGTCTGCGCGAGCTCGTCCAGGAAGCCGGGGATCGCCGAGCGCATCAGCGACGTGTGCGGCGCGACGCTCACCTTCAGCCAGGTTGGCGGCATGGCGCCGTGCTGCACACATCGCTCAGCGAACACCTCTAGCGCGCGGTGGTCGCCGGCGACCACCACCTGGCCCGGGCTGTTATCGTTCGCCACCTCGATCACCGCCTCGGTCTCCTGCGCCACCTGGGCGCAGAGCTGCGCCACCTGGGCGAGCTTTAGCCCCAGCACGGCCAGCATGCCCCCGGGCGCGAGCTCGCCCGCGGCCCGCATCGCCAGGCCGCGGGCCCGCACGAGCCTGAGCCCGTCCGCGAAGTCGAGCGCGCCGGCGCTCACCAGGGCGCTGTACTCGCCCAGGCTATGCCCGGCGACGGCGGTCGGCGCGACGCCCAGGCGCGGGCCGATGACCTGCCATGCCGCGACGCTCGTCACAAAGATCCCCGGCTGCGCGTTCGCCGTGTCGTTCAGCTCGTGATCCGGCCCGTGAAAGCAGCGATCCGAGAGCGCGAACCCAAGCACATCGTCGGCCTGCGCGAACACCCGCGCCGCCTCGGGGAACGTCGCCGCGAGCGCCTTGCCCATCCCGATATATTGCGACCCCTGACCCGGAAATAGCACTGCGATCTTTGGAGCCATCGCCGATCTCCTTCACCTCAGCGCACGATTGTCACGCTGAGCGTCAGCAGCGTACTAGTGGCTCAGCGCGAGCACGGGGCGCCTGCGCAGAGCTATGACATAAGCGACCGCAAATGTGCGCGAGTGCGCGGAGCTCACTGACCACTGGACAATATCTAACGCCTGCGCGTACGACCGCGCGCCACCGTAGAGGGTGATCTGCAGCCGATCATCCTCGTCGCCAACGATCTCGAGCTCGTGC
>NZ_JAIEWN010000043.1:38659-49316 GCF_019599295.1 Oscillochloris sp. ZM17-4 | reverse complement strand
GTCTTAGCGCGAATACGCCTTGGGGTAACCTATGAGCGTAGGTGCCTCAGCTGGCGACTGACGTCGCAGCGCGGAGCCTCCGGCCACCCGCCCACCTCTGCGGGCGGTTCCGGCGTCGGCGCAGGCCGACGCCCGGCGCGCGGCGCCGCTCCGGCGCGACTTCCGTCGCCAGCCGGTGGGGCTTGACCCAGCGCGTATTCGCGCTAACAAAATCTTTGGGGGTGGCGAAGCCACCCCCAAACCCCCGCATGGCAGCGACTTTGCAGAAGCCCTGTACACACAAGCGCCCGCCTGGAGTTCCAGGCGGGCGCTTGTACGAAGCAGAGGTCGCCGCTTGCGCGGCATGGGCGGGGAGGTGATAGGAGGTAGCCTCGCTGTTCAGCGAGGCCTTGTCTTAGGAAGAGGTGAAGACCCTACATACTCGCTACGTCGGTGCGTATCTGCGGTCGTGAGCAGCGACACGCAATCGCACCTAGACTCAACAGCTGACACCCCTCTGCTTCTCACACATGAGTAAGTATACCGTTCTGGTGGGTGGTTAAGTGAAAAGAGCTATGCACTGTTGGTTGTCATCTGTCTACGCAGCGTGGGGAGCTCTCACGTTCCCGGGTTGCGTGGCGATGATAAACTATGGTAGGGGCACCATAGGAGACACACGTTATGCCACGCCTCACCCACCGCCGCAGCCTGTCTGCGAACGCGCTCTATCCGCTACCGGTACGACGCCCTACCCATCTGCTGACACATCTGCTGAAGGCGGTCATCTATGCGCTGATCATCCTGAGTATCAGCTCGACACTGATCGCTCGCTACCGCATTGAGCAGACGAGCATGGAGCCAAACTTTTACCCCGGGCAGCGCGTGCTCGTCAGCCAAGCCGGGCGCACGCTCGGCGGCTGGATCAGCGGGTCCGCGTATGCGGCTGACCCCGGCGCTACGGCCGCCGCCGGGCTCCAGCGCGGCCAGATCGTCGTCTTCTACGAGACTGATGATCAGCGCGTGCCGCCGCTGATCAAGCGCCTGATCGGCCTCCCCGGCGACCAGGTGGCGATCCGCGACGGCGGCGTGTTTATCAATGATTCGCGCCTCCCTGAGCCGTACCTCGTTGGCACCACCGAGTGCTCCCTCTACTGTAACGTCACCCTCGGCGCGAACGAGTATTTCTTCATGGGCGATAACCGGCCGGTGAGCCAGGATTCTCGGCAGTTTGGGCCGGTCTTAGGCGATCATGTGGTCGGCCGGGTGGTGCTACGGTTCTGGCCCATCGACCAGCTATCGCTGTTCCTCTAGCGCATGTGCGTGGTGCCGCTAGCGCTCGCTCACCCATATCTCGGTCTTTCCATCCACCTGCGTTGAAAATGGTTATCAGGTTTATTGGGTGGGCGTCAGGGTTTCATCATCCCTCCGCCAAATGCCTGACAGCGCCACGATACACGCGACGTTCACGCTCACCGCCGTTCGGCCTGGCGCCTATCTGCGGTAGAGATTGCAGGAAACTATTTACAAATGCTCTGTCGTAAATCGTAGTTTGACGTATTATAATGGGGTAGGACTAGTTATCTATTGACAAGATAGGCGGAGTATATTAATATACCTTTACCTTTCGTGCGAAGAGGGGCGGTTCCACAGCCGCAATGAAGTTACAAGCGTATAGGCTTACATGTTCTCGGCTCGTTTACGGTTGTGTCAGGGTATGTGCCGCTACCACATCTCACCCTAGCCCGTAACCTGATACCAGACTGACACTTGCAGAGATCTGAGACCTATGCTAGACTTCCGGTATCCCAACCCATATGCCACTGTGGCACAGAGAGACACCAGGAACGTGTTGCGGGCTCAGGCCACGCATTCCTCTGCTACAGGGACAAGAGTGAGGTGGACTGCTCCATGATTGAGCTTAACCGCAACCAACCGCCGTCGCAGCTGCGAACGGATCTGCAATCACTTCAACGCCGTGCCGCACACCGTCGGGATCGTCACAGACATAGCTTCCAGCCACTCGCAGATCTGAACAGTGCTGTCGTCTCTGCGTTTCGCTCCCCCGGAACTCGTCTCGCGAAGCTCCCGGCTCGCTTTTTGCTCCACACAGTCGTTATTCTGACTGTACCCCTTGCGCTTCTCCTCAGCCGGCTTCCAGTGAGCACTATGGCGCCCACTGAGGTAGCGGTTGTCTCCCCCCAGGACGCGCTTGTCGGCATTGGCCCGATAAGTCTGGACTCCACAAGCGCACTCATGCAGGTCGGCGACCCGCCCCTGGATGATACTGAGGCGCTGCCTGTGCCGCTCTCGCTGAGCTCGCGGAGCGCCCTGCTCGCGCCGCTGATCGTCCCGGCGACGATCTCTGGCGATGTGGTGAAGCTGCGCAATGGCCCCGGCATGGCCTATGACGATGTCAGCCGGATCAACGGCGGCACCTCCATCCAGGTGCTCGGGCGCCACGAGGAGTGGCTCCAGATCCGACAGGCCGACGACCCGACGACCTACTGGGTCGCCACTGAGCTGGTCGATATCCCCGAGGCCGTGATCTACGCCCTGAACGCCGTCCCCGATGAGCAGATCCCGCCCCCGCCCCCGCCAAAGGTAGGCGTGGTGGTTGAGGAAGGCCTCAACCTGCGCGACGGCCCCGGCACGAACTACATGAGCATGGCCCGTATGGGCAATGGCCAGGAGCTCACGCTCGTCGAGCAGTTCCAGGGCTGGTTCCTGGTTGAGTACGGCGACCAGTACGGCTGGGTGACGCAAGACTTCCTGACGATTGTTGATGGCGTGGTCAATCGGGTGCCCGTCGCCCAGGAGATCCCCGACCCGAACCCGCCGCTGGTTGGTGCCGTGCTTGAGAACTCGGTCAATATGCGCAAGGGACCCGGCTCCGCCTACGAGCGGGTCGGATCGGTGAACGCTGGCTCCCAGGTGGCGCTCCTGGCAAAGTACAAAGACTGGGTGAAGGTCCAGCTTGATAATGGCACCAAGGCCTGGATCTTCTCTGACCTGGTGAAGATATCGCCGATGGCCATCCGCCGCGTGCCGACAACCACGAACTTCCCGGCACTGCCGAGCCGCGTCTCGACCATCCGCGGGTCCAGCGGGCCAGTGAACGTCGCGGCCAGCGGCGATGTCGCCAGCTATGCGGTGCAGTTTATCGGCTCCCGCTACCGCTGGGGCGGCAGCGGCCCGGGCGGCTTCGACTGCAGCGGCCTGACGAGCTATGTCTACCGGCAGTATGGCGTGGGCCTGCCCCACAGCGCCGCCGGCCAGTTCAGCACCCGCTACGGCGCGATGATCGGCAATATGGGCAGCCTCGCCCCAGGCGACCTGGTCTTCTTCGCCAACACCGGCGGCCACCGCGGCATCTCGCACGTCGCCATCTACATCGGCGGCGGCCAGATCGTCCACGCGATGACCCCGAGCTACGGCGTGCAGGTCTCCGGCGTCTGGAGCAGCTACTGGCAGAACCACTTTGTGGGCGCCATCAGGCCCTATCGCTAGATCACTGAGGCACTGAGGGCGAAGTGGGGCGGCGCAGGCTTGGTCAAGCCTGCGCCGCCCTTTTTGTGCGCCGCCCTTGCAGCAATGGCTCATTACGAGTAGAATCGGCTGTCCCGCCTGTGGCGCGGGAGATTGTTCAATCTAGCCTATAGCGATGGGCAAATCGATTGAGCCCGAGCGAGCAAGGCGCGAGTAGATGACGCGCTAGGTTCAGTGCCTCAGTGACTCAGTCATTCCGCTCAGTGCTTTAAGAAGGATGAGGGTCTGATGAAAGGACTGGTACTCAGCGGAGGGAAGGGCACGCGCCTCCGCCCGATCACCTATACGAGCGCCAAGCAGCTTGTGCCGGTGGCGAATAAGCCGGTGCTCTTCCGCGTGATCGAGGCGATCCGCGACGCCGGCATCACGGATATTGGAATCGTGATCGGCGACACCGGCGATGAGATCCGCGCCGCCGTGGGCAACGGCAAGCGCTGGGGCGTCCAGATCACCTACATCCCGCAGGACGCGCCGGCCGGGCTGGCCCACGCTGTCAAGATCAGCCGCGACTTCCTGGGCGACGACCGCTTCGTGATGTTCCTCGGCGATAACTGCATCCAGGGCGGCATCAGCCCGCTGATCCAGCAGTTTGGACAGAGCGCCCATAACGCCCAGATTGTGCTCAAGCAGGTGGCCGACCCGCGCTCCTTCGGGGTGGCCGAGCTCGATGACAACGGCCGGATCGAGCGCCTTGTGGAGAAGCCCCGCGAGCCGCGCAGCGACCTGGCCCTGGTCGGGATCTATATGTTCGACCACCATATCTGGGACGCGGTCGGCGCGATCAGCCCCTCGCCCCGCGGCGAGCTGGAGATCACCGACGCGATCCAGTGGCTAGTCAGCAACGGGCACGCCGTCTACCCCTACATCCACGAGGGCTGGTGGATCGACACTGGCAAGAAGGACGACCTGCTGGAGGCGAACCGGCTGATCCTGGAGGAGATGACGCCCTCCGTCCAGGGCTATGTCGACCGCGACTCGCAGCTGATCGGCAAGGTGATCGTCGAGGCGGGGGCCGAGATTATCAACAGCACCATCCGCGGGCCGGCGATCATCGGTGAGAAGACCCGCATCCTGAACTCCTACGTCGGCCCCTTCACCTCGATCTACCACGACTGCCTGATCGAGGACAGCGAGATCGAGCACAGCATCATGCTGGAGCATAGCACGGTGCGCGGGCTGCCGAGCCGCCTGGAGGATAGCCTGATCGGGCGGAACGTCGAGGTGGCCCGCAGCCCGCTCAAGCCGAAGGCCTACCGCCTGATGCTCGGCGATAACAGCAGCGTCGGGGTGCTGTGAGGCGGGCGTTTGGAACGCGAAGGGCGCGAAGGCGGGCGGAGGACACGAACGCGAAGGGCGCGAAGGCGTGGAGCACCTGATCCGCTAAGCAAGCCTTAAGCGGCGCGTTAGGACTCTGTAACATCTGGCGGCTAGAGTGACTCGTAGCGAGAGCCAGCGGGTCAAGTATAGCCAAGAGGTGCGCCGTGACCAAGATCCGATCGTCTGAGATAACGCCCGAGCATATCTACCTGTCGCGGCGCGCGTTTATGGCCGGGGCGGGCACGCTGGCCGCCGGCGGGACAGGGGACAGGGGACAGGGGACAGGGGACAGGGGGGGAGCCTTCTGTCCCCTCTTTATTGTGCGTGAGGCGATGGCGCCCGGCAGAATCAGAGAGGCCTGCGTCTCCGCAGACCTCTCTGACACCTTATGGCGGACCCGACGGGATTTGAACCCGCGCTCTCGGCCTTGACAGGGCCGCATGTTAACCGCTACACCACGGGTCCAGGCACTTGGTGACCCCAGCGGGATTCGAACCCGCGATCTTCACCTTGAGAGGGTGACGTCCTAGGCCGCTAGACGATGGGGCCGCCCTAACGACCTGGGGGAGTATATCATACCTTTCTCGAACGTGCAAATCGCCAAGTGCTGGCCCATCGCCGGATTGGCCCTGCGCGACGCGGGCAGGCACACGGGCCTGCCTTATTTCCGCGCTGTGATGCTGTGCAAGGCGCAGTGCGAGTGATTGACAGCTGTACGCATATCGGCTACTATGAGGCGGTACAAAATATTTTGCACAAGAATAGTTTAAGCCTCATCGAGAACATGGTGCGCCCGGCCAGCTGCGGCTCGCCCTATCAGCGGAGGATGGCGCGATGTCCACCCTACAACATCGGTCTGCGTACGTGACCACCATCAGCGATGTGGTGCGGCAGATCACCTGGCAGAGCCATAAGCAGCTGCTGAAGACGCTCAGCCGCCCCGACATTGGACTGACCATGCCGCAGATGGTGACGCTCTTCGCCATCCGCGACGCGCAGACCTGCCGGATGAGCGAGCTGGCCGATGTCACGCAGCAGTCCGCCGGCACCCTGACCGGGATCGTGGACCGGCTGATCGACGACAATCTGGTCGGCCGCGTGCGCGACATCGATGACCGCAGGGTGGTGCAGGTGACGCTGACCTCCGCCGGCGAGGAGCGCGTGTCGCGAGTCGAGCAGGCGCGCCACGAGGACATGGATCGCATGCTGCAGCACTTCGACCTCAGCCAGCTCGGCGACCTAGAGTGCCTGCTGCGCCTGCTGCTCACGGGCCTCCACGAGATGCTCAGCGGCGAGGAGCCGGCGGAGGACGCGCCGCACCATCCGATGATCACGCCCCTGCGCCCGGTCTAAGCGATGCGCGTTCTGATCACGGGATCCAGCGGCCAGATCGGTACAAACCTGGCCCTCCGGCTGCTTGCGGAGGGCCATCGTGTGTTCGGCGTGGACCGGCGGACGAACCCGTGGACGGACGCATTCCCCACCCTGCTCCAGGATCTCGCCGCGCCGCAGCGCGAGTTCAGCGGCGGCATCGGCGGCGCCCCCTACCCGGCCTGCGATATCGTGGTCCACCTCGCGGCCAACGCCAAGGTCCACGAGCTGGTCGAGCATCCCCACCGCGCCCTGGAGAATATCACCCTCACCTTCAATGTGCTGGAGTACTGCCGGGCCAACGGCCTGCCGATCATCTTCTCGTCATCGCGCGAGGTCTACGGCGACATCCACCGCTACATGACCGACGAGGGCAGCGCGGACTTCAGCTATACCGAGAGCCCGTACTCGGCCTCGAAGATCGCGGGCGAGGCGCTGGTCTACTCGTACGCGCGCTGCTACGGCGTCCCCTATATCGTCTTCCGCTTCTCGAACGTCTATGGGCGCTACGACAACGACATCGAGCGCATGGAGCGGGTGATCCCGCTCTTCATCCGCCGGATCTCCCGCGGCGAGCCGGTGACGGTCTACGGGCACGAGAAGGTGCTCGACTTCACCTATGTGGACGACTGCGTGGACGGGATCGTGCGCGGGGTGCAGCGGCTCCTCACCGGCGAGGTGCAGAGCCGGACGATCAACCTGGCCTGCGGCGAGGGCAACAGCCTGGTGCGCATGGCCGAGCTGATCGGCGAGGCCCTCGGCGTGAGGCCCGAGATCATCGTGGAGCCGGCCAAGCGCGTCGGCGAGGTGAGCTACTATGTGGCCGATATCTCGCTGGCCCGCGAGCTGCTCGGCTTCGCGCCGCAGGTCGGCCTGGCCGAGGGCATCCGCCGCGCCGTGGCCTGGTCGCGCGCCGATGGGGGCGGCACATGACACAGAAGGAGAAGCAGCCCAGGGGCGCCGCGCGGCAGCGCGCCAGCACCGCCGCCCAGGTGATGCGCCTCTTCCAGGCCTCGTCGAGCCTGGTGGCGGTGCTCGACCCGGAGGAGCTGTTCGCGACCCTGGTCAGCCGCGCGGTCGAGGCGCTGCCCGCCGTGCAGGCCGGGGCGCTCTGGATCTATGATGCGAAGGGCGGCCGGCTGCGGGCCGGCGCCGCCATCGGCCTGCCGATCAGCGCCGCCACCCAGCAGGCCCTGCTCGGCCTCTCGCTGCGCCCGCGCCGCCTGGTCTGCGCCTGCATCCCCATGCGCGTCGGCGCCGAGATTATCGGCGTGCTTGAGCTCTTCACCTTAGGCGACCCGGCGACCGCCAAGGCGGGCAGGCCGATCACCCAGGGCGACCTGTCGGTGCTGCAGACCTTCGCCAACCTGGCGGCGTCGGCGATCAAGAACGCCCACCTCTACGACGGGGCCCAGCGCAGCGAGCGACGCCTGAAGGCCTTCGACGCGGTGGTGACCGCGATCAGCACCGCGGCCGACCTGACCGACCTGGTGCGCAGCATCCTCGATGTGGTGCTCGGCCTGGTCCCCGGCGCCACCGGCGCCCTGCTCCTGCTCGACCCGGCCCACGACCGGCTGGAGCTCGGGGCGCAGCAGGGGCTCTCGCCGGCCTGCGCCGAGGCCCTGGCCCGCGTGCCGGTGATGGGCTCGCCCTGCGAGGAGGTTGTCCACTTCGGCCAGCCCATGCTGCGCCCGCTGATCGAGGAGCGCGGCGAGGGCGCCTTCCTGGCCGAGGGCCTGGCCGGCTGCGCCTACTTCCCGCTGCTCGCCGGCGGCACCGTCGCCGGCGTCCTGGCGCTCTACGGCGACGCGAGCCTGCCCGCGCGGGCCGACCGCGAGATGCTCCTGCCGATCTGCAACCAGGTCGGCTTCGCCGTGGCCAACGTGCGCCTCTACGCCGACAGCACCAGCGAGCGCCGCAAGCTGAACACGGTCGTCACCTCGATCGCCGAGGGCGTGCTGCTCTGCGACGCGCGCGGACGCCTGACCCTGGCCAACGAGGCCGCCCTGACCCTGCTGCGCCTCGACTCGCTGCCCTTCGAGCAGCGCCTCTCCGAGATGCCCGACTTCTACCGGATGCGCGACCTGGACGGCCAGCGGCTCACCCTCGACCAGCTGCCCTTCGCCCGCGCCCTGGCCGGCGAGATCTTCCAGGACTACCGGCTCATCCTGAGCGGCTCCAGCGGCGACGAGACGGTGATGAGCTTCAGCGGCGCGCCCGCCCGCGCCGACGACGGCATGATCGAGGGGGCGGTGGTGGTCTTCCGCGATGTGACGGCCAACCAGAAGCTTGAGCGGGCCAAGGACGAGTTCCTGGCCGTGGCCGCCCACGAGCTGCGCAGCCCCCTCGCCGCCGTGCGCAACTACGCCGACCTGCTGCTGCGCCGCGAGCAGCAGCGCAGCCAGGCCGACTCGCGCGATGTGCGCGGCCTGACCATCCTGACCCAGCAGGTCTCGCATATGCTGCGCATGGTGGACAACCTGCTCGATGTGTCGCGCATCGACGCGGGCCAGCTCGACCTGCAGATCCAGCCGGTGAACCTGGTGGCGCTGGCCGCCCAGGTGATCGACCAGCAGCGTCCCGCGGCCGGCGCGCGCGACCTGGTGCTGGAGAGCGCCGACGATGAGCTGATCGTACACTGCGACTCGCTGCGCATCCACCAGGTGCTGACGAACCTGATCGGCAACGCGATCAAGTACAGCCCGGAGTCGGGCCGGGTGACGGTGCGGCTGCGGCTGGCGGCGGGCGATGATCGGCGCCAGCTGGGCGATCAGCTGCTAGGCGATGATCTGGCGATCATCTCCATCACCGATGAGGGCAGCGGGATCTCGCCCGAGCAGCAGGCAAAGCTCTTCCAGCGCTTCTACCGCGCCCGCAGCCACCGCGCCGAGGGCCTGGGCCTGGGGCTCTACCTGAGCCGCCAGTTTGTGCAGATGCACCGCGGCGCGATCTGGGTGGAGAGTGTCGAGGGTTCGGGCAGCGCCTTCTCGTTCGCGCTGCCGATGACGACGATGGCGTAGGGCCGAAGCATTGTGGGCAGCCGCGAAGCGGCTGCCCACAATGCTTCGGCCCTACGCGTGGAATGGAGATGATTATGCACTACAAAGAGTATGTCCAACGCCTGCCCGCCTACTCCTCGTCGAAGCCGGCCGGTGCCTCGCCGCCCGATCTGGTGAATCTCGCCGCGAACGAGAACCCGCTCGGCCCCTCGCCCCTGGCCGTGGCGGCGATCATGGATGCCGCCACCGGGGTGCACCGCTACCCTGACATGGGCGCAATGGCGCTGCGTCAGGCCCTGGCCGAGCGGGTCGGCCTGGAGCTCGGGAACGTCATCTGTGCGAACGGATCCGACGAGCTGATCATGCTGATCTGCCTGGGGCTGCTGCGCGAGGGCGACAACGTGGTGCTGTCCGCCGGCACCTTCATCAGCTACCTGGTGCGCACGATGGAGATGGGTGCCATCCCGGTATTCGTGCCCCAGCGCGACTACGCCCACGACCTGCAGGCCATGGCCGAGGCGATCACCGAGCGGACGCGGGTGGTCTTCGTGTGCAACCCGAATAACCCGACCGGCACCACCAACGGCGCGGCCGAGGTGCGGGCCTTCATCGAGCGGGTGCCCGAGGATGTGCTGATCGTGGTGGACGAGGCCTATGTGGAGTTCGTTGATCGCGCGGACTACCCCGACCTGCTGGCCGACCTGCGCGGCGGCCGGCCGAACCTGGTGCTGCTGCGCACCTTCGCCAAGATCTACGGGCTGGCCGGGCTGCGCCTGGGCTACGCCTACGGCTCTGAGAAGCTGATCAGCTACCTGGATCGGGTGCGATCGCCCTTTAATGTGAACCTGCTGGCCCAGGTCGCCGGCGTCGCCGCCCTGGCCGACGAGGATCACCTCCGACGCTCGCGCGCCCACACCACCGCCAGCCGCGCCTTCTACATGGCCGAGCTGGCCGCCCTGGGCCTGTCGCCGATCGCCGGCGAGACGAACTTTGTGGCCGTACACGTGGGCGACGACGCGATGGTGGCGGGCGCGCTGCGCGGGCGCGGCTTCGCCGTGTCGCCCCTGGCCGTCTGGGGCCTGCCCGGCATGATCCGCATCTCCTTCGGCACCGATGAGCAGAACCGCGGGCTGATAGCTGCGCTGCGCGACGTGCTATGATGACGGGGGGCGGAGCGGGACAAGCCCGCTCCGCCCTCTCCCAGAATACTAGCTATGCCTGGAGCATTCTGCCCTCACTGCGGCGCGCGGCTCGCCGAGCTGCGGAGGTTCTGCCCCGAGTGCGGCGCGGCCCTGGCCGCGCCCGCGCCCGCGCCCACGAATCGCCGCCTGATCTGGGCCATCCTCGGCGGCGGCGGCTGCCTCGGCGCGCTGATGCTGCTGGCCTGCGCCGGCCTGCTGCTGCTCACGCTGGGCGGCGGCATGGCGGGCGCGCCCGCTCCCCCG
>NZ_JAIEWN010000043.1:24376-38559 GCF_019599295.1 Oscillochloris sp. ZM17-4 | reverse complement strand
GCCCGCGCCGACCCCCGCCGGGACGGGCGGCGTGCTGCTCTACGAGGACTTCGCGGACCCGCGCGAGAGCGCGCTCACCGCCGAGGATGATGCGATCTCGCGGTCGGCCTTCGAGGACGGCGCCTATCTGATCGAGGTGAAGGAAACCGACACCCTGGCCTGGTCGCTCACCGACCGCACCTACGGCGACATCGCCATCGAGGCCGACTCCACGGCCGGCCCCGGCGCAGCGGTCGCCGCCGCCGGGCTGATCTTCCACTACCAGGACGCGCAGAACTTCTACCTGTTCAGCGTCTCCGGCGACGGCTACTACGCCCTGGAGCTGCTGGAGGATGATGTGTGGCAGACCCTGATCGACTGGACCGAGTCCGACTCGATCAACGTCGCCCGCAACACGCTGCGCGTCGAGACCAAGGGCGACCGGATCACCCTGAAGGTGAACGGCTATCTGCTGGAGGCGACGCAGGACAGCGCGCTCTCCGGCGGGGACGCGGGGCTCGCGGTGAGCAGCTTCGACGCGAGCCAGGTGACGATCCGCTTCGACAACCTGCTGATCACCAGGAGTCCCTGATGCTCCCCGAGCGACTCTCCGCCTCGCTACGCTACTTCACGGGCCTGGCCCTCCAGCCGGCCAACCGCTGGGACGGATTCGACCTGAGCGCGCCCGAGTCGCGCGAGGCCTCGCTGCGCGGCCAGATCCTCTTCTCGGGCTGCGCCCTGGCCGCCCTGGCCGCCCACCCATCCGCCGGCGCCGACGAGGCCGCCCTGGCCGGCGACGCCCTGGCCGCCCTGGTCGACCGCATGATCCAGCGGAGGGTCTGGGCCGTCTGGGCAGCCGAGACCGAGCGGGCCAGCCGCAAGCCCGACCCGGTGGACGCGGGGTACGGCGCCTACAGCGGCGCCCTGAGCGTGCTCCTCGGCCTGCAGGCCGCCGTCGGCGGGCAGGTGCGCTACCTCGACGACCCCTTCGTGCTGCGCTGGTCGGCCGATGTGCGGGCCAGCTACACCGCCGATGAGCTGGCCGAGTCGCTCTGGCGGCAGGCGCGGGCCTCGCCCGAGGGGGCGATCTCCTGCGAGGCCGACACGGCCACGGCCAGCGGCATGGCGGCGGCGCTGTGGGCGCTGCGCCTGCACGACGCGGCCTACGGGAGCGCGTACGGGGCGGCGGGCGACGCCTGGCTATCAACCCTGGGCGGGCGCATGGCCATCCGCGGGCCGCGGCTGCCGGGCCGGGGCGCCCTCGCCGGGAGCCTCAGCCTGCGCAGCCGGCGGGCGAGCCTCGGCGGCGACGCCCTGGAGGACGCATGGGCGCTGGCGCTGACGGCGTCGCTGGACCGCGACCTCGTGGCGCGGCTGGCCGAGCGGCACTGGCCAGCCCTGCCGAAGATCCGCGAGCGCGGCGAGCACCTGGCGGCGGCCTTCAGCTACCTGCTGGCGGTGGAGCTGGGCGACGCCGAGCGCGCGGCGGGGCTGCTGGCCTACGCCGAGGAGCGGCTTGGGCCAGAGGATGACGCCGAGGTCGGCCGGCGCTACGCGGGCGCCCCGGCGGCCCCCTGGGTGACGGCGCTGTTCGCGATCGGCGAGGCCGGCGGGCTGGGGCGGCTGCTGGCGGCGACGCCGCCGGCAGCGCCGGCCCCTCCGGCGGATTCTATGGGCGGCGACTTAGCGCACGCCGCGTGACGCCAAACTGTCAAGTGCTTCTGAAACCATGTCTAACCATATTTTGTTGAGCGCCCCCCGCTAGCTGCCCATCCGGCCCGCCCTGCGGGTCTGGTCGGACGCCCAGCGGCTGGGCGGGGCCATGGTCAGCCGGCAGAGGCCCAGCAGCACCGTGTCATAGTTCACCCGCCAGCCGGCGAAGTCGCGCCAGGCCTGGTCGCGGTCGGCCTTGAGCGGCAGGCCGGCGGCAAGCAGCTCGGCGTAGGCCTGCTCAAACTCCTCGCGGGAGATGCTGATCGGGTCGTCGGGGTGCGGGTCGGGGTCGTAGGGCAGTAGGAAGTAGGATGCGATGCTGCGCAGGGCGACGAAGCCGGCGCGCAGGCAGAGCGAGGCGTACACATCGAAGGGCAGGTCGATGGTCGAGAGGCGCAGGGCGGCGGCGTCGAGGACGACCCCGGCGGCGGTGACCCAGGAGCGGTTGGGGCTGGGCGAGCGGAAGAAGGCCAGGGCGGCCAGCGAGGTGTGGCTCTCCTCAAGCTCGACGAACCACTGCTCCCAGCCGGCCCAGAGCGGGGTCAGGGCGGCGATCTCGCCCAGGGCGTGGAATCGGCGCAGCATATTCACCGCCGAGGGCGCGCCGCCGTCGTAGTCCGCGCTGCCGGGGAGCGGGCCGGCGCGCACCTCCAGCAGGGTGACGGCCGCCTCGCGCCGCGAGAAGGCGCCGTACATCGTGGGCAGGTAAGAGATCAGCAGGGCGGTGAGGATCATGCCGAAGGCGGCCTCGCTGTAGCCCAGCAGCGTGCCGGGCAGGCCTGCGGGGAAGGCGAAGCCCAGGGTGAGCAGCGACGAGCCGCTGATGCGGAATGCATCCCACAGGCCCTCGCCGCTGGCCCAGAACATCGCCGCGTAGCCAAGCACCATCAGCGCCAGCCAGGTCAGCAGCAGGGTCAGCAGGCCGATCGGCGCGTACAGCGCCATCACCCGGTCGCGCTCCAGGTAGCTGCGGGAGAAGGCGTTGCGCAGGTTAAAGAGCCGGCGGGTGACGCGGAAGACGAAGCCGGCGATCTTATCGGCGGCGTTGCGCGGGAGCACGAAGATGCGGATGGCCGACATCAGCGTGAGGAAGACGAGGGTCAGGCCAGAGAGCAGGGCGACAGCGCGGGCGAGCAGCATGGGGACTCCAGCGACGAAAACGTTAACACCGATCTTATGCGGCGTTAACACGGTTCTAATATAGCCCGGCTATACTGTAGACAGTTGAGCGCGGCGGACGATTTGCGGTGGTCCTCCGCCCGCCAAACAATACGACCCACACACAACCCCACCACCGCCTCCAAAACCCTCTTCCCGGTCGCCTGGCAACCCAGGCGGCCTCTTCTTTTTTAGACAAGATTGCAGATTGTAGATTGTAGATTGCAGATTTGGTGCAATAGAATGCCATTTACGGCATCAAACTGTAGAGCAACCTGAAATCTTGTCTTAGGCACCCGCATCATTGGCACCCGGGCACCCACATTGGGGCGCCCCTACCTTGTGGGCGCGGCGACGACGATCATGCGCGGGCTGCCGGTGATGTACTCGTCGAGATCGTAGGAGCCGTAGACGGCGCGCAGGCTGAAGCCGGCCCGGGCCAGCAGGTGCTCGATCTCGTAGCGGTAGAACCAGCGCAGGACGAAGCGCATGGTGCGCCGGGAGAGCTGGCCCTGCGCGTCGGTCTCGTCGTAGATGTAGGTGACGTGGGAGGTCTGCGAGGCGGCGTCGCTGTCGATGGCGACGAGCTTCTGCACCTGGCGGCCGTCCAGCTCGTAGGAGCGGTCGAGCACGAGGCGGTTATCCTCGCGGGCGATCTCGATCGGGTCGGGGTTAAACAGGTCGAGCACCAGCGTGCCCCGGCGGGCCAGCGCGCGCCGAGCCGTCTCCAGGGCCGCCAGCTGGTCGCGCACCAGCTCCAGGTGCATGAACGAGTTGATCGCCACAAAGGCCAGGTCGTAGGTCTTCGATGGCAGATCGACGCTGCGCACATCGCCCTCGATCAGGTTGGCCGAGACATCGGACTCATCGAGGCGCTGGCGGGCGATAGCGAGCATGGCCGGCGAGATATCGACGCCGGTGATCGGGTGGCCGTCCTCAGCCAGGGGCAGCAGGACGCGGCCGGTGCCGCACATCAGCTCCAGGATCGGCCCGCCCGCGCGGCGGGCCATCTCGCGGAAGAAGGGCACGTCCTCGTGGAAGCCGCGGAAGTCGGCGTCGTAGTAGCGGGCGAACGGGTCGTAGGTGTTCATGTTCTATGATTGCAGATTGCAGATTGCAGATTGCAAAAACCGCAATAGAGCATACGTAACGCTGTCACCCTGAGCGAAGCGAAGGGTCCCGGCCGGGATTCTTCGCTTCGCTCAGAATGACAGGACACCTCACAGCGTTACGTATGCGGTATTGCCAAAAACCAATCTGCAATCTGCAATCTGCAATTGACTAGATCGCCCCGAAGAGCGCCAGGATCCCGAGGAAGATCACGCCGAAGATGACCAGCCCGGCGACGCCGAAGCTCAGGACGCGCGGGTTGATGATCGGCTCGAACTGCGGGGTGCCCGGCTGCTTCATCTGGGCTGTGCCCGAGCCGCCTGTGGCGGGGGGCAGGGAGGATGGGCGCGGCGGCGCGCCCATCTGCTGCGGGGCCGAGGGCGTGGTGGGCAGCTTCGTCTCGCTGCCGCTGTTCATCCGGCCCGCGCCGCGCAGCGCCGACGTCAGGAGCGAGGCGACGACGGCGAAGATGATGATGCCGCCCATGATCAGGTCGGAGCCGACCCGCATGCCTGTGGCCTGAAAGATCGCCCCCGACAGGAAGGAGGCCAGATTCGGGCCGATGACGATCGCGAGAAAGATCACGATGCCGATCCAGTTGTTGCCGCCGCGCTTTTTCTGCATAGGAGTCGCTCCTCTGTATTGCAGATTGCAGATTATAGATTGCAGATTGCACCCAATCTACAATCTACAATCTACAATCTGCAATCTGCAATTGTCCTCAACCCGGGTAGGCCCGGACGATCAGGCGGTGGGTGTAGACCCCGATCGGCACGCAGGTGATCAGGGTCAGCACCTCGTCGCTGGTCGGCGCCATCACCCATGTCTCCTCGGGCAGCAGGGTGAGCACGTCGCGCACGATGTAGCGGCGCTCGCCGCCGCCGGTCGCCACATAGATCTCATCGCCGACGGCGGCGCTCGGCAGCTTGCTGAAGATGATGCCCCGGTAGCCGACGTGCCCGGCGACGACGATGTTGCCGGGGGTGCCGGGGTAGCCGGAGATCGGCCAGTAGTGGGCGGCCGTGTAGCGCGGCACGTCCCACTCGCCCAGGGAGAAACCGGCGCTGACGATGTCGGTGTCCACGCCGATGCGCGGGATGCGCACGTGGCTGGGGCGGATCGCGCCCCAGGCCTGGTCGGCCGACTCGACCGGCGCGACGGCCCAGTCGGGCGCGGGGTGGGCGGCGAGGTACTGGCGGCCGAGGTGGCCGAGCTGCACCTGGTAGCGCGGATCGTTCTCGGGGTGGTACTCGAAGCGGGCGCGCTCGAAGTACTGCACCGTATAGCTGCGGCCGTCCTGGCCGTTCAGCTCGGCGAAGGGCTCAGAGATCGGGTAGCCGAAGGTGGCCAGCCCGCCGCCGCTGAGCCAGAAGCTGCGGAACGCGCCGCCGAGCGAGTGGCCCGTCTCGGGGTAGTAGCTGGCGCCGGCGGGGGCGGCGGGCGCCCAGGCGAAGGCTGGCTCGCCGGCGCGGCCCTCGGCGGCCCAGCGCCCCAGGTGGCCGGCCAGGGTGACGCCCAGATCGCCGTGCCACTCCAGGCGGGCGCGCTCGAAGTACTGCACGGGCCGCCCGCCCTCCACGAAGACCTCGGTGATCGGCAGGCCGATGATCGGCAGGCCGCCCTGGCGGTCGTAGAACTCGCGGAAGCTATAGGCCAGCGTGTGGCCCGTCTCGCTGAAGCGCACCGGCCGGCCGGCCGCCGTGTTGGCGCCCGCCGGCGTCGCCGGCACGATAGCCACAAGGGCCAGGGCGATCAGAAGGATCAGTCGTCGCACGGGATGCTCCAGGGTGGGGGAGGGTTTGAGCGAAGGTATACGCCCCCATTCTAGCAGATAGTGGCCAACCCGAGTAGGGGGCGCGGCGGCGCTGCGCCCATCAGGGCGCGACGGCGACCAGGGCGGGGTCGGGCAGGCCGTCGGGGCCGACGACCATAACGCTCAGGAACCAGCGCCAGAGGATCATGTCGGCGGGGCGGCCGCTAATGATCAGCAGGCTGTTCTCGCCGGGGCGCAGGCGTGCCGGCGCGCTGTGGCTCCAGCGCTCGTTGGTGCGGAAGCTCTCGGCGGGGACGTGCTCCTCGACCGCCAGCGGCTGGCCGTTGAGGTAGATCTGCGGGGCGCTGGCGGAGCTGTAGGCCACCCGCACATCGCGGGCGTCGGGGCTGCGCAGGGTCGCCAGGGCGTAGCCTTCGAGGGCGACATCATGCCAGCCGCCGGACTCATCCCTGAACGGCAGATTGAACAGCTCGGTGAGGTTCTGGAACTCGCCGTGCGCCGGCCCGTGGCGGTGCGTCCGCCAGCCCAGCCCGGGGCGCGGCGCGCCGGCCGCGTCGAGCAGATCATCGGGGGCGAGCGGCTGATCGGCTGGGCGGATCAGGGTGCGCCAGGCCCCCACGGTCGGGAAGAGGGTCTGCGCGGTGAAGCGCTGCTCCAGCGTGCGCCCGCCCCAGCGCAGGCGCAGGTCGAGCGACCAGCGCATCGTGGCGGTGGAGCCGTCCCAGGCGAAGGGGCAGGCGATGATCGTGTCCTCGGCGAGATCGCCCACGCTGAGCGGCTCGGCGCGCTCGCCGTCGGGGCCGACGATGCGCCAGACGCCCTCGGCCTGCGCGGGCGATCCGTCGCGCGGGGCGGCGATCACCAGGGTGCCCAGATAGCGCGCGGCGTCCTCGGGGGCGGTGTGCTCGTAGACGCGGGCGAACGGCCCGCCCAGGCGGGCGACGGCGCGCAGGCGCGCGTCGCCCTCGGCGGCGAGGGCGGCCCCGAGCAGGTCGGCGTCGGCCAGCCCCTCGGCGGACGGGCCGAGCAGGCGGCGGGCGTCGGCGGCGCGCAGGGCGGCGCTCCGCCCCGCGCCGAGCAGGCTGGCCGGCGCGGCGAAGCTGGCGTCCAGCACGGCGGGCCGCCCGCGCGGGCGGGGCGGCAGCTCGGCCACCAGCGCCTGGGCGCCCTCGTCGTAGCGCCAGCCATCGAATGGCGCCCCATCCAGGCGCAGCGACTCGGGCCGGCGCACAAACTCCAGCCGCAGCGTGTCGCGCCGCTCCACAGGAAGCCCCGGGCACGCCCCCTCGGGCGGGCCGACCGTCACCGTGACGACGCGCCCCTCGTCTGCGGCGCGCATCGTCACCGGGGTCCACTCATACTCGCCGGAGCGGTAGCCATCGCCCTCGCCGGCGTCGGCGTAGACCCGCGCCGCGCCGGCGGGGCCGGGAAAGATCGAGAGGATCAGCGCATCGGCGGGCTGCCGGTCGCTCGGGCCGAGCGGCGCGGCCATGGGCAGGATGCCGCCGGCCCGCACCAGCTGCGGCAGCGCCGCGAGGTCGCCCTCTAGCCGCGCCCAGGCCGGGCCGTGGAGCAGCTCGCCGGTGGAGCGCTCGACCCAGTCGCCCGGCGGCACCCAGAGGTCGGCCGGGGCCAGGCCGCTAGCCGGGTCGGCCGGGTGGACGATCGGCGCGACGAGCATCTGGTCGCCCAGCATGTACTGCTCGCGGGCGACGTAGGCTGCCTCATCGTCGGGGCACCTGTAGTAGGTGGGCCGGCAGGGCGCCAGGGCGCGGTCGGCGTGGACGCGGGCCAGGCTGTAGAGGTAGGGCAGCAGGGCGTAGCGCGTCCTGAAGGCCTCGCGGGCGGCCGCGAAGGCGTCGGGCGGGAAGGCCCAGGGCCGCCGCTCGGCCAGGGGGTCGTTGGTCGAGTGCATGCGCAGGATGGGGCTGAGCGCGCCGGCCTGCACCCAGCGGGCGTAGAGCTCGGGCGGGACGGCGCCGAAGTGCCCGCCGATATCGTGGCTCCACCAGCCGTAGAGCACGTTGGCCGCCGTGGCGGTGAAGTGGGGCTGGAAGCGCAGCGCCTCCCAGGTGGCGAAGGTGTCGCCGGAGAAGCCGATCGGGTAGCGGTGGTTGCCCAGGCCGCCCCAGCGGCTGAAGACAAGTGGCCGGCGGCCGGGGCGGCGGCGCATATCCTGGAAGTGCAGGTGGTTCAGCCAGGGCAGCGGGTCGAGGCCGGGCAGCTCGCTCTCGCGGCCCTGCTGCCAGTCCATCCACCAGAAGTCCACGCCCTGCTCCTCCAGCGGGTGGTGCAGCAGCTCGAAGTAGGCCCGGGCGAAGGCCGGGTCGCTGATGCGGAAGGGCACGCCCGCGCCGCCCGCCGGGTCCGCGCCGACGGCGCGGGCGAAGGCCGGGTAGGCCTCCTCGAAGGGCTGCACGCCGTCGGCCGGGTGCAGGTTGAGGGTGGCGCGCAGCCCCTGATCATGCAGCCACGACAGGAAGGCCGGCGGGTCGGGGAAGAGCTCGCGGTTCCAGGTGTAGCCCGTCCACCCCGGGGGCAGATGCCAGTCCATATCGATCACCAGGGTGTCGAGGGGCACCTCGCTGGCCTGGAACTCGGCCAGCAGGGCGCGCAGATCCCGCTCGCGGTAGGCGTAGTAGCGCGACCACCATGCGCCGAGGAGCCATCGCGGGATCATGGGCACGCCGCCGCCGAAGCGGGCGTACTCGGCCAGCGCGCCGGCGTAGTCGTGGCCGTAGCCGAAGAAGTACCAGTCCTGGCGCTCGCCCTCGGCGGCGGCCTGCACCCAGCCGCCCTGCGGGTCGAAGCGCACATTTGAGCTGTCGTCGAAGAGGCTCCAGCCCGAGCGCGAGAGCAGGCCGGGCTCCAGCGAGGCCTCGCCCCGACACCCGTCGAGGGTGCGGCGTGCGCCGCGCAGGTTCAGCGGGTCGCGCGCGCCGGGTACCCAGCGGACCTCCTTCCCGGCCAGCATCAGCCGGATCTCCAGGCTCTCCGGGCCGAGCCTGCCGCCGGCGTAGTGCAGGCGCAGGGCGCCGGTGTCGATCAGCAGGCCATCGCCGGCGATCTCGCGCTTAAAGGGCGGGGCGGGCGCGCGGCGGGTGGGGAAGGCGTAGCTGGGCCGGTCGTCGTGGGCGGCGCCGGGCGACCACTCCAGGCGAAGCAGGCGCGGCGTGAGCACGGTGAAGCGGGCGTCGCCGCGCGCCACCACCGCCGCCGGGTCGGCCAGGGGGTCGCCGAACAGGCCGACGCGGGCGAAGAACTGCTCGGACATGGGAGACTCCAGTGCTGAGTGCTGAGTGCTGAGTGCCGAGTGCTGAGTGCTGAATAATATCAAATCTTGATTGACACCGTGCATCCTGTCATGCTGAGCGCAGCGAAGGGTCTTCCCATCCACGCGACTGGAAGATGCTTCGCTGCGCTCAGCATGACATGCCCACGGTCTTGCCAGATTTGATATAAAAGCCTCCGCTCGTCAGGAGGCATCTACAGGCTATGCTATCATACAAAGCGTGAGCGCTACGCTTCCGCGCTCACGCCGTTTTCCTTCATAGCAGCGGCACAAGATGTACCAGTTCAGCACTCAGCATGTGCACGAGAGAGGGGCGACCATGGACAGAGTGGTCTACGTGGTGAGCGACCTGCACCTGGGGCCGGGGAGTCTGCCGGACGGCACGCTGGACCCGCTGGAGGACTTCACCGCCGGCGAGGACTTCGCGCGCTTCCTGGCGCAGATCGGGACGGGCGGCGACCCGGTGGAGCTAGTGATCGCCGGGGACCTTCTGGAGGTGCCGCAGACCCTGCCCGAGGTCGGGCTGGCCGCGCCGACCGACCACCTGGGCAGCACGGAGGAGGAGTCGCTGCGGCGGGTGCGGGTGATCATGGGCCAGAGCCCGGAGGTCTCCAGCGGGCACCCCGAGGTCTTCGCCGCGCTGCGCCGCTTCATGGTGGAGGGCAACTCGGTCACGATCATCGCCGGGAACCACGACATCGACCTGCTGTGGGGCGAGGTTTGGGCGGCGGTCTTCGACGCGATCTACCCGCCCGGCGCGGCGGGCGACCTGCGGCTCTACGAGTACTGCTACACCGTGGGCGATGGGCCGGCGGGGCGGGTCTACATCGAGCACGGACAGGAGCACGACAAGGCCAACCGCTTCGGCGACCGCATGACCATGCCCTTCGCGCTGGACGACCAGGGCGTGCGCCGGCTGAAGCGCTGCTGGGGCACCCTGTTTGTGGAGAAGGTCTACAACAAGCTTGAGCGCGACCGCTGGTTCATCGACAACGTCAAGCCGATCCCGAAGGTGGTGAGCCTGGGCCTGCGCAACGACTTCCGCTTCACGGCGACAGCGCTGGGCCTGATGGCGACCTTCCTGCTGACCAGCGGGCTGCCGCCGATCTTCGGCGGGGGCGGGGGCGTGCTTGGGGCGACGGCCGACGCCGCGCCGCAGGGGGCCGAGGATGTGGTCGCGGCGATGGCCGAGGACGAGCTGCGGGCGCAGATCGAGGCGCAGCTGGACGACCCGGCCTTCCGCGCGGAGTTCGAGGAGGCGGTGCGCGGGGCCGACCAGACATCCCTGGGGGCGGCGCTGAGCGGCGCGGCGGCGCCGATGAGCATGGGAGAGGCGGCCGGCGAGAGCGTAGTGCTGGGCGGGGCGGGGGCCGAGGGCGACGACTACCGGCGGGCGGCGCGGGCGGTGCTGGAGGGCGACCCGGCGGTGACGACGGTGATCATGGGCCACACCCACGCGCCGATCGACGGCTACACCAGCCCGCTGGACCTGGCCGACGGCCGGACCTGCTACTACTTCAACAGCGGCACATGGACGCGCCACCTGAAGGATCAGGACCGCGACTACAGCTGGGCCGAGATCGCCGACCTGGCGAACTACACCTCGTCGAACACCTACATCAAGCTGGAGCCGCAGGCCGACGGGTCGTATAAACCGACGCTGGGCAACTGGGGGAGCACTGAGGCACTGAGGCACTGAATGTGGGAGAGGTGAGGAGAGGAGAGGGCTTGTCCCTCTCCGCAAAAACACGCTTTCCCTGCGGCGTAGGGGCGGCGTAGGGGCGGCTCGCGAGCCGCCCCTACCCGCATGCGGCCATGGACAGCAGCAGGAGCGCCTGCATGCCGGGGCCGAGGTTCTGGGGGAGGATAAACTCATCGAGGCGGTGGGCGTTGCCGCCGTCGGTGATGCCCACGCAGATGGCGGGCAGCCCCTGGCTGAGCGGGATGTTGGCGTCGGTGCTGCTCTGCTGAAAGCTGATCGTGGCGCCGGCGGCCTGGTAGGCGCCGACGGCGGCCTGCACGAGGGGGTGCTCGCGCGGGATCGTGCCGGAGGGCCGGTCGCCCACGGTGGTCGCGCTGACCCGCACGTCGGGGTGCTCGGCGGCGGCGGCGCGCACCAGGCGGTCGACCTGCGCCGCCAGGTCGGCGAGGGCGGATGCGCTGACCGAGCGCATATCGAGGAGCATGCTGGCATGCTGGGCGATCGTGTTCACCGAGGTGCCGCCCTCGATCACGCCGATGTTGAAGGTGGTGCGCGGGGCGCGGGGCACGCTCAGCTCGGAGATGCGTGAGGCCAGGCGCACGAGGGCGTGGATGGCGCTCGGGTTGCCGTAGTTGCCCCAGGAGTGGCCGCCGGGGGCGGCGGCCTCGATCCGGTAGCGGCGTACGCCGATGGCCTGGTGGTGGAGCGTGCCGAAGTCGCAGCCCTCGAGGACGACCACGGCGGCGACATGGTCGCGCAGGCGGTCGACGGCGGCGCGGATGCCGCGCAGGTCGCCGAGGCCCTCCTCGCCCACGTTGGCCACAAACCAGACGTCGCCCCGGTTCGGCAGGTCGTGGCGCTGGAAGGCGTCGGCGAGGTGCAGCAGGCCGGCGACGCCGGTACTGTTGTCGCCGATGCCGGGGCCGTAGACCCGCTCGCCGTCGCGACGGATGCGCAGGTCGGTCTCGATCGGGAAGACGGTGTCGAGGTGGGCGGAGACGAGCAGGCCGGGCTGGCGCGAGCGGCCGGGGCGACGCCCGTAGACATTACCGATCGCGTCGTGCTCCACATCCTGGAGGCCGAGGCCGCGCATGCGCTCGACAACCAGCTCGCCGCGGCGGCGCTCGTCGAAGGTGGGCGCGGGCACCTGCTGCACGGCGATGGCCGTCTCCAGGACGGGCCGGTAGTCTGCGAGGTCGGCGCTGGCCCGCTGGACAGCGGGGTCGGCGCGCCAGCGATGGATGTCCATGGCGCTCTCTTTTAGGGAGGGTACAGCGGATAGGGTACAGGGTACAGGTGCGCGCACCGGTCAACGGTACATAACGCTTGCCGATAAAGTGTCCGCAAGCCTCACTTGAGATGAAGGCTACGTGTTGTTGGGAGAGCGCGATATGCCAATGCCGCCGACTGGCCGCGAGCCCGGCGGGGACTCTCAGGCTACTGATTATGTCCGATCATCCCGCCCGTGTCAATTTGCCACCGCATGGGACTCGTGGCATACTGACGCAGCAAATCTTTATGAGGGGACAGGGAACAGGGGACAGGGGACAGGCAACGCGAGTGAGGAGGCCTATAGCCTCCCCCACCCCACCCGGCTCCTACTCCCTATCCCCTGTCCCCTGTTCCCTGTCCCCTAACAAAGGAGCGGGCCATGTCGTTGCTGCCGACAACCTCGATTGCGGCGATCGCGGACTACGCCGGGCAGACGGTGACTCTGTCCGGCTGGATCTATAACAAGACGGAGAAGGGCAAGCTGATCTTCCTGATGCTGCGCGACGGCAGCGCGACCATCCAGTGCGTGGTGTTCAAGAAGAACGTGGCCGAGGAGGTCTTCGCGCGGGCCCAGCAGCTGACCCAGGAGTCGGCCTGCCGGATCACGGGCGAGGTGCGCGCGGACGAGCGCTCGGCGAGCGGCTACGAGCTGGACGTGCGGGATGTGGAGATCGTCAGCCTGACCCATGACTACCCGATCTCGCCGAAGGAGCACGGGGTGGAGTTCCTGATGGAGCACCGGCACCTGTGGGTGCGCTCGGCGAAGCAGCACGCGCTGCTGCGCATCCGGGCCGAGGTGATCGCGGCGGCCCAGGAGTGGCTGAACGCGCAGGGGTTCATCCGCTACGACTCGCCCATCCTGACGGCGACGGCGGCGGAGGGCACGACGAACCTCTTCGGCACCGACTACTTCGACCTGGGGCGGGCCTACCTGGCGCAGACCGGGCAGCTCTACGTGGAGTCGGGCATGATGAGCTTCGGCAAGGTGTACTGCTTCGGGCCGACCTTCCGCGCCGAGAAGAGCAAGACCCGCCGGCACCTGACGGAGTTCTGGATGATCGAGCCGGAGGTGGCCTTCGCCGACCACGACGACAACATGGTCCTTCAGGAGCAGTTTGTGAGCGCGATCGTGCAGCGGGTGCTGGATCGGCGCGGCGCGGACCTGAAGACGCTGGAGCGTGACACGGCGCCGCTGGAGCGGGTGCTGGCACCCTTCCCGCGGATCAGCTACGACGAGGCGGTGGATCTGGTGAACACGAGGCACGGCGAGGTGGAGGGCTGCACGCCGATGGTGTGGGGCGAGGACTTCGGGGCGCCGCATGAGACGCTGATCGCGCAGCAGTTCGACCGGCCGGTGTTCGTGGAGCGCTACCCAAGCGCGATCAAGGCCTTCTACATGGAGCCGGACCCACAGCGGCCGGAGGTGGCGCTCTGCGCGGACCTGTTGGCCTCCGAGGGCTACGGCGAGATCATTGGCGGCTCGCAGCGAATCCACGACGCGGCGCTGCTTGAGGCGCGCATCCGCGAGCACGGGCTGAACGTGGACGACTACCAGTGGTACATCGACCTGCGGCGCTACGGGACGGTGCCGCACAGCGGGTTCGGCATGGGCATCGAGCGGGCGGTGGCCTGGATATCGGGCACGCGCCACATCCGCGAGACGATCCCCTTCCCCCGGCAGCTGTACCGGATCTACCCGTAAGCAAGGGCTGAGGGCTGAGGGCTGAGGAGCTAGCCCTCAGCCCTCAGCCCTGAAGGTGCGCGATGTAGCGCTCAGCCGAGCGATGGACGGCGGCCTTGGCGTCGGAGGCGACGATCTTGCCGTCCCAGGAGCCGTAGATGCGGTCGAAGGCGAACGGCTCGACGGCGGCGACGATCCGACGCACGCCGGATGGGCTGAGCGGGATGAGGTTGGGGTAGCTGTACATAAAGCTGACATAGCGCCGGTCGCTGACGACCATCATCGTGTCGCCGGTGAAGAGGGCGCCCCGGCCATCTGCGCCATCGGCCCAGTGGAGGACGCTGCTGCCGGGGAAGTGGCCGCCGCAGCGGATGAGCGTAAGCCCCGGCAGAGGCGCGTAGGTCTCGCCCTCCCAGAAGGTGATGGCGGGGTCGGGGCGCATGACCCAGGGCCGGTTGTCGGCGTGCAGGAAGATCGGCGCGTCGAAGGCGCGGCTCCACTC
>NZ_JAIEWN010000043.1:17587-24276 GCF_019599295.1 Oscillochloris sp. ZM17-4 | reverse complement strand
CGACCTGGGGGTCGGTGCGGATGGCGGTGATGCCGGGGGCGACCTCGGCGAAGGTATTGGCCACGCCGGCGGCGCGCAGGGCGGCGATGCTGGTCCACGTCTGGCCCTGGGGCGGCAGATACTGGCGGTCATCGAGGCAGATCGGGCAGCTATCGGGCGTGGTGGAGGGGAACTGGGTGCCACAGGTGGCGCAGATCGCGAGATCCATGGGCGGCTCCTTCTCTCAGGTGCGGGCGACTCCTAGCGCGGGTGTTGGTCGCGCGTAGCATCAAGATAGCAGCATCACACGCCTGTGGGGAGACTCAGAGGGCGGACGAGCGACTGATCGCTCGTCCGCCCTTTGCTCAGCCCTGGGGCCGAGGGCTACCGGATGATCGTGCGGCGGATGCCGTCAACCGCGCCCTGGGCGGTGCCGATATAGGCCTTGTAGACGTTGGCCCGCCCGAAGATCAGCGGCGTGGCGATGCCGACCATCAGGACGGCGGGGATCCAGAGCAGGGCGCCGAAGAAGGAGGCCAGCCAGGCGAAGATCAGGCCGCCGCCGACGAGCATGTTGAGCAGGGCGGTGCTGCCGCGCTGGGCATAGGACATGCCGATCAGCTCACGCAGGTTGGCGATCAGCAGCAGGGCGCCGGCGAAGGCGCCGAAGTGGAGCGCCAGGCTCGTGTCGAGGAAGCGCATCACGAAGTAGATCGCCGCCACGACAGCGATGATCCCCGCGACATAGAGGTAGATCGGCTTGATGCGGAAGCCCCCGATATTGGTGTAGCCGCCGCCGCCGTTGTAGTTCCCGTTGCCGTTATACATCGTCTATTCCTTTGTTGCCGGATGCCGGTAACAGCTACTGGCCACACCGGTGTTGTCTGGCGGTATGACGATGGCCATCGGGTGAGTGTTGCAGCAGAGCGCAGAGCGCAGATTGGCAATACCGCAGAAGTATGGTTACTCCTCAAAGACGGCGCGCACGCGGAACATGCCATCCTGCGTGTCAGGGGCGTTTGCCAGGGCCTGCTCGGTTGTCAGCTTGCCGGTCACGGCGTCGGGGCGGGTCACGCTGACGAGGCCGGTGACCTGGGAGGTGGCGGGGACGCCGGTGACATCAACCTCCTGGAGCATGGCGATATAGTCGAGGATATCGGAGAGCTGGCCGCGCATCTGCTCCAGCTCCTCGGCATTGAGGCGCAGGCGGGCGAGGCGGGCGACGTGCTCAACTTCGGCGGAGGACAGAGACATAGGGCACCTCATGGAGCACTGAGCGATATGATTGAGCCGCTGAGCCACGGAATTCCGCGCCTTGCCGCGCATGGTGTGCTTGGCGCATGCTCAATCATCTCGCCCTTGCTATAGGGATCGGCGGCTAGATCCATTATATCAGCTCAAGAGCGGAGATCGACAGCGCCTGCGCTACCCCGCCAGCCCCGACTTCGTGGGGGGGTCGGGGCTCGCATCTGCCGCCGTGAGCTTCCGGCGGGTATAGTCCAGGCGCTGGGCGGCGGTGATATGCGAGGCGATGCCGACGGCGATCACTGCCCACTCAAGGATGCGGATCTGGGGCAGGAGGGGCTGGGCGAGGAGGCCGAGGATGAGCAGGGCGAGCTTCTCCTGGCGACCGGCGAAGCCGACGTTGCAGGAGGCGATCATCCCCGTCGACTCGGCGCGCGCCCGGACATAGCTGGCCATAATCATGCCGAAGAGGGCGAAGAGCACCCAGATAGGCGCTACCGCGCCGGAGAGCATGACGCCGCCCAGGATAAAGAACTCGGCGTAGCGATCTGTCACATGGTCGAGGACGGTCCCGTAGGGGCCGGCGGTGCGCGCGGCCCGCGCGGTGGCGCCATCGAGGACATCAGCCAGGCCGACAAGCAAGATTCCGACGACGCCCCACCAGAACAGCGCCTGCGCGATGAGGTAGCCCGCAAGGATGCTCAGGGCGAGGCTGAGATAGGTGAGCATATTCGCGGTCAGGCCCATCCGCATACAGATGCGCCCAAGAGGAAGGGTGATCTGCTCGTAGGCCTGGCGAACACGGGCAAGCGCTGGCATCATCGCACAGACTCCTCACATGCTGCATGCAGAGTGGCTCCAGAGCGGTGTCTCCAGGGCCGACATGTTTCACGTGAAACATGTCGGCCCTGGAGACACCGCTCTGTCACAAGCACTCAACTCTGACGCTGGAACAAGAGCGTATCAAGACGCTGGGAGACTTCCGCAAGGGTGATCGGAGCCTCCGGCCCCGTGTGCTCAATCCAGATCGACGCCACAGCCGCCCCGGTACAGCCGGCGCGATACAGGTCTTCAGGATCCGTCAGGTAGGCATGAATAAATCCTGCCATATAGGTATCCCCCGCACCAGTAGGGTCGCGTGCATCTGTTGGGTAGGCCGGGATTGCGATCTGGCGGCGGCCATCGTCAATAAAGGAGCCGGCCTCCGCCAGAGTCACGATCGCCATCTCGCAGCCGAGGGAGCGCAGCGCACTGGCGGCAGCCGCGACATCTTCGCGCGGCTCAATCCCGGTTAGCACCCGAGTCTCCAGCTCATTCGCCTTGATCAGCCGACAGTGGCGGGCGACATCCGGAAAATCAGCGGGGGTATCGTGCTCGATACGACCATCAGCGCCAATGCGGCGGAGCATCCCCTGAGGGTCGAGGAAGATTGGGGCAGAGCTCTGCCGCCGAATATCCTCAATGAGCGAGAGAGGAGTCTCCTGTAGGATCGGGCCGACAATGATCGCGGCGGTATCTGCTGCGATGGGCGGGAGCTGCGTGATCGGGCCAGCGACCCCAAGCACGTCAAGCGTACGATCCCCGCGCCGGTCATACACAAGGCGAAAGCCGCCGGTCTGGGTGTCGGGGTGTGTGCGCGCCGATACCCCAAAGCGAGCCATATCTGCCGCAAACACATCCCTAAAGTCTGGACCAACCCGGCCAACCAGCATCGTCTGGCGGCCAAGGCGGGACAGCGCGAGGCACGCATTGGTCGAGCACCCTGAGAGCACCCGGCCAGGGGTGGAGATGGACGGCGTGATGATCTCATCATAGACCGGGTTCCCAAACGCCAGTATCGATGCCATAGGGCTGCCCATCCATCACGAGCTCACGATATATCACCGACGCTGCGAGCGAAGCATTGTGCGCTCTATTCTATCACCAGACAAGGCTGTAGAGGAGGCAGTTCAGCGTGGCTGTTCGCTCCACAGCGCTACAGCCCGACATATAGCATTGTGTCAGGCTGTAGCGCTGTCAGACTATTGGGGCAGACGGTCAATCCAGTTTGAGCCTTACCCCAGTCAAAGTCCTCACCTCGCCGGCGCACCCGTGCTGAGGAGCAATCCACCGACCGCTCCAAGCGCAGATGGGCGTCGCAGACAGGGGGCATGATACGACGCGAAAGGGGTAAGTCACAGGCTGACAGTGCGGGGGCAAGCGCCAAGATCAGCGGCGCAGCAGATCAACCACTCCGATCAGCGATTCACGGCCGCCTCACTCTGCCCCGCCAAGCCGCTCATAGAGGCCCTGGAGCTGCTCATCGCTGTAGAGCGTGATCGTGAGGCGTACCGTGTTGCCAGTTCGTATGAGCTGCGCCGGGGTCTGGAGAAGCTCCTCAAAGAGGCGCTGGGCCTCAGCATCCTCGGGGGAGAGCGCCCTCGGCTCGCGTGGATCTGCGGCGGCGGGGCGAGCTACATCTCGCTTCGACGAGGCCGAGCCGCCGAGCACAGCCCCACGATCGCGGACCTGGGACAGCGCGCTCTCCAGCGAGGCCCCCTCGGCGACCAGACCGCAGAGGCGCTCCGTCTCGCGGGCGCCTAGTCCCTGGGAGAGCGCGCTGTCCAGCACCCGCGCCTGCTGGATCGCATCGTCGATGCGCAGCAGCGCCTGGGCCTGCGCCGGGTTAATCGTCCCGCTCAGGAGGGCCTGGCGCGCGGCGGGGGCGAGCGTCGCCTGAAGGGAGATCTCGCCAACCCGCTCGGCCTCGCGGACGCTGAGATCGCGGCGGATGATCAGGTCAAGGGCGGCGCTCTGGGCCTCAGCGTCGTCGAAGCGCAGCAGGGCGCGGCCGTGTCCGGCGCTGATCGCCCCGTCAAGGAGCGCCTGGCGCGCCGGGGCGATCAGCTTGATCAGCCGCCGCGCGTTGACGATCGCGACCCGGCTCTTGCCGACCCGCCGGGCGACATCCTCATCCGTCAGGCCAAACTCATCCTTGAGAGTCTGGAAGGCGATGCCCTCCTCAAGGGGGTTCAGGTCAGCCCGCTGCACATTCTCAACCAGAGCGAGCTCCAGCAGCTGCTGGGGGGTCGCGCTCTTCACCAGCACCGGGATCTCGCTGAGCCCCGCGCGCCGGGCGGCCCGCCAGCGCCGCTCGCCGGCGATCAGCTCAAACCCGCCGGCGCCATCCTCGCTCACGATCAGCGGCTGGATGACCCCGTGCTCGCGGATCGAGGCTGCGAGATCATCGAGGGCCTGCTCGTCGAAGCGGGTGCGCGGCTGGCTGCGATTCTCGTGGATGCTATCGATCTGGGCCAGGCGAACCGTCTGCGCCCCCTGCGCCATGCCGCTCGGTATCAGCGCGTCCAGCCCGCTCCCAAGGCCGCGTCTCCTGCTCATAGGGCCTCCCGTTGTAAGACTTCATCGGCCAGGGCCGCGTAGGCCTGGGCGCTACGACCCAGAGGATCGTACTCTGCGATGAGTTTACCGTAGCTGGGGGCCTCTGAGATACGGACGCTGCGCGGAATCAGGGTGCGGCAGATCAGGCGCGGGAAGTGGCGCTGGACCTCCTCGACAACCTGCTGCGCGAGGTTCGTGCGCCCATCATACATGGTCATCACCACGCCGAGGATGCGCAGCGAGGGGTTGAGCCCGTCGCGCACCCGCTCAAGCGTCCCCTTAAGCTGGGCCAGGCCTTCCAGGGCCAGGTACTCGCACTGAAGCGGGATCAAGACGCTATGCGCCGCGCTCAGGGCGTTCAGAGTCAGCAGCCCAAGCGACGGAGGGCAGTCAATGATCACATGGTCGTAGGCCGCCGAAATCTGGAGGAGCGCGCCGCCGAGCCTGCGCTCGCGCCGCTCTGCGCCAACGAGCTCGACGGCGGCCCCGGCGAGATCCTCGTCTGCCGCGATCAGATCGAGTCGCTCGCGGCCGCTTGAGAGGATGGCGCTGGCGGGATCGGCGGTCTCCATCAACAGATCGTAGGTCGTCGCACGGAGATCGCGCTTTGAGATACCCAGGCTTGTCGTCGCATTGCCCTGAGGGTCACTATCCACCAGGAGCACGCGCTGGCCGCGTCGTACGAGCTCGCCAGCAAGGTTCACGGCGGTGGTCGTCTTACCTACACCGCCCTTCTGGTTCGCGAGCGCCAGGATACGCATACGCCTTGTGGAAGAGTCCTGTTTCACGTGAAACACCAGATCGGTAGAATACGTAGCTCAGGCGCTATTGTAACACGGGAGACTACGGACTCATCATCCAACCCCTGAAGGAGATCCCTGAGTCGATGACGCGGTTGGCGCGCACAGCCTCCGGCGATTTGCCGCGTAGATAGCCGGCAAACACTTTTGAGGCAATACCGCAGAAGTCACGCTGTCACCCAGGAAGCCACATCTCCATGTCACACTGAGCGAAGCGAAGGGTCTTCCCACAACGACCATGGGAAGATTCCTCGCTGCGCTCCTCAGAAACATCTGCCGGAAAAGACCTGACAGGTGGCGCGCACCGGTGCATATCAGCAATTCAGAGGGGATGCGTGCGCGCCACATGTCAGGTCTGGGAGGTTTCTCCCGGCGCCACTGGCCGCTGGCCATCAGATACTCAGAATGACACCATTGACAGCGTGACTTCTGCGGCAGGCCTCTAGGCCATCGATGTCCGGGGGGCCAAGGTCGAGCAGGATGAGATCTGGCTGATCGCGGACGGCCAGCCCCTGCGCGCTGCCGCCGTCATAGGCTACCCACACCCCGTAGCCCCGCCCCGCATAGTACACCATCGGCAGCTGGCAGATATCCGCCGCATCATCCACGATCAGCAACTTCGGCGCCCCACTCATCGCATCCCTCCGCTTGCGCTGTCCACGATCAGACTCAGCAATAGAGTACGATCCTCGATATAACGTCTCTGTTACGTGAAGATCTCGCCGCACCAGATCATCAAGCCGGTAGCCGACTCCGATCAGCGTCTCCAAGTAGCGCGGGCGCGATGCCGTGTCGCCTAGCGCCTGACGCAGTCTATTGATCTGTACACGCATTGTATTCGTCAGATCATTTACATCCGAATTTCACACGTACTCGAGCAGCTGCCCCTGACTCACGACCTCACCCCGACAGCGCAGCATGTACTCCAGGAGCCGCAGCTGCTTGCGTGGCAACGCAACCCGCCGCTCAGCAACCCAGACCTCACCGGTCGCCGGGTCGAGCCACAGCTCGACGCAGTCCAGCACCGGCTGGCGCACGCGCATATCCCGCCGCAGCAGCGCCCGCACCCGCGCCACCAGCTCCAGGTAGTCGAACGGATTCCTCAGATAGTCGTCGGCGCCAGCGTCCAGAGTGACTCAGCCGCTCACTTAGGCTCTCAATGATCCTTACGGCAGCACGGTCAGCGGATTCACCGCCCGCCCGTTCACCAGCACCGTGAAGTGCAGGTGGACGCCGGTCGAGTAGCCGCCGCCCGCCCGGTCGTAGGTGCTGCCCATCGAGCCGATC
>NZ_JAIEWN010000043.1:0-17487 GCF_019599295.1 Oscillochloris sp. ZM17-4 | reverse complement strand
GCGATGTCGATGCCGTTATGGAAACTCCCCCAGCGCGACCCGAAGCCGGACGTGAGCGTCCCCCAGCTCGGCCAGACCCAGCGCGGCGGCGGCGGCGGGAAGTCGTCCGTCTCCGGCAGGGCATCGGCCAGCCCGCCCGCGATCTGGAGCAGGTCGGCCCGCACCCACCCCGCCGCCCCCGCGATCTCTACCCTCAGCCAGTCGCCGTGGCGCGCCCGCAGCGCCACCTGGCGGCCGCTGTCGAGCTGGGCCTGGCGCCCGTAGTCGGTGCCTGGCCCCTCCCGCAGGTTCGTCTCGTCCTCGCGCACTAGACCCACTGGCTCAGCCCCGCGCGCCGCCAGCCCATCCGACCCTCCCTGCGCCAGCAGGATCTCGGGGAGCGGCATATCGCCGCCGGGGACGAAGATCTCACGGCCCGCCACCAGATCGCGCCCGCCCTGCAGGCGGTTCGGCCCGAAGGTGAGGATCGCCTCGGGCGACACGCCGAAGCGCGCCGCGATATCCGCGACGGTCTCGCCCGCCGCGACCAGGTGGGGGGCGCCGGAGACGCGCGGGATGCGCAGGGGCTGCCCCAGAGCCAGCGCGTCGCCCCGATCCAGGCCATTCGACCAGATGATCGACGCCAGGCTCACACCGTAGCGCTGCGCAATGCCGCCCAGAGTCTCGCCCGCAGCGATCTCGTGAGTCTCGCGGAAGGCGTCGGAGAGCGCCAGCGGGGCGCTGCGGGCGGGGGCGATCGGCGCAGCCGGGGCGGGCTGCGCCACAAAGCGCACCGCCGCGCCACCATCATCTGGCGCGGCGATGAGCTGGCCGGAGGTGTCGATGGCCAGCGGCGCGACCTGCCCGCCGCGCAGCGGCGCGCCAGGCGTCGGCATCGCGGCGATGAGGCCGGCCGACCAGCCGCCGAGCACCTCGCCCGCCACGACGAGCAGCACAAAGATGATCAGCCAGCCGTGCGTCGCAAGCGACGCGCCGACACCTCGCGCCATACGGCTAGGCCACAGCTCATCAGGGATCGCCCGCGCTCCATGTGAGGGTCGCGCGCCGCCGATCTGAATGCGATCGAGCGCTTCCCGCGCCCGCGCCGAGCGCATACGCGCGGTGCCCCGGCGCAGGCGCTCATGGGTCAGAGCGTCTGACATCTGGCGCGAGAACACCCACCTCAGCATCATGCGCGTCAATCCGTGAGCAGGCCCGTGTCCGCAGGCCGGAAGCGATGGCGATGCGCGCATGTGCGGCATCCGTACATCCGAAGCTGAGATGCCACATCGCGAGCCATCGCCCATGGGACGGCCAGAGCATACAATGGGCGGACACCTTTGTCAATCAAGCGGGAGTCCCTCGCTTCCTGATGCGGTATATCGCCTATCCCGCCACGCGCCGGCGGGCGCATCCGAACCTTGACGTACACTCAAGCATCGTGTTAAGATACCCTCATTCCCAAATCGGTCCCACCCACCAGATCAGACACCCGGCGGGCGAGGCCGTCCCTCCCTCCACGAAAGGCCGGCAGATGATCCGTGTAACTGTAGACAGCATTCGCGTAAGCCTTCTGACGCAACATCGCGTTGTCGTGCTTCGCGAGACGGATAGCACGCGCTATCTGCCCATATGGATCGGTGCCTTTGAGGCTGAGGCCATCGCCATGGCGATCCAGGGCCACGAGCCGCAGCGACCGCTGACCCACGACCTCCTAAAGGCGATGATCGGCGACCTCGGCGGGCACATTAGCCATATCTTCGTCAGCGACATGCAGGATAGCACCTTCTACGCGCGCATTGTCATCGAGCAGCAGGGCCGCACGATTGAGGTCGATGCCCGGCCGAGCGATGCGGTCGCCCTCGCCGTCCGCACCGAGGCGCCGATCTACGTCGAGTCCCACGTGCTCGAACAGGCCGGCGTCTACTTTGATGAGGATGAGCAGGTCGCCCCCCAGGAGCCAATGGCCACCCCCGCCGAGGCGGAGGCCGAGCCTGAGCCTGAGGTGAATGACGAGTCGCTGTCTATCTTTCGTGACTTCATCAATACGCTGAACCTCGATGAACCTCCTGGGCAGAGCGGCGACAAGCCATAAGCTCGCGCATAACTGCATGAGGGGGCCGGATGCGTCAATCGTACTGCATCCGGCCCCTTCGTCATACATCGTGCTTTACCCTCATCGCAGCATAAAATGTGGATAAGTAGCGTTCATTTGTGGATAACTTGTACCCTTTGTGGATAAGTCACCATAAAACGCGTGGAGAGCTGTGGGAAAACGACCGCGTGATCCTGACCGCCCCCCCCGCATGTGGAACATGGGGACAGGCTTCCACGGGTTATCCTCATGGGATTCATGCCATTCTGGAAGCGGATCCAGGCGCTTCTCCACATCTTCCACATGACTGCTATGGGTACGGAGATCTCCCCATCCTTTATTAACATGATGATTCATGAGGAACATGATGAGGCCAGTGGTTTCGATCTCGCCCAAAGTTGCGCCGCGTGGGCGAAATCGTGTATAATGGCCCACGGCACCGAAGAACGGCAGATACTTGCTGAACCCCGCCAGGACCGAAAGGTAGCAACGGTAGGCGAGTTCCTCTGGGTGTTTGGAGGTGCCCCCCACAGAATAGTAAAGGCTGCCGGCGGATCAATCCGCCGACAGCCTTTTTTGCACATCCTGCAGCTGCCTACCGCGACTCCTCCAGCTGGCGCGCGCCAAACCCGTGGGGCAGCAGATCTTGCGGGGTCACCAGCCGCTGCGCGCCCGCGAGGTTGAGCAGGAGCACCTCGCAGTGCGCGGCCAGCTCGAAGATCACCTGCCGACACGCGCCGCAGGGGCTGGCCACCTCATCGGTGGGCGTCACCACCGCCAGGGCCACGATCTCGCGCTCGCCCGCCGCGTAGGCGCTGAAGATCGCCACCCGCTCGGCGCAGACCGTCATCGGGTAGGCCGCGTTCTCAATATTGCCCCCCAGAAAGATCCTCCCGCTGGCGGTGAGCGCCGCCGCCCCAACGTGGAAGTGTGAGTAGGGCGCGTAGGCCCGCCCACGGGCCTCCAGGGCCGCCGCTGACAGGGCCGCGTAGTCAGGCCGGGTCATGGATACCGCCTTCTGTAAGGCCGCCGCTCAGGGCGCCCTCCGATAGTGGCTGCCGGCGGACGACGCGCAGCTTCTGTGGCCGCACCCCCTTCACCGAGAGCACCGTCATCGTCGCCTCCTCCAGCACCAGCTCGTCGCCCACCCGCGGCACGCGCCCGAGCAGCTCGTACACCAGCCCGCCGATCCGGTCGGCGCTGTCCGACGAGAGGCTCAGGTCGGCCAGATAGTTAACATCATCGATCGACACCCGCCCGTCCACGATGTACTCGCCATCGCCGATCGGCTGGATCGAGGGGTCCTCGGTGTCGTACTCATCCTGGATCTCACCCACGATCTGCTCGATCAGATCCTCGATCGTCGCCAGCCCGGCCGTGTTACCGTACTCGTCGACCATGATCGCCATATGCACCTTGCGCCGCTGCAGATCCTCAAGCAGCGCATTCACCCGCATCGTCTCGGGCACAAAGTGGGCCGGGCGGAGCAGGCTGTTGATCGGCATGTCGCGGTTGCCGTCGCGCAGGGCCGGGATGAGATCCTTGGCGTAGAGGATGCCGACGATCTGGTTGATCGTGTCGTTGTAGACCGGGATGCGCGAGTGGCCGCGGGCGACCACCACGTCGAGGGCGTGGTCCAGCGAGGTGTCCACCTCGATGGCCAGGATGTCCACCTGGGGCACCATGATCTCGCGCAGCAGCGTGTTGCCGAAGGCGATCACGCCCTCGATCATCTCGCGCTCCTCGTGCTCGATCAGGCCCTCCTCCTCGCCGACGTTCATCAGCAGGCGCAGCTCCTCCTCCGTCACCAGCGGCGACGGGTAGGAGCTGCGCCCGCTCACCGCCTTGAAGAGCGGGCTGGTGATCAGGTTGATCAGCGAGATCACCGGCCAGAGCAGCTGCGAGACCATCCGCAGCGGCCGCGCCAGGGCCAGGGCGGTCGCGTCGGGGTTGCGGATGGCCAGGGCCTTGGGGAAGGCCTCGCTGAAGATCAGGATCGCCAGCAGCAGCAGCCCCAGGCTGCCGATCTGCGGCCAGGTGCCGAGACCGGCGCTCAGGCGCAGCGTCAGCGCGGTGGCGGTGATGGTCATGAAGATATTGAGGAAGATGATGGTGGATTTGAAGCGGTAGGGGTCGTCGATCAGGCGCGACACGGCCCGTTTGGCGCGTGAGCCGCCCTCGGAGAGCAGCAGGTTGAGGCGGTGTCTGCTGATGGATGTGAATGAGGCATCGATCGCTGACGTGAAGGCCAGCACAACCATGCACAGGCCAACACCGATCAGCATAAGACTAGGTTCCGGGTCCTCCAACAAGGGTGAACACTCCTGGTGATGATGACCCCTTCCTCCAGCGCGCCGTCATGGCCGATCGGAAGGGGTCGCGGTAGTACGGCGCATGTGAGTCAGCGCAGCTGTGGCGGGCGGCTAGGAGAAGAGCGCGCTGAGCGAGAGATCCTTATGGATGCGCATGATCGCCTCGGCGAAGAGCGGGGCGACGCTGATCGTGCGCACGCGGGCCTGTGTCGCGTGGGCGGCCTGCGGGATGGTGTTGGTCACGATCGTCTCGACCAGGTCTGACCCCTTGATGATCTCCATGGCCTCAGACGCGAAGATCCCGTGGGTCGCGCAGGCGTAGACGCTGCGCGCGCCGCGGTCGAGCAGGGCGTGGGCCGCCTCCACCAGGGTGCCGCCGGTCGAGATCATATCATCGACAATGATCGCCGTCTTGCCCTCGACCTCGCCGACCATCTCCAGCACCTCGGCGATGTCGGGCTCGGGGCGCTGCTTGGCGATGATCGCAAGCCCCGCGCCGATCCGCTCGCGGAAGCGGTTGGCCCGGCCCACGCCGCCGGCGTCGGGCGAGACCACCACCGGGTTGGGCAGGTTCAGCCCGCGCACATAGTCCGAGAGCATCTGGGCGGCCTGGAGGTGGTCCACCGGGATGTCGAAGAAGCCCTCGATCGCCGGCGCGTGCAGGTCCATCGTCAGCACGCGGTCGGCGCCGGCGGTGCGGATGAGGTTCGCCACCAGCTTGGCCGAGATCGGCTCGCGCCCGGCGGTCTTCTTCTCCTGCTTGGCGTAGCCGTAGTAGGGGATGACCGCCGTCACCCGCGAGGCTGAGGCCCGCCGCAGCGCGTCGATCAGCAGCAGCAGCTCCATCAGGTGGTGATCGACCGGCGAGCATGTGGGCTGGACGACGAAGACATCGCAGCCGCGCACGTTGTCGTGGAGCTTCACCCGCGTCTCGCCATTTTTGAACGACCCGACCATGGCGCGGCCGAGGCCGATCCGCAGGCTGGTGGCGATCTCACGGGCAAGGGCTTCGTTGGCGTTCCCGCTGAACACAAGGAGGCGACCGTCCATCGCTGACTTTTCACTCCAGGGTGCTAAAAAAGCAGTGAAGCACAGCTCCACTGCGAGAGTATATCCGGCCCGGGGCCGGCTTGGGTGATGGGGGGCTGATTGTAGCGTCGCGGCTCGCTGCCATGTCTCGGCACCGTTCGCGGGCGACCTTCCCACGGGGTAGGGGTACTGGTCGTGTGGCTGCCGGGCCAGGACTCGAACCTGGACAGACGGATTCAAAGTCCGTCGTGCTGCCATTACACAACCCGGCAATACCTTTGTAGCATTATAGCATACCCATGAAAGCGCGCCGTTGTCAGCCCGCTCTCAGATCGCGCCCAGAGGGCCATGCTATAATCCAGAGCGGATGATCTGTTGCAAAGGAGCCGCCTGTGCCGAGCTGGAATGATCTGGGTGCGGCCTTCAGCACGCTGCGCGAGATAGATGTGACCGTGATCCGTGAGGAGAGCGAGCGCCCCGTCACCATCGCCTGCGTGGGCGAGCAGCCCGCCCTGGCCACCGTCGTCGGGCTGCTGAGCACGAGCGACGGCCGGCGCTACGGCCCTATCGGGCTCAACCCTCTGCTGATCGCGACTCTCGGCGATGTGCGGCGGGGCGGGCTGTCCGACGAGCTCGGATCCGCGCTGCGCCACGCCGACATGCTGCTGATCGCCCTCGATGGGCGCGCCCCCGTCCCCGCCGCCGCCGCCGCCGCGCTGAAGATCCTGGCCGATCTCGCGATGCCGACGGTGATCATCCTCACCCACACCGATACGCCGCCCATCCCCGCCGGCGATACGCGCCGCGCCTTCGCCTACGCCCACGTGGTGGCCCTGCTGGACCCGGAGTCGCCCCAGGCCTCCGACACGCTGGCCGATGCGGTGCTTGCGCGGCTCCCCGGCGACCTCCACATGGCGGCGGCCCGCCGCCTGCCCGGCATGCGGGCCGCCTACGCGCGCCAGCTGATCAACGCCACATCGTTCACCAACGCCTCGTACGCCCTGGCGTCGGCCCTGCCCGAGCAGATCCCGATCTTCAGCATCCCCTTCGCCGCCGCAGATATCCTGGTGCTCACCAAAAATCAGGCGATGCTCGTCTATAAGCTGGCCCTCTCCCACGGCGCCCCGCCCGAGTTCCAGTCTCGTATCCGCGAGGTGCTGCCGACCCTCGGCGGGGCCTTCGCCTGGCGGCAGATCGCCCGCACCCTGGTCGGCCTCGTCCCGGTCTGGGGGGTTGTCCCCAAGGTGGCGATCGCCTACGCGGGCACCTACTCGACGGGCATGGTCGCCTGGCGCTGGTTCGCGAGCGGCGAGCTCATCTCGGGCGCCCGCCTGAAGGAGATCACCGATGAGGCCATGCGCGTCGGGCGCGAGCGCGCCCTCGCCCTGGCCTCGGCCGCCCGCGAGCGCGGCAGCGCGGGCGGGGGCGCGCTCAGCAGCATCGCCGCTCGCATCCGCCGGGCGCTGCCCGGCGGGAAGGCGAGCCCAGAGCCGCCACCTGAGCCTGAGCAGCCGTAGCAATCTGCCCTTCATTCGGCGTAGGGACGGCGTAGGGACGCAGCGCGCTGCGTCCCTACGCCGTCCCTACGCCGTCCCCGCGCCGTGGCGTTGATGTACGAGCGATAGCGTAGGAGTCTTTTTATGGAATCGTTTGTGATCGAGGGTGGACACCGTCTGAGCGGCACGATCACCCCGTCTGGCAATAAGAACGCCGCCCTGCCGCTGCTGGCGGCGGCCCTGCTCACCAGCGGGCGCCTGATCCTGCGCAATGTGCCCGATATCGGCGACGTGCAGATCAAGCTCGCGCTGCTGGAGCAGCTCGGCGTGCGCGTCGATCAGGTCGCGCCGCACGTCTACGCGCTGACCGCCGCCGCCATCCCCGCCGTCGACCCCGATGTCGCGATGGCCCGGCGCATCCGCACCTCGCCCCTGCTCGCCGGCCCGCTGCTCGCCCGCCGCGGCCACGTCACCCTGCCCCGCCCCGGCGGCGATGTGATCGGCCGCCGCCGCCTCGACACCCACTTCCTGGCCCTGCGCGCCCTCGGCGCCGCCGTGGAGGTGACGCCCACCAGCTACATCCTCAGCGCCGACGGGCTGCGTGGCGCCGATATCTTCCTCGATGAGATGAGCGTGACCGGCACCGAGCAGGCGGTGCTGGCCGCCGTGCTGGCCGAGGGCCACACCACGATCGGCAACGCCGCCTCGGAGCCGCACGTCCAGGACCTCTGCCGCTGCCTGAGCCAGATGGGCGCGCAGATCGCCGGCATCGGCACGAACCTGCTGGAGATCGAGGGCGTGCCCAGCCTGGGCGGCGCCGACTTCACCATCGGCCCCGACTTTATGGAGGTCGGCTCGCTGATCGGCCTCGCCGCCGTCACCGGCAGCGAGCTGCGCCTGGCCGGCGCCCGCCCGCGCGACCACCGCATGAGCCGGATCGCCTTCGGCCGACTCGGCGTGACCTGGCGCGACGAGGGCGACGACATCGTCGTCCCCGGCGGGCAGGAGCTGGTGGTCAACCACGACCTGCACGGGGCCATCCCGAAGATCGACTCGGCCCCCTGGCCCGGCTTCAACCCCGACCTGATCAGCACGGCCCTGGTGGTGGCCACCCAGTCGCGCGGGACGGTGCTTATCCACGAGAAGATGTTCGAGAGCCGGCTGTTCTTCGCCGACCGCCTGATCGGCATGGGCGCGAAGATCGTGCTCTGCGACCCGCACCGGGCCGTGGTGGTCGGGCCGTCGCAGCTCTACGGCGAGCCCGAGGGCCTGCCCAGCCCGGACATCCGCGCGGGCATGGCGCTGCTCACGGCGGCGCTCTGCGCCAAGGGCAGGAGCGTGATCTTCAACATCGGCCAGATCGACCGGGGCTACGAGCGGATCGACGAGCGGCTGGCCGCGCTGGGCGCGCGGATCGAGCGGGCGCGCTAGGGTGGGGTGTGGGGAGGCTTCGCCTCCCCACAGTATTTTTGTTGCCGGCAACAACACTGCGCATAGAGAGGGTGTGGGAGAGCAAAGCTCTCCCACAGAAAAAACTGATTATGCTGCGGCGCGGCTACGCCGCGCCGCAGCATAATCAGTGCAGCATGTGCCTGCTGGGCACACAACATGGGGTTTGGGCGGCAGCCCTAGACAAGCGGCGCGATCAGCGCCGCCGAGTCGTTGGCGACCCGGTTGACGTCTTTGCCGACCGGGTAGGCGTCCATGTCCTCGGCGGGGAAGGGATCGAAGAGGTGCTCCAGCGGCCCGGCCTCGCGCAGGCTCGGGTCGAGCCAGAGCCGGTACTCGTCGGGGGGCAGGATGACCGGCATACGGTCGTGGAGCGGGGCGAGCAGCGGGTTGGCCCGGGTGGTGAGGATGGTGCAGGTCTGCACCGTCGCGTCGTCCGGGCCGCGCCAGCTCTCCCAGAGGCCGGCCATGGCGAAGGGCGCGCCGTCGCCGACGCGGAAGTAGAAGGGCTGCTTGCCGCCGGGCGTCGCCTGCCACTCGTAGAATCCGTCGGCGAGGATGAGGCAGCGCCGCTGCCTGAGGGCGGCGCGGAAGGCCGGCTTCTCGGCGACCGTCTCCGAGCGGGCGTTGATCATCTTCGCGCCGATGGCCAGATCCTTGGCCCAGAAGGGCACCAGCCCCCAGCGCAGCAGCGCGAGCTCGCGGCCCTCCGCCCCGGCGCGCACCACGGGCACGAGCTGGGTCGGCGCGATGTTGTAGCGCGGGGCGAGCTGGGGCGCGTCGGCCAGGCCGAACTGCTCCGCCACCTGCCCGCCAGATGCACGCAGCGTGTAGCGTCCGCACATGTGAATGCTAAATGCTGAATGTTGAATGTTGAATGCACGCATTCAACATTCAACATTCAGCATTCATAATTACTTATCGTCGTCTAAGCGGGTGGTCTCGCCGGTGGCGGCCGAGTCGCCGCCGGCGCTCTGCTGGAGGCGGGAGACGAAGGCGGCCATCTGGTCGTTGAGCTGCGCGATGCCGCGGGTGAGGGCCTCCTGGAAGTCCTTGGCGGCCTGGCTCTCCTGGGCCTGGTTGATCGCCTGCTGGCCGCGCTCGGCGAGCTTGCGCAGGCGCTCGTCCTCCTGGATGGCCTTGAGCGCCGACTGCATCTGCGTGCCGATCTCCTGCATCCCCGATGCGATGTCCTGCTGGAGCTGGCGGGCGCGGTCGCTCTCCATGGCGTTGCGGACGGCCTGCTCGATCTGCTGGCCGAGCTCGCGCAGCTCGCTGCCGAGGTCCGAGTGGGGCTGCTGTCCGCTGTTGTTGTCTTCGGGCTGGCTCATGGGGGCTCTCCTCCTTGTGATGGTATTCTCTATGCTCGATGGGGCGCGGCGCGCTACGTCCGTAGGCCGATGATGCGACTTCTGTCCAGCTCTATGACGATAGCGCGCCGGGTTTAGGTGCAGCGGGCTAGGGCTTTCGCCGCCGGCGCAGGAGCCAGAGCCCGCTGGCCACGGCTAGGGCGGCGGCTCCGGCCAGCGCGCCCTGGCGGCCCCCGCTCGGCGGGCGGTAGCCGGCGAGCTCGATCAGGGCCGAGCCGGGGGCGGGCTCGCGCCCGCGCCGGCCGGTGATCGCCACCTGGGCCACGGGCATGCCTGCGCGCCGCGCTCGCGCGTAGATCTCGGCGTGGGCCAGGCCGTCGGGCACATCGTCGGGAAGCATGCCGGCCAGATCGGGGCGGAAGAGGGCGAAGCGCAGCGCCGGGTCGCGCAGGTCGGTGTCAAGGCGAGCGCGACACCAGAGGAGACCGCTGTGCCCGATGATACCAAGACCCCGCCGCCCGCCGCCTCGCCCACGAGCCCGCGGCCGGTGCGGACCGTCCGCCCTGTCCCCACGGTCAACCAGGTGCCCCAGGCGCCCACGACGGCCCCGGTGACGGGCGAGGTGCCCGCCGACCTGCTCGCCAAGATCCTGGCCGACGCCGCGCAGCGCAGCGGCGTGGACGCCGCCGCGATCGTCGTGCAGAAGGGCGCGGCCGTCGAGTGGAACGACAGCTCGCTCGGCTGCCCGCAGCCCGGCGTCGCCTATATGCAGGTGATCACCCCCGGCTACCAGGTGGTGCTTGAGGCTGGCGCGACCACCTACGACTACCACGCCAACGCGCGCGGGCGCTTCATCCTCTGCCAGAAGTGAAATACCCAAGGCTAAAGCTCTTGGGCTTCCTGCTTCATCGACCCGCGCCAACCGTGACGATTGGGCTTACCGAGTCTCCACAGGCGTTTTGTGTCTCGGCGTGTCCCGCCGCGATCCGCAGATCAAACAGGCGCTTACCCTCATGGTCGATATTCCGTGCGGCGTTCAAATCGCGGTCGTGATGCACGCCGCACGCAGGATTGAGACAATCCCACTCGCGCATGGCGAGGGTGAGATCGTCGCGTTTCCAGCCGCACGCGCCACACGTCTTGGACGAGGCAAAGAAGCGCCCTATCGCAACCACATGAGTGTCGTTCCGGTCGGCCTTGTACTCCAGCATCGACCGAAACATGCCCCAGCCCGCATCCAGAACACTCTTGGCCAGCTTGGTTTTCGCAAGGCCGCGAATGCTCACGTCCTCTAGCGAAACGAGGTCGAAGTGACGAACCAGATCCGTACTCAGCTTGTGCAGGAAGTCGTTCCGCTGGTTCCTGATCTTCTGGTGCAGCCGGGCAACGACGACTCGCGCCTTGCCCCGGTTGTGGCTGCCCCGCACCTTGCGGGAGAGCGCCTGCTGCGCCCGGCGCAGCTTCCGGCACTGCGTGCGATACCAGCGCGGGTTGGGGATCGTCTCGCCGTTCGAGAACACGGCCAGCGACGTCAACCCGACATCCACGCCGACGTGGGTGTGTACCGGACGCTCGGTGCGCGCTTCGGCCTGCTGTTCGGTGACGAGGCTCACGAACCAATGCCCGTCCGGCTCCCGCTTGAACGTCGCGCCCTTCGTGACGCCCTCCAGTGGGCGATGCACGACCGCACGGATCATGCCGATCTTTGGCACTGAAAGGAACGAATCGACAAGACGAACATCTTGGGGCATCCGAAAGCGCGGCGTATCGGTCTTGCGCGACTTGAACCTGGGAAAACCTTTATGCCGCTCACCCCGCTTGATGCGACGAAAGAACTGCTGGTACGCGCTATCGAGATCCCGAAGCGCCTGCTGCAACGACTGAGCGTGCATCTCGCGCAGCCACACCGTTTCCGGCTGCTGTTTCAGACGAGTCAGCTCCGCAGACAGCGCGGCAAACCCCAACGTCCCGCCCGTCTGCTGATAGTGGGACTTCTTGCGATCCAAGGCCCAATTCCAGACAAACCGCCTTGCCCCAGCAAGCTGGTTGAGCAGGTTTTCTTGCGCAACCGTGGGGTTGAGGCGATAGCGGTAGGTTGTCTGGATGGTTCGTGTCATGGCTCCATTATACCAGATCATTCGTTCTATTTCAAGCCATTTGCCGCATTGGGAAGCTATATTGAGAGGCTAAAGCCGCTAAAGCAGGTGAAGCCCTTATACCCCAAGGCTAAAGCTCTTGGGCTCTACGGGCTATTTCTGTAGGGGCCGGGGCATAGAGCGCACCAGTTGCCGACGGCGCTATCTCCAGGTAGGATGATTGTGGCACCTCGCCGCGCTCGCCTGCCTGGAGATTTCATGTCTCGACGATCACTAGCGCCGAGGGCCAGCCGGCCTTCCTCTGTGAGGCCGCGTCCCCCTAGCCGATCACCGTCCCCTGGCCGCCCACCGCCCGCGTCACGCAGCCGGCCGCCCGCGCGTCGCCCAGGATGACCCGGCCCACGCCCTGGGCCAGGGCCTCCTGGGCTCCGAGCACCTTCTTCTTCATGCGGCCCTCGGCGAAGCCCAGGTAGCTCTCGATCTCGCCGCGCGGGATGCGCGTGATCAGCGAGGACTCGTCGGGGAAGGCGCGCAGCAGCCCCGGCACATTCGAGAGCAGCAGGAGCGTGTCGGCCCCCAGGGCCGCCGCGATCGCCGCCGCCGCCCGATCCCCGTCCACGTTCAGCGCCTCGCCCCGCTCCGAGCATGCCAGCGGCGCGACCACCGGCAGGTAGCCGGCCTCCAGCAGCGCCCGCAGCAGCCCCGCGTTCACCGAGTCGATCGTCCCCGTCCAGTCGTCGCGCAGCAGCTTCTGCCGCCCGTCCTCCACGATGCGGATGGTCGCCTTGCGCCTGCCCGCGAGGAGCCGTCCGTCGAGGCCGCTCAGCCCCACCGCGTTGACCCCGCGGGCCTGTAGGCGCTCGACCAGCCCCTTGTTCACCAGCCCGCCGGCCGCCATCATGAACAGCTCCAGGGTGCGCCGGTCGGTGTAGCGGCTGGTGTAGCCGCTCGGCGAGGTGACGAACCGCGGCGGGTGGCCCAGCGCCTCGCCCAGGCGGTTCGTCTCGTCCGACCCGCCGTGGACGAGCACCACCGGCCCGCCGGACTCGCCGCGCGCGGCCAGGTCGTCGCAGAGGGCGTCGTAGTTGTTGCCGGCGCTCCCGCCGACCTTGATCACGAGCATGCTCTCATCCCTCTCTCAGCATAGTATGCTACAACGTCTGATAACTCCACCGCGCCGCAATCATACCAGATGCCCACCTGTGGCACGTACGACGATGCGCAGAGCGCAGAGCGCAGAGCGATCATACGGTCAGTGAATCATACACGCTACGCTCTGCGCTGCCCCTTATGAAGACGTCTCGCATAAGGATTGTGCCTATGCCCCGAATGACTACGCCGCGGCCGCTGGCCGCTCTTGTGTTGCTGATGGCGGCCGCGCTGGCGGGCTGCGCCGACTCTGGCGCGGCCGGGCGCCCCACCGCCCCGCCGATCATCCCCGTCGCCGAGGCGGCCGCCCTGCCCCCCGCCGACACGGCCACGCCGGCCCCGCCCACGGCCACGCCGGCCCCGCCCACGGCCACGCCGGCCCCGCCCACGGCCACGCCGGCCCCGCCCACGGCCACGCCGGCCGGGCCGACCGTCGTGCCCACGCCCACGCCGCGCCCGGCGGGCACGGCGCCCCGCGTCGGCCTCCAGGCGGGCCACCTGAACGCCAGCGAGCTCCCCGAGGAGCTGGCCCGCTTTCGCACCTCGACCGGCGCGCGCTTCGGCGGCGTCACGGAGGCCGAGCTCAACAACGATATCGCCCTGCGCGTGCAGGCGCTCCTGGAGGCCGAGGGCGTGATCGTCGACCTGCTGCCGGCGACCATCCCGCCCAGCTATGACGCCGACGCCTTCATCGCCATCCACGCCGACGGCTCCACGGCATCCGGCCCGCGCGGCTGGAAGCTGGCCACGCCCTGGCGCGCCTCGCGGGCCTCGCAGCAGCTGCTCGACGCGGTGGCCGCGACCTACGGCCCGGCCACCGGCATGCCCGAGGACGTCGGCGGGATCACGGTGAACATGCGCGGCTACTACGCCTTCAACAACCGCAGGCACGACCACGCGATCGCCCGCACCACCCCCGCGATCATCGTCGAGATGGGCTTTATGACCAGCGCCGCCGACCGGGCCGTGATCTTCGACCAGCCCGGCCGGGTGGCCAGGGGGATCGCCCTTGGCGTGCTGGACTATCTGGCCCAGCGCGACCCCAGCGACGGCGCGGCCCTGCTGCCGCCCGACTTCCCCAACCTGCGCGTCGGCGAGCCCGGGGCGATCATGCGCGCCGCCCCCAGCGACGACGCCCGCCAGATCACCCGCATCGACGCTGGACAGCGCATCTTCGCCCTCGACCTGCGCGACGGCTGGTACCAGGTCTTCTCGCGCGACTACCCCAGCGCGCCGGGCTGGGTGCGCGCGGATCAGCTGGAGACCACCAGCGAGCCATTCCCCTTCCCCACGACGACGAACCCGTAGCACTGAGGTATCACTGAGGCACTGAGGCACTGAGTCGCTGAGTCGCTGAGTCGCTGAGGCGCTGAGTATGATCCAGATCATACTCAGCGCCTCAGCGACTCAGTGCCTCAGTGATGGGAACTCGCGCAGCTGCTGGTCGTCGCCCAGGCAGACGATATCGACCTCGGCGTCGACCAGCAGCACACCCTGGCGCTCGACCCGCTGCATAAAGCGCGCCCGGTAGGCCGAGCTCATCTTCACCGACGTGACCACCTCGACCATATCCCCGAGCCGCGCCGCCTGCTTGAACTTCATCGTCAGCCCGTAGACCACGAAGCTGTAGCCCTCGCGGTTCCACTCCTGAATTGGCCGCCCCTGCGCGCCGACCCACTCGGTGCGCCCGCGCTCCATGTACTTCAGGTAGTTGGCGTAGTAGACCACCCCCAGGCTGTCTGTGTCCTCGTAGTAGACCTTGTAGGCCACCCGGTGCTCCACCAATCCTCCCTTCTACCGCCGCACGATCGGCAGCGCCACCTCGCTGACTCCCGTCTGCGTCCGCACGGGGGTCAGCGGGTCGCCGAGAACTCCGTAGGTGCGCAGGGCATCCTGGCAGCAGCTCTTGGTCGTGAAGAGCTGCTCGTAGCCCGCCATCGCCATCGCTCCCAGCCGCTCCGGCGCCGTCGTCGGCGCGGCCCACAGGGTGTCGAGAAACCCCTTCTGGAGCGCGTCGTGGCCGTAGAGCACCCCCAGCCCCGACGAGCTCCATGTGGCGATCGCCCCGCCGTGCGGGTTCAGCACCAGCGCCTCGTCGATCGTCGTGCCGCGCACCGACGGGATCTGAAACTCGCCCGTCAGGCAGGTCAGGCTGAGCACCACCGGCAGCCGCGCGCTGTTCGTCAGGTCGCCGGCGAAGTCTACGTTCAGCAGGTACTGCCGGTCCTGCGGCACCGTATCGGTGAGCGGCGGCCCGGTGTAGGCCCACTGGTAGGGCTGCCCGTGGCCAAGGTAGCTCACCACGGCGGCGCCGCCGTTGATCGCGTCGAAGGATCGCTGGAAGGCGTCGAACGAGTCGCGCACCCGCCAGGGCTCGCTGTCCGGCGCCGCTGGGTCGTAGTAGACACGTGTGACCTTCGCGGCTGAGGGCAGCTCGGCGACGCTCGCGTCGGCTGTTTGGGTAAAGTCGCCCGCCGAGTCGGCGTTGTCTGCCAGGTAGACGGCACGCCCCCGCCACGCCCCGATATCCTGCGCGTTCTCGTAGGCGATGATCTTCTGCGCCAGCTGGCCCAGCTCCTCCGCGCTCTTCACCGGCAGCCGGCCGATCATCAGGTCGGGCAGGGGGTCGGACAGGGGGCTGTCGCCGTCGAGCTGGGCGAAGCAGTTCTCGCAGGCCGTCTCGCCGAGCCAGGGGTCGACCTCGGCGAGGTAGGGTGGGATCCAGCTGGTCTGGCCGATCCCCAGGTAGTTGCGCGGGTCGTAGGTTCCATCGCCGACAAGGGTGACGGCGATCGGCTTGACCGACCATGCTGCGGCCGCGTAGCGCAGAAAGTCGCGGATCGCTGCGGGGCTGGCCTGGCCGCCGGCCCACGAGTCGTAGATCGCCTGGGCGCGCACCACGACGACGCTGTAGCCCTGGGCCTTGCGCTGGGCCACCAGCGGGTCGAGGGCCGACACAAAGGCGTCGGGAGCGATGTAGATCGCCTGGGCGTCGAGCGGCGTCGCCAGATTGATCGGGGCGTGGGCGCTGATCTCGGGGGTGTGCAGGGTGCCCGGCCCGGCCAAGATGTAGGATCGGCCCTCAGCCACGCTCACCTCGAAGCTGCTCGCGCCAATGCTCATGCGCGCCGGGGCGGCCGGGCTCGTGACATCATAGAGCGCCGCCCCGACGGGGAGCCCGCTGAGGCTGTAGCAGCGGTGCCCGCTCTGCCCGACAAAGGCGGCGCCCTTGCCGGCGAAGCTCAGCTGGACTGGGGTCTGCCACGAGACGCTGTCGATGTGGATGCCATCGCCCGCCTCGGCCGCAACGGGCATGAGCGCGATCTCGACCTGGCCTGACCCGGCGGGGAACCCGAGGCTGCGCGTGAAGACAGGGGTGCCGAACCAGCTTGATGTGCGCACCGCGCCGGCCACCGTGACGCTGATGGTGTGGGTGTCGGCGAAGAGGCTGGCCCCAGAGATGGTCACGGTCACTGGTCCAGTTGCCCTCGGCAGGTCGGGGCTGATCGTCGCGGTGAGTACATCGGGGGGGGCCGCTACGGGGGTCAGCGAGCCAACCCGTAGCCTGGCGGCGAAGAAGTGATCTCCGTCGGTGCCGGGGATCTGCGGATCGTAGAGCGAGGGGGTCTGCCACGCGCCCTGCCCCAGAGCAGTGCTCTGGCACGTGACCGAGCCCGTGGGCGGCGCGCTGACGGTCGCCATCGTCGGGACAGCTGCGTCCTCGACCGTGAGCCAGTAGGTGTCGGTGCTGTTGTAGCGGTCGCCGGGCGTCGGCGCGTAGAAGCGCAGCTCGTCGAGGGCAGCTCCGCTCGTGCGCAGCTCCAGGGGCACGGCCGCGCCGCCCATCCACAGCCGCAGCCGCGACGGGCTGACGCCCGCGAGGCTCAGCCCGGCGGCCTGGAGCGCGGCCGCGCTGAGCGACTGGACGCCGCCCTGGCTGACACGGATGACCCAGGACTGGCCGGCGGCGATCGGGTCAGGGGCGGACGGGGCCGCGTCGAGAAAGGGTGTGTTTGGGTGAGTTTCCCACGCATCTGCGGCGGCGAGGGGCGCGGCGTTGGGGATGCGCGCATCAAGGCCGGTGAGCATGGTCGGGCCGTCGCCCGCGATGTAGACCGGGCTGAGGGCGTAGACCGCGATGCGCTGGCCGCGCGCGCGCCCCTCGCGCAGGAGGGCCAGGGGCGCGGCGGGGGCCGGCGTCGGCCCGAATTGAGCCAGGGGCGGGTAGCTTGTCCCATCGGGCAGCGTGCGCGTCGGGATCGTGGTGGGCGACGGGCTCGCACCCGCCCATGGCTGATGATCGACGGCGATGATTATGGGGCTGGGGTCGGCGCCGTCGGGCAGCTCGACGGCGATCACCTGCGGCGGCGGCGGAGCACCCGATGCCAGGGCCGACTGCGTCGCACTGTCGGGGGACCATCGGATCGTGAGGCCCCTCGCATCGGCTGTCACCGACAGCCCGCCAGGGTCGCGCGGCCGCGCCGACGCGCCGGCCGATGAGAGGAGCACGAGCAAGAGAGCGATCGCCAGGAGTGTTCGAGTGGTCATATGGTGCGGCGCTCTGGCTGTTGC
>NZ_JAIEWN010000042.1:44515-50814 GCF_019599295.1 Oscillochloris sp. ZM17-4 | reverse complement strand
CGCCGTGCCGCCCACGGCAACCGCCGTGCCGCCGACGGCGACCGCCGTGCCGCCGACCGCCGTGCCGCCGACCGCCGTGCCGCCCACGGCAACCGCCGTGCCGCCGACGGCGACCGCCGTCCCGGCCAGCGCCCAGGTAATCTTCGACGACAGCCTGGCCAGCGGGTGGCAGAACTGGTCCTGGGACAGCAAGGTGAACCTGAGCTACACCAAGAAGACGAAGGTTGGCACGAGCTCGATCGCTGTGACCTTCACCAAGGCGTGGGCGGGCCTGTACTTGCACACCGACAGCGCGCTGAGCACGCAGGGCTACACCAAGATCCGCTTCTGGGCGAACGGCGCTGGCGGCAACCAGCAGCTGATGGTCTGGGTGCGCGACGCCAACGGTAATGGGAGCCAGGCGGTGAAGCTGCCGACCCTCACCAAGAAATGGGTGCTGGTGGAGATCCCGCTCGCGCAGCTCGGCAGCCCGTCCAACCTGAGCGATCTGGCCATCCAGGACGCCCAGGGGCGCACGCAGAAGACCTTCTACATCGACCAGATCGAGCTGGCTAACTAGGAATTGCAGATTGCAGATTGCAGATTGCAGATTGGCTTTACAATCTGCAATCTGCAATCTACAATCTGCAATTATGACGTACCGACTCTACCTCTGCACCGGCCCGCACTGTAGCGCCCGCGGCTGCGCCCGTGTGCGCGACGCCCTCGACGCCGCCCTCTGGGAGCTGGGCGTCGGGGGCGTCGAGCTGCTGGCGAGCGGCTGCCAGGACCACTGCGACCACGGGCCGAACCTGCTCATCCACCCCGGCGCGACGCGCTATGCCGGGCTCAGCGCCGAGCGCGCCCGCGAGATTGTGCGCGCGCACCTGCGCGACGGGCATCCGGTCGAGGCCTGGCTGGCCACCCCCGAGATGCGGCGCGGGGCGCGGTAGGACGATTGCAGATTGTAGATTGCAGATTGCAGATTGGATTCAGCGCGCTCTGCTGCGATCGGCTTGATACCGGTTTCAGGTTACGATAGCTCCCGCTTTCTAAAACCTGCTATAATGCTCATTAGATGAACACCGAAATCCCCAATTCCCAATCTGCAATTTGCAATGATATAGCTATGGAGTGATGACATGGGCCTCTTCTCACGCGGCTCGGGCCAGCAGGTGAGCGAGCAGCAGGTGCTCGCCGCGCTGAGCAAGGTGCAGGAGCCGGAGCTCGGCGGCGATCTCGTCTCGCGCCGGATGATCAAGAATGTGAAGATCGACGGCGGGACGGTGAGCTTCGCGGTGGAGCTGACCACGCCGGCATGCCCGCTGAAGGACCAGATCCGCAGCGAGGTCGAGGCGGCGGTGCGCGCGCTGCCCGGCGTGAGCGACGTGCAGGTCGAGTTCACGGCGAATGTGCGCCACCACGCCGGCATCCCCGAGCAGGCGGCCATCCCCGGCGTGGCCAACGTGATCGCGGTGGCCGCCGGGAAGGGCGGCGTGGGCAAGAGCACCGTGGCCGCCAACCTGGCCGTCGCCCTGTCCCAGGAGGGCGCCAGCGTGGGCCTGCTCGACGCCGACGTGTTTGGCCCGAGCATGCCGCTGATGTTCGGCGTGCGCGGCCAGCCCGGCGCGGTGACCGGCGAGGACGGCCAGGCGGTGATGGTGCCGCTTGAGGGCCACGGCATCAAGCTGATGTCGGTGGGCTTCATGGTGGAGGAGGGCCAGCCGGTGATCTGGCGCGGCCCGATGGTGAGCCAGCTGCTGCGCCAGTTCCTCTACCAGGTGGCATGGGCCCCGCTCGACTACCTGATCATCGATATGCCCCCCGGCACCGGCGACATCGCCCTGACCTTAGCCCAGAGCCTGCCGCTCACCGGCGCCCTGATCGTCACCACGCCGCAGCAGGTGGCCACGATCGATGTGGTCCGGGCGATGGAGATGTTCAAGAAGGTGAACGTGCCGCTGATCGGCATCATCGAGAACATGGCCTACTTCCTCGCCCCCGACACCGGCGCGCGCTACGATATCTTCGGCTCCGGCGGCGCGGCGCGGATCGCGGCCCAGCAGGGCCTCCCGCTGCTCGGCCAGGTCCCCCTGGGCATGGCGGTGCGCGCGGGCGGCGACAGCGGCACGCCGGCGGTGATCAGCGACGCGCCCGACGCCTACGCCGAGGTCTTCCGGGGCGTGGCCCGCCAGCTGGCCGCCCGGATCTCGGTGATGAAGTACGCTGGCGCGTAAGGGCGCCCCTTGTGGGCGCCCGACCCCTTGTGGGCGCCCCTACGACCGCCGGAGGAGCGCAATGGTGCTTGAGAACCCAATGACGGGCCTGGCCCCCATCACCTTTGTCGAGCCGCGCAGCTACCCGAGCTATGCCGCGGACGCGCCGGCGCTGGACAGCTACGGGCGGCGGATCGACTACCTGCGGGTTTCGCTCACCGACCGCTGCAATATGCGCTGCGTCTACTGCATGCCGGCCGTGGGCATGAAGTTCCTGCCGCGCCCCGAGCTGCTCACCAACGAGGAGCTGGTGACGGTGCTGCGCGCCGCCGCCGCCGCAGGCTTCCGCAAGATCCGGCTCACCGGCGGCGAGCCGATGCTGCGCTACGAGATCGTCGAGCTGGTGCGCGCGATCAAGTCCATCCCCGGCATCGAGCACATCGCCATGACCACCAACGCCCTGCGCCTGGGCAAGCTGGCCGGGCCGCTGAAGGAGGCCGGGCTCGACCGGGTGAACATCAGCATCGACAGCCTCGACCCGCAGAAGTTCCGCCAGATCACCCGCGGCGGCAGCCTGGACGATGTCTGGGCGGGGGTGCGCGCGGCCGATGAGGTCGGGCTGCGCCCGATCAAGCTCAACGCGGTGGTGGTGCGCGGCATGAATGACGACGAGGTCATCCGCCTGGCCGCCCTGACCACCGAGCACCCCTGGGAGTTCCGCTTTATCGAGGTGATGCCGCTGACCGGCGTGGCCGGCCTGGCCGAGGAGGGCGTGATCAGCACCGCCGAGCTGGTCGCCCGCATCTCGGCCCACTTCGGGCCGCTGGAGCCCTACGGCCAGGACCCATCCGACCCGGCGCGGCGCTACCGCATCCCCGGCGCGCCCGGCAAGCTCGGCTTCATCAGCGCGGTGACCGACCCGTTCTGCGCCACCTGCAACCGCATGCGGCTGACCGCCGAGGGCCGCCTGCACCTCTGCCTGCTGCGCGACGACGAGCTGGATCTGCGCGCGGCCGTGCGCTCGGGCGCCGGCCAGGACGAGATCGAGCAGCTCATCCGCCACGCCGTGTATGTGAAGCCCTGGGGCCATGGCCTGCCCGAGGGCGTCCTGCCGACCCTGCGCGGCATGTCGCAGCTCGGTGGCTAGTGTGCCGCCCCCGATTCCGTGGTATAATCCCGCGATCGTAAGAGTAAGGCACGTCGCCGCACATTAAGGTGCGGCTGATGTCTTTCTGTCCCGCCGCACCGCCCGGCACGCGCAGCCGGATCGGTTCGACGAGCGGGATTACACCAGAGGAGGAGCATATGCGCGAACGTCGTCGTAACTACGAGCTGATGATCATCATCAACCCGCTGCACGCCAATGAAGAGGGCATCGCCGCCGCCATCGAGCGGGTCACCCACTCGATCCAGAATGCCGGCGGTGAGGTGACGAGCGTCAACCAGGCGTCGCCCTGGGGCCGGCGCAAGCTGGCCTACCCTATCCGTGAGTACGCCAGCGGCGAGGCCAGCCGCCGCAACTTCACCGAGGGCTACTACGTGCTGTTCACCTTCGGCCTCTCGGCCGGGAAGGTCACTGATGTCGAGCGCACCCTGAAGCTGAGCGACGCTGTGATGCGGCACCTGATCACGGTTATCGAGCAGAAGGGCAGCAGCGCGGATGAGGCGCCCGAGGCGGTTGAGGCTGTCGCCGAGCAGGCGGAGTAGTGAGGCGAAAGGCAGGCGGCGATGGCCCGCGATCTGAATAAGGTCATGATCATCGGCCGCCTCGGCGCCGATCCTGAGATGCGCTACACCTCCACAGGCAGCCCGGTGACCACGTTCCGCGTGGCGTCGGGCCGCCAGTGGCGCGACGGCGCCGGCGAGATGCGCGAGGAGACCGAGTGGTTCAGCGTCGTCGCGTGGAATAAGCTCGCCGAGATCTGCAACCAGTACCTCGCGAAGGGCGCGCGCGTGTACGTTGAGGGCCGCCTCCAGACGCGATCCTGGGATGATCAGCAGAGCGGGCAGACCCGCTATCGGACCGAGGTCATCGCCGGCGATATGATTATCCTCGATAGTCGTGAGGGCCGCCCCTCCCGCGACGATGATGATGAGCCCCCGCCGCGCGAGGCCCGCCCTGCCCCGCCCCGCGGCGGCCGGGCCTCCCCGCCTGATATTGGCGATGAGGATATTCCGTTTTAATACGCCACTATGCGATGATGCGTGAGACGCAGCGCGCCGCCTGCGCCCATGGCGCCCCGGCCCCTCGCTTGCGTTGCACGCATCATGTTGTGCATTCACACACTCATGGCTGACACACCGAAGACCCCCCAGCGGGGCGACCAACGCCCGACGCCGCAGAAGCGCCGCCAGGCGCAGCCCGCGGCTCCCGCCGTTTCCCCACCGATGACGCGCAGGCGCCTGGCGCGTCACCAGCGCGAGCTTCGCAGCCAGCGTCGGGTGGTGATCGTGACCGCCACCGCCATCGGCCTTGCGCTCCTGGCGGTGATTATCGGTCTGAGCTACGACCAGCTCTGGGTCCCGAGCCGCCCGGTGGCGCAGGTCGGCAGCGTGTCGCTAAGCCGGCGCGACTACTGGCAGGAGCGGCGCCTGGCCTACGCCCGCGAGATCGCCCAGAACTTTCAGCTCGTGGCCCTCTTCGGCGGGAACCAGCAGTTCACCCAGCAGTTCGCCAACCAGAGCCCGACGCTGAATCAGCAGGTGAAGACGATCAGCAGCAGCCCGGTGGACGACACGGTGGTGGGCCAGTGGGAGACCTTGCAGATCAAGGAGCAGGGCGCCGCGCAGATGGGCATCAGCGCCAGCCCCGATGCGATCAACCAGGCGATCGCGAACGACCTTGGCCAGATCTTCATCCCGCCGCCGGCCCCGCCGATCACCGCGACGACGACGATCAGCAGCACGGCTACGGCGCCCGCCGCCGACGCCACCGTCGAGCTGACGGCCACCGTCGAGCCGACGGCCACCGCCGAGCCGACGGCCTCGCCCACCCCCGGCGGCCCCACGGCCACCGCCGAGCCGACGGCCACCGCCGAGCCCACGAGCACGCCGCGGCCCACGCCCGCCGCCGCAGAGGCGGCCAGCCAGGTCGATCAGATCGTCGACGAGATCTTCCGCCGCTATGAGATCGAGCTTGCCAGCGTCGATGTGAAGCCCGCCCTGACGAAGGACGACTTCCGCGCCGCGCTGATCAGCCAGTACCGCGAGCAGGTGATCAACACCAGCGTGCAGGACAGCCTCGTCCCCGATGGCACCTTTGAGGCGAGCAGCGACCCGACGAAGGTGAAGGCCCGCCAGATCCTTGTCGCCGTGACTCCGCCCGACGGCTCCACCCAGGAGCAGACTGACGCCCTCTTCGCCACCGCGAAGGATCGCGCCGATACGCTGGTCGCCGATCTGCGCGCCGGCGCCGACTTTGCGGGCCTGGCCGCGTCTGCCTCGAATGACCCCGGCTCGGCCAGCGCCGGCGGCGACCTCGGCTTCTTCGATAAGGATGGCAAGGCCGATAATGGCGCGACCTACCCGCCCGAGCTGGTGAGTGCCGCCTTTAGCCTGGAGCAGAACACGGTCAGCGACCCGATCCGCACCCAGTTCGGCTGGCATATTATCGAGGTGACGGACCGCACCATCCCCACCAGGGATGATCAGCTGCGCGAGGCCCGCACGACGGCCCTGGACACCTGGCTCGCCGAGCAGCGGGCCGCGATCAGCGCCCAGCGCTTCCCCCCGCAGACGCCCTCGCCGACGGCGAGCGCGGAGACGCCGACGGCGGAGCCGACCTACCTGCCCGGCCCGCCGACCCAGGTGCCTACACCGGAGCCAACTCTGGCGCCGGCTGTCGAACCGACGCCAGAGTCGGCTCCGGCGGAGCCGACGCCGACAAGCGCTCCGTAGAGCCTAGCTCGCTGATCCTGCGGGATCTGGCCTCCGCGGTAAGGGCGTAGCAGCGTGGCGCTGCTGCGCCCTTACCGCTCACATAACCACTATGCGACGATGGAAAGCACAGATCACCAGACGCCTCTGGGCGGCGGTCGCCCTGCTGGTGGCCCTGGCCCTTGGGGCGATCACGCTCTTTGTCCGAGTCGGCCCTTCACTCGCCCA
>NZ_JAIEWN010000042.1:28695-44415 GCF_019599295.1 Oscillochloris sp. ZM17-4 | reverse complement strand
CCGCCGTGATCCTCCTGATCAACGCGGGCTTCGGCCTCAGCCTCTACGGGCGCGCCCCCGTCGGCGCACGCCTGCTCCAGATCGCCTCGGCGGGCGCGCAGATCCTCTTCGCGGTGGCCGTGCTAACGATCGTGCGCTAGATTCAGGGCTACGTCATGCTCCCTCGCCCGACCACCCGACGACTGAAGTCGCGGGCTGATTCGCCACCGAAGGCCGCCTGTGCGGCCTCAGGCAGGCCGCGCAGACGGCCTTCGCGATCTAGCCGGGGACTTCAGTCCACGGCACCGTGGCTGTGCTGACAATCGTGCGCTAGATTGACAGGTATCGTGAGTGCGTGGTAGGATTACTTCGCCACATGGATCGTTCCATACACATTGTCTTGTTGCGGGCGCGCGTTCATGCCGCCGCGCGCTTCAGGCGAGACGTACAATGACGTACGGTGTCGCGCCAACACAATCCTCATGGACGAGCTTGACCCCACCGCATACCCCCTCCCCAAGTGATCGCGCGTTCCGCGCGTCACGCTGTGATATGGTCTCCCCGCATGCTATCGGTGCTGGGGACGGCCTTATGTGCTGCCCGAAGCATAGCCAGCGAGGAGGCGCTATCGACTAGCTAGAACTAGGCCCGCTGTCCACCCTGGGGCTCACCCCTCAGTATCACCAACCCCATCGTGTCGGAATACAGATACCCTGCCGTTAAGGAGAGCTCAATGTCTATCCGAAACCTGCGCAACACGGCGGCCCTGGCGCTGATGCTTGTGCTTGTGATCCCGATCCTCGCCGCCTGTGGCGGCGCCCCGGCCGCGCCTGCGGCTACCGAGGCTCCGGCCGCGCCTGCGGCCACCGAGGCCCCGGCCGCCGCCGCCACCGAGGCCCCGGCCGCCGCCGCCACCGAGGCCCCGGCCGCCACTGAGGAGCCCGCGATGGCTTCCGGCACCGCCGAGCCCGGCGTCCTGCGCCTCAACACCGGCAACGAGCCGGACAATGTTGACCCGCAGAAGTCGAGCTTCGTCAGCGAGATCCAGTTCATCATGATGGCCTACCAGGGCCTGATGACCTTCGATAAGGATATGAAGCCCATCCCCGGCGCCGCTGAGAGCGTCGAGGCCTCGGCCGACGGGCTGAAGTACACCTTCAAGATCCGCGCCGACAGCAAGTACTCCGACGGCACCCCGCTGACGGCGAAGAACTTCGAGTACGCCTGGCACCGCCTGGCCAACCCGGAGACCGCCGGCCAGTATCAGTCGCTGCCCTGCGGTATCATCAAGGGCTACAGCGAGTGGTCGGCCGCCGCCTGCGAGGGCATGACCATGACCGACACCCTGGCCCTCGACCAGGCCCAGCTTGAGGCCGACTATGGCGTGAAGGCGATCGACGACAGCACGCTGGAGATCGAGCTGACCGCCCCCGCCCCCTACTTCCTGAGCATGGCCGCCCTCTGGATCGGCGCGCCGGCCCGCGAGGAAGATACCACCAAGGGCGACGACTGGTGGTACGATGCCGAGAACTATATCGGCAACGGCCCCTTCGTGCTCAAGGAGTGGGACCACGGCAACAAGGCGGTCTGGGAGCCGAACCCGAACTACGTCGGCCCGCTCGGCCCGGTCAAGCTCAAGCAGGTCGTCTACAACATGATCTCTGAGGGCCAGGTGGCCTTCCAGGCCTACCAGAACGGCGAGCTCGATATGCTCGGCGTCTCGCCTGAGGATCTGCAGACCGTCGAGTCGGACCCGGTGATGAGCAAGGAGACGGTCAACCTCGTCGGCTCCTGCACCTTCTACTTCGGCTTCAACACGACGATCGCGCCCTTCGACAACATCAAGGTGCGCCAGGCCTTCGCCCAGGCCTTCGACCGCGACGCCTGGAACCGCGATATCTTCGGCGGCCTCGGCTCGGCCACCCAGAGCTTTGTGCCGCCCGGCTTCCCCGGCTACCAGCCGGACCTGCAGCCCTGGCCCTTCGACCCGGCCGCCGCCAAGGCCGCCCTGGCCGACGCCGGCTTCCCCGATGGCGCGGGCCTGCCCGAGATCAAGCTGACCTACTCGGCCAGCGCGCGTAACAACGCCCGCTTCGAGTGGGTGGCCAACCAGATCAAGCAGAACCTCGGCATCGACGCCACCCTCGACCCGATCGACCCGACCGCCTTCTCGGCTGTCACGAAGGATAACCCGCCGCAGTTCTTCTCGCTCGGCTGGTGCGCGGACTACCCGGACCCGCAGAACTGGATCTCGCTGTTCCAGACCAACGGTCTGCTCAGCACCCGCGTCGGCTACTCGAACCCCGAGTTCGATAAGCTCATCCAGCAGGCCGATGTGGAGCAGGACGCCGCCAAGCGTGCCGACCTCTACGCCCAGGCCCAGACCATCCTGGTCAACGATGCGCCGGTGGTCTTCACCCGCAACGACGGCGGCCCTGAGCTGATCAAGTCCTATGTCCAGGGCGTTTCGGCCGACACGGTGACGCCGATCGACTACTGGCCGGGCTTCTTCAACCTGCCCAACGTCGACGTCCAGCCGTAAACCACTGAGCGGAATGATAGCGCCGCTGAGTCACTGAGGTGGTATGGAATGTTGGCGGTTGGCAGGGGTCTGCCAGCCGCCAACATTCCATGGTATGATTTAGCCAAGATACATCCAGCACAGCGAAACCTATAGCACCGAGCGAATGCAGTTGAGTCCGCGCGTGCCCGCAGCATGGACCTCAGTGGCTCAGCGGCTCAATTATTCAGTGATCTAAAGCGAGATTCGTCAATGACAGCGTATATTATTCGTCGCATTCTGTGGCAGATCCCTGTGCTGCTGATCGTGGGGCTGATGACCTTTGGGATCGCGAAGATCACCCCCGGCGGCCCCTTCGACACCGACCCGAACCGACGCCAGGTCTCGCCCAGCGTCGAGAAGATCCTGCGGCAGAAGTTTGGCATGGACCTGCCCTTCTGGCACCAGTTCACCCGCTATATGTTCTTTGACTTCGTGGGCAACCCGAAGACGGGCGAGACGGAGTTCCAGTGGGGGGCGATGGGCGGAAACTTCGGGCCGACCTACAGCTCGCGCGGGCTGCGCACCGTGCAGCAGGAGCTGTTTGGCGAGCGCTCCGGCAAGCCCTCGCGCTTCTACTACTCGGCCCGCCTGGGCATGCAGGCCCTGCTCCTCGCGATCATTGTCGGTATCCCGGTCGGCGTGCTGGCCGCGCTGCGCCAGAATACGATCATCGACTATGTGATCCTCTTCGTGTCAACCTTCTTCGCCTCACTCTCGACCCTGATCATGGGCTTCGTGCTGGTGATCATCTTCGCCGTGAGCCTGAACTGGTTCACGGTGATCCCTGACTGGACCGACCCGATCCGGCCATGGATTCTGCCAACCGTCGCCCTCGGATCGGTGCAGCTCGGCTTCATCACCCGGCTGACCCGCTCCAGCGTGCTTGAGGTGAAGCGCCAGGACTACATCCGCACGGCGCAGGCCAAGGGCCTGGCCGACCAGGTGGTGATCTGGCGGCATATGATCAAGAATGCCCTGCTGCCGGTGGTGACGATCCTTGGCCCGGCCGCCGCCGCCCTGCTCACCGGGACGCTCTTCACCGAGATCATCTTCCAGGTGCCGGGCATGGGCAGCCTGCTGGTCGAGGCGATCGGCAAGCGCGACTACTCGATGATCACGGCCGGCGCGCTGATCTTCGTCTTCTTCCTGGGCGTCGCCAATCTGATCGTCGATATCGCCTACGGCGTGATCGACCCGCGCATTAGCTACCAGTAAGGGGCGAGGTATGGCCACTACCGCACAGACGATCGGCGGCGCCGAGAAAATTGATCTGAACGCCCAGAAGCCGCGCAGCCTGTGGGCCGACGCGATGCGCCGGCTGGCCCGCAACCGGGCCGCCATGGCCGGGATCGTTGTTGTCGTGCTCTACGTCCTGATCGCGATCTTCGCGCCGCTGGTCGCGCCGAAGAACCCGGTCGAGCAGACATCAAACAACAGCCTGCGCCCGCCGTTCTGGGTCACGGATAACCCGCGGCGTATGCCGAACCCCGAGAACATCCTGGGCACCGATAATAATGGCCGCGACATCCTGTCGCGGCTGATCTTCGGCACCCGCGTCTCGCTGATCGTCGGCGTGGTGCCGCAGATCATCATCCTGGCGATCGGGATCTCGCTCGGCCTGGTCTCGGGCTACGCCGGCGGCTGGCTCGACAACCTGCTGATGCGGATCACCGAGATCGTGGCCTCCTTCCCCGACCTGCTCTTTATCATCACGCTCACGGTGGCCTTCCGCGAGACGCTCTTCGGCAAGGCCTTCAACGGCCTGCTGCTGATCTTCACCGCCCTGGCGATTGTGGGATGGACGGGCATGGCCCGCCTGGTGCGCGGGCAGGTGCTCTCGCTCAAGGAGAAGGAGTTCATCGAGGCGGCGCGGGCGCTGGGCATCCCGACCTGGAAGATCCTGTTCCAGCACATCCTGCCCAACACGCTGGCCCCGATCATCGTCTCGGTCTCGTTCAGCATCCCCGGCCTGATCCTGGCCGAGGCCGTCCTGACCTTCCTCGGCGTGGGCATGCGGCCCTCGGTCGATCCGGCAAACCCGCTGCCGACGAGCCTCGGCCAGATGCTGACGGAGGGCTTCTCGAACCTGAGCTCCGGCCCCTGGATGCTGCTCTTCCCGGTGCTCATGATCTCGTCGCTGGTGCTGGCCTTCACCTTCCTCGGCGACGGCCTGCGCGACGCGCTCGACCCCAAGGATAACGGATAATACTACTGATTGGAATGCCGAGCGGTGCCAGCAAAGCTGGCACCGCTCGGCATTCCAATCAGTAGGTTGTCGGTCGCAGCTCAGGCCGGCGAGGCGGGTGATCTTCGGGTCAGGTACGTGACCCGAAGATCGCCCGCCCCACGCGCACGATCGTCGCCCCCTCGGCGATCGCCGCTGCGAAGTCGTTGCTCATCCCCATCGAGAGCTCGTCCCAGCGGGCCTGCGGCAGGTCGCGGGCCAGCTCGTCGCGCAGCTCGCGTGAGTCGAGCGCCTGGGCTGCGGTCGAGGGGATGTACTACACCTCCGTGGCCGCCCCGGTGAGCCAGTTCCCCGACGCCGCCACCTTCGCCAGCGACTATAAGGCGCAGTACAACGCCGACGCCCCGCCCTTCTCGCCCCAGGCCTATGACGCCGCCGGCATCTGCGCCTCGGCGATCGCCAAGGCCGCCGAGACGGCCGGCGGCAAGCCGACCCGCGAGCAGGTGCTGGCCGCCATGGCTGGGATCGGTGCCTACAAGGGTATCACCGGCACCTACGACTTCAACGCCAAGGGCGACTCCAAGACCGCCACCTACTACGTGCTCCAGGCCAACATTAGCGACTGGAACGCCAACACGCTGTCCAGCAAGCTGGAGATCGCCCCGCCCGGCGAGGCGAGCAGCACGACAGAGACCCCCGCCGCCGACGCGGTGAAGATCCCGGCCTTCCTGGCCACCCTCACCAGCAAGGTCAGCGGCCTGAACTTGGGCACGATCAAGATCGCCACCCAGACCCCGCTGAGCGGCCCGCAGGCCGCCCTGGGCACCGGCATCCGCAACGGCGCCGAGCTGGCCATCGAGCAGCTGAACGCCGCCCTGGCCGGCTCCAACGTCACCTTTGAGCTGGCCCCGTTCGACGACCAGGCCAAGCCTGAGGTCGGCTCGGCCAACGCCAAGAATATCGCCTCCGACCCGGACATCCTCTGCGTCGATGGCCACCTGAACTCGGGCGTGGCCCTGGCCTCGCTGCCCGACTACAGCAACGCCAACCTGGCGATGGTCTCCCCGGCCAACACCAACCCGAAGATCACCGAGGGCGGCTTCGCCAACGCCTTCCGCGTGGTCGGTCGCGACGATGTGCAGGGCGCGGTGGGCGAGCAGTTCGCCCGCGAGACCCTGGGCGTCAAGAGCGTCTACATCCTGCACGACAAGACGGACTACGGCCAGGGCGTGGCCGAGTTCTTCCGCCAGAACGCGGAGAAGAACGGGCTTGAGGTGCTGGGCTTCGAGGGCACCGAGGAGAAGAGCGACTTCAGCTCGATCCTGACCCCGATCCAGGCGGCGAACCCGGACCTGATCTACTTCGGCGGGCTGTACGACCAGGCCGGGCCGTTCTTCCGCCAGGCCCGCGACCGCGGGATCACGGCGCAGTTCATGGGCCCGGACGGCATGGACAGCCCGGAGCTGGCCAAGCTGGCCGGCGACGCGGTGGAGGGCATGTATTACACCTCCGTGGCCGCCCCGGTGAGCCAGTTCCCCGACGCCGCCCAGTACGCCACTGACTACAAGGCGAAGTACAACGGCGACGCCCCGCCCTTCTCGCCCCAGGGCTATGACTCGGCCAGCTTCTGCGTCTCGGCCATCCTCCAGGCTGCGGCGGACGCCGGCGGCAAGCCGACCCGCGAGCAGGTGGTGACCGCAATGAAGGCGCTGCCGCTGCTCGGCGGCATCACCGGGAACTACCAGTTCAACGCCAAGGGCGACATCACCAAGGCCACCTACTACGTGCTCCAGGCCAACACAGCCGACTGGAACGCCAACAAGCTGTCCAGCAAGCTGGAGATCGCCCCGCCCCAGTAGCGCACTGAGCGGAATGATTGAGCCGCTGAGCCGCTGAGGCGCAGGCGGCTCAGTCGTTCAAGGCCCACGCCGTCAGGGTGGGTATGTCATACGTATTGGCGACGCGCGGCGGCCCGGACGCCGCGCGTCGGCGCAGATGAGTGAGGGATTCATCTCATGGCTGCTGAGGCGAAGGCTCCAACACGCCGGGTTTCAAGCCAGCGGACGCCCGCAGAGCTGCTGCGGGTTATCTTTCTTCCCCTTGGGCAGCTGCTCGCCTTTATCCTGGGCAGCGCGGTGGTTCTCGGCCTGATCGTGGTGGTTCTGGCATTCCTGCTGAGCCGCAGCGACCCGAAGATTCTCCAGACGGCCCTGGCGATCCTGCCCCAGGTGATCATCGACGGGATCGTGCGCGGCTTCCTCTTCGCCACGATCGCCCTCGGCTACACCATGGTCTACGGCGTGCTGGAGTTTATCAACTTCGCCCACGGCGAGATCTTTATGGTCGGCGGCTTCGTCGGCGCGGGCGTGTCCTACCTGCTCAACCAGTGGGGCATCCTGGCTAACCTGCCCGCCATCCTGTTTGTGATTATCGTCGTGCTGATCGGCATGACGGTCAGCGGCCTGCTGGCCATGGGCACCGAGCGGATCGCCTACCGCCCGCTGCGCAACGCGCCGCGCCTGGTGCCGCTGATCTCGGCGATCGGCATGTCGCTGGTGCTGCAGGACACCGTGCGCCTCGTCGCCACCAACACGCCGCTAGGCTTCAACGCCCGCTTCGAGACGCCAAACTTCGGCAAGCCCTTCCAGCTGGCCACTATCCCGCTGGGCGAGCGCGGCATCCCAGTGCTGATCGGCCCCAAGGCGGTAGTCTTTATTGTGGCCGCCATGCTGATGCTGCTGGCCCTGAACTACCTGGTGAACGCCACCCGGCTCGGCAAGGCCATCCGCGCCGTGGCCCAGGACCGGACCACCGCCAGCCTGATGGGGGTCAACGTCAACCAGATCATCTCGCTGACCTTCCTGATCGGCGGGGCGCTGGGCGGCGCGGCCGGCGTGCTCTTCGGCATGAATATCGGCACGGTCAACCCCTACATGGGCTTCATCCCCGGCCTGAAGGCCTTCACCGCCGCCGTGCTTGGCGGGATCGGCAATATTACGGGGGCGATGGTGGGCGGGATCGTGCTGGGCTTCCTGGAGGCCTTCGTGGCCTCCTACCTCTCGCTGTTCACCGGCGGGGCCTTCTCGGGGGCCAGCTACGCCGACATCGCGGCGTTCAGCATCCTGATCCTGATCCTGATCTTCCGCCCCGAGGGCCTCCTCGGCGAGTCGACGACCCAGAAGGTGTAGCGTATGGCCAAGAGCTCCCCACAGACGAGCGGCACGGGCGTCTGGGCGCAGCTGAGCGGACTGCTCGGCCGCGGCCCCGGCGGCTACGCCTTCCTGTCGATCTACGCGCTGGTTACCTCGCTGCTGCTGCTGTTTAACCCGCGCACCAACCTGTTCACCGACATCGTCTTCATCCTCTTCCTGCTGATGATCCTGGCGATCTACCGCACCAAGGTGCATATCGGCTTTAAGATCGCCCTCGGCGTGATCACCCTCGGCCTGGTGCTGCCGGCCTTCGGCACGCTCAACCCCTACTATATCGACGTGGCAACCCAGGCCGGCATCTTCGCCACCCTGGCCCTCGGCCTGAATGTGGTGGTGGGCTTCGCCGGCCTGCTCGACCTGGGCTATGTGGCTTTCTACGCCGTCGGGGCCTACCTCTGGTCGATCTTCAGCACGCCGCAGGTGGGCCTGATGATCGCCGGGGCCACGCCCATCCCGAGCGGCTGGTTCTACGGCTTTATCTTGGTCGGCCTGACCGTCGGCGGGGTCTTCGGCGTGCTGCTCGGCCTGCCGGTGCTGCGCCTGCGCGGCGACTACCTGGCGATCGTGACGCTGGGCTTCGGCGAGGTGATCCGCGTGCTGGCGGTGAACCTGGACAAGCCGGTGAATATCACCAACGGCGCCCAGGGCATCAAGGATATCGAGCGCCCGCCGCTCTTCTTCGGCGATGCCTTCCGCGCGATCGCCGGCGCCTTCGGCATGCAGCTCGACGATAACCAGCTCTACCAGCTCTTCTTCTACTTCATGGTGCTTGTGGTAGTGCTGATCACCATCCTGATCGTCAGCCGGCTGAAGAACTCACGTATCGGCCGGGCATGGACGGCCATCCGCGAGGATGAGACGGCGGCGATCGCCCAGGGCATCCCGCTGGTGCGTATGAAGCTGATGGCCTTCGCCGTCGGCGCGTCCTTCGCCGGGGCCATGGGCGTGATCTTCGCCTCGAAGCAGCTCTTTATCAACCCGCCCACCTTCGACCTGCTGCGCTCGATCGGCATCCTGACGATGGTCATCCTCGGCGGGCTGGGCAACATCCCCGGCGTCATCCTCGGCGCGGTGCTGGTGACGCTGCTCGACCTGCAGATCCTGCCGCGCATCGCCGAGATCCTGCGCAGCGCCCAGAAGGCCGGCTGGCCCATCCCGGCCGCCTTCGACCCGACCCAGTACCAGCGGCTGCTCTTCGGCCTGCTGATGATCCTGATGATGATCTTCCGCCCCGAGGGCATCCTGCCCGAGGACCGGCGACGCCAGGAGCTGCACGAGGACGATGAGTAGGGCCGAAGCACTTGCGCTGGCGCTTTGCGCCAGCGCAAGTGCTTCGGCCCTACGTGCGCGACCGATATGTAAGGAGGGGCATGATGGCCCTGCTTGATGCGACCAACATCACCAAGATCTTCGGCGGCCTGACTGCGGTGAATGATGTCACCCTGACGATCGAGAAGGGCAGCATCGTCAGCGTGATCGGGCCGAACGGCGCCGGGAAGACCACCTTCTTCAATATCCTCACCGGGATCTACAAGCCCGACAAGGGCGCGGTGCTCTTCGACGGCGCGCCCACCGCCGGCCTGCGCCCCGACCAGATCGCCGCCCTGGGCATGCGCCGCACCTTCCAGAACATCCGCCTGTTCCATAATATGACGGTGCTGGAGAATGCGCTGGTCGGCATGCACACCCACCTGCACGCGCCGATCTGGAATATTATCCTGCGCAACCGCAGCCTGCGCCTGGAGGAGGGCAAGGCCCGCGACCGCAGCCGCGAGCTGCTGCGCTTCGTCGGCCTGGACGAGAAGCGCGACGAGCTGGCGAAGAACCTGCCCTACGGCGACCAGCGCCGCCTGGAGATCGCCCGCGCGCTCGCCGGCGACCCCAAGCTGATCCTGCTCGATGAGCCGACCGCCGGCATGAACCCCAACGAGACGGTGGAGGCGACCAACCTTATCCGCCGCCTGCGCGATGAGCTCGGCGTGACGGTGGTGCTGATCGAGCACGATATGCGCCTGGTGATGGCGATCTCTGAGCGGATCTCGGTGCTCGACTATGGCACGAAGATCGCCGAGGGCGACGGCCAGGTGATCCGCTCGAACCCACGGGTGATCGAGGCCTACCTGGGCAAGGGGGCCGCCGGCAACGCGGCGTAGGGGCGTAGCAGCGGCGGAGCCGCTGCTACGCCCCTACGCCGCCCCACGCGGGAGGGTGCGATGCGGAACCTTCTCAACCGACGCGGTGTCCGCTGGCTTCTGGCCGTCGGCATTGTGGCTGTGCTGGCGAGCTGCGTGGGCGTATTGCTGCTGCGCCGCCCGGCGGCGGCCCACGACTCGGTGGAGATGGCCCGCGCGCGCTGGGCAGGGCGCGGCTTCGACGCCTACACGCTCACCCTGCGCCAGGAGACCCGCGACGGGGTCTGCGACCAGCGGATTGAGACGCAGGGTGAGCGGGCGACGCGGGCCGCCCGCAACAGCTGCGGCCAGCCGCCAAACTGGACGGTGACTCGCCTGCTGAACTGGATCGTCGAGCTTGAGCGCACGCCCTCGCGCTGCTACCCCGGCCCGAGCGCCTGCGCCTGTCAGGTCATGGCGAGCACGATGGTAAGCTACGACAGCGCGCTGGGCTACCCGCGCACGATCACCTACGAGTGGCGCAGCCGGCCCAACCTGATCAACCCGGCCTACTGGCGTATGCTGACCGATAAGACCTTCCCCGGCTGCTCGAACATCCAGGGCAGCGGCACCGGGGGCGCCCTGGTCGTCAATGTTCGGCTTGAACCTGAACCTTAGAAAATGTTGAATGTTGAATGTTGAATGTTGAATGGCCCACGCATGCAGCATTCAGCATTTAACATTCAACATTGAGCATTCAACATTCAACACTATGGCACTGCTAGAGCTACAGAACGTCCACACGTACTACGGCAAGATCCACGCCCTCAAAGGGATCTCGGTGCGGATCGAGAAGGGTGAGATCGTCACGCTGATCGGCTCGAACGGGGCCGGCAAGAGCACGACGCTGCGCACGATCTCGGGGCTGCTCACGCCGAAGCAGGGCCGCGTCCTGCTCAACGAGAAGCCGATCGACCACATCCCGCCCCACGAGATCGTCAAGATGGGCGTGGCCCAGTCGCCCGAGGGCCGGCGCATCTTCCCCCGGCTGACGGTGCTGGAGAACCTAGAGATGGGGGCCTACCTGCACGACACGCGCAGCCAGACCTACCAGGACGATCTGGAGCGGGTGCTGACGCTCTTCCCGCGCCTGCGCGAGCGGGTGGCCCAGAAGGGCGGCACGCTCTCGGGCGGCGAGCAGCAGATGCTGGCGATCGGCCGCGCCCTGATGACCAGGCCCTCGGTGCTGCTGCTCGATGAGCCGAGCATGGGTCTGGCCCCGGTGCTGGTCGAGCAGATCTTCGAGATCATCCAGGAGATCAACTCGCAGGGCATGACGGTGCTGCTGGTCGAGCAGAACGCGCTCCAGGCCCTCGGCATCGCCAACCGCGGCTACGTGCTCCAGAGCGGCACGATCGTCCTTGAGGATGACGCCAAGGCGCTGATCGAGAACGAGATGGTGCAGAAGGCCTACCTCGGCCTGGAGTAGGGGCGCAGCGCACTGCGCCCCCGCCAGGCGGGGGTTGTGGGGCGGCAAAGCCGCCCCACTAGATTTTCTATTATGGGTCTGGGCGGCGTAGCCGCCCAGACCCATAATAGAAAGTAGATTCTCCTATGAACAAAGCAAGCTCGCTGGGCGCCCGCCGCGCCGCGCAGGCCGGCGTCGGGGCCTCCTGGGCCTGGATGCTCGTCTCGCTGCTGGCCCACACCGGCTGGGGCGCCTACCCCGTCCTGGCCCGCTACCTCCAGACGGTCAGCCTCATCCCGAGCATGGCCCTGCTGAGCCTGGGCAACCTGATCGCCGTCGCCGTCTACGCGCCCTTCGCCCTGCGCCACCTCGACATGCGCCACCTGCGCTCGCGCGCGCTCTGGGCCTTCGCCCTGGTCGTCGTGCTGCGGGCGATCACGAACATCCTGGCCGCCCGCTACACCCACGCGATCTACATCCAGCTGATCACCCTGATGACCCCGCTGCTGGTGGCCCTGCTGAGCGCCGGGCTCTTCCGCGAGCGGCTGCCGCCCTACACGCTTCCCGCCATCGGCCTCTCGCTCGTCGGCGCCCTGCTGCTGATGAGCGGGGATATTGGCGCCGGCACTATGGGCGTGGCGCTGAGCGGCTCCGACTGGCTCGGCATCGGCATGGCCGTCGCCTCGGCCTTCTGCCTGGCCTTCTACATGATCCTGGTGCCGCGCACCATGAAGGACGCCGTCCCCGGCGAGGCGGTGCTGCTGGTGCAGCTGGTGACGCTGACCCTGGCCACCGGCGCGATCAGCCTAGTCACCGGCGAGGACTGGGGCCGCTACCTCGCGCTGGGCGCGGGCGACTGGGCCGCCTTCCTGGTCTTCGTGCTCTTTGTGCTGCTGGGGGCGAACCTGGGCCAGATCGCCTCGCTGCGCCGCCTGGGCGCGCCCCTGGTGAGCAGCACCATGGCCTGGCGCCTGGTCAGCACGCTGGCCATGGCAGCCCTGCTGCTCGGCGAGCGCCTGTCCTCGATCTGGCAGGCCCTCGGCGCCCTGATCGTCCTGGCGACGATCACCGGCTACCTCTGGCGCCAGCGGAGAGCGTAGCGAGTCTCTGGCGATCGCCCGTAAGGGCGCAGCAGCGCCGCGCTGCTGCGCCCTTACAATCTACCCGCAGTACGTAAGGAAGCAAGAGGATGATCTCACCGACGACGATCCGCTCGCTCAGCGTCGAGCCGCTCGACATCCCGCTGTTCGCCCCCTTCGGCATCTCCGGCGGCGCCCAGGACGTGGCCCGCAGCCTGCTCGTCACCGTCGAGCTGGCCGACGGCACCCGCGGCTACGGCGAGGCCGCGCCCTTCCCGGCCTTCAACGGCGAGACGCAGGCCAGCGCCCGCGCCGCCGTCGAGCTGAGCCGGCCGGCGATCGAGGGCTCCGACGCGCGCGAGTGGCGCCCGATCGCCGCCTATCTGCGCGACCGCATCGGCGCCGCCGGGTCGGCCCGCTGCGCCATCGAGACGGCCGTGCTCGACGCGCTCACCAAGCGGGCCTCCGTCCCGCTCTATGTCTTCTTCGGCGGCGCGTCGAACGCCCTGGAGACTGACATGACTATCACGACCGGCACGGTCGAGCAGGCCAGCACCGCCGCCCTGGAGATCCTGGCCCGCGGCATCTCCGCGATCAAGGTGAAGATCGGCTCGGGCGACCTGCAGCTCGACCTGGCCCGCCTGGTGGCCATCCACGCCGTGGCCCCCGACTCGCCGCTCATCCTCGACGGCAACGGCGGCATGAGCGCCGACGAGGCCCTGGAGCTGGTCGGCGCCCTGCACATCCAGAACATCCGCCCCGCCCTGCTGGAGCAGCCCGTCCCCGGCGATGACTGGGCGGGCATGGCCCAGCTGGCCCGCTGGGGCGGCGTCCCGGTGGCCGCCGACGAGACCGCCTCCAGCGCCGCGAACGTGCTGCGGGTCGCCAGCGAGCGGGCCGCCCAGGTGGTCAACATCAAGCTGATGAAGGCCGGCGTCGTCGAGGCCATGGACATCGCCGCGATCTGCCGGGCCGCCCAGGTCCGCCTCATGATCGGCGGCATGGTCGAGTCGATGCTGGCGATGTCCATGTCCGCCCACTTCGCCGCCGGCCAGGGCGGATTCGCCTTCGTGGACCTCGACACGCCCATGTTTATGGCCGAGAACCCCTTCGAGGGCGGCTTCCGCCAGGAGGGCGCCCGCCTTGAGCTCGCCCATATCACCGGCGGGCACGGGGTACGGCCGCGCTAGGGGACAGGGGACAGGGAGAAGGCTCCTGTCCCCTGTCCCCTGTCCCCTCAAGATGCACAGCCAGCTTTGTACATCCTGGCTATAGCCCGCCGATCCTTCTGCCGCTATACTGAACCTCACGCAATGGAATAGCACTGAAGCCCCCTGGCGCCGGCGACGGCGTGGCATGGGGCTTGTTTTGTTTATGAGGAGATCGATGGAGACTCGCATTCTGATCGCCGACGACGAGCCGCTGATTCGCATGAACCTGCGCGAGACGCTTCAGGAGCAGGGGTATCTGGTGGTCGGCGAGGCCGGCGATGGCCTGAGCGCGCTCAACATGACCCGGCAGCTGCGGCCAGACCTCGTCCTGCTCGATATCAAGATGCCCAATATGGACGGGCTCGTCGCCGCCAAGCACATCCACGACGAGGGCCTGGCGCCGGTGCTGCTGCTCACCGCCTACAGCTCCCGCGAGCTGGTGACTCAGGCCCGCGACTCCGGCGTCCTCGGCTATCTGATCAAGCCGGTGCGCGACGCCGAGCTGATGCCGCTGATCGAGGTGACGATGGCCCGCTGGTCCGAGCAGATCGGTCGCAAGAAGGAGCTGTTCCAGCTGCGCGACCGCCTGGAGACCCGCAAGCAGATCGAGCGGGCGAAGGGCTACCTGATGGATAGCCAGGGGCTCAATGAGGCCGAGGCCTTCCGCAGGATCCAGCAGCTGGCGATGAACAGCCGCAAGACGATGCGCGAGGTGGCTCAGGCGATCATGCTCGCGCAGCAGATCGCCTCCTAACAACGCACCCAGGTCGCTGCAATGGCGCATGTGGCGGGGGTTTGGGGGCGGCTCTGCCGCCCCCAATGGATATGTGAGGGTGTGGGAGAGCGAAGCTCTCCCACAAAAAAACTGGTTCTGCTGCGGTGCGGCGTAGCCGCACCGCAGCAGAACCAGTGCAGCATGTGCCTGCTAGGCACGCAATGGCTGTTTTGTGGTATGCTCGGGGCAGGCGGATGACACCTGCCCCGAGCATTTTTTGATCATAGGAGTATCCCATGTCGCGCCGCCCCGCCTCCGCGGCCTGCGCCACGCGCCACGCCGTCATCCTGGCCGCCGGCGAGTCGAAGCGCACCCGCCCGCTGACATCCCACCGGCCCAAGCCGCTGATCCCGCTGCTCGGCAGGCCGCTGCTCGCCCACATCCTCGATGAGCTGGTCGGCCTGATCGAGCGGGCCACCCTGGTGGTCGGCTACCGCGCGGATGAGATCGAGGCCGCCTTCGGCGACTCCTACCGGGGGGTGGCCCTGCGCTACGTGCGCCAGGAGCGGGTGGACGGCACCGCCGGGGCGCTGCGCGCCGTCGGCCAGATCGACGAGCCCTTCTTCCTGCTCTATGGCGACAACCTGATCGCCCACGCCGATGTGGTCGGGGTCTGCCAGTCCCTGCCCAGCCTGGCCGGGATGCGCGTGGAGGACGCCCGGCCCTTCGGCGTACTCCAGATCGCCGATGGCCATGTGCTCGGCGTCCTGGAGAAGCCGGCCGACCCGCCGCCCGCCGCCCTGGCCAACCCGGGGATCTACCACCTCGACGCGGCGGCCTTCCCGGCCCTGGCGAAGATCGCCCCCTCGCCGCGCGGCGAGTACGAGCTGACCGACCTGGTCGGCCTGCTGGCCGCCGAGCGCCGGGTGGGCTACCACGTCTGTGAGGGGTTCTGGGTGCCGGTGGGCACGCCCTGGGAGGCGCTCAGCGCGGCGCAGTTCCTCGTGTCCCGGGCCGGCCTGGGCGCGCAGATCATCCCCGGGGCGCGGGTGGGCGCCGGCTGCGTGGTCGAGCGCTCGGTGCTTGAGGCCGGGGCCGTCCTGGGCGACGGGGCCGTGGTGCGCGACTCGGTGGTCGGCGCGGGCGCCCGCGTCGGCGCGGGGGCGCTGGTGGAGAGCAGCTGGCTCGACGACGGGG
>NZ_JAIEWN010000042.1:24725-28595 GCF_019599295.1 Oscillochloris sp. ZM17-4 | reverse complement strand
GCGGTGGGCGCAGGCGCGCAGGTGGAGCCGGGGTCCGTCCTGATAGGGACGTAAGGGCGCAGCAGCGCGGCGCTGCTGCGCCCTTACCAGATCACCACGTCTCCCTGAGGATCTCCAGCAGCTCCTCCTCGGTGGCGACGCGCGGGTTGTGGAAGATCGCGCCGTCCACCAGGGCGGTGGCCGCCAGCTCGGGCAGGACGTCCTCGGAGACGCCCACATCGCGCAGGCGGGTGGGCAGCCCGCAGTCGATCGCCAGGGTCGCCACGGCGCTGATGCCGTCGGCGATCACCTCGCTGTCGCTGCGCCCGCCGGCGTTCACGCCCATGGCGCGGGCGATCCGCACGTAGCGGTGGGGCACCACCACGCTGTTGAAGCGCATGCCGGCGGGCATGAAGAGCGCGTTGGCCGTGCCGTGGTGGACGTGGCACTTGCCGCCGAGGGCGTGGGAGAGGGCGTGGATCACCCCGAAGTAGCTGTTTGCGCAGGCCATGCCGGCCATACAGGCGGCGATCAGCATCTCGCCGCGGGCCTCGATATCGCTGCCGGTCTGCACGGCGTCGCGCAGGTGGTTGGCGATCAGGTCGATCGCGGTGAGGGCCAGCCCGTCGCTGAAGGGGCTGTTCTCGGTGGAGACGAAGGTCTCGATCGCGTGGGAGAGGGCGTCCATGCCGGTGGCCGCAGTGAGCATGGGCGGCAGCGACCGGGTGAGCAGCGGGTCGAGCACGGCGATGTCGGGCACCAGGTAGCGGCTGGCGAAGCTCAGCTTGAGGTCCTGGTCCTCGTCGCGGATGACGGCGAAGGGCGTGACCTCGCTGCCGGTGCCGCCGGTGGTGGGGATGGCGATCATCGGCGTGAGCTGGTCCGGGATGACATTGTAGCCCTGGTAGTCGAGCAGGTGGCCGCCGTTCGTCAGCACGATGCGGATGCCCTTGGCGGTGTCCAGCGGGCTGCCGCCGCCCACGGCGACGATCAGGTCGGCGCCGGCCGCGCTCGCCGCCGCCGCGCCCTCCATCACCTTGGCCACCGAGGAGTTGGCGGGCACCGAGTCGAAGATGCCGACGATCTCGACGCTCTCGCGCAGCCCGGCGACCACCGGGTCGAGCAGGCCGGCCCCCACCACGCCCTTGTCGGTGACGATGAAGGCCCGCTGCGCGCCGAGCTCCTCGATCACCGGGCCGAGCTCGGCGGCCAGCCCCACCTTATAGAGCACGCGCGTCCCTATAGCGAACTCGAAAAATTCTTGCATAAAACGATCCTTTGTCTCGCTGCGTCATGGCATAATGACATTATACGGTCACTGTGAAGGGGGTACGCGATGCAACCACAGAGTCAGGCGGGCCTTCCCTCGAACACGCTGATCCACGAGCGCTACCTGATCGTGCGGACGATCGGGCGCGGCGGGATGGGCGCGGTCTACGAGGCGGTGGATCAGCGCCTCGGCGCGACGGTGGCCCTCAAGCAGATGACTGTCAGCGGGGCTGATGTGTCCGCCGCCTTCGAGCGCGAGGCGCGCATCCTCGCCGGCCTGCGCCACCCCTCGCTGCCCAAGGTCTCCGACTTCTTCAGCGACGGCCAGAGCCGGTTCCTGGTCATGGAGTTTATCCCCGGCACGGACCTGGGCACCCTGCTCGCGCAGCGCGGCCGGCCCTTCCCGGTGGATGATGTGCTGCGCTGGGCCGACCAGTGCCTGGCGGTGCTGGAGTACCTGCACGTCCAGTCGCCGCCGATCATCCACCGCGACATCAAGCCGCAGAATATGAAGCTGACCCCGGCGGGCGAGATCGTGCTGCTCGACTTCGGCCTGGCCAAGGGCTACGCCGCATCGCAGTCGCCCACCACGGGCAGCATCTTCGCCTACACGCCGAACTATGCCCCGCTGGAGCAGGTGCAGGGCGCGGGCACGACGCCGGCGAGCGACCTGTACGCCCTGGCGGCCACCCTGTACCACCTGCTCACCGGCGCGCCGCCGCCCGATGTGCTCCAGCGCCTTGGCGGCGCGGCGTCGGGCCAGGCCGACCCGCTGCGCTCGGCGAGCCAGATGAACCCGCTGGTGCCGCCGGCGGTCGGCGCGTGGGTCTCGCACGGCCTCCAGCTCGACCAGCGCGGCAGGCCGCCGAGCGCCGCGGTGATGCGGGCTGACCTCCAGCAGATCCAGCGCGGCGCGGCGCTGCCTGCGGCGAGCACTGGCCCGACCATTGTGGCCGGCGCTCCGCAGACACCGCTCCCTCCCCCGGCGGCCCCGGCCGCGCCCCACCCGGCCGAGGCCGCCCGCCGCCGCCCCGGCCCGCTGGCCTTCGTGATCGCCGCCCTTGTGGTCCTGCTGGTCGGCGCGGTCGGCCTGGCGGTATGGCTGCTCGGCGGCAGGCAGACGGGCAGCGCCGGGATTCCGCCCACAGCCGTGTCCCAGCTCTCGCCGACGGACCTCCCCGCGCCGACGGAGCCGCCCGCGCCGACGGAGCCGCCGCCGACCGATGTACCTGCGCCGACGGAGCCGCCCGCGCCGACGGAGGCCCCAACCACGCCGCCGACTGCCGACCGCGCGCCGACGGCGATCGCCGCCCAGGTGAGCGGCCCGCAGTTTGGTCCCAGCGGCCCGCAGCGCCCCGCCCGCGCGTCGGCCAGCGGCGCCGCGCCCTCCGGCGTCGATAGCTCAGGCAACACGATCACCTACGACCCCCAGAACGTCGCCGACGGGCAGACCGACACCGCGTGGCGCGTCCCCGGCGACGGGGTCGGCCAGTATGTCCAGCTTGACCTCGCCGGGCCGGTGCGGATCGGCCAGGTGCAGATCCTGCCAGGCTACGCCAAGATCGATCCGCAGGACGGCACCGACCGCTTCCAGCAGAACCGGCGGGTGACGCGGGCGCGCCTGGAGTTTAGCGACGGCAGCAGCGTCGAGGCCACCTTCAGCGACTCGCCGACGCTCCAGGCGGTGCCGCTGCCCCAGCCGGTGATCAGCAGCTATGTGCGGGTGGTGGTGCTCGCCACGACGGCCCCCGGCGCGAGCGGCGGCCGCGACTTCACCCCGATCAGCGAGGTTGTGGTTATCGGCGAGGCGCAGCTGTAGAGCACTGAGGCGCTGAGGCGCTGAGATACTGAGGTTCTGAGAGCTATGCGAACATACATCCGACATCTGATACTGCTCTGCCTGCTGCTGCCCGCCCTCGTCGCCTGCGCCGCGCCCGAGGCCGCCGCGCCCACGGCCACCCCGGCGCCGAGCGCGACGGCCCTGCCAACTGAGACGGCGACGGCCACGCTCGCGCCAACTGAGACGGCGACGGCCACGCTCGCGCCAACTGAGACGGCCACGCTCGCGCCAACTGAGACAGCCACGCCGAGCGCGACGGCCATCCCGGCGGAGACCCTCACGCCCGAGGTGACAGAGGAGACGCCCCCGCAGGAGCCGGCCCCCGACTCGGGCGCGGAGCAGCCGAGCCTCGCCTTCACCTATGTCTTCCCGGTGCAGGGCGGGCGGGTGGACTACGGCTCCAGCCACCACGACTACCCGGCCACCGATATGTTCTGCCCGATAGGCAGCCAGTTTGTGGCTCCCACCGACGGCGTGATCGACTTTGTGAGCTATGAGGATATCTGGGACCCGGCCCACGACGACCCGGCGGTGCGCGGCGGCATCTCGGTGGCGATGATCGGCGACGACGGGGTGCGCTACTACGGCTCGCATCTCTCGGCGGTGGCCGACGGGATCGCGCCGGGGGTGTATGTGGCCGCCGGGCAGCTGCTCGGCCTGACCGGCAAGAGCGGCAACGCCCGTAGCACGCCGTCCCACCTGCACTTCGGCATCTCGCACCCGACCACGCCCGACGACTGGCAGGTGCGGCGGGGCGAGGTCTCGCCCTACCCCTACCTGCG
>NZ_JAIEWN010000042.1:4457-24625 GCF_019599295.1 Oscillochloris sp. ZM17-4 | reverse complement strand
GGCCGACGCCACACCCGCCCGCGTAGGCGGGCGGCCAGCCGCAGGCTCCCGTGGCGCGACTTCAGCCGCCAGCGACGTGGCACATGCGCTGCTCGGCCCTACGGCCGACTTGCGCGCCCGCGCCGACCGTGCTATGATCGGCTCAGCACATTACATCCGCCGCACAGCGATGACGAGGACGAGTAGCCCGGCAACCGCCTACAGGGAGAGCGCGCCAGCGACTGAGAGCGCGCCCGGCATGGGGCCAGGCCAAAACCACCTCGGAGCGGGCCCCTGAACGCGCACGCGCCAGTATGGGGCCACGGGCCGCGCCCGTTATAGCGCAGCAATAAGCATTGCAGATTGCAGATTGCAGATTGCAGATTGTCACACAATCTGCAATCTGCAATCTGCAATCTACAATTGAATGTGGGTGGAACCACGGAGCAACCCTTCGTCCCATGCGGGCGAGGGTTTTTTGGTGTCCAGGAGTGCCCCGATGTCTCAGCGCCCCTATCGATCTCGATCCGTGACGGCGCGGCGGCGGCCCCCGCGCCGGCGCAGCTGCCTTGGCCAGATCGCCGGCATCGGCGTGGCCCTGCTGGTGATCGTCGCCCTCTACGGGGTGCTGGCCCGGCCCGCCCTCAGCGGCCTGATCGGCGCGCAGATCAGCGACCGCCTCGGCCCCACCTCCCCGGCCGGCGCCGCCGTGGACCAGGCCGCCGCCGCCCTGCCCGGCGTCGTCGCCGCCCTGCCCCCCGGCCAGATCGTCGTCGGCCAGGGCCAGGCCAACGCATTCCTGGACGACCACCGGGAGGACTATGCGCCGATCGACCAGATCCGCGTCCGCTTCACCCCCGGCCAGGCCGTGGCCGACCTGAGCGCCCTCGGCGTGCCCGGGGTGGCCCGCAGCGGCCTCGCCGCCGTGGATGGCCGGGTCGCCCTGCGCGACCCGCAGATCGACGGCGCCCTCGGCCTCGCCATCTCCAGCGCCGACCTGCTCGCCCCCCTCGCCGAGCGCCTCAACGCCGAGCTCGACCGCCAGGGCAAGTACGTCGAGGACATCCAGATCCAGGAAGGCCAGATCGTGATCGTGACGAGGTGACCGTACCCGCCATAGTAAGGGCGCAGCAGCCGCAGGCGAACGACTACATCAAGAACGTAGCTACCTGTGGCTGCTGCGCCCCAACAAGGAGAACCCCATGCCCGTCTCACCCGACAGCGACCCCTACTACCGCCTGCGCCACTCGCTGGCCCACGTCATGGCCGAGGCCGTGCTACAGATCTTCCCCGATGGCAAGGTGGCCATCGGCCCGCCCATCGAGAACGGCTTCTACTACGACTTCGACCTGCCCCGCGCCCTGACGCCCGAGGACCTGAGCGAGATCGAGGGCCGGATCAAGAAGATCATCGCCGGCAAGTTCCCCTTCCTCTACCGCGAGGTGAGCGCCGCCGAGGCCCGCGAGATCTTCGCCGGCCAGCCCTATAAGCTGGAGCTGATCGACGGCCTCTCCCACGGCCTCGACGAGTACGGCGAGACGCACCACGGCGATACGGTGATCTCCACGTACAAGCACGACACGTTCGAGGACCTCTGTCGCGGCCCGCACCTGGATCACACGGGGCAGATCCCCGCCGATGCCTTCAAGCTGATGAGCATCGCCGGCGCCTACTGGCGCGGCGACGAGAAGCAGAAGCAGCTCCAGCGCATCTACGGCACGGCCTGGGCCAACAAGGCAGAGCTTGAGCAGCACCTCTTCCAGATCGAGGAGGCCAAGCGCCGCGACCACCGCAAGCTCGGCAAGGAGCTCGGCCTGTTCTACTTCTCCGAGGACGTCGGCCCCGGCCTGCCGCTCTTCACGCCCAAGGGCGAGATCCTGCGCCACGAGATGGAGACCTATGTGCGCGAGGTGCAGACGCGCTACGGCTACCAGCACGTCTGGACGGGCAACGTGGTCAAGGAGCAGCTCTACCATAAGTCCGGCCACTACGAGAACTACCGCGACAGCATGTTCCCGGCCATGGTCGAGAGCGAGGACATGGTCTTCCGGCTGAAGCCGATGAACTGCCCGAGCCACATGACGCTCTTCAACCAGATGGGCGTGATCAGCTACCGCGACCTGCCCATGCGCTTCGCCGAGTTCGCCACGCTCTACCGCTACGAGGACAGCGGCGCGCTGAACGGCCTGACGCGGGTGCGCGCGCTCACGCAGGACGACTGCCACATCTTCTGCCTGCCCGAGCAGATCCAGGAGGAGTTCAGCCTGGCCCTGAACCTGATCCGCGAGGTGCTGAGCACCTATAGTTTCAGCGACTACAAGGTGCGGCTCTCGCTGCGCGGCGACTCGGGCAAGTTCGTGGCCGACGACGAGAAGTGGGAGCTGGCCACGAGCGCTCTGCGCGCCGCCCTGGACGCCAACGGCGTCGAGTACACCGAGGAGGAGGGCGAGGCGGCCTTCTACGGCCCCAAGGCCGACTTCATCGCCCGCGACGTGCTCGGCCGCGAGTGGCAGCTCAGCACGATCCAGGTCGACTTCATCCAGCCCGCCCGGCTGAGCTGCGAGTACGTCGGCGAGGACAACCAGCCCCACACGCCGGTGGTGCTGCACCGCGCCGTCACCGGCACGACGGAGCGCTTCCTCGGCGTGCTGATCGAGCACTACGCCGGGGCCTTCCCCGTCTGGCTGGCCCCCGTCCAGGCCATGATCATCCCGATCACGGACAAGCAGATGGACGCCGCCCAGGATGTGCGCCGCCGCCTGATGGCGGTGGGCCTGCGGGTCGAGATCGACACCAGCCGCGACCGCATGCAGGGCAAGATCCGCCGCGCTCAGTTGCAGAAGATCCCCTATATGCTTATAATCGGCAACAAAGAGCAGGAAGCGAACGCCGTCGCCGTCCGCCTGCGCTCCGGCGAGGATCTTGGCGCTATCCCCGTCGATAGCTTTATCGAGCGCGCCCTCCAGGAAGTGAAGTCGCGGGCATCGTAGGGGACAGGGGATAGGGGACAGGGTACAGTCCGGGCAGACCGGTTCCTCATACCTTGAGATCTCTACCCTGTACCCCTGTTCCCTGTTCCCTGTTCCCTGTACCCTAAGGAGCCCCCCATGACCGTCGAGTCCGAGACACTGGTGGAGGCCGCGCGCCGCTTCGGCGAGGTGATCCAGGCCGAGCGCACGTCGACGATCACCGCCCTGGAGGCCGAGCGCGCCGCCGCGATCAAGATCATCGAGGCTCTGCGCAAGGAGAACGACCGGCGCGCGAGCGCCGCGGGCGGACGATTCGTGCTGGGCTTCCTGATCGGCGCGGCTATCGGCGCCGTCGCCGTCAGCATGCTCGTGCCCAAGTCGGGCGACGAGCGCCGGGCCAGCCTGACGGCCAACATCGGCGGCGCTCGCGCCAGCCTGTCCGACCGCCTGCGCGGCGCCGTCGACGCCGGCAAGCAGGCCACCGCCGCCGCCGAGCAGGAGCTCTGGGCGGAGTACCGCAAGCGGGTAGCCGCTAGCCAGTAGGCACCCGTAAGGGCGCAGCAGTGACGATCTGCTGACGCGCTTTGCGCGTCAGCAGATCGTCACTGCTGCGCCCCAACCCCCAACCCCTATGGACGCAGAGATCATCGCCATCGGCTCGGAGCTGCTGCTCGGCGCCACCGTGGACACCAACAGCGCCTACCTGGCCCGCCAGCTCGCCGCCGCCGGCGTCAGCCTCTTCCGCAAGTCGGTGGTCGGCGATAACGCCCAGCGCATCGCCGCGACCATCGACGAGTCCCTGTCCCGCGCCGACCTGGTGATCTGCACCGGCGGCCTCGGGCCGACCCTGGACGATGTCACCCGCGAGGCGGTGGCCCTGGCCTTTGGCCGCGAGCTGGAGTTCCGCCAGGAGCTGATGGACCAGGTCGCCGCCCGCTTCGCCGCCATGGGCCGCCCGATGAGCGAGAGCAACCGCCGCCAGGCCTTCGTCCCCGCCGGGGCCCGCGCCATCGAGAACCCGCGCGGCACCGCGCCCTCCTTCATCGTCGAGGACGAGCGCGGCACGGTGATCGTCCTGCCCGGCGTGCCCTACGAGATGCGCTTCCTCTTCGAGAGCGCCGTGCTGCCCTACCTGCGCGATGAGCGCGGCGTCACCGATGTGATCCTGGTGAAGACGCTGCACGCCGTCGGCCTGGGCGAGAGCGTGATCGGCGAGCGGATCGCCGACCTCATGCTCGCCAGCAACCCCACCGTCGGCATCTCGGCCAAGCAGGCCCGCTACGAGCTGCGCATCGGCGCGCGCGCCGCCGGCCGCGCCGATGCCGAGGCCCTGGTGGCCGCCGCCGAGGCGACCATCCGCGAGCGGCTCGGCGCGAACCTCACCGGCGACGAGACCCTGGCCGAGACGGTGGCCCGCCTGCTGGCCGAGCGCGGGCAGACCCTCTCGCTCTACGAGGGCACCAGCGCGGCCCCGGTCTACCGCGCCCTCGCCGATACGCCCGGCGGCCTTGCCCATGTGCGCGGCGCGATGATCCACCCGCTCGACCGGCCCACCGACGAGCACGCCGCCGCGTCGCTGGCCCACGCCGGCGCGATCAGCGCCGCCGACCGCTGGCGCAGCGACCTCGCCCTGGCCGTGCAGGCCGCCAGCACCCCCGACGACCGCGGCTTCACCGCCGTCTCGGTGGCCCTCTGCCACCCCGCCGGCGCCCGCCAGGCCACCCGCCACTACGACCTGCGCCAGCCCGAGGGCTGGGACTTCGTGGGCACCCTCGCCCTCGACCTGCTGCGCCGCTATCTGCTCGGGGAGACCGAGTGACATCAACGCCGACCCTCTCGCTGCGCGCCGCCGTCGCCACCGTCGCCCGCGACCGCAGCTGGCCCCTCACGTGCCTGATCTACGGCGCCTGCGCCCTCACCCTGATCGGCCTGCCGATCGCCGCCGGGTTTGCCCTCGATAGCCTCGACAACACCCGCAAGGGCTACGGCTACCCGCTGCCGCCATGGACAGACTGGACGCTGCGCTGGCTGTCCGGCATCCTCGCCCTGCTGATCGACTTCGTCTTCTTCGTCCTGCCGCTGCTGGCGGGCGGCATGCTGCTGATCTGCGTCAGCATCGGCATGCTTGTCGCCGGCGTCAAAGACCCCGCCGTCACGGGCCAGGCCCTGACGGCGCTGGTCGCGCTCTGCGGGCTGGCGACGGTGGTGATGTTCCTCTGTAGCGCGGCCCCCGTCGGCAGGCTGCTCTTCGCGGGCGAGGGCCGCATCGAGGACGCGCTGAGCATGCGCGTGCTACAGCTGGCCACCTCGCGCGGGGCCGGGCCGATCTTCCTGCGCGCCCGGCTGCTCTCGCTGCCGGCCTACCTGCCGGCCGCCCTGCTCGCCCTCGCCGCCTACGGCCTCACGCTCATCAGCTTCCCCGGCCAGCCCCTCGCCCTGATGCTCCTTGTCTGGCTCCTGCTCAGCGCCCTCGTCATGGCCCACCTCGTCGTCGTGCAGCTCTACGCGGCCGCCGAGCGCGAGACCATGCGGATGATCTGATCGGGCGCGCGGTATCGGGCGCATCCTTCTCCCCCGCACAGCGTACAATAGGTGTGACACCCCAGCTATCTCACGGAGGGCCAGCAGATGGATATCGGACGCGCATTCAGCTATGTCTTGGAAGATGAGGAGTGGCTCACGGTCATCCTGCTCGGCGGCCTGATCCTGATCGTGCCGATCTTCGGCCAGATCGTGCTGGTCGGGTTTGTCCTTGAGGCGGCCCGCAATGTGGCGGCGGGGCAGTCCCGCCCGCTGCCGAAGTGGAACCACCTGGGCGAGACGTTTGGCCTCGGCCTGCCCGGCATCGCCATCCAGATCGTCTACGCCCTGCCGCTCATCCTGCTCTCGGTTGCCTTCATGTGCCTTGGGCTGCTGGGCAGCAGCCTTCTCGCCGCCGCCGACAGCGCCAGCGGCCCCGGCGGCCTGATCCTGGCGGCCATCTTCTGCCTCATCCCGCTGACGATCGTGCTCAGCCTGATCATCCAGCCGCTCACCATTGCCGCCACCGTGCGCTACCTGCAGACGGGCAGCCTGGGTGGAGCGCTCCAGGTGGGCGAGGCGGTGCGCATGGTGCGCAGCGACCTGGGCGGCTGGCTGGTGCTCTGGCTGCTCCAGATCCTCTGCGGCATCGTGGGCGGCATCGGCGGCGTCTTCCTCGGCTTCGGCGCGCTCTTCACCACCGTCTACGGCCAGGCCGTCTTCGGGCACCTGCTGGGGCAGACCTTGGCCCGCGCCATGGCGACGGCGAGCGATGGCCCGCTGCCGCCGCCGATGTCGCCGCCGTCGCCGCTATCATTTTAGGTCGGAGGCCGCCTATGGCCCTGCGCGATCGCGTGAACCCGAGGGAGCTGCTCTACCCCTCGAACCTGCTCACCCTCAGCCGGCTGCTGCTGCTGCCCACGACCCTGCATTTCCTGGGCCGGCCGGAGCGGCGTCGCGCGGCACTGGCCTGCCTGGCCCTGACCATGTTCACCGACGCGGTGGACGGGCCGATCGCCCGCTGGCGCGGCGAGGTCTCGCAGCTTGGCGAGCTGCTCGACCCGGTGGCCGACAAGCTGGTGCTCGACACGACGGCGGTCATGCTCTCGCGGACCTACGGCTTCCCCTGGCCCGTCACCGGGCTGCTGATCTTCCGCGACGTGGGCATCCTGCTGTCGGCCCTGGTGGTGATTAGCTGCCGGTCCAGTGTCACCACCGCGCAGTCGAGCGGCAAGGCCACCACCGTGGCCCTGACGGCCGCGGCGCTCTGCTACGTCGCCGACGGGCCGCGCAGCGGCAGGCCGGCCCTGGCCCTGGCGATGCTGCCCTTCGGGCTCTCGTTTGTGCAGTACGGGGCGCGCTTTATCAGGCTGATGCGTGATGCGTGATGGGGGGCGTTGGGGCGCAGCAGCGCCGCGCTGCTGCGCCCTTACAGGCAGGGGCTGAGATCACTCGTCGTGGTCGAGCTGGCGGTTCTCGCCCTGGCGGATCTCGGCGGGCGTCTCGATCCACCCCCGGCGCAGGGCGAAGAGCACCGCCTGGGTGCGGTCGTTCAGCGAGAGCTTGCGCAGGATCGAGGAGATGTGGTTTTTCACCGTCTGGGTGCTGATCCCGAGCGAGTCGGCGATATCTTTATTGCTGCCGCCGGAGGCGATCCGCTCCAGCACCTCGATCTCGCGGTCGCTCAGCGGGGTGAAGATCGGGAACTCAGCCTCAGGGTTGGTGCTGGTGGCCTGAGGCAGGTTCCGGAACTGGGTGAGCACCCGGCTGGCCACCCGCGGCTCCTCCAGCACCACATCGTTGATCACATACTCGCCGCGGGCGACCCGGCGCAAGATCTCGACGAGGGACTGGGGCTTCACGTCCTTTGAGCGGTAGGCGGCGGCGCCGGCGCGCAGGGCGTTGAAGGCCTGCTCATCGCCCTCGTGCATGCTCAGCATCACCACGCCGATGCCGGGGTACTGCCGGCGCACGTGGCGGGTCACGTCGAGGCCGCTGATGCCGGGCAGGTTCAGGTCGACCAGCATCGCGTTCGGCTCCTGGCTGGGGCCGGCCGCCTCAAGCCAGGCGATCGCCGCCTCGCCGCTGGCCGCCTCGCCGATAATGGTGATGTCGTCCTCAGAGGAGAGCGCCCAGCGCACGCCCTGGCGGAACAGCGGGTGATCATCGACGATCAGCAGCCTTATGGTAGCGTTGGGGGCCATGGCATCGGCTCCTTTTCCTGTTGCTCTAGCCAGCGCCGGTAGCTCTGCTCCGGGTCGTGTAGTCCGCCGACGCCAGCCGCCCGCAGCATGCGGTGGGTGTCTGGCAGGGGCAGCCCGACGACGGCGGTGTAGCTGCCGCGCACGCTGCGCACCAGCCGCCCGCCGAGCCCCTGGATCCCGTAGGCCCCGGCCTTATCCATCGGCTCGCCGGTGGCCACATAGTCTGCGATCTCTTGCTCGCTGAGCGGCGCGATCTCGACCGCGCTGGAGACGAGGTCGAGCCAGATTCGATAAGGGTGAAGGATGAAGGATGAAGGATGATGCTTGTGCGGATCATCGGGATCTTCATCCTTCATCCTTCTGCCTTCATCCTTACCGATCACGCACAGCCCCGTATACACTGTATGCACCCGCCCCGAGAGGCTGGCGAGCATCCGGCGGGCGTGGGCCGGGTCGCGCGGCTTGTTCAGCACCTCGTCGCCGAGGACGACGATCGTGTCCGCGCCGAGCACCACCGCGCCCGGGGCGAGGGCGGCCGCGTGGCTGGCCTTGCGCCATGCCAGCAGGGACGGGTGGGTCGCGCGGGGCAGGCCGAGCGGCGGCAGGGCCGCCAGCACCGCGTCGGGCACCGGGTCGTCGCGCTCCTCGGCGTCGCTGGCGATGGTCGCGTAGCGGGCGCCCAGCGCGGCGAGCAGCTCGCGGCGGCGAGGCGAGGCGGAGGCCAGCACGAGCTGCTCGCCTGGGATGTCTGTTGGCCCGCTGGGCTCCACCGATGGTACGCCCCTCTGTCGTATGGACATGGCGTCAGTATGCGAAAAATCAACAATGCTTGTCAGATCATAACGTGTCGGATCATAACATGCGGAACCTTTATTCGCAAGGTGCGGTACTATGCAGGTATATGCCGAAGCTAGTACAGCCGGCGAACGACGAACGACCAATCGTGCCGCTGCCTTCATCGTTGGTCATTGGTCGTTTGTCACAACCTCAATGGCACATCTACGCGCGCTCGCCCTGCTCGCCCTGCTGCTGACGCTGATCGCCCCCGCCCCCGCCCCTGCCGGCGCCCAGGGCGCCATCTCCATCACCGACCGCGGGGTCTTCGTCGTCTTCCCCGACCGGATCAGCTTCAACGCCCAGATCTCCAGCAGCTCGCCGATCACCCAGATCGTCCTGGAGTACGGCGTCGACAAGCGCACCTGCGGCGATGTCACCGCCAAGGCCTTCCCCGACTTCACCCCCGGCACCACGGTCGATGCTCACTGGACATGGGAGATGCTGAGCACCGGATCGGAACCCCCCGGCGCCACGATCTGGTACCGCTGGCGGGCCACCGATAGCGCCGGCAACACCGCCGTCTCCGACGAGCAGCGCGCCACCTGGATCGACACGGCCTACAGCTGGCAGCAGATCAGCCGCGATGACCTGACCCTCCACTGGTACAGCGGCGACACGGCCTTCGCCCAGGATCTGCTCGCCACCGCCGCCGACGGCATCTCCCGCCTGGCCAAGCTCACCGGCGTGCGCCCCCAGTCGCCGATCGACCTCTATATCTACGGCACCGCCCAGCAGATGCAGGACGCCATCCTCTATGAGCCGAGCTGGGCTGGCGGCGTGGCCTACCCGGCCAACAATATCACCATCATCGGGATCAGCCCCGCCTACCTGGACTGGGGCCGGCGCACGATTGTCCACGAGCTGACCCACCTGATCGTCGGGCAGATCACCTTCTCCTGCGGCGAGAATGTGCCGACCTGGCTGGACGAGGGCATCGCCGTCTACGCCGAGGGCGGCCTCGATGACCGCTCGCAGCTCTCCTTCGACGCGGCCGTCGCCTCCAACAGCCTGCTCTCAGTGCGCGCGATCAGCGCCGGGTTCTCACAGCACCCCGACCTGGCCGACCTCTCCTACTCGCAGTCCTATAGCATGGTCTCATACCTCGTGCAGACCTACGGCCCCGATAAGCTGCTGGCGCTCTTCGGCAATCTGCGCGACGGCATGACGGTGGAGGCGGGTGTCACGGCGGCCTATGGCTTCGACCTGGGCGGCCTGGAGGATCGCTGGCGGGCCTGGCTGAGGGCGGCCCCGCGCGCCCAGGCCGCACCCACGCCCACCGTCGCCCCCTCGCCCATCCCGACGATCCCGATTATGGCCCTGGCCCCCACCGGCCCGCCCATCCCGCCCACGCCCACCAGCGCGCCGACCCTCGCGCCCACGCCCACGGATGCCCCGGTGGCCCAGGCCGCGCCCGCGCCAGCCGCCGCGCCCGCGCCGCGCCGCGATATCACCCTGCCGCTGGCCGGGGCCTCGCTGTCCTTCCTGGCCGGGCTGGCCTTGTCCGGCCTGGCCCTGGTGAAGCTCCTGAGGTAGTCTGGTAAGGGCGCAGCAGCGCCGAGCTGCTGCGCCCTTACGGCGGAGATAGACTATGCGCCACCTCTCTCCCTATCACCACATCCTCGCCCTCCTGATGCTCATCGCCCTCGCCGGCTGCGCCCAGAAGCCGGCCGCGTACGACCCGGCCGCGCGCCTGACGAGCATCGCCGCCGCGCCCACGGTCACGCCCAGGCCATGGGAGACGGTGCGGCCCATCCCGCCCACCGCACTGCCCACCCCGAACCTGCCCACCGTCACGCCCTTCGCCACCCCGCGCCCCCAGGGCGGCATCTTCGCGGACGCCGCCCTCGGCTTCACGATCACCTACCCCTTCTACTGGAACAGCAGCGCCGCCGCCGTGCCCGGCACGCTGGTCCAGCTGGCCAATAAGCCGAACGACGTCTTCGTGCTCATCCTGCGCACGGTGCGCGATCAGGACAAGACGCTGGAGGATGACGCGGGCGATGTGCAGTCCCAGGTCGGCGACTGGATGGGCGGGCTGGATGTGGTACGCACTGAGGGCGGCGCGACCGCCGCCGCCGACCCGACCTGGGGCGGCGAGTACCGCCGTGAGTATGCCATCTATGGCGTCACCATTAGCAGCCAGATGATCTCGGTGGCCAACGGGAAGCAGCTGATCACGATGGCGGCCTACGGGCGGGAGGAGGATGTCGGCAAGGAGCGCGAGACGATCACGCAGATCTTCGACAGCATCACGCTCTCCGAGCCGGAGATCTACGGGGTGCCGCGCGGCCAGGCCTACGTCTACGCCGCGCAGGAGCCGGCCGACCCGCAGGAGGCCGACCCGGCCATCGGGCGCGGCGACCGCCTGGCCTTCAGCGGGCTGCTGCGCTTCGCCCCCGACCTGAGCCTCCAGCCCGACCTGGCCGCGAGCTGGGCGATCAGCGATGATGGGAGAACCTACACCTTCTTCCTGCGCCGCGACGCGCGATTCCAGAGCGGCCGCCCGCTGATCGCGCGGGATGTGCTGTACTCCTGGGAGCGCGCCGCCAGCCCCGAGCTCGGCTCCGACAGCGTGCTGGGCTCCCTGGGCGACATCGCCGGCCTGCGCGAGCGGCGCGCGGGTGAGGCCGAGACGATCAGCGGCCTGAGTGCCCCGGACGACTACACCGTGCAGGTCACGCTCGTCGGCCCGCAGCCCGACTTCCTGATGAAGCTGGCTGGAGGCCCGGCGCTGGTGGTCGACCAGGCCGACGTGCAGCGCGGCGCCGCGTGGTACCGCCACCCCAACGGCAGCGGGCCGTACCGCCTGATCCGCTGGGAGCCGGGCAAGGTGAAGATCTACGAGCGTAGCGAGGCCTACTACGGCGACCCGCCGGCCACCCGCTATCTGGTCGCCCGGCTCGACGTGGGCTACAATGGGATCTACGCGTACATGCTGGGCGAGCTCGATCAGATCGGCCTGAGCGATGTGGAGCTGGCCGCGATCGGCGACATCGACGGCAGCCTGGCCGCCGACCTGCGCGAGTCGCCGCAGATGTGTACCTCCTTCGTCGCCTTCGACACCAGCCGCCCGCCCTTCGACGACCCGCGGGTGCGCCAGGCCTTCTCGCTGGCGGTGGACCGGCAGCGCTACCAGGAGCGCGTGCTGCGCGGCACGGGCATCCTGGCTCACGGCCTCTACCCGCCGGCCATGCCCGGCTACGACCCGAGCTTCCAGGGGGCGACCTTCGACCCCGGCCTGGCCCGCCAGCGCCTGGCCGAGTCCGGCTACGGCGGCGGCGATGGCCTGCCCGCGATCACCCTCACCAGCAGCGGCAGCGGGCTCGCTGTGGACCCGGGCGTGGGCGTGCTGGTGCAGATGTGGCAGGAGCAGCTGGGCGCGCGGATCAAGATCGAGCAGCTAGACCCGGCCAGCTACGCCGCGAGCGTGCGCGGCGACGGGCGCGGCAACCTCTTCTTCTCGGAGCGGTGCGCCGACTACCCCGACCCGTCCGACTTCGCCGAGACCCTGTTCGGCAGCGGGTCGCCGCAGAACCTCGGGCGCTACCATAACGCCGACCTTGACGGCCTGCTGGCTCAGGCCGAGGTGGCGTCCGACCCCGCCGAGCGCGTGCGGCGCTACCAGCGGGCCGAGGCGCTGATCGTAGATGACGCGGCGGCGATCTTCCTGAACCACCGCGTCGACGCGATGCTGGTCTCCCCGGCTGTCCGCGGCCTCGTCCGCGCGCCCTTCCCGCCCGCCGCCCGCCCGACCGGCTCGTCTGGTCGCTGGTGCTCGCCCTCGGCCTGCTGCTCATGCTTGGCTCCGCCGCCTACGCGGTCATCCTGCTGCGCGGGTAGTTGACTCGCTTCACGCGGCGCGCTATATTGAGATGCAGCCCCGCGCACTAGCCGGGGCTGTTCATGCGCACCCTGCTGCCCAACGTGGACCCGTATCTGCGGGAGTGGATGGACTCTACTGCACTATAAGGGGGAGCCATGATTGAGTCGTTCCATATTGCAAACTTCAAAAGCTACCGCGATGCAACGCTCCCCCTCGCCCCATTGACTCTGCTGATCGGAGCGAATGCATCAGGCAAGAGCAATGCCATTGAGGCACTGCGTCTTCTGGCCTGGCTAGCTCAGGGACGACGGCTCACCGAAATCCTAAAGAGCGTCCAGACTGAAGAGTATGCTATCCGTGGACGAGTAAGCGATCTGGCCTATCAGGTAGCTTCAAGCTTCTCATTGGGCTGCGCCATTTCAGATCCTCAGGTCGCCGAATGGAGTGCGCTTGATCTCACCATTGCGATTGGTGAGACTGATATGCGCATCCGCGAGGAACAAATCACCGCATCTGATGAACGTTTCCCGCTCTACCGGGTCGAGCCCACCACCGACCCTTACAGCCATGATCTTCAGGTTTCCTATAACAACTTCGCGCGCGGAGGGAGGAAGCCACGTGTCGTCGCCACCGATCAGCAGGCGGTCTTCACGCAGTTGATTACACCGGCGCGCTTCGGCAGCGAACACATCCAGGCCCAGAAGGTGATCCCCAGGGTCACAAAGACGTACCAGACCCTGCTGGAGCAGATCCTCTTTCTCGACCCGCACCCGCGCCGTATGCGCGACTACAGCTTTATGGTCGATGTGAGTCTGAGTGGCGATGGTGCCAATATGTCAAGCGTCCTCTACGATTTAGTGCGTCGGCAGCAACGCCATAACCAGGTGCTCGACTTTATTCGAGCGTTACCAGAGCAGGACATCCGCGAAATTTCTTTTGTGGAGACATCGCGTAACGAGGTGATGATCCAACTTACCGAGACCTTCGGCGGACATGAGGAGGTCCGTGATGCGCCGCTTCTTTCTGACGGCACGCTGCGCGTGCTAGCAATTGCGGCTGCACTGCTCTCTGCGCCCGAGGGCTCATTGGTCGTGATCGAAGAGATTGATAATGGTGTGCATCCAAGCCGTGCGCAAATTTTGCTGGACAATATTCAGCGGGTCGCACGCGCGCGCCGGCTCAATATTCTGCTGACCACACACAATCCCGCCCTCCTCGACGCGCTCCCGCTCGATGCGATCCCTGATGTTGTCTGCTGCTATCGTGATCCGGCTGAGGGCGATAGCCGTCTGATCCGGCTGGAAGATATCGCTACCTACCCGGAGCTGATCGCTCAAGGTTCGCTCGGCGATCTCGTGACGAGCGGTGTCCTCGACCGCTTCCTGAAGAGTCGGCAGACACCTGGCGAGCGTCGCGCGGATGCCCTCGCGTGGCTGGACGCCCTTGAAGCTGGGAAGGGTGGGGGATGAGTATCTGCCTGATCGACACCAGCATCTTCTGCAATGTGCTGGATGTGCCTAACCGCAATCAGCAGCATGATGAGATAGTACGGCAACTCAAGCAGCATATTGAGGCAGGCATCACGCTGCTCCTCCCAGTGACGGCGATCATCGAGACGGGCAACCATATTGCACAGCAGGGCGATGGGCATATGCGGCGCATCATCGCACAACGGTTTGTCACACAGGTTCAGATGGCGCTTGATGGCACTGCCCCGTGGGTGCCGACACCTTCATTTGATCTTCAATTCGTGCGTAGCTACCTTGCTGCATTCCCTGATTACGCTATGCGCGGCGTGGGAATGGGCGATCTTTCGATCATCAAGGAGTTTGAGCGCCAGTGCGCGCTGAATCGTATGCGCAGGGTCTTTATCTGGTCATATGATAGCGATTTAGCTGGCTATGACCGGGTTCCATAGACAGGAGCGCCCATGAGGTGCGGGTTAGCCAGACCCAAGCCCTGGTCGCCTGTGGCGGATGATCATCCCCTAGCCTGATTGTGCCTTATGCGGCGATGCCCATCGCCGCATCTTTTTGCCCCCTGGGACGGTATAGATGGCGAGATCTTCGTTCTCGCACCGTCACAAGGAGGCCCACATGAGCAGCGACCGCGTCCTCTCCACCGGCACCGCCCGCCAGGCGATCACCCGCTTCCAGTCGATCGTCAACGGCGAGCTCCTCAGCCAGATCAACGAGCTCCACAGCCAGGGTCAGATCCTGTCCGACGCCAACAACTGGGACGGCCAGCTGGCAAGCCAGTTCCGCAGCTACTGGAGCGAGACCAACGGCAAGCTGCGCCAGATCCAGCAGGCCCTGGAGCAGCTGCGCCAGCAGGTCTCCCAGATCAACCAGAACATCATGCAGGCGGGCGGGAACAGCTAGTGCGCTCGCCAGATATGTTTCTGTGTGCTGACGCTGCGGCGAAGCCGCAGCGTCAGCACACAGAAGGATCAATCTTTCGTAAGGGGGGACCCCGATGGAGCGCCTCTACCAGATCAGCCACGAGGAGCTGCTTCTGCTGAGCGGCCTGCTGCAGCTGCCGACGCCCCTGGCGCTCGGGCCGCAGCCGGCGGCGGGCTACAGCCGGGCGGCCATGCAGATCGCCCTGGGCGCCGCCGCGAGCGCCCTCGCCGCCCGGGGCTTCCTCAGCCCGTCGTCTCGCGGCGGCGAGCCGCCGACGCCCGCGCCGGGGATCGCTGGTGTGATCCGCATCCTCGCCGCCGCCGAGCGCTGCCTCGTGCTGGCGGGGGGGAAGGCCGGCCAGCACACTATGAGTCAGATCTGTCTGCGCGCCGACGGCGAGGCGCTGCTGCTCAGCAGCCCGCAGCCTGGCGCCTACCGCATCTGCGCGGCCCACGGCCACGCCGCCGTGATCGACCACGTCGTCGCCGCGCTCCCGCCGGCCCACGCCCGCCCGGCCCCGTCGCTCGACGTGCCGCCGGCGGCCCTGATCGCCGCCCTCGACGCCGCGCCCGGCGGCATGGGGGCGGCCACGACGCCGCTCCATGCCGCCGGGGTCCCGGCGGACGAGGCCGAGCGCTTCGCCCGAAGCCTCGGCCCCGCCCCGTCCCGCCACGCCCTCATCGCCCTGCGCCGCCAGGAGCGGCGCGGCATCCTGGCCATCGTCGGCGCGGATGCCATCTGGTGCGCCGACGATGATCGCCCCGAGTCCGTCCCCCTTCGCCCGGTCGGCCCCGCCGAGCTGCGCGCCCATATCGCCGACCTCGTCGCGTGGGCCGCTGCCTGAGCGATGGACGCATCGGCTATCGGCCACCTTATATCACACACCACTATGCCACAGACGATCAGCTCCGCCCAGCCCGAGCGCCTGCGGCGCTTCGCCGCCATGATGGATGCCCAGGGCGACGCGTCCGTCGCCGAGGGCCGCCGCCTCGCCGACGCCCTCGGCTGCCTGACGGCCACCTGCCGCGAGTACTCCCTGGGCGACATCGGTGCCCTCGGCGGCAGGGTGCAGTCCCTCGGCCGCCGCGACGCCGAGGTCGCCGGGTGGGTGCGCGGCGTCGCCGATGCATTCTTCGCGGCCGATAGCGCATCCGCCCCGCCGCCCTCGGCCGCGACATGCGCGCCCGTCGTCGCGCCGGGGCCGATCACCGCCGCCGCCCGGTGGGTGCTGGCGGCATCAGGCACGATCGACCGCTGGCAGTCCCTGTTTGACCAGCGGATACATAGCGCTGTCGAGGGCACGCAGATCGCGATCAGCGTCTCCGGCAGCATCGCCAGCCCTATCGCGTGGAACATATCGGCCCAGCGCCTGCGCGAGTCGCTCCACTTCATGAATATGGTCTCCTGGGCCGATGGTGATAGCGCCTTGGGCGCCGGCCTCGGCGGGCTGCTCGGCATTGGGCAGCTCAGCGCCAGCCTGGCCAGCATCGGCGGTCTGATCATCCTGGAGAGCGGGCCGAGCTTGGCGTCTGGACAGATAGATGACCCCGGGGATCTGATCGCGACCCTCGAACAGCGCTTCTGGGATCTGGCGTTCCATCGGGTCTCCCCGGAGCTGCTGCTTGAGCTCGCCGCCGAGATCGAGGCGCTGAAGCGCCGCACCTGCGCCGACCTGGGCGGCTGCGCGAACCCGCGCCCGCCGGAGCTCTCCGAGGACGGACTGACGGCCATGCAGGCATTCCCCGGCGCGCAGAAAGACCCGGCCACGGGCGACCTGACCCTGCCGGCCTGGACGCTGATGTCCGGCGACCACAGTGCGATCAGCCCCTACCAGGGCGAGCAGCTCTCGCACAGGCAGATCGGCGAGCACGAGCACATCTTTGCGATCTGCGGGCTCGACCTGGATAATATGGCCAATTCGCCAAACGGCGTCGTCGCGGTGATCCAGACCGCCTACGAGTCTGACCCGATGCAGAACGCCTACTACCGGCTGATCAGGGAGCGATTCCTGAGCTACCTGTCGGAGATCCCGCCCGGCGACACGCTCCACATCGCCGGCCACAGCATGGGCGGCGGCATGACCATGCTGCTGCTGAACGATCCGGGGATCCAGAAGGCCCTGCTCGACGGCGGCTACACCCTCAGCAGCGTCACCATGTACGGCGCGGTGCGCCCGATGGACCCGCGCTTCAACGGGGTTCCGCCAACCACGCCGGGCGAGCTGTCACCGGCGCTCTTTGCAGGCACCGAGGTGCGCTTCTATATCGACCCTGAGGATCGGCTGGCGATGAACGTGGGCGCTGGGCACCTGACGTCCGAGGGCTTGCCGATGCCGAATGTCCACTTTATTGGCGACAGCGAGCTGAGCGGCGGCATAGACGCCCACACGAGCTACGATAACCGGGAGAAGTACGAAGATCTGCCCGCAGATCTGCAGAGCCTGCCCTTCCACGTCGATTCTCAACATTGGGATCATGCCCGCTTTCCGCCATCGATCGACTTCGATCAGGAGAGCTGGTCTGGGGATATGACGCCGACGCCGACGCCGACGCCGACGCCGACGCCGACGCCGACGCCGACACCTACCCCGACGCCCACCCCGACGCCGACGCCATAGATCGCACCGGAACGCGCTCCGCCCAATCTACAATCTGCAATCTACAATCTGCAATCGGGAGAACGCTATGCCGAGCTGGCAACCGAACTGGCAGGATGTGATCTGGGACCATGGCGCGGCCGATGCGGCTGTCGCCGCCCTGGGACGTGCCGCGAGCGAGATCGACCGCGCGGCTGGCGAGCGGGCCAGGGCGGCCCTGACCCTGCTGGGCGAGTGGCGCGGGGCGCACCGCCTGAGCTTTGATGATCAGCTGCGTCGGGCCGACGGGGAGGATCAGGCCTTGGCCGGCGACCTGCGCCGGGCGGCCCAGGAGGTGTCTCGCCTCAGCCAGCAGGCCCGCGAGGAGCAGGCCCGCCGCGTGTATGATCGCGCCGAGTGGAGGCGCGAGTGCGAGCGCGAGCGCGAGCGTCAGCGCGAGCGCGAGCGCCGCGCTCGTGAGAATGCTAGCGTCGTGTGAGGAGGGGGATCATGCGCAGTCAGAGCTTCAACCGCCCGCCGAGGGTGCGCCCACGCTGGGCCGCCGAGGAGATTGCGCTCCCCACACCTCCTGCGCCCCCGGCGAGCCAGCGCGCCGATCACCTCACCATGGCCATGCCCCTGGTGGGCGCCGGCCTGATGGCCTCGGTGGCGGTGGCCGGGGGCGGCAGCTGGCTCTTCGCGCTGCCCACCGGCGCCATGGCCGGCATCGGCCTGCTCGCCGCGCTGCGCTCAGAGCGGGCGACATCGCGCCGGGGCGCCGCCGAGCACGCCGCGCGGCTGGCCTTCTTCGAGGATCAGCTCGATGCGGCCCGCTCGCGCCTGCGCCGGCTCTACGAGCAGGAGCGCGCCGCCCGCCTCCACCTCGCCCCCGACCCCGCCGAGCTCGCGGCGATCGTCGGCGTGGGCAGCAGGGCCGCGCCCGACCCGCGCCTCTGGGAGCGCCGCCCCGCCGACGACGACTTCCTCGCGCTGCGCGTCGGCTGCGGCGACCTGCCCGCCGCCTGCTCGGTCACGCTGCCGCAGCCCGCCGCCGACAGCCCGGTGGACCTGCGGCTGCCGCGGCTGGCCGCCGAGTACGCCACGCTGCGCCAGGTGCCGATCTGCATCCCGCTGGCGCAGCTCGGCTCCCTCGGCGTCGCCGGGCCGCGCCCGCACGCCCTCGCCCTGCTCCAGGCCATGATCTGGCAGGCCGCCGCGCTCCACGCCCCCGCCGACCTGCGGGTCGCTCTGGTGTCCCCCGCCGCCCCCGGCGACTGGGAGTGGCTGCGCTGGCTGCCCCACAGCGTCCCGCTCACCAACGAGCCGGCCCACAGCCAGCGCATGTGCGCCACCGACCAGCCCGCCGCCGCCCGGCTGATGAGCGATATCCTCGACCAGCTCAGCCGCCGCCGCGAGCTGTCCGACCGTCAGGAGCCGGCCCCCGCGCCGCTGCCGCGCCTCCTGCTGATCATCGACGGCGCGGATGTGGCCGGGGGCTACCCGGCCGCCGCCGAGATCATGCGCCACGGCCCGGCCCTCGGCATGGCCGCGATCGTCCTCGCCGGCGCCTGGCCCCAGATCCCCGAGGCCTGCGCGGCCATGCTCGATGTCGGCCCCGCAGGCGCCCGCTGGGTGCGCGCCGGCGAGCCCTGGCCGCAGGGCCAGTTCGCGCCCGACCGCGCCGACACCCCCGCGAGCGATCGGCTGGCCCGCCGCATGGCCGGCATCCGCCTCCAGGAGGGCGGCGGCAGCCAGGATGTGCCGCGCAGCGTGCGTCTCTTCGACCTGCTCGGGCTGCGCGGCGAGGCCGACCTGTCGCCGCCCCGCTACTGGGCCGAGCCGCCGGCGGGCGCATGGCGCGGCGACGTGCCGATCGGCGCGGTCGCCGAGGGGACGCCGATCTGTCTCGACCTGAACGAGAGCCGCCACGGCCCCCACGGGATCATCGCCGGGGCCACCGGCGCGGGCAAGAGCGTGCTGCTCCAGAGCATCATCGCCGCCCTCGCCGTCACCCACGGTCCCGACCGGCTCCAGCTCCTGCTGATCGACTTCAAGGGCGGCGCGGCCCTCTCGATGTTCGCCGGCCTGCCCCACGTCGCCGGCCTGGTGACGGACCTTGAGGGCCGCCTGGCCGAGCGGGCGATGATCGCGATCAAGAGCGAGCTGCGCCGGCGCAAGGCGCTGCTCAAGGCCACCGCCGCCGAGGCCGGCTCGAAGGTTGAGAATGTGGGCGACTACCGCGCCCTCGCCGCCGAGCGCGGCCTGCCGCCCCTGCCCAACCTGCTGATCGTCGTGGACGAGTTCGATGAGATGGCCCGCAGCTACCAGGAGTTCGTCGCCGAGCTGGTGCGCGTGGTGAAGCAGGGCCGATCCCTGGGCGTCCACCTGCTCGTGGCCACCCAGCAGCCCGCCCGCGCCGTGAGCGATGAGATCCGCAGCCAGCTGAAGTACTTCATCGCCCTGCGCCTCGGCGGCAGTGAGGACAGCCGCGAGATGATCCTCAAGCCCGACGCGGCCTTCCTGCCCACCGACGTCCCCGGCCGGGCCTACTTTCGCGCCGGCACCGACCTGCGCCTCTTTCAGGTGGCCCTGGTCACGGGCGCCCACCGCAGCGGCCCGGAGTCGGCCGCCCCGAGGGTCAGCTTTGTCTCCGGCGACCGCGAGCGCCCGATTCTCCTTGGCGCGCCCACTGGGGATGGCGCGCCGCAGCCCCGCGAGACCGATCTGGACGTCCTCGTGCGCGCCCTCGGCTCGCAGGGCGATGTCGGGCGGCAGCCGCCGATCTGGCAGTCGCCCCTGCCCGCCCGGCTCACCCTCGGCGGGGTGACGGCCCTCACCCCCCAGCCCCCTCTCCCTGAG
>NZ_JAIEWN010000042.1:0-4357 GCF_019599295.1 Oscillochloris sp. ZM17-4 | reverse complement strand
CCCAGGAGTGCCGCCAGGAGCCGTTCGCCCTCGATCTGGCCGCCGCCCACCTGGCGGTGGTCGGCGCCCCCGGCAGCGGCAAGACGATGCTCCTGCGCAGCCTGATCCTCAGCCTGGCCGCAGCCCACACGCCCGCCGACCTCTGGCTCTACATTATCGACGCCGGCGGCCAGGGCCTCGCGCCGCTCGCCGGCCTGCCCCACGTGGGCGCGCTCATCCAGGCCCGCGAGCGCGAGCGGGTGCGCCGCCTGATCCGTATGCTCGACAGCGCCATCCGCGAGCGGCAGGATCGTCTGCGCGCCGCTGACGCCGCCGACCTGCCTGCCTACCGCGCCGCCGGGGGGCGCGATATGCCCGCCCTCGTCCTGGTGATCGATAAGCTGGCCGTGCTCAGCGAGGAGCTCCGCGACACCAGGAGCGAGACGAGCATCCTGGACGACCTGGTGCGCCTGGCCCGCGTCGGCCGGCCCTGCGGCGTCCACCTGGCGATCAGCGCCGACCGCGTGGGCGACCTGAGCTACCGGCTGCTCTCGCTCTGCGACGCGCGCATCGCCCTGCGCCAGGCCGAGATCCACGACTACGCCGATGTGCTCGGCGCGCGGGTGAGCGCGCCCATCCCGCCGACGCTCCCCGGCCGCGGCCTCTGCCCCCACGCCGACCACGGCCCCCTGGAGCTCCAGGTCGCCCTGCCCAGCCTTGAGCCGCCCGCATCTGATGAGGACGCCCCCGGCGCCGATCTGTCCGCCCGCGCCCTCGACGGCGAGCTGGCGGCCGACCTGCGCGACCAGGTGGCCGCCATCGCCTCGGCCTGGCGCGCGACCCCCGGCGCGGATCAGGTGCGCCCGCTGCCCGTCGAGCTTCTGCCCGAGCGGGTGGCGCTGGGCGGCCTGGGCAATCCAGTCGTCGCCGACATCCGCGCCGGGCTGGCCGCGCCCATCGGCCGCGAGAGCATGGCCCTGGCCGTGGCCGAGCTGCGCCTGGACGACGACTCGCCCCACGCCCTGATCATCGGCCCCCGGCGCAGCGGCAAGACCAGCGCGCTCGACACGATCCTGCGCGGGCTCGCCGCCCGCCACGCCCCGGGCGAGCTGGAGCTGCTCATCCTCGACGGCCCGCGCGGCGGCCTCGCCGGCCTGCGCGAGCTCCCCCACGCCACATGCTACGCGCGGGCCGAGCAGGGCGCCGAGGCGCTGATCGCCGCCGTGGCCGAGCTGCGCCGCGCGGCCGCGCACGCCCCGCGCCGCATCATCGCCATCGACGACTACACCCTCTGCCGCGAGCGCCTGCGCGACCAGCTCGGCCAGGGCTATGGGCCAGAGCCGAACCTGCTGGCGAATCTCTGCGACCTGGCCCAGAGCGGCGGGCAGCAGGGCGTCCACATCCTCATGGCGACAACCATGGCCTATGCCGACGACGCGCTGCTGCGCGCCCTCGACGGCGGGCGCGGCGGGATCATCCTCTGGCCGGGGCGCTATGACGGCGGGACGCGCCTGCTGGGCGTGGGCCTGCCCCTGGCCGAGCAGCGCGACGTCGAGCAGCCCCCTGGCCGGGCGCTGCTTGTGCGCGATGATGATCAGGCGATCATCCAGATCGCCCTGGCATAATTCCTTTTGTATTGCCGCAATCTGCCAGCGAAGCTGGCAGATTGCGGCAATACAAATAAAAATGAAGGAAGGAGCAGGCAGTGGCCCACACCCCATCAACAATCACCGTCACCCTGCACTGGCAGGGCAGCACCGGCCCGCGCTCGGCCAACATCATCTGTGAGGATGGCGCGGCCGGCGAGCTGACGCCCATCCTGGCCGCCGGCTGCGGGCTGCCGGAGCGCGACCCGCAGGGCGCCGCGATCCCCTACGCGCTGCGCGTGGGCGCGGCCGGCGGGCGGCCCCTCAGCCCCGATACGCCGCTTGGCGCCCAGGGTGTGATCGACGGGAGCCACCTCTGGCTGAGCGGCCCGCGCGCCATCGCGGCCGCCCCGCGCCACTGCGCGCTCTCTCTCCCCGAGGGCGGCGCTATCCTCGTGCCGCCCTCGGGGTTGGTGCTCACCCGCAGCTGGATGCTGCGCGCCCTCGGGCTGCTCCAGCCCGAGGCCTACGCCCGCGAGCTGCGCCTGATCGACGCGGGCCGCTCCGACTACCGCTTCGTCTCGAAGCGCCCCCACTGCGCCCTGGCGCCCGCCGGCCCCGGTGCCTGGCATGTCGTCACCGATCGCGATGACGTCGACACCCTGCTGAACGGCTCGGCCCTCGCGCCCCGCCGCCCCGCCCGCCTCGCCGACGGCGACTCCCTCCAGATCGGCGAGGGCGGGCCGGCCCTCGATATTGTGCTTCTGTGAGCCGCCGTCCCTACCGCTCCTGGAACACGACCGCCGCCCGCTGCTCGGGCGCGCCGCTCAGGTAGACGGTGGTTGCCACACCGGAGTCGCCGCCGCCTGGAGTCCAGAACAGCACCACGCTCCAGGTCGACGCGCCCAGCCCGCAGCGCCCGGCGTAGCCGCCCGCGTCGGTCTGGCTCTGGTAGCTGTGCTCGCCGTTATTCACCTCGACCACCGCGTCGGACACCGGGCCGGCGCGCCCGATGACCTGCACGTCTACGCAGCTGGCGAACTGGCCGCTCTCGCCGCCGCCCTCGAAGCTCTTGCGCTGGGCGACGGCGTAGGTGCGATGGGGCTGGGCCTGCGGCCTCGGCCGGGCGGCCTGCGGCTGGGTCGCTGGGGAGTCCGCCGCCTCGTCCGCGTGTGTGGGCGCCGCCTCAGCGGCGACCTCGCCCATGCGGGCGGCGATCCGCTCGCGCAGCTCGCCCTCGGGCGCGGCTGCCATCGCGAGGGCGAGCTGGTCGATGGCGGCGCGGCGGGCCTCCGCGCTGTCCAGCGCCCCGCGCAGCGCGGCCTCTGCCCGCGCCATGTGGGCCGTTGCGACAATCCCCGCCGCCTCGTCGCTGGTGCTCGCCCAGGGGCCGGCCAGGGCGACCGCCGCCGCGTACTCGCCCGCCTCCATGGCCGCGCGGGCCTGCGGCAGCGCGGCCGGGGCCGCCGGCGGGGCGCCCCGCTCGACCTGCTCAACGCCTGAGCACCCCACGAGCAGCGCCACCATGAGCAAGGGCCACCCAGGAGCAGTACGCATCATCTCCCCCCAATCTGCAATCTGCGATCTGCGATCTGCAATCGCTCCAGCATCGCCGCCATATCGGGCAGCGCCGCCGCCCGCCGCCGTGAGTCGCCCTCCGTCGCATCGTGGATCAGGCCGGCGAGGGCGGGCGGGGATATCTGTTCGCTAAGCATCGCCCGCAGCGTTATCCCCAGGCTATACACATCGGCGAGGGGGCTGGCGGGCGCGCCGGAGAGCCGCTCGGGCGCCATATACCCCCTCGCCCCGTAGTCCCAGCGCCGCCTGGGCGCGCCCAGGCTCTCGGCCGCCCCCAGGTCGATCAGCGTGACCAGCGGCCGCCGCCCCGCCCCGATGATCAGGTTCGCCGGGCGCACGTCCTGGTGGACGATGCCCAGCCGCTGGTGCAGATGGTCCAGGGCCGAGGCGGCCTGCGTGGCGATGTGGGCGGCCAGATCGGCCGGCAGCCCCCGCCCGCGCCGGCGGGCCAGCAGCTCATCGAGGCTGCGCCCCGGCACGTAGCGCAGCGCCAGGAAGGGCGTCCGCCCCGCGCCCGGCGACTCGACATAGCCGAGGTCGCTGTGGCGTCGCGAGTAGAGCTGGGCGATCCCGGGGTGCTCGGCGGCGGCCAGCCAGCCGTGCTCGTCGTGGAGCCCTGCGGCGTGGCCCGGCCGGGCCACCTTGATCGCGGCCAGCGCCGCTCGTCGCCCGCCACCCGCCGGACGGGCCAGGTAGACCTCGGCCTGCCCGCCGCCGCCAACCCTGCGCAGCAGCACGAAGCCGCCGACCCGCGCATGTCGTTTGATCATCGCTGCCTTTAACACGCAACACTCACCACGCATCCGCCCGCCGCAGGGCGACCCGCACCTCCGGCCCGATCCAGAACTCGTCGCCGTCTTGGAGCTCGGTGGGCCGGTGGGCCGGCAGGCGCGGGCCGCCGGGGCCGAGGCTGGTGCCGCCGGCGCTGCCCAGGTCTGCCAGGGTGATCTGGCCGCCGGCCAGGGTGAGCCGGGCGTGCAGGTTCGAGACGGACGGCCCGTCGATCTGGAGGTCGCAGCCGGGGTCGCGCCCGATCACGCACTGCCGCTCGCGCAGCTCGTGGGTGATGCGCCGCTCGCCCGCCCATGCCACCAGCCGGTAGGCGGGCTGGGCCGCATCTCGCCGCCGCCGCGCCCCGCGCTCCGTCTCAGCATCCTCGCCTCGCCCGGGAGGCAGGGGTCGGGAGGCGGGAGGCGGTGTTCCCCCCCCCCCCC
>NZ_JAIEWN010000041.1:27189-52339 GCF_019599295.1 Oscillochloris sp. ZM17-4 | reverse complement strand
CGGCCGGTCTGCGCGGGCAGCTGCCCGCCGGCGCATCCGCCATCCGCGCCCTCGCCTCGGCCGCGCGGCATATCCTGGCCCGCGAGGGCCGCGAGGGCATGGCTCGCTACGCGAAGCTCAACTTTAAGCCGGTGCAGGAGATCATGGCTGATGGCTGATGGCTGATGGCCGCGCAGTCTGCTGTACAATAGGGCACGCCCATGAGCCATCTTCAATAGGCCCTATTTCCGCTGGAGGGCTGTCAGCCAGGCCCTATCGGCTATCGGCTATCGGCTGTATCAGGAGCTACCAATGACCCAGTTCGACCCGCACGCCGTCCGCCCGCTGTTCCCCGCCCTCGCCGAGCAGGTCGCCGGCCGCCCCGCCGTCTTCTTCGATGCCCCCGGCGGGACCCAGGTGCCCCAGTCTGTGATCGATGCTATCGGGGGCTACCTCGCCCATAGTAACGCCAACACCCACGGGGCCTACCTGACCAGCCGGCGCACCGATGCGGTGATCGCGGGCGCCCACCAGGCGATGGCCGACATGCTCGGATGTGCCCCCGAGGAGACGGTGTTCGGCCCGAATATGACCACGCTGACCTTCGCCCTGAGCCGGGCGATCGGCCGCGAGCTCGGCCCCGGCGATGAGATCGTGCTGACCCGGCTCGACCACGATGCGAACTTCTCGCCGTGGAAGGCGCTGGCTGAGCGCGGCGTCACGATCCGCGAGGTCGATGTGGATGTCGAGGACTGCACCCTCGATATGGCCGACATGGCGGCGAAGATCAACGAGCGGACGAAGCTGGTGGCGGTGGGCTTCGCCAGCAATGCCGTGGGCACGATCAATGATGTGCGGCGGGTGGTGGAGATGGCCCACAGCGTCGGCGCCCTGGCCTTTGTGGACGCGGTACACTATGGCCCGCACGGCCCGATCGATGTGCGCGCCCTCGACTGTGACTTCCTGGCCTGCAGCGTCTACAAGTTCTTCGGGCCGCATATCGGCTGCCTCTATGGCAAGGCCGAGCATCTGGAGCGGCTCCAGCCCTACAAGCTCCGCCCGTCGTCGGACGAGTCGCCCGACCGCTGGATGACGGGCACGCAGAACCACGAGTGCCTGGCCGGCGTGACGGCGGCGGTCGACTATCTGGCCTCCCTGGGTGGCCCGGCCGCCAGCCGCCGCGAGGCGATCCTGTCTGCGATGACGACCATCCAGGCCTACGAGCGCACCCTGTCCGAGCGCCTGATCAGCGGCCTGCTGGACATCCCTGGCCTGACCTTCTACGGCATCCGCGAGGCCGAGCGCTTCGACCAGCGCACGCCGACGGTGGCCTTTCGCATGGCTGGCCACACCCCGCGCGAGGTGGCCGAGAAGCTGGGCGACCAGGGCATCTTTGTCTGGGACGGCAACTACTACGCGATCAACCTCACTGAGCGCCTGGGCGTGGAGGATCAGGGCGGCATGGTGCGGGTGGGGCTGGCTCACTACGCGACGGCTGAGGAGGTCGACCGGCTGCTTGCGGCGCTGCGCGCGCTGTAGCCGCTCTATCGCTATAACGGGGCAGCGGCGATAGCGCGGCATCATTCTTGCGGCGTCTGTCGGCTATACCGCGTGAGGCGAGGCGCCCCGGCCGGGGTGCCTCGCGCTGATCAGGGGTAGGCTCCTACCCGCATGCGGTATAATCAGGGGAATCCTTGCGCATGAAAGGCCATGCCAATGGCAGACTCTGCCAGCCCCCCCCCGCCCCCCGCAGATGCTCCCGCCCTCCGACAGGATGCGCGTTTCCCTATCGTCGGCATCGGCGCGTCCGCCGGCGGGCTGGCCGCCTTCGAGGCGTTCTTCTCCGCTATGCCCGAGACGCCCGCGCCGAACATGGCCTTCGTCCTCGTTCAGCACCTCGCCCCCGACCACAAGAGCATCCTCAGCGAGCTGATCCGGCGCTACACCAGCATGCAGGTCTTCGAGGTCGAGGACGGCATGGTCGTGCAGCCCAACTGCGCCTATATCATCCCGCCCAACCGCGACATGGCCTTCCTCAACGGCGCCCTGCATCTGCTTGAGCCGGTGGCGCCGCGCGGCCTGCGCCTGCCGATCGACTACCTGTTCCGCTCGCTGGCCCAGGACCAGCACGAGCGCGCGATCTGCATCGTGCTCTCTGGCACCGGCAGCGATGGCTCCCTCGGCCTGCGCGCCGTCAAGGGCGAGGGCGGCATGACCATGGCGCAGACCCCCGAGAGCACCGAGTACGACGGCATGCCCCGCAGCGCCATCGCCACCGGTATGGTCGACTATGTGCTGGAGCCGGCGGCCATGCCGGCGCAGCTCGTCGCCTATGCGCGCCACATCTTCGGCCTGCGGGCGCCGCACCCGGCATCCCCCCCCGCCGCCAAGGCCGTCGATACGATCAAGAAGATCTGTATCACGCTGCGCGCCCAGACCGGCCACGACTTCTCGCAGTACAAGGAGAGCACGCTCATCCGCCGGATCGAGCGGCGCATGGCCATCAACCAGATCGAGCGGGTCGGCGACTACCTGACCTATGTGCAGCAGCAGCCGGCCGAGGTTCAGTCGCTCTTCTACGACCTGTTGATCGGCGTCACTAGCTTCTTCCGCGACCCGGAGGCCTTCGCCGTCATCGAGTCCCAGATCATCCCGCATATCTTCGCCAGCAGTATGTCGAACCAGACGCTGCGGGTCTGGGTCTGCGGCTGCTCCACCGGAGAGGAGGCCTACTCGATCGCCATCCTGATCCAGGAGCACCTGGAGACCCTGCGCCAGACGCCCCCTCGGGGCGGCAACGCACTGGCCGCGATGGGGGCCGCAGCGTATAATGGCTGTACTCTTTCGTCCGTAGCGAGAAAGGAAGGCGCTCGGCCGGCGCGGTTCGCGCCGGCCGAGCTTGTTGACCATGGACACAAAGGACTACAGCCCACTTCAGAAGCTCGAATGGCGCTGCATCGGCCCGTTTCGCGGCGGGCGCGTCGTCGCCGTCGCCGGGGACCCGCGCGACCCGGCGGTGTTCTACTTCGGCTCCACCGGCGGCGGCGTCTGGAAGACCACCGACGCCGGGCAGTACTGGGTCAACGTCTCGGACGGCTTCTTCAAGCGCGCCTCGGTGGGCGGGATCGCCGTCTCCCCCACAGACCCCAACGTGATCTACGTCGGCATGGGCGAGGGCACGATCCGCGGCAACGTCTCCCACGGCGACGGCGTGTACCGCTCGACGGACGCGGGCCGCACATGGTCGCACCTCGGCCTCGCGGACACCCGCAACATCAGCAAGGTGCGCGTCCACCCCGACGACCCGGACGTGGTGCTGGTGGCGGCCCTCGGCCACGCCCACGGCCCCAACCCCGAGCGCGGCGTCTTCCGCTCCGACGACGGCGGCGCATCCTGGGAGCGCGTGCTGTTCCGCTCCGAGGAGGCCGGCGCCAGCGACCTGTGCTTCGACCCGACCAACCCGCGCATCGTGTACGCCGGCCTCTGGCAGACCCGCCGCGGCCCCTACGAGCTGGTCAGCGGCGGCCCCGGCAGCGGCCTGTTCCGCTCCGACGACGGCGGCCTCACCTGGGCCGAGCTCTCCGACAAGCCGGGCCTGCCCAAGGGCCTGCGGGGCAAGGTCACGGTGGCGGCCTCGGGCGCGCGCCCCGGCCGCGTCTGGGCCATGGTCGAGGCCGACCAGGGCGGCGTCTTCCGCTCCGACGACTGGGGCGAGACCTGGGAGCGGCTCAGCGAGGACCGCAACCTGCGCCAGCGCGCCTGGTACTACAGCCACATCTACGCCGACCCGCGCGACCCCGACACGGTCTGGGTGCTGAACGTGGAGGCCTGGCGCTCGGTGGATGGCGGCAAGACCTTCGGGCGCGTGCAGGTGCCGCACGGCGACAACCACGACCTCTGGCTCGACCCGGCCAGCCCGCAGCGCATGATCATCGGCAACGACGGCGGCGGCACGGTCAGCCTCAACGGCGGCGTCTCCTGGTCCACCTTCTACAACCAGCCCACCTCCGAGTTCTACCACGTCACGGTGGACAACCGCACGCCCTACCGGGTCTACGGCGCCCAGCAGGACAACTCCACCTTCAGCGTGCCCAGCCGCAGCGGCCGCGACGCGATCACCGCCGTGGAGTGGTACGAGGTCGGCGGCGGCGAGAGCGGCTACATCGCCGTGGACCCGCGCGACCCGAATATCATCTACGCCGGCAGCTACCAGGGCTACCTGACGCGCTACGACCACGCCCGCGGCCAGCTGCGCCAGGTCAGCGTGTGGCCCGAGGAGTACAGCGGCTGGTCGGCCGGCGAGCAGAAGTACCGCTTCAACTGGACCTCGCCGATGCTGCTCTCCCCGCACGACCCGGGCACGCTCTACATCGGGGCGAACCACATCTTCCGCTCGCGCGACGAGGGCCAGACCTGGGAGCCGATCAGCCCGGACCTGACCCGCAACGACCCGGCCACCCTCGGCCCGTCCGGGGGGCCGATCACCAAGGACAACACCGGCGCTGAGAGCTACGGCACGGTGTTCGCCCTGGCCGAGTCGCCGCTCCAGGCCGGCCTGCTCTGGGCCGGCAGCGACGACGGCCTGGTCCACCTGAGCCGCGACGGCGGCGCGAGCTGGGCGAACATCACCCCGCCGGAGCTGCCCGAGTGGGCGCTGATCAGCATCATTGAGCCATCGCCGCACGACCCGGCGGCGGCCTACCTGGCCGCCACGCGATACAAGCACGACGACTTCGCGCCCTACCTGTACGCCACGTCCGACTACGGCCAGAGCTGGCGCGCGATCGTCGCCGGCATCGCCGCAGACGACTTCACCCGCGTGGTGCGCGAGGACCCGGCGCGGCGCGGCGCGCTCTACTGCGGCACCGAGACCGGCGTGTACGCCTCGTTCGACGACGGCGCGAGCTGGCGGCGGCTGGGCGGCAACCTGCCGACGGTGCCGATCCACGACATGGTGGTGGCCCAGGGCGACCTGGTGCTGGCCACGCACGGCCGCTCGTTCTGGGTGCTCGACGACCTCTCGCTGCTGCGGCAGCTGGGCGAGCTGCCGGCCCAGCCTGAGCTGGCGCTGCTGGCCCCCCGCGACGCGGTGCGGATCGCGAAGCTGCTCGACTTCGGGGCCACGCCGCAGGCCGGGCGCAACTACACCTTCGCCGCCGGCATGATCCCGGCCTTCGACCAGTCCAAGAAGCCGGACGGCGAGGCGAAGCGCACATGGCTGGACGCCGGCGCCAACCCGCCGGACGGCGCGGTGGTGAGCTACGTGCTGCCTGAGGCGGCCGAGGGCGACCTGACGCTGACCTTCCGCGACGCGTCGGGCGCCGAGCTGCGCACCTTCAAGAGCAAGAAGAAGGACGAGGGGCCGCAGTCGGACGCGGAGAAGAAGAAGCAGGACGAGGACGACGAGCCGAAGGCGCCGGCGAAGGCCGGGCTCAACCGCTTCGTGTGGGACCTGCGCGGCGCGCCGGCGCAGAAGATCGCCAGCGGCGAGGGCCACAAGGACGTCGACCGCGCCGCGCCGCGCGTGCCGCCCGGGCGCTACCGCGTGGAGCTCGCGGTGGGCGGGCGCACGCTGAGCGCCGAGTTCGGCGTGGCGGCCGACCCGCGCGCGGTCGCGGCGCAGGCCGATTACGAGGCGCAGTACGCGCTGCTGCGGCGGCTGCACGGCCTGCTGGGCCGCGCGCACGGCGCGGTGAACCGGGTGCGCGCGGTGCGTGAGCAGGTGGACGCATGGGCCAAGCGCAGCGAGAAGCACGCTGCGGGCGCGCAGATCGCCGAGGCCGGCAAGAAGCTCAACGCCCGGCTGGCCGCCGCCGAGGAGCAGCTCATCCAGGTCAAGGCCAAGAGCAGCCAGGACACGCTGAACTACCCGGCCATGCTGAACGCCAAGCTGAGCTTCCTGGCGGCGCTCGCCGGCGCCTCGGAGAGCGGCCCGACGCGCGCGCAGGAGCAGCTCTGCGCGGACCTGGCCGCGCGCGTGGAGGCGCAGGTGCGCGAGGTGGACGCCGCGCTGGCCGAGGATCTGCCGGCCTTCAACGCGCTCGTGCGCACCACCGAGGTCCCGGCGGTCGTCGCGCCTGATGGGGCGTGACACGGCCAGGGCGTAAGCGCTATACACAACGCGCCCCGTCGTCACCGACGGGGCGCGTTGTGAGAGAATTGGTGGGCCCCCAGGGACTCGAACCCTGAACCAATTGATTAAGAGTCAACTGCTCTACCATTGAGCTAGAGGCCCGCTCACGGTGTGGGAGTATACCCGAAACGATCCGCGCTGTCAACTTAACTTGTGCCGGCCGGCAGAATTTTGTACAATGTGCGCGAGCAGATCGCGCCCCGATACGGAGATCCCCCACCGCCTGTCGCACCTCGGCAGGTGCGTGTGTGGCGACTCCAGAGGCCAGCAGACAACGCAGCTATGCCGATAGACGACTACTACCAGGAGTACGGGCCGATCCGCCGGCGTCGCTCCAGCCAGCCCAGCGAGCCTGAGGAGGGCGGCCCGCCGCCCGAGCCGCCGCCCGCCCGCCGCCCTCGCCGACGGCCCACCCGCCGCCGCCGTGGCGGGTGGGCCTGGGCCGTGGCCATCCTCGGGCTGCTGATCGCCGCGCCCCTCGCCCTGCCCTACGCCCTCCAGCTCTACTACGGCGACGCCGCCCTCCCCGGCGTGAGCGTCCAGGGCCGGCCAGTGTCCGGCCTCGGCGACACGGCCATCGCCGCCGACCTGAGCAGCCGCTACGGCGACTTCCTCAGCCGCCCGCTGAGCCTGGAGTACGCCGGCCGCACCTGGCAGCCCTCCCTGTCCGAGCTGGGCCTCTCCCTCGACATGGCCGACGTGGCCCGCCAGGCGGTGAGCGCCGGACGCCAGGGCGACCCGATCACCCGCCTGCGGGAGATCTGGCAGATCTACCGGGGCGGCCTCGACATCACCCCCCGGCTGGTGGCCGACCAGCGCGTGCTCCAGGGCTACCTGATGCAGATCGCCCCCGACATCGAGCAGCCGCCCCAGGACGCCGCCCTGAGCATCGCCGCAGCCAAGGTTGTCGGCACGCCCAGCGCCCCCGGCGTGCAGCTGCTGGTCGACGCCACCGCCAACGATGTGCTCCTGGCGGCCCAGGCCCTCAGGCCCCAGGATATCGCCATCCGCACCAGGGCGCTCCCCCCCATCGTGGGCGACACCGCCCTGGTGCGCGCCCAGTCCCGCGCCGCCGAGCTGCTCCAGAGCCCGGTCACGCTCACCAACGGCGACCGCAGCTGGTCGTGGCCGCCCGAGAAGCTCGCCGAGCTGCTGCGCGTCGCCCCCGACGGCGTGGGGCTCGCGGTGAGCGTAGATGAGGGCCTGCTGGCGCAGTCGGTCGAGGGTCTGGCCCAGCAGCTTGACACCGGCACCGCCGAGCCGCGCCTGCGCTTCAGCGCCGGCCAGGTGACGATCGTCCAGGAGGGCCGGCCCGGCTGGCGCCTGATCCAGGACGAGGCCGCCGCCCAGATCGCCGACCTGCTGCTGACCAGCTCGCCCACCACGCGCACCCTGGAGCTGCCCGTCGAGCAGCTGACGCCGAAGATCACCGAGGCGACGATCGGCGAGCTCGGGATCAAGGAGCTGGTCGGCGAGGGCCTGAGCAGCTTCTCCGGCTCGGCCCAGTACCGCATCACCAACATTAAGGCCGGCGCCGCCCGAATGGATGGCGTCCTGATCGCGCCCGGCGAGGAGTTCTCCTTCAACCGCCAGCTCGGCGATGTGGACGCGGCCAACGGCTTCGTCGAGGGCTACGCGATCATCGGCAACCGCACCCAGCTTGAGTGGGGCGGCGGCGTCTGCCAGGACTCGACCACCGTCTTCCGGGCGGCGTTCTGGGCCGGCCTGCCGATCACCGAGCGCCACGCCCACGCCTTCTATATCAGCTGGTACGACCGCTTCGGCCTCGGCCCGCAGGGCAACGGCCAGGGCATGGACGCCTCGATCTACACGGGCGTGAACGACCTGAAGTTCGTCAACGACACCGGCAGCTGGCTGCTGATGCAGGCCGATGTCGATGAGGTCGGCCAGGTGCTCGCCGTGCGGCTCTACGGGACGAAGCCCGGCCGCGAGGTGCGCCTGGAGGGGCCGGCGATCACGAACGAGGTGCGCGCGCCCAGCGAGCCGGTCTACCTCGATGACCCCAGCCTGCCCGCCGGCACGGTTCACCAGAGCGACACCGCCCGCGGCGGCCGCGACATCACCGTCGAGCGGGTGATCACCCAGGGCGGGGCCGAGGTGAGCCGCGACACCTTCTTCACGCGCTTCCGGGCCTGGCCGAATATCTTCGTGCGCGGAACGGGAGGGTAATGTTGAATGTTGAGTGCTGAGTGCTAAATGATCGGCATTCAACATTCAACATTCAACATTCAACATTAACTATGATCACATGCCCCGCCTGCGGCCACCACAACCCGCCCGGATCGCGCTTCTGCAACGCCTGCGGCTCGCGGGTGGCGGTGGCGGGCGATCCGGATAACGCGGTGATCGCGGGCGGGCCCAGGGCTCCGGCGCCGGCGATCAAGCCGCTGGCCCCGCGCCCGCCGGTCGGGCCAGAGCCCGAGGCCGAGCTACAGCCCGGCGCCCAGATCGGCCGCGGCGGGCGCTATGTGGTGGAGCGGGCGATCGGCCGCGGCGGGTTCGGCCAGGCCTACCTGGTGCGCGACCAGCAGCTCGGGCGGTTCTGTGTGGCCAAGCGCCAGATGCCGAACCCGGCCTGGAGCGCGCGCATCCGCGAGCAGGCCTACAGCAACTTCCGCCGCGAGGCCCAGCTGCTCAGCACGCTCAACACGCCCGGCCACCCCAACATCCCCGAGATCTTCGAGTACCTGCCCGAGCTGCACTGCCTGGTGATGAAGTATGTCGAGGGCCGCGACCTGGGCTGGGTGCTGGCCGGCCGCGGCGGCCGGCTGCCGCTCGACGAGGGCCTCGCGATCATCCGCGAGGTCTGCGCGGCGCTGGCCTACATGCACAGCCGCAGCCCCGAGCCGGTGCTCCACCGCGACATCAAGCCCTCGAACATCCTGATCGATAGCGAGGGCCGGGTCTGGGTGATCGACTTCGGCCTCTCGAAGGCCACGCCGTCCCAGGCGATCATCGTCGACACCCAGCACACCCAGATGGCCGGCACCTTCGGCTTCACCCCGCCCGAGCAGTGGCGCGGCGAGGCGGTGCCCCAGTCCGATATCTACGCCCTCTGCGCCACCCTGCACATGACGATCACCGGCTACCAGCCGGCGATGGAGCGCTCGGACATGGAGGAGTTTATGGCCGGGCGGATGGCCCCCTTCCCGCCCGCCCGCAGCATCGAGCCGACCGTCACGCCGCTGGTGGAGGCGATCATCGCCAAGGGGATGTCGTTCGACCCGAACAGCCGCCCCACCGCCGCGCAGCTCCTGGCCGCCCTCGACACGATCCTCAACCCGAAGGCCCGCGCCGACCTGCAGGCGCCCGACGGGGCGGCCCTCGCCGACGAGGCCGCCCTGGCGCTCTGGGCCGAGGAGCACTGGGAGCAGGCCGCCCCCTGGCTCTACGGCAGCCTCGCCGACCAGGTGACGCGCCTGTGGGGGAAGAACCGCCTGGCCGCCGATATCGGCGCGATCACGAGCCGCAACGCCGCCGACCAGCACGCCGGCCTCGATGAGCTGCTGGCCCTGCTCGACCCCGAGGGCTATGGGGCCGTCGCCCCGCGGCTGACCGCCGACCGGAAGCTGATCGACTTCGGCCAGCTCGGCCCCGAGGACCACCGCGAGGAGGTCCTGCAGCTGAGCAACAGCGGGCGGCGCTATGTGCGCGTGGAGATCCAGGTGCCGCGCTGGGTGGTGACGAGCGCGATGAACGCCTCCCTGCCGCCCGGCCACGTCCGGCGGCTGCGGCTCACCGCCGACATGCGCCGCGCCGCCGACGCCGGCCGCCTGCGCGATGCGGTGCTTATGCGCGACCGCTCGGGGGCCGGGTTCCGCGTCGATGTGGAGGCCCGCCTCTCGCGCTGGGGCGCCGTCATGCAGATGATCGGCGGGGCGCGCCGGGCCAACTGGGAGGCCGGGGACGCCCGGCAGCTGCGCCAGATCGGCGCCCACCGCGGCGGCGTCTGGGCGCTTGATATCAGCCCCGACGGCCGGCAGATCGCCTCGGGCGGCTGGGACCAGCGCGTGCGGATCTGGCGCACCGCCGACGGCGCCGCCGAGGGCGCCCTCGACGACCACGGCGGCAATGTGCTCTCGGTGGCCTACAGCCACGACGGGCGCTTCCTGGCGGCGGCCGGGAACAGCGATCAGATCAAGCTCTGGGCGGTGCGCGCGCGCCGTATGGTCCAGGCGATCGGCGGCCACCACAGCTATATCGAGAGCGTGTTCCTCAGCTCCGACGGCCAGCTGATCATCGCGCACAGCGGCGATGGCCGGATCTGCCTCTGGCGCCTGCGCGACGGCTCGCTCGTCCAGGAGCTGCAGCCGAAGGTCGGCGGGCAGACGATCGCGCTCCACCCCGACGGGCGCAGCCTGGCGATCGGCTGCTCCGACCACGCCGTGCGGCTGTGGGGGCTGCAGGAGAACGCGCTGCTGGCGACGCTCGCCGGCCACGGCGGCGGGGTGAACTGTGTCGCCTACGGCCGCGCCGGCGGCCTGCTGGCCTCCGGCGACGGCAACGGCGTCGTCCGCCTGTGGGATCTGGACACCGGCGTCGTCCGCCAGGAGCTGCGCGGCCACCAGAACGCCGTCCGCACGGTGGCGCTCCACCCCGATGGTCAGACGGTGGCCTCGGGCGGGGTGGACGGCGGCGTCCGGGTCTGGCGGGTGAGCGACGGCGCACCGCTCCAGTCGCTCGCCGGCCACACCGGCAGCGTGCTGCGGGTGATGTTCAGCGCCGATGGAGATCTGCTCGCCTCCGGCGGCAGCGACGGGACGATCCGGCTGTGGCAGCCCGCGTAATTGCAGATTGTCGATTGCAGATTGCGCAATCTGCAATCGACAATCTGCAATCGACAATCCCTTACTCCGGGTGAGTGACCAGCTCGGTGCCGGCGACCCAGCCCTCGCGGCCGTCGGCGGCGCGGATGTGCCACCAGGGGTAGCCATCCTTCTCGACCGGGCCGGCGAGCAGAGTCATCTGGGTGCCGGGGTGCAGGGCGTCGAAGGCGTTCGACCCCAGGCCGGCGGCGTCGCGCAGGCGCAGGTTCTTGCCGCCGGCCTTCTGCACGTAGGCGGTGGCGCCGACGGAGAGGCCGCCGGTGGCAGCCGCGCCGAGGATGGCGTCGGAGCCGGGGCCGCCGAGCGCCCCGACGGCCCCGGAGGCCCCGGAGGACGGGCCGATCTTGGTGACGCCGATCGCGCCGGCGACGGCGCTGCCGACCGCGCCGCCCATGGTGGCGGCGGCGGACTTGCCGGCCGTGACGGCGGCGGCCGTGGCGGCGGCGGCGCTGGCCTTCACCTTCTCCATCTCATCGTGCATCTGCTTGAGCTGGGCCTGGGCGGCGGCGAGGGCCTTGGCCGCCACAGAGCTGGCGGAGTCATCGGCCTTGGCCGCCGTCAGCTGGTCCTGGAGCTGCTTGATCGTCTGGGCCTGGCCGGCGATCTGGTCGCTCATCGCCTTCATGGCCTGGGCGATCTGCTCCTGCTTGGCCTTCTCTTCCTCTTCCTTCTTCTTGTTGTTGCCGAATCCGAGCATGGGTCACCTCCATAGTATGGTGGCAGTCACAATAGCGCCTGGCGGTGCGTGCTTGGGGGCCGCAGGCCCCTCCCTGGATTATCCTCTATGTAGCCAAGATTGCCAGCTTCGCTAGCAATCTCGACCACGTAGATGCGGGGTTTAGGACGACTCAGCTGAGCCGCAGGCTCTCGGCTGCCGTCCCGGCGCGCTGCGAGGCGGCGGTGATGCGCAGGGTGCCGCCGGCGGGCGCGCGCAGGGTCCACTCCAGCCTGCGCAGGTGGTCGGTAGGGTAGCTGGCTCCCCAGAGCGCGCGCTTGTTGGCCCGGCCCTCCAGCTGGCCGATCTCCTGGGCGCGCTCGCCGGTGATCAGCTCGGCCCCGGGGGGCATGTCGAGCGTCACCTCGATCGGGCGCACCGCGCCAAGCTCGGCCGCGCGCTTGCTGCCGTAGGTCGGCAGGTAGCCGCTGTTCGCCACAACCACCTGCACCCGGTAGATCCCCTCGCCGAGACCCTCGGCGGCGCAGTGGCGCAGCTCCAGCAGCGGCCCCATGCGGGCGTGGGCCAGGGCGAACTCAGTGTTCGGCTCGATCGTGTGCAGCAAGAATTGTTCCGGCGGGTTGCCGAAGGTGCGCCGCTCGACCCAGCCGCCGATCTCGACCGCGCCGAGCTGGGGGTGGTCGAAGGGCCGCCAGCCGATGAAGCCGGCCCCGCCCAGCTGCTCGTCGTTCCAGGCCAGCAGCTTCAGGTCGTCCTCCTCGGGGTGGCCGCGGAACCACTCGATAAAGTCGTGGTCCTTGATCCCCGCCTCGCCGATCATATCCCACAGCTCGACGGTGAAGGCGAAGATGCCCAGCTGGTCGTAGGCCCAGTCGTCGAAGGCCCCGCTCATCACCTGGCGCGGGTGGTAGCGGAAGCCGTGGAAGACCGAGAGGTTGCGGTAGCCGGTGATCGCCGTGCCCCGCCCGCCGATCTCCTTGTAGGTCCACAGGTCCTCGATGTGCATGCCATCGTCGGCCTTGTCGGAGTAGGGCCGCAGGATGGCCCCGCCGTAGGTGTGGTAGGCGATCGCGCCGCTCACATTGAGGTGGCTGGTCAGGAACGCGATCACCGCGCGGATCTCGGGCTCGCTGGCCGGGTAGGGGCCGGCGCCGCGCTGCGTGCCCTCGGGAGCCCAGATGAAGGGGAAGTTGCGGTTGAAGTCTAGGCCCTGGGCCGGCGGGGCGACCTTGACCTGGTAGCCGTCGTAGCCGCGGATCAACCCCTCGGTGTAGACGCGGTAGTAGCTGCCGCCGACCTCGTCGGGGTCGCGCCGTCGCATGAGCCGGGGGTCCTTATCGCTCACCTTCCAGCCGCCGTCGGGGTCGGGCACGCGCATCTGGACGATCCGGCCGTCGCCGTCGATATCGGCCGGGTAGAGCCCGTCGCGGTCGTCGTCGTAGGGGTAGCGGCGGGTGCCCGAGCGCACGTAGAGCGGTGAGGTGAGCGCCTGCTCCATGCCGTCCGGGTTCATGCAGGGCAGCACGTAGAGCGCGCGCTGATCGAGCAGGTCGGTGATCGCCTGCTCATGGCCGTAGCCGGTCAGCACGCGCTGGATGAGGTGCAGGGCGGCCATGCAGCCGGTCACCTCAGTGGCGTGGATGTTGGCGTCCAGCCAGTAGGCCGGCTTGTCCGTGTCGGCCCCGCTGGCCTGGTTGGTCAGCGTGATCAGCAGCAGGTCGCGGCCCTCGTGGCTCGTGCCGATGCTGCGCACGGCGGCGAGGCCGGGGTGCTCCTCGGCGAAGGCGGCCAGGGCCTCGGCCACCTCGTGCGGGCGGTAGTAGCGGGCGAAGTCGATGCTTGGCATAGGTGAGAGTTAAGAATTGAGAATTGAGCGGCGTCGTGAGGTCGCCCAGTGATGGTACCACAAAGGGCCGGATCGCGGAAGGGAACACTGAGGACGCGAAGGACGCGAAGGGCGCGAAGGGCGGGTGGGCTGCGGCGATGTTGCACATGCCCTGCCTCAGGATGGGGCTCGGCCCCATCCGGCACAGATCTTGCTATATACTAAAAAATAGTAGATACGATAAGGTTTCAGCAGAGGAGATGGGGCATTATGATGCAAAAAATCAATGATCTCTATGGGAAGCCGGTGATCGGGCAGCACACCGGCAACCAGATAGCAACCGTGCGCGATATCGTGCTCGACGCCGAGATCCGCCAGATCGTGGCCCTGATCATCGGTGGCGGGTGGTCGGGCCCCGAGCAGGTGATTCGTCGCGAGCGGATCATCGGGGTAGGCGAGTTTATCGTCGCAGACGACGCCCTGCCCTTCCCTGCGGGCGCTGAGGATATCGAGGTGGCCGAGCTACGAAAGAATGCTGAGCGAATCACTGGCAAGAAGATCATCAGCACCACCGGCGAGCAGATCGGCACGGTGGGCGATATCTATTTTAAGGATGCGATGATCGTCGGCTTTGAGCTGAAGCGCGGGCTGTTCAGCGGGGGCGAGCCGGAGATCGTCCAGATCGAGAATGTGCAGGCGGTGGGTAAGGATGCGGTGATCGCTGTCACGGAGCATCTCGTCGCGCTGAGCGCCGTCACGGCGCAGGCTGTGGGCGATGGCGATCCGGCGATCCCGCCGGCGCCTATCGCGGGGGAGCCGTTGGATGAGCCCGCCTCCCCCTAGTCCACTGGCCGCGCTCCTCGTGTGCGCGAGGCGCGCGGCGCTATTCGCGTAGTTGAGAAATGGGTGTCAGGCCGGCGCCCCGAGCATATTGCGCGCGGCGCGGAGCAGGTCGGCGCGGGGCACCTTGACCGCCGCGCCGCCGCGCGGCTTCAGCTCAAGCTCGCCGGCGGCCAGCAGCCGGTCGCTCACCACCAGGCGCAGCGGCAGCCCGATCAGGTCGGCGTCGTTGAACTTCACCCCGGCCGACTCGCCCCGGTCGTCGTAGAGCACGCGCAGCCCGGCCGCCTCCAGCTCGCCGATCAGCTCCTCGGCGGCGGCCTTTGGCGACTCGCCCTTGCCCAGCGCCATCAGATGCACATCGGCGGGGGCCACGCTCGCCGGCCAGATGATCCCGGCCTCGTCGTGGTGCTGCTCGATGATGATCTGCATCAGCCGCTCGACGCCGATGCCGTAGGAGCCCATCACCACCGGCCGCGCCGCGCCCGCCTCGTCCAGGTAGGTTGCGCCCACCGCGCGGGTGTAGCGGTCGCCCAGCTTGAAGATATGGCCGATCTCGACGCCCCGGTCGAGGGCCAGGGGCGCCCCGCAGCGCGCGCAGGGGTCGCCGGCGCGCACGGCGGCGATGTCGGCCACCGCCGTGGCCCGCCAGTCGCGCCCGTACACGACATTGCGCAGGTGGTAGCCGGCGCGGTTGGCCCCGGCCACCAGGCCGCCCGCGCCCTCGGCCACCGACGGGTCGGCGACCACGAGGACGCCGGGGGAGCCGCCCTCAGAGACGATCAGCCCGACCGGCGAGGCGTAGCCGGCCACCGCCCCGGCGGCGGCGATCTGCTCGGCGCTGGCCGGGCGCAGCTCGCTCACCCGCGCCGCCGCCCGCAGCTTCTCCTCGCTCACCTCCAGATCGCCCCGGATCACCGCGAAGATCAGCCCGCGATCGGGCGTGTCGAAGAAGACCGCCTTGGCCGTGGCCGACTCGGGCACGCCCAGGAGGGCCGCAAGGTCGGCGATGGTGGCCGTGTTGGGCGTGGCGATCTCCTCCATCGCCCCAGCCCCCAACCCCCGACTCCCAACCCCCAACGCCCGCCCCCCGCTGACCGCCACCTCCACATTCGCCGCGTAGCCGCAGCCCGCGCAGCGGGCCAGGGTGTCCTCGCCGGAGGGCGAGAGGGCCATGTACTCGCGGGCCTCGCCGCCGCCCATCTCGCCCGCGCCGGCCTCGACGGCCGCGTAGGCCACGCCGCAGCGCTCCAGGGTGCGCTCAAAGGCGACGGCCACCGCGTCGTAGCTCTTGTCGAGCCCGGCCTCGTCGGCGTCGAGCGAGTAGGCGTCGAGCATGGTGAACTCGCGCAGGCGCATCAGGCCGCCCTTAGTGCGCATCTCGTCGCGGTACTTGGTGTGGATCTGGTAGATCAGGGCCGGCAGCTGGCGGTAGGAGCCGACCTCGCGGCGGGCCAGCTCGGCCACGGCCTCCTCGTGGGTCGGCGCGACGACCAGGGGCCGCCCGGCGCGGTCGGACGCGCGCAGCATCAGCGGGCCGTACTCCTGGTAGCGCCCCGTGGCCTCCCAGAGCGCGGCCGGCTGGACGATCGGCGTGCGGAACTCCTGCCCGCCGGCGCGGGCCATCTCGGCGTGCATGATCGCCTCGATGCGGCGGGCGACGGCCATGCCCAGGGGCAGCAGGGCGTAGCTGCCGGGGGCGATCGGGCGGGCCAGCCCGGCCCGCATGGCCAGCTGATGGCCGGCGTGCTCGGCCTCGGCCGGCGCGTCGCGCAGGGTCCGGCCGAGCATGTTCGATAGGCGCATAATGCTCTCCAGCTAAAGCGAACACAACTCCCAACTCCCAACCCCCAACCCCTACCGCGCGGCCCGCTCCTTCCCGTAGGCCAGGATCTCGTCGAGGAAGCGCGATGGCTTAAGGATCTGGCCGCGGCTGCGGCCGGGCGCCCAGGAGAGATAGAGCCGCTCGGCGGCGCGGGTGAGCGCCACGTAGCAGAGCCGGCGCTCCTCCTCGATCCCGTCGGGCGTGCCGAGGCTGCGCTCGTGGGGCAGGGTCTTCTCCTCCAGGCCGGCCACGAAGACGAAGGCCCACTCTAGACCCTTGGCCGCGTGGATCGTCAGCAGCTGCACCTGGTCGCGCTCGCTCTCCTTCTGGTCGGCGTTGGTGAACAGGGCGATCTCCTGGAGCATGGCCGAGAGGCTGTCGTGCTCCTCGGCGGCGGCCATCAGCTCCTGGAGGTGGCCGCGGGCATCGGGCAGATCCTCGGGGCTGAATCGGCTCTCCAGGGCGGCCATGTAGCCGCTCTGCTCCAGCACATCGGCCAGCAGGTGGTCGGGCGAGGCGGTGCCGGCGGCCATGCGCCGCCAGCGGGCCAGCAGGGCGGCCATGCGCCTGGCCCCCTCGGCGGCCTTCGGCGAGAGCAGCTTCTGGCCCTCGGGGCGGGCCATAGCCTCGGAGAGCGAGAGCCCGTTCTGGGCGCCGAACGCGGTGAGCGTGGCGATGGCCTGGGCGCTCAGGCCGCGCGCGGGCAGGTTGGCGACCCGCACCAGGCTGAGGTTGTCGGCCGGGTTGGCCACGGCGCGCAGGAAGGAGAGGGCGTCGCGCACCACCGCCCGGTCGTAGAAGCCCACGCTGCCGCGCACGCTGTAGGGGATCTGGGCGTGGCGCAGGGCGGCCTCGATCGTCCGGCTCATGTGGCGGGTGCGGTAGAGGATGGCCATCTCGCGCAGCTGGCGGCCCTGGCCGTGCAGCTCGTTGATGCTGCGGGCGATCTGCTCGGCCTCCTCGCGCCCGTCCTTCGACTCGTGGATGAGCAGGCAGCGCTCGCCGGGCACCGTCACCCCGGCCGCGCGCAGCGGCATGGGCGCGACCGCCTTGCTGTGGCGGATGACCGCGAAGGCCGCGTCGAGGATGGGCTGGCGCGAGCGGTAGTTGGTGTCCAGCTCGATCACCTGCGACTCGGGGAAGTCCTCGGCGAAGCGGGTGATGATGCTGTGGTCGGCGTTGCGGAAGCCGTAGATGCTCTGCATGCCGTCGCCGACCACGAAGAGCGAGCGCGGGCGGCCGCCGGCGGGGCGGGTGAGCAGCTCGACCATCGCGTGCTGGCTGGGGTCGGTGTCCTGGTACTCGTCCACCAGCACGTGGTGCCAGCGGTCCTGGAGCTCGTCGAGCACCTCGTGGTGCTCGGTGAGCAGGCGGTGGGTGAGCAGGATCATGTCGTCGAAGTCGAGGGCGTTGGCCTGCTCAAGGGCGCGCTGGTAGCGGCGGTAGCACCCGGCGATAAAGCGGTCGACCGGGTCGGGCGAGAAGCGGGCCATGATGCGCGGGGTCTGTAGGCGGCTCTTGGCCCGCGAGATGCGGCGCAGCACCTCGTCGGGCTCCAGGAGCACGGGCGGGCGCTCGGTGGCCGCGTCGAGGGCGGCGGCGGCTAGCTGGAGCTGCTCGTCGCCGGCGTAGATGCTGAAGTCGGCGGTGTAGCTGCCGATCCGCCCGGCGATCTGCTCGCGCAGGATGCGGGCGCAGACGGCGTGGAAGGTGCCGGCCAGCAGGCCGCGCGAGCGCCCGCCGAGCTGCTTGCGCAGGCGCTCGCGCATCTCCTTGGCCGCCTTATTGGTGAAGGTCAGGGCGAGGATCTGGGTCGGCCGGGCGCCGGACCCGATCAGGTGGGCGATGCGCAGGGTGAGCACGCGGGTCTTCCCGCTGCCGGCCCCGGCGCGCACGAGCACCGGGCCGACGGGGGCGAGCACCGCCGCGCGCTGCTCGGGGTTGAGGCCTCTCAATGCGTCCATAGGGGCGCATGATACCATGTCCGCGGGGTGTCAGGGCGCGGCGCTGCCGCGCCGCCGCGCCCCGCCGGCGCTGCCGGCGTCTCGAGTAAGGGCGCAGCAGCGCCGCGCTGCTGCGCCCCTGCTAGAACGGAACATCCTCCTCCTCGGACACCTCGGACGGCGCGTCGGCCTGCTCGGGGCGCGGGTCGAGGAACATCACCTCCCTGGCGCGCACGTAGGTGCGGTAGCGGGTCTGGCCGCTCTCCTTATCGACCCAGCTGTCGTTGCGCAGGCTGCCGGACACCATCACGCGGCGGCCCTTGTGGAGGTAGGTGTTACACAGCTCGGCCAGGCGCTCCCATGCCTCGACGTGGGTCCAGTCGGTCTCGTAGGCCCGGTTGCCCTGGGCGTCCTGGCCGGCGGGGCGGTTGGTGGCCAGGTTGAAGCGGCACATCGCCACCCCGCTCGACAGAAAGCGCATCTCCGGGTCGGAGCCCAGGCGACCGATCAGCTCGACATGGTTTAGCGTACCCTTCACGGCGTTCACGGCGTTCCTCCTGATAATTGGCCGGGCGTCCCCGCCGGCTCCAGCGGGCCGACACATCTGTCGGCGTCGCTATCTGTACCGGGCGGACCGCGCGGAAGGTTACGGAGGCTGTGCGTAGGGCGCAGCTTCACCATATTTGTCTGCGCCGACACGCGATGCTGCGCTGGCATGAGCATCAGTGGCTCAGTGGCTCAGTGGCTCAGTGCTTGGCTTTGCGCCCGGCTCTTGAGAATCGTATAATGCCCTGACCTACTGGACTCCCGCGTAAAGGCGAAGACCCCATGTCCGATCTTTCAGCACAGCCGACGACGATGACCGCACTGCTCGACCTGAGCCGGCTGGTCTGCGCGTCGCTCGATCTGCACGAGGTGCTGGGCCGGGTGATCGCCGCCGTACGCGACCTGAGCGGGGCCGAGGTGGTCTCGATCATGCTGCTCGATGAGCGCGGCGACCGCCTGACGGTCGTCGCCGCTCACGGGATCGACCCGCAGCTCTCGGCCGGCATGTCGCTGCGCCTGGGCGAGGGGATCGCCGGCTGGGTCGCGCTGAACAGCCAGCCGCTCCAGGTGGTGAACCCCAGCCAGGACCCGCGCTACAAGCGAATCACCCCTGTTCATCAGACAGTTATCTTCTCGCTGCCGCTGCGCGTCTACGACCGCACCCTGGGGGCGATCAACCTGGCCCGCACCTCGGACAGCGCGCTCTTCGAGCCCGGCGTGGCCCAGGTGGTCGAGATCTTCGCCAGCCACGCCGCGATCGCGATCGCCAACGCGGCCAGCGCCGCCGCCCTGCGCTACGCGGCCGCCCGCGAGCGGCTGACGAACCTGGTGAGCCAGGCCTCTGCAGCGCCTGGGGCGGCCAGTAGGCAGATCGAGCGCATCCTGGCCGAGCTCGGCGCGGCCCTGGAGGCCAATGTCTGCGCCCTGATGGCCCCCGGCACTGAGGGCTACTCCGCCGTGGCCACATGGTCGGCCGGTGAGCCGGCCGATATCATCTGGGAGCCCGACGCGCGCACCCAGGAGCACGGCGAGCAGATCGGCGCCGGCGGCTGCGATATCTATGTGATCGTGCAGGACCGCGGCAAGATGCCGGCCTGGCTGATCGCCCGGGCGCTGCGCCCCGACCGCTACTGGCGCATGGCCGAGCGCGACCTGCTGCGCTTCGCGGCCGACCAGATCTCTCTGGTTATGGCCAGCGAGCGGCTGATCAGCGCCGAGCAGCGCGCGCGCGACCTCAGCCTCACCCTCAGCCAGCTGGCCAACGCCTGCAACGCCATGATCGACCAGGATCGCGTGCTCGACTTCATCCTTGAGCAGCTGGCCCGCTTTGTGCGCTACGACTCGGCCGGGGTCTTCCTCTTCCACGATCAGCAGTACGCCCGGCTGGTGGCGGGCTACGGCTATACGTTTGATGTCAACCAGACCATCGTGCTGGCGGCCGGGCCGGGGTCGCCCACCTGGCTCAACCACTACGACCGCCGCGCCACCTACATCCCCGACGTGCGACAGATCAATGACTGGCAGAATGTGCCCGATAGCGATCTGATCCGCTCCTGGATCGGCGTGCCGCTGATCGTCAACGAGTCGGTCATCGGCGTGCTGACGATCGACAAGTGGACGCCCAGCGCCTTCGCCGATGCCGACGTGCAGGTGGCCCAGATGTTCGGCGACCACCTGGCGGTGGCGATCAACAACGCGCGCCTGCTCCGCGAGGCCCAGACGCGGGCCAGCCAGATCCATGTGATCCACCAGCTGAGCGGGAGCCTGAGCGCCATCAGCGATGTGCAGTCCCTGCTCGATGAGGTCGCCGGCCTGCTGCACCGCACCTTCGGCTACTACCAGGTGGTGATCGGCCTGATTGAGGGCGATAGGCTGGTGATCTGGTCGGCCCAGGGCATTGTGAACGACGTGGCCGAGTTTGGCGAGAACCACAGCTACCCGGTGCAGCGCGGGGTCAGCGGCTGGGTCGCCCGCCACGGCGAGACCCTGATGGTGAACGATGTCAGCCGGGACTCGCGCTACGCCGAGGTGCCGACCCTGGGGGACACCCGCTCGGAGCTGTCCGTGGCGATCCGGCACGGCGAGGCGATCCTGGGCGTGATCGATATCGAGAGCAACATCAGCGGCAGCTTCAACCAGAGCGATGTGTACCTGGCCGAGTCGCTGGCCGGCCAGGTCGCGGTGGCCCTGGCGAACATCCGGCGCTACGAGGAGCTGCGCCGCACCCAGGAGCGGCTGCTGCATAGCGAGCGGATGCGCGCTATCGGCGAGCTGTCCAGCGGGATCGCCCACGACTTCAACAACCTGCTGAGCAGCATCCTCGGCCACGCCCAGCTGCTGATCGATGCGACCGCGGAGCCGGAGACCGCCGAGGGGCTGCGGATCATCGAGCGGGCCGCCCACGACGGCGCGGCGAGCGTGCGCCGCCTGCAGAACTTCGCCCAGACGAACCGCTCGCTGCCGGACGAGGAGGTGCTGCTCAATGATATTGTCGACGAGAGCCTGTCGATCACCCGCCCGCGCTGGCGCGACGACATGCAGAGCCGCGGCGCCCAGCTGAAGATCGTCCGCGACCTCGGCGATCTGCCGCCGATCATCGGCGATGGGGCGGCCCTCCGCGATCTGGTGACAAACCTCATCCTCAACGCCATCGACGCGATGCCCGAGGGCGGCGAGCTGCGTCTGCGCACGGAGCTCCTGGCCGAGGGCGAGCCCTCGGCGCTGATCGCCATATCTGACACGGGCGTCGGGATGAGCGGCGAGGTGCGGCAGCGGATCTTTGACCCCTTCTTCTCAACGAAGGGCTCCAGCGGGACCGGCATGGGCCTGTCCATGGCCTACGGCATCGCCCAGCAACACCAGGGCGCGATCAGCGTCGAGAGCGAGCCCGGGCGGGGCACGACCTTTCAGGTGCGGCTGCCGGTGCGCCGGCTTGCGCCGGCGAGCGTGGACAGCCCGCCCGACGGTGCGGCCGCATCATGCCAGCCGATCCGCATCCTGGTGGTCGAGGACGACGACGGGGTGCGCCGGGTGCTCGCGCAGATCCTGCGCCGGGCCGGGCACGATGTCATCGATCTTGAGTCGGCGCAGCGCGCCCTCGCCCTGCTGCGCTCCGAGGACTTCGACCTGCTCTGCACCGACCTCGGCATGCCTGAGATGTCGGGGTGGGAGCTGATCGCCGAGGCCCGCGCCGCTCACCCGAGCCTGGCGACAGTGCTGATCACCGGCTGGGGCGAGCAGATCGATGCCGAGGAGGCCCGCGCCCGCGGGGCGGACGCGGTGCTCGCCAAGCCCTTCGACACAGTGCGGCTGCGCCAGCTGATCACCGCGATCCAGCAGCGCGGGAGCGGCAGCCAGCTGGGCATGATGACGACGGTGGGCGAATGAACGCGCTGCTGCGCCACAGGGTGTGGCGCGCGGCCGGCGCGCAGCTGGCCCGCCTCGCCCTCCTGCTGCTTATCGTCGCGGCCTGCGGGGTCGGCACATCGGCGGCCGCCATCGCCATCCAGGCCCAGCGCGATGATATGCGCAGCGCGGATCTGCTGCTGGTGATCGCGCCCGACATCCCGCCGACGTCGCTGATCGAGCACGGCATCGACCTCTACCGGCGGGGCTACGGCGGCCACATCGTCCTGTCCGGGCCGGGCCGCGGCCGCGCCTACGCCGCCCTGGTCGGCCGGGGGCTGCCCGCCGAGGCGCTGATCAGCGGGGCCGGCGACCGCTCGCTGGGCGACGCGCTGGCGACGTCCTGGCAGGGCGGCGCGCGCAGCCTGCTGGTCGTGAGCGCGCCCGCCGACCAGCTGCTGAGCCTGAAGATCGCCCGCGACCAGGGCATGCACGCCTATGGCTCCCCCGTGCCCGCGGCGCCGCTGGGCCTCCTCGACACCCTGCGCGCCGCGCTCGGCTACTGGCGCTACGCGCTGCTCGGCGACGCATGATAGCATTTCAGATTGCAGATTTTGGATTGCAGATTGCCGCGCATGGCGTTCCAACGCGCGCTGGCGGCGGCACGTATGCAGATTTATCAATTCCAGTTGATATGATATGAGCATCTATGAGTCCTACGCCCCCATCTACGACGCCATCGGACAGGGCTCGTTCGCCGAGGATCTGACGCGACACATCCTGGCCTCGATGCCCGCGCCGCGCCGCGCCCTCGACCTCGCATGCGGCACTGGGGCCGCCGCGATCATGCTGGCCGAGGCCGGCGCGCGCGTGGTGGGGGTCGACCGCTCGCCAGACATGCTGCGGATCGCGCGCGCCCGCGCGCGCGACCGCAGCCTGCCGGTGCGCTGGGTCGCCGCCGATATCCGCCGCCTGGGCAGCAGCCCCGCCGCGCGCGGCTCGCTCCGCCCGGCCTCCTTCGACCTGATCACCTGCCTGTACGACAGCCTGAACTACCTGGGCGCCCACGAGGATCTGGCCGCCGTCTGCGCGGGCGCGGCCCGCCTGCTGCGCCCGGGCGGGCGGCTGGTCTTCGACCTGAACACCACCTATGAGTTCGACTCCTGGGACGACACCGACCAGGTGGTCTTCGACTCGCCCGACCTGCTGGTCTACAACCGGCTGAGCTACGATGCGGATCAGCGGATGGCCAGGGGGCGGATCGTCTGGTTCGTGCGCGAGATCGACCGCTGGTGGCGCGGCGAGGAGCTGCACGAGGAGCGCACCTGGGATGACGGCGAGGTGCTGGCCGCCCTCGACGCCGCCGGGCTGGCCCTCGCCGCGCGGCGCACGCCGCGCTGGGAGCCCGCGCCCGCCGAGGCGACGCGGGTGGTGTACGACTGCGTGCGGGTATAGGAAGGGCGCAGCAGCGCGGCGCTGCTGCGCCCTTACGGGTAGCGCAGCGCGCGGACGAATGCGTCGGCGATGACCTTGTGGCCGAGGGCGTTGGCGTGGATGTCGCCGAGGAGGATGAAGGTGTGGGTGTAGGCCCGGCCCCCGCCCAGGGGGCCGTAGGTGTCGGCCACGGCGGCCCCGCGCGGCGCGGCGGCGGCGCCGATCGTCGCGTTGAGCCGCTCGACCCAGTAGGCCTCGCCGCCCTCGACCGCCGGGTCGCCGCCATAGGGGTTGTAGTAGGTCATCACGGCGATGTCGGCGTCGGGGCCTGCGGCCCGCCGCAGGTCGCCGATGATCTGGGCGAGGTTGCGCCCCACCGCCTCGACCGTCGCCGCGCGGACCGCGGGGTCGGCCCGCTCGACGTTGCGCAGGTCGTTCCCGCCGATGTCGATGGTGATCGGGCTGACCCGCTGGCCCCGGGCGCGGGCGTCGCGGATCAGGGCCAGGGCGCGGGGCAGCTGGCCGCGGATCAGCGAGGCGCTCGTCTCGCCGGGGACGGCCAGGTTCTCCAGGGCGATCGTCCGGCCGGCGGCGAGGCGGGCGTGGATGAGGGCCGGGTAGCTCTGGCTGGCCTGGTCGTCGAGGCGCGCCCCCCAGGCCAGCGAGTCGCCCAGGGCCAGGTAGATATCGCCGGGGCCGCGGGGCGCGTAGGCCACGGGCCGCCCGCCGTACCAGACGGCGCCGGCGACGCCGGCCAGCAGCAGGGCCAGGGCCAGGGTGATCGTCAGGTATCGTCGCGTCATATCAGGGGCTCGCTTCTCGGAGGGGGCTGGTACACGTCGAAGGCCCCTGCCAGTGGCAGGGGCCTTCGACAAAAGATCCGGGCGTCACCGCTGGCGGCGACCCTAGCGGGCCTCACCGACGGTGACACCCATACGCTTACTAATACTCATGGGCATCACCTCCTTCGTGCCTGGACGGCATTGCTGTAGATTGAGCCGACAGAAGTACTATACCGAGTTTATGATCGGGTGTCAAGGGAGTCTTGCGGCGGATTCTGGGGCCGCCTCAGGGCGTAGATAGCGTGGGCGCGGGGGTGGGGGTGCCATCCGGCGCGGGGGTGCCGATCACCGGGGTGCGCAGGAGCGAGGGGATGATCAGCGTCTGCCCAGGCTGGAGCGAGTCGGGGTCGGTGATGCCGTTGGCGGCCGTGAGCGAATCGACCGTGGTGCTGAAGCGCTCGGCCAGCCCGCTCAGGGTGTCGCCGGGCTGCACCGTGTAGAGGGCGGCCGCCGTCGGCGACGGGAGCACCACGCTGGCGTAGGATGTGGCCGTCGCATCAATATCGAGCGTCGGGGCCGGGGTGATATCGAGCACTGCGGGGAGCGTGGGGAGAGTGCGCTGCGGCGGCTCAGGCGGCGTGCAGGCGCTGAGGCTGAGGCTGAGCGCCACCAGAACCCCGATAGATCGCGCGCGGCGTTGTGGAGAGCGAGCCCCTGTGGACACGGCGTTTCCCCCAATAGCATCTCGTGAGCATCCGAACAAACCGCGATTGTAGCAGCCAGCCGGGGGCATGTCAACCGTTGAAAAACAGTTAGACGCGCGGAGACCGATACATGGACGCCCCGCCGCGGCAGATGCTCCACTCTGGCCCCCCGAGGCCCTTGGCGAAGTAGTCCCCAGGACGTAACGGCCTCGCTGGGTGCGGCGTATGTTCTTGCAGCGTATCCTGGGGCGGGCGGCATCAGCCGCGTCGC
>NZ_JAIEWN010000041.1:0-27089 GCF_019599295.1 Oscillochloris sp. ZM17-4 | reverse complement strand
GCCCTCGGCCGAGCGCCACCGCCGCGCCAAGATCGCCCTGGAGATCGTCGGCATGGGCAACCGTATGGGGCACAAGCCCACCGAGCTCTCCGGCGGCCAGCAGCAGCGCGTGGCCATCGCCCGCGCCCTGGTCGGCAGCCCCGCCGTGCTGCTCGCCGACGAGCCCACCGGTGCCCTCGACAGCAAGACGTCGGTGGAGATCATGCAGATCTTCCAGCGCCTCAACCGCGAGCAGGGCATCACGATCATCCTGGTGACCCACGAGCTGGATGTGGCCGCCTACGCCCAGCGCGTCCTGACGATGCGCGACGGCCTGCTGGTCGAGGATCGGCGTATGTAAGGGCGCTGCAGCGCGGCGCTGCTGCGCCCCAAGAGATCGGCGTATGTAAGGGCGCAGCAGCGCCGCGCTGCTGCGCCCCAACAGGAAATAATCAATGGCAACGGCAACACGTATAGCACCGGCCGAGCCGAGCCTGCCCATCCTGGAGCCGCTGGGCGAGAGCGGCTCATCGACGGTGGGGGTGGGCGAGGTGGTGCGGCTGGCCTTCGACAGCCTGCTGGCCAACAAGATGCGGGCCTTCCTGACCATGCTCGGCGTGATCATCGGCGTTGGCTCGGTGGTGGCCCTGCTCTCGATCGGCGGCGGGGCCAGCGCCGCGATCACCTCCAGCGTCGCCTCGACCGGCACCAACGTCCTGACGATCATGCCCGGCTCGCCGCAGAACCGTGGCCCCGGCAGCGCCGGCCAGGCCCAGACCCTGACCCTGGCCGACTCGGATGCGGTCGCGCGGCTGGGCCTGCCGATCGTCGGGCCGGCGCCGCAGTTCGGCGGCGGCGCCCAGGTGATCGCCCCCGCCGCCGACGCCAACGCCACCGTCACCGGCATCACCCCGGCCTACTTCGAGATCAACTCGCTCACCCTCCAGAGCGGCAGCTACCTCGACGAGAGCCATGTGCGCGGCTCGTCCACGGTGGTCGTGCTTGGCGCGAATCTTGCAAACGACCTCTTCGGCAGCGGCGCGGCGGTTGGCCAGGTCGTGCGGATCAAGGGTCAGTCCTTCCGTGTGATCGGCGTGCTGAACACCAAGGGCAGCAGCGGCTTCGGCGGCTCGGTGGATGACCGGGCGCTGGTGCCGATCTCGGTGGCCCAGCAGCGGCTCTTCGGCGCGCGCACCCCCGACGGCAACGGCTGGCTGGTCTCGTCGATCAGCATCTCGGTGCCCGACGCCGATAATATCGACAGCGTGATCGCCCAGATCCAGTCCCTGCTGCGCGACCGCCACCGGCTCAGCGCCGACGGCATACAGGATGACTTCGATGTCTTCGACCAGGCCTCGCTGCTCAGCACGCTCACCACCGTCACCAGCCTGCTCACGCTCTTCCTGGGCGCGGTGGCCGCGATCTCGCTGCTGGTGGGAGGGATCGGGATCATGAACATCATGCTGGTGAGCGTGAGCGAGCGGACGCGCGAGATCGGCCTGCGCAAGGCGGTCGGCGCCCGCGGGCGCGACATTTTGCTCCAGTTCGTCGTCGAAGCACTGGTGCTCAGCACCGCCGGCGGCCTGATCGGCCTGGCGCTAGGCAGCTCCATCCCGATCATCATCAGCCTGATCGGCCTGCTCGACGCGCCGGTGACCTGGTCCACCGTGGTGATCGCGGTGGGCTTCGCGATGGCGGTGGGGCTCTTCTTCGGGATCTACCCGGCCCGCCGCGCGGCCCAGCTTAACCCGATCGAGGCGCTGCGCCACGAGTAACAGTGGGCTCACAGAGGAGGCCTACTATTGAGCACACATCCGACAGCTCTAACGAACGCCCCACATACACGCAACACCCTCCCGCCGCTGATCCGCCAGCACGTCTCGCCGCCCCAGGGCGCGACGCCGGTTGTGCGCCGGCCGCGGCTGCTGCGGCCGCTCGACCAGGCCGCCGGGCGCCACCGGGTCACGCTGCTGATCGCGCCGGCCGGAGCCGGCAAGACCACGCTGCTGCGCAGCTGGGCCGAGGGCCGGATCGCCGAGGGGGCGACGGTGGCCTGGGTCTCGCTCGCGCCGCTGCTCGACGCCCCGCTCACGTTCGTCGGCATGATCCTGGCGGCGCTCAGGCATGCGGGGGCGCTGCCCGCCGATGTGCCGGAATGGGCGCAGTACAGGCGCCCGGCCCCGCCGCCCGCAAGCCTCCTGCGCGCCAGCGACCCCTCGCTGCTGCCGCCGCTGGCCTGGGCGCTCAACTGCGTGGCCGAGCGCGCCGCCCCGCTCACCCTGATCATCGACGGCTACCAGCTGATCGCCGACCCGGCCACGCACGAGGTCATGGGGCTGCTGATCGCGCACGCCCCGCCCCAGCTGCGCCTGGTGATCGCCGGGCGGGCCGAGCCCGCGCTGCCGGTGGCCCGCCTGCGCGCCAACGGCAGCCTGACCGACATCCCCGCCGAGGCGCTGCGCTGGACGCTGGCCGAGGCCGAGCAGCTGCTGGCGCCTGCGGGCCTCGGCCAGCGCCAGGTCGCGGCGCTGGTCGACTACACCGAGGGCTGGGCCGCCGGGCTCTACCTCGCCGGGCTGGCCCTGCGCCCCGCCGCCGGGCGCGCGCCGGAGCTGGATGAGTTCCTCGCCGGGCACCCCTTCGTCCTCGACTATCTCCGCGATGAGGCGCTCGACCACCAGCCGCCGCAGCTCCAGGCCTTTCTGCTGAAGAGCGCGCTGCTGCCCGAGCTGTGCCCGGGGCGCTGCGAGGAGCTGCTGGCCGACGGCGACCCGTCCCGCCCGGACGAGCCGCGCAGCTACGGCGGCCACCCGAGCGGGCAGGCCGCCCTCGCGGCGCTCGCCCACCGCAGCCTCTTCGTGACGCCGATCAGCCGCAGGCCGGGCTGCTATCGCTACCACCCGATCTTCGCCCACATGCTGCGCGAGGAGCTGGCGCGGCGCTTCCCCCACTGGGTTGAGCCGCTGCGACGCTGCATCGGCGAGCCGCAGCCCCGGAGCATCGCCCCGCCGGCGCGCCGCGCCCCGGCGACCGCGCTGATCGAGCCGCTCAGCGGCCGCGAGCGCGAGATCCTCGACCTGATGGAGATCGGCTGCTCGAACCGCGATATCGCGGCCCGCCTCTCGATCGTGGAGGGGACGGTGAAGACCCACGTCAAGCATATCTTCGGCAAGCTCGGCGCGCGCAATCGCACCGAGGCAGTGGCGATCGCGCGCTCGCTGCAGATCATCGCGTAGCTCGCTCGCTGCGCGCAGCGCCGGGGCTGGTGTAACATCCTGGGGCTTGGCCCCATGCGCATCAACGTTAGGGCTGCCGCCCTAAAAACCGTTGTTGTTTTGGCCAAAACAACAAGGAATTCCGGGGGGCCGGGGGTTACGTTGATGCACGTGGGGCGAAGCCCCAGACCAGATTTTATAGTGGGTTGGGGTGGCTTCGCTGCCCCAACCCGCCCGCCGGGAGGCGTCCCGGAGTCCTCTTGCAGCATGAGCGCACCTGTGGGAACATGCACAGGGCAACGTATGAGTAGTGAGGAAGAGAATGAGTATCCGATACGCACACACACGGCTTGTGCCGCTCCTCGCAGTGCTGGCCCTGCTGGCCGGCCTGCTCGCGGCGGCCCCCGCGCGCGCCGCCAGCGGCACCGTCAGCCCCCAGCAGGGCGGCGTCGGCACGCGCTTTACCTTTCGGGCCGACGGCTTCACCCCCGGCGAGCGGGTCGACTCCTGGGTCACCGGCCCCGACGGCAGCGCCGCCCCGCGCTACCCCTCGGTCTACGCCGACACGCTCGGCGGGATCGTCTGGTCGTGGGATGTCGCCCCCGGCACCCCCAGCGGCCCCTGGAACATGACCGCCCGCGGGATCAAGAGCGATGTCCGCGTGGTGATCGGCTTCGAGGTGGTCGACTCGGCGCCGCTCGACCTGGGCGATGTCGCGCCCGCCAGCGGCGCGCCCGGCACCGCATTCAGCTTCAGCGCGCGCGGCTTCCTCCCCGGCGAGCGGGTGAGCGCCTGGCTGACCCAGCCCGACGGCATGAGCCGCGACTTCGACCCCGGCAAGGAGTTCCGCATCTATGCCGACGAGGGCGGCGCGGTGAGCTGGATCTGGGACTCGCCGGCGGGCCTCGCGCCCGGCACCTGGGTGGCCAGCGCCCGCGGCTTCGATAGCAGCCGCCAGGTCGACATCCGCTTCGCGATCACCGGCACCGCGCCCGCCGGCCCCGCCCGCGCGATCACGCCGACGGCGGGCGCCCCCGGCACCACCTTCACCGTGGTCGTCGGCGGCTTCAACCGCACCGAGGTGGCCGGCAGCTGGCTCACCCGGCCGGACGGCAGCTCGATCAGCGCCACGCCCTACCTCGTCTCCGATGGCGAGGGCGTCATCAGCTGGAGCTGGACGGCACCCGCCGACGCGCCCAGCGGCGCGTGGCAGGCGGTGACGAAGGGCAAGGACAGCGGCATCCAGGTGACGCTGCCCTTCACCATCACCGGCGCCAACCCGGCCCCCGCCGACCCGACCGCGCCGACGATCAGCCTGAGCCCCGCCAGCGTCCAGCCCGGCGGCGCCCTGACGATCTCGGTCACCGGCTTCGAGGCGGGCGAGGACCTGTACTACTGGCCCACCAAACCCGACGGCCTGCCCGTCGAGAACCGCATCTCGGCCACCGCCGACGGCCAGGGCGCGGCCACCTGGACCTACAATGTGCCCAATAACGCCGTCGCCGGCGCCTGGACTCTGAGCGTCCTCGGCGATAGCTCGGGCCGCAGCGCCCAGGCGCCCTTCACCGTGGTGATGGCCGACCCGGCGGCGGGGACGAGCGTCTCCCCGGCCAGCGGCGGCCCCGGCACGACCTTCACCTTCACCGCCAGCGGCTTCCGCGATAAGCCCGAGAAGATCTACTTCTGGTTCACCGACCCGAGCGGCAAGGGCGTGAACGGCCCCGACTGGAAGCGCAGCAGCGACGATGGCACGGTGACCTGGGAGTGGACAGCCCCCGGCGATGCGGTCGCCGGCCAGTGGCAGGCGGTCGCCCACGGCGAGAAGTCCGACATCTTTCGGGTGATCCCCTTCACCATCGTGCGCGATACGCCCCCCGTCACCGCCGGCGCCTCGGTCTCGCCCGAGAGCGGCGGCCCCGGCACGACCTTCACCTTCACCGCCAGCGGCTTTAAGGATCGGGAGCAGGTCGGCTACTGGCTCAACTTGCCCGATGGCACCGTCATCCGCTTCGATCACGAGCTGGTCGGCGACCCGAACGGCGAGGTGACCTGGACGTGGACGGCGCCCGCCGACGCGCAGCGCGGGCTCTATGTGATGGCGGTGAGGACCTCACAGAGCGAGAAGAATAAGCACATCGACCACGTCGTCTCCTACGAGATCCGCTTCAGCGTGCAGTAGCGCCACAGCAGGCACATGCCGCGCTGGTGCTGCTGCGGAGAGGCCTAGCCTCTCCGCAGCAGCACCAGCTTTTTTGTCTGCGCGTCGTGTGATGCAGCGCTCCTATAGCGGCGGGAAGAACGGTTGAGCCAGTTTTGGTTCACCTGATCGCGTTCTGATGCGATCCGGTTCTTCGCTCTGCGCTCAACCGCTCTGCGCTCGGCTATTGCTCAGGATTCGCTGATACTCTTGTGAGGTTGGGCCTCTAGAACCCGCCGCCGATCTACCCTATCATGAGCACGCAACGCGAGTGGAGAGGAGGGGGATATGCACAGCAAGCTGATCCGACTGCGCGGGGCATACGTCCTAGAGACCGGCGAGATCGCGAGCAGGCGTGGCAAGCCCCTCGGCCTACACGTCAGCCCCGGCGGCTACATGATCCTCGATGAGGCCGACCGCGTGATCGGCACGCTCACCCTCGCCGGCCGCGTCTACGACCGCGACGGTGCCCTGGTGACCCAGCTTGAGCGCCACGATCTGCGGGCGCAGCCGACAGAGCGCGACCTCGCCTACGAGCTTGGCGGCACGCTGGGCCTCTACTGACGGGGCGACCCTACGATGCGCCGCGCCCCTTGCCCACCGTCGCCAGCCGATCCGCCGCAGCCCGCAGGGTCTCCAGCTTCTTCGCAAAGCAGAACCGCGCAAGTAGGGGTACCCCTTGTGGGTGCCTTAGGGGCACCCCTTGTGGGTGCCTTAGGGCCCCCCCTTGTGGGTGCCTTAGGGGCACCCCTTGTGGGTGCCCCCCTTGTGGGTGCCTGTAGAACGCCGAGGGCGGGATGGCGGCCACGCCCACATCGCGGGTTAGCCAGCGGCAGAAGTCGGCGTCGCTGCTGAACCCGGCCTGGCTGATGTCGGCCATCACAAAGTAGCTGCCCTCCACCGGCAGGGTCGGGAGCCCGGCCCCGCGCAGCACATCGACCAGCAGGGCGCGGCGCTCGTCGTACTCGGCGCGCAGCTCGGCGTAGTAGCCGCGCGCGGCGGCCTGCTCCAGGGCCACGGCGGCCGCCGACTGGAGCGGGGTGCTCGTCGAGAAGGTGATCCACTGGTGGGCCGCGCGCAGGGCCGCCGTCAGGTCGGCCGGGCCGACGGCGTAGCCGATCTTCCACCCCGTCAGGCTGAAGGTCTTGCCGGTGCTGTTCACCGTCAGGGTGCGCTCCCACATCCCCGGCAGGGTGGCGATCGGCGTGTGCGCGGCCCCCCCGAAGACCAGATGCTCATACACCTCGTCGGCGATGACGACCACGTCGTGGGCGATGCACAGCGCGGCGATCTGGGCCAGCTCCTCGGGCGAGAAGACCTTGCCGGTCGGGTTGTGCGGCGTGTTCAGCAGCAGCAGCCGGGTGCGCGGGCTGAAGGCGGCCGCCAGCTCGGCTAGGTCGAAGTGCCATGTTAAGGATGAAGGATGAGGGATGAAGGATGAAGATCCGGCGCTGTTGTCGCTGCGCGGGGCTTCATCCTCCATCCTTCTCCCTTCATCCTTCAGAGGCGGATGCAGGCGCACGTAGCGAGGCACGCCGCCGGCCATCACCACATCGGGCACGTAGGCGTCGTAGAAGGGCTCGAAGACGATCACCTCGTCGCCGGGGTTGATCAGGGCCTGGACAGCGCCGAAGATCGCCTCGGTGGCCCCGCTCGTCACCGTCACCTCGCTGGCCGGGTCCACCTCGCGCCAGCCGCTCGCCCGCCAGGCGGCGGCGATCGCCTCGCGCAGGCGGGGCAGGCCCAGGTAGGGCGGGTACTGGTTCTGGTCGGCGGCGATCGCCTCGGCGGCGGCGGACTTCACCCACTCCGGGCCGGCGAAGTCGGGGAAGCCCTGCCCAAGGTTCACCGCCCCGTGCTGCACGGCCAGGGCGCTGATCTCGGCGAAGATCGAGGTGCCGAAGCTGCGGACGCGCTCGGCGGTGCGGTTCGTGCTCATGGTCGCTCCTAAGGGCTGGTGAAAACGGTAGGGAGTATGGTACCACAGGATACTCTGCAACATTCGCGGCAAGGCCGGCGTCTCATCGCCAGAACACGAGAGACGCCCGAATGAGGCGCTAGCATAGAAGGAGCAGACCGTGAACCTCAACCTTAACGATACGCAGACCCGCGTCGCGGGCATCGCCCTCATCGCCCTCGGCGTCGTCGCGATCTTCCACCTGTGGTGGGCAATCCCGTCCGTGCTGCTGGCCGCCGGCGGCGTGGCGATCTACCGCCGCCAGCGCGCCCTCGGCCGCACCGGCGAGGCCGTCCAGGGAGCCCTCTGGGGCGTCGGCCTGGCCCTGCTGCTGCTGATCGACTTCGTCGTCCCCGGCGTCCTGCTGCTCGGCGGCGCCAGCCTGCTGCTGCGCGGCCGCGAGCTTGAGGCCGACCAGCGCGTCCAGCGCGTGCTGACCAACGTCGCCAGCCGCCGCCGCGCCGCCCCGGCCCAGCCGGCCCAGCAGCCGGTCGCCCAGCAGCCCAAGGTGACGATCGTCGGCGAGCAGCCCACCACCGGCGAGACCGTCCGCCTGCGGTAGCGTGGGGTCGCAGAGCGGGGGCGCTGGCCAAGCCAGCGCCCCCGCTCTGCGCGTGTGTGTCGTCCTCCCGCAAAGCGCCGCACCCCGGCCGCAACAATTCATTGACAGAGCCCCACGGCCCTGCTATACTCTCGCACTATTACCTGACGCAGCAATGCACTCATCCGGAGCGGTGAGGTTTTTTTATGCCTGTAGAGCCAGACTCCCCCGAGCACGGCCCGAGCACGGCCGCCGTCCACGCCGGAGAGCCGCGCCGGCGCGCTCACGATGCGATCACCCCGGCGATTGTCCACTCGGCCACCTACCCCTTTGAGGATACCGCCGCCCTGATCGACTTTCAGGAGGGGCGGGTCGAGCGCGAGGAGTACGGGCGCTACGGCAACCCCACGATACGCGCCGCCGAGGCCAAGCTGGCCGCCCTCGAGTCGCCCCAGGGCGAGGCCGCGGCCCTGCTCTGCCCCTCGGGCATGAGCGCGATCACCACCACCATCCTGGCGATGGTGCCCTCCGGCGGCCACATCATCCTCACCGACGACTGCTACCGCCGCACCCGCCAGTTTGTGCAGACGCTGCTGGCCCGCCTCGGCGTGGAGCATACGGTGGTGCCCGCCGGCGACTACGCGGCCCTCGCCGGGGCGGTGCGCCCCGGGCAGACCCGCCTGATCATCAGCGAGTCGCCCACGAACCCCTACCTGCGCGTCGCCGACCTGCCCCAGGTCGTGGCCATCGCCCGCCAGCACCGGGTGAAGACGCTGATCGACGCGACCTTCGCCACGCCCTATAACCTGCGCCCGCTGGACCACGGGATCGACCTGGTGGTCCACAGCTGCACCAAGTATATGGGCGGCCACAACGACCTGCTGGCCGGCGTGGTGATCGGCAAGCCCGGCATCGTCGGCGCGCTGCGCCAGGCCCAGGGAATCCTCGGCGGCATCTGCGACCCGCACAGCGCCTACCTGCTCATCCGCGGGGTCAAGACCTTCGCCCTGCGCATGGAGCGCCACAACAGCAGCGGCATGGCGGTGGCCCGCTTCCTGGAGTCCCACCCGCGCGTGGCCCGCGTCCACTACCCCGGCCTGCCCAGCCACCCCGACCACGCCGTGGCCGTCGCCCAGATGCGCGGGTTTGGCGGGGTGGTCTCCTTCGAGATCGAGGGCGGCCTGGATGACACCGCGCGCTTCATCGACCGCCTGCGCATCCCCTACATCGCCCCGAGCCTGGGCGGCGTCGAGAGCCTGGTCGAGCAGCCGGCCCTGATGAGCTTCTACGAGCTGACGAGCGAGCAGCGCATGGCCGTCGGCATGCGCGACAACCTGGTGCGCCTCTCGTGCGGCATTGAGGATATCGACGACCTGATCGCCGACCTGAAGCAGGCGCTGTAAGGGCGCAGCAGCGCACACGCCGTCTATATTAGTTAGACACCTTTCGCTGCTGCGCCCCTACGATGATGGACATGATGCACTCAAACCTCCAGCGCCGCCTCGCCGCGGGCCAGATTGTGGTGACCGGAGAGGTGGCCCCGCCCAAGGGCGCGTCCCCCGACCGGCTGCTCCAGCTGGCCGAGGGCATGCGCGCCAGCGTGGACGCGATCAACCTCACCGACAACCAGCGCGGCGTCGCGCGGATGTCGGCCCTGGGCGCCGCCGCCCTGCTCCACCAGATCGGCGTCGAGCCGATCATGCAGATGACCTGCCAGCACCGCAACCGGATCGCCCTCCAGTCCGACGCCCTGAGCGCCGCGGCGCTTGGCGTACGCAATGTGCTGTGCATGACCGGCGACCACCCGCGCATCGGCGACCACCCCGAGGCGAAGAATGTGCTCGACCTCAACTCGTTCCGCCTGATCGGCATGCTGCGCAAGCTGCGCGATGATGCGGCCTTCGAGTCGGGCACGCCGCTGAAGGACGCCCCGCAGTTCTTCATCGGCGGCGTGGCCAACCCGAATGTGGAGCGGGCCGCGCGCCTGGAGAAGAAGATCGAGACCGGCGCCGAGTTCATCCAGACCCAGCTGATCTTCGATGTGGCCCGCTTCCGCCAGTGGATGTCCGATGTGCGCGCGGCCGGGCTGCACCGGCAGGCCCACATCATCGCGGGGGTGATGGTGCTGCGCCGCCCGAACTCGGCCGTCTACCTGCGCGACCACCTGCCCGGCACGCTGATGCCCGACGGCATCGTGGACCGCATGCTGGCCGCCGCCGACTCCGAGCGCGAGGGGATCGCGATCGCCGCCGAGCTGGTGAGCGAGCTGCTGGGCGTCGAGGGGGTCGCCGGGATCCATATCATGTCGGTCGACTGGACGCGGTCCATCCCGCAGATCGTCGAGCGGGCCGGCCTGCTGCCCCGCCCGCCCCTGCCGGAAGGGTAGCGCGAGCGTTTGGATCACGAAAGACGCGAAGGCGGGCGAAGGACGCGAACGCGAAGGTCGGCAGGGCGTGAGCGCCTTGCGTGGGTGGGGTATACTGTGTATTGGTACACCCTGTGAGAAAGCGAACACACTATGCCAGTAACACTTAAGTCGGCGCGGCAGATCGCGCTCCTGCGCGACGCGGGCCAGCTCGTGCGCGCCACCTTCGACCTGCTGCGCGAGCACGTGCGCCCCGGCGTCACCACCGCCGAGCTCGACGCGATCGCCGAGGAGTTTATCCGCGGCAAGGGCGCGGACCCGGTGTATAAGGGCTACGTCCCCGGCGGCCGGCGCGGCGTCATCCCGCCCTTCCCGGCGACGATCTGCGCCTCGGTGAACGATGTGATCTGCCACGGCATCCCGAGCAAGAAGGAGCGCCTGCGCCAGGGCGATGTGATCGGCGTCGATATCGGCCTGCGGCTCAACGGCTGGATCGGAGACGCCTGCGAGACCTACCCGGTGGGCGATGTCGATGACGAGACGCACCGCCTGATCGAGGTGACGAAGCAGTGCCTGGCCCTCGGCATCGAGCAGGCCCGCGTCGGCAACACCCTGCGGAAGATCGGCGCGGTGATCCAGACGCACGCCGAGTCCAACGGCTTCTCGGTGGTGCGTGAGTACACCGGCCACGGCCTCGGCAAGAACCTCCACGAGGACCCGACGGTGCTGCACTACGATGAGCCGCGCAACATCCGCAAGATCATGGCCGGCATGGTCTTCACGATCGAGCCCATGGTGAACGCCGGCGGCGCGGCGACGAAGGTTGACTCCGACGCCTGGACGGTGCGGACGAGCGACGGGCGGCGCTCGGTGCAGTTCGAGCACACCCTGGCGATCACCGATGATGGCCCGATCATCCTGACGGCCTAGTGCGCTTTCAGCGCAGGGGTTAGGAGTTGGGAGTCGGGGGTTGGGCGTTACGATGAGACAGCGCGCAGCATCTTGTCCAAATAAGGTTGCTTGAATCTGCACTAGACAATTGCAGATTATAGATTGCAGATTGCAGATTGCAGGATGAAGGGGTGTTCCTGTGGCCGAGCAGCTCTCGCCGGAGTCCGATATGGTTGATGCGCTGCTCGCGGGCGACCGCGACCGGGCGCGGCAGATCGCGGCCGAGCTGCACCAGCGCGGCTTTGACTATGCCGCGATCGGGGAGGCGCTCAAGGCGCACCCGCACCTGGAGGACCCGCTCTGGGAGCTGCTGAACGAGGTGACGCCGCTGGCGCGGCGCGCCGCCAAGCGCCGGGCGATCCGCGCCGCCGAGGACCGTGACTGGGGCGACTGGGAGGAAGGCAAGAAGCAGCAGCCCTAAACGCAAACCGCCCGGCGAGCAGTGCTCGCCGGGCGATACGTTTGGGTCGGCGGGCTAGCGCATGCGGTAGATCACGAACGCGCTGGGGCCGCTGGAGTCGCGCAGCATGATCTCGACCGAGTCGTGGCCGACGACGCCGCGGCTCAGCGGGTCGAAGTTCGCGTGGCCCTCGACGTAGTAGTAGAAGACGGAGCCGCCCATGCTCAGGCCGCGCAGGTTGCTGGAGCGCGCGCTCACCCCGGGCACCACATCGACCATCGGGTCGTTGATCGCGCCGCTGAGGCTCCCGCGCACCATCTCGACCACCGGGGTCAGATCCTGATGCGAGGCAAAGGGGGTGCTGGTGGGCAGCAGCCAGAAGAGCGCCCAGACAAGCACGCCGAAGATCATCACCAGCTCGACGCCCATCATGATGAGGAGCGCGCGCGAGCTGATATGGCGAACATGCCGAGCGTCAGCGCGCAGAACGCCCTCGGCACCCTGGTGGGTGGTTGCATTGATCACGGCGTGGCCCCCTGCTACAATAGCGCCGTTCTACGTTCGTGAGGGTGGGAATGTGAGCTGGTTAGTTCACACCCTCAGTGTATCAGAACAATCTTACACATGCCATAGTTCAAAAGTCATAGATGCGTGACACGGGCGTGAGCTTCGGCTGTGTTCGCCCGTCGCCGCATCGCTGCCCCTCTATCTATGACGAATCATTCCCCCAAAAAGATGCATGCCCGGGCCGCGATTCTGACGCGGATCCTTGTGTGGCTCGCCGGCGCGGCCGAGGCCCTGCTTCTGGCCCGCCTCCTGGCCCGCCTCCTGGCCGCCCGCCCCGACAGCCCGGCGGTCGCGGCGCTCTACGCGGCGACGTGGCCGCTGGTGGCCCCGCTCGCGGCGCTCGACCAGGCCCAGCGCCAGTTTGGGGCCACGCTTGAGATCTCGACGCTTACGATAGCAATCCTCGTGCCCGCCGGGGCCTGTCTGCTCTGGCTCTGGGCCGCAACCCGCAGCGCCAGGGGCTCGTCATAGACATGGGACAGGGCGCAGGGGACAGGCCGGCTACAGAGGGGTGACACGATGTTCAACAGTGGAATCGGCCAGGTGATCTTCTGGCTGCTCGTGGCCATGGGCGCGGCCCTGACCATCGCCCTGATCGGGCTGGTGCTGATGGTGCGACAGATCCGCCGACTCCAGGTGCCGCACGACGCCGGCTTCTTCACCACCATGCGCTATGTGCCGCTCCTGCTCGTGGTGCTGCTCGATCTCCTCGACTTCGGCCTAGATTTCTTCTCCGCCCCGATCAGCTGGATCATCCTCGACCGGATGGGCCTGTACGGGCTGCGCAATAAGGCCGTGATCGAGGCGCTGATCCCATTTACGCAGCCGATCCCGACCTTCACGCTGAGCTGGGCCGCCGCGCGGCTGCTCAACCTCGGCGACCAAGAAGCGCAGGCGATCATCTATAATAGTGAGGAGCCACCCTACCGTCTGCGCTAGCGATTCGGTGCCCGATGATCGTTTAGATCATACGGCTCAGCGCAGTAGCACAAACGTCACCCTGTCACGCTGCGCGTGCCCGGCCCGTACACGGGCGGGCTCTTGTCCAACGAAGGCCGCCTGCGCGGCCTGCCTGAGGCCGCGCAGGCGGCCTTCGCAGACCGTAGCCCGCGGCTTCAGCCGCCGGGCGACGCCGCACAGGGCGAGTTTTGCGGTATTGCGGCTCAGCGCATGCTGCGGTGCGGGGGCTCAGCGCGGCATGGCAGGAGTACGAGCCGATGAGTCAGCCCGATTACGAGCAGGCCCGCACGTACGCCCTGAGCTGCCTGACCAACGACCTCGACCCGGCGCTCTGCTACCACTCGCTCACCCACACCCGCGACGATGTTGCCCCTGCGATGGAGCGGCTCGCCCCGCTGGAGGGGGTTGCCGGCGAGGCTCTGATGCTCTTGCGCACGGCGGCATACTTTCACGACCTCGGCTTCCTCCAGCGGCGCGAGGGGCACGAGGAGGCGGGGGTGATGATCGCGGCGGCGGTGCTGCCGACCTATGGCTATAGCCCGGCGCAGATCGCCCAGATCGGCGGCATGATCATGGCCACCCGGCTGCCGCAGTCGCCGAGGAGCCTGCCTGAGCAGCTCCTCGCGGACAGCGACCTCGATCTGCTTGGCCGCGACGACTTTCTGGCGCTCAACCTGCGCCTGCGCGCTGAGCTCGCACATTATCAGCCCGACCCCGGCGACGCCGCGTGGCTGCGCGGCCAGATCGGCTTCCTACGCGGGCACCGCTACTGGACAGCATCGGCCCGGCGGCTGCGCGAGGCCCGCAAGCAGCAGAATATCGCGCTGCTGGAGCAGCTGCTGGCGCAGTCCGAATCGTAAACAGAGCGCCGCGCTCACGCCACCGCTTCATCTCTGCGCGCATATCTCAGAAGGCGAGCGATGACAACGCAGGGCCTTACGGCATACCTCCCGATCGACCGCTGCCACGCGCTGGCGAGCGGCGACTCGCTGCCCGACCGGAGCGTCGGCGCGGTGCTGTTCGCCGATATCTCCGGCTTCACCCCGCTGACCAACAGCCTGGCCCGCGAGCTCGGCCCGCAGCGCGGGGCCGAGGAGCTCTCGCGCCAGCTCAACGCGATCTACACCGCGCTGGTCGCCCAGGTCCACGGCTACCACGGGTCGGTGATCGGGTTCGCCGGCGACGCGATCACCTGCTGGTTTGCGGAGCGGGGGGTGGGGGCTAGGAGCTGGGGGCTGGGGGCGGCAGCGTCGAGCGCCGCCGACCGGGCCGCTGCCTGCGCGCTAGACATGCAGCGCGAGATGGAGAGCTTCGCCGCGCTGCGCACCCCCGCCGGCACCGTGGTGACGCTGGCGATGAAGGTCTCGGTGGCCTACGGGCCGGTGCGCCGGTTCCTGGTCGGCGCCCCGCAGATCCAGATGATCGACGCCCTGGCCGGGCGCACGGTGGACCGGATGGTCGCCGGCGAGCACGTGGCCCAGAAGGGCGAGGTGATCATCTCGGCGGAGGTGCCGGGCGCCCTGAGCGCCCCCCCGCAGATCGGCGGCTGGCGCGAGGATGAGGAGGGGCAGCGGTTCGCGGTGCTGCGCGGGCTGGGCGCGCCCGTCGGGCCGGCGCCGTGGCCGGAGATCGCGTGGGGCGGGCTGGGCGCGGAGCAGCTGCGGGGCTGGCTGCTGCCGCCGATCTACGCGCGCCTGGAGGCCGGGCAGGGCCAGTTCCTCGCCGATCTGCGCCCGGCCTTCGCACTCTTCGTCAGCTTCAGCGGGATCGACTACGACCACGACGACGCGGCCGGCGAGAAGCTGGACGCCTACGTCCGCTGGGCGCAGGGCATCATCGGGCGCTACGAGGGCTCGCTGCTCCAGCTGACGATCGGCGACAAGGGCAGCTACTTCTACGGGGCATTCGGGGCGCCGCTGGCCCACGAGGACGACGCCGCGCGCAGCGCCGAGGCCGCCCTGATGCTGCGCACCCCGCCCGCCGAGCTGGGCTTCATCAGCGATGTCAGGATCGGCATCAGCCACGGGCGCCTGCGCACCGGGGCCTACGGCAGCGCGGACCGGCTCACCTACGGCGTGCTCGGCGAGGAGGTGAATATGGCCGCCCGTCTGATGCAGGCGGCCGGCCCCGGCCAGATCTATGTCAACGAGAGCGCGCGCCAGGGCGCGGCGGCGGCCTTCGCGTGGGAGCAGCTGCCGCCCCTCCAGGTGAAGGGCCGCGACGAGCCGCTGACGGCCTACCGCCTGCTGGGCGCCGTCAGCCGCCAGCAGGTCCACGTGCAGTCGGCGATGTACAGCCTGCCGATGGTTGGCCGCCAGGCCGAGCTGGATCAGATCGCGCGCATGATGACCGAGGCGATCGGCGGGCAGGGCCGGATCGTGGCGATCACCGCCGAGGCCGGCCTGGGCAAGTCGCGCCTGGTGGTCGAGTGCATCCAGATGGGCGTCAGCCGCCGGATGGCGGTCTACAGCGGCGAGGCCCAGAGCTACGGCACCAGCGACAGCTACCTGGCATGGGAGAGCATCCTCCAGGCCTTCTTCGGGCTCGACCGCAGCGCCCCTGCTGAGGAGCAGGTCGGCCAGCTTGAGGCGGCCCTGCGGGCGATCGACCCCGACCTGCTCCCGCGCATGCCGCTGCTCGGGCTGCCGCTGAACCTGCCCATCCCCGACAATAATCTCACCCAGTCGCTCGACTCACGGCTGCGCAAGATCTCGCTTGAGGCCCTGCTAGTGGCCTGCCTGCGGGTGCGCAGCCAGGCCAGCCCGCTGATGATCGTCATCGAGGACTCGCACTGGCTCGACCCACTCTCCCACGACCTGATCGAGATCGTGGGGCGGGCGATCTTCGATATGCCGGTGCTGATCGTGGTGGCCTACCGGCCGCCCGAGCTCGACTACCTGCGCCCGCCGCGGGTGACGACCCTGCCGTACTGCACGGTGATCCAGCTGACCGAGCTGAGCCAGGCCGAGGCCGCCGAGCTGGTCGGGCTCAAGCAGGTACACCTCGATATGGCCAGCGACCTGCCGGCCGATGTGATCGACCAGCTGGTGGCCCGCGCCCAGGGAAACCCCTTCTTCATCGAGGAGCTGCTGAACTACCTGCACACGATGGGGGCCGCCCCGCGCAACGCCCGCGAGCTGGAGCAGCTCGACCTGCCCACCAGCCTCTACAGCCTGATCCTCAGCCGGATCGACCAGCTCAGCGAGAACCAGAAGACGACGCTGAAGGTGGCCAGCGTGATCGGCCGCTCCTTCCGCGCCGCCTGGCTCTGGGGCATCCACCCATCCCTCGGCCTGCCGAGCCAGGTGCGCGCCGACCTGGACGCGATGAGCCGCATGGAGCTGACCCTGGTCGACCAGCCCGACCCCGAGTGGTCCTACCTGTTCAAGCACATCCTGACCCACGGCGTGGCCTATGAGAGCCTGCCCTTCGAGACGCGGGCCTGGCTGCACGGGCAGGTGGGCGCGTTCATCGAGCAGGCCTACGTGGCCGGCCTGGAGCCCTTCCTCGACGTGCTGGCCTTCCACTTCGACCACAGCACCGAGGAGGAGAAGCGCCGCACCTACCTGCGGCGGGCCGGCGAGGCCGCACAGGCCGCCTACGCTAACGCGACGGCGATCGACTACTACCAGCGGCTGCTCGGTCTGCTCCCTGAGAATGCGCGCGGGCCAGTGCTCTTTCGGCTGGGCCAGGTGCTCGATCTGGTGGGCGAGTGGGACGACGCGGCGAGCAGCTATCAGCAGGCCCTCGATCTGGCCGAGGCGACTGATGATGCCCGCATGCGCGTCGAATGCCAGCAGGCGATCGGGCGGCTGCTGCGCAAGCGCGGCAGCTACGAGGACGCACTGGTCTGGCTGGAGCGGGCGGGGGCCAGCTTCGGCGGGCTCGACGACCAGCCCGGCGCGATCCAGACGCTCGCCGACATCGGCGAGATCTACCGCCTACAGGGCAACTACGCGCGGGCCGGGCAGTGCTACCAGCAGGCGCTCGACCTGGCCGACCTCGGCGCGCGCACCCCGGCGCTGCTGTCCGCCCGAGCGAATGTGCTCAAGGGCGGCGGCACGCTGGCCAATCAGCAGGGCGACCTGCTGCTGGCCCAGGTGCGCTACGAGGAGAGCCTTTCGATGCTGCGCGAGCTTGGCGACCGCCCGGGCGTGGCCGGGCTGCTGAATAATCTGGGCGTGGTGGCGCTCTTTGGCGAGGACTACCCCGCCTCGGCGGCGGCCTTCGCCGAGAGCCTGATTATGCTGCGCCAGCTCGGCGACCGCTGGGCGATGGGCGCCGTCTTGAACAACTGGGGCATGACCGCTCGTGGCCTCGGCGATATCAGCCAGGCCCGCACGCTGCTTGAGGAGAGCGTCGCTGTGCGGCGCGGGCTGGGTGACAAGGGCGGCGTTGCAAACTCGCTCAGCACGCTGGCGAACCTGCTGCTGCACAATGGGAAGCTCGACGATCTGCCGGCGATGCTGCGTGAGAGCCTGGAGCTGAACGTGGAGGTGGGCGACCGTACGGCGATCGCCTACTGCCTGGAGGACTACGCCGGCCTAGCGGCCGCACAGGGCGTCGCCGAGCGGGCGATCAGGCTGGCCTCGGCCGCCGCGAGCCTGCGCGCCGAGCTGGGCACGCCGCTGCCCGCTGCCGAGCAGCAGGCGCTCGACCGACTGCTGACCCCGGCCCGCACGACGCTAGGCGCGAGGGCAGATGCGGTGTGGGCCACAGGCCAGGTGATGAGCTTTGAGGAGGCGGTGGCACTGGCGCTTCAGGGCTGAGCCCGCCGATCAGGGTGAGGGGCGCGGCGCGGGCAACGCCCGCGCCGCGCCCCTCACGCGTGAGCGCTACCGCACCACCCAGGTGCGGCTGGCCGGCTCCGGGTCGGCCAGCCCATCTGCGTCAACCGCCCGCACCTGGAAGGTGTGCCGCCCGGCGCTCAGGTCATGGTAGGCAACCGGGCTGCTGCACGGCGCGAAGGGCGCGCCGTCCAGCGAGCACGCGAAGCTGATCGGAGTCTGGCCACCTTCAGCCTTGAAGCGGAAGACGGCGCTGCCGCTGCGGACGACGCCCCGCGGCCCGGACTCGATCTCGGTGTCCGGCGGCAGCGGCGGGCAGGGCGTCGGGTCCTGCACGATGTCCATCAGGCGAATCTGGCCCCGCCGCACCACCTCCAGGCTCCTCGGCGAGATCAGGATGCAGCGGTCGTCCTTCTTCTTCGCCTTGTTCAGCACGATGGCGTAGGGCACCCCGCCCTCGACGGAGAAGCCGCGCAGGTCGCCGTCGTCGCGCGCGCCGTTGGTGCGGCCCACCAGCGCCCATCCATTCTTCAGCAAGGTGTCGTAGTCGCCCATGCCGGCCAGGGCGATGTTGCGCACAATCCAGACCTGCTTGCCCAGCTGGATGGCCCGATAGATCACCTGCACCGACCAGCTGGCCGTGGCGGGCGTCGGGTCGGCATGGCCGTCCGCATCAACGGCGCGCACCTGGAAGCTATGCGCGCCATCGGCGAGCCCGCTGTAGCGCACCGGGCTGGCGCAGGCGCTGAAGGCCGCGCCATCGAGCGCGCACTCGAAGCTGAGCGGGGCCACGCCGCCGCTGCCGCTGAAGCTGAACGTGGCCACCGTATCGCCGGTCGCCCCGCTCGCCCCGTCGTCGATTGTCGTGTCGGGCTGGCGCACGATGGTCAGGCTCAGCTCGGCGCTGGCCGACGCATTGTAGAGCGGGTCGCTGAGGGTGATGCTCTTGCCGGCGATCGACACGCTGCTGGCGAAGGACGCATGCAGGCGGTAGCTGCCGGCCGGCCAGCTCACCGCGCCGAGCGCGGCCTGGCCATCCGGGTCGGTCTTCGCCGTCTGGCCGAAGCTGTCGCCGCTGCCGTCGACGGCGACGAAGATCACCGAGCGATCGACCAGCGGCGCGCCGGCTGCGTCGGTGAGGGTCGCGAAGACCCCGGTGGCGCTGGCGGGGGCGGTCAGCGGGCCGGCCGGGCCGATCGTCAGCGCGCTGTCGGCCTTCTGGATGGCGAAGGGCAGGCTCAGGCTCGCCGGGGTGTAGCCCGCGCCGCCGGCAACGCTGATCTGCGCGCTGTAGCTGCCGGCGGGCTGGCTCAGGCTGATGCTGAGCGTCGCCTGGCCCGCGTCGTCGGTGACGGCCGTGGCGCTCTGCCCCCCGATGCGCAGCCGCAGCAGCCGCCCGCCGATAGCCGCCCCGCCCTGTGCGCTGAGCCGCGCCGTGAAGCTGACCGTCTGGCCAAACACGCCGCCCGTCGGCGCGCCCGGCGCGCTCAGCGCGCTGGGGGTGAGCTGCGCCGGCGGGGTCGCGGCGACGCTGTAGAACGCGCCGCCGTTGCTGTCGAGGCTCACCAGGCCGGTCGCGCTCACCGCCTGGGCCATAAAGACCGCCGTGTCGGGCAGGTTGACGGTCGTCTCCCAGTAGCCCGGCTCGCCGGGCGCTGCGGCCAGGTCGATCGACTGCCAGCTGCCGGGGGCGGCCAGGTCGGTGTAGGTGATCCAGACCTCCTGCACGCCCGCCGAGGCGCTCACAAAGACCCGCACCCGCACGGCGGTCGGCGAGAGTCGGCTGCTGGTCACCTCTAGGATTCGCGGGGCGGGGGCGAGGCCGGCGCTGCGGCTGCTCGCGCCCTGCGTCCAGCTCTCGGGCAGGTAGAAGGTGCGGAACCGCATCGTGTCGAAGAGCCGCATGGTGCCGCTGATGCTGTCGGCCCCGTTCGAGCGATACTGGCCGACGATCGCCGACAGGTACGGGGCGTCGCCGCTCAGGGCGCCCAGGCTATTCACGCTCCAGGGCTGCGCGGGGTAGAAGGTCTGGCTATAGAAGGAGGCGAAGCCGCGCGAGTTCTCGGTGGCGGGCGACGAGGTGAGCGGGGTGATGTTGGGCAGGTCGCGGTAGCTGCCGCCGCGGAAGCCGACGCCGCGCAGCATCTGGCCGCTCGCGCCGATATTGCGCAGCTCCAGCGGCAAGATCGCCTCGGCGGGGTTGGCCACACTGCCGCTGCTGCCGCTGTAGTAGGTCGCGGTGACGCTCCCGCCATCCGGGTCGGCCAGGGTCAGGCTGCGGCTGACGAGCGCGCTGCTGACGCCGATCTCGGTCGACGGCGCGCCGCTGGAGGTCTGGCGGCCAAGCTGGAGGCCAAAGGCCGCGCCCGGCGTCCCCGCGCCCACGGCGACGGTGTCGCTAACCAGCGAGCTATCCCCGGAGGTGATCCGCGCGCCGGGCATATTCACCTGGAGCATCGGCAGGCCGTAGAGCGTGAACTGCAGCAGCGTCTTCTCGTCCATGCCGCTGATCGCGGTCTTCTGGTTGAGGTATGCCTGCTTGGCGCGGATGAGCGCATCGCCCAGGGCCACCGGGCCGGTGCCGGTGCGCAGCTCGCGGGCCAGGTTCAGCAGGTAGCGCTCGCCGTACTCGACCAGCTCGGTATCGCCGTAGGAGTAGCCGGTGGCGGCGATGTAGGTCGCCCCGCGTGCGGCGTAGGCCTCGGGCCAGTCGGGCTGGGGCGAGAAGCCGTCGATCGCGTCGGGCGACGGCACATTGTAGCCGCTGTGGCAGCCCAGGCCGAAGAGGATGCTGTTGGTGAAGTCGGCCGGCGCGCTGAGGATGTCGCTCGCCGGCAGGCTGGTCTGGTAGTCGGCGGCGAGCATGCGGCCGGCGTCGAAGTGCCCGGTGAAGAAGATCAGGTCGTGGCGCTGCTTGAGCAGCAGGTCGCCCAGCTGCCGCGCCGTCCATGCGTTCGGCCCGTCCGGCCCCTCGCCCTCGGGCTGGATCAGCTCGTCGGGCGCGACGCCGAGGCCGCTGGCCAGATCATCGCCCACCGCGACCGCGCCGTCGGCGACAAAGTCGTAGCCGGTGACCAGGGCTGAGCGCGGCGTAACCACGCCGCTCGCAGTGTCGTAGGCGTCAAGCAGGCCGCGCACGTCGCCGGCGCCGCCGACCAGCCGGCCGACGGCCGCGCCTGGCATGGGGAAGGCGTAGCTGCCGCGCCAGATCGTCTGCGTCGCGCCGTAGTCGTCCTGGCCGAGCACCCGGCCATCGCGCAGGCTGGTGTCCGAGGGGGTGTTCGCGGCCACCGGCGGGTAGTACTCGTGCTCATTGCCCAGCCCGGCCAGGTCTGGGTAGCGGAAGAAGGGGACGCTGTCGTCGCTGCCGACCAGCACCAGGTACTGCAGGCGCGGGCTGCGGTAGGCGTCGATCACCGCCTTGATCTCGCCCGCCACCATGTTCGCGGCCGCGCTGCAGTCGACATGATCGGCGAGCTGATCGCGGGCGAAGGCCACACGCGGGTAGGTCGTGTGGTCGGCCAGATCGATCACCGCGCCACTGATGTCGGCGCGGGCGGCAAAATCTGCCAGCGCGCCCGCCAGATCGCTGATCTCGGCCACAGTGTTCTCAGGGTGCGCCGCGGCAAAGCGCTGCGAGTCCCAGACGATCAGGCTGGTCTGGCCGCCCGCGGGCGCGCCACCCGCGATGGACGGGGTGCCGTCGGGTGGGGACTGCACATCCCCGCAGACGCCGCCCTGGACCGTGACGCTCAGGCTGAAGCGCTGGCTCGGGTCGGCCGGGCCAACCACGCGTATGTACAGATTCTCATTGAGATCCCAGCTGTTGCGCGCGATCGTCTGGATGGACACATCCGGCTCGGCCCCGACTGCGATCAGGCTCTTGATGGCTGCGCCAGCATAGATCTCGGGCAGGTAGGAGGCCGGCAGGTAGGAGGCCGGCAGATACGACGCCGGCAGATACGACGCCGGCAGATACGACGCCGGCAGATACGACGCCGGCAGATACGACGCCGGCAGATACGACGCCGGCAGGTACGATGCCGGCAGATACGACGCCGGCAGATACGACGCCGGCAGGTACGATGCCGGCAGGTACGATGCCGGCAGGTACGATGCCGGCAGGTACAATGCCGGCAGGTACGACGCCGGCAGGTACGACGCCGGCAGGTACGACGCCGGCAGGGTTCCTGAGCTGCTCGGCGGCGCGCTCAGCTGGTCATAGATCGTCGGCAGGTCGCGGTGGAGCGTGATCACGCTGCCCGGCAGGCCGGCCAGGGTGATCTGCACCAGGCTGCCCGGCGTGACCGAGAAGCGATACCAGCGCTCCTGGGAGGGGCTGCTGATCGCCTGGCTCACCGTCGCGCCAACCCCACCGGCCGACGTCGGCTGGAGCGAGAGCGGCAGGGCGTCTGTCCACAGGTTGTTCGACGTCACCCCGACACAGTCCGAGAAGGCCGACGAGTTGCCGGCATCATCGGTGGCGACGGCGGTGATCCAGAGGCCGGCCAGGTCGGTGCGGGCCAGGCTCTGGCTCCAGGCGACGCTGCCGCCGGACGGGCTATCCACAGTCGTCGAGCCGAGGGAGATCTGGCCCTCGCCGCCGCCGCTGGGGTCGCAGGAGACATTGGCGAAGAGGTCAATCGTGTAGCTAGCCTCGGCCTGCGTATCGAGTGCGCCGACAATCACGGTGTCGCCCGGCCCCTCGCTGGCCGCGCTGATCGCGGGCGCGGGCTGGTCGTTATTGACGCCGGATGCGCGATCGATGCCGAGGCCGCCATTCTCAGAGCTGAGGTTCTGGCTGAGGCGGTTGCCGCTGCCGCTGAGCAGCGCGACGCCGGCCCCGCCGTTGCGGTAGATAATATTCGACTCGACATGGTTGTCCGAGCTATCGAGCTCGATGCCGGCGCCGGCGAAGCCGGTGAAGGTCAGGCCGCGCACCGTCGTGCCGCCGGCGGTGATGCGCAGGCCGGGGGTCGCTCCGGCCGCAGCGCCATCGATCGTGATCTGCGAGGTGCCAACGTAGCCGGGCTGGCTGGCGCCGTCGATCACCGCCGGGCCGCTGATCGTGGGCAGGGGCGAGCTGAGATTGATCGTCTGCGGGCCGGCGGGCAGAGAGAAGGTGATCGTATCGAAGCCGGCGTTCGCGTTCGAGTCGATGATCGCCTGGCGCAGCGAGCCCTCGCCGCTGTCGGCGGTGGTGGTGACCGTGTAGACCGAGTCGAGCACCGGCGGCTGGTACTCATAGGCGCCGATATCGCAGGCGGTGCCCCGGGGGCGGGCCACGCCGCGCTGGTCGGCGTCGGGGCAGCCGGCGGCATCAGCCGCGTCGATAGCCGGGCTGCCGGCGTCGAGGGCGTGGGTGCGGGTCTGGCCGCCGTTATCGGCCAGGGGCAAGATGCCGGGGCTCTGCTCGGTCAGCTGGATATCGCCGGAGTCAGAGATCGGACAGCCGTCGCCGTTGGCCAGCAGGTTATAGCCGATGGAGCTGAGCGAGCCGCCATCGGCGGCGCAGTCGGAGCCGCCGTTGCCGAGCAGGATGCTGCTGTGGTAGCTGATCGCGCCGCCGCGGGCGAAGACGCCGCCGCCGAGGGCGCTGCCGTTTACGCCGTCGCCCGCGCCGAAGCTGCCGCCGCCGCCGAGGCCGCCCTGGCTGGCGTTGGCGTAGATCGTGCTGCTGGAGATCGTGACCGATGCGCCGTCGGCGAAGATGCCGCCGCCGAGGCCCGCGCCGCCGCCGCCGCCGGCCGCGAAGCTGCTGCTGGAGGTGCCGCCCGCGCCGCCGAAGCTGCCCGCCGCGCCGCCCACATTGCCGCTGCCGCCAAAGCGGGTCGCGCCCGCGCCGCCGCCGCCGCCGCCGAACCCGCCCGCGCCGCCCGCGCCCGCCGGCGGGCTGCCGGGGGCGAAGGAGTCGCTGGCCGAGCCATTGCTGCCGCCGCCGCCGCCGCCGCCGCCGCCGAAGCTGCCGTCGCCGCCGGGCAGGCCGATCGAGCCGTTATTGCCGCCGCCCGCGCCGCCCTGGCCGCCGCCGGCGCCGCCGGTGAAGCTGCTGCCGTTATCGCCGCCGTGGCCGCCGTTGCCGCCGACGGCCTGGTTGCCCGAGATCGTGCTGTTGATGATCGTGACGCTGCTCCCGGCCGCGCTATAGATCGCGCCGCCGAGGCCCGCGCCGCCGCCGCCGCCGCCACCGCTCGACGCGCTGGTGCGGCTCGCGCCGTCGCCGCCGATGGCCTGGTTATTGGACAGGGTGCTGGCGCTAAGCGTGAGGCCGCCGGCGTTGTAGATCGCGCCGCCGAGGCCGCCGTTGCTGTCGGAGGAGAGGCCGCCGGCCAGGGTCACGCCTTCGAGGGTAAGGTCGCCGCTGTTCTTGAGGATGCGGAAGGCCGGCGCGGTCGCGCTGCGGGCGATCGTCGCCCCATTGCCCCGGATCGTCAGCGTATCGACGATCACCGGCAGGCCGTTGGGGCCGCCGTCGCTATTGTGCGCCGCGCCGAGCGTGTAGGTGCAGCCGGCGGCGAGGGCGATCGTGTCGGCGCCGGCTGCCGCGTTCGCGCCGGAGATCGCGCTGATCAGGCCGGCGACATCCCCGGCCGTGCCGACACAGCCGACCGCGATCGGGCCGGCGGCGCGTGCGCCGCCGGTCGGCAGCCAGATCACCCCCAGCGCCAGCAGCGCGATCACCGCCCAAAGCCGCCGCGCGCGTCCATCTCGTGAGATCCGCCCGATGTGCCAGCTGCTCATCGCCCCTCCCCATGCATTCCATCTGCTTGTATAGAGCTAGGCAGGCATGGGTGAGGGCGCTCCCCCACCAGCCTCTGCCGCGCGCCGTGGGCGCGTCCGATGTGTGTATTGCGGTAGTACCCAAGGGTGTAGTAGTGGGGTGAACGCTATTGCGGCGCAGATCTTCACGATCTGCGCCGCAATAGTTACTCTACCGCAATCATAGCATCAGGGCAGGGGAAGGGGATGACAAAAGGGTGAATGTTATGTTGAGAAAACGTAAAGGCGCGGCCCTAATCCTCGCTGTAGAGCGGCGTGGAGAGGTAGCGCTCGCCGTTGGAGGGCACGATGAAGACGATCAGCTTGCCGGCGTTCTCCGGGCGGGCGGCCACACGCAGGGCGGCGGTGGCAGCGGCGCCGCTGCTGATGCCGACCAGGATGCCCTCCTCCTTAGCCAGGCGGCGGGCCATGGCGAAGGCGTCGTCGTTGCTGACCAGCTGGATCTCATCGATGATCGCGGTGTTGAGCACATCGGGCACGAATCCGGCCCCGATGCCCTGGATCTTATGCGGACCGGGCTTGCCGCCAGAGAGGACGGGCGAGGCCTCGGGCTCGACGGCCACCACCTGGAAGCCGGGCTTGCGGGCCTTGAGCACCTCGCCGACGCCGGTGATCGTGCCGCCGGTTCCCACCCCGCCGACGAGGACGTCCACCTTGCCATCGGTATCGCGCCAGATCTCCTCGGCGGTGGTCTGGCGATGCACCTCGGGGTTCGCGGGGTTCTTAAACTGCTGCGGCATGTAGCCGTTCGGCAGGTCGGCGACGATCTCCTCGGCGCGGGAGATCGCGCCGCGCATACCCTCGGTGCCGGGGGTGAGCACCAGCTCGGCGCCGTAGCCGCGCAGCAGCTTGCGCCGCTCGACGCTCATCGTCTCGGGCATCGTCAGGATGAGACGGTAGCCCTTGGCGGCGGCCACGAAGGCCAGGCCGATGCCCGTGTTGCCGCTCGTCGGCTCGACCAGGGTGGTCTCGCCGGGCCGGATCGTGCCCGCGCGCTCGGCGGCCTCGATCATCGCCAGGCCGATGCGGTCCTTCACGCTGCTCGCCGGGTTGAAGAACTCCAGCTTGGCCAGCACCGTGGCCCGCGTATCGTTCACCTTATTGAGCCGCACCAGCGGCGTGTTGCCGACCAGGTCGGTGATGCTGTCGTAGATCCGCGCCATTGCGCACCGCTCCTTTCATATACGTTGCTCTCCGCCCGCTGGAATTGTAGCGCCGGGCCGGGCTAAAGTCAAGTTCTTAAGATGTTTTGTCTACTTTCCGAGGTGCGGTATACTAGGCGCATTGCAGATTGCAGATTGCAGATTGCAGATTGCGCACCAAGCGCCACCTGAATGCGCACCACTGCAGAGGTGCGCGAGCCAGGCAGCAACGCAAGGAGAAGCGAGCGATGCGGGGCAGAATACTGCGAAAGAGCGATCTGGCCGGCGGCGGTGAGATGGCCGTGCTGCTGACCCGCTGCGCCGGGACGTGGCTGGAGCAGCCGGCGGACGCGGCCGAGCAGGAGCGGATCGCGACGGCCGCGCGGCAGCTGCGCGAGCGCCGGGCGCTGGCCCTAGAGCTCCACCGCGACGCGCAGGCCATCGACGCCTTCTGCATCGAGCTCTTCCGCGACGAGGCCTTCGCGCCGCTGCACTTCGGCCCGCTGCTGATCAGCAAAATGATCGCCCAGGTCGGCGAGCCGCCGGTGGTGGAGGACGACCAGACAGACATCTTCTCAGACTACCTGCGCCGAGCGGTGGTCAGCGTGGCGGTGCCGAACACCCGGCGCTTCCTGGCGACCCAGCTGCGCCGGCTGATGCCGGCCTACACCGAGCAGGGCCGCTGGCGCGAGGCGATCGCCATCGACTACAGCGCCTTCCGCACCTCGCTGGGCAACGAGGTGACGCCCTACCTGGCCCAGATGGCCCTGGCCGGCCTGGCCGACTACTACGACGATGCGGAGGGCGATGCGCCGGCGTAAGGGCCGGCTTGTAAGCTCGCGCCGCCCCTGCTATAATGCACGCCAGCGCGCCCCCATAGTCTAGCGGCCTAGGACGTCACCCTTTCAAGGTGAAGATCGCGGGTTCGAATCCCGCTGGGGGTACCATCGATTTTTGAAACGCCAGGGGAATTATCCCCTGGCGTTTCTTCGCGTTAGAACGCGCTAGCCTTCAGAGCGAGACCGCCTGGAGCCGTTCGAATCCCACTGGGTCGTACCAGATGCTTAGCTCGAACAGCGTAGGCAGATATGTATTGCTGGGGCATTCGTTATGGCTCCTGAAGTAGCCGGTCGATAGCCTCGACCAGCCGCCCCGCCGCACGCAGCTGCGTGACCATACGCGGGTAGCTGCCCGCGCGGCGGGCCTCCACGGCCACGAGGTCGAAGACCTCTTCGGCCCGCTGATGAG
>NZ_JAIEWN010000040.1:35925-53318 GCF_019599295.1 Oscillochloris sp. ZM17-4 | reverse complement strand
GTCGGTCGGGCAGGCCGCCGTCGCCGAGGCCGATGCGGCCGAGGCCGAGGTGGAAGTGGTGTCGAAGGCCGGCGCCAGGGCGAAGATCAGACCGAGGATCAGCGTGCCCACGGCCGGGATGACGAACCGAAATGTCTTGCGGATGGAGCGATGCATAAGCGTCTCCTTATGAGGTTGGGGCGGTGCTCGTTCGGGTTATCGGCGGCGTTGCGCTTTTAACTTTTTATTAACTTATTACCCCAGGGACGTTATACACCTTTTCTTAACCAACGACCATAGCTCAGAGGTACCGCCATCGGGAGCGCGCGGTCACAGATGGTACTACGACCCATGGACGCACAAAGGCCCCGCGACCACAATGTGGTCGCGGGGCCTTGATGTTGTTTTAGCCAAAACAACACTGCGCACAGTGAGGGTGTGGGAGAGCGTCGCTCTCCCACACCCTCACCGCTACGCCTGGTACCTCGCCAGGTAGGCCAGCGTATCGAAGGCCTTCGGCTCGACGGGGGCGGGCCGCTCGGCGGGGGCGGACTGGTAGATCAGGCCGAGCGGCATGCGGTCGGCCTCCATCGCGTAGCGCATGGCCGCCTCGCGATCATGCGGGTCGTGATCGGCGGGGATCTGGTAGACCTTCTCCTTATAGATCTTATAGGTGTCGTAGAAGGTCACGCAGGGGCTCATGGCCTGGATGAAGCTGAAGCCCTGGTGCTCCATGCCCTTGCGGATCAGCTCGGCGAGCTGCTTGGGCTGGCTGGAGAACCCGCGGGCCACATAGGTCGCCCCGCTAGAGATCGCGAGGGCCAGGGGGTGCAGCGGGAAGGCCGGGTTGCCCATGGGCGTCGACTTGGTGACGTGGCCGTGCGGCGAGGTCGGCGAGGTCTGCCCCTTGGTGAGGCCATAGATCTCGTTATCCATGACGATGCAGGTGATGTTGATATCGCGGCGGAAGGCGTGGGGCAGGTGCCCGGCGCCGATGCTGAAGTAGTCGCCGTCGCCGCCGACCGCCATCACCGTCAGGTCAGGGCGGGCCAGCTTAATGCCCTGGGCGGCCGGCAGGGAGCGGCCGTGGACGGTGTGCAGGCCGTAGGACTGCAGGAAGCCGGGGAGGCGCGAGCTACAGCCGATGCCGGAGACGATCGCCAGGTCCTTCGGGTCGATCTGGAGGGCGGCCAGCGCCTGCTGCATCGCCGCGAGCACGGCGAAGTCACCGCAGCCAGGGCACCAGATCGGCTTGAGGTCGCTCTTATAGTCGGCCGGCTTACGCACGACCACATTGGGGATAGGGATACTACTCATAGCTATATGCTCCCATTGCAAATGAAGCTGCGCTCCAATCTGCAATCTGCAATCTGCAATCTGCAATTAATCAATCACCGGCTCAGCGATGCCCATCAGCTCGTGGACCTTGCGCAGAATATCGAGGCGGGAGAAGGGCATGCCCGCGAACCGGGTGAAGCTGATCACGCGGACGCCCATCTCGCCCTGGATGAGCTTCGCGAACTGGCCCAGGTAGTTCACCTCGGGCACGAGCACGACCTCGACGCTGTCGATAAACTCCTGGATGGCATCGACGGGCAGGGGCGAGATCATCTGCACCTGGAGCATGGCCAGGGGGAGCTCCTCCTGGCGGGCGAGGTGGATAGCCCCGCGGGCGGCGCCGGCGGTGGTGCCCCAGCAGATGATCCCGACCTTCGCGATCGGGTCGCCGAAGCGGCGCACATAGGCGCGGCTCGACCTGAGCGCGTCATACTTGCGCCAGCGCTTCTCGCTCATCATCACATGGTTCTCGGGCGTGTAGGCCGGGCTGCCGAACTCGTTATGCTCCAGGCCGGTGGCGGTATAGTTGGCGTTGAGCGTGCCGGGCAGCGCCATCGGCGAGACAAAGCTGCCATTAATATGGTAGCGCTGGTACTCCTTGGGCTGAAGGTCGCCCTCGGGCTGGGCGCGGTTCAGCACCGGGTACTTGGCCAGATCGAAGGGCTCGATCGTCTCGGTGCGGAAGGAGAGCGAGTAGTCCGAGAGCAGGATCACCGGCGACTGGTACTCCTCGGCCAGGTTGAAGGCCCAGGCGGAGAGGTGGAAGCACTCGGCCACCGAGGCCGGGGCCAGCACGATCCGCGGCGAGTCGCCGTGGCCGCCGTAGACGGCGATATTCAGGTCAGACTGCTCGGTCTTCGTGGGCAGGCCGGTGGAGGGGCCGCCGCGCTGGGCGTCGACCACCACCAGCGGGATCTCAGCCATGCTGGCCAGGCCAAGCGCCTCGCCCATCAGGGCCAGGCCCGGGCCGGAGGTCGCCGTCATCGCCTTCTTGCCGGCGTAGGATGCGCCGACGCAGGCCATGATCGAGGCGATCTCGTCCTCGGCCTGGAGGTAGCCGCCGCCGAGCTTGGGAAGGGTGCTGGCGAGGCCCTCCATAATATCGGAGGCCGGGGTGATCGGGTAGCCGGCGAAGAAGCCGACGCCGGCGTGGAGCGCCCCGGCGACAATCGCCTGGTTGCCGGTCATCACATAGCGCTCGTGCTCGGCGGTCGAGTCGAGCCAGAGATTGTCGACGCGCTGGAGGCTGTGGGCATAGTCGATTCCGGCCTGGAGGGCGGCCAGGTTCGACTCAAGGTACTCAACCTTCTTGCCCAGCTTGGCGCGCACAATGGCTTCGAGACGGCTCAGGCCCAGGCCGAACATCGCGGCCACCACACCCATGGCGACCACATTCTTGCCGCGGCGGTTGCCCGCCTCGACGGCGATCGTGCCGATCGGCACCGGGTAGGCTGGGCCGGTGTAGCTCTCCGGGGGTGTAAATTCCTCGGGGTCGAACAGGAGCACCGAGTGGTGGGCCAGCGCCTCATGATTGAGATCCCATGCCTCCTGGTTGAAGGCAAACAGGACATCGACGGCATCGCCCATCGAGCGGACGGGGTTGTTCGATGCCCGCACCTGAAACATCACCGGGCCGCCCTTGATCTCGGCGGGGGTGGTGCGGAAGGTGAAGACGTGCAAGCCCGAGCGGGCGGCGGCCTGCGCAAGCATCTCGCCCGTCGCGTTGCTCCCATCGCCCGACTCGCCGGCGACGCGGATAATCAGATCTTCCTTCTGGATCATGGCCGTGCTTCCTTGCGGTGCCCCCTCATTGGAGCATGTGAAATGGCGTTGCGCTGCGGTATAACCCGCAGCGCATGATGCGCACATCATAGCACCGGGGGTGCCCGAATTCAATGCGCGAACTGTCACTATTATTGTTGCGTTATCTTTGCAAGCGATGGATAATCCCTGGCGGCGCGGGATCGCACATTCGGGTGTCACGAATCTTCTTGCAACGGTGGCCATGGCGGGCGGCTGAAGCCGCGTCGCCGGGGCGCTGCGCGCCGAGCGTCGGCCTGCGCCGACGCCGGAACCGCCCGCGACAGCGGCCGCAGGCCCTCCCGGCGCGGCTTCAGCCGCCCGCACATTCCTTGACAAGGATATATGGCGGTGCTATGCTACATACCACCATAAAGTACTATATGCAGTGGCCGCAGAAGACCATGCAATTGAGAGCGCGGACTGGCGTTGTACGCCAGCCGTTTTGCTTCTCTGGGCCTTATTTACGGCTCTGCCGGCCCGAGCGCCCCTCGCCAGAGACGGCTAAGCCCTCGCAGATCCACACCTTCAGCTGAGGATACGGCTATGGACGACTCGACTGCCACGGCTGCGATGAGCGACTACGATGAGCCGCCGCGACACCGCGGGCAACTGGGGGCATCCAATCCCCAGCCGCGTGCGGCGGAGCCCGATCCGCCCATCTCCCTCAGCCCCTTTCTGCAGCACCCGATCATCGAGGCCTTCGCCGAGCACCTGCGCCAGAAGGAGAACCCCGAGGCGTCGGCCGACAGCGTGCGGCGAAACTACGTGGCCTCCCTGACCGCGCCCACCGTCGAGGCGATCATCGGCCAGCTGCACCAGTACCTGCCCAGCGCCGACGCCGACCTGGTGCGCCGGGCCTACGCCCTGGCGAAGATCGCCCACGCCGGCCAGTACCGGCAGAGCGGCGAGCCCTATATCGACCACCCGGTGGCCGTGGCCTCGATCCTGCTGGAGCTGCGCCTCGACGCCGAGTCGATCGCGGCCTCGCTGCTCCACGATGTCGTCGAGGACACCGGCGTCCAGCTTGAGCTGCTGCGCACCTACTTCAACCCCAGCATCGCCCACCTGGTCGACGGCGTCACCAAGCTGTCCGGGCTGGAGCATAAGTCGAAGGAGGAGCTGCAGGCCGGCTCTTACCGCAAGCTGATCATCGCCACCGCTGACGACCCGCGGGTGATCCTGATCAAGCTGGCCGACCGCCTGCACAATATGCGCACCCTCGGGGCCACGCCGCCCAACAAGCAGAAGCGGGTCGCCCGCGAGACGCTGGACATCTACGCGCCCCTGGCCCACCGCCTCGGCATGTGGCAGGTGAAGTCTGAGCTTGAGGACCTGGCCTTCAAGGCGATCAACCCCGAGCGCTACCAGGAGATCGCCCAGGGCCTCACCCTGCGCAAAGAGGCCCGCGAGCGGATCATCCAGCGCGTGATCCGGCGCCTCAGAGATGCCCTCGACAAAGAGGGCATCGCCGCCCAGGTCTCCGGCCGGCCCAAGCACATCTACTCGATCTGGCGCAAGATGGACCGCAAGGGGCTGCCCCTCGACCGGATCTACGACCAGATGGCCGTGCGGATCATCCTCCAGGAGCAGGACCAGGAGCGCGCCGCCGGGCTCTGCTACCGCGTCCTCGGCGTCGTCCATATGCTCTGGACGCCGGTGCTCTCCGAGTTCGACGACTATATCGCCGTGCCCAAGGAGAGCTCCTACCAGTCGCTCCACACCACGGTGCTCATCCCCGGCGGCACCCCCTGCGAGGTGCAGATCCGCACCGAGGAGATGCACCAGGTCGCCGAGCACGGCATCGCCGCCCACTGGCGCTACAAAGAGGGCTTCGCCCGCGGCAGCGACCAGAACTACGAGGCGAAGATCAAGTGGCTGCGCGAGCTGATCTCCTGGCGCATCGAGCTGACCGACGCCCGCGAGTTCGTCGAGAGCTTCAAGGCCGAGCTTGAGGAGCAGGTCTACGTCTTCACGCCCAAGGGCAAGATCATCGACCTGCCCGACGGCTCGACCCCGGTAGACTTCGCCTACCGCATCCACTCCGAGGTGGGCAACAAGTGCATCGGCGCCAAGGTGAACGGGCGGATCGTGCCGCTCGACTACCACCTGCGAAACGGCGAGATCGTCGAGGTGATGACGGCCAAGGTCGGCCGCGGCCCCAGCCGCGACTGGCTCGGCATCGTCAAGACGCCTAGCGCCCGCGACCATATCAAGCGCTACTTCCGCCGCTCCGAGCGCGAGGAGAATGTCACCGGCGGCCGCGACCTGATCGAGAAGGAGATGAAGCGGCTCGGGCTGAACGCCGTGAGCTTCGAGCAGCTGGTGGAGCTGACGGGCTTGCGATCAGTCGAGGAGATGTTCGCCCAGATCGGGGCCGGCGATATCTCGGCGCGCACGGTGGCCCAGAAGGCCCTCGCCCAGCTGGTCGAGCCCCAGCAAGAGGGGCTCACCGACGAGCTGCCTGCGGCGAGCCCCGTCCCCTCGCGCATCGAGCCGATCGGCATCCAGGTGATCGGCGTGGGCACGGTGTACAACCGCCTGGCCCGCTGCTGCAACCCGGTGGTCGGCGAGCCGATCGTCGGCTACGTCACCCGCGGGCGCGGCGTCACCGTCCATCGCGCCGACTGCCGCACGATCATCAACGAGCGCGACCGCGCCCGCCTGATCGATGTCAGCTGGGGCGGACAGCAGCCCAAGGGCTACTCGGTGCCTGTCCGCGTCGAGTCCTGGGACCGAGTCGGCCTCTGGCGCGATGTCTCGATGATCATCGCCGACGCCGGGGTCAACATCGAGAAGGTGGAGCAGGGCAGCAGCCGCCGCGTCGGTCGCACCGTCCTCCACGTCACCTGCACGATCCAGTCGGTCGGCCAGCTCTCGAACCTGCTCGACAAGCTCAACCGCATCCCCGATGTGATCGAGGCCCGCCGCGAGGGCCAGACGGCGGCAAGGTCGGGGGATTAGGGGAGCATCTACGCTCTGGGGTCGCCGTAAGGGCGCAGCAGCGCGGCGCTGCTGCGCCCCGACATGTGTGCAATGACGAATCCCGCTAACATCCAGACACCCCTCCTCGCATGGTTCGCCGCGCACGCCCGCGACCTGCCCTGGCGTCGCACCCGCGACCCCTACCGCATCCTCGTCTCCGAGATCATGCTCCAGCAGACCCAGGTCGAGCGGGTGGTGCCGAAGTACCACGCCTTCCTGGAGGCATTCCCGACCCTGGACGCGCTGGCCGACGCGCCGACGGCGGAGGTGATCCGGCTCTGGGCGGGGCTCGGCTACAACCGCCGCGCCGTGAACCTGCAGCGGGCCGCCCGCGCCGTGCGCGACTCGTGCGGCGGCCAGTTCCCGCGCACGGCGGCGGGGCTGCAGGCCCTGCCGGGGATCGGCCCCTACACGGCGGGGGCGGTGGCCTGCTTCGCCTTCGAGCAGGATGTGGCCTTCATGGACACCAACATCCGCCGGGTGCTGCGCCGCGCCCTGGTCGGCCCCGATCAGATCGCGCCGCCGCCGGGCGACCGGGCGCTGCTGGATCTGGGCGCTGCCCTCATCCCGCCCGGCCAGGGCTGGGCCTGGAACCAGGCGATCATGGAGCTGGGCGCCCTGATCTGCACGGCGGCCGCCCCGGCCTGCCGGCGCTGCCCGATCAGCGGCGCGTGCCGGGCCCACGCCGCCCAGCGCGCCGAGGACGAGGCCTCCATCCTGGCGATGGGCGACGCCCGCGAGCTGGGCGCGCCGCCCCGCCCCGCCCGGCGGGTGGCCGAGCGGCGGGAGGAGCCCTTCAAGGGATCGCGGCGCTGGCACCGCGGGCGGATCATCGACGCCCTGCGCGCGCACCCCGCCCTGCCCCTCAGCCGCCTCGGCCCCCTCGTCAAGCCCGACTATAGCGAGGCTGACGCCGACTGGCTGCGCGAGCTTGTGGGCGGTCTGGCCCGCGACGGCCTGGCCATCCTTGAGGGTGACGAGGCCCGCCTGCCGTAGCGACGCCGCGTGTCTCATCCCCTACTTGACCCTAGTACTCCGCTGTGTTACAGTGTCTCCCCATAGGCGCAAGCGCATAAACACTAGGCCTAGTGCCTCAGTGCCTCAGTGCCTCAGTGCTCTAAGCTTATGGCAACCATCACCCTGCGCCCCGGCCGAGAGCGTCCTGTCATCCAGCGTCACCCCTGGGTCTTCTCGGGGGCGATAGATTCTGTGCGCGGCGACCCGGTCGATGGCGAGCCGGTGGACGTGCTCGCGCCCTCCGGCGACTGGCTCGCCCGCGGGCTCTGGAGCGGCAGCTCGCAGATCCGCGCCCGCCTCTGCACCTGGGACCCGAACCAGCACCTGGATGATGAGTGGCTGCGCGACGGGATCGCCCGCGCCGTGTCCGGCCGGGCCGGCCTCGCCGATGGCGAGGGCGGCGCATGCCGCCTGGTGTTTAGCGAGTCCGACGGGCTGCCCGGCCTGATCGTCGACCGCTACGGCGACTACCTGACGGTGCAGATCGTCACCCAGGGCATGGAGGCGCGCCGTGGCGCGCTCATCCGCGCCCTGGCCGACCTGCTGGCCCCGCGCGGCATCTACGAGCGCAGCGACGCCGACATGCGCGAGAAGGAGGGGCTGCCCCCCGCCGAGGGCCTGATCTGGGGCGAGGAGCCACCCGCCCAGATCGTCGTGCGCCCGGCGGCCGCCCCCGGCTCGCCCGTGCCCCCGCCACACCTCATCGCCGACCTGCGCGCCGGGCAGAAGACCGGCACCTACCTCGACCAGTCGATCAACCGGGCGCGCGTCGCCGCCTACTGCCGGGGCGCCGATGTGCTCGACTGCTTCTGCTACAGCGGCGGATTCTCGGCCTACGCCGCCCGCGCCGGGGCGACCGGACTGACCCTGATCGACAGCAGCCTCGCCGCGCTCGACATGGCCCGCCAGAACCTGGACCTCAACGAGATCGCCACGCCCGCCGACTATGTCGAGGGCAATGTCTTCAAGGTGCTGCGCGCCTACCGCGCCGAGGGCCGCCGCTTCGATGTGATCGTGCTCGACCCGCCGAAGTTCGCCCAGAGCCAGGGCCAGGTGAACCACGCCACCCGCGGCTATAAGGACATCAACTGGCTCGCGATGCAGCTGCTCAGGCCCGGCGGCACCCTCGCCACCTTCAGCTGCTCCGGCCTGATCTCGCCCGACCTGTTTCAGAAGGTCGTCTTCGGCGCCTCGGTCGACGCCAAGCGCGATGTGCAGATCATCGAGCGGCTCGGCCAGTCGCCCGACCACCCCATCCTGCTGACCTTCCCGGAGAGCGAGTACCTCAAAGGGTTTGTGTGCCGCGTCTGGTAATTGCAGATTGTAGATTGCAGATGGTAGATTGCCGTCGGTGATCTACCATCTGCAATCTGCAATCTGCAATCTGCAATCACAATGAGCTATACCATCTTCGAGGACGGACACATCTCGAGCCCGCACGGATTCAGGGCCACAGGCGTCTCCTGTGGGCTAAAGGACGGGAGCAGGGCCCGCGACCTGGCCCTCATCTACTCGCTGCACCCCTGCAAGGTGGCGGCCATGTTCACCACCAGCGTCACCCGTGCCGCGCCCGTCTACCTCAGCCAGGCCATCCTCTCGCGCAACCGCGAGGCCATCCGCGCGGTGATGATCAACTCGGGCCACGCCAACGCCGGCACCGGGCAGGCCGGGCTCACCGACGCGGTGGAGTGCGCCAAGCTGGTCGCCGACGAGCTGGAGATCCAGCGCGACGCGGTGATGCTGATGTCCACCGGCATCATCGGGGTGCCCCTGCCGATGCCGAAGATCCGCGACGGGATCCGCCGCGCGGTGAGCGAGCTCGACAGCGGCGGCGGGCGGCGGGCGGCGGTGGCCATCCTCACCACCGACACCAAGCCCAAGGAGCGCGTCTACCGCGTGCAGCTCGGCGAGGGCCACCGGGTGACGCTGGCCGGGATGGCCAAGGGCACGCGCATGATCCACCCCCGGCTGGCCACCATGCTCTGCATGATCACCACCGACCTGGCGATCGACCAGCACCTGCTGGCCCAGTCGCTCAGCCACAGCGTGGGCCGCTCCTTCAATCGCCTCAACCTCGACGGCGACTGTAGCCCGAACGATACGGTGATGATCCTGGCCAACGGGGCCGCCGAGGGGCCGCCGATCACCGACGCCGGATCGCGCGCCTTCGCCGCCTGGCAGGATGCGCTCAACCAGCTCTGCTACGAGCTCTCACAGCAGATCGTGCGCGATGCATCGAACGGCGGTAAAATTATTCAGGTGACGGTGCGCGGCGCCCCAGATGAAGAGTACGCCCGTAAGGTCTGCGATGTCGTGGCCCGCTCAAGCGCCCTGCGCGCGGCCTGCATGCGCAATACGCCCGACTGGGGGACGCTGCTGGCCGCGATCGGGTCGAGCGAGGTCGAGCTGCGCCCCGAGCTGCTTGAGCTGCGCATCGGCCACGTCGTCCTGATGCTTGAGGGCCTGCCCTGCGCCTTCGACCAGGCCATGGCGCTCCAGCTCTTCACCAGCCCCGAGATCGACTTCATGATCGATATGCACCTTGGACCAGCTGAGGCGACGGTGCTCACATGCACGTGGGCCGAGGAGTAGCAGAAGACCCGTATGATCCAGCAACTACCGCTCTTTCCGCTCGGGACAGTGCTCTACCCTGGCAGCACGCTCAACCTGCACATCTTCGAGGAGCGCTACCGCTCCATGATCGGCAAGTGTATCGAGAAGGACAGCCCCTTCGGGGTGATCTACCTGCGCTCCGGCGATGAGGTCGTCGAGGGCCGCGCGCTCGCCCGCCCCGCCGAGACAGCCAGCATCGGCACGGTCGCTGAGATCAGCGCCAATGTGCGCCTTGAGGACGGGCGCTACCTGCTCAACGCCACCGGCGTGCGGCGCTTCCGCGTCCAGTACCTGCTCCAGCGGGCGCCCTACCTGGTCGCGGCGGTGATCGAGCTCCCCGAGGAGGGCGGGCCGCAGGTCGAGGCGGCCGCCGGCGAGCTGCGCGCGGCCTACCGGCGCTACTGGCAGGCGGTCGCTGTCGCCTCCGACGCCCCGATCGAGGTCGAGGATCTCGCCGAGGACCCCGCGACGATGGCCTACCAGCTGGCCGAGAAGTTTCACGTGCCCTACGACCAGAAGCAGCGCTGGCTTGAGACGGAGCTCACCGAGCGCCTGCGCGGCCTCGCCGCCGAGCTGCGCGGCGAGCTGGCCATCCTCCCCCCCGCCGCCGGCCTCGGCAACATGAACTAAGGATGAAGGATGAAGGATGAAGGATGAAACCTGATGTTCATCCTTTTCTTCATCCTTCATCCTTCATCCTTCATCCTTAAACATATGGTCATCGGAGTCTGCACCCTCACCCTGCACGTCTTCGCCGCGCAGTCCCTCAAGGAGAAGCGCCAGGTGGTCAAGTCCATCCTGGCCCGCGTCCGCAACGAGTTCAACGTGTCGATCGCCGAGGTCGGCGGCCAGGACACCTGGCAGCGCGCGGAGATCGGCGTCGCCTGCGTCAGCACCGACCAGGGCTACGCCCACGGCCAGCTCGAGGCCGTCGTCCGCTTCATCGAGCGCATCCGCCCCGACGCGCCCGTCGGCGGCTACGAGATCGAGATGCTCTAACCATTGCAGATTGCAGATTGTAGATTGCAGATTGCAGCAACCTACAATCGGCAATCTGCAATCTACAATCTGCAATGGACGAAGTCCTCCCCTTCCCGCTGCTCGCCCTGGTGGGCCAGCCCGAGCTAAAGACCGCGCTGATCCTCGGGCTGATCAACCCGCAGGTCGGCGGCGTGCTGATCAGCGGCCCCTACGGCGTGGGCAAGACGACGGCCGTGCGCGGCCTGCTCGACCTGATGCCGCAGGTCGAGCATCGCTGGGAGGACGCCGACGGCCAGGCCCACAGCGCCCGCGAGCCGATGCGCCTCGTCGAGCTGCCGCTCAACGCCCGCCTGGAGGATGTGGTCGGCGGGGTCAATGAGCGGGTCGCCATCGAGCAGCAGCGGGTGACGCTCGACGAGGGCGTCCTCGCCCACGCCCACCGCAACCTGCTTTATGTCGATGAGATCAACCTGCTCGACCCGGCCGTGGTCGAGGCGATCCTCGACGCCGCCGCCCAGGGCCGCACCCTGGTGCGCCGCGGCCCGATGACCCGGCTCTTCCCCAGCCAGTTTATCCTCGTCGGCTCGATGAACCCCGAGGAGGGCGCCCTTCGCCCGCAGATCCTCGACCGCTTCGGCCTGCGCGTCTGGGTCGCCCCCCTGGAGGACCCGCGGGCCCGCCTGGAGGCCTACCGCCGCTCGCGCACAGGCGGGGGGTTGGGGGTGGCGAAGCCACCCCCAACAAAAGCGGGGTCTGGGGAGCCGCTGTAGGGCCAGCCTTTGCGTGTGGGAGAGCGAAGCTCGCCCGCACCCACAGCGCCCCGCATGTTGCGAAAAGCCCCCCTCGGCGCGTTTAGAGAGCATGAAAGCGCCACGGCGGCAGCTACGACCGGCGTTCGTAAACTTTTTGTTAACTTTTTCAGGCCCAATCGGCTTGTATATTCATCACAGCGTGCTATAAACAAACAATAGTAGTGAGGCGCCCCGGTACATTTGCCTGTACCCTGTACCCTGTACCCTGTACCCTTGCAAGGAGCCCCCTGTATGCGCGCTCTCCCTCAGGCAGCACGACGCTACCTCGTCGGCCTCTGGTGTACGGCGCTCCTCTTCGCCCTCGGGGCATCCCTCGTCTACCCCTCCCGCCCGATCCAGCTGATCGATATCCTCTCGGCCCTGATCTTCGCCGGCATGCTCATGGTCGGCGACCTGACATCCTTCGAGATCGAGGACGACCGGGCCATCTCGATCACGATGGCCCTGCTGATCGCCGGCGTCACCGCGATCAACTGGCCGCTTATGTTCGGCGTCGTGATCGTCGGTACGGCCAGCGCCGCCCTCGCCCGCGACATCTCCTGGTGGCAGATGGCGTCGATCATCGCCGTGCGCACGATCAGCGTCGTGATCGCCTCGGAGATCGCCCTGCTCCACCTGAGCGACGGCTTCTTCGAGCCGGGCGTGGGCAACCTGCCCTACACCACCCTCACCGCGCTGATCGCGCTCCTGCTCACCGGGGCGATCCTCTACGCGGTCGAGCGCATCGCCGAGGGCGGGCTGGCAATCTTCGCCGAGGGCAAGCCGCTGCGCCAGGCCATGCGCTTCCGCAACGATGAGGTGCGCTGGCACGTGCTGATGCTCGCCCCCCTCGGTGGCCTGCTCGCCACCCTCTGGGAGATCAACGGCTTCGCCTTCATGCTCGGCATCGTGCCGGTCGTCGTCCTCCAGAACGCCTTCCGCAGCCAGGGCGAGCTGCTGCGCTACAGCACCGCCGTGCAGAACCTCGCCGCCGACTCCTCGGCCCTCTCCAACAAGCTTGAGCGCCTCCAGGGCCTGATGGTCGCCCTGATCAGCACCCGCGACGTGCCGGCTATGCTCGAGCTGCTCTGCGACCGGCTCGCCGTGCTGATGAGCGCCTCGAATGGCTGGGTCGTCCTGCTCGATGACCTCCAGCAGCCGGTGATGGTGGCCGCCTACAACCTGCCCATCCCCGTGGACGGCAGCGGCCCCTTCCCGGTGCCCTTCCCCAAGAGCTACGAGACGGTGCTCGGCCGCCAGCGCGTGATGATGTTCACCGACCAGCACACGCAGACCTTGGCGCCTCTGCCCGAGCTGACCCAGAACATCTACTGGAACGCCCTCGTCTGTATCCCGCTGGTCGAGGAGAAGCGCGTGATGGGCGCGATCTGCCTCACCTTCCCCGAGATCCGCGGGCTCTCCGAGGACGAGCAGCGCGTCTTGATGACCTTCGCCCGCCAGGCGGCCACGGTCATCCAGAACGCCCGGCTCTTCCGCAAGGTGCAGGAGTCGCAGGCAGAGCTGATCCAGTCGTCGAAGCTGGCCGCCGTGGGCACCTTCGCCGCCGGCATCGCCCACGAGTTCAACAACCTGCTGGCCGGCATGCTCGGCTACGCCCAGCTCGGCCTGGCCAGCCCCGACGATGAGACGAAGAACGAGTCGCTCAAGGTGGTGGTGGACACCTGCAAGCGCGGGAAGAGCATCACCGGCAGCCTGCTCACCTTCGGCCGCCGCCAGGAGCCGCGCCGCGAGCTGGCCGATATCTACGATGCGGTGCAGGGCACCCTGACCCTGATGGAGATCGAGCTGCGCAAGCACAACATCAAGGTGGAGCGCAAGATTAGCCCGGTGCCGCTGACGATCTGCGACTCGGGGCAGATCTCGCAGGTCTTCCTCAACTTCCTCACCAACGCCCGCGACGCGATGAAGCCCGCCGGCGGCACCCTCACGGTGCGCCTGATCAGCGACGACCAGCGGATCACGCTGGCGGTCTCCGATACCGGCTGCGGCATCCCCGACTCGATCCGCGACAAGATCTTCGAGCCATTCGTCACCACCAAGGGCGCCCTGGGCGGCAGCGCCACCCCCGGCACCGGCCTGGGCCTCTCGGTGTCGTACGGCATCGTGAAGAGCCACGGCGGCGCCTTCGAGGTCGACAGCGAGCCCGGCAAGGGCACTACGATGACCATCCACCTGCCGATCGTAGAGAGCGCCCAGGAGGCCGCCGCCCTCGCCGCAGCCGAGCAGGAGCCAGAGGATCTGCCTAGCCTGAGCCTGCTGGTGGTCGACGATGACATCTCGATCAGCAAGTCGCTCCAGGGCCTGCTGGAGCATATCGGCCACAAGGTGACGATCTACGCCGACGCCCTGAGCGCGCTCGACGCCTACAAGACCCGCGGGTACGACATTGTCCTGAGCGACCTGTCGATGCCGGGGATGAATGGGATCGAGCTGCTGCGCGAGCTACGCGCCTACGACCCCGAGGCCCGCGTGCTGATCTTCACCGGCCAGGCGCTGCCCAACCTGATCGAGGAGGCCGGCCGCGCCGGGGCGCTCAGCGTCCTGCGCAAGCCCTTCGAGCTCGAAGAGGTGCTGAAGGCCATCCGCAGCGCCTACTTCCACCGTCGCTCGACCCCTATCACCCGATGATGTTGGTGGCAGCATTGCTGCCACCAACATCATTTCAGCTCCGGCATCTCCACCGGGTCCTCGCGCGGGTCGCAGACCCCGCAGAAGAGCGCCTTGGCCGTGACGATCGCCTTCGGGCCGCCCTTCTGGTCGTGGTAGATGGCGACAATATGCGGCATCTCCTGGGCGTGCTCGCGGCAGACCGCGCGCCCGCAGAAGATGCACGTGCCGTGGGCTGGCCGCTCGCAGTGCCAGCAGTTCATCGCTACCTCCCATACTCTTACTATCTGGCTCGGGCGGCCTCGCCACCCACACCCGACAAAAACCGATAGATCGTCGCCCACTCGGCCAGCGAGAGCGTCTCGGCGCGGCGCATCGGGTTCACGTCGGCGGCGGCCAGGGCGGCCAGGGCTGTCTCGCGGTCGAGGGCCGTGCCCATGGCGGCCAGGCCGCCGGGCAGCGCGTTGCCGAGCTGCTTGCGCGGCTGGAGGAATCCGGCCTTGATGATCCGGAACAGGCCGGGCACATCATCCACATCGACGGCCAGGGCCGGGCGGCGGCGGATGCGCAGCACCGCCGAGTCCACGGCCGGGGCGGGGTGGAAGCTGCTGGCCGGCACGCGGGCCACGATCTCCGGCTCGCCATAGATCTGCACCGAGTGGGCCAGCACGCTCATGTCGCCCGGCGTCGCGCAGATCCGCTCGGCCACCTCCCACTGCACCAGCACCACCGTCAGATCCGGCGGCGGGTCGCCCTCCAGGAAGTGGCGCAGCACCGGCGCGGTGATCGCGTAGGGCAGGTTGGCCACGAGCTTGTAGGGCTGAGGGCTGAGGGCTGAGGGCTGAGGGTTGGCGTGCGCCAGGATCTCGGCGGGCGACACGCGCAGCACATCGGCCTGCACGATCCGCAGGGCGGTGCCGGCGAACTCCTCGTGGAGCCGCGCCGCCAGGCGCCGGTCGAGCTCCACCGCCACCACCCGCCCGGCGCGGCGCAGCAGCTCCCAGGTGAGCACGCCCAGGCCGGGGCCAACCTCGACGGCCAGATCGTCGGGGCCGAGCTCGGCGGCGTCGACGATCACGCCCAGGGCGAGCGGGTCGATCAGGAAGTTCTGCCCCATGCCGCGCGTCGGCCGCAGATCGAGGGAGCGCAGGGCCGCGCGGACGCGCTGGGTGGAGAGGTAGGGGTTATCCATGGGATCCTCGTAGGGCCGAAGCATTGGCCGGCTCGCTTTGCGAGCCGGCCAATGCTTCGGCCCTACCCGATCGGCACCACAATCGTCACCTTCGTGCCCTGGCCGATGGCTGACTCCATATCGGCCTGGCCGCCGACGAGCCGGGCGCGCTCATCGATATTCAGCAGGCCGAAGGAGCCGCGCTTCTCATAGGTTCGCATCACGGCGGCCTTATCGAAGCCGGCCCCGTCATCCTGGACGACCGCGTGCAGCGTCTTGCCATCGCTGCGCATGCGCACCCAGATGTGCTTCGCCTTCGCGTGCTTGAGGGCGTTGTTCACCGCCTCCTGGATAATATTGAAGAGCGTGCCCTCCGTCTTCGTGTCCAGGTGGACGTCCCCCATCTCATTGGTCTCAAGCACGATCTGCGTCCCGGCGTTGTTCCCCTTGAATCGCTCAAGGTACTGCTCCAGTGTCACCTTGAGACCCTGGGTCTCCAGCACCAGCGGGCGCAGCTCAAAGAGCATCGTGCGCACCTCGTAGGTGGTGCGCTTGGCCATGGCGCTGAGCTTATCGAGCTCGTCGATCACCCGCTTCGGGTCGCGTTCGAGCAGCTTCTTGATAAACTCGATGTTCATCGTGATCGCCGCGATCGACTGGGCCGGGCCGTCGTGGAGGTCGCGGGCCAGCTGGTGGCGCACCTCCTCCTCCTTCGAGATCAGCTTGGTGCGCTCCTCCTGGAGGTCGAAGATCAGCTGGGCGTTATGCAGGGCGATGATCGCGTAGCTCGACAGGGCGGAGAGCATATCGATCTGCTCGCCGGTGAACGAGGCGGCCCGGTCGGTCGCCACCACCATCAGGCCGTAGGTGCGCAGGGCCGCGCGCAGCGGGATGATGCACGCGCTCCGGCAGCTGCGGAGCGACTCGAAGACCTGCAGCTCGCGCTGCTGGGTCACGTCCACCGTCCGCGCCTCGGCGGATCGCAGGATGTCGGCCAGGCCGCTCCGGCCCGCCATCAGGCTGCGGGACTGGTCGGAGATGCTGAGCGACTGGCTCGCCGCCACGTACAGCTCGTCCTCGTTCCCAGATGAGAGCAGCACAAAGCCGCAGGTGTAGGGCACCAGGCGGCGGCTCTCGCGCAGGGCCGACTCGAGGACGTGGCGGTAATCCATGGTGGTCGAGAGCGAGTAGGCCACCTCGTAGAGCGAGCGCATCTGGTCGCGGTAGGCCCGCGCCTCGGTCAGCGCCTGATCCGACTGCCGCTGGGCCACGGCCACGCTCTGCCGGTTATTCTCGCTCCAGCGCTCGGCCAGGCCGCTCGTCATCCAGGGCACCATGCTCAGGATCAGGCCGCGCAGCCCGAGGGCGACGTACTCAATGCTCGTCACCCCGCTCTGCTTGATCAGGTAGCTCCAGCCGATAAAGGCGGCGATGTAGAGGACCGCCGCCGCGATCCCCGAGAGCAGGCTCACCGCTGGGGGCTGCCGGATGGCCGCGTTGATCAGCGGCAGCAGGTACAGCGGGAAGAAGATCGCAAACTGGTCGCCGCCGAAGAAGGCCATCAGCGAGATGAAGCCGATGTCGATGAGGTAGGCCAGGCTGATCAGCTGCCCGGTGCCGGGGATGAACACCGCCATGCTCGCCAGGAGGCTGAACGCCGCATACGCCCACAGCATCATCACCAGTGGCTGGCTCTCTGTCGTGATCGGCCAGATCGGCGTGCCGGTCATGAAGCGCGTGATCGCAAACAGGAGCAGGATCGTCACCCAGCGCGCGAGCGTGTAGAAGCGCTCTCCGCCGAGGAGCCGCCAGCGGTCGGGGCCAGCACCCTGTGGGTTGGGGGAGGAGGGGGCCGTTGTCGTGCCAGCCTTCACAGATACCTCGTGAGAAGCATTGAAAATTGAAAATTGGCAGTACCGCAAAAGTCACGCTGTCACCCTGCACGTGCCCGGCCCGTAAGCGGGCGGGCTACGGTTCTGCGAAGGCCGCCTGCGCGGCCTGTCTGAGGCCGCGCAGGCGGCCTTCGTAGAACCTAGCCGGGGGCTTCAGCCCCCCGGCGGCGACGCCGCTTAGTGTGACTTTTGCGGTAT